>CAVREC010000008.1:0-456018 GCA_963720045.1 uncultured Actinomycetota bacterium | reverse complement strand
TCCCCGGGTTGGACTCGAACCAACAACATTTCGGTTAACAGCCGAACGCTCTGCCAATTGAGCTACCGGGGATCGATCAGCCGGTCAGTGTAGCCCGAGGGGCACGCGCTTCCGACCCGAGCCGCTTCCGGCGTGCTTGACGGCGACCGCTATTGTTCTGGCATGAGCCCGATTGCGATCGTCCTGCTGATCGCTGCGGTAGTGATCGTGGCCGCCGCCGAATGGCCTCGTATCGTGGGGATGTTCGGGATGGACGGCCGAAAGCTGCGGCAGCGGAAGCGCCGGAAGACGAAGACGAGCCTCCACGTGGTCCACCCGGACCACGAAGAGTTCGCGCGGTCGGTCGAACGAGATCTCGCGTCGCTGCCGACGATCGACGAAAAAGACCTGAAGCGCCGGTAGTCCGGCAAGCCGCACTACCTCAGGTCGTCACTACCTCAGCTCGGCCGCTTCACGTCCGGCGGTCTATCTGCGCGTCTTGCTGCGCTTCGCCGAGGAGGCTGCAGGCCGCCTGGTGCCAGAGCTCTCAGCCGTGCACGAAGACAGTGCGGCGCAGCGTCGAGGTGTTCGGCTTGATCGGAGCCACATCCTCCATGTTCTTCAGTTCCTGGTAGTCGGACGCGGTGATGATCACCAGGTGGCGGCCGGGTGAGGTCGCAAACGTCAGCCGGCCGCGCTGGAACCGCTCGATCACGCTGTGGCCGTCGAGAGTCGCCGTGAGCGACTCGGGATCGACACCGGAGCCGCTGTCTGTGACCGACGCGGTGATCCGGTCGTGCGTGGTCGAGAGGATCCGCAGCCTCGGCGGCGTGGTGTCGTTCACCCAGTAGCGGAACGTGAACGGCCCGGAACGGGCGGCGGAGCGCGTGTCGAACACGATCTCGTACGTCCCGGCGGCAGGGAGGATCGCACCGGCTACCGGGCGGGCCTCGCCGAACGTGCTGAGGTACGGGTTGATGTCGGTCGGGAGCCCGGGGAAGCCGACGAGGTGATTCTCGTCGCCGCCAAAGACCACATGCGGGATCGCCTGCCCGGAGAGCACGGCGACGCCGAAGTTCGCGACCGGCCGCGTCACATGGACGAGATAGGCGACCTCGGGCCCCGGATACGGCCTATCGCCGGCCGTCGGATAGCGATACCGCGAAACGAGCCGCGCGCCGCCGACGGTCGTTGCCCGGTAGATCCCGGAATGCGTGAGCGTCACCGCATGCTCGCGGACGAGCCGTGGGTGGTCGACCTCGACCCAGAACGGGATGCGGCGGGTTTCGGTCCCGTGGGTGAGGATCACGAAGCCCGTGACGTCGCCGTTCGCAGCACTCGGCGAGACCGTGGTCTTCAGCACGAGCCGCCCGGGGACCGAAACGCTGCCGGCCACCGACACGGATACCCCGCGGTGGACAGCCTGGAGCGGTGCCGAAACCGACCACGTTCCGGCTCCGCCGCCGGCGTCGGTCAATGCGATCGGCACCGAGCCGCCGTTGACCGGGAAGGTCACCGAGCTCGGCGCCGCGAAGAGCAACGGGTTGTCGGCGCGCACGAGGGCGATGAGGCCGCCGCCTTCCCGGAGCACCGACACCTCGTTTCCCTTGAAGTCGTGTACCGGCTCGCCCGTCTGCACGAGCGCCGACTTGATCTGCGCCACCGTCCAGCTCGGGTGGCGCTGCATCAGCAGGGCGACCGCGCCGGAAACCTGCGGGGTCGCCATGCTCGTACCGTTCAGCGCTCCGTAGGGGCCTCCCTGGCTGACCGGCAGCGACGAGGTGATCGCGACGCCCGGTGCCGCGACGTCGGGCTTGAGCTGGAGCGAGACCGGGGTGGGGCCGCCCGACGAGAAGTCCGCGATCGTGTCCGTCACGGTTGTCGCCGCCACGGTGATCGCGTCCGGGGCGTTGGCCGGGGAGCTGATCGAGCCGTACCCGTACTGATCGAACTGGTTGTCGGCCGCGATCACCGGCACGACCCCCGCCTGCGCGGCGGCGTCGATCGCATGCACGACGAAGTCGCGCTGCGGTGAGATCTCCGGCTCGCCGATCGAGAGGTTGATCACGTTCATCCCGTCCGAGACCGCCGACTCGATCGCCGCCGCGATCTGCGCCGAGTTCCCGTCGAGCCCGAACCCGGGCGTGGGGATCGTCAGCGCCTTGTAGTTCCCGAGGTAGGCGTCCGGGGCGACGCCGGAGAGGAAGAGCGCCCCGTCAGGCGTGTTGTGGTCGCCGGCGGCGATCCCCGCCACGTGCGTTGCGTGGAATGAGCCGTTCTCGGACGGATCGAACGGCGTTCGCGCGTACCTGTAGACGGGTAGCGCGGGGGCGAACGCACGCTGGACGATCACCTTCCGGGTCGTGTCAGCCTTGATTCCCTTCGGGAACCCGGCCGGATAGGAGAGGGCGTCCGGATCGAAGTACTGGTGCTTCGCATCGACCCCGTCGTCGATCACCCCGATCTTGATCCCCTGGCCGGCGGTCTCGAGCCCGTTGCCCCAGAGTTTGTCCGCGCCGATCACCTGAGGGCCCTGGCTGAGCGCCTGCGCCCGGGTGACGGTCGATCGAGTGGTGCTGAGGGCGTGGTAGACGAGGTTCGGCCAGACCTTCGCGATCCCCGGGATCGAGGTGAGGCGGGAGACGTCGCGCGTCGGCACGACGAGCGCGAACCCGTCGGCGACGATGCGGTAGCGCTCGACGATCTGGGCGCTCGGGATCGCGGCGAGGAGATGCGCCTTCGCCCCGGCCTGTGCCCTCGCGATGTCCCTGCTCGCCGCCCGGGTGGCCGCCGAGGTCAGCGAGCGCTCGGCGCCCAGAAGCGACGGTGCATCGAGCGTGACGATCACCTCGGTCGTCGGCACGGGCCTCGCCGCGAGGCTGCTGCCTCCGAACAGCAAGACGGCGGCCAGAGCCGCCGTGCCCAGCAGAACCAGCTTCACGGGGATGTTCGTTTCAAGGGGATGTTCGGCATACGAATGCGGATGAGAGGACTTGAACCTCCACGTCCCAAAGGACACACGGACCTGAACCGTGCGCGTCTACCAATTCCGCCACATCCGCGTGACAACAAAGTCTAGCGGCGGGGTGGGCGCGGGCGGCCTCCGGAACGGGTCCGCCCGCGCTCCTCTGAGCTACGGCTCGATGTTCTGGTTGAGCCGGAATACGTTCGTCGGGTCGTACTCGCGCTTGAGCGCGGCGAGGCGCTCGTAGGTCTCCGTGCCGTAGGCGCTCCGTCCCGCCCCGGGATCGCCGAGGTAGTTGACGTAGGCGCGCCCGGTCGAGGCTCCCGCCGCGGCGTCGACGACCGCCCGGGCCCACGCGATATGCGAGTCGGCGTGCGCCTCGTCGTGCCAGCCCGTGACGGCGTTCAGCACGAACGGCATCGAGCGCTCGGAGAAGGAGGTCGCACCCTCCGGCACCCGCGCGAGCGCTCCTCCCATCTGATGGATGTGGATCTCGGCCTGCGGGCCGGGCACCTGCAGATGGACTTCTGCCAGCTTCTCGATCAGGGCGTCATCGAGGCCGGTGAGGTTCGTCGCCTTGAAGTAGGCCTGCGTCCCCTTGCCCCAGAGCGGATCGAGCAGCGTCTGGATCACGTTGTAGGGCATCGGGCCGAGCAGGTCTACGATCGGCTCGGCGACCGTCCGGAACTCGCGCACGAGCGCCTCGGCCTCGTCGACCGGCCCGACCGAGCACGCGACGAAGGCCGCGACCGGCTTGCCGTGCCAGACCTCCGGGATCGGCGGCAGCGGAGGCGCGCTCGTCAGGTTGACGATCCCCGTGACCTCGTCGGGCGCGTCCGGCGCCCAGTCGCGGAACAGTCGCATCAGCTCGACGGATGCCTCCGGCGGGTAGAAGATCGGGCCCGCGTGGACGAGCGGGCCAACCGGATGCAGCGCGAGCTCGAACTGCGTCACGACGCCGAAGTTGCCGCCGCCGCCGCGGAGGCCCCAGAAGAGATCCGGGTTCTCCGACTCGCTCGCATGGACGAGCTGCCCGTCGGCGGTCACGACGTCCGCGCCGATCAGGTTGTCGCACGCCAGCCCGAACTTGCGCATCAGCCAGCCGATTCCGCCGCCGAGCGTGTAGCCGCCGACGCCCGTCGAGGAGACGAGCCCGCCCGTCGTCGCGAGGCCCTGGGCCTGTGTCTCGTGGTCGACGGCGGCCCAGGTCGCGCCGCCTCCGACGTAGGCCCGGCGGCCGGCCGGATCGACCCGGACGCCGGTGATCGGCGACAGGTCGATCACGAGCCCTCCGTCGCATGTCGAGAATCCCGCGATGCTGTGGGCGCCGCCGCGAATCGCGAGCTTCAGCTGGTTGCTGCGCGCGAAGCCGATCGCCGCAGCGACGTCGGCCGCACCGACGCACCGTGCGATCAGCGCCGGGCGGCGCCCATCGTGCGCGCCGTTCCAGACCTTGGCCGCCTCCGCGTACCCATCGTCGTCCGCGGTGATCACCTCGCCGCGCATCGTCTCTCTCAACTCCTGGACAGTTGCCTCCCCGATGACCGGGGACATCGTTGCAGTCATGCCCGCCTCCTCGTACTCGCTTGGTGGGAGAGTTCTACGCCGTACCCCTTTGCAGCGGCTTAGCGCGCCTCTAACGCCGTCTCGAGGAGCGCGAGGTCCGGGGAGGAGCCGGCGACATAGAGCCGGCGGGATTCGTCGAACAGCCCCTCTGCCTGGTCACGCCGGCCGAGCTCGAGCGCCAACTCGCCACGGCGGAAGGCCGCGTGCGCGAGCCACCGCAGGCGCCGTGTCTCGCCAAGCACGGTAACGGCCTCGGCAAGCGCGAGATCCGCCTCTTCGGGGCGGCCGCGCGCGAGCTCGAGGTCGGCGGTGCGCCAGAGCGCGCTCGCGAGACCCCAGCGATCGCCTGCGCGCCGGAAGAGATCCCGTGCGTCGGCGAGCTCGGTGGCGGCGCCGTCGTGGTCGCCGAGGAGCGTGTCCATGAGGCCGAGCCCGGCGAGCACGATCCCGATGCCACGCCGGTCGTTGAGGGCACGGCGCAGCGCGAGCGGCTCCTCGAGGGCCTCCCTGGCGAGGCCGGGGGAGCCCTCCGCGAGCTCGAGATAGGCGCGCCGAACTCGAACGTCGCTCGCTCCGCGGCCGTCATCGAGACGCACGAAATGGCGGTCGCCTTCATCCAGAAGCTCGCGGGCTCGTGCTAGCTCGCCTCGCATCCTGGCGATCGTCGCGCGGTTTGCGAGCACGTAGCCGATCGCGACGGCGGGGGAGACGTCTGCGAACGGTTGCAGGGTCTCCTCGAAGATCAGGCGCGGCCCTGCGAAGCCGGGGAAGCCGACCCAGAGGAGCTCCGAGAGATTCAGGAGCGACGGGATGATCCGCCCCGAAGTGCCGGCCAGCGCGGCGAAGAGGGCGATGCTCGCCGCGAGCAGCTCCTCCGCCTGCTCGGAATGGCCGAGGGCCCAGTGAGCGACGCCGAGGGAATAGACGCCGACCGCCTCGTTCCCCGGAAGCCCCTCCCGGCGGGCGATCTCGAGTCCCCGTTCGAGTCTCCGTCGGGCAGTCTCGCCGTCGTCCCAGGCGACCGCGAACTCGCTGAGGCGATGCAGGGCATGCCACTCGGAACGTTGGTCGGAGATTGCCACGGCAACGTCGAAGGCCTCCTCGGCCCGCTCGAAGCCGGCGTCCAGCGTCCCCGAGCGGTAGTGCACGGCCGCCGCCGCGAGCAGCGCCTCGGCGCGCAGGACCGTCGGCTCCGGGGCCGCATCCAGCGCGTGGGCGAAGCGCCGGTGGGCCTCGGCGAGGTCGATCCGGCGAAGCCAGAACGGCATCAGCGCGACGCAGAGCCGGAGCGCGCCGGCGGCATCCGACACAGAGAGGGTGTCGAGCGCCGTCCGGAGGTTCGCCGCCTCGCGATCGAGGTGCGCGGCGCCCGGATCGCGCTCGAACAGGGCGAGGGCCCACTTGGCGTGGCGTTCGGCGATCGCCGCGGTCTCCCCGGATGAAGAGAGCTGCTCCTGCGCATAGAGCCGCACCGTCTCGAGCAGCCGGTAGCGGCGCTCGCCGTCGCGCTCCTCGACGCCGACGAGCGATTTCTCGACGAGGCGGCCGAGGACGTCGGCGATCTCGGCCTCGGTGAGCGAGCTGTCGGCGCAGACGGCCTCGACCGCGCCGAGGTCGAAGCCGGAGAACACGGCAAGCCGGCGAAACAGCACGCGCTCGTCCGGCTCGAGCAGATCGTGGCTCCAGTGGAGCGTCGCCGTAAGCGTTTGCTGCCGCGTTGGCGCGGCAAGGCTGCTCGCCCTCAGCAGGCGGAACCGGTCGTCGAGCCGCGCTGCGATCGCGGCCGGCCCGAGCGCTCCGACGCGACCGGCGGCAAGCTCGAGGGCGAGTGGGAGCCCGTCGAGCCGGAAGCAGATCCGGGCCACGGCGGCTGCGTTTTCCTCGGTCAGGGCGAACCCGGGCGTGACGGCGGCCGCGCGCTCTACGAAGAGGCTCACCGCCTCGGCGCGGAGCAGCTCTCCGAGCGGCGTGAGCTGCTCGGGGTCGGGGATGCCGAGGGACGGGACGCGGAAGACGACCTCGCCGGGCAGGCGGAGCGGTTCCCTGCTCGTCGCGATCACCGTGAGCTGCGGTGCCGCACGCAGAAGCTCTGTCGACGACCCCGATGCACGAGGCGAGCACGTGCTCGCAGTTGTCGAGAACGAGCAGCAGCCGGCGGTCGCCGACGAAATCGGCGAGCGCCTGGAGCGTCGGCTGCCCGGGAAGGGAGCGGACATCGAGTGCGGTGGCGACGGCATCCTCGACGTGATCGTGGCGGGAGAGAGCGGCGAGCTCGACGAAAGCGGCACCCTCCGCGTACCCCTCCTCGACCCCGCGGGTGAGCTCGAGGACAAGCCTCGTCTTTCCCGCTCCGCCCGTGCCCGAGAGCGTCAGCAGCCTCGTTCGGGCGAGTAGAGCGCGAAGCTCCTCGAGCTCGCGGCTTCGCCCGACGAACGAGCTCGTGTCCGCCGGCAGCCCGCGCGGGCCGGGAGTCGAGCCGAGGTCTGCGAGCTCCCGCTCGAGCTCCGAATGGAGTGCGGCCAGCTCTTCCCGCCGGGCCGAGGCGAAGTCGTCGTAGCGGTTCTCCGGCAGGAGCTCGCCGGTATAGAGCGCGAGCGCCGCACGGTGGCCGGCGGCCTTCGGCGAGGCCCGCGTCGACACGGCCGCCTGCTCGAAGAGCTCGACGTCAACCGTCGCATGAAGCTCGAGCAGTCCGTCTTTCGCTTCGATCGCGTCGGCTCCGAGGGCCCGCCGTGCGGCGTGCACGGCCTGGTTCAGGTTGTTGGCTCCGGCCGACGCGCCGAGCTCCGGCCAGAGCTCGTCGATCAGCTGCTCCCGGTGGAGCCGATGCCCCGGCGCGAGCGCGAGCAGCTTCACGAGTTCCCGGCCTTTCTTCAGCCGCCAGGCGCTCTCGGGCACCGGCTCGGCCTCGACCGAGGCCGCGAAGCCGCCGAGGAGCCTGATCGTGACGTCCGGCACGCGCCGTGAGAATCGCACGGCGCGGGCGGCACTGCAACCGCCGGAGCCCGGTTACGCGGCTGTACCATCCTCGCGTGGGTTCCGACAGGCTTCAGGGGCTGCTCGAGAGCGCGTTTCCGGACGCGTCCGAGGTGAAGGTGATCGACCGCGGCGGCGGCGACCACTTCGAGGTGCGGGTCACCGCGCCCGACTTCGACGGCCTCAGCCGCATCCAGCAGCACAAGCTGATCTACGAAGCACTGGACGAGCCCTGGAAGGATGGAAGCATCCACGAACTCAGGATCAACACGAAAGGGACCGCGACGTGACCAACGACACGATCGGAAACGAAACAGTGAGCTACGCGGAAAAGATCCAGCAGGTGATCGACGGCTCGGACGTCGCGCTCTTCATGAAGGGCAATCCCCAGGCGATCATGTGCGGCAATAGCGAGCGGGCTCTCGGAGCTCTGCGTCGTGCCGGCGCGCCGATCACGGCCGTGGATGTGCTGCTCGACACCCAGATCCGCGAGGATCTGTCGTCGATCTCCGGCTGGCCGACGATCCCGCAGGTGTTCGTGAAGGGCGAGCTGATCGGCGGCGCCGACATCGTCGAGGACATGGAGCGCTCCGGCGAGCTCGAGCAGACGCTGATCGAGAAGCTCGGCGAGAACTACTGGGACGCGCGCGGCGAGAGCACCGTCACGCTCGTCGAGAGCTAAGCAGCGCTCGCGAGCACGGCCAGCACCTTGTCGGCGTGCGTCTCAGGCTTCACGTTCCGCATCGCCTTGACGACGAGACCGTCCGGGCCGATCACGAACGTCGAGCGGACGATGCCCATGTACGTGCGGCCGTAGCGCGCCTTCTCCTGCCACACCCCATAGGCCTCGGCGACGGCGTGGTCCGGGTCTGCAAGGAGCGTGAACGGCAGCTCGAAGTCCGCCCTGAACTTCTCGTGCGAGGCGACCCCGTCAGGCGAGACGCCGAGCACGACCGCGCCCGCCGCCTCGAAGTCGCTCCAGGCATCCCGGATCCCGCAGGCCTGCGTCGTACAGCCGGATGTGTTGTCCTTGGGATAGAAGTAGAGAACGACCGGCTTTCCGCGCAGCGACGAGAGCTTCACGGTCTTGCCGGTGTCGCTCGGCAGTTCGAAATCCGGGGCAGGCGTGCCTTCTTCGACCACGAAACATCCTCTCGGTAGGGTCCACGATCGATGCTAGCCATCCATCACGCCAACGCGGTCCTCGTGATCGTCGTGTGCCTCGCGGCGAGCGCGACCGCGTTTCTCGCCTGGCGCCGCCGGCGCGGGGCGGGGCGGTGGGTCGCGCATCTGCTTGCGCTCGCGCAGACGCTGATCGTGGCGCAGGTGCTGTTCGGGCTGCTCCTGCTCGCGAGCCATCATCACGCCGCCGACCGCCTGCACTACGCCTACGGCACCTTCGCGCTGCTCGCGGTCTTCGCACCGTTTCTCTACGCGCCGTCGGATCCGCGCGCCCGGCTGCTCTGGTTCGCCGGAGCGACGCTGCTCGCCGCCGCGCTCGGCGTTCGGGCCTACATGACGGCGACATGAGCCGGATCTCGCCGTTCGCGCGCGGGATGGCGATCATCGCGGTCGTCGCGCTCGTGATCGTGGTGCTGAACCAGGAGACGGCGCTGATCACGGCGGGCCTGCTCCTGAGCGTCGCGTTCTACTTCGCGATCGCCCTCGTCGCTTACATGCTCTGGCGCGACTTCGGCCGGCGGGAGATCTCGATGTGGCCGACCCGCCAGCAGCGGGTGTTCTACGGCGCCGTGGCGCTGTTCGTGATCGACGCGGGCTGGTACTTCACCGAGAGGTTCGTCACTCCGCTGACCGGCCCCGACCTGCTCGCGTTCTTCCTCGTCGCCGCAGGGTGCGTCTACGCTTGCAGTCCGGACGTGGCGCGACCAGAAGCGCTACGGCTAATCGCGCTCGTCGTTCTCCTCGCACTCGAGGCAGACCCAGTCGGCGCCGGTCGGTGGTTCGGCACTCAGTTCCGCCGGAACCATCGTCACTCCGCAGACCGGGCAGATCGGCGGCTCTACGTCGTCTTTCACGATGCGAGCAGCTCGTAGGAGCGAAGGCGGGCGCCGAAGTCGTGGATCGCGCCGGCGAGAATCAGCTCGTCGGCGCCGGTCTCCGCGACGAACGCCTCGAGGCCTTCGTGGACGGTCGAGGGAGCGCCGACGAACGACCGGCGGAGCATCGCGGAGGCACGTTCCTTTTCGGCCTCCGTCCAGAACCGCTCGATGTCGTCGATCGGTGGCGGCAGGCGCCCGCGACGACCGCGGAGGATGTTCGTGAACGTCTGCTGCGCCGAGGTGAAGAGCCGGCGGGCCTCCTCGTCGGTGTCGGCGACGATCGCGTTCGCCGCGACCATGACGTGCGGCGAGGCGAGCTGCTCGGACGGCTCGAACTTCTCGCGGTAGGTCTCGAGCGCGGGCAGCAGCGCCTCGGGCGCGAAATGCGAGGCGAACGCGTACGGCAGTCCGAGCAGCGCCGCGACCTGCGCGCCGTAGAGGCTCGAGCCGAGGATCCAGAGCGGGACATGGGAGCCCATGCCCGGGATCGCCCGGACGCGCTCCCCTGGAGCCGGGTCGGCCAGATAGCGCCGGAGCTCGAGGACGTCCTGGGGGAACGTGTCGGCGGCCGAAGGATCCCGGCGCAGCGCGTAGACGGTCGGCAGATCGGTGCCCGGGAGCGCGACCGAGCCCGAGATCGATCCGGCCGGGGTGGAGCGCCTCGAGCGTGCCGAACTGCTCGGCGATCACGAGCGGCGAGTGGTTCGGGAGCATGATCCCTCCGGAACCGACCCGGATCGTGCTCGTGCCCGGCAGCGACATGCGCGATCACGACGGCCGTGGCGGCGCTTGCGATCCCGAGCGCGTTGTGGTGCTCCGCGAGCCAGAAGCGCCTGAAGCCCGCGTGCTCGGCGTGCCGCGCCAACTCGAGCGAGTTCCTGAGCGCCTCGCCGGCGGTCGAGCCTTCGACGATCGGGGCGAGGTCGAGCACCGAGAGCGGCGGCAGCGTCATCGAATCCACCCTGCCAGGACCGGCGCGTCTGAACCGAGATTCAGACCGTCGCGATACCGACGGTCGTCAAACTGGTTCCGGTGAGGGCACCTACCATCGGATCGCCGTCCTCGGGCTGCTCGCGCTCGTGGCAGGCGCCTGGGCCGAGCATGCGCATGGATCCGGCGGGGCGGCGCTCGGCACCCGCGTTGCCTTCTTCTCGCACGAGAAGCCTCGTCGTGGTCGATCTCACGACGGGTGCCCGGCACACGGCGCTGGCCCACGCTCCGGTTCGGGCGATCGCGTGGAGCGGCGACGGCCGACTGCTCTCCGACGGCGGCCGGATCGTCGGCGGTCCGACCCTCGCGGCAAGCTCCCTCGCCTGGGCGCCGGCCGGGGAGACGGCGGCCTATCAGACGAAGTCGGGCGCGCTCGAGCTCTGGAGCCCGGGCGCCGGCACCCGGACGGTCATCCCCGCGAGGTGGGGTGTGACCTCGTTTGCATGGGGCTCGGGAGGCGAGCTGGCCGTGGGCCGAAGTTCGGGATCGCACCGTGATGTCTGGTTCTGGAAGGCGGGCAAGCTGACGCGTGTCGCCGAGGCCGGCGGCAGCGATCCGAGGCCGCTCGTCGCGGCCGTCGATGGGCGCGGGCGGGTGCTCTGGTGGGACGATGCGCTCAGCTCGGCCTCGATCGCCGCGGACGGGATTCCGCTCTACGCGAACGGGACGGAGCTTGCGCAGACGCTCGTCTTCCCAGATTACGTGGCGCGTTGCGGGTCCCGGCTCGCACTCGCCGCCGGCAACGACCGCTACACGACCGACGGCAAGCGGATCCTGCTCGACGGCCGCGACGTCTCTCACGATTCCGCGCTCTCCTGGGTCTCGCCGTCCTGCAATGCGCGCGGGCTCCTCGTCGCGGCTGCCGGCCGAAACTGGATCGAGCCGCGGATCGGACAGGGCGAGCAAAGGGCGATCTGGGAGCTCGAACCGCGACGTGCCCAACTCAGCCATCCGCCGGAGGGCTGGACGGACGAGGACCCGCGCGTGCTTCCCGACGGCTCGATCCTTTTCGTCCGCACGCGCGAGACCTCCGTGAAGGTGCCAGACGGCTACCGCACCACGGACAGTGGACGGATAGAGCGGATTGCCGCGGGAGCACACGACCCAGGTGGCGACGACCTCCTGGAGCAGCGAAGGGTTCGGCGGCTCCTACGTGGACTACTACGGCCACTACGGCTGGCCGTGGCTGCTCGCGGCGACGGGGTAGTATCGGCGAAAGGGTGAAGCACGAGGAGCAGCGTGCTCGGAAGGGCAAGCCGGGGCGTGAGGAGCACCGCGTCGAGTCGCCCACCGTCAGGCAGCCGGTCGACACCGCAGTCGATGTCGCCTCGGCGATCGGGAACCAGGCGTTCAGCGTCCTCGCGCAGCGCCCGGATCCGATGAGCGCGGCGGGGCTCGCGACGTTCGCGGGCCCGGCGGTTGCACTTGCTCCCGGCGGCGGCCGACGCGTGGCGCGGGAACCCGAAGGTGGCGGGACGGCAACTGCTCCTCCTCAGGGCGGCGGTTCGACCGCCCCGGCGCAGCAGACCGCTCCCGCCAAGCCGTGGGTCGCGCCGTTCGACTGGGGATTCGCCAAGACAGGCTCCGGCGCCGTCGAGCTGCTCACGCGGATCCGCGACGAAACCGACGAGCTCGTGACGATGGGCTTCACCGAGCTCGCGATCCACTCCGACGAGGCGAAGACCTGGATCGGCAACTTCTCCGACCCGGACAAATTCCTCACCGACGACCAGGTGCAGAAGCTCACGGCGTTCTCCGGCGAGTTCCAGGCCGCCTACACGGGCGCGATCGGGCATCTGCGGGACGCGATCGTGGGACAGCTCGAGGCATGGGGGGTCAGCCCCATGACCGAGGAGGACCTCGTCGACCTGAAGGAGTTCGTCCACGAGAAGTTCGTCCACGCGACCAAGGACGATGTCCTCGGCGAGGCGGTGGAGCTGCTCGAGAAGGCCACCGGCATGGTCGGGCAGGTGGAAAAATGGGTCGGCTACGGCGCGAAGGCGAAGGGCATGATCGCGCAGGCCGAGAAGCTCGAGCATCTGAAGGAGGGGATCAAGGGGATCTCCGACAAGCTCGACGAGGTGAAGGAGTACACCGAGCTTGCGCACAACGTCGGCAAGCTCACGGGTGTCATCGGCAAGACCCCTGGCGCCAGCGATGACATCGGGGCCTTCGAGGGCGCGCTCGATGTGTCCAACTTCATCATGTCCAAGCTGGGCGTCCCCGGGATCAAGCAGCTCTGGGACGGCTACATCTACAAGGCGGCGAAAGCCGCGGCGGTGATGCTGCGGAACCTGAAGTCGACGATCTACACGCAGAACCGCGAGGGCGCCGTTCCGCTGTTCTTCATCGAGCACCGGGGCGATGCGGTCGCCCCGAAGATCGACGAGTCGCTCGTTCGCGGCGCCGACAAGCGCGACCACTTCCCCGGCGACCAGCCGATGCTCGACTTCATGTGGACGTTCATCAAGGCTCCCGACGCCCTCACGGAGGTCCCCAAGAGCGTCGAGAAGTTCTTCCTCGATTGGAAGAAGGAGATGGGGGAGGGCGAAGGCGCCGACCAGATCCAGTCGGACTCGTCGGTGTGGAATCTCTGGAACGCCTTCTCCCGCGAGCAGTCGCCGAACCTCGTCCCCTGGTTGAAGCGTCATGCCGACGACGCCTGGGTGAAGCTCTACGGCGGCGTGCAGAAGCCGGGCTGAGTCACGCGTTCGAGAGGAAACATGGGGTGATGAAGGCGCGTCGAGTGGGGTGGATTCTCGGAGGCGCCGCGTTCTTGTTCGGGGTTGCCGTCTGGAGCGCGTCGGCGAGACCATTGGCGTTGACGCGCACCGCAGTGAGTCCGATACCGGCTGATCCTCCACCGGCGGCGAGCACGTGGCCTGCGTACCCGAGCTTGCCGTCACATTCCTGCTTCTCCCGCTCGGGCGATGCCCTCCAGCGCAGCGCCCCGAGCTTTCTGCCGGCGGCGCCGGCTCACATCGTTTCGTCGAAGCGGCTCGTTCAGCAGTTCTTGGCGCGGTTCGGCGATCCCCGGTACATCCGCACGATCGTCATCGGGGCGCTTCCGGGGGACGTTCGGCTTCACCTGAAGGGTCACTTCGGTCTCCCGTTGCCGGCGAGGGACTCGCGCTGGGCCTACATCGGGGCGCCGGCGGCGCACCTACGTGATGGCACGCAGTCTTCCGGACAGGTCGTGGCGGCGCAGGTAGCCAAGTGGGAGGCCGATCTGGCGGCAGGGGGGTTGAGGGATGAGTTCTGCGCGGCCCATGGCCCCGCGCTTGTCGGCGATACGGTCGAAGGCTCGAGTCTTGGCTCGGGCCCGTTCGACTCGGCGCTCGTCCAACGGTTCCCGAACCCGACCCCGAGACAGTTCCGCGCACGGCTGAAGCTGATCGCGGAGCGCTATGGGTTCGCGGTCGTGTCCCTGCGGCTCCTCCACCCAGGCCAGCTCGCGCCCCTCCTCGTGGTGAAGACGACGAGAGACCGCAATGCCTTCGTCAAGGACATCCCGGCGATCGAGTCCCTCCTCAACCCGCGTGGACGCGGTAGCGGCAACAACTCGCCGACCACCTTCGAGGGGTTCTTCTTCGAGGCCGAAGACGCTGCCGGCCCGTTCGTCGCAGTCCAGAAAGAGAACCGCGGAGTGATCGAAGGCGGTCAGTGGGCAGCCGTCGGAGTCGCGAGCCCGTTCCTTCACGGGTAGTCGGTCGCATCGGGCCCGTGCACCGGCGAGCTAGGCTCACCGAGATCCCGCGCGAGCGATTCTCGCCCACCAACCGAGGAGATCTGATGAGAGCCGTGACCCTCGATTCCTTCGACGCCGCTCCTGGGATGCGCGACGACCTGCCCGATCCGACAGCCGCCGCCAACGGCGCTCGTCGTGCGTGTGCACGCGCCTCGGTCAACCCGGTCGACAACGCGATCGCGGCGGGGATGTTGCGGGAGATGACGAACGGCGCAGCCGGAGAAGGGCCGGGCCGCAGCAACGTGATGGCGGTCCCGAGCGGGGACGATCTCAGCCGTCTCGCAGCGCTGCTCGACGCCGGCAGCCTGCAGGTACATATCGACGAGACCTTCGAGCTCGATCGGGCGACCGACGCGCTCCAGGCCCTCGCCGCCGGGCACGTCCGCGGCAAGCTCGCGATCAACGTCGGCGGAGCGTGAACCAAGAAGAGGGCCAGCCGGATCGGGCCGCCTCGACCAGGCCGGTCGAGGGCGACCGGCCGCGGCTGAGAATGGACGAGACCGAGCCGCGCGCGATGGGGCTTCCGCTCAGTTGGTTCCGCACCACAGAGCCGATCGATCTCCGCTGGGTTCGACATCCCTATCGATGGCTGCGATGGCGGTCGGAGGTTCGGCGACGCGGTCCGTATGCACCTCGCTTCGAGGACTTTCTCTCGCGATGAGCACCGCCGGCCGTGGCTGAAGCCCTCGCCATGCGCTGAAATACCCACTGATCGGGTCGCGGGATCACTCCACCTCGGATACGTCAGCTCGAACTCGTGCGCCCACGCCGAGCCGTCCCCCGCGGACTCCCACGGTCCGCCGAGCGAGTGCGTGTATCAGACGGTCGTCGCGGCGCTCTCCAGGAGTGATGAAGCTGCTGAAACCGATCGTCGTCGGCGTCGGGGTTGCCGTCCTCCAGGCCTGTCCGTCCCTTCACGCGGCCCGGGCCATGAGCGCGACCGCCAGTTGCAGCTTTCGGTTCCCTCCACCCAGGCACGTTGTCGTGCAAGGAGGCCGAGCGTTCGTAGGCCCCGGACGGCTCGTGGGCAGTAGCGCGCTCTGCGTGGCGACCTATCTGGCCGAGGTCAACCTCGAGGCAGACCTGGGCGTCATTCAGGGCGGCACGCTGACCGCCGAGCACGAGACCGAGAGCTTCGTTATCGACGTTGCGACCGAGCAAGCAGACGTTCAGACGGCCTACCGGGACTCCCTGCTCGCGAGGTTCGAGACCGCAGCCCAGGGCGTCTGCCACGGCACCCAGACGACGCGCAACGATGCGGGCACCGTGCAGGGCGACCTTGCCGTAACCGAAGCGGACCTCAGGAGCTTCCGCGCCGGCGTCCGCGTCGTGAGAGGCCGCATACCCAGGCTGACCGTCGATGCGGCGATTCTCCGGCGTGACATCGCATCCGCCCACTACACGCCGGCGGGAGCAACGCGCGATCTGGCGGCGATCGCCTCGGCGATCGAGACGGCACGCTCGGGGCTCGCCCTTGCCCACTCGCTCGTGGCGGGGACCGTTCAGCCCGACAAGGCGCTCTCGACCCAGGCGAACGCGGATGCCGCAGCGGCGCAGGGCGCTTGCAACCGGCGGGCATTGATCGCGACGACAGGTCGGCTGTCTGCGCCAGGTACGCAAATGCCACCTGATCCTGGCCGCGATTTACGCCTTGCGGGACGGTGTGATCAGGTTCGCGGCCGGGATGTGGGTGGCAACCCGTCCAGGATCCCGCGTGAGCAGCGGACGACCCGTTACCGCGGCATGCGCTCCGATCAGGAAGTCGGGCAGGATCGCTTCGCGGCGGCCGCCGGCCTTCCGGTAGCCGGTGTGAGCTTGCCCGGCCAGGAACGCCGCAGCGAATGGGATTTCCTCGACGATCGTCATGGAGGGAAGGGATACCGCGTGCTACTCGGGCGGTCAGGGCACATGACTACGCCACTGTGGGAGCGATGCTGCGCCCGACCCAATGAAACGCCGACTGCGTGCGCCCTCAGGTCAGGCGGGGCGGGAGGCGAGTTGCGGCTCTGAGGGCGCAACGCGAGCCGCATCGGGCATCGGAACAGGCTCGCCGGCCGTCACGCCGTGCGCCGTCGAGCCGATCGAGCGCCGCCTGCACCGTCATCTTCTGGCCGACGAAGATCGGGGTGTCGCGTTCGGTGTACTTGGAGGCCTCGGACTCACGCAGCGTGGCCATCAGGTGCATGAAGTCGGCGGGCTCGTCGCATTCGAAGACCGTCATGAACTCCTGGTCGTCGATCCCGAACGAGTAGGTCGTGTGGTTGTGGATCGTCGTGAACTCGTGGCCGATGCGCATGTGCTCCTGCATCGCGCGGTGGCGGTCCTCCTCGGGCAGGAAGTACCACGGGCGCACCTTGACGAACGGGTAGACGACGAGGTAGGGCGAGCCCTGCGGGATGATCTTCCGCGCCCTGCTGGCCTTCGTATAGATCGAGGCCTTCGTCGTCGCGAGGTAGTTGTAGGTGACGTCCATCCAGGCTGCGAGCGGGCTGGCGTTCAGCGCGGCGCCGAACTCGCCGAGGTCCTCATAGCGCTGTGCGATCTTCCAGAAGAAGAAATCGCAGTCCGGGCGGATCCCGGTCGTGGAGTAGGTGTTGAGCGTCTCGAAGCGGGGCGCGTGCTCCTCGACGGCCTCGGCGAAGGCGTCCTTCATCGCGGCGCGCTCCTCGATCGGCAGGCGCCGCCACTCGGGGCGCGCCTTGAAGAACGTGTACGTGACGTACTGGCCGACGGTCTGCTCGCTCATGGAGTGCATCGTACCTGCCCGTTTTCGGCCGCCCGGGCCCAGGCGGCGACACGAAGGAGGCTGCGCTTGGGGCGGTCGTTCGGGTAGTAGAGGCCGGTCTGGAGGCCGGTCAGCTCCGATTCGTCGGTGACGTGGAAGAACACGAGCATCCGCACGAGCGGCTGGCACGCCGCGAGTCGGATCGCCTCGACGTAGTCATCTGCCTGCCGCGCCTCGCTCACCGGCCGGATCGAGCGCGCACGGGTGCCCGAGTAGAGACTCTGCTCGGTGCGCGGGATCTCGGTCTGGATCCCGTACTCGCCGTAGACGATCGGCGGCGAACGCCCGAACGCCCGCGTGAGGAGCGCCACGAGCTCTCGGGTAATCGGCGATCTCGATCGAGGTCGAGTGCGGGTCGCGCGCGGTGGGCGGGATCGAGGAGTTCGCCGGGTAGGGGTGGATCGAGAAGAGGTCGAACGGAGGCGTACGCGAGCCCGCTCGACCGGAAGGCGGCGCCGAGATCCTCGATGAACCTGGTCGGCGAGTGCGTCGGCCGCGCGCCGTGGGGTTTGTCCCCGCCGCGTGCCGCGAGTGAGCCGCCGATCACCGTGACATGAGGGCTCGCGGCCTTGACCAGCGGGTAGGCCGTCTCGAGCAGCTCGAAGTACGCAGTCGCAGCCGCGTCGGTTCCGTCGCGGCCGAACTGGGGCATCCAGAACGTGTTCGAGTTCGGCTCGTTCCCGAGGCTGATCGTCCGGAGCTCCGGGATCCCGCGCAGGATCGCGGCGGCATAGGAGCCGAACTCCACGCGGTCGGCAGCCGCGACCGGCGTGTCGCCTGAGAACGAGTAGACCGCGACGATCGGCCTGATCCCGACCGCCCGCGCGGCGTCGATCGCTGCGCGGAGCCGCTCGAGCTCGGGGTTGTCCGGCGTCGTCTCGGGCCTCGTCCACACCGAGCTGAGCACGATCGTGCCGAACCCGGCCCGCGTGGCCAGCTCCATGTTTCCGGCCGGGTTGCTCCACTTCGCCGCGTCCTCGACGCCTCCGACGATCAGCCTCGAGCGCCCGGTTCCCTGCCCGGTCACGAGCACGACCGCCGTCGCGACGGCGGCGACGAGCACGACGGCCGCGATCACGGAACGACGCATCACCCGGCATTCCATCATCAACCAGTGAGCGGTTTTCGCGGCGGTACGCTGGATCGATGCCGTCCGAAGAGGTCATGGCCGAACTGAAGGGGCTGCCCGCGGGCCCGGGCGTCTACCTCTTCCGCGACGCAGCCGACGAGGTGCTCTACGTCGGGAAGGCGAAGTCGCTGCGCCCGCGCGTGCGCCAGTACTTCCAGGCCGGCCGGAGCGACAACCGGCCCGGGATCGACACGCTCGTCGAACGCACCGCACGGGTCGAGACGATCGTCACCGGCAGCGAGGTCGAAGCCCTCCACCTCGAGCAGAACCTGGTCAAGCGCCACCGCCCCGCGTTCAACGTGCGGCTGCGCGACGACAAGTCGTTCCCCTACATAGCGGTGACCCTCGAGGACGACTACCCGAGGGTGATGTTCACGCGCAAGCGGCACCGCCGCGGCGTCCTCTACTTCGGCCCGTACGCGAACGCGAAAAAGGTGCGCGAGACCCTCGACGTGCTGAACCGAGCCTTCCGCTACCGGCCGTGCGAGGGGCCCGCAGCCGGGCCGGCGCAGCGGGATCCCGTGCCTCGACTTCCACATCGAACGGTGCCTGGCACCGTGCGTTGGCTACGTCTCGAAGGAGGACTACCGCGAGGTGATCGACGGCGTCGTCGAGTTCCTCTCGGGGAACGACAGGCCGATCCGCGCGCAGCTCACCGAGCAGATGCGCGCCGCTGCGGCAGCCGAGCGGTTCGAGGACGCGGCGCGTTACCGCAACAGGCTCCATGCCGTCGAGCGGCTCGCCGAGCGCCAGGCCGTCGAGCGGGCCTCGATCGGCACGATCGACGTGATCGGGCTCGCGGTCGGCGCGGAGCGTGCGGCCGTCCAGATCTTCCCGCTGCGCGGTGGCCGGATGATCGACCGCTATTCGTTCCACCTCGAGAACGCGGCCGGCGACGACCCGCTCGAGGTGCTCGAGGGCTTCTGCATCGAGTACTACGGCGCCGCCCCGTCGATCCCGCCGCAGATCCTCGTTCCGCGCGGGCTCGGCGACCTCTCGAGCCTCGAGGGCTTCCTCTCGGAGCTTCGCGGCTCGCGCGTGGAGGTGCGGGCGCCGGAGCGGGGCGAGAAGCGCCGGCTCCAGGAGCTCGCGCAGAAGAACGCCGAGCTCGGGCTCACCTCGGAGACGCTCGTGGCGGAGACGAAGCGGCTGCGCCGCGTCGAGGCGCTGGAGGAGCTCCGCGAGGTGCTGAACCTCGAGTCGCTGCCGCTCCGGATCGAGTGCTTCGACATCTCGAACACCCAGGGCCAGGAGATCGTCGGCTCGATGGTCGTCTTCGAGGACGGCGTCGCGCGGAAGGCCCACTACCGGAAGTTCGCGATCCGCGGGCAATCGGGCCAGGACGACTTCGCCGCGATGGGCGAGGTGATCGCCCGGCGCTTTGCGCGGCTCGCCGCCGGGCAGGCGACCGAGGACTACGACGAGTCGTTCGCAGCGACGCCGAACCTGGTCGTGATCGACGGTGGCAAGGGCCAGCTCGGCGCTGCACTCGAGTCGATGGCGGCCTACGACCTGCCGCGGACGGCCGTCGTCTCGCTGGCGAAGCGGATCGAGGAGGTCTTCCTTCCGGGCCGGCCGAGCCCCGTGCTCCTACCCGCGAGCTCTCCCGGCCTCCAGCTGCTGCAACGCCTGCGAGACGAAGCGCACCGCTTCGCGATCACGTTCCACCGCACGCGCCGCGATGCCGCTTCCCGCGAGTCGATGTTCGACCAGCTCGAAGGAGTCGGCCCCGTGCGGCGCCGTGCGCTCCTCCAGCACTTCGGCTCGACCGAGCGGCTGCTCGATGCGACCGCAGAGGAGCTCGAAGGGGTCCCGGGCGTCCCCGCGAAAACGGCGAGGGACATCTACGCGCAACTGCATCGGGCCGGTCGCGCCTAACCTGAGAAGCCCGCGGTGGCGAACAAGAGAAAGCGAACCCGAGAGCGCCGTGCCGCAGCGACCGCGACGACAGCACCCGCGGCTGCGCCGGCTCCGGGCGCCGCAAACCCGACCCGTGCCGAACTCCTCCGCGCCGGGCGGCCGTCGCGTCCGCTCCGCGACAGCCGCGCAACTGGATGCCGTTTGCCGGCGCCACCGCCGTCGCGCTGATCGCCTTCGTGATCTACGCCCTCACGGTCGAGCACACCGTGCCCACGGGAGATAGCGGCGAGCTGATCGCGACCGCCTCTGTGCTCGGCGTCGCCCATCCGCCGGGCTACCCGCTATGGACGATGCTCGGGCACATCGCATCTCTGTTCCCCGGCGGTTCGGTCGCGCTGCGCGTGAACCTGATGTCCGGGCTCTTCGACGCGATCGCGGTCGGGGTCGTGTTCCTCACGATCTACCGGCTCGCGACCTACGCCGGCGCCACGCGGAGATGGCTTCCGCCCGTGGCCGCGGCGACGGGGTCGCTGCTGCTCGCGTTCTCCAGCATCTTCTGGGCCTATTCGGTCGTGGCCGAGGTGTTCGCGCTGAACAACCTCTTCGCGGCGCTGCTGCTCCTGCTGGCGTTCGAGTGGGCACGCCGGCCGGAGCGGATGCGGTTGCTCTGGGTGTTCACGTTCGTGCTCGGGCTGTCGTTCACGAACCAGCAGACGATCGTGCTCTTTGTGCCGGCGTTCGTCGTGCTCGCGTGGCGCGGCTGGATGAACTCGACCGGCGGCGGGCGCGCGGCGTGGATCCGCCTCGCCTGGTCGCTCGGGGCGTTCCTGGTGCTCGCCCAGGCGGTCGAGGTGGCGGCGCGCGGCTGGGAATCCACCGTGAACATCCTGCTCATCGTCCTGACGATCGCGTACTTCTCGGTCGCAGCCTGGCTCAGCCGGATCGAGGTCAGGCGCCGCGCGGCGACCTGGTCGAGTTTCCTGCCAGGCTCGGCCGTCGTGATCGCCGCCGGCACGTTCGTCCTCGGGCTGCTTCCGCTCCTCTACCTGCCGATCGCCGCCTCGACGAACCCCGCGATGAACTGGGGCGATCCGTCGAGCCTGACCGCGTTCAAGTCGCTGATCCTGCGCCAGAACTACGGCACCGGCACGCTCGTCGTCGGTGGGAAGCGCGGCTCGATCGCGGAGAACATGCGCCTGCTCTTCGGCAACCTCACCTCGGGCTTCGTCGTCGCCGGGGTCGTCCTGGCGCTGCTCGGGCTCTGGTGGGCCTGGCGGCACCGGCGGGTCGAGGGAATCGCGCTTCTCACCGCGTTCTTCGTCGCCGGCCCGGTGTTCATGGCCTACACGGATACGGCCTATCCCGACGCGCTGACGAAGGGGATCATCGCCCGCTTCTACGTCCTCCCGAGCATCCCGCTCGCGATCGTCGCCGGTCTCGGCGCCTGGTGGGTCCTCGAGAAGGCTGCGCCCGTTCGGCTCGTGCGGCCCGGCCTCGTCGCCGCGGTCGCCTCGGCGGCGCTCCTGCTCGCGCCGTTCGCCTCGGCCGTGCATCACTACTCGGGCGACGATCAGTCCGGAAACCACGTCGCCGAGGGCTATGCGCACGACCTGCTGGCTCCGCTGCCGCCGAACTCGCTGCTCCTGATGCGTGGCGACGAGAACCTGACGAGCGTCAGCTACGTCCAGAACGTCGAGCACTTCCGCCCCGATGTGATCGCACTCGATACCGAGCTGCTGAAGCTTCCGAGCTACGTGGCGCAGGCTCGGCGGGACCACCCGTCGCTCCTGATCCCCTTCACCGAGTACGACGGCGGCGCGACCACCTCGCTGAACACCTTCGTCAGCGACAACATCCAACAGCGCCCGGTCTTCTACATCGGCACGCAGGTGGAGAAGAAGTTCGGCAAGCCGTTCGACCAGGTGATCGAAGGCCTCTCACGCCGGCTCGAGCCGAAGGGCTCGGCGCCGGACGAGTATGCGGTGATGGGCCGCGATCCGAAGCCTTACGCGTCCTTCCACTACCCGCCGAAGCTCTACCCGGCGAGCTCGTGGGAGGGCAACGACATCACGAAGAACTACGCCTACGAGGCGTTCTACGACGCCTACGCGATCCAGGTCGACGGCAAACCGGCCGACGTGCAACTCGGTGAGAAGACCTACGCGACCGCGATCCGCCTCTATCCGGGGCTGACGCAGGCCTACAAGGACTACGGTCTGATGCTGAACGACCACGGCGGCGACCCGAAGCAGATCATCGCGCTCTGGCAGCACTACCTGCGCCTGGCACCACACGACCCGCAGGCGCCGGCGATCAGGACGGTCCTCAGGCGCCTGCTCGCAGCACAGAAGTAACCTGGTTTTCGTGAAGCGCGTCGCGTTCCTCTTGGCTGTGGCGGCGCTTGCCGGCTGTGGCGGATCGAAGTCCACGACGACCTCGACGGCGACACCGGTTCCCGACCCGGCCGCGGCCATGCGCGCGCTCCTCGGGACATCGGCGTCGCTCGGCGGGGCCGTCCACACGCTCTACCAGGGCAGCACCTGGGCCGTCGTCGAGTCCACGTCGGCGAACAAGGCGACGGCCTATGCCTTCCGGCTCTCCGACGGCCACTGGATCCCCGACCGCTCCGACCGGGTGAAGCTGAAGATCCTCGGGCCGCAGCCGGGCGCGACCATCGACCCACACGCCGCAGGTGGCGATCGAGTTCAGCTCGAGCACGCCCTTCGTCGAGTCGGCGATCTGGGTCGACGGCACCGAGCTGCTCGAGAAGGGCGGCGGCTCGCCGACGCACGGCACGATCTACGGCGCTCCGGCGAAGCCGCTGAAGCCGGGGACGCACGTCGCGGTCGGCTACGCGCGCACGATCGCCACCGGCAGCGCAGTCGCCTGGACGTTCAAGGTCGCCTGACCTTCTCGCGCAAACCGGCTGCAAAGCCGCGGCGTATACCCTCGCACGATGGCAGGCACCATGGTGAGCGACCGCGTGCCCTCGGGCACGCCGCCCCTTCTGGTCGAACGGCAGGCGCTTCTCGACCGCCTCGCCGCTGCGCGCGAAGCCGGCGGCCGGCTCGTCTTCGTCGGCGGCGAAGCCGGCATCGGCAAGACCGCGCTCGTACGTGGTTTCGCCTCGCAGCATCGTGGCCGCACGCTCGCCGGTGCGTGCGAGCATCTCGCGACGCCCGCTCCGCTCGGCCCCTTCGCCGACGTAGCGGCGGAGGTCGGGGGACCGCTCGCGGCGGCCGTCGAGGCGGGGCGCCATCCACGCGACGTCGCGATGGCACTGCTCGAGGAGCTGCGACGCCCGGTCGTGCTCGTGATCGAGGATGCGCACTGGGCCGACGAGGCCACGCTCGATGTCCTTCGGGTCGTCGGCCGCCGGATCGCCGAGACGCCGTCGCTCGTCATCGTCACCTTCCGCGACGAGGTCGCCGACGACCATCCACTTCGCATCCTGCTCGGAGACCTCGCCTCCGCTTCGGCGGTCGACCGTCTCGAGGTGCCGCCGCTGACACCCGAGGCCGTCTGCGGGCTCGCCGCACCGCATGCGGCTGACTGTGCCGCGATCTTCGCGCTCACCGGCGGTAACTCGTTCTTCGTCACGGAGCTCCTCGGCGCCGGAGGCAACAGCCTGCCGCCGACGGTTCGCGACGCTGTCCTCGCCCGTGCGGCCAGGCTTTCGGTGCCGGCCCGAAGCCTTCTCGAGTGTGCCGCACTCGTACCGGCGCGGGCCGAGCTCTGGCTGCTCGAGGCTGCGTTCCCGGGGCATGCGGGTCATCTCGACGAATGCGTCACCTCCGGCATGCTCGAGGCCGGCCGAGACACCGTCTCGTTCCGCCACGAGCTCGCACGGCTTGCGATCGAGAGCACCGTCCCGCCGCAGCGGCGCCGCGAGCTCCATGCCGCGATCCTGCAGGCCCTCGAGGCCTCGCCGCGCGCCCGCAGACAGCTCGCGGCTCGCCCACCACGCCGACGAGGCCGGCGACTCGGCGGCCGTGCTCCGGCACGGGCGAGCCGCTGCGGCCCGCGGCGTGCGGGCCGGGCGCCCACCGGGAGGCCGCCGGGCAGTACGCCCGCGTCATTCGTCACGCCGGCGCGGCTCCCGCACCCGAGCGCGCGATGCTCTTTTCGAGCTATGCGTGCGAGGCCCAGTCGGCGGGCCTCTACAGCGACACGATCGGAGCACTCCACGAGGCGATCTCGATCCGCCGCGGTCTCGGCGACATCCTCGGTCTGGGAGACGATCTCGCAAGGCTCACGACCCCGTACGTGACGCTCGGGCGAAACGACGAGGCCGAGGAAGCGAGCCGCGCCTCGATCGAGGCGCTCGAGGCTCTGCCCCCGAGCCACGAGCTGGCGATCGCCTACGGCTTCCAGGCCTACATGCGGATGCTCAGCCGCGACAACGCCGAGGCGGTCGGCTGGGGCGAGAAATCCGTCGAGCTTGCGCGCCGCTTCGGCGAGCCCGACACGGTGTCGCGCGGCCTGAACATGATCGGCGCCGCCTACCTGATGAGCGGCGAGACCGAACGCGGCATCGCCTACCTCGAGCAGAGCCTCGAGGTCGCCGAGGAGCACGAGCTCGAATACCGGATCGCGCACGTCCACTGGATGCTCGGCTCGGGGCTCGGCGAGATGTACGAGCTCGAGCAGCGCCGAAGGCCTCACTCCGCGCCCACATCGCCTTCGCGCGAGGAATGGGATCACGACTCCGACTACACCCAGGCGTGGCTCGCGGCCGTGCTCGTCTACCGCGGACTCTGGACGGAGGGCTCGGAGCTCGCGCTCGAGGTGCTCGGCGCCCGTCCGGCGCCGGTTGCCGAGATCACGGCCAACGTCGCCCTCGGCCGCGTACGCGCCCGGCGCGGGGATCCCGGCGCACTCGCCGCGCTCGACGCGGCGCTCGAACGGGCGCTCCCCGGCGGGCATCTCCAGCGGCTCGGCCACGTCCATGCGGCCCGCGCGGAGGCCGCCTGGCTTGCGGGCGACTGCGAGCAGGCGGCGCGGGAGGCGCGGGCCGTCTATCCGCTTGCGCTGGAAAAGCGCCATCTCTGGTTCGCCGGCGAGCTTGCCTACTGGCAGTGGAAGACCTGCGCTCGCTGAGCGAGACGCCCGACTGGATCGCCGAGCCCTACCGCCTTCAGATCGAGGGCAAGCCACGCGAGGCCGCGGCGGCCTGGCGCAGGCGAGGCTGCCCGTTCGAGGCCGCGCGGGCGCTTGCGGAGTCCGAGTGCGTCGAGGACGTCGCCTACGCGCTCGAGGAGTTCGAGACGCTCGAGGCCGGCCCGTCGGCTCGGCTCGCGCGCGAGCGGCTACGGGCGCTCGGCGCTTCCGTCCCACGCGGCCCGAGGCCGGCGACGCGCGCGAATCCGGCCAACCTGACTCCACGCGAGCTCGAGGTGCTCCGGCTCGTCGCCGACGGGATGCGCAACGCCGACGTGGCCGAAAAGCTCGTCGTCTCGCGGCGCACGATCGACCATCACGTCGCGGCTGTGCTCCGGAAGCTCGATGCGAAGACGCGCGGCGAAGCCGCTGCCGCGGCTGCCGGCCTGGGCCTCCTCCAAGATCGGTAATCCCGCCGCCGAAGATAGGCAATCGCGCCGATCCGGCCGCGCGCGGCGCTCCGTACCTTCCAGTGAGAGAAATCGACTGGGAGGAGTTGCCTTGTTTGCATCCACGATCGTCTCCGCCGCAGGTGGCCGCAAGGGAGGTGTCTGATGCATCCCGAGTTCACCGAGCGGATGCTTCACGACTACAGGCACGAGCTCGACCGGAAGCTCGAGCTCTCTAACATGCGGCGTGAGGCCGCACGTCAGTCCGTAACGGCCCCCGGAAACCGTGACGCTGCGGCTCTGCTGCGTCGGTGACGACGACACGCTCGACCGCCTCGCGATCCTCGAGGGCGTGCCGGTTCCGAAGGGCCGCCACGTCGTCGCCGAGATCGGCGGGCTCGTCGTGGCCGCGATGCCGCTTGCCGGCGGCAGCCCGCTCGGCGATCCGTTCCGGTTCACGGCGCACCTGTTCCCGCTGCTCGAGCTCCGCGTGGCGCAGCTCACGGGCGAGCCGCCTCGCCGCCGCTTCCTGCCCTTCGGGCCGCCGTCCGCCGCCTCAGCCGCGCCTACTAGGCGCGGCCGGCGAGGCGGTGCAGGCCGTCGCCGAGAGACGCAGACCTCGCAGAAGCGAGGAGCGCGAGCTCCTCGAGCGCTCCGGGCAGCTCTCGTTGCTCGCCGAGGCGCTCGCGCGAGTCGCGGCGTCCTCGCAGGGGCGGCTCGTGCTCGTCCGCGGCGAGGCGGGAGTGGGGAAGACGGTGCTCGTCCGGCAGTTCTGCGAGCAGGAGGCGGCTGCGGCGCGAGTCCTCTGGGGCTCCTGCGACGCGCTCTTCACGCCACGGCCTCTCGGGCCGCTGCTCGACATCGCGTTCGCTCACGGGCGGCTCGCTGGAGGAGCTCGTGACGAGCGGCGCCAAGCCGCACGAGGTCGCGACGGGGCTCACGCGCGAGCTCGAGCGCAGGCCGGTCACGATCGTCGTGCTCGACGACGTGCACTGGGCAGACGAGGCGACGCTCGACGTGCTCAGGCTCCTTGCGCGCAGGCTCGAAAGCGTTCCCGCGCTCGTCGTCGCGACGTTCCGCGACGACGAGCTCGATCGCATCCATCCGCTGCGGATCGTGCTCGGAGAGCTTGCGACGGCGCCGTCGATCGACCGGATCGAGCTCGTGCCGCTCTCGGAAGAGGGCGTCGCCGCGCTCGCCGAGCCACATGGCGTCGATCCCGGAGAGCTCCATCGCATGACCGCGGGAAACCCGTTCTTCGTGACCGAGGCGCTCGCCGCGGACGAGCAGGAGATTCCCCCGACCGTCCGGGACGCAGTGCTCGCCCGGCTCGCGCGCCTCAGCCCCGGGGCGCAGACGCTCCTCGAGGCGGTCGCCGTCGTGCCGTGGCACGCAGAGCTCTGGCTGCTCGACGCGCTCGCCGCCGACGTCCTCGAAGGATCGAGGAGTGCGCCGGCTCCGGCGTGCTCGGTTTCGACGCGGCCGGAGTCGGCTTCCGCCACGAGCTCGCGCGACTCGCGGTCGAAGAGTCGCTGACGCCGCACTCGCCGCATGGTGTTGCACCGCCGGGCGCTCGCGGCGCTCTCGGCTCCCCCGAACGGTGTCCCCGACCTTGCCCGGCTCGCCCATCACGCCGAGGCGGCAGGCGATGCGGAGGCGGTCGTCCGTTCGCACGAGGCGCAGCGCAGCGCGCGGTCGACGCTCGGCGCGCATCGCGAGTCCGCCGCCCAGTACGAACGCACCGTGCGGTATGCCGGCGGCCTGCCGCTCGAGGAGCAGGCCGAGATGCTCGAGCGACTGGGCTACGAGTGCTACGTCACGAGCCGCTTCGACGCGGCGCTCGAGGCCCAGCAGCGACGCCTGCGAGCTCCGGCGGCAGCTCGGCGAGCCGCTCGGCGAGGGAGAGTCGCTGCGCCGGCTCTCGCGGCTCCTGCGCTTCATCGGCCGCACCGCCGAGGCGACGGAGGCGGGAGACGAGGCGGTCGCGCTGCTCGAGCCGCTCGGTCCCGGGCCACGAGCTCGCGATGGCCTACGCCAACCTCTCCCACATCGCGGTCACGGGCGACGACGTCGACGGGACGATCCTCTGGGGCACGCGCGCGCTCGAGCTCGCCCGTGAGCTCGGCGACACCGAGGCGCTCGTCTATGCCCTGACGAACATCGGTGGCGGCGAGTTCCTCGCCGGCCGCAGCGAGGGCTTCGCCAGGCTCGAGCAGAGCCTGGAGCTGGCGCGATCGGCGGGGCTCGAGGAGCAGGCGGGGCGGGCTCTCGGGAACCTCGTCTGGTGGCCGCTGCGGCAACGGGCCTATCCGCTCGCCGACCGGTACCTCGAGCCCGGCCTCGAATACTGCGCCGAGCACGGTCTCGATCTCTGGCGCCTGTTCCTGATCGCCTCCCGCGCGACGGATCGAGCTCGATCGCGGCCTCTGGGCCGAGGCGGGGGAGTCGGCACAGATCGCGCTCCGCGACCCGCGCACGTGGTCCGTGCCTCGCATCGCCGCGCTCGTGGTGGTCGGCCTTCTCCGGGCACGCCGTGGCGATCCCGGAGGTGTGGGAGCCGCTCGACGAGGCGCTCGCGCTGGCCGCGCCGACCGGTGAGCTCCAGCGAATCGGCCCTGTCGCCGCGGCGCGCGCGGAGGCAGCATGGCTCGCAGGCGAACACGAGGCGATAGGCCCTGCAACCGGAGAGGCGCTCGCCCTCGCACGCCGGCATGGCGCATCGTGGGTTATCGGCGAGCTCGCCGCCTGGCGCAGGCGCGCCGGAATCGAGGAATCGGTTCCGGAAGGTCTCGCCGAGCCGTATGCGCGGCAGTTCGCAGGCGACTGGATCGGAGCGGTGGAGCTGTGGGACGACCTCGGGTGCCCGTACGAGGCCGCCCTCGCCCTGCTCGACGCCGACGACGAGGCGGCGCTCGGCCGGTCGTATGCCGAGCTGCAGCGCCTCGGCGCCTCGCCGGCGGCGGCGCTCGTCGCGCGCCGGCTGCGCGGCCTCGGCATCCGCCAGGTTCCGCGCGGCCCGCGCCCCGCCACCCGGGCGAACCCGGCCCAGCTCACGACGCGCGAGCTCGAGGTGCTGGGGCTCCTCACCGAGGGGCTCCAGAACGCAGAGATCGCGGGTCGCCTGTTCCTCTCGGAGCGAACGGTGCACAGCCACGTCTCGGCGATCCTCCGCAAGCTCGAGGTCCGGACGCGCGGTCAGGCGGCGGTCGCGGCGGCGAAGCTCGGCGTCGGCTAACGGCGAAGCCGGATCGCGTTCAGGTCGTTTCTCGACGATCTCGCTCCGCACGGGGAATCAACGCCTCGATGTCGTCGTGCTCGGCGTGGAGGTACCGGCCCGCGAGGCGGTCGGCGCGACCCGAGGCGAGAACCCGAACGAGTTGCGGGTGCGAGCTCCGGCGGCGTCCAGGGGGCGTTCGGCCCGAACGATTCGGTCATCTCCGTCTGGACGAGGCCCGGGCTGATCAGGAACACCGACACGCCTTTCGGCCCGACCTCGGCCGCGAGGTACTCGGCAAATCGCCCGACCGCGGCTTTGCTCGGGCCGTAGTTGTTGCCGAGACCGCCCGCCCTGATCGGCAGATACGAGGCGCCGCTCCCGATGATCACGATCCGGCCTTCGCCGCGCGCGAGCATCCCCGGCAGCACAGCCCGGCAGCAGAGATAGGTGCCGAGCACGTTCACCTCGAACACGCGCCACCAGTCCTCCGGCGAGGTGTCCACGGTCGCAGCGTCGCTCCCTCCGATCCCGGCGTTTGCGACGAGCAGGTCGATCGGCCCGAGCGTGCGTTCGGTCTCGCCGACCATCTCCGCGACGTCCTCGGCCTTGCTGACGTCGCCGACGACGGCAAGCGCCCCGATCTCGGCGGCGGCGTGCTCGAGCTGCCCACGCGTGCGGGCGCTCACGGCAACGCGCGCCCCGGCCCCGGTCAGTTCGCGGGCAATCGAAAGCCCGATTCCCCGGCCGCCGCCCGTGACGAGCGCGACCGAGCCGGAAAGGTCGTCGGTACCTGGCATCTCGCGAGCCTAGCCGCGAGGCGAGCGCTCGCGTGGCTTCCGACGGGTGATCGGATGCACCCGTCGAGGAGCCAGTATCGTCGAGGCCGTGCGCTTGCGAACCCGTGGGCTCTGACGATCTTCCTCGTGTCGAGCCTCCTCGTCGCAGGACAGGCAGCGGCCGCCGCGCCCTCGGCGGCGAAGACAGAGGCGGCGATCATCGCCGCGGGCCGTGCGCAGCATTCCGTCCACTACGCCGCGACGATCGTCGGGAGCGGACTCAAGATCACGGAGGTCGCCGACGTCGCAGCGCGACCGCGGCGTTCAGCGAGTCTCGGTAGCGGCCGGCGGGAAGACCGGGGAGGTCACGGTCCTCGTCGTGCGCGGTGCCGTCTACGTGCGCGGCAATGCGTTCGCGCTCCAGTACCTGCAGGGGATGACGGCGGCCGAAGCAGAGGCAGATGCGGGCGTGTGGGTTCGCATCCCGTCCTACAGCCAGCTCTATGTCCCGACGAAAGCCGACGTCACGCTGCCCTCGGTGATCGGCGACCTGGGGCTCGAGCCGCCGCTCGCGAAGCTACGGGCAACGGTCGTTTCGGGCCGGAGGGCGATCGGTGTCAGCGGGACCTCCGTCGAGGGTCACGCGCCGGCCAAGCTGTACGCGGCTTCGGGCCGGCTTCCCCTGCCCGCCGAAGAGATCACCCGCTCGGCGGACGGCACCGCCACGATCGTGCTGAGCCACTGGAACGAGCCCGTGAAGATCGCCGCCCCGAAGAACGCAAGAACGCTCACGGCCCCGGCCATCACCGCCTGAGCCGGTAACCGCCTACTCCTCGAGGAACGGATACCTGTAGTCGCCGGGCGGGGTGAAGGTGTCCTTGATCGTGCGCGGAGTCACCCAGCGGATCAGGTTCCAGACCGAGCCGGCCTTGTCGTTCGTGCCCGAGGCGCGGGAGCCGCCGAAGGGCTGCTGCCCGACGACCGCGCCGGTCGGCTTGTCGTTGACGTAGAAGTTGCCGGCGGCATAGCGGAGGCGGTCGGAGGCCTCCTGGACGGCGGCGCGATCCTCGGCGAAGACGGCGCCGGTCAACCCGTACGGCGCGGTCGAGTCGATCAGGTCGAGGGTCGAGTCCCACTCCTTCTCGTCGTAGACATACGTGGTGACGACGGGGCCGAAGAGCTCGTCTCGCAGCAGGCGGAAGTCCGGGTCGCGGGTCTCGATCACGGTCGGCTCGACGAAGAAGCCCTTCGCGTCGTCGGTGCCGCCGCCGACGACGATCTCGGTGCCGTCGTGTGCGCGGGCCTCGGCGATCGCGTCGCGCTGGGTCGCGAACGAGCTCGAGTCGATCACGGCGCCCATGAAGTTCCGGTAGTCCGCCACGTCGCCGACCTTGATCGACGCCACCTCCTCGGCGAGCCGTTCGCGCAGCGCCGGCCAGAGGTTCGAGGGCGCATAGACGCGCGAGGCCGCCGAGCACTTCTGGCCCTGGTATTCGAACGAGCCGCGCACGATCGCGGCCGCGAGCGCGTCGACGTCCGCCGAGGGATGCGCGGCGATGAAATCCTTGCCGCCGGTCTCGCCGACGATCCGCGGGTAGTTGCGGTACCGGCTCATGTTCCCGGCGACCGTCTGCCACATCCCGTTGAAGACGCCGGTCGAGCCGGTGAAGTGGATCCCGGCGAGCTCCGGGCTCGCGAGCGCCGTGTCGCCGATCTCGGCACCCGGGCCGTAGACGAGGTTGATCACGCCGTCCGGAAGCCCCGCTGCCTGCCACAGCTTCATCAGGTAGTGCGCGGAGAGCATCGCCGTCGAGGCGGGCTTCCAGACGACGACGTTCCCCATCAGCGCGGCCGAGCTCGTCAGGTTTCCCGCGATCGCGGTGAAGTTGAACGGCGAGACCGCGAACACGAACCCCTCGAGCGGCCGGTACTCCATCCGGTTCCAGACGCCCGGCCCGGACGTGGGCTGCTCGGAGTAGATCCGCGTCATGTACTCGACGTTGAAGCGCAGGAAGTCGACGAGCTCGCAGGCGGCGTCGATCTCGGCCTGGTGCGCGGTCTTCGACTGGCCGAGCATCGTCGCGGCATCGAGCGTGTCGCGCCACGGCCCGGCGAGCAGGTCGGCGGCGCGAAGGAACACCGAGGCGCGCTCCTCCCACGGCCAGCGCGACCAGTCCTTCCAGGCCTTCGCGCCCGCGTCGATCGCGGCGCGGACCTCGTCGGCCCCGCCCTGGTGCACGTCGGCGAGGACGTGCTCGCGGTCGTGCGGCATCACGGCGGGACGCGTCTTGCCGGTCGAGACGTCCTTGCCGCCGATCACGAGCGGCACCTCGATCCGCTCGCCCGACATCTGCTCGAGCCGCGCCGTCAGCGAGTCGCGCTCGGGGCTGCCGGGAGCGAAGCCGCGGACGGGCTCGTTGTGGGCCGGAGGTACCCGGAAGATGCCGTGCGTTCCCATCTGATCAGCTCCTCACGAGGAAGGTGGCGGTCACGAGCACCCAGATCATGAACCCGAGTGTCGAGGCCCAGAGTGTTTGCGCCCGGCAAACGTCCAGTTTCGCCGCGGCCTCGGCGATCCCGACCGCGAGGACGGCGAGGCCGCCGGCGATGCCGAGGCGCCCGAACCAGCGTGTGATCTTCCGCGCGCTGAGAGCGGCGAGCGACGAGCTGATGATCACGGCGGCGGCGCACGCGGCACCGGGCGCTGCGACGAGCGCGTTCCGCGAGGCGAGAGCGACCGCCTGAATCGCCAGCAGCGAGGCGCCCCCGAGCACGACGACGCTCGCGAAGAACCCATCCGGCTCGAAGCGGATGATCCGCGCGTGCAGGCTGCCGAGGAACCACAGCAGGGCGAACGCGGCACCCACGAACACGGCATCGGCCGCCTGCGGATGGTCGCTCGCGAGGGCGAGGGCGATCACGCCGAGCGAGACGTAGACGTAGCCGAGAATCGGCGCATAGATGTGAATCACGCTGCGGCGCGCCATGGCTGCCGGACGGTATACAAGATCGAGATGGTGAAGCCGACCTTCGTTCGGTATTCCGCGCCGGGCTTCGGGGTGGGGGAGCTCTGGCTCGAAGGTGAGCGCGTCGTCTGGTCGGAGCTGCCGCGGCCCCGCCCCGGTGCGTCCGGAGTCGATTCTCACGGCCACGAAACCCCACTCCGCCGACGGCTCGAGGCGTTCTTCGCCGGCGAAGCGGACGACTTCGCAGACGTCGAGCTCGAGTTCGACGACGGGTTCTACGGCGACTGCGCCCGCGCCCTCCGCGAAGTGCCGCGCGGCGAGGTCGTCACCTACGGTGAGCTTGCGGCGCTCGCGGGCAGGCCGGGCGCGGCCCGCGCGGCGGGTACGTTCTGCGGCCGCAACCGCCTCTCGCCGTTCGTGCCCTGCCATCGCGTGGTGGCCGCGACCGGGATCGGCTCGTTCGGCGACCTCGGCGTCGACTACAAGCGCAGGCTGCTCGCGCTCGAAGATGTCGCTCTCTGACGAGCTCCGCGACGAGCTTGCCGCGATCGAGCCGGCCCGCCGCTGCTGCGCGCTCGCCGAGCTCTCGGCCCTCTGCCACTCCGCGGGAACGTGGCATCTGCACGGGCGGGGCGAGCTCTCGGTGCAGCTCGACCTCGCGAGCTCGGCGATCGCGCGCCGCGCGTTCAGCCTGCTCCGGGACCTGGGCGTCCGTTCCGAGATCCGCACCTATCCGCGGCATGCCTTCGACCGTGCGACCCGGTACCAGCTGAACGTCGAGGTCGACGAAGCGGCGGCGGCGATGCTCCGCGAGGCCGGTGTGCTCTCTGCCAGGGGCGCGCCGCTTGCCCTCCCACCGAAGCGCGTCGTCGGCCGCTCGTGCTGCCGCGGCGCGTACCTCCGCGGTGCGCTCCTCGGGGGCGGCTCGCTGTCGGGCCCGAGATCCCCGCACCTCGAGCTACGTGCGACGGGCCTCGAGAGCGCGCGGCTTCTCGTCGAGATCGCGAGACACGGGGGCGTGCCGCTGAAGACGATCGAGCGGCGCACCCATGCGGCCGCCTATGCCAAGTCCGGCGAGACGATCGCCGATCTCCTCGCCCTCGCCGGCGCCGGCGAGACGGCCCTGCGTCTCGACGAGCATGCCGTCGTCGCGGCGACCCGATCTGACGCGAACCGTCTCGCGAACGCCGACGAGGCGAACGTCAAGCGAACCGTCACGGCGGCTCAGGTGCAGCTCGAGGCGATCCGGCAGCTCGACCTCGACGCGCTCCCGGCGAAGCTCCAGGAGATGGCGATGCTGCGGATGCGGCATCCCGCGCTGTCTCTGACTGACCTCGCCGCACGGTGCCGGCCCCCGATCACGAAGGCCGCTGCCCATCACCGCATGGCGAACCTGAAGCAGTTGGCCGGCGCGGCCCTGTCCTGACCGTCGACCGGCGCGGCGGGCCGAAGGACCCGATCGCGAAGGCGTCCGGAAGGCTGCGCCTCACGAGTGTCTTCGGGCTTCGCGTTCGAGCCTCGGACAGGTGCGGAGGAGGGGGAGCTCCGAAGACGAACTCCCCCTCTGTCATCCCATACTCGAGGTATGGCGCCGGACGGGGTCTGAATCCGACGCCAGACGAGCACGGTCTCCGCCCGCCGAGTATCTCGCACTGGGAGGCACTGATTCCAGGGCATTTGAAAACGGTAATCGCAACTACACCGAACGGCCCATTTCGCTCGCGCCGACCCATTCGATACGGTGCGCGCAGATGAGCGCGCCCTTCGAGGAACTGAGCCGGAGGCTCGCCGAGATCGGCGATCTCTCGGCCGCGGCTTCCCTGCTTGCCTGGGACCAGCAGGTGATGATGCCGCCGCGAGGCGCCGCGAGCCGCGCCGAGCACCTCGCGACCCTCAAGCACGTCACCCACGAGAAGTTCACCTCGCCTGAGATCGGCCGCCTGCTCGAGAAGCTCGAACCGTTCGAGGAGGCTCACGACTACGACTCCTTCGAGGCGAGCCTGATCCGGGTCACGCGCCGCGACTGGGAGAAGGCGCGCAAGGTGCCGGCCGAGCTCCGAGCCGAGATGTCTCGCGCCGCCTCGCTCGCGCTGCCGGTCTGGGTGGAGGCTCGCGCCAACAACGATTTCGCGTCGTTCCTGCCGGCTCTTCGGGAGAACGTCGAGCTCCGCCGCCGCTACATCGCCTGCTTCGACGGCGATTACCCCGAGCCGTACGACGCCGTTCTCGACGACTTCGAGCGCGGGATGACGACGGCCGAGGTGCGATCTCTCTTCGACTACTTGAAGGAGCATCAGGCGCCGCTCGTGAAGCTCGTCGCGGGAGGCCGGCTGCCGGAGCCTCCGCCGGACCGTTCGTTCCCGATCGAGCTGCAGAAGCAGTTCGAGCTGGAGGTGGTGCGCAGGTTCGGCTACGACGACGACGCCTGGCGCATCGATCCCACCGTTCACCCGTTTGCGAGCGGTACCGGACGCAACGACATCCGGATCACGACCCGCTACTTCCCGCACAACCTCGACGGGCTCTTCGCGACGATGCACGAGACCGGCCACGGCCTCTACGAGCATCAGGTCGCCCCGTCACTCGAGCGCACGCCGCTCGGAAGCGGTACCTCGCTCGGGATGCACGAGTCGCAGAGCCGGATGTGGGAGAACCTCGTCGGGCGCTCGCTCCCGGCGTGGCGCTTCTTCTTCCCGAAGCTCCAGCAGACGTTCCCCGACGCGCTCGCGGGCTACGACGTCGACCGCTGGTACCGCGAGATCAACGCCGTCCAGCCCTCGCTGATCCGGGTGGAAGCCGACGAGGCGACCTACAACCTCCACATCATCCTGCGCTTCGAGCTGGAACAGGAGCTGATCGACGAATCGTTCCCGCTCGAAAGCCTTCCCGAGGAGTGGAACCGCCGCATGTATGACCTGCTCGGCGTCGAGGTTCCGGACGACACCCAGGGCGTCCTCCAGGACACCCACTGGGCGATCGGCGCGATCGGCTACTTCGCCACCTACGCGCTCGGGAACCTGATCTCTGCCCAGCTCTGGGAGCGCATCACGACCGACCTGCCGGACCTCGAGGACGACTTCGAGCGCGGCGAGTTCACCCCGCTCCGCGAATGGCTGCGCGATCACGTCCACCAGTACGGCCGGAAGTTCACCCCGGCCGAAACGCTCGAGCGCGCGATCGGGACGAGGACGATCGACCCGGCGCCGTATGTGGCCTATTTGCAGCGGAAAATGGCCGGGATCTACGGCCTTCCGGCACTGACCAGCTGACCGCGGTCGGTTCCCGCTGGCGGGATTTCGCCGCTCTGACTAAAGTCCCCGCCCCATGGCGAATCTCAAGGTAGGAATCAACGGCTTCGGCCGCATCGGCCGCAACTTCTTCCGCGCCTCGCTGGCCCGGGAAGCGAACTTCGACATCGTCGCCGCGAACGATCTCGGCGACGCAGCGACGATGGCGCACCTCCTCAAGTTCGACTCGACGCTCGGGCCGTTCCCGGGCGATGTCGTCGTCGAGGACGGGGTGCTGCACGCAGCGGGGCAGCAGATCAAGCTGCTCGTCGAGCGCGATCCGGGGGCGATGCCGTGGAGCGACCTCGGCGTCGATGTGGTGCTCGAGTCGACGGGCTTCTTCACCGACCGGGCAGGGGCGCAGAAGCACCTCGACGCGGGCGCGAAGAAGGTCGTCATCTCCGCCCCGGCGACCGATCCCGACATCACGCTCGCCCTCGGGGTCAACGACGAGAAGTACGACCCGGAGACCCACAACATCATCTCGAACGCCTCGTGCACGACGAACTGCCTCGGCCCGCTCGCCAAGGTCCTTCACGATGCGTTCACGATCGAGAACGGCTTCATGACCACGATCCACGCCTACACGGCCGATCAGCGCCTCCAGGACATGCCGCACTCGGACCTTCGCCGCGCGCGTGCCGCCGCGATCAACCTGATCCCGACCTCGACCGGTGCAGCGAAGGCGATCGGCCTCGTCCTCCCGGAGCTCGCCGGCAAGCTCGACGGCGTGGCCGTGCGCGCGCCGATTCCGACGGGATCGCTCACCGACCTCGTCGCGACCGTCGGCCGCGAGACGAACGTGGCCGAAGTGAATGCAGCGTTCGAGGCTGCCGCCGCCGAAGGCCCCCTGACGGGCTACCTCCAGTATTCGACCGATCCGCTCGTCTCGACGGACATCAACCAGTCGCCGTACTCGTGCATCTTCGACAGCATGCTGACGATGGCGCGCGGGAACCAGGTCAAGGTCTTCGGCTGGTACGACAACGAGTGGGGCTACTCGTGCCGGCTCGTCGATCTCGTGAACAAGCTCGCCGGGTAGCCAGGTTGCGGCTGCCGCGCTCGGTCGGTGAGGCCGACGTCGACGGGAAGGTCGTCCTCGTCCGCGCCGACCTGAACGTCCCGCTCGAGAACGGCCGCGTCGCCGACGACACGCGGATCCAGGCCTCGCTCCCGACGATCCGCCTGCTGCTCGAAAGGGGCGCGCGCGAGGTGCGCGTGGCCTCGCATCTCGGCCGCCCGAAGACCGACGAGGATCGCGACACGCACAAGATGGACCCGGTGCGGGCGCGCCTCGCCGAGCTCGTCGGCGACGACCGCGTGACCGTGCTCGAGAACACGCGCTTCCACCCCGGCGAGACCTCGAATGACGAGAGCTATGCCGCCGAGCTCGCCGAGGGTGCAGACATCTTCGTCAACGACGCCTTCGGCTCGGCGCATCGCGCCCACTCCTCGACCGAGGCGGTTGCGCGGCTGCTGCCGCCCTACGCGGGCCTGCTGCTCCTCGCCGAGCTCGAGAACCTCGGCAAGCTCCTCGGCGAGGTCGAGCGGCCGTTCGTGATCGTCTCGGGCGGCGCGAAGGTCGCCGACAAGGTGGCCGTGCTGATGAACCTGGGCTCGCGCGCAGATCGCGTGATCATCGGTGGCAAGATGGCCGAGGACGTGCGTGCCGAGAACCCGTTCCCGTTCGAGGTGATCCTGCCGACCGACGTCGTCGCCGCCGACTCGTTCGCCGCCGACGCCGCCACGCAGGTCGCGCCCTACGACGACCGCCCGGAGGGCTGGCTCGGGCTCGACATCGGCCCCGAGTCGCAGGAGGCCTTCGCGTCCGCGATCGACGGCGCCGGCACGGTGTTCTGGAACGGCCCCATGGGTGTTTTCGAGTGGCCGGCCTTCGCCGAGGGCACCTTCGCGGTGGCTCGTGCCGTGGCGGCGTGCGAGGGCTTCACGGTCGTCGGCGGCGGTGACTCCGTCCGCGCGCTTCACGACGCCGGGATGGCGGACTCCGTCTCGTGGATCTCGACCGGCGGCGGCGCCTCCCTCGAGCTGCTCGAGGGCAAGGAACTGCCCGGCGTTGCCGCGATCCCGGAGTCAGGATGAGCAGATGTTGATCGCCGGCAACTGGAAGATGTTCAAGGGCCCCGTCGAGGCAGGTGAGTTCTGTCGCGCGCTCCGCGATGCCGACCTCGGCGGCGTCGACGTCGTCGTGTGTCCGCCCTACGTGTCTCTCGGCGAGGCCGTGCAGGCGCTTGCGGGAACCGAGATCGGCGTTGCGGCACAGAACGTCCACTGGGCCGATGACGGCGCGTTCACCGGCGAGGTCTCGGCGCCGATGCTGCGCGAGCTCGGCGTGTACGGAGCGATCGTCGGGCACTCCGAGCGTCGGCAGTTCTTCGGCGAGACCGACGAGACGGTCGTCAAGCGCATCGCCGCCGCGATCGCCCACGGCCTGCACGTGATCGCCTGCGTCGGTGAGACCGAGGCGGAGCGCGAGGCGGGGGAGACCGAAGCGGTGCTCCGGCGGCAGGTGGCCGCGATCGCAGACGGGATCGCCGAGACCGACGACCTCGTGCTCGCCTACGAGCCGGTCTGGGCGATCGGCACCGGGAAGACCGCGACCCCGGAGCTGGCGCAGGAGGCACATGCATTCGTGAAGTCGATCCTCGACGTGCCGGTTCTCTACGGCGGCTCGGTCAAGCCCGAGAACGCGGCCGAGCTCGCCGCCCAGCCCGACGTCGACGGCGCACTCGTCGGCGGCGCCTCGCTCGACGTGCAATCGTTCGCAACGATTTGCCAGGCCGCTTCCCCCTCGTAGCGCTCGTCATCGCCGACGGCTGGGGCTGCGCGCCCGCCGGGCCGGGGAACGCGATCGAGCTCGCGAGGACGCCTGTCTTCGACGGGCTGCTCGCCCGCTACCCGCACACCGAGCTCGAGGCCTCGGGCGAAGCGGTGGGCCTTCCGAACGGCCAGATGGGCAACTCCGAGGTAGGGCACCTCACCATCGGCTCGGGCAGGCATCTCTACCAGGACCTCGAGCGCGTGAACAACGCGATCGAGCTCGGCTCGCTCGGCGCCCTACCGGCGATCGAGCGGGCGTTCGACCGCGGCCGCCGCGTCCACCTGGTGGGCCTCGTCTCGCGCGGCGGCGTCCATTCGCATCTCGACCACCTCCGCGCGCTGCTCGAGGTCGCGCCCGCCGACACCTGGATCCACGCCTTCACTGACGGGCGCGACGTCTCGCCGCACGCTGCGCTCGAGGATCTCGCGACCCTCCCGCAGGAACGGATTGCCACGGTCGCAGGCCGCTACTACGCGATGGACCGAGACAACCGGCTCGAGCGCACCCAGAAGGCGCTCGACGCGCTCATGCTCGGCCTCGGCGACCACGCTGCGAGCCCCCTCGACGCGGTGCAGGTGAGCTACGACCTCGGGATCACCGACGAGTTCATCGAGCCGACGGTGATCGACGGCACCCCGCGGATCGAGCCCGGCGACACGGTTGTCTTCTTCAACTTCCGCCCCGATCGGGCTCGCCAGCTCTCGCGTGCTTTTCTCGCCGGCGGGGTAGACCTGACGACGATGACCCGTTACGGGGACGACATCGATTCGCACGTGGTCTTCGGCGAGCAGGTCGTTCCCGACACGCTCGCCGAGGTGCTCTCGGGCGCGGGCATCCGCCAGCTCCACGTCGCCGAGAGCGAGAAGTACGCCCACGTCACCTACTTCTTCAACGGCGGCCGCGAAGAGGAATGGACCGGCGAGACGCGGATCCTCGTCCCCAGCCGGCGCGACGTGCCGAGCTACGACCTCGCGCCGGCGATGTCGGCCGACGAGGTCGCCGAGCGGTTCTGCGCCGAGATCGGAGACGGTTACGGCTTCGGGCTCGTGAACTTCGCGAATCCCGACATGGTCGGCCACACCGGCGTGATCCCCGCGGTCGTCGCCGCGGTCGAGGAAACCGACCGCTGTGTCGGCCTGGTCGTCGAGCACGTGAGGAGCCTTGGCGGCGTGTGCCTCGTCACCGCCGACCACGGGAATGCCGAGCAGCTCCTCGAGCCAGACGGCGTCTCCCCGCACACCGCGCACACGACGAACCTCGTGCCGTTCATAATCACCGCCGACGACGAGCTCCGCGGCGGCGGCGAGCTTGCAGACCTCGCGCCGACGGTGCTTTCTCTTCTCGGCGTGCAGGAATCCGAGCAGATGAGTGGTAAAGATTTGTTGAAACACAGTGAGAGATCTCTAAGAGTCGAAAGCCCAGGGCTACATTGAATTCGTTGGCTCTTCCGCAACCCGACCCCGAGCTTCTTCGACGAGCGCAGAAGGGTGACGAGCGCGCGTTCACCGAGATCGTCCGCATGTACGAGACGCCGGTGCACAACTACATCCTTCGGCTCACCGGCGATCGCACGCTTGCCGAAGACCTGACGCAAGAGGTCTTCGTCCGCGTCCTCAAGGGCCTGCCGAAGTTCTCGCTGAGATGCAAATTCACGACCTGGCTCTTCCAGGTCACGAAGAACCGGGTCCTCGACGAGCTCCGCGCCCGTGAGCGCCGGCCGAACGGGTTCGTCAGCTTCGACGACATTCCGCCGCTCGAGACCTGGGACCCGCCGTCGGAGCGGGCGGAGACGATCGACGCGATCTGGCGGGCGGTCGAGGATCTCAACCCCGACCTGAAGATGGCGCTGCTCCTCCGCGACATCGTCGGGATGCCCTACAGCGAGATCGCCGACTCGCTCGAGATCACGCTCGCAACCGTCAAGTGGCGGATCTTCAAGGCCCGCGAAGAAGTTCAGCTCACGCTCGCCCGCGAGGGAATCACCCTCGGGGACGAGATCGTCGAGCCGGTCGCCCAGTCCGCGTAGAGCTTCATGCGAGCTTGTGGCGCCGCCGCCAATAGGCGCCGGAGGCGGGGTCAGGTATCGCCTGAAACGACGGGGCCAGAAAGCGCGGATTCACGCTCCCAGCAGGCGGAAAAGCGGGGTCAGACACTGGAACGAAAGTGTGACGGAATGACCTCGAACACGGCTCGAAGTGCCAGCTCTGAAAACGCCGTGCGGCGCCGGCAGCACCTAGCTCCGCCCTCGCGAAGCTACTGCCCGAAACCGAGCCGCGTCGCAAGGCCTTCCGGCAGCCCGGCGGCGCGGATGTCGGCCTGCGTCTTCTGGATCGGATATTCGGTGCGCCGGAACCAGCCGCGGTGGGCGTCGAAGTCGAGCATCAGCCAGGCGGCCCTGGGATCGCCGCCGCGGGGCTGCCCGACCGAGCCCGGGTTGAGGAGCCAGCGCGCGTCGGAGAGGACGACCTCGTCGCCGAGATGGGCGAGACCGCCCGAAAGCGCGCCCGCAGCGTCGTAGGCGATCCTCAGCGCCACGTGAGAATGGCCGACCATGACGACCGGCGCGCTCACCATCTCGAGGCTCTGCCGCGCACCTTCTTCGCTCAGCACGTAGTCCCAGACCGGGTCGACCGGGCTGCCGTGGAAGAGCGCGGCGCCGTTTCGGGTCGCCGCCGGCACGAGGGGCTCGAGGAAGCGCCTCGCCTCGTCGGAGAGCACTCGCTGTGTCCAGCGGACGGCGGCGGCGGCATCGCCGTTGAAGTCCTCGACCGAGAGAGCGCCGATCACCGCGAGGTCGTGGTTGCCGGCGAGGCAGAGGTCGGCACGCTCCTGCACGACCTCGCAGCAGCGATTCGGCTCGGGCCCGTAGCCAACGACATCGCCCAGGCACCAGAGCTCGTCGGGTGCCTCCGACGTCACCTCCGCGAGGACTGCCTCGAGAGCGTGATAGTTCCCATGGATGTCTGAGATGACTGCGACTCTCATCGGGTTGCCTGGGCGGACGCTAACGCAATCCGCACCCCGCGAAAGGGCGTGCGGCTGACGTGTCGCGCGCGACGTTCAGGCGGGTGGCCCTGGCGGTCGTGCTCGGCGCCGGTCTGGTGATCGGCGGCACGGTCGGTTTCCACCATCTGCTGCACGAGCATTGGAGCGACGCCTTCTACCGCACGGCAGTTACGGTGACGCTGACGGGGCTCGACAGCTCGCCTCGCGGGACGGGCGCGGAGTACCTCACGATCGTGCTGGCCGTGGGCGGCGTGGCAATCTTCGGCTATGTCGCGGCGCAGGCCTTCCACTCGATCGCCGAGGACATCGGGAGCGACGCCCGGAAGGACAAGAAACGGAGGCGCATGATCGACTCGATCGAGGATCACTTCATCATCTGCGGCTACGGGCGCGTCGGGCGCCGAGCCGCTGAGGAGTTCGAGACATCCGGGCAGGGATACGTCGTGCTCGACACGGGCGACGAGGCGATCGAACGCGCACGCGAGCACGGCGTGCTCTTCCGCAAGGGCAGCGGCTCCGACGACGAGAGCCTCGAGCGGGTCGGGATCGCCCGCGCGCGCGGGCTGCTCGCCTCTGCCGACTCCGACGCGGAGAACCTCTACATCACACTCTCGGCCCGCGCCCAGCGGTCAGACCTGATGATCGTCGCCCGCGCCTCCTCGCGTGAGGCCGAGCGGAAGCTCCTGCTCGCGGGAGCCGACCGCGTCGTGCAGCCCTACGCCTCGGCCGGGACGGAGATGGCGAAGCTCGCGCTGAAGCCCCAGGTCGCGGCGTTTCTCGAGCTCGTCTCCTCGCACGGAGGCCCGGATCTTCGCTTCGAGGAGCTCGAGGTCACCGCCGACTGCCCCCAGGCGGGGAGGACGATCCGCGAGCTCCGGATCCGCAGCACGACGGGCGCGGTCGTGATCGCGCTCGGGAAGACGGACGGGACCTTCGATGTGACCCCGAACCCCGACGTCACGATCGACGCGGGCGACGTGCTGATCGCGATCGGCACCGAGCCCGAGCTGAAGGCGCTCGAAGACCTCTTCGCCCCGGGGCCCGTTGGCCGGTAACGCGCTCACGCGGCTCGAGGCTGCGATCGGGGAGCTCGCCGGCGACGAGGTCTCGCTCGAGCGGCCGAAGGATCCGTCGCACGGCGACTACGCGACGAACGTCGCGCTGCAGGCCGCGCGCAACCAGGGGCGCTCGCCCCGCGAGATCGCCGCCGCGCTCGCCGAGAAGGTCGTCGCCCTGCCGGAGATCGAACGAGCCGAGGTTGCCGGGCCCGGGTTCCTGAACGTCTGGGTGACCGATGGGTTCGTCGGCGCGTTGCTCGCCGAGATCGATCGCAACTACGGCGGCGGCTCCGCCGAGCTCCCCGAGCGCATCCAGGTGGAGATGGTGTCCGCGAACCCCACCGGTCCGCTGACCGTCGCCTCGGCGCGGAATGCCGCCTACGGCGACTCGGTGGCGAGGCTGCTCGAGTTCGCCGGGCACGCCGTCGAGCGCGAGTACTACTGGAACGACGCGGGCAGGCAGCTGGACCTCTTCCGCGCTTCGGTCGAGGCGATCCGGCGGGGCGAGGAGCCACCGGAGGACGGCTACCACGGCGCATACCTCGCAGAGCTCGCGCTCGAACCGGGTGACCCGCTCCCGGCGATGCTCGAGCGGATCAAGGCGACTCTCGAGCGGTTCCGCGTCACCTTCGACTCCTATTTCCGCGAGGTCGAGCTGGTCCCCGAGATCCCGGCCGCAATCGCCCGACTCGACACCTATGAGGCGGAGGGGACGCTCTGGGCCCGGACCACCGGCTACGGCGACGACAAGGACCGACCGCTGCTCCGCTCATCCGACGGAACGCATCTCTACTTCGCCGCCGACGCGGCGTATCTCATTCACAAGCTCGAGCGGTTCCAGCTCGCGATCTACGTTCTCGGGGCCGACCATCACGGCTACATCGGCCGCCTGAAGGCCGCCGCAGCCATGCTCGGCTACGACGCTTCCAGGATCGAGGTGCTCGTGTACCAACTCGTCCACCTGCTCCGTGGTGGCGAGCAGGCGAAGATGTCCAAGCGTCGCGGCGACGTGGTGTTTCTCGACGACTTCGTGGACGAGGTCGGAGTCGACTTCGCCCGCTGGTTCCTCGTCGATCGCGGGCACGACCAGACCATCGACATCGATACCGACCTCGCAGCGGAGAAGTCACGAAAAAACCCTGTCTACTACGTTCAATACGTCCATGCCCGCATCAGCGGGATCTTCCGTGAGGCGCCTGCGGACGCCGAGGTCGACCCGACGCCGCGTCACCCTCTCGCAGCGGAGGAGCGAGAGCTCGTCAAGCGCCTGGCCGAGTTTCCGGACGTCGTCCGCGAGGCGACGGTGCGGCGCGGCCCGCACGCGATCCCGGTGTACGCGATCCGGCTCGCCGACGACTTCCACCGCTTCTACCACGAGAACAAGGTGCTGGCCGCGAAGGGCGGCGAGCACGAGTCGTTCCGGCTCGCGCTGATCGGCGCGACGCGGGACGTGGTCGCCCGCTGCCTCGACCTCGTCGGCGTCGACGCTCCGGAGCGGATGTAATGCCGGAGCGGATTGCCGCACCCACGGTCGTCGCCTCTGCCGGAACGCTCCCGAAGACGATCGAGGAGTACGTCGGCCGCATGAACACGGGCGAGGGGGCGGTCAGCATCGCCCGGATGAAGAGCCCGCGGGGCTGGGAGGAGCCGGCCCAGACACCCGAGTTCGACGAGTACACCCTCGTGCTCGCGGGCCTGCTCGTCGTCGACCACGACGGCGGGCGCCTCGAAGTCCGCCCCGGGGAAGCCGTCCACACCCGTCCGGGCGAACGCGTGCGCTACTCGACTCCCGAGCCCGGTGGGGCCGAGTACGTCGCCGTCTGCCTACCGGCCTTCTCCCCGGACACCGTTCATCGCGACGGCGACTGAGCGGCCTTCCACGCCTTGTATTCCGCCGGCAGGCAGACCGCGCACGGCCGATAGCCCGCGGCGATCGCGGTCCTCTCGTCGGCGAAGAACACGCGCTGGCGCACGATGTGGCCCTTCGCGAGCCAGCGAAGCGCCGAAGGGCAGTCGAGCCGGCCGTAGAGCTTGTTGCGGCGGTGACCGCCGAGCGTCCCGGCCTGCTCCGAGGTACGGCTTCCCGTCAGGCTCGATCAGCCTCTAGAGCTTCGGGGGCAGGCCATCCCCGCTCCAACGCGTGCCGGCGCGATCTGTGAGACGGGTACCCGAACGAGGGATCTTTCGGGCTGCCCTATCCGGGGGATCACAGCCCCCCGGCAGCTCCGATCCTGTGAGGGGTGAGCACGATCGCAGAACGGCCACGCAGATCTCCCTCGGGAGCCGTGCGCAGCTTCTCGCCGATCTCGAGGATCCCGCTGCTCCTCGAGAAGAGTTCGCCCTCAAGCTGGCCGCGTTGAAGGCGCTCGACGGCACCGAGATCACCGAGGCAACGATCCTTCTCGCCTCACCGGCTGCGAGCACGATGCGGACGAAGGTCCTGAGCGCGCTCGACGAGATGGACGATGTCCTCGTAGCCGCCTAGATCGCCCCGAAACATCTAAGCTCCCCACCCGCGCGGGTGTAGCTCAGTTGGTAGAGCATCAGCTTCCCAAGCTGAGGGTCGCGAGTTCGAATCTCGTCGCCCGCTTCGCATGACCAAGCCGTCCCGAGGTCTGGAGCGCGCTCAGGAGACGGCACTCTTTTCGTCTATGGTCAAGATGTGGTCGAACCTGAGTCACCAGAGGGTCGGATCGGCCGGGATACGAACGATCGCACCGCGGCGAATGGGTTCCGGGTGGCGATGCCGGGAATACTCGGCCCGGGAAAGGTTGAGGCCGCGCAGTAGAGTATCGCGACGCTTCAGCAACGACGCCTCGACCCAGAGGGTGGCGCACGGAAGACCGCTAGGCCGCTGCCGTTTCGGATCTCGAAGCCGAACTCCGAACTCCCAATCGAACCATCCCGCAGATGGAGCGCGACGAGTGCCTCGAGGCTCTGTTCGCCGCTCAGGCCGAGCGGACGCCGGAGGCCCCCGCCGTGCTCTCAGGTGGCGAGTCTGTCAGCTACGGGCGCCTGCTCGCGTGGGCTGGAGCGATCGCAAGCCGGCTTTCAGGCAGCCGGGGCAGAGCCGGGGAATCGAATCGGAATCTGCGGGACGCCGTCGCCGGCGGTCATCGCCGGGCTCGGCGGCATCCTGCGGGCGGGTTGTGCGTACGTGCCGCTCGAGCCCAGCTGGCCTCCCGACCGGCTGCGGTTCATCGCGGAGGACTGCGGACTCCGGTTGGTCGTGTGCGACGAGGAGCACGCCGTCCTCGCCGACGAGATCGGTCGGACCCCGGTCAGCGCGGAGGAGGCACCAGACGCACGAGACCCGGGCCCCCTTCCCGAGCGCGATCCAGGCGATCCCGCCTACGTCATCTACACCAGCGGCAGCACCGGAACCCCGAAGGGTGTGGCTATCCCGCACCGGGCCGTCAACAGGCTCATCTCCGGTGCTCCCGAATACGTCGAGCTCGGGGCGGATTGCCGATTCCTCTGGCTTTCGCCGCTGACCTTCGACGCGTCTGTCATCGAGCTCTGGGGCCCCCTGCTGACCGGAGGCGCCACGGTCGTCATGCCATCCGGACACGAGCGTCTCGAGCGGCTCGCCGAGACGATCCATGACCAGAGGGCCACAGCGGCCCTGTTCATCTCGCCGCAGCTCCACATGGTGGTGGACCGTGACCCGCAGGAGCTCGCAGGCCTCCGCCACGTCCTCGTGGGTGGCGACGTTCTCTCGGCCGATCACGTCCGACGCCTCCTCGCGAGCGGCCTGACCGACAAGGTCGTCCACTGCTATGGCCCCACCGAGACGACTCTCTTCGCTACCATCGACCCGATCCGCGAGGTTGCCGACCCGGAGACGTCGCTGCCCATCGGCCGGCCGATTGAGAACACGACCTGTTACGTGGTCGACGAGGAGCTCCGCGAGGTGTCGGCGGGGGAGGAGGGTGAGCTCGTGATCGGCGGGCTCGGCGTGGCGCTCGGTTACGTCAATCAGCCCGAGCTCACGGCGGAGAAGTTCGTCCCGGATCCGTTCTCGCAAGGGCTCGGGGGACGGCTCTACCGCTCCGGAGACCTGGCGCGGTGGCGCGCGGACGGGCGTCTGGAGTTCGGCGGTCGGATCGACCGACAGGTCAAGATCCGCGGTTACCGGATCGAGGTCGGCGAGATCGAGGCGGCCCTCCGCGATCACGAGGAGTTCGTGGATTGCGCGGTCGAGGCCCGCGAGGACGTCGACGGCAGGAAGCGGCTCGTGGCGTACCTGGTCGGGCCCTCGGAAGCCGACGTGGCATCGCTCCGCGACTTCCTGGGCCTGCGGCTGCCCTCGTACATGGTCCCGTCGGCCTGGGTCGTGCTCGATGCCCTCCCGCTTACCGAGAACAACAAGGTCGATCGCGCCGCACTACCCGAGCCCGGCAGCGCCTCGCCCGACGGAGCACCACCGCGCGACGAGCTCGAGCGCCGGATCGCCGCGCTGTTCGGCGAGGTCTTGCGCACGGAGGGGGTCGGACGAGACGACGGCTTCTTCGAGCTCGGCGGGGACTCCCTGTTGATGACAGGAGTGATCGCACGCCTAGCCGCGGAGACCGGCGTGACGCTGCCGCTGGATGCTTTATTCGGCGCACCCACTCCCGGCGGCGCTCGCCCGCGTCGTCGAGGACGTTCGGGAGACGTCTTCGGAGTACGCCTTCCCCGCGATCGTCCCGCAGCCCCGGACGGCGGAAGCCTCCATCTCGGTCTTGCAGGAGCAGATCTGCTTCCTCGGCGATCTCGACCCCTCCTCGCTCGCCTACCAGTTCCAGGCGATCATCTGGTTTCACGGCGAATTGGATGTGCCGGCACTCGAGCGGGCGCTGAGCGAGATCGTCGCGCGTCACGAGATCTACCGCACGACGTTCCCCCGGCAGCGATCGGCCCGGAGTGCGCGCGTCCACGATCCCTTCCCGGTCTCGCTGGAAGTCGATGACCTGAGCGGAGCCTCGGATCCTGACGAGGCGCTCGAGCAGCTCGCCTTTGCTCAGTTCCGCCGGCCGATCGCGATCGACGAGCTGCCACTGGTGCGCTGGCGGCTCGTCCGCGTCGGGCCGACCCGCCACGCCCTGCTCCACCAGGAGCATCATCTCGTCCACGACGGCTGGTCGATGATGGTGTTGGTCGACGAGTTGAGGACGCTCTATGCCGCCGCCGTCACGGGCGTGCCACACGAGCTGCCCGCTCCAGCGGCCCAGTACAGGGACTTTGTGGCCTGGCAGCGGGCAATGCTCGAGACCAAGGTCGCGGGCCGCCAACTCGACTACTGGCGCAAGACGCTCGCCGATCCGCCGGGCCCGATTGAGCTGCCCTACGACCGCCCGCGCCCGACCCAGCAGACGTTCCGCGGCGATCAGGTTTGCCTCGAGATTCCGGTGGAGCTCGCGCGACGCCTGCGCGTGTTCGCACGGGCCCAGGGTGCCACCCCGTTCATGACCATGCTCGCCTCCTTCTTCGCGCTTCTCCGCAGCTACAGCGGAGCGGGCGATCTGATCGTGGGCTCGGGCCTGGCGAACCGTCGGCTGCGTGAGTTCGACCGTGTGCTCGGGATGTTCGTCAACACCGCCGCGCTCCGCGTCAACCTCGGGGACGACCCGGTCGTGAAGGACCTCCTCGCGCGCGTGCGTGGCGCGGTACTCGGGGCCCAGGCGAATCAGGATGTTCCCTTCCCGCGAGTCGTAGAGGCGATCGACCCGGCTCGCAGCTCGACCCACGCTCCGTTCTACCAAACGCTGTTCTCGTTCGCCGACGCGCCGCTCCTTCAGACGGATGCCGACGTCCTCCGGATCGTCCCCGACGAGCTGCCGGGTAACGGCTCGGCCAAGGCCGACATCAACGTCGTCGTCGTCAGTCACGAAGGCGGCGACGGAACCATCTCCCCACCGACGATCGTCTGGGAGTACAACAGCGATCTCTTCTCTCACGCGACCGCCGAGCGGATGGCGAGTGATTACCGGCGACTCCTCGAGTCGCTGATCGCGGACCCCGAGCGCCGAATCTCAGAGCTGAAGCTGCTCGACACCTCGAGCGAGACCGCTTGCTTGCGAAGTGGAACGACACCGCCTCCGACTACCCCCGCGACGCGTCGATCGACCAGTGCTTCAGCGAGGTGGCGCAGCGGAAGCCGCATCGGATCGCATGACCGGCGAGCGTGAGAGCCTGACCTACGGGATCTCGACCGGCGCTCGAACCAGCTCGCCCGGTATCTCCGCCGTGCCGGCGGCGGTGCCGGCGCCCGGGTCGGCGTGTCGCTCGAGCGCTCGACCGACTCGATCGTGGCGATCCTCGCCATCCTCAAGGCGGGCGGCGCCTACGTGCCGCTCGACCCGGGTGAACCCACGGAGAGGCGGGACTTCATGCTCAGGGACGCCGGGATCTCGCTCGTGCTCGACGCCGGGCTCTTCTCGACCCGGGGATCGCAGGCGAGTCCGCCGAGCCGCTCGATACCGGCGTCACCGCGACGGATGACGCCTACGTCATGTACACGTCTGGTTCGACCGGCCGGCCCAAGGGCGTGGTCGTCACGCATCGCAACGTCGTTCGTCTCGTCATGGGCAGACGTACGCCGAGTTCGGGCCGGAACAGGTCTTCCTTCAGATGGCGCCCCTCGCCTTCGATGCGTCGACGTTCGAGATCTGGGGTGCGCTTCTGCATGGTGCACGGCTCGTCCTGTATCCCGGCGGTGCGATCGATGTCTCCGAGCTCCGCGAGACGTTGAAGCGGCACAGCGTCACGACCGCTCTGGCTGACCGCAGGGCTCTTCCATCAGGTGGTCGACACGGATGTCGGTGCCCTGCGCGGCCTCCGGCAGCTGCTCGCAGGGGGCGACGTGCTCTTACCCGATCGCGTCTCCCGTGTGATGCGGGCGGTGCCGGGACTGAAGCTCATCAACGGCTACGGGCCGACGGAGGCGACGACGTTCTCCTGCTGCTTCGACGCGACCTCGGACGTCCCGTTCGACGAATCGGTCCCGATCGGGCGTCCGATCGCGAACGCTTCCGCCTACGTGCTCGACCGGGAGCTCGAGCCGACGCCGGTCGGCGTTCCGGGAGAGCTCTACATCGGCGGCGACGGCGTTGCCCGCGGCTACCTGAACCAGCCGGAGCTCGACTGCCGAGCGTTTCATACCGAACCCGTTCGGCGACGGGCGCCTCTACAGGACCGGAGATCTCGTCCGCCGGCGCCACGACGGCCACCTGGAGTTCCTCGGGCGCGAGGACCGGCAGGTGAAGATCAGGGGTTTCCGCGTCGAGCTGGGAGAGATCGAGGTCGTACTCGGCGGCCACCCCGCCGTCCGCGAGGCAGCGGTGATTGCGCCCGGAGGCCAGCGACGGTGACCGGCGTCTGACTGCCTGTGTCGTCGCCGATTCTGGCGTTGGCGAGGGGGAGCTGCGCTCCTATCTCTCCCGCAAGCTGCCTGCCTACATGGTTCCCGCGGTGATCGTGCCGGTCGAGAGCCTGCCTGTGACGCCGAGCGGCAAGGTCGACCGGGCCGCGCTGGCGGAGCAGCTCACCCATCGTGGCCTCGAGGGGCAGCCCCTGGGCGAGGCGCTCGAATCCGAGAGCGAAGCTGGGACCGGTATCGAGGATGTCGTTGTCCGGATCTGGTCGGAGGTTCTGGGTGTCGATGGTGCCGGCGCTGAGGACGACTTCTTTGCCTCAGGCGGCCATTCGTTGTTGGCGATGAAGCTGATCCATGACGTCAACGATTCGCTAGGGGTCGAAGTGACGGTCAGGTCGCTGCTGGTCGACCCGACGCTCGGTGCGCTCGTCCGGGAAGCCGAACGCGACCTCGCCCGTCGGTCGCTGACAACTGTGCCTTCGGCCGGGCCGCCCGCATCGGGCTCTTCCCACAGCGAAGGCCTATCCGCTTCACCCGACACGTCGGCCCCCTCGGACACGAGGTATCCGCCGCTCGTATCGCTCAAGCCCGGTGGCGACCTGCCGCCCCTCTTCCTTGTGGCCGGAGGCGTGGGCGGCGAGAACGAGCTGCTCGTCTACGCGAATCTCGCGAGGTTCCTCGACCTGCGCCAGCCCTTCTACGGCCTCCGCGCTCGAGGTGTCGACGAGCTCGTCGAGCCGCACGAGAGCGTCGAGGCGATGGCGGCGGAATACGTCGAGGAGATACGGAAGGTCCAGCCGCAAGGCCCGTACTACCTGAGCGGCAGCTGTGTGGGCGGCGTCGTGGCGTTCGAATTGGCCCAGCAGCTGCGCGCGGCGGGAGAAGAGGTCGCGATCCTGATGCTGATCGAAAGCTATTACCCGAGCCGCCGGCGGGTGATGCGGCGCCAGCTCATCAATCTCTGGCGGGATCCGCTGCCGCCGGGTGCCGGACGCGGAGGCGGGCTGCCCTACGTCGCGGCGCGCGCCCGGCACCGAGCCAAGAGGTTGCTCGCACCGACGGAGGAGTTGCGCGTCGAGAAGCGCCGCTCGGCCATTACCAAACGCTATCTGCGGTGCATTCTCCGCTATCGGGCGCGACCCTACGAGGGCAAGGTCACCCTGCTCGCGTGCGAGGATCGCCATGTCCGCGACGCAGGGCGCGTCTGGCGCGATGTCAGTGTCGGAGGTTTCGAGATCCGCTACATCTCAGGTGATCACTACACCCACCTTCGCGACCATGCGCAGACGACGGCCGCCGAGATGGACGACTGCCTGGTTTCCGCTCGCGACGGTCGATCGCACGGCATCCCGCCCGACGTGGCGGCGGGATGACGAGCGTCATCTAGAGGAGACGTCGATGGCCATCAGAGAGATCCCCCGGACAACGACGCCCAGCGAGGAGGAGTTCCTGCAGGAGTACGCCTACCGGAGCGAGCCGGTGGTGATCACACACCTCTTCGAAGGACAGGAGGTTTCGCGCATCACGAGCCTCGACGATGCAGTGAGCGCCTGGGGCGACGTGGGCCTCGTCGTCCAGGACGAGTACACGAGCGCCGAGGGCAAGGCAGTCAAGCCGGAGCGGACGGTGATGAAGCTGCGTGAGTACATCGAGTTCTCGCAGTCCAACCCGTCTACCCGACTGTGCTGCACGGAGTACGACACACCGGCCCGCATCCTCACGTCTTTCGAGCTCCCGGAGATCTGCAGGATCACGGGTGGGGGCGAGGAGATCCTCGGCCTACCGAAGAAGTACGGCGACTTCGACCTGGCCACCGCGATCTTTCTCGCAAACGCCGGCAACGTTGGCCACCTGCATTTCGACGGCGACCAGCGTCACGTCCTGCTCCACCAGGTCTACGGGCGCAAACGAGTGGTGCTGTTTCCCCCTGCGGCTGCCAGGCACCTGCGTACGCTCGACGGTCCATACTCGCGCCCGTCGCTCGCGGGGATCTTTCTCGAGGACATGGACCTCGAGGAGAAGCTCTCATGGGTCGAGCGCGCCGGCGGCTACCACACCGTGCTCGAGCCGGGGGAGACGATCTTCATCCCGATGCTGATGTGGCATCACCTCGAGTACATGGACGACGCGATGTCGTTCAACTACCGCTTCGGACGGACGCGTTACGGCCGCTTCCTCTCGGTGGACAACTTCCACCGCGATCCGTACATCCAGAATGTCTCGGCGAAGATGGTCGGCTCGGACGAGGCCCTTGGGGACTTCGAGCCGGTAATCGACGAGATCGTGGCTGTGTACCTTCGGCCGGCTTCCGATGTCCGCGACAAGGTCCGCGAGATGCGGGCTCTGTTCAGACGACTTTGCGCTCAGCTCGCGCCCGAGGCCGATCCGGAGGCGCTGTGCCCGCCCGAGCGCGAGGAGGAGCAGGTGACCCGGATCGCGGATGGGAACGACATGAAGGGCGGTCTCAAGTACGAGGATCCGGCGGTGATCTCGAGAACCCGTCCGATCGGGCCGATCGATTCGCGGCAGCGGGAGATGGTGGAGAGTGGTGCGAGGCGAGCAGGCTACTCGGACGAGACGATGCGGACTGTCCTCCGAAATCGCCTCGGTAAGGACGACCTCGACGACTTGACCAAGGCAGAGGCCGCTCAGCTGGTGGCCTACCTGGCGAGCCCCGGCGCGGCCTGGTAGGCGCGCTGATGACGACCAGCGAGCTTGTCGGCCGCCTCGTCGAGTTCGGCGAAGCGAACTCGGTGCCGAGCCTCGTTGCCGCGCGCGGATATCTCGAGGCGCTCGCCGAGAGATTCGGCGAGCGTGAGGCTCGGGACGTGACCGCGAAGGAGCTCCACGACCTCCACCGCGACGATCGAAGCCGAGGTCGCCGCGCCGGTCGCGAGTGGCCTGAAGCGGAAGTCCCAGCGTTGGGACGCGATCTACTCTTCGCGAGCGCGCGAGCTCCTCGGCTGCCTTCCCTGGGAGAGCGAGCGTCCGGTCCGCGCGCTCGTCGAGCTTTTCGACCGGCCGGGCTTTCGCCCGTGGAATGTGCTCGAGCTCGGCTGTGGCGACGGCGTCAACGCCGTCTTCATGGCGAGCCGTGGCTGCACGGTGACCGCCGTCGACGTCTCGAGCACGGCGCTCGACGCTGGCGCGGGAGAAGCAGCGGTCCGCCGGCGTGAAGATCGAGTTCGTCGAAGGCGATGTTCTCGACCTCGATCCGGGGTTGCGCCCCTACGATTTCGTCTTCGACCGGGGGATGTTCCATCACCTGCAGGTCTTCCAGTTCGAGGACTACAAGGAACTGGTTGCGGACAGGTTGGAACCCGGCGGGCTCTTCCACCTGATCTGCCATCACGTCTCGTCCCGGCCGACGCTCGTGCTCGATGCCATGTACGGGTCGGTGGGAAAGCTCCTTGCCTTTCTGACCGGGCCTCTGGTCGAAACCGGCTGCGGATTCACCGAAGAGGAGTTGCGCGAGATCTTCTCGGATCGCTTCGACTTCGAATCGATCGAACTGATCGAGGACGACAACAACCGTCCGTTTCGGTTCGAATCGGCGGTTATGCGCCGAGCCGCCTAGTTCTCTCGAGGTGATCGACGGTTAGCCGAGCGGGGACGAGACGGCAATCACCGGTGGCTCGACCAGGTCGAAGCGCTCGTGGCTGTGTGGAATGGTGAGCATGAAGAATGTCACCGGGCGGCCGCTTGCCGTGTCGACGAGATGGCCCTGGAAGACACGGCGATGGTTGAGCTCTGTGTCTTCGTATTCGTGCGAAACGTAGAACAGCTCCTCGAGGGAGTGCTGGAGGGTCAGGCTTCGCTTCTCGAGCTCAGTCTTGGGACCCGTCGTCGTCGCCCTCCCACATCGCGACGAGCGACTGGATATACGCCGGATTCGGCTTCCAGGTCGGTTGCTCGCCCTGGCCGCGGATGGGGGAGTCCGCTGCGTAGAACCCGGTCTCGACTGATCGGTCGAACATTCCCTGGTAGGTCGCGACGCGCACGGGGTCGCTCATGAGCGCACCGTGCGCACGGCTGAACTCGGCGTTCACGTCGCGCTCGAGACTCGCCATCTTGCCCGCTGCAGCCGGCGGCGCGGGCTCCTTCTCGACCTCGGTCACCTGCGGCCTGCCTCGATCCCCTCCACGCGTTCGCAGCGTATCAGAGTGATTTCGGCGGCTCCGGTTGCGCTATCACGACCATTCCCACACGCGCACGCGCGCGGGCGCTTCGGTAACGGCGAGAGCAGCCGCGGCCCGGCTCCCGACGTCGAGGTCAACGAGCCAGAGTGGGTGTGAGTCGGCATCGTCTCCCTGGAGTCCCGCGCCGAGCCCTGTTCCACGGCATTTCAGCGCCGCTTCTGTGCGCACCCATGCGCGCAGGAGCTCGCGTTGCTGCCCGACGCCTCTGAACGCTCGGAGGCGTGCCGCCTCGTGTTCGCCCACGATCGCCCAGGGGAAGGATGCTTCATCGATCGGCCCGCGGGCGACCTCGACATCCACACCGACAGGGTTGTCGATCGCGAACGCGTAGAGCACGAGGTCACCCGAGTGTGAAAGGTTGAATTGCAGGCGAGAGGCGTTGCCGATCGACTCGGTCCTTTGCGGGACCAGCGTCGGCTTTCCGTGGTCGCCGGCCGTGATCTCGACGATGTGCGGGTCGAGTCCGAGATAGGTGCCGAGCAACGAGCGCAGAATCGTCCTTGCGCGCGTCCAGCGTTTGCGGTCGAGCTCGAAGCGGAAGCGCTCCGCACGGGCGAGCTCGCTGCCGGTGAGCATCTGACCCCGGCACGGTGGCCCGTCGAGCCCGGCCCGCCAGACATGGACTATTCCGGGAGCGAGTGTCGGTCGCTCTGGGCCGGGCCCCCATTGCTCAATCATCGATTGTCGCGGGGATCCAGTCGCCGATCCGGCCGCTGCTGCCGGTTGTAGCGGACTCATGCAAGCTCGATCGTACCTCCGGCCGCTTCGATCGAGTGCTCTCGCCGGCGCACCGGCCAGCTCGTGCTCGCTCGAGTGCGGAGCCCTCCGATCACGAACTCGGCTCACCGTCGCCGCTCCGTTACCTTTCGTGCCCGCGAGCGAGATACCTGAGGCCGGGGGACGGTTTCATCCCCGTACCGTCTCCCGGGCGGTTGATTCGCGTCGAGCGTGGCAGGCCCAGGCGGCGGTGTTGCCTCGCGTCGGCGGTCCGGAAAGGTACCGGCGCGCATATGAGCGGATGTCCCGAAGAATCGATGAGCAAGGTGAGTGGTCTGGGGCCGTAGCGCGGGCGCCCGCCGTCCCCGTGGCATCGCTCGTTCCCCCTTCCTTCACGCGTGCGCGATTCGCGGGCGCCGCGGCTCTCCGGCAACGATCTCGCGCAGGGACCACAACGCATTCTCGTGCGCTCCTCCGCCGAGCGCGGCGAGGCAGCCGGCGGTCATCACGGCGTCGTCGATCGTCGGGGCCGGCGTCTCGGCGAGCCACCGCTCGAGCCAGCGGGCGGCCATCCGCCGGGACCGAGGGAGATCCTTTCGCGCGATCAGCGCCGTGAGCTCGAGCGCATCGACGAGTCGGAGGCTGCCGAGCTCGCGCGCCGATGCCTCGGCGGCGATCACGTTGCCGCGTTCGATCGCTCTCGTGAAGCTCGCATGTGCCGATCCGTGATCTCCCAGGGAGTCTCCTCATCCCGGGGCCGGAAGGCGACGCCAGGCTAGCGCGACGACACGACGGACCCGGCGCACTAAGCTTGGCCGGTGAGGTCAGCCGCTCTTGCCTGCGTCGCGGTCGTCCTCTGCCTCGCCGTGTCACCGCTTGCCGGCGCGGCGAAGAAGACCTTCCGGCCGAAGGACGCCAAGCTCACGTTTCTCCTGCCGGCGACGTGGCACAGCGCGAACCCCGACCGGGGCTGGAGCTTCGAGGCGGTTGCCCCGCACTTCGACGCCTTCGTGTTCCTCAGCGCCAAGCCCGCGCTCGTGAACGACACGGCGTTCCTCGGCTCGTTCGTGACCTACCAGCGGGAGCGGAGCAAATCGCTCGGGCCTCACGTGATTTTCCGTGCCAAGCGGATCATGGTTGACTCCGTCGAGGCGATCGAGACGATCGCGTCGGGAAAGGGGACGACGGCCGAGTACTCCTATGCCTTCGAGAACGGCGGGCTCGAGTACACGCTCGTCTACGCGACAACCGCCGAGCTCCTCGCCCGGGAGAAGCCCAAGTTCGCCGCCTCGGTCGCCTCTGTCAAGTTCCTCGCCTCGCCCTGAAACCGGCGGCGCCAGGGCGCGCGACCGGCGTACCATTTAACCGAGATGTCCCTGTTTGCCCCCGAGCCCTCGTACCCCGAGCCGCAGCCGCTCGAGTACGACTCGTACGGCTACCGGATCGTCACGCCGCAGCCGCCGGCTCCCGCGCCCCGTTCGCTCGGGCGAAGGGTCCTGGGCGGGCTCGCAGCAGCGGGCGCCTTTCTCGCCAAGTTCGGGGCGATCCTCTACAAGCTCAAGTTCGTCACCGTGGCCGGCTCGATGCTCGTCTCGATCGGCGCCTACGCGCTCCTCGGCGGCTGGTGGTTCGGCGTCGGGCTCGTCGCCCTGATCTTCTTCCACGAGATGGGGCACGTCCTCGCACTTCGCCGGCAGGGGGTTCGCGCCTCCGCGCCGCTCTTCATCCCGTTCATGGGCGCCGTGATCGGAATGCGGGGAATGCCGAAGAACGCCTGGCGTGAGGCCGAGATCGCGCTCGCCGGGCCGGCGCTCGGCAGTCTCGCTGCCGCCGCCGTGTGGGCAATCGGCGCCTACGAGGGTTCGAACTTCCTCAGGGCGCTCGCGTTCGTCGGCTTCTTCATCAACCTCTTCAACCTGATCCCGATGGTTCCGCTCGACGGCGGCAGGGCTGTTGCTGCACTGCATCCCGTGTTCTGGCTCATCGGCCTTGCGGGGCTCGTCGTACTCGAAATCGCGCGTCCCAGCCCGATTCTCCCGCTGATCATCATCGTCGGGCTCTTCGAGCTCAGAAACCGCTGGCGCCGGCGGAAGAGCCCGGAGTTCGTCGCGTACTACGCGGTCAAACCCTGGCAGCGCGCGGTTGTCGGCGCGGCCTACCTCGGGCTCGCTGCGCTGCTCGTGCTCGGGATGAGCGCGACGCACGTCCCGCACAGCCTCTGAGGTCTCTACCGCTCAACAAAGGGCTTCGAGCAGCCGATTTGGGCGATCAGTAAACCGCTGTTGACTATTGCAGGTCGCCGCTTTGGCGGGTACCTTCTATGTGTCCCGGCACATCGCCTTGGTCCGACTGGGCTCAGGCCCGTTGCAGACCTCGGTCTCCAAAGCCTTGTGGCGGCAAATGAGAACGTTCTCACTTCGGGAGGCATAGCGAATGGCGAACAGTCTGAAGATCAAGGTGAACGGGCTCACGCACGGCGTGAGTGCGAGCCTTGATACGCCTCTCCTGTACGTCCTGCACAACGAGCTCCACCTGCATGGCCCACGCTTTGGTTGCGGTCTTGCGCAGTGTGGTGCCTGCTCGGTGCTTCTGGACGGCAAGGAGATCCGTTCCTGCGTGACGCCGGTTGCGGCTGTCAGCGGGAAGAGCATCACGACGCTCGAGGGCCTCCCGGCTCTCTGGGCAGCTCAGCGCGGGACGGCGGCGGCGGCGCCGGCGTTGCATCCGTTGCAGCAGGCATGGATCGATGTTCAGGTGCCGCATTGTGGCTACTGCCAGAACGGCATGATGATCCAGGCCGCCGACCTCTTGGCCACCACCAAGAATCCTTCGGAGGATCAGATCCGCACCGCGATGAACGGGCATCTGTGCCGCTGTGGGACCTATCCGAGAATCCTGACCGCGATCCAGCAGGCGGCCAAGGTCATGGCAAAGGCAGGTGCGTAGAGATGACAGGACTACTGCACGAGAAGGATTTCTCTCGTAAGACGTTCATCAAGGGCGGCGGCGCGCTGATCATGGGCTTCTCGCTCGCCGGCTCCGCGCTCGCGGGCAAGGCGTCCGCGGCCGCGCCGACGCTGGCCGGCTACAACCCGGATGCGACCAAGATCGACTCGTGGATCACGATCGGCGCCGACAACACGGTGACGCTGAAGACGAGCCAGATCGAGACCGGAAACGGGATCACGACGGGCTTCCTGCAGGTGCTCGCCGAAGAGCTCAGCACGGACATGTCGCAGATGCGCTACGGGATGTTCAACCCGGCCAGCCTCGACGTCGTCGACACGTGGGTGGCAGTGAGCTCGGGCGGCGAAGGCGGCTCGAACGCGATGTCGGGCACCGGCCCGAAGATCCGCAACGTCGGTGCGATCGTCTACAACTCGCTCCTCACCATGGCCTCCGCGAACCTCGGCGTTCCCGTCGGGAGCCTGACGGTGAAGGGCGGCGTGGTCAGCGGCGGCGGCAAGACGGTCTCCTACGGCCAGCTTGTCGGCGGCAAGCTGCTCAACCTCTCGGGCGGGAACAACTCCCTCGCACCGGGTGTCGCACCGGCGAAGCAGATGTCGGCCTACACGACGGTCACGAAGGACCCGAACCCGGTCGTTCGTATCGACATCCCGCAGAAGGTCACGGGCGAGTACACCTACGTTCACAACGTCAAGGTGCCCGGGATGCTTCACGGCCGGATGGTGCGGCCGCGCGGTCAGGGCGCCTATCCGTACAACTCGAACGTGCCGGTCAGCGTCGATGCGACGTCGATCGCTCACATCCCGGGCGCGAAGGTCGTTCAGGTGAACAACTTCCTCGGCGTGGTTGCGCCGAAGGAGTACGACGCGATCCAGGCTGCGGCGCAGCTCAAGGTCGTGTGGAACACGAACCCGATTCTTCCGGGCACCGGCAACCTCTGGGCCCATTACCGCCAGCTCGACTCGGCGGGGAAGATCGCGGCGACCGTTCCCACGAACAAGGGCAACGTCGATCAGGCACTGGCGTCCTCGGCGCACACGGTGGCGGGCAGCTTCGCCCATCACTACCAGGGGCACATGCCGATCGGCCCGAGCTGCTGCGTCGCAGACGTCACGGCGAACAACGCGACGATCTGGAGCAACACCCAGAACGTCTACAGCCTCGTGCCAGACCTCGTGAACGTGCTCTCGCCGCTTCAGTCGAACCAGATCCGCGTGCTCTTCTACGAGGGCGCGGGCTCCTTCGGCAACGGCTGTGTCGCGTTCGACACCGCCGAGTCCGCAGCGATCATGTCGAAGGCGGTCGGTGCTCCGGTTCGCCTCCAGATGATGCGCTGGGACGAGCACGGCTGGACGCACTACGGCCCCGCGATCCTCTACGACATGCGGGCAGGCGTCGATACGAGCGGCAACATGACCGCGTATGAGGCAACCGGCTTCGGCCAGGGCGGAACCTCGCTCTACACCGGCCGCGAGCTTCTCGGTAGCGGCCCCGGTTCCCCGAACGCCACCGCCAATGCCCTTCCGACTTCGGTCAACGGCAGCGGCACGGTCTCGGAGAACCTCTCGCCGTGGATGAACGTCGCCAATACGAACTACAAGTTGATCAACAAGCCGATCAACTCGACGATGGGCATCTTCCAGAGCGGCCCGCTCCGCGCCCCTGGTGCTCAGCAGACGACGTTTGCCGATGCTCAGGTGATGGACATGCTCGCGGTCGCCGCGAACATGGACTCGCTGGCGTTCCGCCTCCAGAACATGCAGACGGATTCGACGGACCAGCGCTGGTCGGCAGTCCTTCAGGCCGCGGCAACCGCCGCGAACTGGAAGCCGTTCGTCTCCGGGTCGAACCTCGGCAAGGGGAACATCGTCACAGGCCGCGGCATCGCCAACAGCCATCACGGCGGGGCGTATGCAGCGGTGGTTGCAGACATCTCGGTGAACAAGAAGTCCGGCAAGATCACCGTGACGCATCTCTATGCGGCACAGGACTCCGGCTTCGCGGTCAACCCCGACCTGATCTACAACCAGATGATCGGGAACGTGATCCAGGGCACGAGCCGTGCTCTGTACGAAGAGGTCACGTTCAACAAGAACCAGGTCACGAGCATCGACTGGGTCACCTACCCGATCCTCCGCTTCGCGGACGCGCCGAAGGTCACCCACGTGCTCGTGCAGCGGCTCGATCAGCCGTCGCTCGGCTCGGGTGAGCCTGTCACGTGCCCGTGCGTGGGTGCGATCGCGAACGCGTTCTACGACGCAACGGGCGTCCGCCTCCACGAGGCCCCGTTGACGCCGGGTCGCGTTCGGGCAACGCTCAAGGCGGCCGGCGTCACGAGCTAGCCGTACGTCTCACCGTTTCGCTCGTCAGGGCCCGGGAATTCCGGGCCCTGACGCGTTAACGGGCTGCCGCGCGAGGAGCGGCGCGATCAGGAGCGGCGCCAGACGCCGCGCGGGATCGGCGTCGACGATTGGTGCGTGTCGAGGACGTAGGTGAGATCGGACCAGAGGATGTTGACTACAGCCAGCGCTTGAGGCGGAAGAACGCGAGCATCCCGACGAGTGCCGCGGCCATCACCCCGAAGATCGTCCAGAACGCCCAGGCCGTCCCGAAACCCGGGAAGTGGACGTTCATCCCGAAGAAGCCCGTGATCAGCGTCAGCGGCAGTAGCACGACCGAGAACACCGTCAGGATCCGCAGGATGTCGTTCTGGCGGTGGTTGATCACGGACTCGTTCGTGTCCTCGAGCGCCTCGATCACCTCCTTGTAGTTGTCCAGGAGGTCCCAGATGCGCTCTGCCGCATCGACGATGTCGTCGAAGTACTCCTCGAGATCCTCGGGCAGGAACCGGCCGACGTGCCGTTCCAGGAGGCGCAGCGTGGAGCGCTCCGGGCTGCTGATGATCTTCCGGTAGCTGATGATCTCCTGCTTGGCGTTCGAGATGTCCCGGACGACGCCGTCGGAGCGGCCCTCGAAGACGTCGTCCTCGAGCGCGTCGAGCTTGTGCCCGATCTTGTCGAGGATCGGGAAGCAGTAGTCGAAGAGGTCGTCCAGCACCTCGTAGAGAAGCCGGCCCGAGCCCTTCGAGAACAGCTGCTCGCGGAAGGCCTCGTCCTCTTCGCAGCGGCTGAACAGGCGCGAGACGGGCTTCAGCTCGGCGCCGGGGAGGGTGACGATGTAGTCGGGACCGACGAAGAAGTCGAGCTCGACGGCGTTCAGCCGCTGCACCCGCCGGTCGTAGGCGGGGAAGTGGAGAACGCCGAAGAGGTAGCCCTCGTCGGTGTAGTCGTCGACCTTCGGCCGTTGGCGCTTCGAGAGCACGTCCTCGACATCGAGCGGATGCCACCCGAACCGCTCGGCGAGCTCCTGCGCGACCTCGAGCGAGGGCGAGTCGAGGTGGATCCAGGTCAGGCCGGCGGCGCTGAGCTCAGCGGGAAAACGAGGCTGCGGCGCAACGGCCGCGAGATCGCGGCTGCGGGTACGACGGATCCGGGGCAGGCTGGGCATTCAGACTGTCCTTTCTCCGTGGACTGAGCGGGTCCTCGACGATCAGCGGCATGTATTCAATTCTACCGGTCGCAGACGCCGTTGTCGTCAGAGCTGGAACGGAGTGAGCTTCGTCGATCGGGGGTGACGGACGCGTGCGCTGCAAGGACACAGGGACTCGGCACGAGTTCTTCCTCGTGCCGCGACCGAGGACGTCGTAGCGCGCCGTCCAGCGTGGCCAAGCGACTCAAAGCTTGCTCTCAGACCGGCGCGGGCTCGGCCAGCGCGGGAATCGAGGCCTCGTCGTGCGGGATCCGGCGGAGCGATTCCGGCATGAACCGCTCGATCGCGAGCGCCCCGGCGGCGGCGATCAGGCAGACGAAGGCCGCGAGCGGCCAGAGCACGAACGGCGCCGCCGCGAGGATGAAGCCGCCGACCGCCGGCCCCACCGAGCCGCCGAGGCCCCAGGACAGCGAGTGGATCGCGAAGTAGCGCCCGCGGAGATGCTCGGGCCCGATGTCGGCGACGAGCGCCTGGTGGGCCGGGCCGTGGAAGCACTCGCCCACTCCGAAGATCCCGGCAGCGAGCGCGAAGGCGATGAACGCGACGGTCGCATCGAGCCAGGCGCCCGTCGCATCGACGAGGAGCCACGCCACGGCCCAGAGAACCGGCATCAGCGCCAGCGCCCGCATCCGTCGCCGCCCTTCGATCCAGCGAGCCAGCGGGAGCTGGGCGAGCACGATCACCCCGGTGTTGAAGGCGAAGACGAGCCCGATCTGGCGTTCGGTGATGTGGCTCTGGTCGGTGGCGAACTGGGGGAACAGCGAGAGCAGCGAATAACCGGCGGCAACGAAGAGGAAGTTGAGCGTCCAGAGCCCGAGGAAGGTCTTGTGACGCAGCACGGCGCCGTAGGACGCAGGCGCAGCCGCCTCTCCGGCGGAGATGCCCGGGATCGTGGATGAAGAAGAGCACGACCACGTACCCGAGGAACGTGATCGCGTCGAGCAGGAAGAGCACCGTGAACGTCTCGGGGCTCGAGACGTGTGCGATCAGACCGCCGAGGATCCCGCCGATGCCGACACCGAGGTTCATCGTCAGCCGCTGCTGCGCGAACGCGGAATGGCGACGGCCCGCCGGGGTCAGGCGCGAGATGAGCGTCGATTGGCTCGGCCAGAAGGCGGCGGCTCCCGTGCCCTCGATCGCGATCAGGACGAACGCCTGCCACGGCTCGCGGACGAGCGGCATCAGCCCGAAGCCGACCGCCTGCAGCACGAGTCCGCAGCCGAGTGTGAGCCGTGGGCCGAAGCGGTCGATCACCGGCCCGGCGAGGATCCCGGCGCTGAGTTGGCCGACCGACGAAACGGCGATGACGAGGCCCGCCGTTCCCAGGCTGAAGCCGCGGACGTCGTGCAGGTAGATCACGAGGAACGGGAACACGATCCCGTTCCCGAAGGAGTTCAGGACGCCGCCGATCTGGAGGAGCCAGACCTCGCGCGGCAACTGAGGATCCAGGCGCCGGATGAAGCCCTCGCTCACGGGATGGAAGCTACCCGCCTGACCTGCGGGATCCAGGATTGGACGAAACAGGATCCAATAATGGCCCATAACCTGCTAATCTGGGATTTATACCCCTCTTTTGTATCCAACCATGACCATAACGAGGTGACGCGACGATGACCGACGACCGGGGACGCTGGCAGGGAATCATGAGGCCCTACACCGCCGATGACGTGCTCGCGCTCCGCGGGCGCTTCGCGATCGAGCACACCGTGGCTCGGCTCGGGGCCGAACGCCTCTGGGAGCTGCTCCAGGGCGAGGCGCCGGTCGGCTCGCTCGGCGCCGTCACCGGCGGCCAGGCGGTGCAGATGGTCCGCGCCGGGCTCCAGGCGATCTACCTCTCGGGCTGGCAGGTGGCGGCCGAGGCGAACCTGGCCGGCCAGACCTATCCTGACCAGAGCCTCTACCCCGCAAACAGCGTTCCGGCCCTCGTCAAGCGGCTCAACAACGCACTCCTGCGCGCCGACCAGATCGACGCCTCGGAGGGCCACGACGACCGCTACTGGCTGGCTCCGATCGTCGCCGATGCCGAGGCCGGCTTCGGCGGCCCGCTGAATGCCTACGAGCTGATGAAGGCGATGATCGAGGCGGGCGCGGCGGGCGTGCATTTCGAGGACCAGCTCGCCGCCGAGAAGAAGTGCGGTCATCTCGGCGGCAAGGTGCTCGTCCCGACGAGCCAGTTCGTGCGGACGCTCGTCGCCGCGCGCCTCGCCGCCGACGTCCTGGATGTCCCGACGGTGCTCGTCGCGCGCACCGACGCGCTCAGCGCCTCGCTGCTCACGAGCGACGTCGATCCCGCCGACGAGCCGTTCCTCGCCGGAGGGCGCACTTCCGAAGGCTTCTTCCATGTTCGCGACGGGCTCGAATCGGCGATCGCCCGGTCGCTCGCCTATGCGCCGTATGCCGACATGCTCTGGTTCGAGACCTCGACTCCCGACCTCGGCGAGGCCCGTGAGTTCGCCGCTGCGCTTCACGAGCGCTTCCCCGGGAAGCTCCTCGCCTACAACTGCTCGCCGTCTTTCAACTGGAAACGGCACCTCGACGAGATCGAGATCGCCCGCTTCCGCGAGACGCTCGGGGAGCTCGGCTACCGCTTCCAGTTCATCACGCTCGCGGGCTTCCACTCGCTGAACGCGGCCATGTTCGAGCTCGCACGCGACTATGCGGCGGGCGGGATGCCGGCCTACGTCGAGCTCCAGGAGCGCGAGTTCGAGCTCGAGGAGGACGGCTACACGGCCACGCGCCACCAGCGGGAGGTCGGGGCCGGCTACTTCGACCGCGTCGCCGAGATCGTCAGCGGCGGCGAGTCCTCGACGCTCGCCCTGCGCGGCTCGACCGAGGAGCAGCAGTTCGAGTCCGAAGCAGCATGAAGCTCGAGGTTCTGGCGGCCGGCGACGGGGAGATCCTCTCGCCGGGCGCGCTCGGGCTCATCGAGCGCCTGCACGACGAGCTCGACGCGAGCCGCCTCGAGCTGCTCGAGCGACGCCACGAGCGGCAGCGCGAGTTCGATGCGGGCCTCCGGCCGGCGTTCGTCACCTCGAACGGAGCGGGGCCGGAGTGGACGGTCGCGCCCGCGCCGCCCGATCTCCGCGACCGTCGCTGTGAGCTCACGGGGCCGCCGGACCGCAAGATGATGATCAACGCGCTCAACTCGGGCGCGCGCGTCTTCATGTGCGACTTCGAGGACGCCTGCTCGCCGACCTGGACGAACGTGGTGGAGGGACAGCGCAACCTCTTCGACGCGGTGAGGCGCACGATCTGCCTCGAGACGCCGGACAGGCGCTACGCGCTGAACGACGACACCGCAACGCTCGTCGTGCGCCCGCGCGGCTGGCATCTCTCGGAGCGCCATGTGACGGTGCGGGGAACGCCGGTCTCGGCGTCGCTCTTCGATTTCGGGCTCGCGTTCTTCCACAATGCGGCTGAGCTCCTCGAACGGGGAAGCGGCCCGTACTTCTATCTCCCGAAGCTCGAGAGCCGCGAGGAGGCCGCGCTCTGGGCCCGGGCGTTCACAGTCGCCGAGGACGCGCTCGGGATCCCGTCCGGCCGGGTCCGCTGCACGGTGCTCGTGGAGACGCTTCCGGCCGCATTCGAGATGGACGCGATCCTCTGGGAGCTTCGCGAATACGGGTGCGCCCTGAACGCCGGCCGCTGGGACTACATCTTCAGCGCGATCAAGAAGTTCGGCGCGCTGCTCCCGGACCGCGTCCAGGTGACGATGACGGTGCCGTTCATGCGTGCCTACACCGAGCTGCTCGTCCGCTCGTGCCACGCGCGCGGGGCGCATGCAATCGGGGGAATGGCAGCGGTCATCCCTTCGCGCCGGGATCCGGAGGCCAACGAGCGCGCACTCGCCCGGGTGCGCGAGGACAAGCTTCGCGAATCGGCTGACGGCTTCGACGGCTCCTGGGTCGCCCATCCCGATCTGGTGCCGGTCGCGACCGAGGCGTTCGACGGGGTACTGGGCACGCGTCCGAACCAGCTCGAACGGACCCGGGAGGACGTCGTGCCGGACGCGGCGACGCTCCTCGACTTCGAGATCCCCGGAGGTGAGATCACCGAGGCCGGCCTCAGGGGAAACGTCTCGGTCGGCGCCCGCTACCTCGATGCATGGCTGCACGGGTCAGGCGCGGCGGCAATCGACAACCTGATGGAGGATGTCGCGACCGCCGAGATCTCCCGTGCGCAGGTCTGGAGCTGGGTGCGCTCCGGCAGGTTCAGCGAGGCAGAAGTCCGGCGCGAGCTCGATCGCGTCGAGGCGGGCGCCGAGGCGAAGCGTCTCTTCGCCGATGTCGCCTTGAGCGTGGAGCTGCCGGAGTTCCTGACACTCCGCGCATACCCTCGGCTGCCGGACTGAGCCTAGGCGTCGTACCCGTCGAACATCAGCGCGATCCGGTCGAGCACCGCGGCGGTGACCGCCAGATCCGCGGTGTCGATGCCGGCAAGTGCCGCGCGCCAGCGTCCTTCGAAGAGCGCACGTCGCTCGGTCACGAACTGCCGTCCGGTATCGGTCAGCGAGCAGGTCACGATCCGGCGGTCGGTGCTCGAGCGGTCGCGCGCCACGAAGCCGAAGTCGACGAGGGAATCGAGCATCTGGGTCGCCGAGGCGGGGGAGAGCTCCGCGGCGAGCGCGAGCTCCCCGCTCGAGAGCTCGTCGCGATCGGCCAGGACGAAGAGCAGCTGGCACGCGGCGAGGCTCGGCGACCCCGGGCGGTGGGTGTCCCTGCCTTTCAGCTTCCGGACCGCCGCCATCGTCTTCTTGAACGAGGTGCCGAGGTCGGCGATCGCCTCCTCGCGCTCGGCGGCGCGTGACTTCGTCGCGGCCGTCACGCTAGACCCTCGGCGAGCGCGCCGATGGGCTGCCTAAGCGCGTCCCGCTTCGCGGCGCGCTCCGCGCGCATCAGCAGGTAGGACGGGACGATCGCGATCGCGGTGATCCCGGTTGTCCACCAGAACGCCGTACCGAAGGCCGCTGCCATCTCGGACGGCGAGATCGCGGTCGCCAGCGCCCGCTGCAGCACGACGGCGAGCACCGCGGTTCCGATCGAGCCACCGACTCGCTGGATCACGTTGAGCTGAGGCGCGGCATCGGGAAGTTCCGACCGCTTGAGCGACGCGTACGCAGCCGTCATCGCCGGGATGAAGGCGAGGCCGACGCCGACGCCGCGGACGATCATCGCCGCCGTGAGCGCGGCGATCGAGGTGTGGGAACCGATGAGCGCGAACGGGACCGTGGCGATCGTCGTGATCGAGACGCCGATCACCGCGAGGAGCCCGCCGCCGAAACGATCCGTAAGCCTTCCGGCGAGTGGCATCACGAGCACCATCCCGATTCCCATCGGGGCAGTCAGCAGGCCGGTGAGGGCAACGCTCTCGCCGCGAACCTCCTGCCAGTAGAGCGGCAGCAGGACGAGCCCACCGAAGAGCGCACCGCCGAGGAGGAACATCGTGCCGGAGGCGGCCGCGAACGTCGCCCGGCGATAGAGGTTGAGGTCGAGCAGCGGGTTCTTGACGCGAAGTGCGTGGAAGGCAAACGCGGCGATCAGGGCGATTCCACCGAAGAACGGGATGAGCACTCTGGGCACGAGGAGGTGCCCGGTAGCGCCGATCTCGGCCAGGCCGTAGGTCAGGAGCGGCAGGCCCGTCGACATCAACGCGAGCCCCCGAACGTCGAGCTTGCCGGCCGGGGAGCGATCGCCTTTCGGCAGGATCCGGAGCGCAGCGATGAGCGCCACGATCCCGACCGGGACGTTGACGTAGAAGATCCACTGCCAGCTGAAGTTGTCCACGATCACGCCGCCGAGCGCGGGCCCGAAGATCGGTGCGAGCATCGCGGGGATCGCGACGACGCTCATCACGCGCCCCATCCGCTGCGGGCCGGCGGCGTTCGCCATCATCAACTGGCCGATCGGCAGCAGCATCCCGCCGCCGATCCCCTGGAGGACGCGGAAGAACGTGAGCTCGCCGACCGAGGTCGCAAGCCCGCAGAGCATCGAGCCGGCGGTGAAGAGGACGAGCGAGAGCAGGTAGACGTTTCGCGGCCCGAAGCGGCGGGCGGCCCAGCCGGTGATCGGGATCACGGCGGCGAGCGAGAGCATGTAGCCGGTCAGCACCCACTGGACGCTTGCGAGCGGCGCGTCGAGGTCCTCGCCGAGCGTCCTCAGCGCGACGTTGACGATCGTCGTGTCGAGGATCGACATGATCGCCCCGAGGATCACGACAAACGCGATCCGCCAGACGTGCGGCTCGATCCGATAGTCCCCTGGTGTCGCCTCTACTGCTGCTTCCGCTTCGCTCACGCGCCATGCTCCTTTAGGTACCGATAGGTTAGGTACCTAAAGAATAGCAGGACGAAGGAGGGGTGGTCAAGCCGCCGTGGCGAGCAGGAGCGCGTTCCCGGACGGATCCCGCACGAGGGGCGCGCCTTCGTGCTCGGCGATCGGCGCTCCGGCAGCTTCGATCCGGGCCACGACCCGGTCACGCTCGGCCGGATCGGGGACGACGATCGTCGCGTGACGGAGCGAGGCGCTCCCGGCCGGGGGCGGTGCTGCGCCGGCGCTCTCCCAGGTATTGGCGCCGAGATGATGGTGGTAACCACCCGCGCTGAGGAACGCCGCCTGCCCGCCGAGTGCCACGATCAGGCCGAATCCGATCACGTCGCGGTAGAACTCGACGGTCGCCGGGATCCCCGAGACCTTCAGGTGGACGTGCCCCATGACCGTGCCGGCAGCGAGCCCGTCGAACGGCTCGGTCGCAGGGTCGGCGAGCTCGCCCAGAAGGTCGTCCACGTCGAGCGGGAGCGTCGTCATCCGCTCACCCACGAGACCCTCCCACTGCTCCCGGGGCCGGTCGGCGTAGATCTCGATCCCGTGCCCGTCGGGATCGCGCAGGTAGATCGCCTCGCTGACGGCATGGTCGGAAAGCCCGGTGAGCGAGACGTGGTCGCGAGCGGCATGAGCGAGCCAGCGCGCGAGGTCGACCCGCTCCGGAACGAGCAGCGCGAAGTGATACAGGCCCGTGAAGCGGTCGGAGGGGCGCGCCCCGGGCTCCTCGACCAGGACGAGGAGCTCGCGCCCTGCGCTGCCGAGGCTGGCGCGCGCGGCCCCGCGCTCGAGCGGCTCGAGGCCGATCGTCGCCGCGTAGTAGTCCAGTGACCGGTCGAGCTCCGAGACGGTGAGGTGCACCGGCCCCATCGTGGTCGCCGGCGCGATCTCGCCGTCCGACACCCCTGCGGCCTCGAGCTCTTCCGGGTCGCGTGGCGCGTCCATCACTGCTGGTACTTCTCGACGACCTCCGGGGAGCGCTCGCCCGCCGCGTCGGGATCGAGGCCGGCTTCGCGGAGCGCGCGCCGCTGCCGGAGCAGGTCCCAGGACTGGTCGAGGGCGACCTTCACCTCGGCGAGGCGCTTGCTGTCCTCTTCCGTCGACTGCCCGGCCTGCTCGCGCTGCCAGAGCTCGTGCTCCTCGGCGACGAGTTGCTCGATGTGGTTGTGAACGCCTTCGTCGGCCATACGGCTCCTTCCGTTGGAGCTTCGAGCGTACTAGATGACCGAGTTCAGGCGAACCGGCCGCGTTACCCGTATCTTCCCCGGTGTGTGCCGTTGGCTCGCATACACCGGGACGCCCGTACTGATCGAGGACCTGCTCTACAGCACGACCCATTCGCTGATCGACCAGAGCCTCCATTCGTCCCTCGGGGCGGAGACGACGAACGGCGACGGCTTCGGGATCGGCTGGTACGGGGCGCGCGAGACGCCGGCCATCTTCCACAGCATCGAGCCGGCCTGGAACGACCAGAACCTGCGCGAGCTCTCGGCCCACATCTCCTCGCCGCTCGTCTTCGCGCACATCCGTGCCTCGAGCGGGAGCCCGGTGCAGCAGACGAACTGCCATCCCTTCCGCCACGGCAACTGGCTCTGGATGCACAACGGCGTGCTCCACGACTTCGACAAGGTCAAGCGCGACCTCGTGCTTGCCGTCGAGCCCGAGTTCTTTCCGCACATGCGCGGCTCCACGGACTCCGAGCTGCTCTTCTACCTCGCCCTCAGCCACGGTCTCGAGACGGATCCGCCCGACGCGGTCGCGCGCGCGATCGGGCTCGTCGAGGCGGTCGGGCACCGGCACGGGGTCGAGTTTCCGATGCAGGGGACGATCGCGACCACCGACGGGGAGCGGGTCTGGGGGTTCCGGTACTCGAGCGAGGGCAACTCGAGGACGCTCTTCTACAGCACCGCCGTCGAGACACTGCGGACGCTCTATCCCGAGAACGAGATCTTCCAGCAAGTCGGCGAGGAGTCGCGCATCGTCGTCTCCGAGCCCCTCGGCACGCTTCCCGGTGTGTGGAACGAGGTGCCGGAGTCGAGCTACGGCGTGATCCAGCCGGGGCCGGACGCGCTGCTCCCGTTCAAGCCGATCGCGCCGTAGCCCACCGTCTCGCCTTGCGGCGAATGGCCGGCTCGCTTCCTGGGTAGAAGCGATGCGATCCGCCCGATCCGGGCCGAGTGGGAAGGAGCGAGCATGAAGAGATTGCCGATAGTCGTAGCAGGCCTGGTCGCGCCCGTCGCATTTGCGGCGGCGACCGCGAGCGCGTCGGCGCCGGCGTCCTCGGGCGACACATGCACGGCGAGTGGCACCGGGACCGCCTACACGCTTCACATCACGGTCGCGCCGGGGAGCGAGCAGTACGGCTTCGCCTTCGGGGCGCCGGGCGTCAAGGTGACAGGAGCCGTGATCCCGGGAATGAACGGAAGCTTCTCGAGCGAGAATCTCGCGCCGAACACCACGGGCGCCTGGATCAGCGACGCTCCGGTCACAGGTTCGCCGGTGGCCACCCTGACGTTGAGCGGTCAGGCGACGGGATCGCTGCGGATCGTTCCCGCGAGCGCGACCCAGCCGACCTACCTGAGCCCGGTGATGTGCAAGGCCGCGACTCCTGCGGCTGCCGCGCACGCCGTGTTCTCCGTCAGCCACGGGGCGACCTACAGCCCGGCCGCGCACGCCTGGCACCTCGTCGTCGCGGTGGGCGGCGCGGGCGCGGTCAGCGCCAAGGAGGCCGAGCCGACGATCTCCACCGCCGCACCGGGTGGTGCAACGGCCAAGCCGTACGTTCAGGTGAGGCGCATGGGACTGAAGAGCCCGGGCAAGGTGACGCTCACGCTGCGGCCGACGGCAGCAGGTCAGGCGAAGCTCAACGCAAACGGCTCGCTCACAGTCCACCTGCTCGTCAGCTTCGACGCGAGCAGCGGCAAGTCCGCGGCGAAGCTCGTGAAACTCACGCTCCGGAAGTAACCGCGTTTTTGGGCAGGCGGCCCCGTGGCGCAGCCGCGGGGCCGCGTGCCTCGTTCTCAGACGCCCGCGACGGCGTCCTTGGCCTCGGTGACCCGGGCGATGTGAGCGTCCGGCCCCTCGAGACCGCCGCGCATGGTGCTGATCGAGAGGTGGGTTGCGCCGAGCGCCCGCCACTCCTGCGCCGCCCGGTGCCATTCCTCGGGCGTCCCGGTCGCAGTGTCGATCCGGGCCTCGATCCCCAGGTTTTCCGGGTCGCGGCCGGCCTCCCGCCGCCATTCCCGCATCCGTTCGAGTGTTGCGGCCCACCCTTCCTCGAGCGGGTTCGAGAGCGGGAAGTAGCCGTCGGCAAGCCGCGCGATCCGCTTCAGCGCGGGCACCGAGGACCCGCCCATCCAGATCGGGATCGGCTGCTGCACCGGCAGCGGGTTGATCCCGGCGGCCGTGACCCGGTGGAAGCGCCCCTCGAAGCTCAGCGCCGGCTCCTGCCAGAGTCGCCGCAGGAGCTCGATCTGCTCCTCCATGCGCGGTCCGCGGTCCGCCCAGTCCATTCCGAGCCCCTCGTACTCGACCCGGTTCCAGCCCTGCCCGACCCCGAGCCGGAAGCGCCCGCCGGTGAGGATGTCCACCTCCGCCGCCTGCTTCGCAACGAGCGCTGTCTGGCGCTGGGGAAGGATGATGATCCCGGTGACGAGCTCGAGCCTGGGCGCGACCGCGGCCAGGAAGCCGTACAGCACGAACGGCTCGTGAAACATGCTGGCCGCGGTGTAGGGGCCCGAAAACCCGGGATGCCCCGCCGGGTCGGCGCCGAGCACGTGGTCGTAGCTCGTCAGGTGCGTGAACCCGAGCCCTGCCACCGCTTCGGCGTAGGCGCGAACCCCCGCCGGATCGGCGCCGATCTCGGTCTGCGGGAAGACGACGCCGACGCGCATGGGTTCGATCCTAGCCCGCGCTCAGCTCCTCAGACTGTCGCCTTCGAGCGAACCGTCCGTCCGCTGAGCGCCGCGATCAGGTCGGCGTCCTCCGGCATGCGGTAGAGAGGAAGCTCGAGCCGGAAGCACGAGCCCGACCCGGGATCGCTCGTGAACCTGATGCGGCCGCCGTGGGCCTCGACGATCTCGCGTGAGACCGCGAGGCCGAGGCCGGTGCCGGCGATGCCGCTCTCACGAGCGTCGCCGCGGAAGAACCTCGTGAAGATCTGCGCCTGGTGCTCGTCGGGGATGCCGATTCCCTGGTCGCGCACGTGGATCGTGACGAGGTCGCCGACGACCTTGCCCCCGACCTCGACGAGACCCCCGTCCGGCGAGTACTTGACTGCGTTGCCGAGCAGGTTCGCGAATACCTGGGCGAGCCGCTCGCGATCGCCGCGAACGGGAAGCGAGTCCGCGTCGACGGCGACCTCGATCCGGTGCTTCGTGACCTTGTCGGAGACGAGCTTCGACTCCTCGGCGAGGAGCGCCTTCAGGTCGAGCGGCTGCAGGTTGATCTCGAGCCGGCCGGTCTCGACGCTCTCACTTTCGAGGAAGTGATCGATCAACGAGGTGAGGCGGTTCCCCTGCTGCTGGATGATCTCGAGGTAGTGCGTGACCTGCGCCTTCTCGAAGTCGCGCTTCAGGAGGAGGCTCGTGTATCCGAGGATGCTCGTGAGCGGGTTTCGCAGCTCGTGCGAGACGATGCTGACGAGCTGCGATTTTCCCCGCTCGCTCTCGCGGAGCTGCTCGTTCTGGAGCTCGTGCTCTCGCCGGCTCTGCTCGAGCGACCGGGCCATCACGTTGAACGCGCTCGTGAGCGCATGGATCTCGGCCGCTCCGTGCTCGGGCAGCCGGGTGCTGAGGTCGCCTGCCGCGACGCGGGTCGCGCCGCTCGCGACCGTCCGCACGGGAGCGGCGATCCCGCGCGCCAGGAAGATCCCGTAGAGGGCGAGCAGTCCTGCGGCTCCAGCGAGCGCGGCAACGCCGATCTCGACCGCCGCGATTGCCTCGCGCTTTGCCCCGGCCGTGTCGGCCGAGGCCAGCGCCGCCTCGCCGCCGAGCAGGTTGTCGAACTGTCCGCGGATGGAGGTGATCCGGAAGAGCCCTTCCTGCGTCGCGACGGGCGAGCGGGCGGCCTCCGGCTCCTCCTGGTAGATCGCGATCAGCGGATCGCCGTACTCCCGAATGTAGTCCTCGATCAGCGCCGAGAGTACGACCGCCTGCCGGTACTGGGCCGGCTGGCTCGCGAGCTGGCTCTCCATCGCGTCGATCGCCGCAGGCAGATGGCCGCGCGCACGCACGCCACGTCGTCTCGAACCGCTCGTTCCCGCTGACGAAGTAGGCGCGCAAGCTCATCTCGAGCTGGTCGACGACCTGCTCGAGTCCGAGCGTCGAGCTCGTGATGTTGCGGGACTGCGCCTGGACGTTCGTCGAGTGCCGCAGGTCGGAGACGGCCACGAGCATCACGACGAACGCGCAGCCGACGAGCACGCCCAGGAAGAGGCTCCCGGCAACCCCGCGCGAAAGCAGCGACTGCGAGAGCAGCCAGCCCTTCAGCCGCCGTCTCGGCTTGGCGGCGTCAGACACGTGCTGCAAGGAGCTCCTGCACCGCTGAACGAAGGACGTCGGGCTCGAACGGCTTCTTCAGGAACTCGGTCGCGCCGGCATCGAATGCCGCCCTGCGGTCGCTGTCGGCCGCGAAAGCCGAGACCACGAGCACGGGCGTGTCGGCGAGCACCGCGCTCGTCCGCATCTGCTCGATCACCTTGAGCCCGTTCGTGCCCTGCAGCATCACGTCGAGCAGGACGAGATCGGGGCGCATCCGCTCGACGAGCTCGATCGCCTCGCTCCCGGTTGCCGCCTCGGCGAACAGATAGTCCGGTTCGAGCGACACGCGCATCAACTCGCGGAGATCGGGCTCGTCGTCGCAGATCAGGATCATGGCGGGACCCGCCATCGGCTCAGATTCCGAGCCGGAAGAGCAAGAACTCGTGCGCCGGAGACCCGCCAAGGTACGTGACGGTCAGGGTGCCGCGAACGTTGTCGTAGATCCCGGTGCCCCCGAACACCGCGATCTCGTAGAAGAGCCGCGAGGCGATCACGCCTCCGACCATGATCTTCCCCCTCGGCAGGAAGTAGGTGCCCGTGCAGTTGGACGACCCGGTTCCGGTGTTCACGCACGTGAGGTCGGAGTGCCCGATCGGGGACGCCGTGATCCCGTGGTTGAAGAGGAGCTGCCGGTAGAAGTCGAGATCGCCGGCTCCGGGGCCTCGCTTGCCCTCGTCGACGTGTGTGTGCCGCACGAGCCGGTCGGTGATCCGGATGTTCCCGGGCGTGTCGAGCGCCCGGGTTCCCGAGGCGGGCGCAGCGACCGCGAGCAAGGCGGCGGCCGCCACGAGCTGGATTGCTGTCCGTTTCATCGCAGGAGGCTCGCTTTCAGCCGGCGGCGTGCGCCATGATGTCCACGCGACCGGTGCAGATCGCGTGGAGATCCGGCTCACAGGCCGTGAGGCCGTCGATGATGTCCGGGTCGAACTGGCTGCCGGCATTCCGGGCGAGCTCCCCGAGCGCGTCCTCCCACGAGAGCATCCGGCGATACGGGCGCCTGTCGGTCATCGCATCGAGCGCATCGACGACGGCGAAGATCCGCGCACCCGCCGGAATCTCCAGCCCGGCGAGGCCGTCCGGATAGCCGGCGCCGTCCCAGCGTTCGTGGTGGGAGCGCACGACCCGCAGGCCCTCGCCCTGAAGGAGCGGCAGCGAGGAGAGAAGCTGCTCGCCGACCAGCGGATGGCGCTGCATCTCGGCGCGCTCGTCGGGGTCGAGGAGGCCCTGCTTGAGCAGGATCCGGTCCGAGATCGTGATCATCCCGAGGTCGTGGAGCAGGAAGCCCCACTCGAGACTCGTGTCGTCGGTGAGCGCCGGCTCGACCTCGAGGGCGAGGCGCATCGCGTACGCGGTCGCCCGCGCCGAATGCCCGGTCGCGCCGAAGTCGCGCGAGTCGAGGGCGGCGCTGAGGCCGAAGAGCGTCTGGCGATGGGCTTCGTGCTGAAGCTCGTGCTGGCGCTGACCGATCTCGGCGAGCAGCTGGAGCTGTTCCCGCTGCGCGGTCGCGGAGCCGGCCGGGACGTGCCCCGTTCCGGCCGTCGCGGTCGAGCGCTCGAGCAACGTCAGCAGCTCGAGAACGTCGAGCGGCTTTCGCAGGTAGCCCGTGGCCCCGACGGCCATCGCCCGCTCCCGGCCGTCGATCGCACCGCTGATCACGATGATCGGCGTGAGCTTCGTCTTCGGATTCTCGCGGAGCCGTGCGCAGTAGAAAAGACCGTCGATCCCGGGCAAACCGATATCGAGCACGATCGCATCCGGTGTGCGCTCCTCGACGAGCCGTTCGGCCTCGATTACATGGTGCGCCTCCGTGACCCTGAACCCATCGAGCTCGAGCGTCGTCCGCACCAGATCGCAGACCGCCAGATCATCGTCGACGACAAGAACGTGTTTCCGCGGCAACGTAACACCCCCGTTCGTAGTTTCACCCTTCCTTGTCGGCCGCAGCGAGAATTTCTTTAGTACTAGTTGCGATCTCATGGAATAGACATAGACTCCGCGCCCGGGGAACGCCTTGGATCTTCGAGGCGGTCATGTAAGTCGATGTACGAGAAGGGGGAAGTTGTGAGGAGATACAGCTGCATCTTTGCCATCGCTGCTGCGGCACTGCTCGTCAGCGGAGGCTCAAGTGCACTAGCGGCGAAGCCCGGCTCTACGTGTGCGGGCGGGACAATCACGGGGACCTACGGCAGCGTGACGGTGACAGGCAACTGCCAGACAGTCGGAGACGTGACGATCAACGGCGACCTGACGATCGCCGACGGGGCGGTACTCAACAACCATGCCTCGGGCTCCCCGTACATGTTCGAGAACGTGATCATCAACGGCAATATCCAGGTCGGCAAGGGCGCGGTGCTCGGCCTCGGTAGCTACGGCGGTCCGGGCATCCGGACGCACACAGTGGTGAACGGCAACATCAACGCCAACCAGCCGCTCGATCTCTACCTCAGTGGGATCACGGTTCACGGCAGCGTCAACTCGAACGGAGGCGGGCCGGGCGCGAGCCAGTTCCTGAACTTCCCGACGAAGGACAACACGATCGACGGGAACCTGATCGTCCAGGGCTGGACCGGCGGCTGGATCGGCGCGCTTCGCAACACGGTCGGAGGGAACCTCGACTTCTCGAAGAACTCGACCGTCGTGCACGAGACCCCGGACGGCTGCGGGGAAGGCACCGCTCCTGCCTGCACCTCATTTGCACCGGGCGGAGACCCTGACTCCTCCGAGGTGGTCGACAACGTGATCGGCGGGAACCTCATCTGCCACGACAACTCGCCGGCCGTCCAGGTCGGCGACACGAACGGCGGACCGAACACGGTCAGCGGCAACAAGCTCGGGGAGTGCGTCGGCGCAGGGCTCTGACCGGCACGCGGTACCTGAGCCAGCCTGGGTGAGAACCGACCAGGCGACAGACAAGCGCAGGGAGGCCCGAAGGGGTCTTCCTGCGCTTTTTTTCACCCTTGGCCCGGACCGGAAGTGCCTGCGCAAGTAGGGTTTCGGGCGTGTGGTTCTCCGCTCGATGCTGCGCTGCCACTCTCGCGACGGCAGCAATGATCCTTGCGTGCACGACGGGCGTCGCCCGCAGCACCGTTACTCCACCTCCGCTGACGCCGGCGCTGATCCGCTACTGGACGGCCGTCGCGAAGTGCGAAACCGGAGCCGGCGGGCAGCCGAAGTGGGACTGGGGCTCGAAGCACCGCGCGAACGAAGGAACGCTCTACGAAGGCGGTGTCGGCTTCAGCACGCTCGTCTGGAGACTCTGGGCCGGCGAGCTCGGCCTGCTCACGCTCTACCCCGACGCGTTCGACGCGCCTGCGCGCGTGCAGATGACCGTCGCCCAGTACGGAGCGACGGTGCACAAGGCCCAGTGGGGCTGCAAGCCGTAGACGACTGTTACCGAGGCCGAAGATCGGGCGCCGGCTCGCTGGTGGCCTTTCGAGAGAGGCGCTCAGCAAACGCTCATCCAGCCTGGCCTACGGTGCGCGCGGGGGCCGTTCACCCTTGCGGGTGCCGCGTCGAGTCCTGCCCGGTGTCGCCGGCCTCCCGCAAATAGGGCCCTCGCTGGGTGGGAGACGGGGCGCTCCCCGTGGTCCGTCTCCCACCCTTTCCCGTCAAATCACGAGCCCGTCTGCGTTTTCGGTGTCCGCGCTACCTGAAGGGGCCTTCGACCGGACGTAACTTGAGCTCATCCGGGTGGAGACGGTCGAGCGGCGGTGTTCACCAGTACGACACCGCCTGGGCACCACGGCGTAATGCGCGGCGATCGTAGGTTGGCGTGGCGCAGGCCTGTCACGTAAAGGAGCGAGCATGAGAACGCAGATGAAGGTGGCGACCGCGGTTGTCGGAGCGTTCGCGGCGACATTGTCCGTGGTGCTCTTCACCTCGACCGCCGTCGCCGACCGACCCAGCAAGATCACGCATGTGCTGCTGATCTCGGTGGACGGGCTGCACCAGTCCGACCTCGAGTGGTATGCCGCGGAAAACCCAAGCTCCGAGCTCGCGAAGCTGATGCACGGAGGGGCCGAGTTCAGCAACGCGCAGACCTCCGATCCGTCGGACTCCGACCCCGGTGGTACCGCGTTGATGACCGGCGGTGATCCCCGCTCGACGGGGGTCTACTACGACGTCGAGTACAGCCACGACGTGTTCCCGCCCGGCACCACCGACTGTACGGGCCCCGTCCCGGGAGGCAACGTGATCTACGACTCGCCGGACGACACGCTCAACTCCGTGCCCGACCTTCTCGACAACAGCACCGGGAACACGTTCCCGTCCTTCGACGAGGGCGGCTCGATCTACCCGAACGGCGTTGACAAGAACCCGGGCGCGATCATGCAGTTGACCGCGCACCCGCAGTCGGGCCTGAACCCGGCGAGCTTCCCGGTCGACCCGACGACCTGCAAGCCGGTCATGCCTTGGGACTACCTGCAGGTGAACACGATCTTCCAGGTCATCCACAACGCGGGAATGCGCACGGCCTGGTCCGACAAGCACGCGATTTACACGTCGTTCAACGGCCCGGGGTCGGATGGCAACAGCATCGACGACTTCTTCGGACCGGAGATCGACTCGCAGGCAGTCGAGCCGAACGGCGTTCCGTACCCACAGGACACCGACTGGGCCCACATCGACGCCGCCACCAAGCAGTACGACGGCTACAAGGTCCAGGCCGTGATCAACGAGCTCGACGGCTACGGCCACAGCGGTCAGAGCAAGGTCGGCGTTCCGGCGATCCTCGGGATGAATTTCCAGGCCGTCTCGGTCGCCGAGAAGGTCGACTCACCCGGAACCATCACCCAGAACCGGGACGGGAGCTACACGGTCGGGCCGCCGGAGCTCGCCGGGTACCTGCCGGGGACGACGACCCCGGGCCCGCTGCTAACAGGCGCGCTGAACTACGTCGACGCGCAGCTGGAGCGGATGGTCGACACGATCCACAAGGACGGTCTGCAGTCCTCCACGGCGATCATCATCACGGCCAAGCACGGTCAGTCGCCGCAGGATCCGCTGCTGCTGAAGCGGATCGACGACGGGCCGATCATCAGCGCGATCAACGAGGGCTGGTGCGAGCAGGAAAACCCGACCGCGACGCCCAATCCGAAGACCCACTGCACGACCGGGCTGAACGGAGGGACGATCACGCCGCTGATCGTCGCCGGGACCGACGACGATCTCTGGCAGAGCTACCTGTCAGTCAAGACGCAGCCCGCCGCCGACTTCGTGAAGACCTACCTCTGGAGCCATCCCGCGATGGCGATGCTCTATAACAACGACGGCGTAGACCGCGGCACCGAGCAGGTCGCGCACTCCGGTCTGGCGCAGATCTACGCCGGACAGGAGGCAGCCGCCTTCTTCGGCGTTCCGACCTCGGATCCGCGCCACCCGGACGTGTTCGGCCGCGCCCAGATCGGCGTCGTCTATACAGGCGGCAGCAAGATCGCCGAACACGGCGGTGACAACCCGGGCGACCGCGACGTGCCCATCCTCGTCTACGGACCGGGAACCGTCCACCCGGGCTCCTCGGACCGGCCGGTCGAGACGACCCAGGTCGCCCCTACGGTCATTCGGCTGCTCGGGCTCGACCCAGGCTCACTCAAAGCCGTCCAGGAGGAAGGCACCCAAGTCCTCCCGGGCATCGGCTAGCGGAGTCATCTCGCTGTGGGGCGCCAACGGCACCGATGGCGCCCCACAGCATTCACCGCAGAGCCTCGGTAGAGCGATTCAGGTGTCCGTAGGCAGATCCTCGCGCTGCGTCTCGGGTCTCTTCGTCGATGCCCACTGTTCCGCGATTGCGCCGGTGTCGAGCTTCTCGGCCGCATCCAGCGCTCGTGCCGCCCGTTTCGAAGTCTTCCGCCCGAACACACCGCCGAGCACCCACTTGCGCGTCAGCCGGACGAGACGGAGTCTTCCGTCCGCGAGATCGGGCGTTCGCCCAGGGTCGAGATACAGGTCGATCGCGAGCTTCTTGACGAGCGCCGGTTCGCCGGGGGCACCGGCCTGCTCGAACCGGTGGGCGATGAGCGCGGAGATGACCTGTAGCTCTCGTGCGCCGGTACGCACGGTGATGCCGACCGACAGGGCGCTCGACACGATCATCACCCACGGCACCCGGGTGAATCGAGCGCCACGAGCGAGCACGCGCACAACCGGCACAGCAAGGGTGACCACGCGTTGAATGTTTTCGGTGAGCGCCTCGGTGTCGGCCTTTCCGGCGAGCAGGCGCTTGCCCTCGGCCGCCGAGGTGACGCGCTCGCCACCAAGAAGAACGCGGTCGATCGCCTGGTCGGCGAGCGCCCCGACGGCTGCGACGAGCGCCTCGCTCGACTTCCACGCGCTGGTGCCGGCGTCCCTTCCCACCGACGTGGCGCGATGGCGCAGGGAGCGAATCGGTTCCGCTTGACGGTTGTCGTTTGCCATTGCTACCCGGGGCCTCATCTTCAATGCTAGACGTGAAGCCGATCGACCTACTTGCGCGTGGCGAATGGCAGCCCGCCGCGACCACGTGATCGTCTTCCGCGACCGGAAGTGGTACTTCCACCAGTGCCTGATCTGCGGGAAGAACATCGACTTCAAATCACCCGCCGCGAAGACCGGCGCCGGACCGGAATGCGCCCGGAGAACGACCAGCGCTGACATCGCGCGGATGCGCGAGGCGGCGCTGGAACGCGACCGGCGCCGTTACCGCAGCGAAGTCATGGACCTCGGGTTCAAGATCGAGTAGCCCGTTCCTTACGGACGGACGGGAAGCTCCCACGGTCGGGGGTTCTCCACTCGGTTCACGTCGCACCGCTTGAACAGGTAGTAGCCCATCGTCATCCCCTTGATCGCCACGTTCTGGCCAGACGACATCAACTTGTCGCGACTCTGCTGCCCTTGCTCGATAAACACGAATGACCCGTTCACGATTTCCCAGCCTTCGTGGCAGACCGAGTTCAAAATGACCGTTGGGTTGGTCGTACGCTCTGTGGTTGAACTCCCGACCATGGCCACGATGACTGCCTGCTGGCTCATCACATTGTGGGAGTACTGGAAGACCTTGTCGCCCCGGTCGAACGCGATACGAGCCTGACCGGCAGGTGTCGCGTAGAACGCCTGGCGTGCTTTTTCAATGGAGGCCAGGTGCTGCTGAATTTCAGCGTCGCGCTTCTGCTGCGCCTTCGCTGCCGCCGTCTCCGCCTTCTGATCCTCGGTCTTGCGCTGAATCAATGCCATCGCTGCAACCTCCACTGGGGTACCGCGATTGTTTTACGACTGACACCTCCGTGTCAACACCTCGGACGCCGGTACAGCCACCTAGCGGTTTCCCGTCCGCGGTGACGAACGCCGACGGCGTAGGCTGCCCGCGATGAGAGACACGCCGGACACCCCCGACGGCGAGACGTTCGACCAGATGATGGCGCGGCTTGGCGCCGAGAAGGACACGTCGAGCGGATCGACGATCACGTTCCTCGGGCCGAAAGGCACCGCCGCATCGAAGAAGCGCTTCGAGCGGCGCGAACCGCCCCAGGACGAACCTGCCGCCTGACCTTCCGGCGTGAGGACGCTCGCCCAAGACAACGTCCCGTCTCCTGAAGGGGTCGCGAAGTAGGGGCTAGCTTCTTGCGAAGCGAGCGCCTTCCGCCGAAGGCGGGCGACGCCCATCACCCCTACCCGCAACCGGCAATGTTACGGCCTCGGCTCAGGGGTCATTCGCAACCCTCGCGCAGGGGAGTGTCTTCTACTTGGAGCCGTGGAAGAGGATCATTTCGCGCACATCGACTGCGGACATCGACCCGAGCGTGCTTGAGGCGATGCGGGCCTCGTGGCAGAACGAGCGGACTTTCGCTCGCGGCCGCGGGGCCGAAGGCGCCGCAGGGCAGCCATTGACCGGTTCATGCACGACTACCCGAATCTTGTGACGGCGCTCGCCGAGCGATACCACCAAGTGATCGCAGGCGAGCCGTTCCCCAACTCAAAACAGTACGTCGTTACCTGGCTTCTGTTCCACCGAGACGATTTGCAGATGTCCCTGTCCCGCTCGTAGATAGTCAGCCTCGGAGTGTCTTCACGCAACACTGGGGCAGCCGTGGCTTGTTACGCCTGGCTGGAGAACTGGCTCGGTCGCACACCGCCGCCTATGTTCCCAGCGATGTACGAGATTGACGAGCACGACCTTGCCGTCCCCATCTCCGGATTCCCCCAGTTCGAACCCGGTGCTCCATATCCGCTAGTCGCGGCGAACGAGCACAGTCTCCGCCTCGCCTACATCTGCCGCAACATGAAGAACGATCCGACGGACACCGTCGCGATCGTCGCTTTCGGGTGGGCTCGCATCCATCTCTTCGGGACGTATTCGAACCACAACAGCTTCAGGCACCCGCTTTTTGGGCGCGGCCTGAAGCTGTACGGAGCCTTCCAGGTTGAGAACTCATCCTTGATGCGCAGCCTTGCGCCCGACAACGAGTCGACCCATTACATCCCGACGTTTCATGACTCGACCTTCGAATGCGTCGCGCGCGGGTTCAGTGTCGAAACGTACGCGCTCGAAGGTGACCACCGTCTCAACGTCGGCATCAATGACTAACCGAGTTCCTACGACTTTCAGGCGTACTTCGCGGACGCTCGCGCAGGCGTGCGTCCCCCCGCACGGGCAGCGGGATGAGCGCGGAGGCGCTACTTATCAGGCTCGTCAGGCGGCGCGTTCAGGTCATCGCTCCCGCTGCCGAAGGGTCGGTCAGACGGCTCGACCTCGTACGCCTCAAGGTCGTCTCTAGCCAGAAGGTGTTGGATACACGTTCTTGACCCGCCGACGAAAGTTGTGTCGAGGTCGATTTCGGTTGCGACACACCAGGCGTGATCGGACGGCCACCACAGGCTTGGTGGATCCCATGGGTGCGCCGCGAGCGCTGGGATCATCTCGATCGGCCCAGACAACAGGTGGTACCGACGGCTCGGAAGAACGAACGCTGGTGCGGAAGCGACGAGCTTCGATAGGCCGCCCCATCCTTCCCACACGCCGAACCAGCATCGCTCAGGTGTTCCGGTTTCGCCTCGCAGAAGACTCACCAGCGAAGAAGCGACTGTCTCCGGCAAGCGACCGGTGATCGGATCCTGGATTCGGACCTCTCCGTGCCAGACACCACCAGCGAAGTCGTCAGGAGCGCGGGCCCGCTCCGGGTTCGACGCGAAGGATCGAGTCCCACTCCATCCGGGCGTGCGCGATCCGCCCCATCATGCGAGCCACATCAGTCCAGCTGACATCCACGTTGCTCCCCAACTCCTTCCTGGGGTCATAGATATCGGCCGGGTGAAAGACCCGCACATATCCCTCAAAACCTCCCGGTACGAGCGACACGACACTCTCGCCGAACCCGACGATTCCATCGGCAAGCCACGAGCAGGCTCAGCGGAGTCGGGAATCGCTATGAGGCTCTCAACCACCACGAAATCTTGACACGCGCCACGATCCCAAGCCTTCCCCGCGAGCATCCGGTCGGAGTGTCTTCGCGAACGCTCGGGCAGTCGAGCGTCACAGCCCCTGTGTCGATACGTAGGAGATGGTGGGAGCCGCCTCCACCGCTCATCACTCACACCCGGAGGCCGTGTTCATCCTCGGCGGCCTGTTCCTGATTGTTGTGGGAACCGGGTTTCGGTTCAGCGGCAGGCTACGGGCACGGAAGAACAATCGTTCCGATCTACCTCGGGCCAGCACGTCGCTGGAAGGGATGCCTTTTGACGGGAACCGGGCTGCTCGTTGTCGGTCTGCTGGTTGTCGCGCTGGACTGATTTAGGCCGGTTCTATGCAGTCGTGAGGCCGCGCTTCCGACACCACTGATCGAACGAGCCTTCGCGCATCTTCGGCATCTCCCACCAGTGGATCGTCGTGCCGAACCGTGCCGAGATTGCCGCTGCCACTCTTACTCGACTGCGGATCAGTCCGACGAAGATCGCGCAGATGACCGCGACCAGGATCAGGGCGATCACGTCACCAGCGACTGTTCCGCTTCCGACCGCGAAACTTCCAGCCACTGCCAGGACGACCATGACCGGCCCGCCGATCAAGACCACGTAGCTGCTGCGCCGAAGTGCAGCGCTCGCTTCGCCGCCGATCCTGGGCACCCAAGTCTCATCGAAGCGGTCTGCCACTACACGCACCGGGCGTAGGCCATAGGGTCGATATCGGCACCAAGCCAACCGTCTTGATGCTGAGCCGAGCACCGAGATGTTCAGCGCGGCGAGGAGTCTGCGCGGCACGCTGGCGCAAGACAGTTCGCTCCCGCCTGAGCCGTACTATTCGTCGTCGTGGCTCGGGCCTGTGTCGCATCCTTTCTCGTCATGGTCGCGGTGCTCGCAACAGGCGCCGCAGCCGCGGAAAACCCATACGTGCAGGCTAACGCTCGGTTGCTTTCGCTTGTGAAGCCTTATCCAGGCGCCCGCCTTATTCGGGTGGACTCCGATCCGTACAGCGCTCCCGACAGCGACCACGGTCCGATCATCGGTTATACGACGGTCGCGTACTACGCACTGCCCAAGCCCGTCGCCAACCACGCTATCGCGTCCTTTTACACGCGTGAACTACGAGGTTGGCACGAGACGATCACGACCATCCCTTGCCGTGTCGTTGCGCCACCGCCGGGCGCCCCAGCCACGACGAATCCCGGAACGTGCACCGGAGTGACCAGTGTGAGCTTCACGAAGGGCAACGCCCTAATCCAGATCCAGGGCCTCTACTCCGACGCCCACTACAACCTCACAATCGACAGCGAGTACAGCAAGAACCCGCATTGACACCGCGACCCGGGAGCCACCGGTGATGTCTCGTTCAGGCGTCGGTGACGACTGCTCGCGCAGATCCCGAGCGGCGCCGCCGTCTTCATTGCCGCCGCCCGGCAACAGACCCTACTCGGGCAGCCACAGTGAAGGCTCTGGGTGGAACGCACGTCACGGGGATGAAGGTGTTTCCCACCCGAGCCGTGTGATTTGCATTCGTTCCTAGTGCGCCCGGCTGGCATCGAACACCCCTGCTAATCCGCGGTTTTCTATCGGCGCGGGAGCACCGGCGTGGGCACGCCAGCGGCACGCCTCGCACGATCCGACACGTTCAGGAGCTCCGTGTAGTCGAGCTCGGCCTCGTCCGTGAGCACGTGCGTGTACGTGTTCGCGGTCACGGCGAGGTTCCGCTGGCCGACTGCCTCACCGATCCGGGCCCACGGCTCGCCGCCCAAGTGCAGGAGGCTGATCCGGCGATGCCGGAGGTCGTGCGGCCAGAACGCCGGCACGCCCGCGGCCGTGCATGCACGGGTCACCGCCGTCCGGAAGCGGTCACCGCCGAATCCCTGGAACACCGGCCTCTCAGGAGCGCGGTCCTCGCGCGCCACGAGCGCGCACACGGTGTCGAACACGACGGGCGGGACGCCGATCCACCTCGGCGGCATTCGTCTCTCGACACGGCCGCAGAGACGAGCCACCGGCCGCGCGTCTGCTCCGCGACGTCGCAGCGACGCTCGCTGAGTGACGCTCCCGCAGGTGAGCGTCACTCAGCCGGGAAGAACGGATCGATCGCGAACTTCAAGCGCTCCTCGCTCTCGCCGAGGCCATCGGCCCACTGAAGGACGAACTCCCCAGCATTCGTTCCTCGGGGCCGCTTTATCTCCACGTCCAGGGTGACCTGTTCGCCGGCGGGGATTACCGGGATCCGCCTACGAATGCCCAGCGTCACGGACGCTGGGCCCGCTTCGATCCAGTACACGACCGATGTCGCGGCATCCGGCCCCGGATTGACGACGTGAAACTCGTGCTCGATGCCGGAGGCACCCATGCGCGGAGTGAGGCCTGGAGCGACCCTCAGGTTCGCACGTCGCGTATCGCTCCTAGCCTCGGTGAGAGTGTCGATTTGTCGCCTCAGCAGCTCGAGCTCCTCGTCGCGGCGCTTCTCCTCCCGCTGATCGGCTGTCTCGCGCTGATCGGTCTCGAGCTTGAGCGCTGCACGCTGACGGCGGTCGGCGTAGACCGTCCATGCGAGTGCGCCAGCTGCGACGAACAGCGATCCGGCAGCCACGACGATTGAGGCCCATGCCACGCGAGCGATCCTCTCACGTCCGGGAGCACCGGCGTGTGCACGGCACCCGCACAGACCGCACTCCTCGCCACCCGACGCGATAGCTAAGCATAGCGCTTGCAGCTGCAGTGGTGTCGTATGCGCCCGGCTGGAATCGAACCAGCGACCTTTCGCTCCGGAGGCGAACGCTCTATCCCCTGAGCTACGGGCGCCGGAGGGTGACTAGTGTAGCCCCGTGGAGGTCACCGCCAGGATCGCTGTCCTGAAGCTCGCGCAGACGTTCACGATCGCGCGCGAGTCGCAGGATGTCGCCGAGGTCGTCGAGGTCGAGGTTCGGCACGGGGATGTCTCCGGGTTCGGAGAGGCCGCGCCGATCGCGCGGTACGGGCAGACGGCCGCCTCGGCGCTTGCCTGGCTTGGAGACCGTCGAGCTCGGGGACGATCCCTGGGCGCTCGACGAGATCGAAGCTGCGCTTCCGCCGGGTGAGGCCGCCGCGCGGGCCGCGCTCGACGCGGCGCTCCACGACCTGCAGGGGAAGCTCGCAGGCGTCCCGGTGTACAAGCTGCTCGGGCTCCGGCGCGAGGGGCCGCCGACGTCGTGGACCGTCTGGCTCGGCGATCCCGACGACATGGCGCGCCGCGCGGAGGCGGCGGAGCAGAAGGCGTTCAAGCGGCTCAAGCTGAAGCTCGGCGGGCGCGACGGGCTCGACCTCGACGCGCGTACAGGCTGTCCGCGAGGCGACGCAGCGCTGCCGCTCCAGGTCGACGTGAACGAGTACTGGACGCTCGACGAGGCGCTCGAGCTGCTGCCGCAGATGCCGATCGAGTACTGCGAGCAGCCGCTTCCCGCGGGCGACCCGGACGGGCCCGAGCTGAAGCGCCGCTCTCCCGTCCCGATCTACGTCGACGAGGACTGTCTCACCCTCGCCGATGTCGCCCCCTGCGCGGAGCGGGCACACGGCGTGAACCTGAAGCTCGCGAAATCGGGCGGGATCCGGGAAGCAGTGCGGATGGCCAACGCCGCGCGGGCGCTCGACCTCCACGTCATGCTCGGCTGCATGGTCGAGTCCGGGCCTCGGGATCTCGGCCGCCGCCCAGATCGCGAGTCTCTGCGACCACGTCGACCTCGACGGGAACCTCCTGCTCGCCGACGACCCGTGGACCGGCGTCGAGTTCACCGGCGGCGTCCAGCGACCCTCGGAAACGCCAGGCCTCGGGGTTGTCCGAACGTAGGCTCCTCATCCTCGCGGAGGGCTACTCCGACGATGCGCACCACGGGAAGACCGCCCGCGGCGTGCTCCGCTACCGGCCCGAGCAGGTCGTCGGGATCCTCGACTCGGAGCGGGCGGGGGAGACCCTCGAAGGTTTTCCGATCGTCGCCTCCGTCACCGACGCACTTCGGCTCGGCCCCACGACCGCGCTCGTCGGCGTCGCGACGACCGGCGGCCGCTTCCCGCCGGCCTGGCGCGAGCTCCTGAAGGAGTGCATCGCAAGCGGGCTCGAGATCGAGAACGGCCTGCACGAGTTCATCTCCGACGACCCAGAGCTGAGCGCGCTCGCCGCGCAGCACGGCGTCGAGCTGCGCGATCTGCGGAAGCCGCCGCCCGGCCTCAACACGCCGACCGGCGAGAACCTGACGCACGACAGGAAGGTCGTCCTCACGGTCGGCTCGGACTGTGCGATCGGGAAGATGACGGTCTCGCTCGAGCTCGACCGGGCCGCCCGCGAACGCGGGATCAGCAGCGAGTTCGTCCCGACGGGCCAGACCGGGATCGCGATCGCGGGCTGGGGGATCTCGATCGACGCGGTCGTCGCCGACTTCCTCGCCGGCGCGACCGAGCAGCTCGTGCTCGAGGGGATCTCCCGGGGTGGAGAGCTCCTCTGGGTCGAGGGGCAGGGCTCGCTCCTCCATCCGGCCTATTCCGGCGTCACGCTGGGGCTGCTCCACGGAGCCGCGCCGCACGCGCTCGTCCTCTGCCACAAGGCCGGCGAGCGCTACGTCGACGGCCACGAGCTCTTTCCGATCCCGCCGCTCTCCGAGGTGGTCCGGCTCTACGAGGCGAGCACGCTCATTCCCCGCCGCGCGAAGGTCGTGGCGATCGCCCTCAACACGCGCGACCTCGACGACGAGGCAGCCCGCGCCGCCCTCGACGAGGCGGAAGCAGAAACAGGACTTCCGGCCGGCGATCCAGTACGCTTTGGGGTGGCCGGGATCGCGGATCCCGTGTTGAATGCGGTTGGATTCGCGGTCTAGGCAAGGGGACAATGGGAAAGGTCATAGCGGCGCTCGCGTGCGTCTGCGCGGCGCTCGTGCCGTGCTGTACCGCTACGGGCGCATTGATCGTCGGGATCAACGACGACGTCAAGTACGAATCGACGGTGCCGGCGTTCTTCATGCCGACCATGCACGCGGACGGGCTGAAGCTGAACGCGCTCACGATTCGCTGGGACGACACGCAGCCGGCCACGATCGATCCCGACCTCGCGGGCTACCTGACCACGGTGATCGGCCAGGCCGCGGCCTCGGGGGTGACCGTCGAGTTCGACCTCTACCCGCTCCATTCGCAGGCGTTCACGGACGGGCTCCGCTGCGCCCCCTCGCCGAACCCCGCCGCGTGCGGCGACACCGCGAAGATCCAGCAGTTCGCGGCGTGGGCGGCGAGCGTCGCGCAGATGTTCCCGACCGTGCACCAGTTCATCGTCGGGAACGAATGCAACCAGCCGCTCTTCCTGAATCCGCAGTGGAACACGGCCGGCCAGAACCAGTCCGCCGCGATCTGCGGGCGCGCGCTCGCGGCGACCTACGACGCGCTCAAGGCCGTCAGCCCATCGAACTTCGTGTGGGGTGTCGGGCTCTCGCCGCGCGGCAACGACTCCCCGAACGCGCCGAGCAACTCCTCGACCTCGCCGGTGAAGTTCCTCGGGTACCTCGGTGCCTGGTTCAAGTCCTTCGCCACGGCCACGCACCGGGCGGCCCCGTTGATGGACGGGCTCGACTTCCATCCCTACCCGGTGCCGCAGTCGCTGCCGTTTGCCGGCGGCTACCCGGATCCGCGCGACGCGAGCATCTCGAACCTCCCGCGCATCTACCAGGCCTTCTACGACGGCTTCAACGGCACGCCGCAGAAGACGATCGGCCAGCAGCGCGGGGGAGGGCTGCCTCTGAGCCTGAACGAGATGGGGATCCAGACCGACACCTCCGCGCAGCCCGGGTACGTCGGCACCGAGGTGAGCGCGAACGCCGCCGGCGGAATGGTCGGGGCGGACGCGACCGAGGCCTACCAGGCGACGTACTACAAGCAGATGCTGGCACTGCTCTCCTGCGACCCGAACGTGCGGGTGATCAACCTCTTCCACCTCGTCGACGAGCCGAACCTCGCCGGCTGGCAGAGCGGTCTCTACTGGGTCGGGACGACCGCGCCGGTGCCGAAGCAGTCGGCGGGCGTCGTCTCGGGCTGGCTCGCGCAGACAGGTGGGAACTGCCGGGGAAAGACGGTGCCGTGGCATCCGGCCGCGCCGCTGACGCCGGCCCAGGCGAAGCTGCCGGCACCGCCGAAACCGAAGCCGCCAGTACCGAAACCGAAGTCAACTCACCACCCTTGACACACGAACATGCGTTCGGTATTGTGCCGAACACATGTTCGCCAAGCCACTCATCCGGGCCGTCGTCCTCGCAGCGGTCGTGCTCCTGATCTGGAGCATCGCGGCTCGGCCCTCCGGCGCGCATGGGCCCAAGATCGTCTACCGCGTGAAGGCATACGACACGCTCTGGACGATCGCCCAGTCGCACTACGGAGGAGACGTGCGCGACGGCGTCTGGCAGATCCAGCAGGCGAACCACCTGGCCGGCGACGAGATCGCGCCGGGCGAAAGGCTCGTGCTTCCGTAGAGCCCCGGAGGCCGAGGCTACGATCGGCGGGTGGATCTCGACGTCGTCTTCCTCGGCACCTCCGCCAGCGCCCCGACCGCGCGGCGCGGAACGGCCTCGCACCTCATCCGGCGCGGGGGAGACCGCCTGCTCTTCGACTGCGGCGAGGGAACACAGCGGCAGCTGCTGCGCTCGTCGGTCGGCCTCGTCGATCTCGAGGAGATCTTCGTCACCCACCTGCACGCCGACCACTACCTCGGCCTGCCGGGGATGCTCAAGACGTTCTCGCTGCGGATGCGAGACGTGCCGCTCACCGTCTACGGCCCGCCGGGTCTACGCGACCTCTTCGACTCGCTCGGCCGGGTGTTCGGCCGGCTCACCTACCGCGTCGAGCTCGTCGAGGTCCGGGCCGGCGACACGGGTCGCCCACGACGGATACGAGATCTGCGTGTTTCCCGTCGACCACGGTGTCCCTGCAGTCGGGTACGCGCTCGTCGAGGAAGAACGGCCGGGTCGCTTCGACGACACGAAGGCCGACGCGCTCGGCGTCCCGTTCGGCCCCGAACGAGGCGCCCTCCAGCGCGGCGAGGCCGTGGAGCTTGCCGACGGCACGACGGTGCGGCCCGGGGACCTCGTCGGTGAGCCCCGACCCGGACGGACTGTCGTCTACACCGGGGACACACGCCCCGCCGAGGTCGTCTCCGCGCTGTTCCCGGGAGCCGGTCTCCTGATCCACGAGGCGACGTTCGCCCTGGAAGACTCGCGATCGCGCCGCCGACACCGGCCACTCGACCGCTCACGAGGCCGCCGAGGTCGCGCTCGCGGCGGGCGTCGGGCTGCTCGCGCTCACGCACGTCTCGCCCCGGTATCTCGGCTCCGAGCTGCTCCGCGAGGCCCGCGAGGTGTTCCCTGACACCGTCCTGCCGCGCGACTTCGACGTCGTCGAGCTGCCCTTCCCGGAACGGGGCGAGCCTGTCCTCGTCAAGGGAGGCGCGCATCCCGACCGCGCACGCGAGCAGGCCCCGGCCACGTGACGGAGACCGCGCGCATTCGACGGGCGCGCCGCGCGCTACGAGGAGCTGCGCCCGGTCGACGCCAACTGGTGGGAGGTCTTCGACGCGCTCGTGCGGCTCGGGGAGCTGCGCGGCGAGCGCGTCCTCGAAGTCGGCTGCGGCACCGGCCGGCTCTCGGAGGCCCTCGAGCAGCGCGAGCGCGCACGCGTCTGGGCGCTCGACGCCTCCCCGGCGATGGTCGAGCGCGCCAAGGCGCTCGGCGTGAACGCCCGGGTCGCACGTGCCGAGGCGCTGCCGTTCAAGCCGGGCTGGTTCGACGCCGTCGTGATGCGGATGGTTCTTCATCTCACCGACCGCCCCCGGGCCTTCGCCCAAGCCGCGCGCGTGCTCGGGCCGCAGGGCAGGCTCGCGATCGCAACCGAGGATCCCGCAAGCTTCGACCGGGTCTGGTTCACGCGCTACTTCCCGTCGGTGCCGGCGATCGACCGGGCCCGGTTCCCGGATGCCGACACGCTCCGCGAGGAGCTCGCCGCCGCCGGCATGCCGTCCGTGCGGATCGAACAGCTTGAGCCAGCGCCGCGAACAGAGTCGCGAGAAGGCTCTCGACGTGATCCGCGCGAAGGCCTTCTCGACCTTCGACCTCATCCCCGCCGACGAGTACGCAGCGGGGCTCGCGAGGGCCGAAGCCGAGTTGCCGGAGAGCTTCGAGTACAGCTTCGACTGGCTCCTCGCCGTCGCAACCAGGTGAGCCTCCCGCGCTACCGGTTCGAGTGGCTCGTCCTCGTGCTCGTCGCGTTCGGGACCCTGCCGCTCGTGAGCGTCGTCGGCGCTCAGGACACGAGCCGCCTGGCGATGACGCAGTCGATCGTCCTGCGCGGGCATGTGGACATCGACCCGTACTGGCAGCTCACGACCGATCGGGCGCTTCGAGGGCGGGCATTGGTATTCGGACAAGGCGCCGGGGGTCGCGCTCCTCGCCGTTCCCCTCGTCGCAGGCGATTCACGGGCTCGACGCGACGAAGACACGTCTGGAATCACGCTTGGCTCCTCTGGACGATCCGACTCTGGAGCGGCGGCCTGGCGCTGCTCGGGCTGACGTTTCTCATCGGCCGGGTCGCCGAAGGCCTCGTCCGTGGAGCCGGGATGCTCACCGCCGTCGTGTTCGCGGTCGGGACGATGGCGGGCTCGCTCGGGCCGACGATGTTCGGCCACCTTCCCGACGCGCTCGCGCTCTTTGCCGCCTTCGTCCTCGGTACGCGGGCGCGGCGTGCGCGCGACTGGCTCTGGGTGGGCCTGCTCGCGGGGATCGGCGTGCTCTTCGAGTACCCGGCCGGCCTCGCGGCGGTGATCCTCGTCGTCTATGCCGCGGTCCGCGGCGGTAGGCGGGCGGCTCTCTGCGACCGTGGCGGGCGGCCTTCCGGCGCTGGTCATCCTCGGCGGGTACGACTGGATCGCGTTCGGCGCTCCGTGGCGGCTGTCGTACCGCTACACCTCGAACGTCTTCACCGGCGAGCAGCAGCAGAACCTCTTCGGGGTCGGGGTTCCCTCGCTGAACGGAATCTGGACCCTCCTCCTCGACGGGCACGGCCTGCTGCTCGTCTCGCCGGTTCTGCTCGCGGCGATCGCCGGGCTCGTCCTCTACTGGCGCCGAAGCCGTGCCGAGGCTGCCGTCGCGGGCGCGATCGCCTTCGTCTTCTGCCTGTACACCGCGGGGTACTTCCTGCCGAACGGCGGTCTCTCGCCCGGACCGCGGTTCGCAACCGCGGCGCTGCCGTTCCTGCTCCTCGGCCTGCCGTTCGCGCTCGTCCGCTGGCGCGTCGTCACGCTCGTTCTTGCGGCCGTCTCGATCGGGCTCGGCCTCTTCGACGAGCTCACCTGGTCGGTCGCAAACCGCCTCGAGTTCCTCACCTGGCCCGCGACGGTCTGGTCGCTGCTCGGCCTCTCGCGCGAGCTCGGAGCGCTCGATCCTGCTGGCGTTCGGAGCTGCGGCAGGGCTCGTCGCGCTCGTCGTGACGGCGAGCGAGCCTCGTCCTGAGGCCGTGCTACATTCCGCTTCGCGTTAAGCGGCACCTGAGGTTCGACGTCAGCAACGTCATAAATCGGCGCGCCTTTAAATCGACCCAGTGAGGTCGGGAAGGAGTGAGATGAATCGCCATGCCGTCGCCCCGGATGGGCGGACCCTGCTGGACGGCGAAGCGATCGAGCGAACGCTCTCGCGCGTCGCGCACGAGATCATCGAGCGCAACGAGGATCTCGACGAGGTCGCGCTCGTCGGTATCCATACCCGTGGCGTGCCGCTCGCGCAGCGCCTGAGAAGGCTCGTCGCCGAACGGGCCGGAACCGAGCTCGACCTCGGCCAGCTCGACATCACCTTCCACCGCGACGACGTCCACGTCCGCGACGGCCGCTCACCGCGTCGCGCGCAGCCGATCGTCCACGACACGAAGCTCGACTTCGACCTCGAGGGACGCACCGTGATCCTGGTCGACGACGTCCTCTACACCGGCCGTACCGTACGGGCCGCGATCGACGCGCTCCTCGAGTACGGCCGGCCAGCGCGCGTCCAGCTCGCAGTCCTCGCCGACCGCGGGCACCGCGAGCTTCCGATCAGGCCCGACTACGTGGGGAAGAACCTGCCGACGGCCCGCGACGAGCGGGTTCAGGTGCAACTGCTCGAGGTGGACGAGGTCGACCGGGTCGTTCTCGTCTCCGAGTCGGAGGAGGGGGTATGAGCGACCGTTCGCTTCAACTCGTCGCGGGCGAGCTTCGTCCGCCGACCGGCCGCGACCGCCGCCACCTGCTCTCGATTCGCGACCTCGATCGAGCCGACATCGAACGGCTGCTCGCGACCGCCCATTCCTTCGCGCGCTCGCAGGAGCGCGACACGAAGAAGCTGCCGACGCTCCGCGGCCGGCTCGTCGTGAACATGTTCTTCGAGTCCTCGACGCGCACGTCGGCCTCCTTCGAGCTGGCCGCCAAGCGGCTCTCGGCGGACACGATGTCGATGAAGGCGAGCGGCTCCTCGGTCGAGAAGGGCGAGTCCTTGAAGGACACCGCGCTCACGCTCTCGGCCTACGACCCCGACGTGATCGTGATCCGCCACGAGCAGATCGGCGCGCCGCAGCTCGTCGCCTCGGTCACGGACGCCCATGTCGTGAACGCCGGCGACGGCAAGCACCAGCACCCGACCCAGGCGCTGCTCGACCTCTACTCGATCCAGGAGTCGCTCGGCCGGCTCGACGGCGTCCATGTGGCGATCGTCGGCGACGTGCTTCACTCCCGCGTCGCCCGGTCGCTGATCCAGGCGCTCGAGCTCGTCGGCGCGAGCGTGATCCTCGTCGGCCCGCCGCCGCTGCTGCCGCCCGAGCTCGGCGAGCGCTCCTTCGACATCGCCTCGATCCGGGACGCCGACATCGTGTACGTCCTTCGCATGCAGCGCGAGCGGATGGAGGAGGGCGCGAACTACGTCCCCTCGATGCGCGAGTACAGCGCGCTCTGGTGCGTCACTCCCGATCGCCTGCGCGCAGGGCAGAAGGTGATGCATCCCGGTCCGATGAACCGCGGGGTCGAGATCGATGCGCGAGTCGCCGACTCGAGCTCGTCGCTCATCGTCGAGCAGGTGAGAGCGGGGCTCGTGATCCGGATGGCCGTCCTCTACGACCTGCTCACGACCGGCCCGGTCGCGGTGGAAACCGCTGTGGGGATCGCATGAGGCCTAGCCTCGACGGAGGGACGGAAGCAATGCCACGGTCCTCGTCGGCGGGCGCGGAGCCGACGACCTCGTCGTGCGCGGGGCGCGGGTGCTCGATCCGACCGAGGGTGTCGACGCGGTGCTCGATCTCCGCATCGACGGAGGCACGATCTCGGCGCTCGGCGAGGGACTCGCCGTCAACGGCCATCGCGTGATCGACGGTTCGGGGCTGCTGCTCGCACCTGCGTTCGTCGATCCCCACGTTCATCTCCGAACACCCGGCCGTGAAGACGAGGAGACGATTGCGTCCGGCACGGCGGCAGCCGCCGCCGGAGGCTACTGCGCGATCCTCGCGATGCCGAACACCTCGCCGATCGTCGATACGACGGACGTGCTGCGAGGCCTGCGGGCTCGGGCGGAGGAGGAGGCCCGGATCCCGGTGGGGTTCACGGCGGCGATCACGGTCGGGCAGGCGGGCACGCAGCTCACTGAGATGGGCGAGCTCGCCGAGGCGGGCGCCGCAGCGTTCACCGACGACGGGCGCCCGGTCGCGACCGCCGGCCTCATGCGCCGTGCCCTCGAGTACAACGCGATCACCGGCCGCCGCCTCGCGCTTCACTGCGAGGAGCCGACCCTGACGCGCGGCGGCCAGATGCACATGGGCGCCGTTTCGGCGGAGCTCGGGCTCGGCGGTTGGCCCTCGCTGGGGGAGAGCCTCGGCGTCTCCCGCGAGCTCTCGCTCGCCGCGGACACCGGGCAGCCGCTGCACCTGATGCATCTCTCGGCGCGCGAGTCGGTGGAGTTGCTCGCCGCGGCCCGCGCCGCCGGAGTCGAGGCAAGTGGTGAGGTCACCCCGCACCACCTCTGCCTCACCGACGAGGCCGTCCGTTCGCTCGATTCGAACCTGAAGATGAACCCGCCTCTCCGGACAGAGGAGCGATCGCACTGCACTGATCGCCGCCCTCGCCGACGGGACGATCGAGGCGGTCGCCACCGATCACGCCCCGCATTCGCGTGAGGAAAAGGACGTGCCCTTCGAGGCTGCACCGTTCGGGGTCACCGGGCTCGAAACGGCATTCGCGGTGCTGTACACGGCTCTTGTCGAGCCCGGCCTGCTGCCGCTCGCGACGCTCCTCGAGCGGATGTCCGCCGGCCCGGCCCGGATCTTCGGCCTCGACCGCCCGCGAATCGCCGTCGGCGCGCCGGCGAATCTCGTGCTGCTCGGCACCGACTCGACGTGGAAGGTACGCGAGGATCGCTTCCACTCGCGCTCCGCGAACTCGTGGCTTCTCGGCCGCCGCCTCCAGGGCAAGGTGCAGCTGACGGTCGCCGGCGGCCGGATCGCGTACGAGGCATGAGCGAGCCGGGCGGGTTTCTGATTCTGGAGGACGGCAGCGTCTTTCGCGGCACGAGCGTCGCCGCCGCGGGCACCGCGCTCGGCGAAGCCGTCTTCACGACCGCGATGACGGGCTACCAGGAGGTCGTCACCGACCCGAGCTTCTGCGGCCAGATCGTGTGCTTCACCGCGCCGATGGTCGGAAACTACGGCGTGGCGCCACACCGCTCCGAGTCCGACGGCGTCCATGCTCGCGGCGTCGTGATGCGTGAGGCGCGTGGCCCGGAATGGACGGAGTGGCTCGCCGAGAATGGGATTCCTGCGCTCTCGGGGATCGACACGCGCAGCCTCACGCTCCACCTCCGTGAGCATGGAGCGCTTCGGGCCGCGCTCGTCGCGGGCGAGGGCGAGATCGAGCCGGCTCTCGCGCTCGCGCGGGCTGAGCAGTCGATGGCGGGCCGGCCGCTCGCCTCGCGCGTCTCGACCCGCTCGCCGTATGTCTTCTCGGAAGGGAGATGGTCGGGTCGCGCTCGTCGACTACGGCACGAAGCGCTCGATCCTCCGCCGGCTGGCCTCGACCGGCGTGTCGGTGACGGTCTTCCCGCACGATGTCGATGCGGACACGCTCGCCGGATTCGACGGCGTCGTCCTCTCGAACGGGCCGGGCGATCCGGAGCCGCTCGTCGAGGAGACTGCGACCGTTCGGGAGCTGATCGGGCGGGTTCCGGTGCTCGGGATCTGCCTCGGGCACCAGCTGCTCGCGCTCGCGACCGGCCTCGAGACCTTCAAGCTGCCGTTCGGGCACCGCGGTGCGAATCATCCGGTGGTCGAGCGGGCGACCGGCCGGGTGCTCGTCACCGCTCAGAACCATGGTTTCGCGGTCGAGCCGTCGAGCGATCGGGGAGCCTCGCACGAATCGCTCTACGACGGCACCGTCGAGGGACTTGCCTATCCCGAGCTGCGCGCCCGCTCGGTGCAGTTCCATCCCGAGGCGGGCCCGGGGCCGCACGACGCCTGGCCGATCATGGCCGACTGGGTCGAGGAGGTTCGCCGTGCCGCGGCGTGACGACCTGCATTCGATCTGCCTGATCGGCTCCGGGCCGATCGTGATCGGGCAGGCCTGCGAGTTCGACTACGCCGGCTGCCAGGCGCTGAAGGTGCTGCGCGAGGAGGGCTTCAGGACGATCGTCGTCAACTCGAACCCCGCCACGATCATGACCGACCCCGGCTTCGCCGACGCCACCTACATCGAGCCGCTCGATCTCGAAGGCGTCGCCGGCGTGCTCCGGCGCGAACGGCCCGACGCGCTCCTGCCGACGATGGGCGGCCAGACCGCACTGAACCTCGCGCTGGAGCTCGAGCGCGAGGGCATCCTCGGCGAGCTCGGGATCGAGCTCGTCGGCGCCGGCGTCGAGGCGATCGCGCGCGCGGAGGACCGCGACCTCTTCAAGCGCGCCGTCGAATCGTGCGGGCTGCGGGTCGCCGACTCGACGATCGTCACCGATCTCGGGCAGCTCGAGGGGGTCGCGGTGCCGGCGGTGGTGCGGCCGGCGTTCACCCTCGGCGGCCACGGAGGCGGCTTCGTCACGACCGAGCGCAGACCTCCGTCGCCAGGTCGAGATCGGGCTCGCGACGAGCCCGATCGGCCAGGTGCTCGTCGAGGAGTCGCTGAAGGGCTGGGACGAGTTCGAGCTCGAGGTCGTTCGCGACCGCGCCGACAACGTCGTGATCGTCTGCTCGATCGAGAACCTCGACCCGATGGGCGTGCACACCGGCGACTCGGTCACGGTCGCGCCGCAGATGACCCTCTCCGACGAGGCCTACCAGGAGCTCCGCGACGCTGCGGCCGCGATCGTCCGTGCCGTCGGCGTCGAGACGGGAGGCTCGAACGTCCAGTTCGCCCGCCAGCGCGGAAGCGGGGAGGTCCGCGTGATCGAGATGAACCCGCGTGTCTCGCGCTCCTCGGCGCTTGCCTCGAAGGCGACGGGCTATCCGATCGCCAAGGTCGCCGCCCGGCTGGCGGTCGGCTACACCCTCGACGAGATCCCGAACGACCTCACGGGAACGACCCCGGCGAGCTTCGAGCCCACCCTCGACTACGTGGTGGTGAAGATGCCGCGTTTCGCCTTCGAGAAGTTCCCGGGCGCCGACAGGACGCTCGGCACGCAGATGAAGTCGGTCGGGGAGTCGATGGGCATCGGGCGCACCTTCGGCGAGGCGTTCGCGAAAGCCCGGCGCGGGCTCGAGATCGACCCGGAGTGGCGGCCGGAAGGCCTCCATCCGTGGTTCGCGGCGGAACTGGAGCGCGCCCTCCCGACCGGAGAGCCGGCGTTCCGCAGGGTCGACTCGTGTGCCGGCGAGGTCGAAGCGGCCTCGAACTACTTCTATTCGACCCGTGGCGAGCGCGACGAGCAGCCGCCGGAGCCGGGCCGTTCGGTCGTGATCCTCGGCAGCGGGCCGAACCGGATCGGGCAGGGGATCGAGTTCGACTACTGCTGCGTCCACGCCGCCGAGAGCTTCCGGGCCCAGGGCTACGAGGCGGTGATGGTCAACTGCAACCCCGAGACCGTCTCGACCGATTACGACACCTCCGACCGGCTCTACTTCGAACCGCTCGACGAGGAGGCCGTGCTCGCCGTGCTCGCGCGCGAGCAGCCCGTCGGCGTCTGCATCCAGTTCGGCGGCCAGACGCCGCTCAAGCTCGCTCGCGCGATCGAGCGCGCGGGCTATCGGATCCTCGGAACGCCGTTCGATGCCGTCGACCTCGCCGAGGACCGCGAGCGGTTCGGCCGCCTTGCCGAGAGCCTCGGCGTTCGCTGCCCGGAGTGGGGGATCGCGGCAAGCGGCGGGGAGGCAGCGACGATCGCGGCCCGCGTCGGCTATCCGGTGCTCGTTCGCCCCTCCTACGTGCTCGGCGGCCGTTCGATGCGGGTCTGTTACGACGAGACCGACATCCGCTCTGCAATGGCCGCGATCGAGGGCGCGGTGCTCGTCGATCGGTTCCTCGAGAGCGCGGTCGAGCTCGACGTCGATGCGCTCTGCGACGGCGAGACGACGTATGTCGCGGCGGTGATGGAACACGTCGAGGAGGCCGGAATCCATTCGGGTGACTCCTCGTGCGTCCTGCCGGCGCCGTCCGATTCGTCCGAGATCCGCGACATCGTGCGCCGTCTCGGCCCGGCCCTCGGTGTCGTCGGCCTGCTGAACGTGCAGCTCGCGATCTCGGGGGAGAGGTCTACGTGCTCGAGGTGAACCCGCGGGCCTCGCGCACCGTCCCGTACGCATCCAAGGCGACGGGCGTGAACCTCGTCGATGCGGCCTGCCGCCTCGCGGCCGGCGCGACGGTGGCGGAGCTCGAGCTGCCGCCGGAAGGGCTCGAGCTGCGCCGGCCACCACGTGAAAGCCGCCGTGCTGCCGTTCGTTCGCTTCGCCGGAGCCGATCCGGTGCTCGGGCCCGAGATGCGCTCGACCGGAGAGGTGATGGCGAGCGCCGCCGACTTCCCGACCGCGTTCGCGAAGGCAGAGCGGGCCGCCGGACGGACGCTGCCGACGCGCGGCCGGGCGTTCCTCAGCGTGCGCGATGCCGACAAGGTGGCTGTTCTGCCCGTGGCACGGGCCCTCGTCGGCCTCGGCTTCGAGCTCGTCGCCACCGCCGGCACCGCCGCCGCACTCGAGCTCGCCGAGATCGAAGTCCGGCGCGTCGACAAGGGCAACGCGGTCGTCGAGCTCGTCGCGAGGCGCGGCGTCGAGCTTGTGGTGAACACACCGCAGGGGCGCAACGCACGTCGTGACGGCTACGCGATCCGCGAGGCGGCCGTAGTCGCGCGCGTGCCGTGCATCACGACGCTGGCGGTGGCCCGCGCCGCCGTCGACGCGATCGCGAACGCGCGCGCCGAGACGCCGGTCTCACTTCAGGAACGCCATTCCGGCCTGCCGGACCGGGAGGTCCTGAGTGCAGCGTCGTGAGCGGCTGGCCGTGCTCGGAGCCGAGCGCGTCGGCGCCTATACGCTGATCCGGCTCGAGCGGGGTGGGCTCGACACCGGCATACCAGGGCAGTTCTTCATGCTCGAGGCCCCGGGCCGCGTGCTGCCGAGGCCGTTTTCCCTCTGCACGGCGCCGCGCAACGAGCTCGGTTTCCTCGTCGATCCCGTCGGGCCCGGCACGACCGCGATCGCCGAGCTCGAACGGGGTGACCGGATTGCCGTATTCGGCCCGCTCGGAAACGGCTTCCGGCTCGACGTCGCGCGGCCGCTCCTCGTCGGCGGAGGGATCGGGATCGCTCCGTTCCCGTATCTCGCAGAGGCGCTCGAACACCCGCCGGCGATTCTCGGCTTCCGCAGCGCCGAACACGCCGAGGCGGCCGTCCTCGTGCCGAACGCCGAGGTCGTGATCGACCCGGTGCTCGTCACCGAGGTCATTCCGCACGATCGCGACATCCTCGCGTGCGGCCCGGAGCCGATGCTCGAAGCCGTGCGCGCCCTTGCCCCCGATGCTCAGCTCGCCTGGGAGGCGCCGATGGCCTGTGGCTACGGCGCGTGTTACGGGTGCGTCGTGCCGATCGACGGAGTGCTGAGCCGCCTGTGCGTGGAAGGGCCCGTGCTTTGCTCGTCCTGAACGCGAGCGGCTGCCTGGACGCGCGTGTCGCTCCCGAGGTCGCCCGTTCGCTCGATGCCTTCGTCACGAAGACCGTCACGCCGAAGCCACGCGAGGGCAACCCGCCGGTGCGGATCGCCGAGACCGAGTCGGGGATGCTGAACTCGATCGGGCTCGCGAATCCCGGCCGGGTCGCGTTCCTCGCCGAGACGCTCCCCGCACTTCGCGGCCTCGGAGTCCCGCTCTGGGTCTCGGTCGGCGGCTTTGCGGCGTCGGAGTACGCCGAGACGTGCGCTGCCCTCGACGATGTGACGATCGAGCTGAACCTGTCGTGCCCGAATGTCGACGAGGCGCCCGAGTCGGCGGCGGAGATCGTTGCGGCCTGCCGAGCCGCCACGGACCTTCCCCTCTACGCGAAGCTATCGCCGGCTCAGCCGGACGTCGCCGAGCTCGCGCGGGCCGTCGAGGCGGCCGGCGCCGACGGTCTCTCGCTCGTGAACACGATTCGCGGCCTCGCGCTCGACGAGCACCTCAGGCCACGCCTGGCGCGCGCGACCGGAGGCTACTCCGGCCCGGCTCTCAAGCCGATCGCGCTGGCGGCCGTGTACGCGTGCCGGCGGGTGACCGAGCTTCCGATCGTCGGCATGGGAGGCATCCAGAACGGCCGCGACGCCCTGGAGTTCGTCGCGTGCGGAGCCACCCATTTGGCTCTCGGAACGGTGCTCTTCACTGACCCAAATGCCCCCCGGCGAGTGCGCAACGAGCTGGTTGTTGAGGCCGCAAGTGCCAACTTTGACAACGCAGAAAGTGCCTTTTGCGCCGCTCAGGAAGCGGTTTTCCGTCCGGACAACTGATCGAAACGGTGGAGGCTTGCACGGGGCAGAAAGGCTGTTAGTATGCCCCCTCGCATGGTGCCGCCCGCCTCCCAGGTTCAAGCTCCGGTCAGGTCGCTCGACCAACGAATGGAGGCTCTGAAGAGAGCTAACGACATCCGGGTCAAGCGCGCGCAGCTCAAGAAAGACCTGAAGTCGGGCGCGGTTTCGATCGAGGAAATCCTACGCGAGCCGCCTGAGTTCGTCTCCACGGCGAAGGTCTTCGACATGCTGATGGCCGTTCCAAAGTTCGGGCGCGTGAAGGCACAGCGGATGCTCAACCAGTGCCGCATCAGCCAGTCGAAGACGGTGGGCGGCCTCTCCGACCGCCAGCGCCAAGAACTGATTGACCTCTTCAACCGCTAGCAGCCCGGTCTTCGTTCTCACCGGGCCCTCGGGTGCCGGAAAGGGAACGATGGTTCAGGCGCTACTGGCCCGCATCCCACGGCTTCGGCTCGCGGTCTCGGCGACGACGCGGGCGCTGCGGCCGGGCGAGATCGAGGGCGTCCATTACTGGCACCTGAGCGACGAGGAGTTCGACCGCCTGCTCGCCGACCGCGGCTTCCTCGAGTATCACGTCTTCCCCTGGGGCCAGCGGTCCGGCACGCTCGTCTCCGAGCTCGACCGGATCGCTGCCGCCGGCGACATTCCACTCCTCGAGCTGGAGCTGAACGGATCGCTTGCCGTGAAGGAGCGGATCCCCGGTGCACTGACGATCTTCATCGACGCGCCGCTCGAGGAGCTCGAGCGCCGCCTCCGCGAGCGCGCGACCGAAAGCTCCGGCGAGATCCACGAGCGGATCGCCCTCGCCGCCGAGCAGCGCCGCCTCGCCGGCCGGTTCGACTTCGTCGTCGAAAACGACGACCGCGAGCGTGCCGCCGACGAATGCGTCGAGCTCGTGGAACGCGAGCTCGCAGCCTGCCGGTAGCATGGCCCGTTCATGATTCATCCTCGCATCGACCAGCTCCTCGGCCAGGTGGACTCCCGGTACGCACTTGTGATCGTCGCCGCCAAGCGCGCGCGGCAGATCAACAACTACCACCACCAGCTCGGCGAAGGCACCTTCGACGAGTTCCCGCCGCCCCTCATCCGCTCGCGCTCGAAGAACTACCTGACCATGTCTTTGGAAGAGATCGCCGAAGGCAAGATCAGCTACGACTACCGGCGCTGACCGCGTGGTCGGTGGGAGCCCGCTCCCGCCCTTCGAGTAACGGATAGAGGAACCAATCGCATCAGCATGGCGCCCCAGGTGCCCTGCGCGTCCTCGCGCGCCAAAAAACGGCGCACAGAATCCCGCCCCGTTCCTTCTTCCCCCGCCCGGGCGGGGACGCACCCTCCGCCCTCTAGAGCAATTTTACGCGTCCTGAGGCTCCATGTCTGTCACAGCTTTGGAACGATTTCTCCCCAGCTGCGCTCCCGATAGACGCGACCGAGTCGCCAGCCGCGGGCCGGCCCAGTGCACAATGAGCGCATGAGCCGGATCCTCCTCGGTGTCAGCGGCGGCATCGCTGCGTACAAGGCCTGCGAGCTGACCCGCCTGCTCGTCAAAGCCGGGCACGACGTGATTCCGCTCGTCACTCCGGGCGCGGAGCGCTTCGTCCGTGCCGAAACCTTCACGGCGCTAGCGCGGCGACCGGCGAACGAAGACCTCTACCTGCACCTGACCCGCGCGGACCTCCTCGTCGTCGCACCGTGCACGGCGAACACGCTTGCCAAGCTCGCTCAGGGGATCGCGGACAACCTGCTGACCGAAGCGGCGCTCGCCCACCGCGGCCCGGCGCTCGTCGCACCTGCGATGAACCCGCGGATGTGGGCGCACCCTGCGACTCGCGACAACGCCGCGACCCTCGTTGCCCGCGGCGTCGAGCTCGTCGGCCCCGACGAAGGCGAGACGGCCGAGGGCGAATGGGGCGTGGGACGGATGGCGGAGCCTGCGGAGATCGCCGGCCGCATCCGGCAACTCCTCGCCCCCGGCAGCCTGGCCGGGAAACGAGTGCTCGTCACGGCAGGCGGAACCCGGGAGCCCCTCGACGCGGCCCGGTTTGTCGGGAACCGCTCGTCGGGCCGCATGGGAGTCGCGCTCGCGGAGGAGGCCCGTCGCCGCGGTGCCGAGGTCGTGCTCCTTGGGGCGAACCTTGCCGTCCCGGAGCCCTACGGCGTCGAGACGATCTCGACGCCGACCGCAGAGGCCATGCTTGGAGCCGCCGAGGCTCTCGCCGACATCGACATCGCGCTCCTCGCGGCCGCGGTTGCCGACTACCGCCCGGTCGCGGCGATCGCGGGCAAGCGCGCGAAGAGCGACGAGCCCTGGACGATCGAGCTTGCTCCCACCGCCGACATCGCGCGGCGTCTCGGCGACGCGAAGCGGCCGGGGCAGCTGATCGTGACCTTCGGGGCCGACCTCGGCGCCGGCGGCCTGAAGCGCAAACGCGAAATGCTGACGACCAAGAATGCGGACCTCGTCGTCTTCAACGACGTCTCTCGCTCGGACATCGCGTTCGAGAGCCGTGACAACGAGGTCGTCCTCGTCTCTCGCCTCGGCGATCGTCAGGTGGCGAAAGCGCCGAAGCCTGCGATCGCGGCGGCGATCCTCGACGAGGTGGAACGCCTGCTCGGCGATGACTGAGGCCTACGACCTCTACCAGGAGGGCCGGAGCCGACTCAAGCGCGGCCTGAACGCGCAGGCGACGGTGCCGCTCGAGAAGGCCAAGCGCCTCGAGCCCGACAAGGCCTCGATCCGCGAGGCGCTCGGGATCGCGTACTTCCGGTTGCGACGGTGGGACGAAGCCGAGCTCGAGTTCCGCGCTCTGCTCGAGCTCTCCCCGACAGACGACTACGGGCACTACGCCCTCGGCCGCGTGCTCGAGAAGCAGGGCCGCGACGCGGAGGCAAACGGCCACTACAAGCTCGCGAGCACGATGAATCCCGCGAACGAGCGATATGCCGCGCGGATCCGCGAGCTCGACTGACCCCGTTGCGTGCGGTGGTCCAACGCGTCTCGCATGCCCGCGTCACGCCCGGCGGCGAGATCCGCGCCGGGCTTGCGATCCTGCTCGGCGTCGCCGCGGCCGACGACGAAGCCGCGGCGGACCGCCTCGCCGGCAAGGTGGCCCGCCTGCGGATCTTCGAGGACGGCGAGGGGAAGTTCGCGACCTCGCTGCTCGAGACGGGCGGCGAAGCGCTCGTCGTCTCCCAGTTCACGCTGATCGCAGACACCGCGGAAGGGAAACCGGCCGAGCTTCGCCGGCGCCGCTCGCACCCGAGCGCGCCGAGCCCCTGTACGAGCGCTTCTGCGTCGCGCTTCGCGAGCTCGGGGTGCCCGTCGAGACGGGCATCTTCGGTGCGCGCATGGCGCTCGAGCTCGTGAACGACGGACCGGTCACGATCGTCCTCGAATAGTCGGCGCGGGACGCGCGGAGAAAGGCGTTTGCTACCCTGTGGATACCACATTTCGGGCACGTCGAAATGGGCGCGTGGCGCCCATTTTTTGCGAGCGAACACAGTTCATGAGTCAGCACAGTTCATGAGCGAGCAAGGCACGAGGCGAGCATGGCAACGGGTCAACACGAGAAGGAGAAACAGCTGTATCGCGAGATTTCCCGCACGGTGACAACGGCGGTTCCAGGCGTCGAAGTGCTCGCCCTCGAAATCACGGGCCGCGAGCGTCTCTGCGTCTACGTCGACCAGCCGGGCGGGGTGGATCACGCTCTGTGCGAGCGTGTGAGCGGCGTCCTTCGTCCGTACACGGACCGCTACGCGATCGAAGTCTCCTCGCCCGGCTCCGAGCCGCCGCTTCGCACGAGAGAGCATTTCCAGGCCGCCGTCGGACACGCGGTACGACTGAAGACGAGCAACCAGAAGCTGCGCGGCGAGGTCACAGCCGCGGGCGAGCGGTCGTTCCAGCTTTCGAACGGGACCGGTGAACCGGTCGACATACCGTACGACGCGATCGTACGGGCCAATCTGATCGACGAAGGGTAGGTGCGCGATGAGCCAGGAAATCGTTGAGGCCGTACGCGAGATCGAGCGCGAGAAGGGAATCGACTCCGGAGCATTGCTCTCGGCGCTCGAGGACGCCCTCCTTGCCGCCTACAAGAAGACTCCAGGCGCGTCGCGACATGCGACCGTCGAGCTCGACGACGCCGGTGACTACCGCGTGTTCGCGATCGAGCTGCCCGAGGACCTCGAGCGCCGGCTGCTCGACGAGGCGCGCGAGACCGCCCTCGACGAGCTCGAGCGGATCGAGGAGGAGACCGGAGAGAAGAACCACACGCTTCTCACCGACGACGACCTCGACGTCGACTGGTCGCAGGTTCCCGACGAGCTGATGAAGCGCGAGGACGTCACCCCCGACAACTTCGGGCGTATCGCCGCGCAGACCGCCAAGCAGGTGATCCTCCAGCGGATCCGCGAGGCTGAGCGCGAGATGATGTACGACGAGTACATCGACCGCGTCAGCGAGGTCGTCACCGGGATCGTCCAGCAGGCCGGCGACCGCAACAACGTTCTTGTCGACCTCGGCAAGGTCGAGGCTCTGCTGCCGCGCTCCGAGCAGGTCGACGGCGAGCGCTACGAGCAGGGCTCCCGGATCAAGGCGGTGATCACCGACGTCCGCACCGGGACGAAGGGCCCGCAGGTCATCCTCTCCCGCCGCGACCCCGAGCTGATCAAGACGCTGTTCGAGCTCGAGGTGCCGGAGATCGCAGACGGCCTCGTCACGATCGAGGGCGTCGCCCGCGAGCCCGGCTACCGCTCGAAGATCGCAGTGCAGTCGCACACGCAGGGCGTCGATCCGGTCGGTGCGTGCGTCGGGCCTCGCGGCTCGCGCGTCCGCATGGTCGTCTCCGAGCTCCGCGGCGAGAAGATCGACATCATTCCCTGGAACCAGGAGCCGGCCCGCTTCGTCGCGAAGGCACTCTCGCCCGCACGGGTGCGCGAGGTCTACCTCGACGACGCAGCCAAGGAGGCTACGGTCGTCGTCCCCGACGACCAGCTCGCGCTTGCGATCGGCAAGGAGGGCATGAACGCCCGCCTCGCCCACCGGCTCACCGGCTGGAAGATCGACATCGTCTCCGACAGCGAGTTCGCCCAGCAGGAGGCCCAGGCGGCCTTCGGCGGCGAGAGCGGCGAGGATGGCGATTTCTCGGGCCGCTGCTCGGCGGTGCTCTCGAACGGCAAGCGCTGCCCGAACGCGGCCCTTCCCAGCTCGAAGTACTGCGGCGTCCCGGCCCACCAGGAGCTCTCGCTCCACGAGCCCGACGACGAGGTCAACCCGATCGTCCAGGAGTCCGAGCCCGAGCTCGAGGCTCTCTCGGACACGGCCGAGCCGGAGTCCGTCACAGAGGACGCGGCGGAGTTCGGCAATCCCGAGTCGGAGGCGTTCCCGGCGGGCCCAGGCGATGCACCGGTCGCCGGTGAGGACCTGCGGCTCGACGCCGTCAAGCCCGGTCCGGGAGACCCTGACGAAGGCATCCCGATCGTTCACGTCCATGCAGACGAAGCCGGCGAAGGCGGCAGCGTCGCCTAGCCCGGTCAGGACATGTGCCGGCTGCGGCCGCAAGGCGGCGCAGGGGGACCTTCAGCGCTTCCACGAGCGCGGAGGTATCCTGGTCGCGGGGCTCGGTGCCGGTCGTGGCGTCTACACGTGCCGCCGGCTCGCTTGTTTCGAACGTGCAAGGGCCCATCGTGGCTTCAATCGAACACTGAAGAGGACCGTCCGCGTGGAGGATTCCCTCGCGCGGCTCTACACTTGAGGTTCAAGTCTTGAAGAGAGGCGGAGATCGTGCCAGGCGGTAGACCAATCAGACCAAGAGGTGGTGGAGGCCCCGGGAACCGGAGGCGCCGCGTCGTCATCGACGGCGGCACCGGCCGTCCCGGCGCGGGCCAGCGCCAGCGTCCCGGCGACCGCCAGGGCGATCGCGCGCCGAAGACGCAGCGCGAGGTCGTCGCCCCGACCGGTCCCGTCACCGTCGAGTCCGGCGTCTCCGTCCGCGACTTCTCGCAGGCGCTCGGGGTCACGATGTCGCAGATCATCACGATGCTGATGAAGCTCGGCGTCGGCAAGACCGCGACGCAGACGCTCACCGACGAAGAGGTCGAGCTGATCGCGGTCGAGCTCGACCGCGAGGTGCAGATCAAGCACGCGAGCGACGAAGACGTCGAGCCCGAGTCGTTCGACGACGCGGAGGAGACGCTGCAGCCGCGCCCGCCGGTCGTGACGATCATGGGGCACGTCGACCACGGCAAGACGACGCTGCTCGACGCGATCCGCAAGACCGCGGTCGTCGAGACCGAGGCCGGCGGGATCACCCAGCACATCGGCGCCTATCAGACCGAGGTGGACGGCAGGAAGATCACGTTCCTCGACACGCCGGGCCACGAGGCTTTCACGGCAATGCGCGCCCGCGGCGCGAAGGTCACGGACATCGCCGTCCTGGTCGTGGCCGCCGACGACAGCGTGATGCCGCAGACCCTCGAGTCGATCTCGCATGCCCGCGCCGCCCAGGTGCCGATCGTCGTCGCGGTGAACAAGATCGACCTGCCCGGCGCGAACCCCGACCGCGTGCTCTCCGACCTCGCCGCCCAGGGACTGAACCCCGAGGAGTGGGGCGGAGATACCCAGGTCGCGAAGGTCTCCGCGAAGCAGGGCGAGAACCTCGACGAGCTCCTCGAGAAGATCCTGCTCGTCGCCGACCTCGAGCTCGAGCTGACCGCCAACCCGGACGCACCCGCGTCGGGCCCGATCATCGAGTCGCGCGTCGACATCGGCCGTGGAACCGTCACGACGATGCTGATCCAGCGCGGCACGCTCAGGGTCGGCGATGCGATCGTCGCCGGCGATGCCTGGGGCCGCGTGCGCGCGCTCTACGACTATCGCGGCGAGCGGATCGAGGCTGCGAGCCCGGGCGAGCCGGTCGAGATCCTCGGCCTCGACAAGCCGCCGTCGGCCGGAGAGCTCGGCCATGTCGTCGAGAACGACCGCAAGGCCCGCGAGCTCGCCCAGCGCCGCGAGGAGCGGCTCCGTCGCGAGTCGCTCGCCAAGCAGGCCAGCCGCGGTGTCTCGCTCGAGAAGCTGTTCGAGCAGCTCCAGGCGGGCGGTATCGCCGACCTCAACATCGTGCTCAAGGCCGACGTGCAGGGCTCCGTCGAGGCGATCGTCGGCGAGCTCCAGAAGATCGATCACACCGAGGTGCGCGTCAACGTGATCCACACCGGTGTCGGCGGGATCAGCGAGAACGACATCAACCTCGCCGCCGCCTCCAACGCGATGGTGATCGGATTCAACGTGCGGCCGTCGAGCGAGGCGCGCGCCCTGGCCGAGCGCCAGGGCATCGAGATCCGCCAGTACCGCGTGATCTACGAGCTCACGCAGCAGATCGAGCAGGCGCTCGTCGGGATGCTGTCGCCGGTCGCGACCGAGGCAGTGATCGGCGAGGTCGAGGTGCGGGCGCTCTTCCGCGCTTCGCGCGTCGGGACGATCGCCGGCTGCATGGTCACGAGCGGGCTCGTGCGGCGGGGCTCGCGCGTCCGGATCTTCCGCGACGGCGCCCGGATCCACGAGACGACCGTGTCCCAGCTCAAGCGCTTCAAGGACGACGCGCGCGAGGTGGTCGAGGGGTTCGAGTGCGGGATCCTGCTCGAAGGCTTCAACGACCTGCGCGAGGGCGACATCTTCGAGGTCTACGAGACGCGCGAGATCGAGCGCACCTCGCTCGACGAAGCCCCGACGGCTTCGGAATAGCCTCGTTACTCCGGCTTGACGGCGACGAGCACGTCTCGCCGCTTGATCACGCGGTCGACGCGGTGCTCGAGCTCGCCGTAGGGGCCGTCGTCGCGGACAGTCAGGCCGGAGTTCGCGGTGACGACCTCGGTGAGCTTCTCCCGCGGCAGGCGGGTCGCGTCCCAGGCGAGCGCCATCGCCGCCACCGGGAAGCAGCACCCGCTCCCAGGCGGGGAGCGCCTCGCGCACGAGTGTGACCGCGCCGCCGTCATGCTGGATCCCGTAGGGCAGATCGGCCGCGATCGCGTGGAATCGAGCGCCGCCGGGAATGTCGGCGAGCAGCGCATCCGCGCTGCGGGCGTCGCCCTGAGCGAGCACGAGTAGGCGTTGGTCGGTGCGCGGCCCGAGCTCGAACCGGAACCGGCGCTTCGCCTTGTCGTGGACCGTCGAGTGCGGAATGCGCGCCTCGCGGCAGTACTCGCCGACGAACGCCGCCGTCGTCTCGACGTCGCGCTTCTCCTGCTCGATCCCGCAGGCGTCGTGGCCGGCCGCGAGCGCGGCAAACAGCGTCGTTCCTCCGCCGGCGAGCGGGTCGAGGACCCGGAGACGCACGTCCGGGCCGGTGAGAAAGGCTCCGGCGAAGAGCGACAGGTTCAGCAGCACGCGCGTGAAGACCTCGCTCGTCTTTCCCTTGTAGCGGCGAGTCTCGGCCATTTCGCGCGGGAGTTGGCGGGCCGCGGCGGGATCCAGCGGTCGCAGCAACGGCCCTTCCTCCGCCTCGAGGAACTCGAAGGCATGCCTCGTTGCTCCAAGCAGCGAGAGCACCGGCATCAGTTCCTCGCGGCGAACGCCGCCGTCGAGGGTCGCGAGGATGTAGTCGGCGCCGCCGAGCCTCGCCGGCTCGACGTTCTCGAGGTGTGCGCGGAGCGGCGAGGCTCGGAGCTCGGGCCCCGCGAGCCGGAACGCCATGTCCGCATACTGGGTGCTCGGCTGCGGGGCGACCTGGAGGGCGAGGCGCACGGTAGGAGACAATAGGGTGATGCCGGGTTACGTGGCGATCCTCTCGGTCGAGCTGCACTTCCCTGAGGCGGGGTCGCTGAAGGGCAAGCGCAAGCACGTTCTCTCCGCGAAGGCGCAGCTCGCGAACCGGTTCGGCGCCTCGGTCGCCGAGGTCGATCATCACGATCTCTGGCAGCGTTGCGCCCTGACGGCGGCGTTCGCCACCCGAGAGGCGCGTGAGGCCGAAGAGCTCGCAGGGCGCGCCGAGCAGTGGCTCGCAGGGCAGGATTGGGTGCTTGCACGTTCCGAGCTGCTGCTCGTCTCCCCCGATGACTGACCCAAGAACATGACTGACCTGAGAAGACCATGAGCCAACGGATGCGCCGCGTGAACGAGTCGGTGCGCGCGGTGATCGCCGAGTCGATCACCGGCCTCGGCGACCCCCGGATCGGGATCGTCACCGTCACGGGTGTTTCGGTCTCGCCGGATCTTCGTGAGGCTCGCGTCTATGTGTCGGTGTTCGGCGGCAAGAAGAAGCGTGCGGCCGCACTCGTCTCGCTCGAGCATGCCCGGAACGTCGTCCAGGGACGACTCGCGCGCGAGCTCCAGATGAAGCGGACGCCGCACGTGACCTTCGAATACGATCCGACCGGCGAGCGCGGCGTTCAGATGACGAAACTGATCGACGACCTCGCGCCGGAGACCCCTTCAGATGACGCAGCAGAGGCAGCCGCCCCAGACTGATTTCGACGCGGTCGTGAACGCCTTGCGCGAACACGAGCGCTTCGTCGTCGTGACGCACGAAAACCCCGACGGGGACGCGTTCGGATCGATGCTCGGGGTAAGCCTCGGGCTGCGTGCGCTCGGGAAGGACGTCGTGATGTGCCTCGCGGGGGCGACACCGTTCCCCGCGGAGTACGGGTTCCTGCCGCTCGCCGACGTGCTGCGGCAGCCGCCCGAGGACGTGGGCGAGCGAGTCCTGCTCGCGGTGGACTGCGCGAACGAACGGCGGATCGGCCCCGACGCGGCCGTGCTCGAGCAGGCTGCCCTCGTGGTCGATGTCGATCACCACCACGACAACACACGGTTTGGTGCCGTGAACCTCGTCGTGGCGGACGCCTCGTCGACCGCGGAGATCGTCAGAGATCTTCTCGGCGCGCTCGACGTTCCGCTCTCACCGGAGATCGCCGACGCGCTCTATGTCGGGCTCGTCACCGATACCGGGCGCTTCCAGTACGCGAACACGACCCCGAAGGCGCTCCGACTTGCCGCCGAGCTGGTCGAAGCCGGCGCCGACGTGCAGGGGATCTTCAGGTGGGTGTACGAGACCGTTCAGTTCCCAAAGCTCAAGCTGCTCGGCAGAGCGCTCGATCGCGCACGCCGCTACGAGGACGGTCGCGTGGTCGTGTCGTACCTGCTGCGCACCGATTTCGCCGAGGTGGGCGCGGAAGAGCCCTTCTCCGAGGGGATCATCGACTTCCTGCGCCAGGCCGAGGGCTCGGAGCTCGTGGCGCTCATCCGCGAGCCGCCGACCCCCGGCGGGCCGACGCACCGCATTTCGCTCCGCTCGAGCAGCGACACGCTCGACGTTTCCGCGATCGCGCGCAAGTCGGGCGGCGGCGGGCACGTTCAGGCGGCTGGATTTTCCAGCGAGGACACGGTCGAGGGGATCGTCGAGTTCATCCGCGGAGAGTTCCTGGCGGCCGTGGCGGCGCGAAGCTGACGTGGTCCCGCGAGCGGCCAGCCCGGTCGGAATCGTTCTCGTCGACAAGCCGCCCGGGCCGTCGTCCTTCGCTCTCGTCGCGGAGCTTCGGCACCGCACGCGGGCTCGGACAGGTCACACCGGGACGCTCGACCCGTTCGCGAGCGGGCTGCTGATCCTGTTGTCCGGTACGGCAACTAAACTTGCTCCATGCTTTGTCGGTCTGGACAAGCGGTATGTGACGGACGTCGATCTCACCTCGACGACCTCGACCGGCGATCCCGAAGGCGAGAGGCGCGAACGGCACGAGGCTCCGGCCCGGTCGGAGCTCGAGGATCGGCTCGCGGGCCTCCGCGGCGAGATCGAGCTGCCGATCCCGGCCGCGTCGGCGGTGAAGATCGGCGGTGAGCGCGCCTACCGGCTCGCGAGGCAGGGTGTCGAGGTGGAGATGCCCTTGCGCCGCTCGCAGGTGTACGCGCTCGACGTCATCGCGTATACGGGCGACGAGGTCCAGCTCGGGCTTCACGTGTCTTCCGGCACGTACGTCCGGTCGATTGCCGAGGCGCTCGGAGGGCACTGCCGGACGTTGCGGCGGACCGCCGTCGGGCCCTTCCGGGTCGAGGAAGCGGACCCGGGCCGGCTCGTCGCGGTCTCGGACGCACTCGGGCGGCTCCCGGCCGACGCCCTCGATCGCGTGCCCTACGGCCTGCGGGCGCAGGTGCTCGCCTTCGAGACGGAGGTTGGTGCGGCGGCGACCCTTCCTGCGCTGCCGACGCCGGGTCAGGCTGCAACGTGAGGGTCGCGCACGCACCGGCGGAGCTCGAGCGGCAGCGACGGGCGGTCGCGATCGGCACCTTCGACGGCGTCCACGTGGGTCATCGCGCAGTGATCGGGGCGACGTTGAACGCCGGCCTCGTGCCGACGGTCGTGACCTTCGACCCGCACCCGCGGGAGGTGCTCGGGTACGACGTCGTCCTGCTCTCGACCCTCGAGCGGCGGCTCGAGCTGCTGGCGGAGCTCGGAGTGGAGGAGACGCTCGTCGTCGAGTTCACGCCGGAGCTCGCGGAGCTCGAGGCGGAGGAGTTCGCCGAGCGCTACGTGCTCGCACCCGGAGCCGAGCTCGTCGTCGCCGGCGAGGGTTTCTGCTTCGGTGCGCGGCGAAGTGGGAGCATCGAGACGTTCGAACGGCTCGGGGTCGAAGCGAGAACGGTTCCGCTCGTGCCGGGGGTTTCGTCGACGAGGATCCGACAGCTCGTCTCGGCGGGCGACGTCCGCGCCGCCGCCGACCTGCTCGGCCGTCCGGTCGAGGTCGAGGGAATCGTGGTCAGCGGCGATGCCCGCGGCGGCACGCTCGGGTTCCCCACCGCGAACCTGCGGGCAGACCATTCGCTTCTCGTTCCCGAGTTCGGCATCTACGCCGGGGCTGCGCTCGACCATCGCGCGGCGATCTCGATCGGGATCAACCCGCACTACGGCGGCGCCGAACGGCGAATCGAAGCCTTCCTGCTCGACTTCGAAGGCGACCTCTACGGCAAGCGCGTCGTCGTCGAGCTCTGGGAACGGCTTCGCGACGAGGCCGTGTTCCAGAGCGAGGAGGCGCTGATCGCCCAGATCGCTGCCGACGTCGCCGCAACGCGGGCCGCGACCCGCCCGTAGCGGGCCCGCACTCGTGCCGGGTAACGTCCGAGCATGCCGTCACCGCAGCTGATCGAGTTTCCCGCCGACGAGCCGGAGCGGGCGCGGCGGTTCTGGGAGGCGCTGCTTGGGGAGACACTCGAGCCTCGAGCATCCGGCGAGGGCAGCGGGTGGCAAACGAGCCGTCCCGGCGTCGCGGTGGGGCTGCACGAGAGGGGCACGGGCCCGGGCGACCGGTTCTCACTGCCGTACTTCACCGTCCCCGACCTGGCCGCCGCGCTCGAGCAGGTCGCGCTCGCTCGGGGGCGAGGTCGTCCATCCCGGCGAGCGGTGGGCGATCTGCCGCGATTCCGAAGGCACTCCGTTCGGGCTCGCCGGCTCCTGAGCGGAGCCCGACTCACGGTTCGCGACGGGGCGTTTGCGCTCGGATCGCGCTGTTGCCAGGCGGTACCTCTTGCCGGCCTACCCGCCGCTCAGGTGCTCGCGAACTTCGTAGGTCCAGAACTCGACGACGTTGCCGTCCGGGTCGGTGACATACAGCGCGCGGCCACGGTCGGGGTCATCGAACCGGACGATTTCCGGCTCGTATCCGTGAGCCTGCAGCCGCTCGATCGCTGCGTCGAAGTCGGAGTCGGCGATGTGCATCGCAAAGTGGACGTGCACGCCGCCGCGCCCCTTCGCGATCCCGACCTGCGGCCGCCAGAGGCCGATTCGCGTGCCGGTTCCCGCCATGACCCAGACCGCCTCACGGTGTGTCCAGCGCAGCACCACGGGGAAGCCGAGCACCCCCGCGTAGAAGCGCTCGGCAACGTCGAGGTCGACGACCTCGAGGACGAGCTCGCTGACGCCGGTGACCGGGATTCCGCTCGACATGCCGCAACAAGCTTCGCAGGTACAGTCGCCCGATGACCGAGCGCGAGCTTCTCCACCGCACAGCCGACCACGCCGCCGACTTCATCGAGACGCTCGGCGACCGGCCGATTCGCGCCGAGGCGAGCGTCGATGAGCTGATCGCCGCACTCGGCGGCCCGCTCCCGGAAGCAGGGACCGCTGACGCCACGATCGTCGACTCACTCGTGGAGGCGGCCGATCCGGGGCTCATCGGCATGGCGTCCGGCCGCTACTTCGGCTTCGTGATCGGAGGGGCGGTGCCGGCCGCCCTGGCCGCCGACTGGCTCACCTCGGCGTGGGACCAGAACCCAGGGCTCTACGCTGCAGGGCCCGCCGCGGCGGTCGTCGAGGACGTGGCGCGCGGCTGGCTCGCGGAGCTGCTCGGCCTTCCGTCCGACGTCTCAGTCGCATACGTCACCGGCTGTCAGATGGCCCATGTCACAGCCCTTGCGGCGGCGAGGCACCAGGTCCTGGCAAACGCCGGTTGGGACGTTGCCGCCGACGGTCTCGCAGGCTCGCCGCCGATTCGAGTCGTCGTCGGGGCGAAACGCCACGTGACGATCGACCGCGCGCTGCGGCTCCTCGGGATCGGGGCGAACTCGCTCGAGATCGTGCCGGCCGACGACCAGGGGCGGCTTCGCGCCGACGAGCTTCCCGACCTCGGCGGCGTGCCCACGATCGTCTGCGGACAGGCCGGCGAGGTGAACACCGGCGCATTCGACGACTTCGATGCGATCGCCGATGCCGCACAGGCCGGGGACGCCTGGTTCCACCTCGACGGGGCCTTCGGCCTCTGGGCTGCTGCGTCACCCGGGCTCCGTCACCTGCTGCGCGGTGCCGATCGGGCCGATTCCTGGGCGACCGACGCCCACAAGTGGCTGAACGTCCCCTACGACTCGGGAATCGCATTCTGCGCGCACGAGGAGGCACACCGCGCCGCCATGTCGGTCACAGCCTCGTATCTCGTTCACGCAAAGGACGAGCGGATGCGCGACGCCGTCGACTGGACACCCGAGTTCTCGCGACGGGCACGCGGCTTCCCGATCTACGCTGCGATCCGCTCGCTCGGGCGAAGCGGCGTCGCCGAGCTCGTCGAACGCTGCTGTGCCCACGCTCGCCTGTTCGCGGAACTGCTCGAGGCGGGCGGCGCCACGATCCTGAACGACGTCGTCCTGAACCAGGTCCTCGTCCGCTTCGGAGACGGCGAGCAGACGCGCGAGGTGATCGCAGGCGTCCAGCAGGACGGCACCTGCTGGCTCGGCGGAACCGACTGGCTCGGCGAGCATGCCGTGCGGATCTCGGTCTCCAACTGGCGTACGACGACTGATGACATCGAGCGCTCGGCGGCGGCAGTCCTTGCTGCCGCCGCCGTCCACGCGTAGCGCTACTTCATCTTCCCGCCGCACCCGGCAGTTCCCGGGGCGAACCGACAGACGCCCTCCGTCCCGGCATCGCCGGCGCCCTGAACTCAGCGGCTCAGCGCTCGCCGATCGGAACGAACCGCCGTTCCGCGGGGCCCACGTAAACCTGCTTCGGCCGCGCGATCTTCTGCTCCGGATCGGTCAGCATCTCGTCCCACTGCGCGATCCAGCCGGGGAGCCGGCCGAGGGCGAAGAGCACCGTGAAGTAGTCGGTCGGGAAGCCCATCGCCTGGTAGATCAGCCCGGAGTAGAAGTCGACGTTGGGATAGAGCTTGCGCGAGATGAAGTAGTCGTCCTCGAGCGCGATGCGCTCGAGCTCGAGCGCGATCTCCAGCTTCGGGTTCAGGCCCGTCTCGGCGAAGACGGCGTCGGCCGCGCCCTTGATCAACGTCGCGCGGGGGTCGTAGCTCTTGTAGACGCGATGGCCGAAGCCCATCAGCCGGCCCTTGCCCGCCTTCACGCCCTCGATGAACGCCGGCACGTTCTTCTTCTCGCCGATCACGTCGAGCATCCGCAGGACGGCCTCGTTCGCCCCGCCGTGGAGCGGGCCGTAGAGGGCCGCGATCCCGGCCGATACGGCCGAGAACGGATCGACGCGCGAAGAGCCGACGCCCCGTACCGCGTTCGTCGAGCAATTCTGCTCGTGATCGGCGTGCAGGATCAGGAGCGTCTCGAGCGCCCGCTGCAGCACGAGGTTCTCGCGGCTGTCCCCGCCGATCTCGAAGGTCATGTTGGCGTAGTTGCCGATGTAGTCGAGATCGTTCCGCGGCAGGACGTAGGGCAGACCGTGGGAGTGACGGAAGATGTAGGCCGCGATCGTCGGCAGCTTCGCGATCAGACGGACACGCTGGAGATAGCGGTTCTCGGGATCGTCGATGTCCTTCGCGTCGGGATAGAACGTCGAGAGCGCGCCCATCGTCCCGAGCAGCATCCCCATCGGATGCGCGTCGTAGCGAAAGCCCTCGAGGAACTTGGTGACGCTTTCGTGCACGTAGGTATGCACGCGGATGTCCTCTTCCCAGTTCGCGAGCTCCGCCGCCGTCGGCAGCTCGCCCTCGAGCAGGAGGTAGGCGATCTCCAGGAACCCGGCGGCCTCGGCGATCTGCTCGATCGGATAGCCGCGGTAGCGCAGGATGCCGGCGTCGCCGTCGATGTAGGTGATCGCGCTCCGGCACGCCGCGGTATTGAGGAACGCGGGATCGTAGGAGACGAGGCCGTGAAGCTCCGTGGCGTGGATTGCCCCGTCCACGATCGGCACCGTGTAGCTCTCTCCGGTGCGATTGTCGGTGATCGACAGGGACTCTTCGGCCACGGCACCTTGAGGGTAGCCGTCAGGGCGCGGGATCGCCGCAGCTCGGGCCGGAACGGCTAAACCGCCCAAAATTGCTACCCTGTGGCTGACCTCGGACTCGGCCGTGCGCGTCATCCTTGCGCGGCGTCGCTGGGCCGCAGGCGACTCACTACCAGGAGGTTAGAGATGGCCCTCTCCAAGGAAGCCAAGCAGGAAGCAACGAAGAAGTTCGGGAAGTCCGACACGGATACGGGTTCGCCTGAGGTCCAGATCGCGATGTTGACCGAGCGGATCAACGGTTTGACCGAGCACCTGAGGACACACGCGAAGGATCACTACTCGCGCCGTGGCCTGCTGAAGCTCGTCGGCCGGCGCCGTCGGTTCCTGAACTACCTGCAGAGGAAGGATCTCGAGGGCTACAGAGCCCTCATCAAGGAGCTCGGCCTGCGCCGTTAGCTCCAACGCCCAGGAGGGTGGAAGTTTGAGCGAATCCCGGGCAGTCCGGGGGTGGCTCAAACCTCCACCCTTCCCAAGTTCAGTGGAGGAATAGAGAGAATGAGCATTATCGAAGCCGAGCAGCAAGCGGCTCCTGTTTCCGTGGCCGTGAATATCGGCGGCAAGGAAATCACGTTCGAGACGGGCAAGCTTGCCAAGCAGGCAGACGGCGCGGTCGTCGTCCGGTCTGGAGACACCATGGTCCTCGCGACCGCCCAGGGGCGGACGGAAGCGCGCGAAGGACAGGATTTCTTCCCGCTCACGATCGACGTCGAGGAGCGCGCCTACGCCGCCGGGAAGATCCCCGGCGGTTTCTTCAAGCGTGAAGGGCGCCCCACCGAGCGTGCGATCCTGACCGCCCGCATGATCGACCGCCCGATCCGGCCGCTCTGGCCGAAGGGCTACCGCAACGAGGTGCAGTGCATCGCCACCGTCCTCTCGGCGGACATGATCACCTCGCACGACATCCTCGCGATCAACGGCGTCTCCGCGGCGCTGATGGTCTCGCCGATGCCGTTCTTCGGCCCGATCGGCGCGGTGCGCGTCGGGATCATCGACGGTGAGTTCATCATCGACCCGACGCTCCCCGAGCAGTTCGAGGAGAGCACGCTCGACCTGATCGTCGTCGGCACGAAGGAAGGCCTGACGATGGTCGAGGCCGGTGCCGACCAGGTGCCCGAGGACAAGCTGCTCGAGGCGCTCGACCTGGCCCACGAGGAGATCAAGAAGCTCTGCGCCGCCCAGGAAGAGCTCCAGGCGAAGGCCGGCAAGGCCAAATGGCTCTCGGCGGAGGTCACCGAGGACATCACGAACCGCTACGGCGACGAGATCGCCGGACGGATCTCCGAGCGCGGCCTCGAGGCCGCGGGCGGGGTCGTCGAGGAGATCCTCGAGAAGGAGGCCGGCGTCCTCACGATGTCGTCCACCGAGGCCGACGTCCAGAAGGAGCTCCAGACCCGGATGTCTCTCGCAGCCGTCCTCGAGAAGAAGCGCTCGGCAGCCGCCGAGGCCGCAGTCAGGTCGCAGTTCGAAGGCGATCTCCGCGGGCTCACCGATGCCGAGCAGGACTCGAAGGAGCTGAAGTCGGCCAAGCAGCATCTGCTGTATGACCGGATTATCGACACGGTCCAGCTTGGGTTCCCCGGCAGCTCAGACGGTGAGGGCCTCGACGGTCTGACCAAGGGCTATGTGAAGCGGGCCGCCGACGCGATCTACAAGGATCTCGTCCGCAAGAAGATCGCGATCGACAAGCGCCGCCCCGACGGGCGCTCGGAGACCGAGATCCGCGCGATCACGTGCGAGGTCACGGTCAGCCCGCGCACCCACGGCTCGGCGCTCTTCACCCGCGGCCAGACCCAGATCCTCTCGCTCGTCACCCTCGGCACCGCCAAGGAAGGCCAGCGGATCGACGACCTCTCGCTCGAGAAGGATCGCCGCTACATCCATCACTACAACTTCCCGCCGTACTCGGTGGGGGAGACTGGCCGGATGACGGGCCCGCGCCGCCGCGACATCGGCCACGGTGCGCTCGCTCAGCGCGCGCTCGAGGCCGTGATCCCGGACGCTGCGGACTTCCCGTACACGATCCGGGTCGTCTCCGAGACGCTCGAGTCGAACGGCTCCTCGTCGATGGGCTCGGTCTGCGGCTCGACCCTCGCCCTGATGGACGCGGGCGTGCCGATCAAGGAGCCCGTCTCGGGGATCGCGATGGGCCTCGTCAAGGAGGGCGACGACTACGTGATCCTCACAGACATCCAGGGCGCCGAGGATCATCTCGGTGACATGGACTTCAAGGTCGCCGGCACGCGCGGCGGGATCACGGCGCTCCAGATGGACATCAAGATCACCGGGGTCTCCCGCGAGATCATGGAGCGGGCGCTCTCGCAGGCACGCGATGCCCGCGAGGCGATCCTCGACCGGATGCTCCAGGCGCTCGGCGAGCCGCGCACGGAGCTCGCAGGCCACGCGCCGCGGATCTCGAGCGTCCAGATCAACCCCGAGTACATCGGGATGGTGATCGGCAAGGGCGGCGAGACGATCCGCTCGCTCGAGGCCGACTACGAAGTCCAGATCGACATCGAGGAGGACGGGACGATCCTCGTCTACGCCACCTCGGGGGAGAAGGGCGATGCCGCGATCTCGGCGATCACCGCCCTCACCAAGGACCCGGAGGTCGGCGACGAGTTCACCGGGAAGGTCGTGAAGACGACCGACTTCGGCGCCTTCGTCGAGCTGAAGAAGGGCACCGACGGCCTGCTCCACGTCTCGAACGTCGGCCCGGGCCGCGTCGCTCACATCGAGGACGTCCTGGCCCGCGGCGATGTCGTCGACGTGATCGTGCAGGAGGTCGACAAGGCCCGCGGCCGGATCGGCCTGAAGCTCGTCCAGAAGCACGAGAACGGCAACATGGTCTCCCCCGAGGAGCTGGTCGAGCGGGCGAAGGATGCCCCGCCGCGCCCGCCCCGCGAGGAGCGCCCCCCGCGCAGCGGCGACCGCGGTGGAAGCCGCGGCGGCGGCGGACGCCGGTAGGAAGTACCGAGAGGGGCGGCGAAAGCCGCCCCTCTTCTCTTCACGCGTGATCACGGTCGCGCAGCCAAGGTTGCCCGCCCCGGCGTCTGACGAGGCCGCGCCTGCTAGAGCAGATCGACGAAAACGCGCACGGGCGCCAGGAAGACGAACCCGAGCCGTTCGCAGATCGGTCGCGACATTCGGCCGGCCTGCACCGTCAACGCCGGCGTCTCGCGCGCCGCCGCAGCCTCCCAACGCGCCCGGACGAGCGCACGGTAGACGCCCCTCCCGCGCGCCTCCGGCAACACTGCGCCTCCGAAGAGGTTCACGCCTGCCTCCCCGTAGGCGGCATACGACGTGCCGACGACGCGACCGTCGATCAGGGCGATGAACCCGCGCCCCGGGTTGTCGGGGTGGCGGTAGTCGTCGTAACGCGCGCGCAGCTCCTCCTCCCTCACTGCGGGCGTCCCGAAAGCCGTCTCAGCGACGTGAGACCCGTCGCGGAAGTCCTCCCACCTCTCGACCGGCCGCACCGCGACACCGTTTACGGCATCGCCCAGCGGCGGCTCCAACAGCACGAGTGCATTCTCGATCGCCTCGAGCCCAGGTGTGTCCTGGTTCACGAGCCCCGCCGTCTCGAGCGCGGGCGCGAGGTGGTCCTGATCTGGCGGCACCCACCACGCCAGGATCGTCTTACCGCGCTCCCGTGCGCCGGCGCGAGCCGCCTCTACAGTCGCCGCGAGATCGCTGGGCCCGGCGCCGCGGATCGACACGATCTGCGCAGTCGGCCAACGATTGACGGCGAGAACCGCGCCATCGAGCTCCACATACTCGATATCCGGCGGCCGCGGCAGCTCCCGAAACGGGTTCAGCGCAAGACGCCGAACAGGCTCCGGGATGTCCATGCGAAAACCCTAGAAGAAGAAGAGACGGCCGGGCATCAATTCTCGGGGAAAACCGCCCAGGCACGATCAGACGATAAGCGCTGAGCCCTTCGTTCCAGACGGTGTGGTCGACGAGACCCTCTTACCGTGGCAACCCCTACACTCTGTGACATCGACGAACCAGCGGAGCTTCAGCTCAATCGATATTGGAGGACGGCCGTCTGGGCGCTTCGCATGGGCTACCTGGCGCTGGTGGTCGTCGCCGGCGGTCTGATCGCGGTCCTGTCGGGGGCTACGCCGTGGATCCTGGCCGTCGGGATGATCTTCTGGCTCGCCGCGGCCGTCGTGACGGCGACCGGGTTCTTGCTGGCTCGGCAGGAGCTACCCGAACCGCGGCCCGGGTTCTGGTCGATCCGGAGGATGCTCGTTCACGACACGGTTCACGCCCGCTTGCCGGCTTAAGTCCTGACGGCCCCGGGCGTCGCGAACCGAAACAGCGAGAAGGCCGGACGACCCTGAACCTCAGGTAAATGTTCTAGCGCCGGGTGTCACCTCGGTTACTCGCTCCACCAGCCCTGAACCATCTCGACCTCGCTCGCATCCTCTCCGGCGCCGAAGGCCACGTATTCCACGCCGTCGGGGCCCGCTTCCATGTCTCGCATCGTGTTCTTGTCGAAGCGGATCGCGTCCCATTCCTCGAGCTCGACGATCTCGTCCTCGACCTTCACCCGCGCTGATCCGCGGACGATGACGTAGACCTCTTCCTGGCCCGTATGTTTGTGGCCGAACGGGATCCGGAAGCCGGGCGCCAGGGTGAAGAGGCTCAGGCCGAGAGTCTCGCCGTGAAGCGGCGTGCGCGCGAACCGCGCCTGCATTTCGGCGGGCATCTTGAATTTCGGGGCCTGGTCTTCGACGTCCGTCCGAAGGTTCGTCTTCGTGTAGCCGCTCATTCCCTCGCTGTACCCGGGCACGGCGCATGGCTAACGATTTCCGGCGTCCTCGGCGCTAGATTGGGCGAAATGGCGATCGCGATCTCCGTCGAAAGCCCGCTGCAAGACGAGGTGCGCGAGCTCATCGCCGCGCTGAACGAACACCTGCTCACGCTCACGCCGCCCGAGTTCTGCTCGCACCTGACCGTCGAGCAGATGGCCGACGTGGAGACCACCGTCTTCATCGCACGCGACGACGGGCTCGCAGTTGCCTGCGGCGCCTTGTGTCGCCATCCTGGCGGCGTGGGGGAGGTGAAGCGGATGTACACGATCCCCTCGTATCAGGGCTCCGGAATCGGCGGGCGTATCCTGGCTCTGATCGAAAAGCTCGCCGCCGGCGAAGGGCTCACGCGCCTCGTCCTCGAGACGGGCCACCGCCACGACGCCGCCTGGCACGTCTACGAGCGAGGCGGATTCACGCGCTGCGGGCCCGTGCTCGACTACCCGCTTTCGGATTACTCGGTTTTCTACGAGAAGTCGCTCGGGACGTCCACCGAGCCCCGCTAGCGCCGATCGAGCACGACCACGGGGATCACGCGGTTCCCGGCGCGCTGCTCGTAGTCGGCGAAGTTCGAGAACGCTGCCTTCTGCTCGCCGTAGATCGCCTCGCGCTCCTCGCCGACCGCCACCCGCGCGACCGCCGGATAGCGCTCCGTGCCGATCTCCACCTCGACCTCAGGGTTCGCGATGAGGTTGTAGTACCAGTCGGGGTTGGTCGGCGCGCCACCCTTCGAGGCGAACACCGCCACCGCGTCGCCGACGCGTCGGTAGGCAAGAGGGTTCACGCGCTCGATCCCGCTCTTCGCTCCCTTGTGATGGAGCAAGAGGAGCGGGCGCCCTTCGAAGCGCCCTCCGACTTTGCCGGCGTTCGCGCGGAACTCGTCGATGATCGTCTGATTCGGGTCGCTCGCGCTCACTCGCCTCGATCCTAACCTGCCGAAATATGAGGGGTGCGCCTCCAACTCGGACGCACCCCTCGGGGTCGCTCCACGCGCTCGAGCTGTGCTTCGTGCTCGCGCCGACGGAAGTGCAGCGCCGGAGACAGAGGAAGCGAAGCGAGCGCGCTTCAGTTCAACAAACCGACCTGCGAAGCTCTCGAGAAGCTCGGCTGATCGGGCGGCGGAGTCAACTCCGCCCGCTCTTCCTGTCCGGTGGACTCAGCTCCAAGCCATACCTCCTGCTCGAGTAACTGAACCATCCATCCTAGCGCGATCCGCTCCTCGTGGGCAGCGCGCCGCCCACCGCGTACGATCACGCCGTGGAGGCGTGGGAGCAGACCGAGCTCGGCTCGGGTGCGCGGGTGATCTCGGAGCGGCTCCCGCACGTCCGCTCGGCGACGGTCGGGTTCTGGATCGGCGCAGGCTCGCGGGACGAGACCGACGCCAAGGCCGGGCTCTCGCACTTCATCGAGCACCTGCTCTTCAAGGGCTCGAGCCGCTTCGGCGCGCTCCAGATCGCGGAGATCTTCGACGAGATGGGCGGCGAGCTGAACGCGGCAACCTCGCGCGAGCACACAGTCGTCTACGGACGCGTCCCCGAGTACCACGTGGAGAAGGCGCTCGATGTGATGGGCGAGATGGTCTTCGCGCCGCTCCTCGACGACCTCGACTCCGAACGCGCGGTCGTGCTCGAGGAGATCGCGATGTACGAGGATACGCCACAGGATCTCGTCCACGACCTGATCGGCGAAGCGGTGTTCGGCAGGCACGCGCTCGGGAGACCCGTGATCGGGACTGCCGACGTGATCTCGACCGTCAGCCGTCGCGCGATCCGCACCTACCACGACACCTACTACGCGCCTCCAAACGTCGTCGTCGCTGCCGCCGGCAGCATCGACCATGCCCAGCTCGTGTCCCTCGTCGAGGGCTCGCTGGCCCGGCGGCTGAGTGCCGTCACCGGCAAGCCCAAGGCCCGCTCGCTGCTTGCGAAGCCGCCCAAGCCCGGCCTGCGCTTTCAGCGCAAGGACACCGAGCAGTACCACGTCTGCCTCGGTGCCACCGGCGTCTCCCGCTCCGATCCGCGGCGGTTCGCCGCGTCGGTCCTCGACGCGATCCTCGGAGGCTCGGCTTCGTCGCGCCTCTTTCAGGAGATCCGCGAGAAGCGCGGGATGGCCTACTCCGTCTACAGCTTTCTCTCGCAATACGCCGAGACGGGCCAGGTCGGGATCTATGTCGGGACGCGCGAGGACAACCTCGTCGAGGCGCTCGAGATCGCCGTCGACCAGATCGGCGAGATCGCGTCCGGGAATCTCCGAGACGGCGAGCTCACGCGGGCGCAGGAGAACCTGAAAGGCCGGCTGCTCCTCTCGATGGAGTCGACCTCCGCGCGGATGACCCGCCTCGGCAAGTCGCTCGTCACCGACACGGAGATCCTCTCGCTCGACCAGCTCACCGCCGAGGTGGACGCGGTCGACGCAGAGACGGTCAGCGCGCTCGCCGCCGAGCTCTTCGAGCCCGCGCGCCTCTCTGCCTCGGGGATCGGGCCGAGCGAGGAACGGTTTCTCGAAGCGATCGAGCGCGCCACCCCGGCGCTCTCTCAGGCCGCGTGAAGATCATCCTCAACGGCTACGCTCCGCCGTCGCCCGAGATGGGGAAGGTCGGCTCGGTGCTCGGCGCAGCACTTCTCGAGGCGGGACACGAGCTCGTCGGCACCGAGGGCGAAGCGGAGGCGATGATCGACTTCACGACACCGTCGGCCGTCGTCCCGAACATCCTGCGCTCGGTCGCTGCCGGTGTCCCTTCCGTGATCGGCACGAGCGGGTGGGACCCGGAAGAAGTCCACGGGCCCGCAAAGGAGGCGGGCGTCGCGGTCTTCTACGCCCCGAACTTCGCCCTCGGCGCCGTACTGATGATGCGGTTCGCCCGCGAGGCGTCGAAGTACTTCCCTGCCGCCGAGATCGTCGAGCTCCATCACGAGACGAAGCTCGACGCGCCATCCGGCACGGCGCTCGCGACGGCCGCGGCGATGGAGGGCAAGCCGGCGATCCACTCGATCAGGCTCCCCGGGCTCGTCGCCCACCAGGAGGTGCTGCTCGGGGGGCGTGGCGAGACACTGACGATCCGCCACGACACGAGCTCGCGCGACGCGTTCGTGCCGGGTGTCGAGCTCGCGCTCTCGAAGCTCGGCGAGCTGCCGCCCGGCGTGACCGTCGGGCTCGAAGCACTCCTCTGAGCGACCTCGTCGAAGAGACGATCCGGCTCGACGCGCTCGAGCTGTCGCTGCTGCGGCCGCGCGCGCCCGAGGAACTGATCGACGAAGAGGCGTTCGCCGATGACGAGTTTCTCCCGTACTGGGCCGAGCTCTGGCCCTCGGCGCTCGCGCTCGCGCGCGTGCTTCCCGAACGGATGGACGGTGTCCGTGTTGTCGAGCTCGGCTGTGGTCTGGGCCTGCCGGCACTCGTCGTCGGCTGCGCGCGGGGCGGAGGTGACTGCACTCGACTGGGCGGCCCCGGCGATCGAACTGCTGCGCGAGAACGCACGGCGCAATGCGGTCGAGCTCGATGCCCGCCACGGCGACTGGCGTGCCTTCACGGGTTCGTTCGACCTCGTGCTCGGCTCCGATCTGCTCTACGAGGAGCGAAACGCCGAGGCGCTCCTCGCGCTCCTCCCGGGACTCGCACCCGAGGTTCTCCTCGCCGAGCCGGGACGTCCGTACGCCGCCGAGTTCCTCGCACGAGCGGAGGTTGACTGGGAGCTGGAAACCCTTCCGGACCGCGTCTACCGGCTCACGCGACGGCCTCCAGGAGGTCGGCAAGCGCGGTCGGGTGCGTGACGAAGGGAGAGTGGCCCGCGTCGAGCTCCATCGGCTCGACGCCGAGCACGGAGCGGGCCGTCTCCGCCTGCCACTCCGGTCGGATCGCGGCGTCGCGCATCGTCACGATCGATGCGTAGGGACTCGGCGGGAGCGCGAACACCGGCTCGAGTGGCGCCTGCGGCCTGAGAAGGCCGAACGCCCACGCAGCGTCTTCGGGGGAGAGGTCGGGGTAGAGGCCGGCTCCGGCGACCTCGATCGTCGGCCAGTACGAGCGCCCGAGCGCGTCGCGATCGGTCGCAGGGAAGCCCGGAGCAAGCGCCGAGAAGACCCCTTCGACCGGCACGAGCGCGGCCAGGAACACCGCCAGCCTCGCCGGAACGAAGGGGAGCACGAAGCCCGCCAGGGAATGGCCCACGACCACGCTTTCGGCGTCAGAGGCAGTGCGGGCGGCATAGTCGTGCACCGTCAACCCGAGCTCGTCGCAGGGGAGGTCGGGCACCGACACTTCGTGGCCACGGCCTCGAAGCTCGACCGCGAGGCGCTCCCAACACCACGCGCCGTGCCAGGCACCGTGCACGAGGACGAACCGCGCCATCGTCAAAGTCTCTACGATTGACTGATGCTCGGCGCGGTCATGACGGCGATCGTCACGCCCTTCGGCGATGACGGTCGAATCGACTACGACGCCTTCCAGGCACTCGCCCGGCACCTGGTCGATCATGGCTCCGACGGCATCGTCGTCGCGGGCACGACAGGCGAGGGCTCGACGCTCGACGACGCGGAACGGCTCGATCTCATCCGCGCCGCGATCGAGGCGGTCGGCGATCACGCCACCGTCGTCGCGAATACGGGCACCGCATCGACGGCGCACTCGATCGAGCTGACCGAGCGGGCACACGCCCTCGGCGCCGACGCGTTCCTCGTCGTGACCCCGTACTACATCAAGCCGCCGCAGGCCGGGATCGTGGCCCACTTCGTGGCGATCGCCCGGGTGAGCGACCGGCCGATCATCGCGTACAACATCCCGAGCCGTGTGGTTGTGAACATCGAGCCGGAGACCATCTCGCGGCTCGCCGAGATCCCGACGCTCCGCGCGGTCAAGCAGGCGACCCCGAGCCTCTCGGAGGCCCGCCACATCGTCGAATCGGGACTCGACCTCTATGCCGGCGACGACAACATCGTCTTCCCGTTCCTCGAGGTCGGCGCCGTCGGCGGCATCTGCGTCCACACCCACATCGTCGGCCCGCAGGTCGCCGAGCAGGTCCGCGCGGCCCACGACGGCGACCTTGCGCGTGCGCGCGAGATCAACGACGACCTGCGCGCCGCCTACGACTTGCTCGCGATCACGACGAATCCGATTCCGATCAAGGCCGCCCTGAACTTGCTCGGCCACGACGCCGGCGGCTACCGGCTTCCGCTGGTCCCTCCGACCGACGATGAGCTCGAGCAGGTTCGCTCGTGCCTCTCGCGGCTCGGGCTGCTCGTCGCCGCGTAGCTCGGCCGCCCAGGGATCCAGTCCGCCGAGGCCGTTTGCGGGCAGCCGGCCCGCCCGGCTGCGGCCAGACGGTTCCGTCCCGCGAGTCGCGCAAATCCAGCGGATGGAGACTGTGCTTTTCGGGAGACCCACCTCCCGCCCCTAAGGCGTCGAGGCTACCGGCGAAGTTGTCACGCGCGGGTACCGGTTTGTCCACAGGCACGCGCTTGCTCGGCACGGAGCCGTGGAGCTACGCCGCCCCTAATGGACTGACGGGCAACGTTCGCCGGTTACTGGGTCGCCAGTACCAAGCCAGAGTTCGTCATCGTTCCGGTCATTCCCCTAGCTTGCGATCACGGTCAGGCCGATCTCGCCCAGGATCTGGGGCTCGTCGCGATACACGGCGAGAAGCGCCGCGACGACAGTGGGACAGAACTGTTCGCCGGAGTTGAGGACGATCTCGTCGATCGCCGCCTTCGGACGGCGTGCGCGGCGGTAGGGGCGGTCGGTGGTGAGCGCGTCGAAGGCATCGGCCACGAGAACGATTCGGGCAGGCATGGGGATCGCATCTCCTTCGAGCCCGTCGGGATAGCCTTGCCCGTCGATCCGCTCGTGCGAGGAGCGTGCGATCTGGAGCACGACCGGCGAGAGGTCGATCTCCGAGAGGATCAGCTCCGAGATCACCGGGTGGCGCTTCATCACGATCCACTCGTCGTTGTCGAGCGGCCCGGGCTTGTGGAGGATCGACTCGGGGATCCCGATCTTGCCGATGTCGTGCATCAACGCGCCGATCTCGATCGCGTCGAGATCCGGCCCGGAGAAACCGAGATGCTTCGCAAGCCCGACGGAGATATCGGATACGCGCTCGGTGTGGCGGCCGGTGTAGTTGTCCTTCGCCTGCATCGAGCGGGAGAGCGCGGCGATCGTCTCGAGGTGGGTCTTCCGGGCCTCCTCGGCGAGCGTGGCCGACTCGAGCGCCGTTGCGAGCTGGCGCTCGATTGCGTCTCGGAGGCGCTCCCAGCGCTCCGGATCGCCGCCTTGGATCAGCAATCCGCCGACGACGCGCCCTGACGAGGTGAGCAGAGTCGCTCCTTTCCGCACGTCGGGTCCGACGGTGATGTCGACGTGGGCGCCGATGAGGCGTGAGAGCGTCTTTCGCGCGTGCACGGCGAGCTGCCGGCTGTCGTGGGTCTGCGCGGCAAGGCCGGCGGCGAACTCGAAGAGGTCCGTCAGGTCGGCATTGGAGCGGCGAAGCTCGTCGTTCGTACGGCCGATCTCGGCGACGGACGCCCGCGTCTTCACGATGTAACGCATGACTAAAAAGGGTGAGCTCCGACGCATACGCACGTTCTGGCTGCTCAAGGGACGAATTCCCTCCCCCCGACGGGGGAGGAGGCCAGGTTCCCTGAGTTGAGGGAGAGGCAGCCGAAACCGCTTGACCAAGCGGTTCCCGTCACCCGGGCCGCCCCGTATGCTTGTCGGCAGGTGAGTGACGAGTCCTTACGCGTAATCCCGCTCGGCGGTCTCGGCGAGGTCGGAAAGAACATGACCGTCTTCGAATACGGAGGGGAAACGCTCGTGGTCGATGCGGGGCTCGCCTTCCCGAGAGACGAGCATCTCGGCGTCGATCTGATCCTTCCCGACTTCGGCTACCTCCAGGGCCGCCAGGTCCGCGCGATCGTCCTGACCCACGCACACGAGGATCACGTCGGTGCCCTGCCGTACTTCCTGCGCGAGATCAAGGTCGGCGAGCTTGTCGCAACGCGGCTCACCCTCGGGCTCGTGAAGTCGAAGCTCGACGAGCACGGGCTTCTCCACGCGACCGAGTTGCGCGAGGCTGGGCCCGACTCGGGCCCGTTCGACCTCGGCCCGTTCCGGATCCAGATGGTCCGGATGGCCCACTCGATCCCGGATGCGGTCGGCCTCGCGATCGAGACACCGGCCGGCCTCGTCTTCCATACCGGCGACTGGAAGCTCGACCACACGCCGGTCGACGGGCTTCGCACCGATGTCGGAATGCTCGCGGAGCTCGGCAACCGTGGCGTCGACCTGCTGCTCGGCGACTCGACGAACGCGGAACAGCGCGGCTTCACCCGCTCCGAGCGAGTCGTCGGCGAGGCCTTCCGGCAGCTGATCCCGACGCGACGTGGCCGGATCCTGATCTCGAGCTTCGCTTCGAACATCCACCGGATGCAGCAGGCGATCGACGTTGCAGACGAGGTGGGGCGCTCGGTCGTCGTGATCGGCCGCTCGATGCGCAAGAACCTGAACATCGCCCGGAACCTGGGCTACATCGAGGCGCCAGACGATCTGCTCGTGCGTCCCGCAGATCTCGACGAGCTCCCACCCGAGCGCCAGCTGATCCTCTGCACCGGGTCCCAGGGCGAGCCGCTTTCGGCGCTCACGCGAATCGCCTACAACGATCATCCCGCGGTGCATGTCGAGCGCGGCGACACCGTGATCATCTCGGCCCGTGCCGTTCCCGGCAACGAGCTTCGCGTCCACGACTCGATCAACCGCCTGACGCGGAGCGGCGCCGAGGTGCTGCACGAGGAGAACGCCGACGTCCACGTCTCCGGCCACGCGCGCTCGGAGGAGCTGCGGACGCTGCTCAGCCTGCTGCGGCCGAAGGCGGTGATGCCGATCCACGGCGAATACCGCATGCTCGCGGCGCACGCGCGACTCGCCCAGGACGCCGGCGTGCCCGCCTCGTCGATCCTGATCGTCGAGAACGGTGATGTCGTCGAGCTCTCGAAAGCCGGCGTCCGGGTCGTCGACCACGTCGAGGCTGGGATGACCTTCGTGGACGGGCTCGGAGTCGGCGACCTCTCGGACGTCGCGCTGCGAGACCGCCGCCATCTCTCCGAGGACGGCGTCCTGATCGTCGTGGCGACCCTGTCCGACGGGATCGTCGCCGCACCCGAGCTGATCTCCCGTGGCTTCGCCGAGTCCGGCGAGCTGATGTCGGAGATGCGCGACGAAGCCCAGAGCATCCTGCGCGAGCTCCTCGCCGACGACATCAGCGAGATCAAGCTGATCCAGGAGCACCTGCACGACGGCATCGGCCAGCTCGTCTACGACCGGACGAGACGCAGGCCGATGATCCTCCCGGTCGTCGTCGAGACGTGACCGGCTGGGCGCAGGCGATCGCCGACAACGCGGCGGACGACCGCACCGCGCGCGCGCTGACCGACCGGCTCTCCGTCCTCGAAACGGCCGCGCTCGCTTTCTGCAGGTTGCTCGAACGCTGGGCCCGCGGCGAGGCGGAGCCCTCGACCGCCGAGGCCCGCGCGGTCGCGCTTCACGATGCGGCCGGGCGGATCGAAACCGCGCTCGACGAGCTGGAGGAGCCGCTCGGGCGGTACCTCGTCGAGCTCGAGCCCGAGCGCGCCGAGGGCAGGTCGTGGTTCGGCGAGCCGAGTCGGGCCGAGCTGATCGACTGGGAGCCGGTGCTCGCGCGTGCCGGTGTCGGAGCCGATCCCCACCGAGTCACCGCCGCCTATCTCGAGCTGGCAGTGCTGATCCGTGCGCTCGAAGGCCTCTCCGCGGCGATCGCGTTCGAGGCGAGCCCCGACCGAGGATCGCTCTGGGCCGGCCTCTTCGACCTGCGAGAGAACCTGCTGCTCCGCGTGCACGACGATGTACGCGCCCTCGCCGCGTAGATTTCCGGCCATGGCCGTGGAGCTCACCGTCGTCGGGTCGATCAACCTCGACTTCGTCGCGCGCATGGAGCGCCTGCCGCGGCCCGGGGAGACCGTCTCTGCGCGCCAGTTCAGCCGTCACGCCGGGGGAAAGGGCGCGAACCAGGCGGTCGCCGCCGCGCAGCTCGGCGCGAAGGTGAAGATGATCGGCGCCGTCGGGGACGATGTGTTCGCCGAGGAGGCGCTCGAGGGGCTCGTCGCCGCCGGCGTCGAGCTCGAGCTCGAGCGCAAGGGCCAGACCGGAGTCGCCCTGATCTATGTGGACATGCAGGGCGAGAACGAGATCGCCGTCTTCCCCGGCGCGAACGGCGAGCTGACACCACGCTCTGTCGAAGGGGCGGTGCTCTGCCAGCTCGAGGTTTCCGACGAGGTCGTGCTCGCAGCGGCCGAGAAGGCGTCGTTCTTCGCGCTGAACGCCGCGCCGGCGCGGGTGCTCGACGTCGAGCCCGATCTGCTCGTCGTGAACCGGCTCGAGTACGACGTCGTGAAGCGCGGCAAGCTCGTCGCGGTGACCGACGGCGCGAACGGTGCGGTGCTCTACGAGAACGGCCGCCAGATCGCGGGCTCTGCGTCCCCGGAGATCATCCCGGTCGACGGCACGGGCGCGGGCGATGCGTTCACTGCCGCCCTCGTCGTGAGCCTGCTCGACGCGCAGCCCTACGAGCTCTCGCTGCGGCGAGCGTGCATAGCGGGCGCGTACGCCGCCGCCACCCTCGGCGCGCAGAGCTCGCTTCCGACCGCAAGCGCGCTCGAGGACTGGCTGAAGCCCACCTAGATGCCGACACCGGTCATCATCGACTGCGACCCCGGCCACGACGACGCGCTCGCGCTGATGGTCGCCGTCGCCTCGCCGGAGCTCGAGCTCCTCGGCGTCACGACCGTCGCCGGAAACCAGACTCTCGAGAAGACGACGGCGAATGCCCTGCGCATCCTCGAGCTGACCGGCCACGGCGACATACCGGTGGCTGCAGGCGCCGAAGCGCCGCTCGTGCGAAGGCGCACGGTCGCGGCGCACGTGCACGGCGAGACCGGCCTCGACGGCCCCGACCTGCCCCCGGCCTCGCGGAGTGCCGTCGACGAGCACGCGGTGGACTTCCTGGCCCGGCAGATCCGCGAGCGCGAGGGGCGCGTCACGCTCGTCCCGATCGGCCCGCTGACAAACATCGCGCTCCTGCTCTCGCTCGCACCGGACGCGCGGCCCGAGCGGATCGTGCTGATGGGCGGCTCCGTGGGCGAAGGGAACAGGACCCCCGCTGCCGAGTTCAACATCTGGGCCGACCCCGAGGCCGCCCGCCGCGTCTTCGAAAGCGGGATCGACGTGACCATGATCGGCCTCGACGTCACGCACAGGGCGCTCCTGACCGAGGCCGACGCCGACACGCTGCGCGCCGGCGGCCGGGTGGGGAAAGTGGCAGCCGAGCTTCTCGACTTCTACGGTCGGTTCCACCGTGCGAACTACCCCGACCTCGCCGGCTCGCCGCTCCACGACCCGGTCGCCGTCGCCCACCTCATCGACCCGAGCCTCGTCGAGACGAAGCCCGCCTACATCGAGGTCGACTGCGGCTGGGAGCAGGGGAGAGGACGCACGAACGTCGACTGGCGTGGCCGCCTCGATGCCCACGCTCACACCGCAACCGTCGGCCTCGGCCTCGACAATCCCGCGTTCGTCAAGCTGATCACCGAGCGGATCGTCTCTCTGGGTTGACCGACTGCCAATTAAGCTATGTCTAAACAGACATTGCATTCGCCGGCGCACAATGTAGAATTGGGGATTGCAATGCGGACTGCAAGAGTCACTTCGAGCGGACAGCTCTCGATTCCCGCGTCGATCCGTCGACGGTGGGCGACGAAGCTCGTGGTACTCGAGGACGAGGGAGATCGCCTCGTGATTCGTCCGGTACCGGACGATCCGATCTCAGCCGTTCGCGGGGCGCTTGCCGGTCGCATCGGATCGAGCGAGCAACTTCGGGCGCAGGCACGGGACGACGACGAAGCGGCGCACGCGCGACGGTGACTCTGCTCGACGCCTACGCGCTCGTCGCGCTCCTCGGGGACGAGCCGGCGGCGGAGGAGGTCGAGCAGCTTCTTCGCGGTGGCCGCTGCCGCGTCGGTCTTCTGAACCTCAGCGAGGCGGCAGACGTCCTCGGGCGTATCCACGGGCTCGAGCCGGCCGAGGTTCGGCTGCCGATCGAGCTTCTCGTCGGAACCGGGCAGCTCGAGCTCATCACTCCGTCTCCGGCGACGGCATGGCGAGCCGCCGAGCTACGACAAGCGTCTTACGACCGGAACGACTGCGCGCTCTCGCTCGCGGATTGCTTCCTGCTCGCGACGGCGGAGCCCGGCGAGGAGATCGCGACCGCCGATCCTGCTCTCGCCGCCGTGGCTCGAACGGTGAGCCTTGCCGTGAGAGGGTTGCCGGACTCGTCGGGTCGCCGTCCCTAGGAGGATCGTCGGGCGAGGCCGCGAAGTGGCGTTCCAATGGCACAGGCACGCCGCAAGACCCGCACCGCAAGGCCGCGGCCGAAGACTCCTGCGCGCGTGACGAAGCGCAAGCGGAAGCGTGCCCGGAATCAGAGCCACGACATCGAGCTGATCGGCCTCGGGCTGATCGCAATCGGGATCTTCTTCTCGTGCGTCCTCTGGTTCGGCCTGAACGGCGGCCCGGTCACGAGTGGAGCGCGGTCGGTGCTCGGGTGGGCTGCGTATCTGCTGCCCGTGGCGCTGCTGCCGATCGGCGTGCTCCTGATCACGCGCAGCTCGCTCGTCGAGGTCGGCCCGTTCAGGCTGGGGGTCGGCGTGGCGCTCGTCGGGTTGATGCTCGCGCTCGGCGCCTCCCATGGCGGTTGGATCGGCCGGCAGTTCGAAGCTCTCGTCTCGCGAGGGATCGGCACGACGGGCTCGACGATCCTCGGAGTGCTGCTCACGGTGGCCGGCGTTCTCTTCCTCACCGGCGCATCGCTCGGGGCGCTGCTGCGGAGCTCGGGCCACGCGGTTCGGGATGCGTCGGCCCGCGTCCGCCGCGAGCGTCCCGTTCCCACTGCGCCGGATCCCGAGCCCAGCCTCGAACCCATCTCCTTCCATCCGCTCCCGAAGTACGAGGCGCCGGTCGATGCCGTCCACGACTACCCGGATCTCGTCTCGAGCTCGCCGCCGGTCCAGCTTCCGACGGGTCGGTTCGACGACGACGGGACGGAGGACACCCAGCAGGCGCTCTTCGACGTGGGCGCCGCCCCGAAAACGGAGTACCGGCTTCCTGACCGTTCGCTCCTGAACAAGTCGGCGCCCGGCCAGGGACCCAATGCGGAGGCGAGCAAGCGCATCTCGGAGGCGCTGCTGATGTGCCTCCGGAACTTCGGGATCGAGGCGACCCAGGTCGGCGAGATCGCGGGGCCGCGTGTCACCCGCTACGAGCTCCAGCTCGCCCCCGGGACCAAGGTCGGCAAGGTCGCAGCGCTCCGCGACGACCTCTCCTACGCGCTCGCAACCACCGAGATCCGCATCCTCGCTCCGATCCCCGGCAAGCAGGCAGTCGGAGTCGAGGTGCCGAACCTCTCGCCGAACCTCGTCACCCTCGGCGACATCTTCGGCGACATCCCGCCGCAGTCGAGCCCGCTCTCGGTCTGGCTCGGCAAGGGCATCGACGGTGTCCCGGTCTACTGCGACCTCGCGCGGATGCCGCATCTGCTGATCGCCGGCACGACCGGCTCGGGCAAGTCGGGGTGCATCAACGCGATCCTCACCTCGATCCTCCTGCGCGCGAGCCCGGAGCAGGTTCGGCTGATCCTGATCGATCCGAAGCGGATCGAGCTGAACCACTACGAGTCGATCCCGCACCTGCTCACGCCTGTCGTCTCGAGCCCGAAGGAGGCAAGCGCCGTCCTGCTCAACGTCGTCACCGAGATGGAGCGCCGCTACGAGCGGCTCGCCCAGGTGCGCGCGCGGGGTCTGCCCGAGGCGAACCGGGCGTTCCGCAAGCGTGGAGAGGACGAGCTTCCGTACCTGCTCGTCGTGATCGACGAGCTCGCCGACCTGATGATGGTGAGCCCGCAGGACGTGGAGGACGCGATCATCCGCCTCGCGCAGAAGTCGCGTGCCGTCGGGATCCATCTCGTGTTGGCGACCCAGCGTCCGTCGGTCGACGTGATCACCGGGATGATCAAGGCGAACGTCCCCTCGCGGATCGCTTTCGCCGTCTCGTCGCAGACCGACTCCCGCGTGATCCTCGACTCGAACGGTGCCGAGAGCCTGCTCGGCTCCGGCGACATGCTCTACAAGCCGCTCGGCACCTCGCGCCTGCAGCGCGTCCAGGGCGCGTACGTCACCGAGGACGAGGTCGCGCTGATCGTCGAGCAGACGCGGGTGCAGCGCGAGCAGGAGGTCGACGAGACGTTCCTGCAGGCACCGCAGGTCTTCGCCGACGACGTCGACGCGGTGGACGGCGAGTTCGACCCCGACGAGGATCCGCTGCTCGACCGCGCGATCGAGGTTGTCGTCGCCGCCCAGACGGCGTCGGTCTCGCTCCTCCAGCGCAGGCTGCGAGTCGGATACACGCGGGCGGGACGGCTGATCGACATGCTCGAGCGGCGTGGGATCATCTCGCCGTACGAGGGCTCGAAGCCGCGCACCGTGCTGATCGGCGAGGCCGATCTCGAGCGCCTGGCCTAGCCCGTGAGTCCACCAACCGGTTCTGGTTGCGCGAACGGAACCGTGGCACGGACCTAACCGGAGTCGTAGAGTCCCGTCTCAATCTAAGAGTTTTTTCATTCATCGAAGGAGGAACCAGTTGAGAAGGACGCGTCCAATCGCGCTTGCAGCGGCGCTGCTCGCGCTAGCGCTCGCAATCGTCGGGGGCAGCACCGCCGGCCAGAAGCAGGCGGCTGCACCGAAGGCGCAGGTCACCGCAGCGCTGATCAGCGACATCGGCAAGTTCACCGACAAGAGCTTCAACCAGAACCAGCTCGCCGGCCTGCTCCGCACGAAGGCGCTCGGTGTGAAGACGATCGCGTTGCAGTCGAACTCGGCGAGCGACTACATCCCGAACCTGACCTCGGCAGTGCGCCAGAACTCCAACATCGTGATCGCGGCGGGCTTCCTGCTCGCGAACTCGGTTGCGACGATGGCGAAGCAGTTCCCGAACACGCACTTCGCGATCACCGACTACACCGTTCATGCGGCCCCGTTCGCGGACAAGAAGGGCACGCCGCTCTTCAAGAACGTCGAGGGGCTCACGTACTCCTCGAATGAGGCCGGCTGCCTCGTCGGGGTGCTCGCGGCCAAGGAAGCCCAGCACATGGGTAAGCGCGTGATCAGTGCGGTCGGCGGTCTCTCGATCCCGCCGGTCCAGATCTACATCGCCGGCTACAGGTACTGCGCGCAGAAGGCGGTGCCGGGCACGAAGGTGCTCATCGGCTACTCGCAGGACTTCAACGCGACCGACAAGTGCCAGACGGTCGCCCAGAACCAGATCTCACAGGGCTCCCGCGTGGTCTTCCAGGTCGCGGGCGGCTGTGGGCTCGGCGCGCTGAAGGCCGCCGACAACGCCAACGTGTGGGGAATCGGCGTTGACGTCGATCAGTACAGGCTCGCGAAGAATGTCCTGACGAGCGCGATCAAGCGTGTCGACAACGGCGTCTTCATCGCTGTCCAGCAGGAGAAGGCCGGCAAGTTCGCCGGTGGCTCAGACCTCGTCTTCAACCTGCGCAACAACGGCGTCGGCATCGGCAAGATCAGCCCGAAGGTGCCGGCGTCCTACATCGCGCTGATGAACAGCTACAGGCGGCAGATCATCGCCGGGAAGCTGAAGGTTCCGACGTCGCTCTAGGCGTCCGGCAATCGCAGCTCTGCGCAGAGGGGCGGGCCGACCGGCCCGCCCCTCGCCGTTTCTGTCGTTAGGATCGCGCTCGCATGACCGAAGACGGGACCGTCCTCGAGCTCCGCGGCATCACGAAGGCCTATCCCGGGATCGTCGCGAACGACCACGTCGACTTCGACCTGAAGGCGGGCGAGGTCCACGCGCTCCTCGGGGAGAACGGAGCGGGCAAATCGACGCTCATGAACATCCTCTACGGGCTGTCGCGAGCCGATTCCGGCGAGATTCGCCTGCGCGGGAAGCCCGTCAGCTTCAACTCCGCGAAGGACGCGATCGAGGTGGGGATCGGGATGGTGCACCAGCACTTCATGCTGATTCCCGTCATGACCGTGGCCGAGAACATCGTTCTCGGCATCGAGCCCCGACACGACCTGGTGTTGCTCGACGAGCGTGGGGCCGAGGCGCGCGTGAACGAGCTCTCGCGGCAGTTCGGGCTCGCCGTCGACCCGACCCTGCTCGTCAGCCAGACAACCGTGGGGCAGCAGCAACGGGTCGAGATCTTGAAGGCGCTCTACAGGGGGGCGGAGATCCTGATCCTCGACGAGCCGACGGCGGTCCTCACGCCGCAGGAGGCAACGGAGCTCTTTGCGATCATCAACCGGCTCAAGGCCGACGGGAAGTCGATCATCTTCATCACCCACAAGCTGAACGAGGTGCTGGAGATCGCCGACCGGATCACGGTGCTGCGACGGGGGAAGACGATCGAGACCGTGCCGACGGCGGGCGCGACCGAGGAATCCCTGGCACGCGCGATGGTCGGTCGCGAGGTTCTGCTTCGCGTCGAGAAGACCCCGGCGCAGGCCGGCGAGGTGGTGCTCGAGGTGTCGGGGCTGAACGTGATCGACGACCGAGGCATCGAGAAGGTCTCGGGAGTCTCGCTCACGGTGAGAGCGGGAGAGATCGTGGGGATTGCGGGGGTGGACGGAAACGGTCAGTCCGAGCTGATCGATGCGATCACGGGCCTTCGCGCCCCGCACGACGGCACGATCCGGGTCGCAGGACGCGAGCTCCATCACGCGAATGCACGCAAGATGCTCGACGCCGGCGTCGGGCATATCCCGGAGGACAGGCAGCGTCGCGGGCTCGTGCTCGAGTTCTCGATCGCGGAGAACATCGCCCTGCACGACTATGCCGAGCCGCCCGACGCGAAGTGGGGCTGGCTCTTCCCACGCCGGCTGGTCGAGCGCGCGCGGGTGTTGATCCGCGAGTTCGATGTGCGTGGCGGCGGGCCGCTCACCCGGGCGCGCGGCCTTTCGGGCGGCAATCAGCAGAAGGTGATCGCGGCACGGGAGATCAGCCGGAATCCGAGGGTCCTCGTCGCCGCCCAGCCGACCCGTGGCGTCGATGTCGGCGCGATCGAGTACCTGCACCGCCGGCTCGTCGAGGAGCGTGACGCCGGCCGAGCGATCCTCCTGATTTCCCTCGAGCTCGACGAGATCATGTCCCTTTCCGATCGCATCCTCGTGATGTACGAGGGCCGGATCGTCGGAGAGCACGCCGCGGGGGTCTCCGAGGAGCAGATCGGCCTCGAGATGCTCGGAGGCGGAAGGAAGGTGGCATGACGACCCCGGAAGTCGACGTCCAGCCGTCTCCCGAGCCGCCGGCCGACGGCGACAGCTTCGTCAGCAAGATCTCGCTGAAGCACCGCGCCGGCGGGATCGCCGTGCCTCTGCTCACGGCCGCGATCGCCTTCCTGATCGGGGGCCTTGTCGTGCTCGCGACGGGCCACAACCCGCTCCAGGCCTATCGCGACATCTTCAACGGCGCCGGGCTCAACTGGATCTTCCACCCGAGCACGAACATCATCCACACAGACGCCTACAACCTCAGCCAGACCCTGCTTCAGACGACGACCCTGATCCTCACGGGGCTCGCGGTGGCGTTTGCGTTCCGGTGCGGGATGTTCAACATCGGGGGGCAGGGGCAGTACTTCATCGGCCTGTTCGCGGCCAACTGGGTCGGCTCGTCGTTCGCGAACATGCAGCCGTTTCTCCATGTCCTGCTCGCGATCGTGGCGGCGACGCTCGCCGGGGCCTTCTGGGCGGGGATCGCGGGCTTCCTGAAGGCGACCGTGGGTGCCCACGAGGTGATCACGACGATCATGCTCAACTGGATCGCCTACTGGCTCGGCACCTACCTCTTCGGCGACGGCGGCCCGCTCCAGACGAGCGAGAACGCCGCCCTGCCGATCTCGAACGATGTGGTCGCCGGAGCCAAGCTCCCCGTCTTCTGGGGGATTCAGAACCTCCAGGGAACCCACATCGGGCTTTTCATCGCGCTCGGGGCGCTCGTCGTCTTCTACCTGCTGATCAACCGCACCACCCTCGGCTACGAGGTCCGGGCGGTCGGCTACAACCCCGAGGCCGCCGCGTATGCCGGGATCGACGTGAAGAAGAACCTGATTCGTGCCATGGCCATCTCGGGCGCGTTCGCCGGGCTGGCCGGTGGGCTCGACATGCTCGGCTATCTCTACCGGATCGGGGTCTCCGACATCCCTGCCTCTTCGGTCGGGTTCCTCGGGATCGCGGTTGCCCTCCTCGGCCGCAACACCGCCGTCGGCGTCGGGCTCTCCGCCCTCCTGTTCGGCGCGCTCCTCTTCGGCACCACCCACGGTCTCCAATCCTCGACGATCGCCCCCGACCTCGCGGGCAACCTCACGTACATGATCCTCGGGCTGATCGTGCTCTTCGTCGGAGCCGACCTGCTCATCCTCTCGGTCTGGAACGCACGCAAGAAGCTGAAGCGGCGGCCGGTGACGGTATGAGTTACGTCGGACGTTTCGAGGGAAGCCTCGTCGACAGGGTCGGCGGCGCGAGAACGGTCGGCAAGGGCGGGATCCTGGTCGGCGTTTTCGCCTGCATCCTGGCGTTGCCGCCGATTCAGACGCGCACGCTCGTCTGGCCGCTGCTCGTGGGCCTCGTCGCGGTCGCGCTCGGGATCTGGGCGGTGACCCGCGGCCAGGCCAGGATCGGCTGGGGCGCGATCGCCTCCGGCGTGCTCGGAGCGGGGCTCGGTGCGCTCGCGATGCAGTCGTCGGTCTCGAACCTGAACACCGTCTTCCGGCCCGGATCTGATCGCCTCGATGCTCGTCTTCTCGACGCCGCTCGTCTTCGCCGGGATCGGCGGGATGTTCTCCGAGCGCAGCGGGGTCGTGAACATCGGGCTCGAAGGGATGATGCTGATGGGTGCCTTCTGGGGCGTCTACGGGGCCGACAAGACGGGGAGCTGGGTCGGCGGGCTCGCGGTTGCGATGCTCGCGGGCGGCCTGCTGGCGCTTCTGCACGCCTTCTTTGCGATCCACCTCCGCGCCGACCAGATCGTGGGCGGAACGGCGGTCAACTTCCTCGCGCTCGGAATCACCGGGTACTTCTTCTTCCAGCTCTATCACGGCCAGGACGTCCCGGAGGGAGTCTCGTCGATCCCGAACGTCAAGCTTCCCTGGATCTCGGCCTGCACTTCCTCGGCCCCGCGATCGGCGATCTGAGCCTGATGATCTGGCTCAGCTTCGCGCTCGTGATCTTCTCCTGGGTCGTCGTGTTCAAGACCCCGCTCGGGCTCCGGATCCGGGCGTGCGGCGAGCATCCGCGCGCGGCGGATACCGTCGGAATCGATGTGTACGCGATCAGGTACGGCGCGGTGATCTTCTCCGGGATGCTGGCGGCGCTCGGTGGGGCGTACCTGTCCGTCGGGTACGGGGGAGGGACGTTCACCGACAACATGACCGCCGGCCGAGGCTTCATCGCGCTCGCGGCCCTGATCTTCGGCAACTGGCGTCCGTTCGGGACGTTCTACGCGGCTCTCCTCTTCGGCTTCTCGACCGCGCTTGCGTATCGGCTTCCGGCCTATTCCGGCTCGGCCGCAACCCTCTTCCAGGCGCTCCCCTACGTGCTCACCCTCGTCGCCGTTGCCGGCGTGATCGGTCGCACCGTCCCGCCGGCCGCCGACGGCCGGCCCTACGTGAGGCAGTAGCCGTGCGCTTCGCAGCCATCTTCTTCGGACTGATCGCCCTGCTTGCCATCCCCGCGGGGATCGCAGCGGCGGTCTTCGTTCCGACGGTCGACCTGATCCCGGCGCTCGTCGTCGCCGTCCCGGTCGCGGTCTTCTTCGGCCTGGTCGGGATCTCGCTCGCCCGGCGCGCGCGGTTCCGGGTCGACCGCAGCATCTCCCGTCGCGGCGCCCGCACCGTCCGCTTTGCCCGCTTCCTCGTGTGGGCGGGCCTGTACGTCGGGCTCGTCGGCGCACTCGCGCTCGGGTTCTACGGGGTCTTGCGCGCGCGAGGCTAGCTAACCACCTCGTCACGAGCGCCTGTGCGATCATGGCCCCGTGTTCGAGATCGGAAACAGCCTGCTCGAAGCCAGGTCACGCCGAGGCGTCGATTTCGTGCAGGCCGAGCTCGCGACGAAGATCCGCGCGAAGTACCTGCGCGCGCTCGAGGAGGAGCGCTTCGAGCAGCTTCCCTCGCAGACCTACGTGAAGGGGTTCCTGCGCACCTACGCCGACTACCTCGGCCTCGACGGCCAGCTCTACGTGGACGAGTACAACTCGCGATTCGTGGTCGGCGAGGATATGGACTCGCGGATCCGGCGCTCGACGGTGCGGCCCGAGCGTCGGACACGGCGGCTCGAGACGGGAATCGTGCTCGTCGCCCTCGCCGCGGTGGCGGTCGTCACGCTCGTCGTCGTGAGCGCGTGGCAGACATCGGGCTCTGGTGCGAAGGCACCGGCGGTGTCCGGGCGGGCGCACGCCGCGAAGAAGCACACCGCCCCTCGCCTCAGCGCCTACCTCCAGATCAACGCGGTCAAAGGCCCGTCGTACGTGCTCGTGCACCGCAACGGCCCGCGCGGCAGGCTGCTCTTCCAGGGCACGATCGGCAAGGGCCGCGTAGAGCCGTTCTCGGGCCGGCACTTCTGGGTCAGTCTGAGCTCGCCCGAGAACCTGATCGTCATCGTCGGCGGCAAGGCCGTCCCGCTCGCGGGCGGGAAGCCCGTGGTGCTGACGATCGGCCCGAGCGGGGTGCATACCGCCTGAGCTCGCTCCGCGCGGCGATCGTCGTCACGGGGTCCGAGCTCGTCCGTGGCGACCGCAGCGACCTGAACGGGCCGTTCCTGGCGCGGTCGCTGCTCGCGCTCGGGTTCGAGCCGGCGGAGCTGCGGATCGTCGGCGACGTCCCGGACGAGATCGCCGCCGCGCTCAGCGAGGGGCTCCGGCGCGACCTCGTCGTCGTCTCCGGCGGGCTCGGGCCGACCCACGACGACCGCACCGTCGAGCTGCTCGCACTGGCGGCGGGGCGAACGCTCGCCGTCGATGCGGAGCTCGAGGCTCGGATCGAGGCGCAGTCGCGCGCGGTTGCGGAGCGGATGAAGCGGCCCTACGTCGACTTCGCCCCCGGCGTTCGCAAGCAGGCAACCGTCCCGGAGGGGGCGATCGTCGCCGGAATCATCGGCACGGCACCGGCGCTCGTGCTCCCGGTCGGCGGGTGCGTCGCCGTCGTCCTGCCGGGCCCGCCCCGTGAGCTCCAGCCGCTCTGGGCGGCGGCGCTCGAGACCGAGCCGCTCCGTGCCCTCACCGCGCGCATGCAGCCCCGGCGGCGGCGGGTGCTCCGCTTCTACGGCGTCTCGGAGTCGACGGTCGCCCAGGCGCTCGCGGCAGCAGGCGGGGACGGGGACGGCATCGAGGTCACGATCTGTGCGCGAGACAGCGAGATCCACGTCGATCTCTTCGCGGATCCGGAGGCCGAGGGGCGCGCTTCGGCGCTCGAGGAGTCATTCGTGGAGCCGATCGCCGGCTCGCTGTACTCTCGGGCCGAGACCTCGATCGAGGAGCTCGTGCTCGAGGCCTGCCGCTCGCGTGGGCTCACGGCCGCCACCGCCGAGTCCTGTACGGGCGGGCTCGTGGCCGCCCGGCTCACGTCGGTTCCGGGCTCGAGCGACGTCGTGCTCGGCGGGATCGTCTCCTATGCGAACGCGGTCAAGGAGTCCGAGCTCGGAGTGCCGGCCGAGATCCTCGAGACCTACGGCGCCGTGTCGGCCGAGACCGCGACGGCGATGGCCCGGGGTGCGCGGGCGCGGCTCGGCGCCGACGTCGCCGTCTCGGTGACGGGGATCGCAGGCCCGGGCGGCGGCACGGCCGAGAAGCCGGTCGGCCTCGTGTACCTGTGCGCTTCCGGCCCCGGCCCCGGCCTGGCACTGAGCGGAGCCGGGACTTCGTCGTCTCGGGCGACCGCGAGACGGTGCGGCGGCGGGCGACGGTTGCTGCGCTGCACCTGGTGCACGCACTTGTCACAGAGACGTGACCCGCGCGTTACACCTGCCGCGCTAAGGTCATCGAACACTCGTTCGTGGCTCCGTCCGACTCGTCTGGTTCGATTCCTCGGCCACACAGTTCCACCACACACCGGGGCGGAGTGGGTAGTAGGAACTCAGTCGGAACTCGGACAGCACTCAGTCGGCAGCAACTCAGGAATTCGTCCCACATTTAGGAGGTTGATGAAGGTGGATCGCGAGCAGGCTCTGGATACGGCTCTCGGGCAGATCGAGCGCAACTTCGGCAAGGGCGCCGTCATGAGGATGAGCGATCAGGCTCAGGTCTCGATCGGCGCGATCTCGACCGGCTCGCTGCCGCTCGACATGGCCCTCGGGATCGGCGGGCTGCCACGCGGTCGCGTGGTCGAGATCTTCGGCCCGGAGTCCTCGGGCAAGACGACGCTCGTCTACCACGTGATCGCCGAGGCACAGCGTCTCGGCGGCATCTGCGCCTTCATCGATGCGGAGCATGCGATGGACCCGGCCTACGCGAAGAAGATCGGCGTCAACATCGACGACCTGCTCGTGTCGCAGCCCGACACCGGCGAGCAGGCGCTCGAGATCACCGAGCTGCTCGTCCGCTCGGGCGCGCTGTCGGTCATCGCGATCGACTCGGTCGCCGCGCTCACACCGAAGGCGGAGATCGAGGGCGAGATGGGCGACTCCCATGTCGGCCTCCAGGCCCGGCTCATGTCGCAGGCGCTCCGCAAGCTCGCCGGAACGCTGAACCGCACCGAGACGATCTGCATCTTCACGAACCAGCTGCGCGAGAAGATCGGAGTCATGTTCGGGTCGAACGAGACCACCTCCGGAGGGCGCGCGCTCAAGTTCTATGCCTCGGTGCGGCTCGACATCCGCCGGATCGAGACGCTGAAGGACGGCGTCGAGGCGATCGGCAACCGCGTGCGGGTGAAGGTCGCGAAGAACAAGGTCTCTCCGCCGTTCAAGCAGGCCGAGTTCGACATCATCTACGGCGACGGGATCCCCTGGGAGGGCACCGTCCTCGATGCCGGGATCGAGCGGAAGGTCGTCCAGAAATCGGGCTCGTACTTCAGCTTCGGCGACGAACGGCTCGGCCAGGGCCGCCAGAATGCCGCCGCATTCCTCAGGGAGCACCCCGACGTCGTCCAGGGGATCCTCCTCGGCATCCAGGCGCAGGTTCCCGGAGGGCCAGATCGTCTCTGCCCGCCTGACTGCAAAGCCGGAGCTGCCGGAAGCCACCCCGGTCGACGAGATGCCGGCCGATCCCGACGAGGACGATCTCGCTGCGGTTTCGATCGAATCGGCGGCCAACGGAGCAGCGGCCGCCGCCTAGATCGATGCCGACGGTTACCGGCCTCCACCCGGAGCGCCGGGATCGGGTCCGGGTCGAGCTCGACGGGGCACCGTGGCGGACGCTTCCCGCAGCGGCGGTCGTGGCCGCGGGGCTGCGGCTCGGTGTCTCGCTCGACCGGGAGCGGGCGCGCGAGCTCCGCGGGGCGATTCGTCGCACCGAGGCGCTCGACGCGGCCGGCAGGGCGCTCGCCCGGCGCGACCGGTCGGTGAAGGGGCTCGAGGCGGTGCTCGCGCGCCGCGGCGTTTCGGAGGCGGAGCGAACGCGCGCGATCGAGACCTTCGAGCGGCTCGGCTACCTCGACGACGACCGCTACGCCGCCTCGCGGGCGCTGGCGCTTGCGGACCGCGGCTACGGTGACGAGGGGATCAGGTTCGAGCTAGCCCGCGAGGGCCTCGACGAGGAGCGAGTCGCGGCCGCGCTCGACGGGCTCGTCCCCGAGCTCGACCGGGTGCGGCGGCTCTGCACGGCGGCCGAGCCGCCACGGCGAACGGCGGCGCGCCTCGCGCGGCGTGGGTTCTCGTTCGAGACGATCGAGTCCGCCCTCGGCGGGGACGAAAGCGAGGGCGAGGGCGAGGAGTGCATCTAAGATCCGTCGGATGAGCGGCGAGGAGTCACGCAACGCGTTGCGCGCCACGCTCCGGCACGGCGCCCTCTGCTACCTGCAGATCCCGGCCGCCGATCTCGCGGCATCGTCGGCTTTCTACGAGCACGTGTTCGGCTGGGCGATCGAAGGCTCGTCCCCGAGCTTCGAGTCTCCAGGTCTGCTCGGGCAGTTCGTCGCCGACCGCGCGCCCGCAGCGGACGCCGGCGTTCTCGCGTGGATCTCGGTCGACGGGCTCGACGACGCGCTCACGGCGGTTGCGGCAGCAGGGGGAAGCGTCGTCGATGCGCCGAGCGAGGATGGAGACGAACGTCTGCTCGCGACGGTCAGCGATCCCGCGGGCAACGTGCTCGGGCTCGTCGAGCACCGCGCGCCCGGCGGATGATCTCGCCGAGCCGCGCGAGCTCGATCGCGCACGGCGATCTGCCGTTTCACAATCCGATCCCCGAGGAGGCCTTCGACGCGCTGGTCGATCTGCTCGTGCTCGAGCCTCCCGACCGCGTCCTCGATGTCGGCTGCGGCAGGGGCGAGCTGCTGCTGCGCATCGCCGAGAGCACGGGCGCGGGAGGTCTCGGGATCGACCTCAACGAAGAGCAGATAGCGATCGCACGTGAGCAGGCGGCGACGCGCGCCGCGGCCGAGCATCTGATCTTCGAGGCCCGCGACGCTGCGGCTCTCGTCGCCTCCGCCGCGGGATACGCCGTCGCCTGCTGCGTCGGGCTCGACGCACGCGCTCGGTGGTCTCGAGACGACGCTCACGCGGCTCGCGGAGCTCGTCCGGCCCGGAGGGTGCGTGATCGTCGGAGAGGGCTACTGGAGGCGCCCGCCCGAACCCGAAGTCCTCGAGGCGCTCGGGGCCGGGGCCGACGAGCTCGGCGACCTCGGAAGCCTCCTCGCGGCCGGCGATCGGCACGGGCTTCGCCTCGACTATCTCGCCGTCGCCGGCCAGGCGGACTGGAACCGCTACGAATGGGCCTACATCTTCAATCTCGACCGCTACGCCGGCGACCATCCCGACGAGGCGGGCATCGAGAGCCTGATCGACCGCGCCGACCGCATGCGCCGCCGGCGGGTCTTTGCGGCCGAGCACGGCGAGACGCTCGGATTCGCACTCCTCGCGTGGCGTTCTGTCTAGTGGACTGACGGCAACGTTCACGGGTTCCTGACCCGCGATCACGCAGCGCCAGAGCCCGCCCTCGTTCGTAAAGGCAACCAGCCTTGCCCACGAACGATGACGCCCTCTGACTTGGTGCTACCGACCCAGTAACCGGCGAACGTTGCCGGTCAGCCCATTAGGAGCCGAGCCGACGGGTGGCCAGTACGTGGCGACGACCGGCCCCACGAGATTCGATCGCGGGACGGTGCCCCAGACGCGTGAGTCGCAGGACTCGCCCCGGTTGTCGCCCATCATGAAGTACGAGCCTGCAGGGACGTGCCAGGACTTCGAGCGGAACTGCGTGTCCGCGCTACGAGCGGATCCCGACACGTATGGCTCGTCGAGCCGTTTGCCGTCGACCCAGATGAACGCCCCTGCGTCCTCTCGCACGGTGTCACCGGGGAGGCCGATCAGACGCTTCACGTAGACACCCCCTTCGCCGCACTTGGATGCGGCGGTCGCCGGAGCGTGGAAGACGACGACCTGGCCGCGCTCGGGAGACGAGAATCGGTAGCACACCTCGCAGGCGATCACGCGGTCGGAGAACGACGACTCGCAGCCGACGGCGGGGCGTGCGCAGTGCAAGTGTCGGTTCCATCGAGGAGGACGGGATCTGGTAGGGCCGCGCGAGCTCGGCCTCGAACGCGAGCACGAAACCGACCGCGACGACAATCGTCACGGCCCAGTCCAGCGCGATGCGAGCCCGCCGCGGGATGCGCCGCCTCGACGTTTCGACAACCCCCACGAATGAATCGTATGCCCGTCGCGCGACGTCGCGCGCGTCAAAGCTCCTTGTAGAACACGGTGGTCGGCGCGAGCTCGCCCCAGGGCATCGCGGCATACCTCGGGATCGAGCCGGCCTCCAGGTAGCCGAGCCGCCGGTAGAACGGATCCGCATCGCTGCCGGAGATCGTGTCGAGCACGAGCAGCGTTCGCTCGCGTTCGCGCGCGACACCCTCGATCTCGGTCATCAACAGCGTCCCCAGGCCTCGACGCCGCGACTCGCTGTGGACGATCAGCTTCTGGACCTCCGCCCGGTGGAGGGCGTTCGCCTTCGTCGCGAGCTCGAGCTGGACCATCCCGAGGAGGTCGCCGCCGTCCCGGGCGAGCAGGACGATCCGCGAATCGCGTGCGACGTCGGCGCGGATGCCGTCCAGGTAGCGATCGAGCTCCTCCTCGGCGAGCGGAGTGAGGAAGCCGATCGAGGCACCTCCTTCGACGGCGTCCCGCACGAGCGCGGAGATGCCGCCGTGAAGCTCGGCGATCGTCTCCGGGCTCGCCTGCTCGATCACCGGATCTCGGCTCAGACTCGGCGGATCGAGGTCGGCGCGATCAGGAAGCCATGCCCGGTGCGCCGGACGACACACAGGATGCCTGCGCGTTTCGAGGTGCAGCGAAACGGCCCACCGTCGATCCACGAGCCGTAGACGAGCGTCGGGATGCCGTCCGGCGGGTTGCCGATGCACTTCAGGCCGTGACAGATCGAGAGCTTCCCGGCCGCGTTCAGGAGGACGCTCTCGGTGTGCGGGTAGGTCTGGCAGTAGACCGAGGTCGGAAGCTTCGGGACGCCGATGTTCATCTCGCAGCTCGTCGTGACGCCCGGCCCGAAGAAGAAGTGCCGGATGCCCGCCGCCGAGCCCTGCCCGGCACCGAAGGCCAGGCACGCGGCCAGCACGACCGGCACGGAAAGGCCGCGGAGCATGGCTGGAATCTAGTGGAACCCGGCTCCGCCGAGCCAGAGCGACGCGTGGCTCGGCTCGACGGCATGGTCGACCGTCGTGGTGCTCAGCGCGTGTCAACGGGATCGCTGCCACCGTCAAACACGATCGTGAGCAGCCCGAGCGCGAAGGCAAGCCGCGACAGGCCGCCTCGCGAGCTCGAAATTACAAGACGCTGCCGGATTGCAGGATGGACGCCGGTCGTGATCTCTGGAATCTAACGCCGGGCCGTCCCGAGATCGTTACGGGCGGTCGGTACCCTTCGGCGATGGCCCGGCGCTACTTCGTCACCACGTTCGGTTGCCAGATGAACGCTCACGACTCGGAGCGGATCAAGGGCATGCTCGAAGAGCTCGGTCTCGGCGAGGCCGTCAGCGCCGAGCAGGCGGATGTGGTCGTCTTCAACACCTGCACGATCCGCGAGAAGCCGGACACGAAGCTCAGCGCCTATCTCGGCGAGGCGATCGCGCGTAAGCGCCGCGATCCCGGCCGCGTGATCGCGGTCGGCGGCTGCTATGCCGAGGCGCAGCGGGAGCGGATCTTCGAGCTCTACCCGGAGGTCGACGTCGCTTTCGGCCCCGGCTCGATCGCCCATCTCGCCGACTGGCTCGGCGCGGGCGGGGAGGGGGTCGCCCGCGGCCGGTTCGGCCTCGACGACCGCAACTTCGCCGCCGAGCTGCCGATGCACCGCGAGCGGCCCTTTCAGGCCTGGGTGCAGGTCTCGATGGGCTGCAACTCGATCTGCTCCTACTGCATCGTCCCGGCCGTCCGGGGTCGCGAGCAGAGCCGCCGGCCGGGTGAGATCGTCGCGGAGGTGACGCAGCTCGCCGCCGGTGGGGTCCGCGAGCTCACCTTGCTCGGCCAGAACGTCAACTCCTGGGGCCGCGATCTCGCCCCCGACCTCCACACCGAGTTCGGCGAGCTGCTCCGGGCCTGCGACGCCGTCGAGGGGATCGAGCGGATCCGCTTCACGAGCCCGCATCCGAAGGACTTCCGCGAGCCGGTGATCGCGGCGATCGCCGAATGCGACACCGTCTGCGAGCAGATCCACCTGCCGCTGCAGTCGGGCTCCTCGCGCGTGCTCCGGGCGATGCGGCGCACCTATTCCGCCGAGCGCTACCTCGAGCTCGTCGACCGACTCCGCGACGCGATTCCCGACCTCGCGCTCGGAACCGACATCATCGTCGGCTTCCCCGGCGAGACCGACACCGACTTCGAGCAGACGCTCGCAGTCGTCGAGCAGGTCGGCTTCGACAGCGCCTTCACGTTCGTCTACTCGCCCCGACACGGCACCGAGGCCGCGAGCAGGGACGATCAGGTGCCCCATGAGCTGAAGATCGAGCGGATGGAGCGCCTCGTCGAGCTCACCCAGCGCCTCGCCGCCGAAGGCAATGCGCGGCGCATCGGCCTCGTCGAGCAGGTGCTCGTCGAGGGGCCGTCGCGGACCGACGAGACCGTGCTGCGCGGCAGAACCCGCCGCAACACGACCGTCAACTTCACCGGTGACGCCGAGGCGGGTACCTTCGCCGACGTCCTGATCGAGCGTTCGACCTCGACGACCCTCCGCGGCTCCCAGGAGGCGCGTGTGCCGGCTCCCGTCGGGCCGGTCTGGCAGGCTTAGCGGGTGCGGATCCTCGTCACCGGCTCGTCCGGCCAGATCGGCACGAACCTCGCGCTCCGGCTGATCGCCGACGGCCACAAGGTCTTCGGCGTCGACAAGCGCCTCAACACGTGGTGGGGAGACGAGAGGTTCCCGACGATGCCGCAGAACCTCGCGGGCTTCTATACGCCCTACCGCGGCGGGATCAACGAGATCGACTATCCCGAGGTCGACCTCGTCATCCATCTTGCCGCGCACGCGAAGGTGCACCAGCTCGTCCGGCAGCCGCAGCGGGCGCTCGAGAACGTGATGATGACGTTCAACATCCTCGAGTACTGCCGTGCGCTCGAGCTGCCGCTCGTCTTCTCCTCGACCCGCGAGGTGTACGGGGACGTCCACCGGTTCGACGAGTACGGCGAGGCGGCCGCCGACTTCGCCTTCACCGAGAGCCCCTACTCGGCCTCGAAGATCAGCTCGGAAGGGTTCATCTACTCCTACGCCAAGTGCTACGGGCTCAAGTACCTGGTCTTCCGCTTCTCGAACGTCTACGGCCGCTACGACACCGACCTGCAGCGGATGGAGCGTGTCCTGCCGCTCTTCATGCACCAGCTCAGCCGGGGCGAGCCGATCACGGTCTACGGCGGCGACGAGAAGGTGCTCGACTTCACCTACATCGACGATTGCATCGACGGGATCGTGCGCGGCGTCGAAGGTCTCGGCAATGGGACGGTGACGAACGAGACGATCAACCTCGCCTTCGGCCAGGGAAACACGCTCGTCCGGGCCGCCGAACTGATCGCCGGAGCGCTCGGGGTTGCGCCCGAGCTCACCTACAAGCCGTCGCTCCGCGGCGAGGTCACCCACTACGTTGCCGATGTCCGCAAGGCGAGGGCGCTCCTCGACTGGCAGCCTCGGACGCCGCTCGAGGACGGGATTCCGCGGGCAGTCGAATGGTTCCTCGAGTGGCGGGCAGCGCATCCCGAGGAGAACCGCGAGATCGTCCCCGAACGCGTCCCCGGCGAGATCGAACACGCGTTCAAGACCGCCGCGGTCTGATCACGGTCGTCGCGCTCTTCGGTCCGACTGCCTCGGGCAAGAGCGCCGTCGCGCTGGCAGCTCCAGGAGCGCCTCGGAGGCGAGATCGTCTCGGCGGACTCCGCCGCGCTCTACGCGGGGATTCCGGTGCTCACCGCGGCCCCCCGGTATCCGGCGCGGCTCGTCGGTGTGATCCCGCTCGCTCGCGAGGTTTCGGTCGGCGAATATCAGCGACTCGCGCACGAGGCGATCGACGAGATCGTGACGGGGGGCGGCACCGCGATCGTCACCGGCGGCACCGGCCTCTACTTCCGGGCCGCTCTGAGCGAGCTCGCCCTGCCACCCGCGCCGGCCGACGGCGCCCGGGAGCGGTGGAGCAGCGTCTATGACGAGCTCGGAGCCGAGAGAGCCCACGCACTCCTCGCCGATCGCGATCCTGGCGCGGCCGCCCGAGTCCACGCAAACGATCGCCGGCGCGTGATCCGGGCGCTCGAGCTCGCAGAGGCGGGCGAGACGCTCGCACCGGCGGTGGATCGCCTCTGGAGCGATGCCGTCCGCCGGCCCACGCTCCTCGTCGGGCTCGATCTCGCGATCTCGACGCTCGATGCGCGGATCGAGACTCGCGTCGCCGCCATGGTCGACGCGGGCGCCGTCGAAGAAGCACGGGAGGCTTGGGGTGCTCCGCTTTCTGCGACCGCGCGCAAGGTGCTCGGGCTCGAGCAGTTCGCCACGCTGCCGCTCGTCGAGGCGACCGAAGCCGTCACGCTGGCCACCCGGCGCCTCGCGCGCTATCAACGGAAGTGGCTCCGGCGCCTGAATGTGGCGGCTACTCTCGATGGGGACCGTCCACCCGAGGAGATCGCGGATGAGATCGTCGCGCTGGCAGGCGCAGGGCAACGTTTACCTCGTGGCTGAGGAGCCGCTCACTGCGGCGCGCGTTCGCGAGCATGTGGGGGACGCGGACGGGATCCTCGAGGTTCAGGAGCGAGGGGAGAACTGGCTGCGGATCCTGGTCTGGAATCCCGACGGGTCACTTGCAGAGATGTCCGGCAACGGCACGCGTATCGCGGCGAGCTGGCTTGCAGAGCGCACCGGCGCGACCGAGATCACCGTGCAGCTCGGCACGCGCGAGGTGCGTGCCCGCATGCTCGGCGACGGGCTTGTCGAGCAGGAGATGGGCGCGGTCGTCGTCGGCCCCCCCGAGGAGCTCGAGGGCGTCCGGTTCACGCCGGTCGATGTCGGGAACCCGCACGCGGTCGTCGAGGGCGATCCGGTCGAGCTCGAGCGGATCGGCCCGGTTCTCGAGACCCATTCCCGCTTCCCGAACCGCACGAACGTCCAGGTTGCGCGGCGCCTCGACAGCGAGACGATCGAGGCGCGCGTCTGGGAGCGCGGCGTGGGGGAGACACGCGCCTCGGGCTCGAGCGCGATCGCCGTCGTCGCCGCGCTCGGGGGCGGCACGGCAACCGTGAGGTTCCCCGGCGGCGACCTCCATGTAGCGGTCGAAGACGGCAAGGCGCGGTTGACGGGGCCCGCGGAGTGCATCGAGGCTCTATCGTGATACGGATGTTCCGTCCGGTTGCTCTCGCAGTGCTCGTCGCCTGCATCGTGCTGCCGGTTCCGGCCTCTGCGGCTTCGATGAGGCTCTATCCGGTTCCGACAGGCGGCTTCTCGCTGAGCCTGCCCTCGACCTGGGTCGCAGTCGGGAGTCTCGGCTCGGCACAGTTCAAGCAACTCGAGAAGGTTCCGACCTTCAAGGCCTTCGTTGCGCAGGCGAGCCAGAACGCCGCGCTTCGGCTGGCAGTGATCGATCCTGCCGCGAAAGGGAACGTCTACATGGACGCCGGAGCCGTGCGCGTGGGCTCGGTGTCCGGAACGGAGGTCGTCGCAGAGACGGTCGCCGCGCTGAAGAAGTCGCTCGGCAAGAAGGTGTCGGCGGTCTCCACGCCGGTGAAGCTCGCCGCCGGCGCCGCGTATCGCCTCCACCTGTCGGAGAAGGGGGCACCGAACGTGACCGACGAGTACCTGTTCGTCCACGACCAGGTCGAGTACGGGATCATCTACGTGGCACCGCGTACGTCGTGGTCGAAATACGGCCCGATCTTCGCCGCCAGCGCCCGCACGTTCCGGCTTCTCCCGGCCCCGAACCTGAGCCACGTCGTTCTGACGGGCTCGCAGGTCGGATCGGGGTACGCGCTCGAGGCCTACCCGTTCGGCAACAGCATCATCGGTGAGGCGACCCTCGATCTCTGTGGGGCGAGCTATCCGAGCGAGGTGCTTCGCACCGGCCGGCTCCAGGTTCGCTACGCGCACAGCGGCAAGAGCCTGACCGTGTCGAACGAGGTCGTCACCTACGTCCCGGGTGGGGCGAAGGAAGCATTGAAGGAGGTGTCGGAGGTAGCGACCGCGTGCGCCAAGAAGCCTGCGGTGCTCAAGCAGGCAGGCGTAACCGAGACCTACAAGGTCTCGTTCCTGAAAGACACTCGACTGCCCGCCGGCGCGATCGCCGTGCGGATCGAGATCAAGCTCGTAAAGGGCAAGAAGCACTCGACGCAGACCGGCGTTGCCGTCTATCAGATCAAGGGCAATACGCTTTCGGGGCTCTACACGTTCATGACGAAGGGAACCACGTTCGCCGATGCGGAGCAGGTCGGGTTCCACGCAGCCGAGCAGAGCGCCCGGAACCTCGGCGGGAAACCGCACAAGAAGTCCCCCGGCGGCAGCGTCTTCACCGCCTGACCTCTCTTACGAGCCGACGCCAAACTCGCGCAGGGCGTCGTTCAGGGACGTCTTCAGGTCGGTGGCTTCGGTGCGGTAACCGATGATCAGCGCGCAGGAGAGCTGGTAGGTCCCGGCGGGGAACTCCTTCGGGCGCGTTCCGGGCACGACGACCGCGCGCGGCGGGACGTAGCCGCGATGCTCGACCGGCTCTCTGCCCGTGACGTCGATGATCGGCACCGAGGCCGTGAGTGAGACGTTCGGCGCCAGCACCGCCTCGCGCCCGACTCGCACGCCCTCGGTCACGATCGCGCGGGAGCCGATGAACGCGCCGTCCTCGATGATCACCGGCCGCGCTCCCGGCGGCTCGAGCACGCCGCCGATCCCGACACCGCCGGCGAGATGCACGCCGGCACCGATCTGCGCCCCGGATCCCACGGTCGCCCACGTGTCGACCATCGTCCCGGGCCCGACCCAGGCGCCGATGTTCACGTACGACGGCATCAGGATCACCCCACGCGAGAGAAACGAGCCGTACCGCGCGACGGCCGGCGGCACGACCCGCACGCCGAGCTCCTCGTACCCCGACTTGAGCGGGATCTTGTCGTGGTATTCGAACGGCCCGACCTCCCGCGGCTCCATCGCCTGCGTGCGGAAGTAGTCGAGGATCGCCGCCTGCACGTTCTCGTCGACGACCCACTCCTCGCCTTCGGGCCGCGCGACACGCAGCTCACCGCGATCGAGCGCGGCGATCGTCTCCTCGGTCGTCATCTCCGCGCTCCGCCATGTCCGGAACCAGGTTAGGAGAAGCAGCCGAAACGTGCCGCCGTAACCGCCGTTTCCGGCCACGACCGATCGAGGCGGGCGCGAACCGGGGTCAGACACGGTCACAAAACTGTGACAACGGTGGAACAAAAGTGCAACAACCGGCCCGCTGACAACACGGACTTCCCTGCAAACCGGCATCTCGCCCCCGAGGCGAAAACCGGGGTCAGGCACAGCCTGAAACGCCGGGCTCAGAGCGGAGCCAGCAGGGTCGATTGGTCTAGCCTGAAAACACCGACCTAGAGCACGGTCTGGAGGATCGCTGCCGCCCGTTCGCAGTCGGCCTCGGTCGGGACGAGGGCCATCCGCACGTGCCCCTCGCCGGCTTCGCCGAAGAACGAGCCTGGGGCGGTCAGGATCCCGTGGTCGAGCAGCCGGCGGGCGAACGCCTCGGAGGAGCCCTCCACCGCGAGCCAGAGGAAGAACGTGGCGTCACCGCCCGCCACCCGAAGACCCTTTGCCTCGAGAACGGGCAGGAGCGTCTCGCGTTTGCGCCGATACACCTCGCGGACGGCCTCGACATGGCCCTCGTCGCCGTAGGCGGCCTCTCCAGCCCGCTGGACGAACTCCTGGGGCGCGGTGCCGACGGTCGGGCGGAACGTCCGCAGCGCGTCTGCCACGGGCCGGGAGGCGCACACGAACCCGCAGCGGTAGCCCGTCATCGACGAGCGCTTCGAGAGCGTGTTGAAGACGACCACGTTCTCGCGGTCGGCCACCTGGAGCGCAGAGGCCGGCGGGTCGCCGAACCAGAGCTCCGAGTACGCCTCGTCGGAGCAGAGCAGGAACCCGTGCTCGCGGGCGCGGCCGGCGAGCGCTTCGTAGAAGGACAGGGGCGCCGTCGCACCAGTCGGATTGTTCGGGTAGCACGTCCAGAAGAGCCCGATCTCGTCCCAGAAGTCGATCGCGCCCAGGTCGGGTAGCCACGACGAGCCCTCGCGCAAGGGAACGGAAACGACCTGCGCGCCCGCGAACAAAGCCCCGCGCTCGTACACCGGATACGCCGGCGCGGGCACGGCGACCACCCGGCGCTCGCCGAGCGCCATCTGGGCGAACGAGAAGATCGCCTCCTTCGACCCGAGCGTGGGCACGATCTCGACGTCGGGATCCGTCTCCACCCCGAACCGCCGCGAGATCCAGCCCGAAACCGCCGCGCGGTACTCGGGCAACCCGACCGCCCGCGGATACGACGACACGTCTCGAAGACCGCGCGGCGAGCGCCTCGCGCACGAACGCAGGCGTCGGCTCGCGCGGGTCCCCGACGCCGAAGTCGATCACGTCGAGCCCGCGCGCACGAGCCTCGGCGCGCCACTCGTCGAGCCGGGCGAACGGATACTCGCGAGAGCTCCGCGAGAAGCGGCGAGAGCTGCATCGCCGGAAGCTACCCCGCGAGGAAGCGGCAGAGCGCGTCGAACGTCCGCTCGAGCTCGGCGATCTCGACCTGCTCGTCCGCCGTGTGGGCATACCGAGTGGCGCCGGGCCCGAGGTTGAGCGCGTCGAGCCCGCGCCCGGCGAAGTCGGCCACGTTCGTCCACGCCTGCTTCGGTTCGACCGCGAAACCGCCGACGTCACGCAGGTGCTGGACGAGCGGCGAGTCGAGCGCGACGTGCGCCGCCGCGGCCGACGAGAGAATCTCGATCGGCGCCCCGACGAGCTGCTCCAGCCGCGCCTCGGCCTCGGCCTGCGTCCGGGTCGGCGCGAAGCGGTAGTTGATCGTCGCCTCGACGCGGGCCGGGATCACGTTCGTCGCGTTCCCGCAGTCGTCGATCTGCGTGACGCTCACGACCTCGCGAAACACGAGGCCGTCGATCTCGACGTCGTTCGGCTCGAGCTCGAGCACGCCGGCGAGCCCTCGGAGCGCGAGCGCGATCGCATTCACGCCCAGCCAGGGCCGTGCCGAATGCGCCGCGCGCCCCTCGAAGACGACGCGCGCGTTGATGTTCCCGAGGCAGCCGAGCTGCAGGGTGTTGTCGGTCGGTTCGAGGCAGATCACGAGCGCCGCCTCGTCGATCAACGGCGCCGCCCCGAACACGGCGGGGAGCGGATTCCACTCCGGCCCGAGCTCCTCGCGCGGGAAGAAGAGCCAGCCGAGGTCGTATGCGAGCTCGGCCTCCGCCGCCCACCGCGCCAGCTCGATCATCACCGCGACCCCGCCCTTCATGTCGCTCGCGCCGAGCCCGTGCACGACGCCGCCCTCGATGCGCCCCGGGATGTTTCCCTGGCGCCGGAACCGTGTCGGTATGGCCCGAGAGGAGAACGAGCGGTTTTCCGGAGCGCACGGCGTAGAGCAGCGTCTCCCCGTCGTCGTGGACGAGCGGGACGCGGACATTCGCCTTCACGTACTCGTACAGCTCGGATTCCCCGCGCGAGGGCGAGTGGATGTCGACGAGAGCGAGTGTCCGAGCCGCGAGAGCTGATCCGGAAGGGTGGGCGGGCATAATGGGGTTGATGATTCCACGTTCCCAGGAGCCGGAGCGCGGGTTCCTTCTCGCGATCCTGGCCCGGGGGGCTGATCCCGACGAGGAGCTCGCCGAAGTCGAAGAGCTTGCACGCACCGCCGGTGTCGAACCGGTCGGCCGTGTCGTGCAGCAACGGGCGCGCGCGGCGCCGCGGACCTACGTGGGCAAGGGCAAGCTCGAGGAGCTGAAGAAGGCCTTCGACGAGTCCGATGCAGAAAGCGTGCTCGTGGACGGCGAGCTCGATCCGGTGCAGCAGCGCTACCTCGAGGACGCGATCGGCTCGCGCGTGATCGACCGCACCCAGCTGATCCTCGACATCTTCGCCCAGCACGCCGTCAGCGCCGAGGGCAAGCTCCAGGTCGAGCTCGCCCAGCTCGAGTACAACCTCCCGCGCATGCGCGGCATGTGGCAGCACCTCGAGCGTCTCGGCGGCGGTCTCGGCACGCGCGGCCCCGGCGAATCCCAGCTCGAGACCGACCGCCGACTTGCCCGCCACCGCGTGTCCGTGCTCAAGCGCCGCCTGAAAGGGCTGAGCCGCCAGCGCGACACCCGCCGCAAGGAGCGCCGGCGCACCCAGGTTCCCACGATCGCGCTCGCCGGCTACACGAACGTCGGCAAGTCGAGCCTCCTGAACGCGCTCACCGGCGCGGAGGTCTCCGTCGAGAACCGCCTCTTCGAGACGCTCGACCCGACGACCCGCGGCTTCGAGCACGAAGGTCGCCGCTATCTCGTCACCGACACCGTCGGCTTTATCCGCAGGCTGCCTCATCAACTCGTCGAGGGATTCGCTGCCACCCTCGAGGAGACGCTCGTCGCCGACATCATCCTCCACGTCGCCGACGCCTCGGCCCGTGACGACGAGCTCGACGCGATGGTCGCGGCGGTCGAGGACGTACTCGACGAGATCGGGGCCTCCGAGCTTCCTGTCCAGCTCGTGCTGAACAAGATCGATCGCGTCGATGAGGTCGGCCGACGCCGCCTCGAGAACCGCTTTCCCGACGCGCCGCAGGTCTCCGCGGTGACCGGCGAAGGCCTCGAAGAGCTGAGCGCCCGGGTGGCGGAGCGGTTCGCAAACCGGTTCGAGCCCGTCCGGCTGCTGATCCCCTACGACGAGGGCGCGCGGCTCTCCGAGCTCTACGCGCTCGGTGCTCCGATCGAGCAGCGAGAGGACACACCCGACGGCGTGCTCGTCGTCGCCAAGCTTCCGCGTCATGTCCTGACGCGCTACGCACCGTTCCTGATCGCCGACGCCGCCCGGCGGGAGAGCGCCTGATCGAACTGCCGATCCGACGGGTTCGCGACGAGGCGGTGCTCCCGGCACGCGCCTACAGTGGCGATGCCGGCCTCGACCTCGCCTCATGCGAGCGGATCGAGCTCGCTCCCGGCGAACGGGCACTCGTGCCGACCGGGCTCGCCGTCGCGATCCCCGAGGGCTTCGCCGGCTTCGTGCAGCCGCGCTCGGGCCTCGCGGCAAAGCACGGGATCACGATCGTGAACTCGCCAGGCCTGGTGGACTCGGGCTACCGAGGAGAGCTCCTGATCAACTTGCAGAACACCGATCCGGGCGCGGCCTTCGTGGTCGAAGTCGGGATGCGCATCGCCCAGCTCGTCGTGTTGGAGATCCCCGAGCTCGAGCTCGTTGAAGTCGACGAGCTCCCCGACTCCGAGCGCGGCGTCCGCGGCTTCGGATCCTCGCTGCACTGATGGAGCCCGCACCGCGCATCCGCGTCGCAGCGCTGATCCGCTGGCAAGAGCGGGTGCTTCTGTGTCGTCAGGAGAAGCCCGGGAAGGAGTACTGGCTGCTTCCCGGCGGGGGGGTGGAGGGCGGCGAGACGCTCGACGACGCGCTCCGGCGCGAGCTCGAGGAGGAGCTCAGCCTTGGTGATGAGCTCGTCTTCGAAGGCCCGATCGCGGTGGCCGAGTCGATCTCGCCGGCGTGGACACCCGGGGAGCGGCACGTCGTCCACATCGTCTTCGGTACCGACCTCTCGCACCGCTCGCTCGAGGACATCGAATCGCACGACGCCGCCGTGCGCGGTCTGCGGCTCTTCTCGCTCGAGGAGCTGGCGGAGGTCGTCGTCCATCCGCCGATGAAGCGGTTCGTCGAGCGTTGGCGGCCCGGGGATCCCGCCGTGTACCTCGGCTCGCTCTGGATCCGTTAGCGCCGGCCGCCTCGCGTTCGGGCGCGGTCGGCGGCGACGGCGTGCGCGCGCGACTCGAGCTCGTCGTCCAGGCGCTCGAAGAAGACCGGTTCGCCTGTGTGGTGCTCGAGCGCGTCCGCGAGCAACCGATCGGCGAGCCATGGGTTTCGGGGCAAGAGAGGCCCATGCAGGTAGGTGCCGTAGATCCGCCCGGAACGGCACCCCTCGAATCCAGACGCGCCGTCGTTGCCGAATCCCGCGATCACGCGCCCGAGCGGTTCGGCTCCCTCGTCGAGGAGCGTTCGCCCGGCGTGATTCTCGAACCCGGCGAGCGTCTCGCCGGCCCAGGCGCAGTCGAGAAGCACGTCGCCGATCATTCGCTTCTCGCCTGCGATCGTCTCGAGCGGGAGCAGGCGGATCCCGGGTAGTTCCTTCCCGGCGCGGTCGCGGTAGAACCGCCCGAGGAGCTGATAGCCGCCGCACACACCGAGAAACGCGGATCCGGCCTCGGCGGCCGCTCGCAGCGCATCGCTGCGCGCCGCGAGATCAGGCGCGACGAGCTCCTGCTCGCGGTCCTGCCCGCCGCCGACGTAGAACAGATCGACCTCGGCTGGAAGCGGGTCCCCGAGCCCGATCGCCATGACGTCGAGTTCGTGGCCGCGCGCCCGCGCGCGCCCTTCGAGCACCGCGATGTTCCCGCGGTCGGCGTAGATGTTGAGGTAGCCGGGATAGAGGTGCCCGACGCGGATCTTCACTAGGGTCGCTCCCAGAACTCGGCGACGAGGCCGCGCTCCGCGATGATCCCGCGCAGGCCGAGCATGGCCGTGTAGGTCGGGAGCACGACCAGCTCGCCGCCGGCCGGGGTGAGCTCGAGCCCGCGATCGAGGGCCGCCTCGAGGTCGGGAACGACTTCGATCCGCTCGCGAGCGAGCCCGCCGTAGGCAAAGCGCAGGGCGAGCTCCGCCGCCCGGTCACCCGAGACGACGACACGCTCGAGACCGTCGAGCAACGGCTCGAAATCGACGTCCCAGATCCACGAGACGTCGCGCCCGTCCGCAATGGCGTCGTTGAGCGCGACGACGGCGAGGCGTGGGGGAGGGCCGTCGAGCAGCGTGCGTACCGCCTCGTTCGCCCCGGCCGGATTCTTTACGAGCAGCATCAGCAGGCGCCGGTCGCCGGCGTCGATACGTTCGAACCGGCCAAAAGCAGCGGTGAACCGTGTCAGGCCGGCGGAGATCGACTCGAGCGACTCGCCGAGCGCCCTCGCGATCGCCGCAGCCGCGGTCGCGTTGTAGACGTTGTAGAGCCCGGGCAGTGCGAGCCGCACAGGCGTCGCGCCCTCCGGAGTAACGAGCATGAAGTCGGTCCCGTCGAGCCCCCGCAGTGCGATCTCGCGGGCGGCGACCTCGAGCGGCAGGCGAGCGACGTGGCCGTTCGGGCAGCGGTAATCGCCGAGGTGGCCGACGTAGGCGGCGGCGTACTCGTACGGCGCGCCGCAGACGGGGCAGTACGTCGAATCCGCGGCATGCTGGAGCGAGGCCCGCGCGTGCCGGGGATCGTCGAGGCCGTAGGTCACCGTCGGCGTGTGACCGCGGGCGAGCTCGCCGAGCAGCGGGTCGTCGGCGTTCACGACGAGCAGGGCGTCCCCGAGCGCGCCGACGGCGGTACGCCAGCGCTCGGCCACGAGCTCGAGCTCGCCGTAGCGGTCGAGCTGGTCGCGGAAGAGGTTTCCGAGGGCGACGACCCGCGGCCGGACCCGGCGCGCGACCTCGGGGAGAGCCGCCTCGTCGACCTCGAACAGCCCGAGCTCGGCGCCGCGGGAGGTGAGCAGGGTGGAGGCGACACCGGAGAGGAGATTCGCCCCGGAGTGGTTGTAGGCGAGCCGGCCGCCGAGGATCTGGGCGACCATCGCAGTCGTCGTCGTCTTGCCGTTCGTCGCCGAGACGAGCACCGAGCCGCGTTCGAGCTGGGCTGCGAGGCGGTCGATCGCGCCTGCGTCGACCGTCAGGAGGAGCTTGCCCGGGAGCGTCGTTCCGCCGCCGCGGCCGGCGAGGCGCGAGAGCGCGCCCACCGAGCGTGCGGTTGCAACTTCGAGCCCGAGCAGCATCGCCTGAGAGTACCGGGCAGTGGAGGCAGCCCCTCTAAAAACTTGCCCCTACTTGTAAAAGCTGCAGCATGATCTACCATTTGTTGCATGGCGGCGAAGCGGTCTTACCGGGCGATCGAAGGAATCGATCAGGCGGAGCTCGCCTCGTTCCAGACGGCGATCCGCAAGCGTTACTCGGACGAGCAGATCCTCTCGGAGCTGCGCTCACACGCTGCCCGGCTCGGCCGGTCGCCGACGATGAAGGAGTTCGCGGCCGATCCGGACACGCACGTCCACCCGCAGACCGTGATCGAGCATTTCGGCACCTGGAACGCGGCCAAGCGTGCCGCCGGCCTCGTCCCGAGGCGATTCGCGACCCGGGAGGAGCTACTCGAGGTGCTGCGGGCGCTCGGCGAGGAGCTCGGGCGGATGCCGACCGCGCGCGACCTCGACGACCGCCGCGGACGGATGCCGTCGAAATCGCTCTACTGGCACACCTTCGGATCGCTCAGCGCCGCCCTGCGGGAGGCAGGCTACGACATCGCCCTCGGCGAAGAGCGGCTCGAACGCGCGATCGAGCAGGGCGCCGAGCTCGCTGTCGAGATCGGGCGGCTACCGAAGTTCGCGGAGTGGGCCTCGATCCGCAGGACGACGCCCGGGATGCTCACCGAGTGGCAGGTCTACCGGATGTTCGATTCCCGCCGCGGCGCGTGGGCCACCTTCCAGTTCCTGATCCGCAATCGTCTGCTCGAACAGGGGGCAGACGTTCGCCCCGACGGTACGCTCGCGGTCTAAGCAGCGGCGGCGATCGAAGCGAGCCGGCGGAGGCAGGAGTCGCGCTCCTGGATCCCGCCGGGCTCCGGCAGCGGGTCGGCTTCGGTATAGGCCTGCGGACGAAAGCGCTGCCGGTTCACGACGTTCCCGTGATGGAGCGTGAGCACGATGCCGTCCTCGATGCGCCGCTTGCGCAGGTGCAGGCCGCAGTAGCTCTCGGTCACCTCGAGGGCGTACTCGGTCGAGGCGAAGAAGCTGCCGTCGCGACATTCGCCGAGCCAGAGGGGCCGCCCGACCCCACGGCCGAGATGAACGACGTCGGGGTGGCGCTCGTCGAGCCAGGCGGCGGCCATCGTCCCGTAGAGCGCCTCGAAGGCCCTCGCTTCGCTCCGTGCGTGCGCTGCGACGGCGAACACGGCCTCGGAATCGACGGTCATCTCCGGCTCGGCCCGCGAGCAGGAGTGCTCGGCAAGCAGCTCGTCGTCGTTCAGGATCCGGCCGTTGTGAACGCCGATCACAGGGCCGTGGCGAACCGGATGGTTGTTCGCTTCGATCGAGGGATGGCCTTTCGTGAAGTCGCGCACGTGGAGCAGCAGCTCGGTCGCGTCGGCCGGCACCGCAACCTGCTCGAGGAGCTTCGAGGCCGGGGTGCGCTGCTTGATGACCACGGCGGCCCCGCGGGCCCGATAGGCGTAGCCCACGGCGTCGGTTCCGCGCTCTGCGATCGCAGCCAGCAGTGCCTGAGCGGCGAGCGTGCGCTCGAGCCGCGAGTGGGGCGAGAGGCTGTATCCGGCTATTCCACACATTGGGCGTAGATCCTAGGTATTAGGACGGATGATCGACCAGGAGGTTGGTCGCCTTGAGCCTGACCGTCGGTTCAGGCTCGCGAACCCAGGCGAGGCTCAAGAATCCCCGGCGGTAGGCCGATAGCGACGGTAAGCGTGGCTGTCTCGCAACCCCATTTCGAGCAGGAGATTTCCGAGCCGATCGTCGAGCTCCTGCCGAACCTCGACGACCCGGCCGCTCCCGAGGTCGACGAGGACGAGCCCGACAACGCCCACCTCACGGCCGAGGAGCGGATGGTCTCGGCGGACCCGCTCAAGCTCTATGTCCGCCAGCTCGGCGATGGACGGCTGTTGACTCCGTCGGAGGAGCGCGAGCTCGCGCGCCGCAAGGACATGGGCGACGAGGCCGCGAAGAAGCGCCTGATCGAGTCGAACCTCCGCCTCGTGATGTCGATCACCCGGAACTACACGAAGGCCGACGTCCCGCTGCTCGACCTGATCCAGGAAGGGAACATGGGCCTGATCCGCGCCGTCGAGAAGTTCGACTACCGGCTCGGCTACAAGCTCTCGACCTACGCGACGTGGTGGATCCGCCAGTCGATCTCGCGAGCGCTTGCCGACCAGGGCCGGACGATCCGCCTGCCCGTTCACGTCGGAGACCAGGTGCGGAAGGTACTGCGGGCCCGCCGGACGCTGACCCAGAAGCTGAACCGCGACCCGACACACGAGGAGATCGGGATCGAGGCCGGCGTACCGACTGCGAAGGTCGGCGATCTGCTGGAGCTCGTCGCTCATCCCGTCTCGCTCGAGACTCCGGTCGGGGACGGCGAGAGCATGTATTCCGACCTGATCGAGGACGAGAAGGCGGAGTCGCCGATCGAGGCGACCACAGAGACGCATCGCGACTCGGAGCTCGAGGTGGCTCTCGCCTCGCTCGAACCGCGGATGCGGTACGTGCTCGCGCGCCGCTACGGCCTCGACGGCCAGGCCCCCCAGACGCTCGAGGATCTCGGCGCCGACCTCGGGATCACCCGCGAGCGCGTCCGTCAGCTCGAGAACAAGGCCCTACGCGAGCTCCGCCGCACCGCACCGGCGCTCAAGCTTTACCTTCAGGTCTGAGCCGGTCGCGCTCCGCGACGGCACGGAGGTAGTCCGCGTGCTCCTCAGCGCTGCGGCGGTGTGGATATGCCGGCGCTCCACAGTACGGGCAAGGGCCCTCCGTCGCCGGGCGCTCGTTCTTGCAGCTCGAGCAGCGCAGGCTCAGGGCCCGAGCACCTGGGCGTTGCCGAAGACGACCTCCGTGTAGGAGAGCCCGCAGCCGCCCGCGTTGTTCGGGTCGGGAACGTTGATCTTCAGGCGGACGCTCGAGAGCCCGCCGAGCGAGACGCTGATCTTCTTCGACGCGCCGGGAACGAGGCTGCCGGAGGCGAGCGTCTTGCCGCCGCCGACCACCTGGTAGCTCCCGGTCGAGCCCGTCTCGACATACCCGCCGAGGCCCATGGTCGCCGTCAGCGTCTCGTAGCGCTTGCCGAGCGGATAATCCACCCAGGCATCGCCGCCGTAGCCGTTGTAACAGCCGGCGTCGAGGGCGACCGGATGACGGTCGCTGACGCCGTTCACGTCCATCGTCTCGGTGATGAGGTCGCCGGCCGCGGGCCGGGCGTAGAGGTCTCCGAGATAGTGCCAGCGAAGCACCGACACGGGCACACCCGGCGAGGTCACTCCGCCGGAAGCGACGCGATAGGTCGCGGGGCCTGACGCAGCCGGCTCGACGGTGAAGGAGTAGACGCCGTTTCCGAGTACGGAGGCGGCGGCGATCCGGATCCACGAGCCGGCGCTCGCCTTCTGCAAGGTCACGCGGGTCCCGGCCGGGTGGGGCGAGACGGTGCCCTTGATCCCGACCGGGCTCCCGAGCACGACCCAGGGCGCCGTGGCCGTCGCGGTGACGAAGGGCGCGGTTGTCGCGCGGGTGCCTGCACCCGCACCCGGGGCGAGCGCCAGGAGGGCCAGGATCGAAGCCGGAAACGTGAGTGAGCGCGCAGTCATGTCGGCCGCGCTTCACACGATAGCCGCCTGGTGCGCGGGCCTCGAGGCCACTAAGCTCGAGGGATGAAGGCGAACCGCTCGATCCCTTCGACTCCGGTCGTTCCCGTCCTGATCTACCCCGACGTGCGCGCGGCGGTCGCCTGGCTCACCGAGGTCTTCGGCTTCTCGGAGCGGATCAAGATCGGCGAGGACCACCGCTCGCAGATGCGCGCGGGCGAGGGCGCAGTGATCATCGGCGATGTCCGGAAAGACCGGGTGTCGCCACGCGCCGGCGAGGCCACGCACTCGGTGATGGTCCGGGTCGAGGATGCACGGGCGCACTACGAGCACGCGAAGACGAAGGGCGCCGAGATCCTGATGGAGCCGACCGACTTCGAGTACGGAGAGCGGCAGTACGCGGCCGTCGATCTCGCCGGCCACCAGTGGACGTTCTCCGAGACGCTCGAGGACGTCGCTCCCGAGAGTTGGGGTGGGATCCTCGTCGAGCCCTAGCGGCGCGGCTTGCGGCTGAGGAGCCGTGCGAAGTTGAACGACCAGCCCCACCCGAACGCCTTCGGGACGATGAATCGCGGCTCCTTCGGGTTCCACCAGCGGTACTTGACGCGCTTCACCGTCGGGCGCCGCCAGTCGTAGGGCATCTTCAGGAACTTGCCGGTCTTCTGTCGGGTTGCCATCGTGCAAGGGTAGCTCGCGTTAGAGTTCGGGACGATGGCCGAGTTCGAGAGCCCGACCGACCTCACCTTCAACCGCGGGCTCGTCGCCGACCCCGAGGCCTTTGCCGGGGAGGCGGAAGCCGAGTCGTGGCTCTATCTCTGCAGCGACGAGTTCGCCGAGATCCCGGGCGGAATGTCGTATGCGAGCGCCGAGGCCGCCGTCCGCGAGTCCGCCCGCGTCATCTCGGACGGCCAGACGGTCCTCGACATGGAGCTCGCCCGCCGCCAGATAGCTGCGCTCGAGCCGCTGCCGCGGCCGACCGTCGTCACCTGCCGTACCGGGCCGCGTTCCTCGGCGCTCGTCTACCTCTACAGCGGCCTGAGAGCCGGCGCGAGCGCAGAGGATGTCCTCGCTCGGGCCGACGCGGACGAGGCGCCGTTCGCAGGCTCGGCCGAGCTCAGGGCTTGGGTGACCCAGGGCCTCGACGAGCTCGCCTAGGTCTCCAAACGCACTACGCCCCTTTCGTCCTGGCGCTGCTGGAAGCACGAATCGGCGATCTCCGCGCCCGCTCCGCAACGCCGCTCGTCGGCATCGACGGGCGCGGCGGATCGGGGAAGAGCAGCCTGGCCCGCGACCTCGAAGCCCGGCTCGCCACCGTGACGGTGGTGCAGTTCGACGACTTCTACCGCCCCGCCGCCGAACGAGCGGCGAGGGGGTCGCAGGGCGACGCCGAGATCGGCGGCGACTTCGACTGGCGAAGGCTCCGTGACCAGGTGCTCGAACCACTCGTCGCGGGCACGCCGGGTCGCTACCAGCGCTACGACTGGAACCGCGACGAGCTGGCCGAATGGCACGACGTCCCGGCCGTCGGGGTCGTGATCGTCGAGGGCAGCTACGTGATCCGCCCTGAGCTGCGCGGCTATTACGACCTCAGGGTCTGGGTCGAGGCACCGTACGAGGTCCGCCTTGCACGCGGAGTCGCCCGCGACGGCGAGGCGGCTCGCGCCAGATGGGTGGAGGAGTGGATGCCGGAGGAGGATCGCTACGTCGCGACGATGAGCCCGGCGGACCGCGCCGACGTGCTCGTCGACGGTAGCGGGAACTAACCGGCGAGGTCGATCACGACCTGAGGCGCAGCGGGAAGATCCCGTTCGCGAGGTATCCGTCGAGAGCGTCGCGTGGAGTCGGCGCCGACACGCGACAATCGTCTATTGCAGCCCCGACTCCGTCAAGAGGATGCCGCGCGGGGGACAGTGGACCGGCCGATGTACAGGCCGCGCCCGCTCAGTCCCTCCTCGTCGCGCTCGACAGTGAGCCCGGCCGAGACGAATGCCTGACGATATTCATCGTCGGTGAAGAGCGCGGCCTCGTGCCGTTCGGTGAAGTGCTGAACGCCCTCGGCGGTGCCGACGAGGTAGCTGAAGTCCAGGATCGAGGTGCGGCCTTCCTGTCCGGACATCGTCATCCGGGCGAGCTTCAGGTCGGGCTGGTCGACGCTCAAGAGGTGTGGACGGCCGGGGATCCAGGCATCCGGGCTCAACCATGGCTCGACGAGCAGAACACCGCCCGCGTTCAGGTGCGCAGCCATCGTCGCGATCGCTTCGTTCAGCCGCTCGACGGTTCCGACGTAACCGATCGCGCTGAAGAGACACGTCACAGAATCGAACCCGCGGCCGAGCTGGAAGGAGGTCATGTCTCCGAGAACCAACGGCACGTCGCCGAGCCGTTCGCGCGCAATCTCGAGCAGCACGGGATCGAGGTCGAGCCCTTCGACCGCGTACCAGGAGCGAAGGTGCTCGAGGTGCTTCCCGGTGCCGCATGCGACGTCGAGCAGGCTCGCGGCGCCGGGCGACCGCTCCTGGATCAGCTCGTGCACCCGCGCGGACTCGGCGGCGTAGTCCTTGAACGAGTACATGGCGTCATACAGGTGGCCCGATCTGGTGAACATGGCCGGATTCTCGCAGCATGATCGGATCGGAGCCTGGGCCCGTGTCGGGCCCCGGCCGGAGGTGCCCATCGGGGGGAGACTCGGCTCGGTAGGTTGCGGCCGCGTCGGCGATCAGATCAGCCGCAGCTCCTGCAACGAAGCAAGCCGGCCCAGGGCCTCGACCTCGATCTGCCGCACGCGCTCGCGCGTGATCCCGAGGCGGGAGCCGATCTCGCCGAGGGTGCGCGGATCGGCGTGGTCCAAGCCGTAACGGAGGATGATCACGTCGCGGTGGCGCTTCGGGAGGGAGAGCAGGCAGGTCGCGATCGTCTCGGACCGCATCGTCTCCTCGACGAGCTCCTCCGGCGGCGGTTCGTTGCCCGAGACGAAGTCGCCGACGACCGCGTCGTCGTCCTCGCCCACGGGCGCGTCGAGGGAGCTTGCGCGCGGGGCGGCGCGCACCTCCTTTGCCTGCTCGAGCGTGATGTTCGCCTCGACGGCGATCTCGTCGAGGGTCGGCTCGCGGCCGAGCTCGGCCCAGAGGTTCCGCTCGGCGCGGCTCAGCTTGTGGACGCGCTCGACCACGTGCACGGGCATCCGAATCATCCGTGCCTTGTCGGCGAGTGCACGCGCGACCGCCTGGCGAATCCACCAGGTGGCATACGTGGAGAACTTGAACCCGCGGCGCCAGTCGAACTTCTCGACGGCGCGGATCAGCCCGAGCGTCCCTTCCTGGATCAGGTCCAGAAACGGGAGGCCCTGGTTCCGGTAGTTCTTCGCGATCGAGACGACCAAACGTAGGTTCGCCTGGATCATCCGCTGCTTCGCAAGCGGATCGCCGCGCTCGACCTGCTTCGCGAGCATGACCTCCTGCGCGGCGGTCAGCAGGGGATGTCGGGCCGCCTCGCGCAGGAAGAGCTGCAGCGCGTCCGTCGTCGACTCGACCGGCGCCGCGACCGCAGCGACGCGCCGCTCGCGTGCCGGGCCGTCGTCGATCACCTCGATCGCGCGCTTCTCGAGCTCGCGGTAGACGGACTCGCGTTCGAGCTCGCCGAGCTCGAGCGGCTCGAGCACCTCGCCGAGCCGCGACGCACGGACCCTGCCGCGCTCCTCGGCAGCTTCCACGAGTACCCGGAGCTCGTCGCTCTCGAGCAGGATGTCGACGTCGACGATCACCCGTGCTCGAGCCTCGAGGCCCAATGCACGATAATCGGTGTTATGTCGAGTCGACACGAAACCACGCCTGCGTCCCTCCGACCGAGCTTCGCCGCCGTTCTCCCCCGGGACCAGGTGTCCGAGCGAGGCCGACGACCTGTCCCTCCGTGCCGCGCCGACAGTGTTCCGGTAAGAGTCGGAACGCGAAAGTACTTCTGTGCGCAAAATGCGAAGAATCCCGTTTCGAGCGCCCTTGCCGCGACCGCGGCGGCCGAGTAGCTTGCCCCCTGCACCGAGCACGGAGCGCCGGTAGGTCGAAGCCGCTCCTGGGGGCCGTACGCGGAAGCGGAAAGCCAACAGGATCGGTGGACGAAAGCGCCACCGGCTCGGTGAATTTTTAACCTTCTCCGCCGTCTCCCGTCGACTGTTCCTTCTGACAGGGGTGGCGTTTCTCGGCTGACTATGCTTCCGGCCGTGCGCCTGCCGGCTTTCTCTCACGGGGTTACGTCGTTTCTCTGGTCCTTGCTGTTCGCCGCGTTCATCTGGATCGGCGGCGTCGCGGTCGGGTTCTCCGGCGCGCTCTCCTTCGTCGCAGGAGCAGTCTCAGGCGCCGGGATCTTCCTGTACGTCCGGACCTACGGCGAAGACGACCCGAGCCGGTCGTAAGCCGCTAGGCGAAACCCGTGCCGCCGCGACCCTCTGCGGTCAAGGCGGCAATCAGGAATCGCGTGAGCTCCGGCCCGAGCGCCACATCGAGACGCTCTCTCGCCGTCGTGAACGCCGGGACGAGAACGAGCCGTGCGAGCCGGTGCGAATGAGGCATCGGCCCGGCTGGATCCGCGATCAACTCGGCGTGGCTGCTCATGGTTCGATCATCGACGGTTCCGCCCCTTGCTGCCATCCCTGGCGCCAGGGGTCATTCCGACCGCCACGGCCGTCCCTCTTTCGGGGATCCTAGTACGAGATCAGCGCGTGGACGTCGATGCCGTCGAGCCGTTCACGTCCACCGAGGAACGTCAGCTCGATGATGAAACACGCCCCCACCACCTCGGCGCCGAGCTGCTCGACGAGGCCGCGAATCGCCTCGACCGTCCCGCCCGTCGCGAGCACGTCGTCGTGGATCACGACCTTCGAGCCGGGCGGGATCAGATCCGGGTGCACCTCCAGGGTGTTCTCGCCGTACTCGAGGAAGTACCGCGCGCCGACCGTTTCCGGCGGAAGCTTGCCGGGCCGGCGCGCAGGCACGAAGCCCGCCTTTGCCTCCGAGGCGATCGCGGCGCCGAGGATGAACCCTCGAGCCTCGGCGCCGAGCACCAGGTCCGCGCCTCGTTCGGTTACCCACGCGGAAAGGTCCGTGATCGTCTGGCGCAACGCGACCGGATCGGCCAGAAGCGGCGTGATGTCCTTGAAGCCGACCCCGGGGGTCGGGAAGTCGTCGACCTCGCGTATCCGCGAGCGGAGATCGACGGCGGTCACCGAGAAGCCATCTCTCGCACCTCGCGCCAGAGCAGGAGCCCCGTCAGCTCCTGGGCGAGGTCGGTGAGCGCCTGGAGGTCGTTCAAACCCGCAGCGCGCCGCTCGGCGTTGCGCGAGCGCAGCGCCGGGGCGATCACCTGCTCGAGCAGAGCCGCCTCACGGTCGGTCGCGGTGCGGAACGTCCGCAGATGCCTGCCGTCGACGCCGAATCGCGTCACCTGGGCGCACACCGCGGCGATGTCGGCATCCGTCTCGGGATACCGCTTCTCCGAGCCGCTCCGAAACGGCCGGAGGAGGCCGTAGTCCTCGAGCTCCTTCGCGAGCTCGGGCGTCACGCCGGAGCGCCGACAGAGCTCTTCCAGGTCGATCGCCTCGACCCGCTCCCCGAGTCCGACCGGCCGGCGGCGCTTGCGCTCCGACGCGCCCGGCCCCGCCAGCTCGTCGCGGATCACCCGCAACGGCAGGAACTCGTCACGCTGAAGCCGGAGGATCGTCACGAGACGCTCGACGTCATGCTCGTCGAAGAGGCGGTAGCCGCCCCGCGTCCGCTGCGGGCTCAGGAGGCCCTCGTCCTCGAGAAAGCGGATCTTCGAGATCGAGATGTCCGGGAACTCCTCGCTGAGGCGGCGTACCACCTCGCCGATGCGAATCGGCCGCTCGCGGCGCTGAGCCTCCACCGCGCTCGTCATGAGCGGCTGTCCACGAAGGTCATCCGGTACTTCCCCACCTGGAGCTCGTCGCCGTTCTCGAGGCGAACGCTGTCGATCCGGCGCCGGTTCACGAACGTGCCGTTCAACGAACCTCCGTCCTCCGCATAGAACGCCCCGTCGCGCTGCACGACGAGCGCGTGGTTGCGCGACACGGTGACGTCGTCCAGGAAGATCTCGCAGTCGGGTGAACGCCCGATCCGTGTCCGTTCGCCCGCAGGATGGAATGTCTCCCCCGCCCTGCCACCACCGGCACGGACGACGAGCGCCGGGCCTTCGAGGACGTCGAGCAGGTCGTGCTCGTGATCGGCGACCTCCTCAGCGGTGAACGACTGGGTCGTCTCCGCGGCCGCATCGCCCTTTTCGAGCAGCCCGCCGCACCGGGAGCAGTAGTTCGCCGCTTCCGGGTTCAGGAAGCCGCACTCCGAGCAGTAGACGTGACTCAAAGGCCACCCCGCAACGTCATTCCGGCGGCGACGCCTTGCCCGACAGGATCTCGCTGAGCCGATCGACGTCCAGCTCGTCGAGGACGCTCCTCCCCCCGGTGCGCTGGAGCCTTGCCACGATCTCGGCGCGGAGGATGTCGATCTGGCCGTGGAGAACGCGACGCTGGTAGCTGACCTCGTGTTCCTTCGCCTCGAGGTCGAGCTTCAGCTGCTTGAGCTCCTCATCCGAGAGAGCTCCGAGATCCGGGAGTATTTCCACCTGAGCCTTTCGTTCGACTTCCATTGATTACAGCGCAGACGCCTCAAACCGTCAACCTCAACTTGAGATTTCTAGGTTCCCTGCTCCGTTCCGATCTCCTTCCGGGCCTTCAGCAGGTAGAGCACGAGCGAGGCGACGGCGAGTCCGAATCCGGCCCAGAAGAGCAGGAGCGGCCAGGTTCCGTGGACGACCATCACGAGCGTGAGGCTCGCGTAGAGGAGCCACGTCGCGAGCTTCCCGAGCCTGTTGACCTCGAACTTGTAGCCGTGCCGTAGGGCAAGCGGTGTCGTCGCGACCAGGAAGATGTCCCGCGCCGGGATCAGGAACGCGGCCCACGGGAGCAGCCCCGCGTGCCAGAGCAGGACGACGGCAACGTCGATCAGCACCCGGTCGGCGAGCGGGTCGGCGATCTTCCCGAACTGCGATTCGACATGCCATCGGCGCGCGAGGTAGCCGTCGACCTGGTCGGTGACCGCAGCGCAGGCAAAGAGGATCGCCGCCGGCCAACTGTGGCCGTCGGTCGAGGTGAGGATCAGCGCCGCGTAGACGGGAATGACGAGCAGGCGCGCGACGGTGAGCGCATTCGGAATCTGCGCGAGAGGCCACGAGACGCTGCGCGCGGCGGACACCGCGGAAGGATAGGCGGCTAGGTAGGTGCCAGGTACGGCTTGGGTGCCCGCGCCCGGAGGAAGAGCGCAGCCCAGTAGGCGGTGCGGTCGAGATACGGACGAAATAGGTCCGACGGCCTATCGCCGGAAGCCACTTGACGCTGCAGCCAACCGGCGGCGTCTCGGTGCTTCTCAGGTGTTCGCCCGGCGAGCACCGCCTCGAGCGCGTCACGCAGATACTGAGCATGGACGGCGGTTTCGTCTCGGCTGTCGTCGATCGCGCCGTGATAGACGAGGCGGCGATCGCGGTCGAAGAGGAACACCTCGGGTGTCCGTTCGGCCCCGAGCGCGTGGGCCACCGCTGCTCCGGGTCGTACAGGTAGTCGAAAGGGAAACCCTCCTCCTTTGCTGCCCGACCATCGCGGCGAAGGAGTCGCCCGGGTAGCGCTCGGCGTCGTTCGAGTTGATCGCGACGAGCCGGACGCCGCGATCGGCGTAGTCCCGCTGGATCGCGCTCATCCGCCCCTCCCAGGCGAGCACGTACGGGCAGTGGTTGCACGACTGGATCAGGACGAGAACCTCCGCCTCGCCGTAGCCCGGCGAGCGAGTGCCGGGCGTGATCGACGCCCTCGAGCGTGAAGTCGGGTGGCGGGCTTCCGAGTGAGAGGCTCGTCTGCGAGCGCCTCCTCGAGCTGGGCGCGGCTCGGCACCGGCGAGACGCGGCCGTCGGCGAGCCGGTAGATCCGGCAGCTCAGCGACGGCTGCCCGCCGGCGCCTTCCTGATCGACGTCGCGCCCATCGACGAGGATCGTCGGCGAGCCGGGAAAACGAAGCGCCTCGGCCTCCTCGTGCGAGTGGACCTCGCGCACCTTCGACCTCGGCGGCCACCCCGCGCTCGGCGAGGACGCTCTTGAAGCAGGTCGAGCGCCTCGGGATACGACGGGCACCCGTCCCAGTACAAGAGCTCGATCTTCTCCGGCCCCGCCATTTCCCCGCCGAAAGCCTAGCCGGAGCGATCCGCACCGCCGGCGATCTCGAGAGAGGTCGGTTGAACGCGACCTAGCCGTCTCTACGGCGCAGCCACCGGTTGCGGATCAGGTACACGGGCAGCGCGATCGCGAGGAAGTAGAGCGTCACCGAGATCGCCCAGGCCGTCGGATTCTTGCTCCCGTGGCGGTCTGCGTGGATCCATACCGCTCCACCCGCAACGGCTGCGATCGCAAAGCCGAGGAGAAACTGGGTTGTGCTCACATGAGCCACGACGCCACCTTACGCTGCCGGGGAACGGTCGACAGCCTGGGTGAGGCGTCAGTTCGAGGCGATCGTGGCGGAGGCGTTCTGCGGCTTGCTTCCGAGATGATCATCCCGGCTGCGTAGCTGCCTCGAGCGCCGCACTCAGCGCGTCGAGCTCGGGCACGCCGTCGCCGCCGCGGCCGTGGAGCGTCGTCGTGTGGCGGCGACCGCCGAGCTCGGCGGTCCACACCTCGGTCGAGCCGCGGCGCTCCGGGCGCAGGTCCGCGGGGGTGTCGAAGAAGCCGGATGCCGCGATTGCCGCGCGCAACGCGTCGAGCTGCTCGGGGGTCACCGAGCCGGACTGCTCCCACACCGGCTCCTGGCTGCCGAACGTCCATTTGCCGCCCTCGAAGCGCGCGTCGACGGTGCTCAGCTTCCACGTGCGGCCGTCGGCGGTGATGCGATCCACGTAGGCGGCGTCCCGCGTCTCGATGCGGCGCTCGAGCAGCAGCGGCTCTGGGGCCTCAGGCAACGGCGGTCCCGCCGTCTCCGGGGACGGCGCCGGGGTTGGGAAGTCGCCCGCGCCGCTCGGGGGCTTGACGACCTGCTTGGGGCCGATGTCCCACTCGTTCATACCGCTGACGAACTTCAGCGCGTCGAGGAAGGTCGTGTAGTGCTGCGGGCGGACCTTGGCGCCCTCGGACATGATGCTGTCGGACTTGGCGTGCATCGCGCCCGCCATCCCCTCCGACGCGGCGAGCTTGGTGTGCTCGGTCGTCTTGCCCGGCGCGTAGGCGCCCTTGCCGGTGTACTCGTCGTCGAGCCCGAACATGTGCCCGGACTCGTGCGCGACGACCGTCTGCGCCTTGCCGTCGCCAACCGTGATGTGCCCCTTGTCGCCGGTTCCGCCGTCCACGAATGTGGCGCGACTCGGGTCCATGCCGCCGCCCTGCTTGAGGTGATCCAGGACGGCGTCGAAGCGGTCCTTGCGTTGCTGAACGTCCTCGCCCTCCACCTTGACGGTCAGCCCGGCGATCTCGATCGTCGTGCCGGGCTTGGGGTTGGGCATTTGCTTCGCGAGCCGCCAGACCGTGCCGACGCTCGCCGGCGTGAGCAGGCCCTTGCCCGGCTGGAAGTCGACGTCGCTCTCCAGCAGGTCGTCCTTGCGCGGCACGACGTCCTCGGAGGTGACGGTCATGATGTTGTCGTTCGGCCCGGTCTTGCCCGCAGCGCGGTGCACGTCGGCGGCCCCGCCGACGAAACCGACCGGCACCTTGTTGGCGTTGACGAGCATGTGCTGGTCGGCTCCCTTGCTCGCCGCGTCGGCGAGCTTCGAGACCGTGACGTCGACGGTCACGGTGGCGCCCAGATCCTCCCAGTACTTCTTCGTCGCGTGGATCGGATGCTGGTCGGTCCAGGCGTCGTGGACGGACGACTGGAACTTGCTGAGGAAGGTCGTCTCGTCGTCCGAGTCGGGACCGCCCTGGCTCGACCATTGCCACGCGTTGACTGCGGCCGACCGATCGGCCGGAGGGAGCTTGTTGATCGTGGCGACCGCCGCGGCGGTCTCCGCGCTGCTCTCGACCGCGACGGCATTGCCGGAGGCGTCGAGCGTGATCCCCGCCAGAAACAGGACACCGCCTTTGAGGCTGATGTTCAGGGCCTCGGCGGCGGGGTCGTACTCGACATCGAAGCCGCCGTAGTAGTTGTCCGGATTGCGCGCCGTCGGGTTGTAGGTCTTCGGGCCCTTCTTGCCCGCGGCGACGAACGCGTCCCGGTCCTTGCGCGCGGTGTCGTACTCCTCGCTGCCCGGGACGAGCGTGGCCGGATCCCGTTGGAGCATGCGCGAGACGGCCACGTTGCCGGCGCCGCGCTGGAGCGCAAGCATGACGGGCGACGGAGGGTGCGACCGGGGCCTGCGCGACATCCGGCACGGCCGACGCGGGCGCGGGCAGGGCTTCCTGGGCGGCGTGGTCGGTCTCCACGGCGCCCATCATCTGCCGGCGACGCCGGTGCAAGCGCCATCATGCGCCCCGATGATGCCCATAGTTGTCGCCGGAGGATACCGGCACCAAATGAGTCGGGTGCCCGGATTCGAACCGGGGACCTCTTGTCCCCCAAAGTAGTTAGCCGACGGCGACGAGCGGCAAGGAACGACCCGTAACGCTTGCAACCATGCGGCTTAGCCCGGTACCCGTGGGTACCGCTACGGTGTCCAAATTTTTGGGCTTGAGCCTAATGTTGGCATGCCCCTCGTCGCGCGAAGATCGCTGAAGGTCGGCTCGAGCAGAGGTGGGAGCTCCTTGCTCGACGAGGCCGACCTGAGCCATCCGGATTTGACCGGAGACTTCTCCGCGGAACCCGGGGACGCTGAGAAATCACCCGGAGTGGGCGTTAGGGTGGGCTGATATTGAGTGGTGGGTATTCCGTCTGTCGTGTACGCGTTACGGCCGACCGTGTCGCTTCACGAGCGGTGGCGAGTCGGGGCGGTGGCTTCGTAGTTGAGGCCGTGCGCGAGGGTTTGAGCTGACCAGACCTGCTCCTGACGTGGCGCGTCACGTGGGCTTCCCGGCGGTGGGTGTGTCGGTTTTGGTCTTGATTGCGGTGGCATCGGGATGGTTTGGCGGTTCTGTGATCCCGCGGCTCGTACGCCGTGGCTTCATGGCTTTCAGCCCTGTGGTCGTCGTGGGTGTCGCTGCAGCGGCCCTCGCGGTCGGTATTGCGGCTCGCTGCACGCCGGCTGGCTGGCGGCGGGGGCTGGTTGAGTGGGCTGGCTTCTCGAGTGGGCGTCTCGGGAGGCGGCGGCTTCGTGTTTCTACGGTGGTTGCATTGAGTGCGATTGTCGCGGTGGCCGCGCTCTTTCGGGTCTTTTTGGGGGAGGCGAATCACGTTCCGGAGGTACTTGGGGATGAGTTGATCTATGAGGGGCTGGCAAAGGGTTGGGCGCTGCATGGGGCCCCGGTCTTTCGGGGGAGCGTCAATGTCGGGTATTCGACCTTTTACCCGCTCGTCTTGGCTCCGGCGTTTCGGTTCACGGCGGACGGTGCGGACGCGCTTGCTGCTGCGAAGGTGATCAACGCGATCTCGATGGCGCTGACCGCAGTCCCGGCCTTCGCGCTGTCTCGGCGGGTCGTACCGCCGCGGCTGGGCGCTGGGTGTGGCGGCGCTGTCGGTGATGGTTCCGTGGACGGCGTACTCGTCGCTCGTTATGACCGAGTCGCTTTTCTACCCCGTGTTGTCGCATTCGCGGCGGTTCTCGTTTGGACGTTGGAACGGCCGACGTTATCGCGTCAGGCTGCGATGCTCGGCATGCTCGCCGTTCTCGTTGGCGTTCGCGCCCAGGGCTTGACCGTCGCGCTCGGGACCCTGACTGCGATCCTGCTTTCTGGCGCACTCGACGACCAGGGGGTGGTGGCTGCTCTTCGTCGTTTCATCCCCACGCTGATCGTGTTTACGGGGTTGCTCGCGCTAGGCATCGCTGCGACGAGCTTCGGTGTTGCTGTTCCGACGAGCTCCTACAATGTCGTCTTCGGCTCGCTTGACCGGATCGGCGGCATGCTCAAGTGGGCGGCATGGAATGTCGCGCTGTTCGAGTTGTCGCTGGGGGTGGTTGCCCTGGTGGCTCTGCCGGTCGCGATCAAGGGAATGCTCCGCCGAGACGCGCCGCCGAGTGTTCGTTCTACCGGAGCGGTGGCAGCCGGTCTGAGCCTGAGCCTGGTCGCGTCGGTGGCGCTGCTCTCGGCGAGCCCGTACGGCTTGCATCGCCTTCACGAGCGGAACCTCTTCTACGTGACGCCCCTCGTCCTGACCTGCATGGCGCAGTGGCTATGGCGAGGGCTCGAGCGGCCCTTCTGGCTTTCGGCGGGATCTGCAGCTGCTGCTGTCACGCTCGTAGCGCTGTTGCCCGAGAGGCTCGTCCAGACGGCCAACGGTGTCGACGTTCCTTCCGCGTCGTTCTTGGTTGCTCTCGACGGTCGAATCCCCGCGGTGCATTTCCGTGTCTGGGTGATCCTCATCGCCGCGGTTGGCGCGGGAACGTTCTTGGTCGCCAGGCTTTCGGTTTTTCCGATCCTGACCGTTGTGCTCGCCTTCGCCGTCGTCACGAGCCGCGCGGACTTCAGGGACAGCTTGACGGGGGTGCAGGCTCAGTCGCTTTCCTGGGTCGATCATGCGCTCCCGCCCGGCACCAGTGCAAACCTCGTCTATCTCGGCGGTCCGCACCAGCTCTGCGCCAGAGCGGCAGTCCAGCAAGATCTCCTGACCGTCTGGACCGAGTGGTTCAACACTCACATCGGAGGCGTCGAATACATCGGTGACACCAACCCCGCCGACGGCCTCGGCCCGCCGCAACGGCTAGAGACGGGTCTCAGCGGGCTCGTCCTCAGGAACGGGAGACCGTTCGCTCCCGCCTACATCGTCATCAACTCACGGCAACAGATCGTCGGCACGCGTCTCCGGCGCTTCGATCTCTCGAGTCTCGGTCGTCCATACAGAAGCGGGCCTTCGCTCACGCTTTGGCACGTTGACCCGCCGCTGCGCTTCAAACCGTTACCACCCAACGCGGGCGGAAGCGTTCGCGGACGAGGTGCCAACCTGATCCCTGATGGTGGCTTCGAAGCGGGTGTAAGCGGCTGGACCGGAAACGCCGAAACAGAGGTAATCACTCGAACGACCGCTCAGCATGCAGCAGGGTCAACGGCCGCCATGAGCGTCGCGACCGCCGGGAGCCCGTCCTCTGGCGTCTATCTCAGCGAACCCATTCCGGCGAGCGAGAACGAGCACTACATCTTCTCGTTCTATATCAAAGGAGACACCGGCCAATCGGTCATTCCAACACTCGAATGGATTTCCGAGACGGTGCAGACGCCCACCTACGACCAATCGACAGCCACACGGTTGAATGGTTCATGGCAGCTGATCACCTTCGCCGACTCCGTTCCTAGCGGGACGAAACTGGTACGACCGGCGATCGTGCTCGAGGGAACACCGACAACGACCTTCTACGTGGACTCAGTGCGCCTGGTACGTGGCGGAAACGGAATCCCCACCGCTTGTTGGGCCTGACTGGACAGCACCCGCACGCCCCTCCTCACTCGTTTGGGCCGCTAGTGCGTCACGCCTCACGGCCTGTGTCTCGCAGACGTAGTCGGGGTGCCCGGATTCGAACCGGGGACCTCTTGTCCCCCAGACAAGCGCGCTAACCAGGCTGCGCCACACCCCGAGCGTGCGGCCATGCTACCGGCGCCAGAAGGAGGCCGGCCGGGACCTCCTCGCCCCCAAGCGATCACGCCGAGGTCCCGACCGGCTTCAGAGATTGGGACGGCCTGCCCGGGGGATAGTTGGGACTAGACGGCTAGGCGTTTGTAAAGCCTGTCGACCATGTCGGGCATCGCCTCGAGCTGCTCGGTGATCGTCCGTAGCCGAAACTCGCGGAAGTGCTCGGGCTCGACCTCGAGCGCCTCGGCGAGCCGGGCAATCACGTCGTTCGAGGGAACCGGCCGGTTTCCGTGCACGAGATGGTTCAGGTACCCGGCGGAAAGGCCGGTCTTCGCGGCGAGGCCGCGATATGTCGTTCCGGATTCGTTCATCAGCCGCTCGATCGCGGGCCCGAACGCCTCCGAGCTGAACCTACGTCTCCTAGCCATTGAAAACCTCCTTGCTCAACTCGGATATCCCGACACGTCTGTCCTCACTGCCGTCGCGTCTCCGAACGTCGACCTTTCCGTCCTCGAGTGTCTTCTTACCCACTGTTACCCGAATAGGCACCCCGATCAGGTCCGCATCCGCGAACTTCTCGCCGGCCCTCAGTTCGCGGTCGTCGAGAAGCACCTCGGCCCCGCCCCGCTCGAGCTCGGAGGCGGCCTCGGCGGCCTGCCGCTCCAAACCGGGCAACGCGACCACGTGTACATCGTACGGGGCGAGCGCAGCCGGCCAGCGGATACCCGCTTCGTCATGCAACTGCTCGACCGCCGTCGCCATCACCCGCCCGAGCCCGATCCCGTAGCTGCCCATCACGAGCGGCTTCTCCGTGCCGTCCTCATCGATGAAGGTCGCGTCGAGCGCCACCGAAAAGCGCGTCCCGAGCTTGAAGATGTGGCCGATCTCGATCGCCGTCTCGAACCGAAGCTCGCCGCCGTCGCGGATGCAGCGGTCGCCCTCGACCGGAACGCGCAGGTCGGCGACGCGGGCTTCGTAGTCGCGCCCGTGCTCCACGCCGCGCAGATGCCAGCCGGTGCGGTTCGCGCCGACGACGTACTGGCCCTCGCGGAGGGTCTCGTCGGCGACGATTTCGCCCTCGAACCCGACCGGGCCGAGCGAGCCCGGCTCGGCACCGAACGCGTCGCGGATCTCCTCCACGGTCGAGGGCCTCACCGCGGCTCCGAGCGCGGCGCTCACCTTGAACACCTCGAGCCGGTCATCGCCGCGGATCAACGCGAGCACGACCGTGCCGTCGTCCTTCGTCATCGGCATCGCCTTCGTCGTCGCGGCGACGTCGATTCCCAGGAACTCCGCGAGCGCTTCGCACGAGGTGATGCCGGGCGTCTCTACTTCCTCGGGCGCCGGGAGAACCGGTGGGAACTCGGGCGGGCGCGGCACGGCCTGCGCGATCTCGAGATCGGCGGCGAAATCACCGTTGACGCAGGTGACGAGCGTGTTCTCGCCCGAGCCCGAGGGTGCCAGGAAGTCGACCGAGGCCGTCCCGCCCATGATCCCGGACTCCGCCTGGACGGCGTGATACTCGAGGCCGCAGCGGTCGAAGATCCGCCGGTACGCCCCCTCATAGGCGAGGAAGCTTGCCTCGAGCCCTTCCTCGTCGCGGTCGAAGGAGTAGGAATCCTTCATGATGAACTCGCGGACGCGCAGCAGGCCGCCGCGGGGACGTGGCTCGTCGCGGCTCTTGGTCTGGAAGTGGTACCAGGACTGCGGGAGCTGCCTGTAGCTCTGGAGCTCGCGGGCGTGGAACGTGAAGGTCTCCTCGTGCGTCAGCGGCAGCACGAACTGTCGCCCGGCACGGTCCTCCACGTGGAAGATCTCGGGGATCGAGGCTCGGCCGGTTGCCTCCCACAGCTCCTCCGGGGTGAGCACCGGCGCGAACCACTCCTGCGCGCCGATCGCGCTCATCTCCTCGCGGATGATCTGCTCGACCTTCCGGTGTACCCGCCAGCCGAGCGGCGTGAAGGTCCAGAGCCCGGCGCTGAGCTGGCGGATGTAGCCCGCGCGGACGAGCAGCTTGTGGCTGATCGCCTCGGCGTCGGCCGGAGCATCGCGCAGGGTCGGCAGGAAGAGCCTGGAAGCCAGGTCGATCGTCATTCCGAGCTCCAGGCTATTCGAGGGGGATGGCCGACGCCTCGGCCATCGCGAGCGCGGCCGGCTTCGCCATCCTGCGGCGCTCGGGCCGCGGCATCCCGGCGGCGATCCACTGGTCGATCTCGTTGAAGAGCTCGTCGATCGAGGATCTCGGACTCGACCTTGCGCAGCACCTTGCCGTGCGCGTAGATGAACCCGACGTCGCGACCGCCGGCGATCCCGAAGTCGGCATCGCCCGACTCGCCCGGGCCGTTCACCGCGCAGCCGAGTACCGCCACCTCGAAATGCTCCTCGTAGGTACCGAGGCGTTCCTCGACCTCTTCTGCGAGCGTCTGGACGCCGACGTTGTCGCGGCCGCAGCTCGGGCAGGCGATCAGCACCGGGCCTCGCTCGCGGAGGCCGAGCGCCTTCAGGATCTCCCAGCAGACCTTCACCTCCTCGACCGGGATCCGCGGTAAGGCTGACGCGGATCGTGTCGCCGATCCCGTCCGCGAGAAGGCTGCCCATCCCGACCGCGCTCTTGATCGAGCCGGTGAACGGCGGGCCCGCCTCGGTGACGCCGAGGTGCAGAGGGTAGGGAACGCGGCCCGAGAGCATCCGGTACGCGCGGATCATCGTCGGCACATGGCTCGACTTGACCGAGATCTTGAAGTCGTAGTAGTCGAGGCTCTCGAGCAGCCGAACCTCCTCGAGCGCCGCCTCGACGAGCGCCGCGGCCTGATCCTCCTGGGCGAGCGTATCGAGGTGCTTCGGCAGCGAGCCCGAGTTGGCGCCGATCCGCATCGGGATCCCGGCCTTCTTCGCCGCGTTCACGACCTCGGCGACCTTGTCCGGGCCGCCGATGTTGCCGGGATTGATCCGTACCGCTGCGACACCCGCCTCGATCGCCTTCAGCGCGAGGCTCGCGTTGAAGTGGATGTCGGCGATGATCGGAACCGGCGAGAAGCGGACGAGCTTCGAGAGCGCCTCGGCGTCCTCCGACTTCGGCACCGCCACGCGGACGATCTCGCAGCCGGCGCTCGCGAGCGCGGCGATCTGCGCGGTCGTCGCGGGAACATCGTGCGTCTTCGTCAGGGTCATCGACTGAACGACGACGGGCGCGCCGCCACCGATCTGGACGCCGCCTACGTTGACGGAGAGCTCGCTACCCACCCCCGGATCCTACGGGAGCAGGTGATCGTTCCGGATGCCGATCGAGAACAGGAACAGCAGAAGCGTCACCCCGACGGCGCTGTAGCGCAAGTATGCGAGCTGCGAGAAGGCCCGGCCGCGGAGGCTCTCGAGGATGGACATGACGATATGGCCGCCGTCGAGCGGAAGGATCGGGAGCAGGTTCAGGATTGCGAGCGCGAGGCTGATGAAGCCGAGCACGTAGAAGTAGTCGGCGAGCGAGACGCGGTAGGCCTGAGCGGTGTCGCGGACGATCCCGACGGTGCTCGAGACGTCCTTCGTCCCCTTGCCGACGAAGAGCTGGGCGATGCCCTTCACCTCGCCGTCGACGATGAACCAGGTCTCGTGCAAGGCCTCGCGGCTCGCGGCGGGCAGGGACTTGCCGGGGCCGTTGATGCCCTTGATCTCGATTCCGATCCGGTAGCGGCCGCCGTCGAGCTTCGCGCTGACCGGGCCGAGCTCGAGGCGCTTCCCCTTGCGAACGACGGTCAGCCGGAAGGGCCGGCCGTGGGTCGCGTTGATCTGATCGGGCAGCGTAGTCGCCTTGACCGGGCGGCCGGCGAGGACGACGATCCGGTCGCCCTGCTCGAGCCCGGCCGCGGCAGCGGGGTGAGCCTTCACGACGGCGGCGATGGTGCGCGAGGGGAGCTGGCTGACGGTCATGAAGACGGCAGCGAAGAGGATCAGTGCGCAGACGAGGTTCACGAACGGGCCGGCGCCGATCACGACGATGCGCTTCCACGTCTTCTGGCGCCAGTACGCGTCGTCGGCGAGCGAGCCGTCGAGCTCCTGGAGCATGCGGTTGTTGCCGAGGCGCGCCTCGAGCGCCGGCAGGAGGCTGCGGGCGGTTTCCTCATCTCCGCTTTGGAGCGCTGCGTCGAGACGGTCGAGCTCGGGCGCGAGCGCCTCCTGATCCTCCTCCTTGAGGCTCGCACGCAGGTCGCCGGGGGCGGCCCTGTGCATGCCGGGGATCTTCACGTAGCCGCCGAGCGGGATCGCGCCGATCCCGTATTCGACGCCGCCACGGTTCTTCTTCACGAGCGCCGGCGGGAAGCCGATGTAGAACTTCCGCGGCCGCATCCCGACGGCTCGGGCGGCGAAGAAATGGCCGGCCTCGTGGATCAGGATCAGGACGGCGAGCCCGAAGATGGCAATCGCGATGCTCACGCCACGAGCACCAGGTCGCGTGCGCGGGCGTCGGCCTCGACGAGCTCTGCGAGGTCGCGGGCGGAGGAGCCGTCGACCGCGCCGAGGGCGTCCTCGACGGCCGGAGCGATCTCGAGGAAGCCGATCCTGCGCTCGAGGAACGCCTGGACGGCGACCTCGTTCGCGGCGTTGTAGGCGCAGGGGTAGGTTCCGCCGCGCTCTCCTGCCTCGCGGGCGAGTGGAAGCATGCGGAAGGTGTCGGTGTCGGGCTCGTGGAACTCGAGCGTGCGGAGCTCGAGCGGCGGGACCGGTGTCGCGGCCCGTTCCGGGTAGGTCAGCGCGTACGAGATCGGCACGCGCATGTCCGGGTTTCCGAGGTGTGCGATCGCGGAGCCGTCGCTGAAACGGACGAGCCCGTGGACGATCGACGGCGGATGGATCACGACCTCGATCCGGTCGTAGGCGATGCCGAAGAGGAAGTGCGCCTCGATCACCTCGAGGCCCTTGTTGGCGAGCGTCGCCGAGTCGATCGTGATCTTCGGGCCCATCGTCCACGTCGGGTGGGCGAGCGCTTCTTCGGGCGTGACCTCGGAGAGCTCGTCCGCCGACTTGCCGCGAAAAGGCCCGCCGCTCGCGGTGAGGACGACGCTCTCGGGCTCGCCGAGGAGCGCGCACTGGAAGAGTGCGGAGTGCTCGCTGTCGACGGGGATCAGCTCTCCCCCGCCTCTTGCTTTGGCGGCGAGCGCGAGCTCGCCGGCGGCAACGAGGCTCTCCTTGTTTGCGAGCGCGAGCGTCACGCCGTTCTCGAGCGCCCACATCGTGGGAATCAGCCCTGCGAAGCCGACCACGGCGTTCAGCACGATGTCCGGCTCGGCCCGCTCGAGTAGCTCGGTCGGGTCTCCCCCGGTCTGCGTCAGCGGCGCCAGCCCCTCGATCGGCTGCGTGCCCGACGTCGCCGCCACGAGCTCGAGCTCGGGGTGCGCGTCGATCACCTCGATCGCCTGGCGCCCGATCGAGCCGGTCGCGCCAAGCAGGGCGATCCGTTTCATCCCTCCTCAGGGTACCGCGGGGCCGGTGGAGCCCCGCCGGGCGAGGCGCGAGCCGCTGACAACATCGGTGTCAGACACCCGGTATTAGTGCCCCGCAAACGCTCTCGTCGCGCCAAAACACCTGGTGTCAGACACCGGCTTGAGCGCCGACCGAACAGCACGCCTCAGAGAGGCCTCAGCTGTAGCCGAAGGCCGCGATGCAGAAGTAGGCGGCCGGCACCGCGAAGAGGAGCGCATCGAGGCGGTCGAGCATCCCCCCGTGCCCCCCGAGGAGCGCGCCCGCGTCCTTCACGCCCGCGTCTCGCTTCAGCATCGACTCGAAGAGGTCGCCCATCGGCGCCGCGATCGCGAGCACCACACCGAGCAGGATCGAGTCGGTGATCGAGAGGAAGTTCGCCTTGTAGAGCGCAACGAACGCGACGAACACCGTTGCCGCCGTCCCGAAGGCAAAGCCCTCCCAGGTCTTCCCAGGCGAGGTGTTCGGCGCCATCCGGTGGCGCCCGAGCAGCCGCCCGCCCGCGTAGGCGAGCGTGTCCCCCGCCCAGACTGCGAGCACGACGGTCAGCGCGGCCAGCCGGCCGTGAGCAGGAATGTCCCGCAGGAGCAGGATGAACGCGAGCCCGCAACCAACCCAGACGGCGCCGAAGAGCGTCGCCGAGATCGACACCGTCGGCGCGGCCCGCGTCGCCGCCATCCCCTTCAGCAAGAACGCGAGCGCGAGGGTCGTCAGCACCCCGCCGATCATCCATTCGGCACCTCCGAGCTCGGCACCGACGAGCGCGAGGATCCCGCCCGCATATCCCGCCGGCGAGAGCGGCGAAAGCCGCTTGCTGAGCAGCCAGAACTCATGCAGCCCGACTGCGGCGCCGACCGCCACGAGCGCAAAGAGCCACCAGCCACCCAGGTAGATCGCCCCGAGCACGATCGGGATCGCCGCAACCGCGACGAGAAGCCGCGAGACGATGTTCGTCATCGTCCGCCGAATCGCCGCCGCCGATTGGCGTACTCGGCGAGGGCTGCGCGCAGGTCGCGCTCGTCGAAGTCGGGCCACAGGCGGTCGACGAACACGAGCTCCGCGTAGGCGAGCTGCCAGAGCATGAAGTTCGAGACGCGGAGCTCACCGCTCGTGCGGATCAGAAGATCGGGATCCGGAAGCTCCGGCGCGTAGAGATGCGCGGCGAGCACGTTCTCGTCGATCTCGCGCGGGTCGAGGCCGCTCTCGGCGATCCGCCGGGTCGCCTCGACGAGCTCGGCCCGTCCGCCGTAGTCGAACGCGATCCAGAGCCCGAGCCGCGTGTTGAGCTCGGTCCGGTCCTCCATCGCCTCCATCCGGCGCCGCAGGCCCTCCGGCGCGCGGTCGCGCCGCCCGATGAAGCGGACACGCACGCCCTGTTCCGCGAGATCCGGCAGCTCACGCTCGATCGTCTCGCCGAAGAGCTCCATCAGCGCATCGACCTCGTCCTGAGGCCGCGACCAGTTCTCGGTCGAGAACGCGTACACCACCATGTGGCGGATCCCGAAGTCCATCGCCGCCTCCACGGTCCGGCGCAACGCACGGGTTCCTGCGCGGTGCCCGAGCACCGTCGGCAGACCGCGGCGGCGGGCCCAGCGTCCATTTCCGTCCATGATGATCGCGACGGTCTCCGCGACCTCCGGCAGGTCGCGCTCGGGCAACTGGCGGACTCGAGCAAGCGTCCGAATACGAGAAATGATGTTCAAAGGTTTCCGATCGTTTCGCGAGAGCGAAGAGGGTCAGACCTCCATGATCTCGGCTTCCTTGCGCTTCAGGAGCTCGTCGATCTGGTGCACGTGCTCGTCGGTGAGCTTCTGCACGCGCGACTCGGCCGCACGCTCCTCGTCGTCGCCCACCTCGCCGTTCTTGACGAGCTCCTCGAGATGCTTCATCACGTCGCGGCGGATGTTTCGGACAGAGACCCGTCCCTCCTCGGCCATGTTCCGCACCTGTTTGACGAACTCCTTGCGGCGCTCCTCGGTGAGCTGCGGGATCGGAAGACGGATGAGCTTGCCGTCGTTCGACGGCGTCAGTCCCAGATCGGATTCCTGGATCGCCCGCTCGATCTGCTTGATCGACGTGGGATCGAAAGGCTGGATCGAGAGCAGCCGCGCCTCCGGCACCGTGATCGTCGCGATGTTCTTCAGCGGCGACAGAGTTCCGTAGTAGTCGATCTGGATCCGGTCGAGCAGAGCGGCGGAGGCGCGACCCGTGCGGACACCGTTGAAGTGCTCGTGGGTCGCGTCCACCGACTTGTTCATCCGTTGCGTGCAGTCCGAGATGAAATCGTCGATGGCAGCCACTTACGCGTCTCCTTTGGTCGGGGTCGAGATCAGGGTGCCGACGTTCTCGCCGGCGACGACCTGCCCGATGTTGCCGGGTGCAAGCTCGAACACGTGAATCGGGAGATTGTTGTCCATGCAGAGGGAGAGCGCCGTCGTATCCATCACCTTCAACCCTCGCTCGATCGCCTGCAGGTGGGTGATCGTGGGCAGGAACACCGCCGACGGGCTCGTTCGAGGGTCACCGTCGAATACCCCGCGCACGCCGTTCTTGGCCATCAGGATCGCCTCTGCGTCGATCTCGAGCGCTCGCAGCGCCGCAGCCGTGTCGGTGGTGAAGTACGGGTTGCCGGTTCCCGCGGCAAAGATCACGACGCGGCCCTTTTCGAGATGACGGATCGCGCGACGTCTGATGTACGGCTCGGCGACCTCGCGTACGTCGAGCGCCGAGAGCACCCGCGTGTCGGCGCCGTTGCGCTCGAGCGCCTCCTGCACGGCCAGCGAGTTGAACACGGTGGCGAGCATTCCCATGTAGTCGCCCGTCGCGCGGTCCATGCCGGCAGCGGTCGCCTTCATTCCCCGATAGACGTTCCCGCCGCCGATCACGAGTGCGAGCTCGAGCCCGGAGGCGTGCACCTCGACGAGCTCCCGAGCGAGATCGTCGATCGTTCCTGCGTCGAGGCCGTAGTCGGCAGGACCCATCAAAGCCTCGCCCGAAAGCTTGAGCAGCACCCGTCGGAAGACCGGTGCGAGCGGAGAGCGCGGCTGCGGCGCCGCGGCCATCAGCCGACCGAGAACCAGGCGTAGGCGACGAGCTCGAAGCCGCCCTGGCTGAGCGCCTTGGCGACGCTGAGCTTGTCATCGTGAATCCAGGGCTGCTCGCCGAGCACCGATTCGCCGAAGAACCGCTTGTTGAGCCTGCCCTCGACGATCATCGCCCGCTTCTCCTCCGGCTGCGACTGGATGTCTTCCTGGTGCAGCAGGATCTCCCGCTCGGCCTCGACGAGCTCGGACGGGACGTCCTCGCGCGAGGAGTACGTCGGACGCGAGAAGGAGATGTGCATCGCGAGTTGGCGGGCGACCTCGGGGGCGCCCTTGCCGTCGATCAGCACGCCGACCTTCTTCGCCGGTGGGTGCACGTAGTCGGAGAGAACCTCGCCGGGTCCGGCCGTGAGGCGCTGGGCTCCGACGACCTGGATGTTCTCGCCGAGGCGGGCGCCGAGCTCGGCACGCTCGGTGTCGAGACCTGCGATCGCGTCCTCTCCGTTCTCGAAGACGGTGTCGAGCACCGTCTGCGCGAACGCGCGGAAGTCGTCGTTCTTCGAGACCGGCTCGGTCTCGCAGCCGACGGCCACGATCGCGCCGGTGTCGCCGTCGATCCGGGTGAGCACGATGCCTTCATTCGTCTCGCGATCGGCGCGCTTGGCCACCGAGGCCATTCCCTTCTCGCGCAGCAGCTTCACGGCCGCATCGAAGTCGCCCTCGGTCTCCTGGAGCGCGCGCTTGCAGTCCATCATCCCGGCGCTCGTCGCGTCGCGGAGTTGCTTCACCATCGCTGCCGAGATGTCGGTCATTCGGCCACCTCGACCGCGGGCTGGGGCTCAGGCTCGGCTGCAGGCTCGGCCGGTGCCTCGGGTTGGGCAGGGGCCGCGGCCTGTGGCTCGGCCTGGGGTTCGCCCTCCGCCTCCGCCTCCGCCTCAGCCTCGGGGGGCGTTTCCTTCCGCGCGACCTCGGCCGGGGTGACCTTCTGCTTGCCGGCCTCGATCCCGTCGGCGACCGTCCTGATCACGAGCGAGCACGAACGGATCGCGTCGTCGTTACCCGGGATCACGTACTCGGCCTCGTCGGGATCGCAGTTCGTGTCGACGAGGGCGATCACCGGCAGGCCGAGACGCTGCGCCTCGCGCACCGCGAGCTGCTCCTTGCGCAGGTCGACGATGAAGATCGCGTCGGGCTGGCGCCGCATGTCGGCGACACCGCCGAGGTTCGCTTCGAGCTTCTCCAGCTCGGCGAGCATCGCGATCCGCTCCTTCGCAGGGAGCAGGTCGAGTTGGGCTTCCTGACGAAGGGAGCGGAGCTCGTGGAGACGCTGGATCCGGTCGGACATCGTGCGCCAGTTCGTGAGGAGCCCACCGAGCCAGCGGTGGTTGACGTACGGCATGCCCACACGCTTTGCCTCGCCCGAGATCGCGTCCTGGGCCTGCTTCTTGGTGCCGACGAACAGCACCGAGCCGCCGCGCTGGGCGATGCCGCGCGAGAAGTCGTACGCCTCGTCGAGCAGCTGCTGGGTCTGCTGAAGGTCGATGATGTAGATGCCGCCGCGCTCGGTGAAGATGAAACGTTTCATCTTCGGGTTCCAGCGCCGCGTCTGATGGCCGAAGTGAACCCCGGCTTCGAGCAACTCCTTCATGGAGACAACGGGCATGTGAGCCCCTTTCGGTTCGATTGGCAATCCACCGGGGGTGTCTCGGCGGGACCGGGATGAAACCGGCCACCGTCCGCGTCGATCTTCCGCCGGGTCGAGGGTCAGGGAAAGCGACCCCATGGTAGCGGCAACGGCAGCTCAGCTGAGCGCGGCGAGGTACTCGGCGAGCTCGGGCGGCAGCGGCGAGTCGACCTCGACCCGCTCGCCGGTGAAGGGATGCGCGAACGCGAGCCGGGTTGCATGCAAGAACTGGCGGTGGAGCGCCGGATCGGTGACCCCGTAGACGGAGTCACCGACGACCGGAAGGTCGATCGCGGCGAGGTGAACGCGGATCTGGTGGGTGCGGCCCGTTTCGAGCGTGACGCGGAGGAGGGCGCTCTCGCCGTGGGTTTCGAGCACCTCGAAGTGCGTGATCGCCTCACGCGGCGTGTCGGTTTCGAGTGACTGGCGTGTCGGGTCGCCGCGATCCCGGCCGATCGGGGCTTCGATCCTGCCGCTGCGCGAGGCGGGACGGCCGCGAACGAGGGCGAGATAGGTGCGCTCGAGCCGGCGCTCCTTGACGAGCTCCGAGAGCCGTTCGTGCGCCTCGTCCGAGCGGGCGACGACGAGAAGCCCCGAGGTGTCTCGGTCGAGGCGATGGACGATTCCGGGCCTTGCCGGGTCGGGGCCGCCCGCGACGTAGCCGGCGAGCGCATCGACGAGGGTGCCGTCGCTCCGGCCGGCGCCCGGGTGGACGACGAGCCCGGCGGGCTTGTCGATCACGGCCAGGTGCTCGTCTTGCCAGACGATCGTCGGCTCGGGCCCACCTGGCCGGGGACGCGGCGCGGCGGCCGAGGTGTCCGGGGTCGCCAGCTCGACCTGTTCCCCACCCTCGAGGCGGAAGCTCTTCGGTCGCGACCGCCCGTCGACCTGAACCCCTGCCTCGACCGCCCGCGTCGCAGCGGCCCGCGAGCCCAGGTGGCCGGCGAGGAACTGGTCGAGCCTCTCCCCCGCCGCCTCGGCCGGAACGTCCAACACCGTTCGGTGGATCTCAGTCAACTGTCACAGTCTCGCGACACTTATCGGCCGCCGCGCTGGAGTAGCATCGCCTCTCGAGGGCGGCGGGATGCGGCCCCACCCTCTATGGGCGGGGGTGCGTGGGCCAGGCGGACATGTCCCTTTGGGCCCGATGACCCTCGTGCCCTGTTTGTGGCTCGGGCGGGCCGGCCTGCGGGGAGAAGCGCGCGTTAGCGGGCGGCGACGTCGAGCGGGCGGCGGACCTGCTTCGGGCCGCGGTCCGCGCCGAGCATGGCGGCGAGGAGAATGCCGACGCCGATCACGATGAAGCTGTCGGCGAGGTTGAAGGCCGGCCACCAGCTGAAGTCGATGAAGTCGGTCACGTGACCGAGACGTACGCGGTCGACGAGGTTCGAGACGCTTCCGCCGATCAGCAGCCCGAGCCCGGCGGGGATCACCGGGTGCCGGGCGCCCGAGCGGGCGAAGTAGATGAGCATCCAGAGGACGGCGAGCCCGGTCAGCGCGATCACGACGCCGGTGGCCGAGGTGAAGAGCCCAAAGGCGATGCCGGAGTTCTCGACGCGGTGAATCGAAAGAGGACCGACGATGTGCGAGGACTGGTCGAGCGATAGCCGGCTCGTGACGACATGCTTCGTGATCTGGTCGCCGGCGACGGCCGCGGCCACGACGGCCACGAGCCCCGCCCATTGCCACGGCCCCGCGCCGAGCGAACGACTGGCGCTCGAGATCGGAGCGAGGCCGTTTGTCGAGGAGCCGACGCGTACGTCTGGCGGCTGAGCGGGCGGAGGGGCGGTTGTGGGCGTGTTCTCAACCACGGTCGGCGAGTCTCTGGTCATCGATGCACAGTGTGGCTGCCGGGCGGGCGGCGAGCCGTTCGTGTCCGATCACCTTGCCACAGCGTTCGCATGTTCCGTACGTCCCGTCGTCGAGCCTCGCAAGGGCGTGCTCGATCTGCTCGAGCGTGTGCTGGGTACCTTCTTCGAGCCCGGTTCCGAGCTCGCGTTCGAACGTGAAGGATGCGGTATCGGCGCCGACACCGCCGGGCACGCCGACCTCGTCTTCCATGGTGCGTTGCCCGTCCTCACGCATCACCGCGAGCGCCACGGCCAGCCGCTCCCTCTCCGCCTCGAGCAGGCTGCGGAACTCCTCGGCCTCGGCGGGAGTCATCGAGCCCCCTTCGGGCTCGGAGAGGCGGAGGCGAGCCTCGCCTCGAGCTCGTCTGCCGAGATCCCGTCGAACGAGACGATCTTTTTCCGCGAACCGTGGCCCGCGACGATCGATACGGCCAGGCGCGGAAGCTCGACAGCGTCCGAAAGCAGCCGGACGAGCGCCAGATTCGCACGCCCGGCCTCGGCGGGCGCCGCAACCTTGACCTTCCAGGACGCGCCGTGCCGCCCGACGACCCCAGGCCGACTTGCACCGGGCACGACACAGAACTCGAGCCTGGTGGAACCGTTCACGGTGGCAGTCTACGCGCGCTATTCCCCCCAGTCGAAGTCACGGGATCCGGAGCCGGAAATCCGCTCGAGCACGGGCTCCGGGCGCGACTCGCCCGAGTCGTCGTGCGCTTCGCCCGATTCGCCGCCGAGCTCATGGTTGATCGCCTCGGGCTCGAGCACGGCGATCGGCGCGAACTCGGCCGTGTCTTCACGCTCGAGCGGCCACCCGGGAAGATCGTCCGTGGGCGCCGGGGGGAGCACCTTTTCGACGGATGCCGGCTTGACGGGGACCGGTGCAAGCGGCGGATCGTCTACCTCGGGCACGGGCGGCATCACCAGGATCGGAGGCGCTTCCGCCGCCGCCTCCGGCTTCACCGGGGCCACCGCCACGGGCTCTGGCGGCTCGACAGCAGAAGCAGCCTTCGAGACCTCGCCCGCTGGAGTGTCGTGGCTCTCTGCAATCACACTGAGCGCAGCCCGCAGCATCGCCTCGATCCGCCGCGACTCGACATGGAGCCGCTCGCGTTCGGCATGCGCCTCGCGACCGACGGCCCGCGCCTCGGCGTGGGCCTCGATCAGAATCGTCTCGGCCTCCCGGCGCGCCCGTTCACGGACGTCGCTCGCGGCCTGCTCCGCCGCGACGAGCGTCTGGGTCAGTAGGCCCTCCCGCTGGCGGAACTGCTCGAGTTGCTTCTCGAGCGCCTCGACCTTGTCGGCGAGCTCGCCCCGCTCGCGCCAGGTCGCCTCGAAGCTCTGGGCGACCTCTTCGATCACCTGCTCGACCATCGAGCGGTTGTAGCCGAACAGGCTTCGGCCGACTCGTACGTGTCTCAACTCGACTGGTGTGTAGGACATACGTCTCCTTCGCTAGTGGAACCGGCCGAGCAACGCGTCGAGAATCCCGCCCAGCAAGACCAACGCCAACGTCCCCACGAGCGGCGACAGGTCCAGCGGCCCGAGCGACGGAAGGATCCGCCGCCAGAGCCCGAGATATGGGTCGCAGACATCGTGCAGGAAGCGTTCGACCGGCTTCAACGAATAGGGAATGCGGATCCACGACGAGAGCACCCAGAGAATGATCACGAGGATATAGACGAGGATGAAAACATCCACGAAGTTCTGGATCGTGGTGACCGTGTCGAGGACCATCCAGGGCGCTTTCGGCTCGGGTGTGGCGACTCCTACCCGGCGGGGCAGATGAGCGATCCCGCATCCGGCTAGCATCATGCCGATGCGGGAGCTGCCGCTCGGTTGGGCAACCGATCTTGCAGTCCTCGAACACACCGGTTCGAGCGTCGAGGATCAGGGCGACCACCTCCTGGTCCGCACACCGGTCAACCCCACGTTCCACTGGGGCAACTGCGTGCTCGTGACCGACCTGGACGCCGTCGGGGACGCGCAGCGGTGGATCGAGACCTTCGACGGTGCCTTTCCATACGCGAACTGGATCGCGATTGGCCTTGCAGCGATGCCGAGCGACGAGGCTGCGTGGTCGACGGCAGGCGTCGAGCTCGAGCTTGACGACGTGCTCGCGACAGCGACGCTCCCGCGTCAAACCCCCCTCGCCGCCGCGTATTCCGTGCGTGAGCTAGAGAGCGACGGCGACTGGGAGCAGCTCGTCGCTCTGGCGATGGCCGAGAACGAGCGAACGGATCCATATCCGCGAAGCTCCCATGAGACGTTCCTGCGCGCACGACGGCGCTCCGATGCCGACCTCGTCGATCGAGGCCTGGCGGCGTTCTTCGGCGCCTTCGCAGGCGACACGCTCGCAGCGAGCCTCGGGATCGTGCTGTGCGGTACGACCGCCAGGTACCAGAACGTCGGAACCGACGAGCCGCACCGCCGTCGTGGCCTGGCCACCCACCTACTCGGCGTCGCCGGCAAGTGGGCCGGCGACCGCGGCTGCGACCGGTGGGTCATCGTCACCGAGTCGACGAACGTTGCCGGCCGGATCTATCGCGCCGTCGGCTTCGAACCGGCCGTGTCGACGGTGAAGGCGTACCGGCGGGTACGTGGAGCGAACGGCGCGTCCGCGGCGACGCGCTAGGCAGTCCGTCTATCTGCAGCCCGGCTGTTCGACTCCCGGCTGCGTGACGAGATCGAGAATCGCCGCCGATGAAAGGCTCGAGCAAAGGCTCGAGCGCAACGTCCAGTGAGCATCGCCGTCGAACGCGGCATAAGCGCGTGCCCGTCGCCGTGACCGCAGGCGAGGGAGCCGTCGCGATACCCAGCTCGGCGGATTCAGTCCATTCGCATCGTGCGGTCGAGCCCGAGGAGCGCCTCGCCTTTCAGTGCCGGTAGTCCCTCGTGGTGTCCGTAGACCGCAAGCGTGCCGCAGAGAAAGAGCGCCAGGATGCGTGCGCAGAGGAGCTGGTCGTCCGTGATCGCCCCGTAGGCGTCTCGAAACTCCAGGCGGCCCTCCGGTGGCAGGACGCACCAGTAGAGGACGAAGTCCACGCCGGGGCTCGAGTAGCTCAGGTCGATCCAGTCGATCACGGCGGCCGCCCCTCCGCCCTCGTCGACGAGCAGGTGCCGGAGATGGAGGTCGCCGTGAACGAGGGCCGTCGGCTCCGGAGGGCCGAGCTCGGCCGCTGCTTCCAGCAACTCGTGCGCTTCCGGTGGGGCGTGCCAGAGCCCGAGCTCCTCGAGCTCGGCGAGGCGCTCGCGCGTCCTCGGCACCCGGAGGGTCATGTCCGCGCGTCTGACCGGATCCACGGGCAGATCGGCATCGAGCCTCGTGCCGTGAAGCGCTCGAAGGAACTCGCCGAACGGACGGGCGAGCGCTGCACGCGCGCCCTCGTCCAACGCGGCCTCCGCCAACTCGCGGCCGGGCAAAAAGGGCGCGCCGTAAAAGGGCCAGCCGTATTCGGAGGACGGCTCTCCGAGGTAGGCGGGGACCGGGATCGGCAAAGGTAGGAGGGATGCAAGCTGCGGCAGAAGCTCGACCTCGTTGCGAAGGCCGCCGATCACCATCTCACGGCGCGGGAACCGGAACACCCATCGTTCGTCCACGAGCCAAACGGTCATGTCCCAGCCCTGCCCGAGCAGGGAGACCGAGCGCAGCTCGAGCTCCGGGAACTGCCCTCCGATCAACCGCCGCGCGAGCGCCTCGTCAACCGTGACCTCGGCCGCCCACTCGCGCATAGGGCGAGGCTACCCTCGGTGCCGCCCGGAGACAGGGCTCGAACTCGGACAGGAACTACGCCTGGTTGTAGAACCCGCCACGCTCGAGCATCTGGGCGCGCTGCTCGGCGCTCACCTCGACGTTCCGCGGAGTCAGCAGGAAGACCTTGTCCGCGACGCGCTGCATCCCGCCGTCGAGGGCGTAGGTGAGGCCGCTCGCGAAGTCGATCAGGCGCTTCGAGAGCTCGGCGTCGGCGCTCTGGAGGTTCAGGATCACCGGGATCGAGTGCTTGAACTTGTCCGCGATCTGCTGGGCGTCGTTGAAGCTCCGGGGAAGCACGAGATGCACCTTCACCGCGTTCGGGTTCGGCACAGCGGCCATGTGGCGGACGCTCGAGCTCGAGCGTGAGGAGCGCGACGAACGCTCGGGGGGTGGCGCCGGAACCGCAGGCTCGGGCGTCTCCGCGGACTCGGTCCAGTCGTCGTAGCCCTGCGAGCGGCGGCGCGGGGTCAGGCGCCGGACGTTCGGCCGGTCGCGGTAGCTCTGCTCGAGCGACTCCTCCGCCGCGAAGTGCTCGTCGTCGTAGAAGTCCTCATCCTCTTCGGCGATGCCGAAGTAGACGAGGGTCCGGTTCCAGAGATCGCCAAAACTCATTCGGTCTGGATGGTAAACCCCGGAGCTACCGGAAGAGCACGCTGCCGACCCGGACGAGCGTCGCACCCTCGGCCGCCGCCACCTCGTAGTCCTGAGTCGTGCCCATCGAGAGCTCGGGGAGGGCATGCTCGACGGAGAGCTCACGCAGACGGCGAAACCAGGACCGCGAGTCCTCCGGATGCGCTGCGGCCGGGGGCATCGTCGAGAGACCGCGGATGTCGAACGCGAGGTAATCGCCGATCTCGGCCGGGTCGATCCCGCCCTTCGAGCCTTCGCCGGCGAGATTGACCTGGAGCAGAGCCGGAACCTCGAGCCGGGATGCCGCCGACAGCGAGTCGAGCGAGTGGACGAGCTCGCAGCAACGGTTCACCACCTTCACCTTGTTGGACTGGAGCCGCCCGATGAAGTGCCAGCGGAACGCCTCGCCGTAGACCGCATGTTTGGCCTCGAGGTCCTGGGCGCGGTTCTCGCCGACAACCCCGATCCCGGCCTCGACGAGCGCCTCCATCTCCGCCAGCGTCACGTACTTCGTCGCCGCGACGATCGTCACCGCCTCGCCCACGTCGGCTCGGATCCGCTCGTAGCGGGCGCGCAGCTCAGCCGGCGAGAGCACCGATCACCCCCTGGGTGCCGTGCGGGACGCCGCTTGCCCGATGGGAGAAGAACTCGTCCGAATGGCAGCGGGTGCAACGGTCGATCCGCTCGACGGAGCCGACGCCGGCCCGGCGCAGGGCGCGCTCGGCCGCGGTCCACAGGTCGAGCACCCTGCCGTCCGTCAGATCGTCGTCGAAGCGCGCCGAGACCTCCGGTCCCACCTCGTAGCAGCACGGGCCGATCGAGGGGCCGACGATCGCGGCGATTTCGGAGCCCCCGAGCGCAGCGACGCCGTTCTCCACAACTCCGCCCGCGAGTCCCCGCCACCCTGCATGGACGACGGCCAGGGCCGGAGGCCCGCTCGTCGTCGCGATCGCAATCGGCACGCAATCGGCGGCGAGGGCGAGCACCGGCTGCGCAGTCTCGTCGGTCCACAGGGCATCGCCGGTTTCTCGCGCGCCGGGCCGCGCGCGGTGCACCAGAGCGGTGTGGCGCTGCCGGTTCACGGCGAGGCGGTCGCTGTCGAGCCCGAGCTCGGCGCAGACGATCCTGCGGTTCTCGACGATCCGGGCCTCGTCGTCTCCGCGGCTCCCGAGGTTGAGCGAGGCGTAGGCGCCCGTGCTCACACCGCCGTCGCGCGTGGTGAACGCCACGACGTACGGGCCGGGTGCGTCCCACCGGATCACGAACGCAGAAGCTCCCCGGCGCGGACGAGCAGCCACTCGCTCCGATTGAGGCTCGGCTCCTCGATGACCTCTTCGAGCAGCCGCTGCAAGGTGCTCCCGAGCTGGGGCCCCGGCCGGAAGCCGAGCTGGATCAGATCGGCGCCGTCGACTGCGAGATCCGAGAGCCGGTGGGGGCTCGTCAGCTCCTGCTCGACGAGCATGCGGAAGGCCGCGACGCGGCCCAGCCTCTTCGTCACCGACTCGCTCTGATCGCGGCCTCGAAGGTCCGCCTGCCAGTGGTCGATCAGGTCGAAGGTCAGGCCGTCGCCGTAGCGTGCGAGCATCCGGCGGGCCTCCGCCGCATCCCCGTCCCCGAGCGCGAACTGATGAAAACGGACGATCTTCACGACGCGCTCTCGCAACTCGGTCGGATAACGAAGCCGCCGCAACGCCGAAGCGGCGAGCCGGGCTCCGTGCTCGGCGTGATCCTCGTTCTCGCCGGTGAACGGCTTTCCGATGTCGTGGAACAGCGTCGCGAGCCGCACCCGCAACGGCACGCCGGCATCGGCGGCGGCCTGGACGACGGCGAAGATGTGCTCCTCGACGGTCATCTCGTGATCGGTCGAGTGCGAGTCGAAGAAGATCGCCTCGCCGAACTCGGGCAGGAGCGCAGCGAGCACGCCGGTGTCGCGGGCGAGGCGAAGCGCCTTCCGCGGCTCGGCCCCGAGCAGGAGCTTCGAGAGCTCCCCCATTCCGTCGGCCGCGAGCCCGCCACCCAGGCGCTCACCCGAGACGATCGTCACGAGCTCCGCGTGCTCCTCCATCTGGGCGAGCGTCCACTCGTCGGGGTCGAAATCGAGCTGCGAGACGAATCGCAGCCCGCGTACGAGCCTGAGTGGATCCTCTTCGAAGCTGTGCTCGGACACCGTCCGCAGCAGCCGCGCTTCGATGTCGGCGCGACCGCCGTGGGGATCGACGAGCTCGCCGTCCGAGAGCCGCCGGGCCATCGCGTTGATCCTGAAGTCGCGGCGTGCCAGGTCGTCGGCGACCGACGCCTGCGGATCGACGACGATCTCGAAATCGTGGCGGCCCGGGCCCGTCGACCGCTCTCGGCGGATCGGCGCGAACTCGATCCCGGCCGGAGCGAGCCGCCTGATCGCCCTGTCCCGAACGTAGAGCCGCATCCCGACCGGCTTCCCGCCGACGGTCAGCTCCTCGACACGGCCGTGCGGCTCGAGCGCGGCGCGGAGCTCGGCGGCGTCGACTCCCGTGACGAGGAAGTCGGCATCCTTTGACTCCCGCCCGAGCTGCTCGTCGCGGACCGCTCCCCCGACGAGATATGCGTCGAGCTCGAGCGAACGGACGTAATCCTCGATCTCCTTCAACTAGGCAAGCGCGATCGCTTCGATCTCGACGAGCGCACCGGCCGGAAGCCGCCCGATCTCCACCGTGGAGCGCGCGGGCGGCGTGTCGCCGATGTGGCGGGAATAGACCTCGTTCATCCCCGCGAAGTCGTCGAGGTTGCAGAGAAAGACGGTTGTCTTGACGACCTGGTCGAGCGACGAGCCCGCCGCCTCCAGGATCGCTCGCAGATTCGAGAACACCTGCTCGGTCTGCGGGCCGATTCCGCCCTCTACCGTGGTCGTCGAGCCGGGCTCGAGCCCGAGCTGGCCGGCCACGAAGACGAAGCCGTTCGCGACGATCGCCTGGTTGTACGGGGCGCCCTGGAACGGCGCCGGCGCCGCCTCCGTGCGCACGACTTGCTTGCTCATCGCTCTCCTTCCGGGTTGCGGCACGCCTGGCCGATTGCCGCGCCGAGCGCCTTGAAGATCGCGCGCAGCACGTGCTGGGGATCCTTGCCTTCGAGGACGCGGATATGGATGTTGAGCCCCGCGCCCTCGGCGAGCTCACGCAGGAAGACCGCGACGACGTCGCCGTCCAGGCCGCCCACGCCCGAGAAGTCGGCGTTCGAGGCGACGAGGGGCCGCTCGGAGACCTCGAGCACCGCCCCGGCGAGCGCCTCGTCGGCAGGGAGCCACGCGAATCCGTTTCCAGCCGCACCGGTCGCACGCAGGAGCGGTGCGAGCCCCTCCCCCATGCTGCGCCCGGCGGCCGCGACGGCCTGGTCGACGGCACCGGGGGCAACCTCGAGCGAGAGCCGGATCCGCGCGCTCGTTGCGAACTCGCCGATCAGGTAGTCGAGCACTGCAAGCCCCGTACTGACCCTCGGTGCGGAGCCGCCCCCGAGCTCGACCTTGACGCTCACCTGAGCCTCTCCTGCACGCGCGGAACCCATTGCGGTGAGCGTATCCGAGGCGGCAGGGACGGCTCGACGGCCGCCGCCTCTTGCTACCGGCCCCGACGAGGCGCATACTTTGTATGTGCTGAGGTTGCTTGTTGTGGCGACCGTCCTGGCCGCGATTCCGACGACCGCTGTCGCCGCGACCGGTGGGCACGGAAAACCGGCGATTCATGTGCCCCTCTTCCGAACGGCGATGACCGGCGAGATCCGCCAGTTGGGCACGAAGCGGATCCTCGTGGGCACGATCGGCTGTTCGGTGCCGGCGAAGATCGCCGTGAGTGCCGATCGATTCGTCATCGGCGATCCGGTGAAGATCACCTGCGTGAACGGAGTCCTGCGAACCGTGAAGTACTCGCCGACGGCCGATCCCGGCGCGACCTACAGCACGCATCCGAACTCACCGCCGACGGTGGCCAGCACGACCTCGCCGGGAGTCCCGGCTACGCCTTCCACCGGAAAGAGCGCGTTCTACTCCTTCCATACGCTCTCACTGACGAACGGCTCGTCGGTATCCCCGACAGAGACCGCCACCGGGACGATCTCGGCGCTGTCGCCGGACGGCATCACCGTCGGCGACCTGACCTGCTCGTTCGGAGGGTTCTACGACCTCTTCTCAGCGGTCGCGAAGCTCGGTGACTCAGCGACGCTGACCTGCGATGCGACCACGGGCCGGCTCGTGACGGCCGTCGGCTCCCGCTAGACGCGTTCGATCGAGGCACCGAGCGCGCGAAGGCGCTCGTCGATGCGTTCGTAGCCGCGGTCGATCTGGCTGATGTTGCCGATCGTCGAGGTGCCCTCGGCGCAGAGCGCGGCCATGATCATCGCCATCCCTGCGCGGATGTCCGGGCTCTCGAGCCGGGAGCCGTGGAGCTTCGCGGGGCCGGTGACGACCGCCCGGTGTGGGTCGCAGAGGATGATCCTGGCGCCCATCCGCACGAGTTTGTCCACGAAGAACAGGCGGTTCTCGAACATCTTCTCGAAGATCAGGATCGTCCCGCGTGCCTGGGTCGCGACGGCGAGGGCGATCGAGGTGAGGTCGGCCGGGAACGCCGGCCACGGGCCGTCTTCGATCTTCGGGATCTGGTCGCCGAGGTCGTCGCGGATCACGAGCTCCTGGCCGGGAGGGACGTGCAGCGTCGTGTCGCCCACCTCGACGTGGATCCCGAGCCGCTCGAACGCGGCGAGGATCGAGACGAAGTCGTCGGGCTCGATGTCCTCGACGGTGACGTCGCCGCCGGTGACCGCAGCGAGGCCGATGAAGCTCGCCGCCTCGATGTGCTCGGCGCCGATCCGGTGCTCGCCGCCCGAAAGCTCGGTGACGCCCTCGATCGTGAGCACGTTCGAGCCGATCCCCTCGATGTGCGAGCCGAGCGAGACGAGGAAGCGGCAGAGATCCTGCACGTGCGGCTCGCACGCGGCGTTCATCAGCACGGTACGGCCCTCGGCGAGCGTTGCGGCCATCACGGCGTTCTCCGTGCCCATCACGCTTGCCTCGTCGAGGAAGATCCGCTTGCCGCGGAGCCGCTCCGCGCGCAGCTCGAACCGTCGGCCGACAGAGACCTCGGCGCCGAGTTGCTGGAAGGCGTGGACGTGGGTGTCGAGCGGCCTGCGCCCGATGAAGTCCCCGCCCGGCGGCGAGAGCAGCACGTGGCCGTGGCGCGTCAGCAGCGGCCCGGCGAGCAGGAACGAGCCGCGGATCCGGTCGGAGAGCTCCTCGTCCACCTCGGTCTTCGAGACGCCCGCGGCGTGGATGCGCACCTCGTTCTCGCCCTGCCACTCGGCATCGGCACCGATGTCGGAGAGCAGCGAGAGCATCGTCTCGACGTCGCGGATCCGCGGGATGTTGCGGAGAACGACGGGCTCGTCGGTCAGCAGGCAGGCCGCGAGGATCGGCAGGGCTCCGTTCTTGTTCCCGGCGGCGCGGACGCGCCCGCTGAGCGGGCGTCCCCCCTCGATCACGAACGACTCCACGGCAGCCTCACTGGCGACGGTGGTCGACAAGGCCGCGGCTATCGTAGCGGCCGCTTTGGATCTCACACGCGACAAGGCCTGGGAGACGCTCACGACCTACACGAAGGGCGAGGCACTGCTGCGCCATGCGCTCGCCGTCGAGGCGTCCACCGCGTTCTACGCGCGCAAGTTCGGTGAGGACGAGGAGCTGTGGCGTGTCACCGCGCTGCTCCACGACTTCGACTACGAGATGCACCCCACGCTCGACCAGCACCCACAGGACGGAGCGCCGATCCTCCGCGAGCTCGGGTATCCCGAGGTCGTGATCGAGGGCGTGCTCTCACATGCCGAGCACCTCGCGATGCCGCGCGACACGCCGCTGAAGAAGACGCTCTTTGCCTGCGACGAGCTCTCCGGCTTCGTCCACGCCTGCGGCCTCGTGCGCCCGACCGGCCTCGACGGCCTCGAGCCGAAGTCGGTGCGCAAGAAGCTGAAGCAACCGTCGTTCGCGGCCGGCGTCCACCGCGACGAGGTCTATGCGGGCGCCGAGCTTGCTCGGCCTCGAGCTCGACGACCACATCACGAACGTGATCACGGCGCTCCAGCCGATCGGGCCCGAGCTGGGGCTGCGCACTGCTGCGGACGCGTAGCAAACTCGGCTAACCAGGCGAAACATGCGCTGAGGGGTGCAGTCGGAAGTGCCGCCCGACCGCCGCGACACACTCGTTGCTTGGACCACGAGAAGCCAAGGGACAGGAACGGCACGCTCTCAGTCGTCTTCGCCGCGAGCGTCGTTCTTGCCCTCGGCCCGGTGGGTGCCCTACTCGCGATCATCTTCGCGATCCGCAGTCGACGCGACCTCGGCTATCGCAGTACGAAGGCCTGGATCGGGCTAACCGTTGGCTCGATCGTGCTCGCTCTGTTCGTTCTCGCGATCCTCTTGATCGTGTTGATCGCCCATTCGACGCTGACCTTCTGAAACTCGAGCCTGACCTGAAGCGGTGGTTCGCGGAACGGCGTCGCATTCGCGACGAACAGCCTGAGACGTTCCTGATGGATCCATCGATCGCCAGAATGGGATCGTGGCGGATGCACCGGAGCTGGTGGTGCGCGATGCAGCACACTGGCGCGCTTGGTTGGCGGAGCACCATGATTCCTCGACGGGGATCTGGCTCGTGCTGGCCAAGAAGAAGACGGTCCAACCGACCAGTCTCAACCACGATCAAGCGCTTGAAGAGGCACTGTGCCACGGCTGGATCGACGGCCAACTCCGCAGCCGCGACGCCGACACCTACTACCAACGCTTCACTCGCCGCCGCAGGCGGAGCGCCTGGTCGAAGCGGAACATCGAGCTCGCGGAGCGGTTGATCGCAGCAGGCCGCATGCATCCAGCCGGGATCGCCGAGCTGGAGAGCGCGAGAGCCGACGGTCGAAGCGAAGCCGCCTACGCGGGCTCTGCCGGCATCGAGGTGCCCGACGATCTCGGCGCTGCACTGGCCGCCGAGCCGAAAGCACTCGCAATGTTCGAGAACCTGAGCCGACAGAACCGCTACGCAATCCTCTATCGGATCGGTACCGCCAAACGAGCGGAAACCCGAGAACGCAGAATCATGCAGTTCGTCGAAATGCTGGCCCGCGGCGAGACGATCCACCCACAGAAACGCACCTGATCAAGGATCAGGCGTCAGGTCTCACGCATGCGCCAGCGTGCTGAAAGACACCCTGAGGCCCGCCAAGACCCGCTTCAATGTTCGAGGACGTACAACGCAACGAGGAGGCGAAATGAACATCGAGTTCCTCTCGACCGTCGCGGTCATCGCGCCTGATCCGCCACGTAGCCGTGAACTGTATGCCGATGCGATCGGACTACCGCTGCATGGCAACGCCGGCGACTATCAGCACAGCGAGCAAATCGGGGGTTGCAAGTCCTTCGGCATCTGGCCCCTATCCCAGGCCGCCGAGGCCTGCTTCGGCACGACAGGGTGGCCGGCAGACCGGCCCGTGCCGCAGGTAAGTATCGAGTTCGACGTTCGGAACGCCGCGGCCGTGCTCCCGGCCGCACAGGAACTCGAGCAGGCGGGATTTGCGCTGCTGCACCCAGCCCGCACCGAAATCTGGGGCCAGACTGTAGCCAGGCTGCAATCGCCGGAAGGCGCGATCATTGGTATCTCGTATGCCCCCGTGCTCCACGACGAGAACTGACGCCGGGACACGCGACAGGACATCGCCTCACCGACGGGCGCCATATCGGCTCTCAGGCAGAGGAATAGTTGGCTGCGCGAGCAACCTTACGCCCGAGGAACGCCAAGCGACGCGGCTAGCGTTCACCTCGACACGTCTAGGTTTGCTCAATCCTTCGGCCGGAGCTCCACCACGACCTCGAGCGGGGCGTGATCCGAGAGGATCCGTTTCTTGTAGGTGCGCTCCTCGTCCGTCCAGAGCCGCACCGACGTTGCGACGGCACGCCGCAGCAGGACGTTGTCGATCCCGGTGGTTGCGGCGTTCCAGCGGGATTCGCGGGGGGCGCCGAGTAGCTCCTGGATGAGCTCGGAGCGGTCGGTGGTGATGTTGAAGTCGCCGGCGACGATCAGGGATTCCTCGAGCTCGGAGCATTTGATCACGAAGTTGACCGCGCGGCGGAGCTCGGCGTCGGCGAGGCGGAGATCCTTCGGCTGATGGGTCGCGTGGAGGTTCGCGACGAGCATCCGGCTCCTGTCGGCGAACTCGTACTGCAGCACCTGGCACACGCGTCGCTCGCGCTCCCACCAGACCATCTCCTTCTGGGTGAGGCCGAAACGGGCGCCGCGCTCCTCGCAGAAGACGTTCGTGTTCAGCGTGATCGTCTTGTACTCGCGAACCTCGGCGTCCTTCGGGAAGAAGATCGCGTTTCCCTGGCCGGCGAAGCCTGAGCGGATCCGGCCGTGATGCGGCGCGGTGAGCGCGCGACCGACCGTGCGAGGGATCGGGAACGGGCCGAACTTCGACCGCCTTGCGCGCGAGGTCGCGACCTGCATGTCCGTCCACTCGCGGAGCTTCGGGAGCGCCCACGCCGGGATCTCCTGAAGGCAGACGACATCCGGGTTGCCCGCGCTGATCCGCTCGACCATCTCGCGCAGGTACGCCGCTCGGCGCGGCGGGTTCGTGTTGCCGTGGAAGAGGTTCCAGGTGCGGACGAGCACTTCGCCTACTGTAAGCCACGAATGCGTGTCGTCATCGCCGATCCGCCCGCCTACACGCCGTGGTACGACCACGAGCTCGCCGCAGCCCTCGGACGCGCAGGGGCAGAAGTCGAGCTCCACACCTCCCACTTCCGTTTCGCCGAGCTGCCGCCGCCCGAGCGGTACGAGCGGGTCGAGCGCTTCTATCCATTTTCGTCGCGCCTGTTCCGGCGGTCGCGGGCGCGGCTGCCGCTGAAGGCCGGCGAGCATCTCGGGGTGGCTGCGTCACTCGCACGGCTGAAGACGGACGTCCTCCACGTGCAGTGGCTTGCGGTGCCCCAGATCGACGTCCGCATCCCGTTTCGGAGCCCGTCGGTGTTTACCGCCCACGACCTGCTACCGCGCCGGACGGCCGAGAAGCGCGAGCTCTGGAGGCGCCTGCTCGGCAAGTTCGACCGCGTCGTCGTGCACACCGAGCGCGGACGCGAGGCTCTCCTCGAGCTCGCTGCGGAACCGGTGGTGATCCCGCATCCCGTCTATCCGAGCAACGCGCTGCGCGCCGACAACGGGCAGACGATCCTCGCGCTCGGCGTGATCCGGCCCTACAAGGGCCTCGCCGATGCAGTCGAGGTCGTCTCGCGCCTCTCGGATGCGCGCCTGCTCGTCGCGGGCGACCCGGCGATGCCGCTCGACAGGCTGCGCGACGCGCCGCGCACAGAATGGCGTCTCGGCTACCTCACGCCCGCGGAGCTCGACCGGGCGCTCTCGGAGGCAACCCTCGCGATCTTCCCCTACAAGGCCGAGCTCGACCAGTCGGGAGCGCTCCTCCAGGCCCTCGGCGCCGGCGTTCCCGTGGTGACCTACGACGTCGGAGGGCTCGCAGAGCCCGTCGTGAACTACAGCGCCGGGCGTGTCGTGCCGGCAGGGGACGTCGAGGCGCTGACCGAGGCGGTGCGCGAGCTCCTCGCAGATCCGTCGGCCCTCGAGGCCGCGCGCGCCGGCGCCGACCGGGCACGCGCCGAGCTCACCTGGGACGCGGCGGCGGCCCGTCACCTCGAGCTCTATCAGGAGCTCGCGTGATCTTCCGACGCGGACGCTTCGCAGACGTCATCTCGCGCCAGCTCGACCTGTTCGTGCAGGACAACCAGGACGTCATCGACGAGGCTGCCTACCGATTCTCGCTCTTCAACGCTTCCGACCGGGACGACTCGGAGGAGCTCTACGGCGACTACATCGACGCGATCGAGACCGCGACCGAGGTCCTCGCCGACATGCGCGACGACTACGCCCGCAACATCGAGGAGGGGCCGGACGAGGAGTACGAGACGGCGTTCAATCGCGCGGTCGCTAAACGCTGGCCGATGTTTGCGCTCGAGATCGAAAATCGCTGAGGGAGCGGCCCTCGAACTCGCCCAGCACGGCGGCGGTCTGGGCCGTGTCCTCGGAAACCCGGTAGAACTCGATCTTCCCTTCGCGGAAGCCGAAGTAGTGGTGGATGTTCATCGCCGCCTCCCGGCCCGTAGCGAGGCCCCGGAACCGGACGCGAACGACGGCGAACACCCCGTCGTCGCTCGCCGCGACCGTGATCGGCGTGAACTCGACGATCTGGACCGTCGCCGCGATCTCGCCGAAGAAGCGAGCCACCTCGGCCTTCCCGATCCGCTGACCGTGCCACGGCGCGACCGAGCCGTCGGCTGCCCAGTCGACATCATCTGTCAACGCGGGCAGGATCGCCTCCACGTCGCCTCGCCGGTAGGCGTCGTACACCGCCCGGATCGTCCGCAGATTGCCTTGCTGAGTCATTTCGGTGCTCCCCGTTCGACGCCACCTGTCCGGTTCGTATTCGTACCCGCTGCCTAATCGGTTCGGTCCGATTAGCGGTGCCCGAAATGGTGTGCCCCTGGAAGGTTCGCTCTAACCTCGGCGTCGTTCGCGGCGCTGCGGGCGAGCGGGCCGAGGCTTTCGAGCCCGTCCACGAGGACGTTCTCGTTGCGGCCGACGCGCTCGAACCGGCCCCGGGCGAGCAGGAGCGGCTCGCCGCGGACGATCGCGCGATGCGCCTCGTAGACGGGCGGCGGGATGATCAGGTTCATCTGGCCGTGCTCGTCCTCGAGCAGCATGAAGACGATCCCCTTGGCGGTCGAGGGGCGCTGGCGGGCGACGGCGAGGCCCGCAACCTCGACCCTGGCCCCATGTGGAACCGAGCCGAGCTCGTTACTCGGCACGCACGCCGCCGCAAGATGCGGGCGCAGGAGCTGCATCGGGTGTATCCCCGACCGAGATCGAGGTGTGGCGGTAGTCGGCGAGCATGCGCTCCCAATCGGTCTGCGGGCGGAGCTCCGGGGTCTCGGCCGTCGGGCCGATCGGGAGGGCGAGCTGCCTCGAGCCGCCGGTGACGGTCTCGCCGCGCGGGGTCACGCCGAGACGCCAGAGGAGCTCGCGCCTCGGGCCCCACTCGTCGCAGGCGCCCGAGGAGACGAGGGCCTCGAGCGCGCCCTTGCCCGTGGCGGCGCGGCGGGCGAGGTCGGCGACGTCGGCATATGGCTGCTCCGCGGCGAGCCCCTCGGCTTCTGCCTCCCCGACCGAGCGGATGTAGCCGAGGCCGATCCGGACGGTGCCCGTTTCGACGGTGCATCTGGCAGCGCTCACGTTGATATGCGGCGGGCGTACCTCGACACCGCGGCGCTGGGCGTCCCGGACGAGCGAGGCCGGCGGGTAGAAGCCCATCGGCTGGGCGTTCAGGAGCGAGCAGAGGAACTCGGCCGGGTAGTAGCGCCGCAGCCACGCAGATTGATACGCGAGGAGGCCGAACGCGGCGGCGTGCGACTTCGGGAAGCCGAAGCCGGAGAAGCCGACGAGCTTGTCGTAGATCGTGTGCGCGATCGGCTCGTCGATCCCGTTCCCGAGGCAGCCTTCGACGAAGCGGGGCCGGAACGCCTCGATCGCCTCCTCGCTGCGCTTGCGGCTCATCGCTCGGCGGAGCCCTTCGGCCTCCCCCACGCTGAACCCGGCGGCGGCCATCGAGACGTCGAGCACCTGATCCTGGAAGACGACGACGCCGAGCGTCTCGGCGAGCGGCTCGCGGAGCGACTCGTGCTCGACCGGGTAGACGAAGCCCGGGTCCTCGCGTAGACGCTGGCGGCGCTCGATGTAGGGGTGCACGGCCTTGCCCTGGATCGGGCCGGGCCGCACGAGCGCGACCTGGACGGTGAGGTCGTCGAGGTTCTCGGGGCGCGTGCGCAGGAGGCTCTGCATCTGGGCGCGGCTCTCGATCTGGAAGAGCCCGACGGTGTCGGCGGCCTGGATCTCCTTGTAGACCTCGGGGTCGTCGAGCCGGATCCGAGAGAGGTCGATCGGCTCGTGGTGGAGTCGCGCGATCAGGTCGATCGCCTCCTCGACCGCGGAGAGCATCCCGAGCCCGAGCAGGTCGATCTTCAGGAAGCCGGCGTCGGCGCAGGAGTCCTTGTCCCACTGGCAGATCTGGCGGCCGGCCATCGCCGCGGGCTGCACGGGCACGAGGTCGATCAGCGGGCGGGTGGAGATGATCATCCCGCCTGGATGCTGTGACATATGGCGCGGCAGGCCGGCGATCTCGTGGGTGAGCTCGCGGAAGGCCTGCCAGCGCGGGCCGCTGTGATCTCCGGGTATGCCCGCGAGCTCGCCGGCGACACCGGTTGCCTGCCAGCCGTCGGTGACGCGGGCGAGGCGTTCGAGCTCGGCGAACGGGAGGCCGAGCGCCTTGCCGACATCGCGGATCGCGCCGCGGCTCCGGTAGGTCGAGAAGGTGGCGACGAGCGCGGCGTGCTTGCGGCCGTAGCGCTCGGTGACGGCGACGATCAGCTTCTCGCGGATGTCGCGCGGGAAGTCGAGGTCGATGTCGGGCACCGATACCATCTCCTCGTTCAGAAACCGGCCGAGCGAGAGGTTCGCCTCGACCGGATCGACATGGGAGAGTCCGGTGAGGTAGCAGACGATCGAGCCGACGCTCGAACCTCTCCCCCGTCCCGGCGGCAGCACGTTCCTCGGCGAGTCGGCGCCGCGAACCTCGAGCGCGCAGGCGCGGGCGAGCTCGAGCACTTCCCAGTGGAGCAGGAAGAACCCGGCGAGGCCGAGGCGGGCGATCAGGGCGAGCTCGGTCTCGAGGCGATCGTGGGCGCGCTTCTTGTGGCCGTTCGCGTTTGCGTAGCGCGCGGCGAACTCCCGCTCGCAGAGATCTCGCAGCTGCTTGTCGGCGGGATCGGGGCCGTCGGAGAAGTCGGGGTAGCGGTAGCCGAGCTCCTCGGTGAGATCGAAGGCTGCAGCGGTCTGCGACCTCGCGCGTTCTCGCGGCGGCGCTCTCCGGGAGCCGCTCGGCGGCCTCCGGGGGCGGCAGGAGCACGGACTCGTGGTTGCCGCGGCGCTCGCGCTCGGAGCCGTCGAGGGAGGTGCGGTTGCGGATCGCGACGAGGGCGTCCTGGAGCCGTAGGCGGCGCTCGTGATGCGAGTGGATGTCGCCGGTGCCCGACGGTCGGGACGCCGAGCGTGGCGGCGAGCTCCTCGAGAGCGGCGTTCCGGCGGACGTCTCCGCGCTCGTAGGGTCGCTGAAGCTCGACATAGAACGCTCCCTCGAACGCGCGTGCAAGCCGGGCGGCGCCGTTCGGGTCGGTGACGGCGAGCCCATGACGCGCGCAGCCGGAGAGGCAGACGAGGCCTTCCGCGTGCTCGGCGACGAAGCGCGGCGGTCGTTCCCGGCGGGAGCAGGTCGCGTTCGCGGCCCTCGGCCCTCGTGCGGGCGTGGGTGTCGGTGAGGATCCGGCAGAGGTTCTCGTAGCCCCGGCGTGTCTCGCAGAGGAGCGTGACGTGGGCACCGTGCTCGAGCGTCACCTCGGCGCCCGTGATCGCACGGAGGCCGAGTGGCTTCGCGGCCTGGGCGAACTCGAGCGAGCCGTAGACGCCGTCGTGGTCGGTCAGCGCGAGCGCGTCGTAGCCGAGCTCGACGGCGCGCGCAGCGAGCTCCTCGGGGAGCGAGGCGCCGTCCAGGAACGAGTAGGCCGAGTGCGCGTGCAGCTCGACGTATGTCACCCCGGGCTCTTTACGCGCACGGGTTCAGGCACGCTGGGTGAACCACGACTTCGTCTCGCCGTCGCGGTAGACCACGGCGTTCTCCCCGGTTTCGAGCACGAGGTCGAAGTAGCGGCGATCGACGGGCTCTTCCGTCCACCAGCGGTCGACGATCCGCCATTCTTCGCGGACGGTCGCAACCCCTTGCCGGTTGACCCGGTGCGGGATGCCGTCGCCGTGTGCTTCGACGAGTGCCGGGCAGGGCTGATTCAGCCGCTGCGCATTGAGTTTGTTCAGTCGTCGCGAGGGACGAGAAGCGCGCGAGCCTCCGGAATCCGTGACCACGGTGCCACCTCCACAACCATCGATACCCCGCCCGCTCCCACGGCTGCCTTCACCTGGCGCAGGCCCTCACGCAACTTCCCCCGTACGACGTCTCCTTCTGCACGAACGAGCTCGAGCTGCTCCCCGCTGCTCCCGGCCAGCTCGACCGCTTCGAGCCGGAGCTTCAACACGGGCGCCGGCAGCTCCATGAGCTTCGGCGCGAGCGCGAGCCGGAGCCGCTCGGGATCGGCCGTCGGGTCGCGCAGAGTCACCGTCCGTCGCCACGAGGCGCCGCCGACGAGTCTCGCCCAGAGGGCGAGCTTTCGCGGCGGGCGCCCCGCGCGCTCGGGCCGGGCGAGCAGCCCGTCGATCAGAACGCCGAGCCCTCTCCGTAGCGTCAGCTCCTGGCCGACTGCTTCCGGGAACTCCAGCGTCTCGACGAGCGACACAGGTGGTCTTCTCGCGACCACGCGGCCATCGTGCTCACCCCTCGCCAGGCTCCAGGCGCGCCGGCCGTCCGGCCCCAGTCGTTCGGCGACGGCACCACCCGGGAGCCCGGCAAGCTCTCCGATCGTTCGGATTCCGAGCTCCTCGAGCTCGTCGTAGCGCTCCCGCTCCAGCGGGAGCAAGGTCATTGGCAAGGGCGCCAGGAACTTGCGCGTGCGGTCGTCGGAGACGATCAGCGCCTGCCCCGGACGTGCCACGCCGGCCGCCGCCAGCGCCGCGAAGCGCCGCTCGGCCGCTCCAGCCCGCGCGTCCCAGGCCGGCCCGACGGCCGCGAGCGCCCGCTTGAGCGCCGGCTCGAGCCCACCGTAGAGCCGCTCGACGCCCTGCGTCTCGAAGAGAGCCGTTCCCGGCTCGACAGGCTCGACCGCGAAACCCGCGTTCTCGAGCCCGCGCACGATCTTCTCCCACGCCTGCTCGACTCCCACCGGATCCTGATCGACCAGCACGAGCTGCGGGCACATCGAGAGCGCCTCCCCGAGCCGCATCCCCGGCCGCACGCCCTTCGCCTGCGCAGCAGCGGTCACCGAGCCGACCAATGCCTCGGTCCCGGGCAGCGGCGCGAGCGCCGCCGGCTCGGCCTCCAGCGCCGGCCGCAGCAGCAAAGCGGCTCTCAGGTCGAACGCCGGGATGACGATGGCAGCGATCACGGAACGTATGTTCTATACGAACACACGTTCTCCTGTCAAGGGGGAATAGACCCTCCAGGGGCTACGTACGCCGAAACAACCGCTCCGCGAAGATCTACGCCCTGGGGAGACATTCACCAGACGATTGGCGGTTCTTCGGACCTCCGCAAACCAAGGCTTGCCACGCTTGAACATTCGTGGCACGAAGGGACAGTGCCGTCATCTGCGCGAGCTCCCACGACGAGCCGCGTTACCCTGGGGGCCCATGAGCCAACCGGTGGTGCTTCCGCTTGCTCGCTCCCGTACCGTGGGCGACGCCGATGCCGGCCGCTGGCGGGTGCTCGTGCTGCTCTCGGTGGTCGAGGTGCTGGCGCTCAGCGTGTGGTTCAGCGCCTCGGCAGTCATTCCCGCGCTCGAGTCGCAGTGGGGGATCTCGAACGGCGATGCCTCCTGGTTGACGAGCGCGGTGCAGCTCGGGTTCGTGGCGGGGGCGCTCTGCTCGGCGTTCCTGAATCTGGCCGACCGGGTGAGCGTGCACGTGCTGATCGCGGTCTCGGCGGTCGGCGCTGCGGCCTCGAATGCGCTCGTGGCGCTGCTCGCACACGGGCTCGGGGTGGCGCTGCCGCTGCGCGTCGCGACGGGCTTCTTCCTCGCGGGGGTCTATCCCGTGGGCATGAAGCTGCTCGCCTCGTGGTTCCGGCGGGGCCGCGGGCTTGCGATCGGGGTGATGGTGGGCGCGCTTTCGCTCGGCACGGCGTTTCCGCACCTGCTGAACGGACTGACCGACCTCGACTGGCGCCTCGTGCTTGCGCTCGCGAGCGGCCTCGGCGTGCTCGCGGCAGTGCTGGTGCTGTTCCTGCGCGAGGGGCCGTACGCGGTACCGAGCCCGCCGCTCGAACCGGGGTACCTCATCCGCGTGTTCCGCGAGCGGCCACTGCGGCTCGCGAACTTCGGCTACTTCGGACACATGTGGGAGCTCTACGCGGTCTGGGCGTGGCTGCCGGCCTACCTCGCGGCGAGCATCGGCGGCGGTCGGTCGAATGCGTTCGAGTCGTTTGCGGTGATCGGGATCGCCGGCTTCGCCGGCTGCGTGCTCGGCGGCCTCGTCGGGGACCGGTTCGGGCGCACGACGATCACGATCTCGGCGATGGCGGTGAGCGGAGCGTGCTCACTGCTCTCCGCCGCGGTCTTCGGCGCGCCGAAAGCCGTCGTGCTCGCATTCGCGGCTGTGTGGGGCATCTCTGTGATCGCGGACTCCGCCCAGTTCTCGGCGGCGGTCACCGAGCTCGCCGACCGGAGCTACGTGGGGACGGCGCTCACGGTTCAGACGGCGTTCGGGTTCCTGCTGACGATCGTCTCGATCAGGCTCGTCCCGGAGCTCGTTTCCTGGTTCGGCGGCTGGCGGTTCGCGCTGTGCGTGCTCGCGGCCGGGCCGGCGCTCGGGAGCCTCGCGATGTGGCTGCTACGCCGCGATCCGGCCTCGGCCCGGCTTGCCGGCGGGGCTCGTTAGAGCTGCGTCAGGGCAGAAAGGCCGGTTCGAACTGGGCGACCGCCTCGCGGACCCATTCCACGAGGTCGATCGGCAGCCATTCGATCTCGACGCCGTCGCGATAGGACATCCGGAAACGCGGATGCTCGTTGATCTGCACCGCCACTTTCAGGTGCGACTCCGAGCGAAAGCGGGCCACCTCTCCCCCGTCGACGATCGGCTTGTCCACGGCGTCGTAGCTCTCGAAGCTCTCCCCCTCGGGCACGTCTGCGACGTTGATCAGGAAACCGAACGTATCGGCCGTGAGCACGGCGGCAGGAAGGAAGCGGTGCTTGGTCAGGTTGTTGACGTGCTCGAGGATCGCGAGCGGGTGCAGATCGGGTCGCTCCAGGCGCTGGAAGGGCTGCATGGCCTCGATCAGCGTCGCCCACTCCTCGGGAACGCCCCGGAGCGCCGCCTCGCCCTGTACGGCCCAGTCCTTCTCCCGCTTCACGATCGGGAACGACGTCTTCCGTCCCGGCTTCCGCCCGCCGGCGAGAACCAGCTGCCAGACGAGATAGTCGAGAGTCGAGCGAAGGTTCCCGAGGAGGTCGCTGAAGATGAGCGCCAGATCCTCGAGCGGCGGTTCGGAGGTCACCTTCCAGCGGAACGTGTGCCATCCGGTCTCGGGGTCGAAGTCGAAGTCGATCGAATACGGGTGCATCTCGAGAAACGCCTCGAAGAGCTCGTCGTGGCCGCGGCGCAGCTCGTCGGCCCGCCGGAGCTTGGCGCGGACACCGGAGAGATCAGGCACTCGCGCACTCGCTCATTCGTAGAATCAGCCTATACCCGAGGAACCTTTCCACACTGAGATCGCCTACTACGAGGGCCGCGCCGACGGGATCGCGACGGTCGGTGGGGTCTCGGTCGACGAGGCGAGGCTCGACCTTGCACGGCGCCACGGCTTCGAGAGCTGGGCCGAGCTCGAGCGCCGTGTCGCGGCGATTCGAGACGGGACAGAATCGCCGACACCGTTCATCCTCGCCTACCGCGCCGTCGAGGCGGGTGACCTCGTGGGGCTCGAGGCGCTCCTCGACTCTCATCCGGAGCTCGTCGAGGCACGCGGAACGAACGGCAACGACCTGCTCGGCATGGCGAAAGGCCTCGAGCTCGTGCGCCTCCTGCTCGCGCGCGGCGCCGACCCGAACCGCGGCAACGACTACGGGTGGACGAAGCTCCATCAGGCCGGCTATGCGAACCGGCCGGAACTGGCGCAGCTCATGCTCGATGCCGGTGGGCGGCTCGATCTCTCAGCCCGCGGGGAAGGCGGGACACCGCTCATCGCCGCGCTCTTCTGGGGGCATCGAGAGGTCGTTCCCCTCCTCGGACGCGAGCCCCGGAACCTCCGCGTTGCAGCCGGGCTCGGGCTTCCCGAGCTGGTCCGCGAGCTCGCAGGAACGCCGCAGGCTGGAGCTCACCGCGCGTTCTATCGCCCGCACGGCGGCTTCCCGGCCTGGGAGCCGCGAGACGACCCACAGGAGGTGCTCGACGAAGCCCTCGTCTGGGCCGCGAAAAGCGATCGCGTTGCGGTTTTCGAGCCGCTCGTCGAACTCGGTGCGTCTGTTGATGCCGACCCCTACCGCGGCACGCCGCTCATCTGGGCCGGGGCGAACGGGCGAACAGCCTCCCTCCGCGCGCTCGTCGCCCTCGGCGCCGACCCGAACCGTCGTGGCACCTTCGGCGGCCCCGATCACGGCGACGGCGTGACGGCGCTGCACCTCGCAGCCCAGGCCGGCCGGGTAGAGGCGGCAGAGGCGCTCCTCGAGCTGGGAGCCGACCCGACGATCGCCGACGCGCTGCACGACAGCACGCCCTCCGGTTGGGCGGAGTTCGGCGGCCATCACGAGCTGGCCGCGCTGCTGCGTTAGGAGAACGCCCCGGTCACGCGGCGGCCGAGCAGAACGGCCGAGACCAGAAGCAGCGCTGCGGCAGCGGCGAACCAGGAGGCGACGTCCTCCATCTTCGTCGCATGCCCGAAGCTGCTCCCGACGCCGCGGTAGAAGGCCGAGAGCTGCCCGGAGTCGGTGGCGGTCGCCGTCTTGCCGCCCGTGACCTTCGCGATCGCCGCCATCAGCGGGGGATCGGGCGCCACACGCCGCGCGAAGGGGCCGTAGCCGAGAACGCCATGTGCCGTCCCGAGTGCGACCGTGTCGATCGGGATGCCGGCGGCGCGAGCCTTCTGGGCCGCCGGAAGGGGCTGGATCGTCCCCTGGGTCTGGTTGCCGTCGGAGAGCAGCACGATCGCCGCGGGAAGCCGCTGCCCCGGCGCCCGGACATAGCCGGCCTGACGGAGCGAGCGCTGAACGAGCTGCGTCGCGCTCTCGAGCCCCGCGCCGATCGCGGTGCCGGAGTCCGGCGAGAGCAGATCGAGGCTCTGCGCGATCCGTTCATGGTCCGAAGTCGGAGCGGCGAGCACCGTCGGGCCGTCGCTGAACTGCACAAGCCCGACCTTGAAGCCCTTCGGCAGCTTCCGCACGAACGTACGCATCGCCGCGACCGCGGCATCGAGCCTCGTCGGCTCGACGTCGCGGGCGCTCATCGAGCCCGAGACGTCGACGAGGAGCACGATCGTCGCGTTGTCCACCCGCACGGGCATGCGGGCCCGGGGATGGGCCGCCGCGGTCGCGGCGAACACGAGTGCGAGCAGCAGCAGAGCCGCGGGAACGAGCCTGCGCCGGCGGGGGCGCGGCACGATGACCGCCTCGAGAACTGCGAGGTTCGTGTGCGCGACCGGGCTGCGGGGCCGTCGCCGTGAAGCCAGAGCGGCCACACCGAGGACGGCGGGAATCGCGAGCAGCGCCAAGAGCGCTGGGGGCGAGCCGATGCTCATACGCCAACCTTCGGTCGGACGGTCATAGGCCAACCGCTCATCCCCTAAGAGTGTGCGCCTCGCCGGTCGGAGCCGCAAGAGGAACTTCCTAAGAAGCGGCGAGAAACGGGCCCCCGGATACGCTAGTCCCGTGGAGACAACGCCCCGCTACTGCTACCGCCATCCCGACCGCGAAACCGGGCTTTCGTGCTCGGAATGCGACCGCCCGATCTGTTACGAGTGCATGACTCCGGCGCCGGTCGGCCTGCGCTGCCCCGAGCATTCCGGAAAGCCTCAGGGCGTCAAGAAGGTAACCACTGCCGCCGGACGCGTCGCGAGTGGACAGGCTTCCCGCAGCGGTACGCCGGTCACGATTGCGCTGATCGCGCTCAACGTCGGGGTCTACCTCGCCGAGCTTGCCTCGGGCGGGAACCAGGACGGCATCGGCAGCTCGATCTTCTTGCACGGCGTTCTCTACGGCCCCTGGGTGTCGTCGGGCGACTGGTGGCGGCTGTTCAGCGCGCCGTTCCTGCATTTCGGGATCATCCATCTCGGGCTGAACATGCTCGGGCTCTTCTGGCTCGGGCGCGTGCTCGAGACCGTGATCGGAAGCTGGCGCTATGCGCTGCTGTACCTCGCCTCAGGGCTCGCGGGCTCGGCCGGCGCGCTGTGGCTGACGCCGAACGCGTTCACGGCGGGCGCCTCGGGCGCGATCTTCGGCGTGCTCGGTGCACTGCTCGTGCTCGAACGGCGAGGCCTGATCCAGAGCGGCGGGCAGATCATGGTGCTGCTGATCTTCAATCTCGTCTTCACGTTCAGCATCTCCGGTCTCTCGCTTGCGACCGGCAGCGTCGGCATCTCCCTCGGCGGGCACCTCGGCGGCCTCGCCGGCGGGATCGTCGTGATGTACCTCTACCTCGAGGCCAAGCGCTCGGTTCCGCTCTGCATCGCCGCGGCCCTGGCCGTCTCGGCGGTGTCGATCGTCATCGCCTACGCGGTGATCTGAGCCGCGCTCTCCTTCGTGGTCGGCAACAGGACGCCGACCTCGAGCAGGAACAGCAGTGCGGCGCCGAACGCGACGGTCGCGACCGGCCCCGTAGCCCGCGGCCGAAGGCGCCGAGCCCGGCCCATTTCCGCGGCGACAAACCACCCATACCCGCCTCCCGCCTCGTGGTTCCCCCGGCGAGCAGGATCATCGAGCAGCGACGGGCGGGCTGAGTTCAAGCCCGCAGACCGCCGCCCGGTCGCCGGTCCGCCGCCGTCCGGCAGGGCGCGCTGTGGATGAGCTGTCGCAAAGTTGGTACAGACAGCGGTCGCTCGAGCGCCTAGAATTGATCTCGAGGGCGGAGGGGTGCGTCCCCACCCAGGGCGGGGGTCTGCGCGAAAATCGTTGCAGTTGCCTGCGTGTCAGGGACCCTGAGGCCGGCGTCGGGTCGAGGGCACTCAGCCGCCGGCGGCGACGTATGCCTTCGCGCCCTGCTCCGCCAGCGCGGCCTGAGCGGCGGCGAGCCGCGCGAGCGGGACGCGGTAGGGCGAGCACGAGACGTAGTCGAGCCCGAGCGAATGGCAGAACGCGATCGACCGGCGCTCGCCGCCGTGCTCGCCGCAGATGCCGAGCTTGATCTCGGGCCGGGTCGCACGCCCGCGTTCGACGCCGATTCGCATCAGATCGCCGACGCCTTCGGTATCGAGCACCTCGAACGGGTTCCGCTCGAGCACGCCGTCGGCCAGGTAGCGAGAGAGGAACTTGCCTTCGGCGTCGTCGCGGGAGACTCCGAGCGTCGTCTGGGTGAGGTCGTTCGTCCCGAACGAGAAGAAGTCGGCATGGGCCGCGATCTCATCCGCCCGGATGCAGGCGCGAGGCAGCTCGACCATCGTCCCGACGGTGTGCGCGAGTGCCGGCGCCTCCTCGGCCCAGATCCGCTCGGTCAGCTCGCGCAGCCGCCGGAGCTCCTCGGCGAACCCGACGAGCGGGTGCATGATCTCGACGAGCGGCGCCTCGCCGGTGCGCGCCTCGACGGCGAGGGCGGCGCGGGCGATCGCCCGGATCTGCATCTCGTAGATCTCCGGGTACACGAGCCCGAGGCGGCAGCCGCGCAGGCCGAGCATCGGGTTCGCCTCGTGGAGCGCGCGGATCCGGGAGCGCATCGCCTCGTCGGTCGCCTGCTCCTCGGGCGGCAGGAACTCGTGGAGCGGCGGGTCCAGGAGCCTGATCGTGACCGGCAGCCCGCGCATCGCCTCGAAGATCCCGTCGAAATCGGCCTGCTGGAACGGCAGCAGCTCGTCGAGCGCCTCCCTCCGGCCCGCCTCGTTGTCGGCGAGGATCATCCGCTGCATCACCGGCAGCCGCTCGTGGCCGAAGAACATGTGCTCGGTGCGGCAGAGGCCGATCCCCTGGGCGCCGAACTCCCGCGCGCGAACGGCGTCGGCGGGATTGTCGGCGTTCGCGCGGATCCGGAGCCGTCTGAGGCTGTCGGCCCAGCCGAGGATCGTCTCGAAGTCGTCGTTCAGCTGCGGCGGCACGAGCTCGATCGCACCGAGGTACACCGAGCCGCTCCCGCCGTCGATCGTGATCGGATCGCCCTCGCGTAGCTCATGCCCGCCGAGCCGTGCGATCCCGTTCTCGAGCGTCAGCCCCTCGCAGCCCGCGACGCAGGGCTTCCCCATGCCGCGTGCGACGACCGCCGCGTGCGAGGTCATCCCGCCGTGGACGGTCAGGATCCCGTCGGCCGCGATCATCCCGTGGATGTCGTCCGGCGTCGTCTCGTGGCGGACGAGGATGACGGGCCCTGCCTTCGCACGCTCGACCGCCGTGTCGCTGTCGAAGACGATCCCGCCGGTCGCCGCGCCGGGACTCGCGTTCAGGCCCTTCGCGACCGGATCCGGGGCCGTGTCCGGGTCGATCCGCGGATGGAGGAGCTGATCGAGCTGGCCCGGGTCGATCCTGAGCACCGCCTCCTCGCGGCTGATCGTTCCCTCGTCGACCATCTCGACGGCCGCCTTCACGGCCGCCCCGGCGGTGCGCTTGGCGGCACGGGTCTGGAGCATGTAAAGCGCCCCGTCCTCGACCGTGAACTCGACGTCCTGCATGTCGCGGTAGTGCTCCTCGAGCCGCCCAAGCGTCGCGAGGAGCTGCTCGTAGGCCTCCGGCACGGCCTGCGCCATCGACTCGACCGGCTGCGGGGTCCGGATCCCGGCGACGACATCTTCACCTTGCGCGTTTGCGAGGAACTCTCCGTAGAGCTCCTTCTCGCCGGTGGAAGGGTTGCGCGTGAAGACCACCCCCGTCCCGGAGCGCTCGCCTTTGTTGCCGAAGACCATCTGCACGACGTTCACGGCCGTGCCGATGTCGTCGGGGATCTCGTTCGCGTGCCGGTACACCTGCGCCCGCGGTGTGTCCCACGAGTCGAAAACGGCCCGCACCGCGCGCATCAGCTGGTCGGTCGCCTGCTGCGGAAACTCGGTGCCCATCGCCTCCCGGTAGATCGCGCCGAAGGTGCCGACGAGCTCGACCAGGTCTTCCGCCGTGAGATCGGTGTCGAGCGCGGCGCCGCGGTCGCGCTTGAGCGCGGTCAGCGCGTCCTCGAAGCGGTGGCCGTCGATCCCGTCGACCACCTCGCCGAACATCTGGATCAGGCGACGGTAGGAGTCGTAGGCGAAGCGCCGGTTTCCGGTGCGCGCGGCAAGCCCTTCCGCCGCCTCGTCGTTCAGGCCGAGGTTGAGGATCGTGTCCATCATCCCGGGCATCGACACGGCGGCGCCGGAGCGCACCGAGACGAGGAGCGGATCCGCCGGGTCCCCGAAGCGCTTGCCCGAGGCCTCCTCGAGCCGCCGCACGTGCGCGGCGACCTCGCCGTCGAGCCCCGGCGGCAGGTCACCCGCGGCCATGTAGGCGCGGCAGGCGTCGGTCGTGATCGTAAAGCCCGCCGGAACCGGCAACCCGAGCGCCGTCATCTCCGCCAGGCCGATCCCCTTGCCGCCGAGGAGCTCGCGCCCCCCGCCCGACGGTTCGTCGAAGTCATAGACGAAACGCTCTCCCGCCATGCCGGATTGTTACCAGTCCGCTACCTACGACGGGCCCTGAACTCGGCGAGCCAGGCCAGCGACCGCAATGCGAACCAGAACGGCGTGAAGATGACGTAGAAGACGAAGAGGGCCGTCCCGAGCAAGGTCAGCCAGAGCGCCCAGCGCGACCGGGACACCGGCGGTTTGGGTTTCAAAGCCTTACTCCAGCGCGCTGTTCGACGGTGTGGATGATGCGCAGGGCGATCTCCTCGATCGAGAGCTCGGAGACGTCGATCACCGGGCAGCCGATCCGTTTGTGCACGGCCGCTGCCTGCTCGAGGTCCTCGTAGACCTCGTTCAGATCGGCGTAGCTGCGGTCGCCGCCCATCCGCACGATCCGCTCGCTGCGGATCTCGGCGAGCCGCCGGGCGTCGATCGTGAGCCCGACCACGTGCGAAGGATCCACTTCGAAGAGCTCCGGCGGGGGGTCGATGCCCTTCACGAGCGGGACGTTCGTGACCTTCCAGCCGAGATAGCCGAGGTAGATCGAAAGCGGTGTCTTCGATGTCCGCGAGACCCCGCAGAGCACGACGTCGGCGTCGTCGAGCCTGCGTCCGAGGCCGTCATCGTTCTTGACGGCGAACTCGATCGCTGCGATCCGGCGGAAGTAGGCGTCGTCGAGCGCCGGCCGCGCTCCCGGCCTCATCGTGGCCGGTCGCCCGGAAACTTTCGCGACCGCCTCGAGCGGCTGTGCGAGCAGATCGCAGTAGTCGACCGCCGCCTCCTCGCAGAGCTCGCGCATCGTCGAGCGGAGCGTCGGCTCCACGAGCGTGAAGATCACGACGGCACGGCGGTCCTCCATCCGGCCGAGCGCCAGCTGCAGGTCGGCCACCGTCTCGATCCGCGGGTGGCGCACCGTCACGAACTTCTGGTCGGGGAACTGCGCCTCGGTCGCCGCCACGACACGCGTGGCCGTCTCCCCGGTCGAGTCGGAGACGACGTGCAGTTCGACGACGTCCTGGCCATTCTTGCTCATGCCCGAGACTGTAGTTTCAAGGGATGGCGGAGCTCGAACGATACGAGGGCACGGCGACGATCGAGAAGGTCGCGTCGCTCAGCCGCCGGCGCGGGTTCGTCTATCCGTCGTCGGACATCTACGGCGGGCTCGGCTCGGCGTTCGACTACGGCCACTACGGCGTCCTGCTCAAGCAGAACGTGAAGAACGCCTGGCAGCGGGCGATGGTGCAGGAGCGCGACGACATCGTGTTGCTCGATTCCGCGATCATCCTCCATCCGCAGGTCTGGGTCTCCTCGGGCCACGTCGGCGGGTTCTCCGATCCGCTCGTCGACTGCCGCACCTGCAAGCTGCGGTTTCGCGCCGACCACCTCGACGTCTCGGCGTGTGGCCGCAGGCCGTCGAAGCATCCGGGCGAGACGCCGGACTGCGATCTGACCGAGGCGCGGCAGTTCAACCTGATGTTCGAGACCTCGATCGGGCCGGTTCGCGACGAGGGCTCGCTCGCCTACCTGCGGCCCGAAACCGCGCAGGGCATCTTCGTCAACTTCAAGAACGTGACGTCGTCGCTGCGTGTGAAACCGCCTTTCGGCATCGCACAGATCGGCAAGAGCTTCCGCAACGAGATCACGCCCGGCAACTTCCTCTTCCGGACGCGCGAGTTCGAGCAGATGGAGATGGAGTTCTTCGTGCCGCCCGCCGACTCGCAGCAGTGGTACGAGTACTGGATCGCGGAGCGTCATCGCTGGTATCTCGAGCTCGGCATGCGCACGAGCCACCTGCGGATCCGCCCCCACGATGAGGACGAGCTCTCGCATTACTCGAGCGGGACGAGCGACCTCGAGTACCTCTTCCCGATCGGCTGGTCCGAGCTCGAGGGAATCGCAAACCGGGGCGACTTCGACCTGAGGGCCCACGCCGAGGGCTCGGGGACGAAGCTCGAGTGGATCGGCCACGAGGAGCGCTATGTGCCGCATGTGATCGAGCCTGCGGCCGGAGCCGACCGGGCTGCGCTCGCATTCCTCGTCGATGCGTACGACGAGGACGAAGTCGGCGGCGAGGTACGTACCGTGCTGCGTCTCCATCCGCGTCTTGCACCTGTGAAGGTGGCGGTGCTGCCGCTCATCGGCAAGGACGCGGACCTCGTCGCCAAGGCTCGCCCGCTCTGTACGAGGATCTGCGGAGCGTGATGTCGGCCGAGTACGACGCCTCTGCCGCGATCGGCAAGCGCTACCGCCGCCAGGACGAGATCGGCACGCCGTGGGCGCTGACGATCGACCAGCAGACGCTCGAGGACGGAACGATCACGATCCGCGACCGCGACTCGCTCGCCCAGGAGCGGATCCCGATCGACGGGGCGAAGGCGCTGCTCGTCGATCGCCTCGAGCAGGCCTGGACGCCCCGCTAGCCGCGTGGGCTGGCACGAGCTGACGGTCGAGAGCGAGGCCCTGCAGGGCAACCCGCTCGGCGACCCCGCTTCCCGCCCGCTCTTCGTCTGGACGCCGCCCGGCTACGACGAGAATCCCGAACGCCGGTTTCCCGCGATCTACCTGCTGCACTCGATGACGAGCCAGGCGCGGGCCTGGTTCAACGTCTCGCCGTTTCTGCCGGATTTCGGGGCGCAGGTCGATGCGCTCGGCCTCGAGGCGGTGATCGTCGTGGTCGACGGGTTCACCGCCGTCGGCGGCGCCCAGTGGGTCGACTCGGCCGCGATCGGCGACTACGGCCGGTACCTCTGCGACGACGTGCTCGGGTTCGTCGACGCGAGCTTTCGGACGCTGCCCGAGGCGGCGCACCGCGGGATCGCCGGCAAGTCCTCCGGCGGGTTCGGCGCGATGACCTGGTCGATGCTCCGACCGGATCTCTTCGGCGGCTTCGCGACGCATGCCGGCGACACCCTGTTCGACGTCACGCTCGCGGCCGAGTTCGCCCCTGCCGCCCAGGCGCTGCGCAACCTCTACGGCGGGTCGTTCGAGGCCTTCTGGGAGGACTTCCGCTCGGGCCGGCCTGTGCTCGAGAACCGCACCGATCCCTTGCTCCAGAACGTCTGGGCTGTCTCCGCCGCGTTCTCGAGTAGCCCAGATGGGACGGTGGAGCTGCCGTTTTGGATCGATACCGGCGAGCTCGTTCCGGAGGTCTTCGAACGCTGGCTCGCCCGGGATCCGGTGCGGCTCGCCGCGGCTCACGGCCCGGCTCTCGCAGAGATGCGAGCGATCTGGATCGACGCCGGCCGCAACGACGAGTACTGCCTCGACCTCGGCGCGATCGCCTTCCGCAACGCAGTCCTCGGTTCCGGAGTGCCCGACGAGAGCATGCACTTCGAGCTCTTCGACGGTGGCCATCGGGGCCTCAACCGCCGCTTCCTCCACAGCCTGCCGTTCCTCGTGAACCGCCTGAGTTAGCGGATCTCGCCCGCACCCCCGCCCTTGGGTGGGGACGCACCCCTCCGCCCTCGAGAGCAATTCTATCGCGTCTGACCAGGCAACATTGTGACAGTTCTGGAAATCTTTCCCTGGAGACGCGAGGGACAGAGAAGGCTCACCGCATCACCCGCGACGATGGCGCGCAATCCCCGCTAGATAACGGTTCCGGACCCGTCGGGCACACCCGGGAAGGCGGGTACGACCGGCGAAGCGCCGCCCGCCGCTCCGGAGCCGCCGCGAATCGCGATCGTGATCTTCCCGTGCGCGTAGGAGATCGAGACGCTCGTCGTCGTCTTGCACCCGGTGCACGACTCCTCGTTCATCGCGAACCCCCGTGCGCCGCTCACCGACACGGACCGGCCGTGCGCGAGATCGTGGGCGATCGTGCCGGCGACCGTTCTTGCCTTCGAGCAGGGAACGCCCTGAACCTGGAGCCCGACGACTCGAACGCCCGAAACGGCGAGCCCATGCGTGCTACACGACGCGGCGCGGAGAGCTCCGGAGGCGCCGGCGGCAAACACGCAGAGCGCACTCAGAACGCCTGCCCACAGGAGAATCAAGCGGGCCATACCGGGAAATCGTAGCGAGGAATCGCACCTCGGCTCGATCGAACGGGGGATGGAGCCGCTGCCGGGCGGAGCCGATCGACTCCGCATGGGACGTTCCGTGATCCCGGTCTGCGTGCTCACCTTCGGCACGATCGCGAGCTTCGTGCCGACGCTCTGGGGAGCATCCGGCCTCGGCCTGACCTCGCTCCTCTTCGGCGTGGTCGGGAGCGTCGGCGGCGTCTTCATCGGCGCACGGCTGCAGCAGTACTGACCGGCCATCGAGCGGAGACGCCACAAGTACAATCGCCGCTCCGATGTGGCGCGCGAAGTCTCTCCTCTGGTCGTGGATCGCAAATGCGATCGCGCTTGCCGTCGTGGTGATCGTCCTCCACGGCGTGACGATCGGCGGCTTCTTCGACCTGCTCGAGGCAGCCCTCCTCTTCGGCCTCCTGAACACCCTTGTCAAGCCGATCCTGAAGACGCTCACGCTTCCGCTGGCAGTGGTCACGCTCAGGCTGATCTGGTTCGTGATCGCGGCCGTGATCCTGAAGCTGACGGCGGTGATCGTCTCGAGCTTCAACATCCACGGCTTCTTCACACTGCTCTGGGCGACCCTGATCGTGTGGCTCGTGAACCTGGGGCTCGACATCGCGCCCGGCCCGTGGCGCGGCACGCGCCGCGACCACCACGCGCTCAGCCGCGGCAAGTAGCGCCGTTCCGCCGACTCAGCTCGTGACGGCGGCCTTGCTCAGGTCGTAGACCGTCTGCCCGCCGACCGTCGTGCCGGTGAAATGCGCCTCGACCCAGCTTGCGATCGCGTTCGAGCTCGAGCTACTGCCGATCCCGCCGCCGCCGAGGTTTCGGCCGCCTGTGGAGATGAAGTAGTGGACCTTTCCCTGGACGACGTCCAGTTCGAACTGCGCGAGTGTCGGTGTGGGATCGGTGCCGTTGAAGCCGCCGATCGCCATCACGGGCTCGTTCGTCCCGAGTTGGACACCCGCCGCAGCTGTTCGCACCGACGACCGCGGCGACCCAGCGGTAGGACGATCCGTCCGTCTGGAGAAGCGCCGTGAGCGCCTTGCTCGGCGTTCCCGAGTCGAGGAGCCCTCCGAGGCCGCCCCCGCCACCGGGTGCGAAGCCACCGGGCGCGAAGCCGCCGGGCGCGCCGGCGAAAGCGCCCCTGGGCGGGCACGTTTCCGGCGCCCGGCGCGAATCCGAATCCCTGCCCTCCCCCGCGCCCGAACGCACGGCCGCGGCCGCCAGCGCCACCTGCACCGGGACCGGTCACCGATCCGCTCGGGCCTGCGGTGGGAAGAGCGCCCGGAATGAGCGGTGGAGGCTGTCTCTGCCGAGTAGGCCGCCGGTGCGGCGAGAGCCGCGAGAAGCGCGACGAGCAGCACGGCCCGTCCGACGGCGCGGTTCTCACCCCAGAGACGCGGGCCGACAGCGAGCAGCACGGCCGTGATCACGCCGCCCACGAGCACGACATACCGCAGGGCCGGATGCCACGACGGGGTGCGGTCGAGCAGGACGAACGCCCACACGGCAGTGCCCGCGACCGCCACCGCCAGGGCGAGGCGCGCGAGCAGAAGGCGCCGGCGCGCCCATGTCCACACGACGCCGATCCCGACCAGTGCGCCGATTGCCGGCGCGAGGGCGACCGTGTAGTAGGGGTGGATGATCCCCTGCGCGAAGCTGAAAACGAGGCCGGTGACGACGAGCCAGGAGCCCCAGATCAGCACAGCAGCGCGCTTGCCGTCGGTGCGGGGCGCACGCCACATGCCCGACGAGCAGCACGACGATGAAGAACAGCGCCGCGGGGAGCAGCCACGAGATCTGCGTGCCCATCTCGCCGCCGAAGAGCCGCGTGATCCCGGTCGGACCCCACATCCCGCTTCCGTTCCCGGGGCCGCCGCCAAGGCCGCCGGCCGCCCCGAAGACCCGGCCGCCGACAACGCTGCCCCGTTCGTTACCGGTGATCCGGCCGAAGCCGTTGTAGCCGAAGATCAGGTTGAGGATGCTGTTGTCCTGCGAGCCCCCGATGTAGGGGCGACTGCCGGCCGGCCAGAGGGCGACGATCGCCACCCACCAGGCCGCGGCGGCGAACATCGCCACGCCGGAGACGAGCAACTGCACGAACCGCCGCCGCAGCGACGCAGGCGCAGCGAGCAGGTAGACCGCAGCGAAGCCGGGGACGACGACGAACGACTGCATCATCTTCGTCAGGAAGCCGAAGCCGAGCAGCACCCCTGCGAGCACGAGCCAGCGGGTGCGTGCGCCTTCGAGCGCACGCGTCACCGCGTACGCAGCGCCGACGAGCAGCAAAGTGAGCAGGGCGTCCGGGTTGTTGAAGCGGAACATCAGCGCCGCGACCGGCGTCAGGGCGAAGACCGCTGCCGAGAGCAGGGCGGCGGGCGCCGAGAACCGGCGGCGCACGGTCGCGTACAGGAGCCCCACCGCCAGAACGCCTTCGAGCGCCTGCGGCACGAGGATGCTCCAGCTCGAAACGCCGAACAGGCGCGCCGAGATGTCCATCACCCAGAGCGACGCGGGAGGCTTGTCGACGGTGATGAAGTTCGACGAGTCGAACGAGCCGAAGAAGAACGCCTTCCAGCTGTGGGATCCCGCCTGGACGGCCGCGGAGTAGAACGAGTTCGCATACCCGCTGGCCGCAAGGTCTGCGAGGTAGAGCACGCCCGTCGCGAGAAGCAACCCGGCGAGCGCGGGCCGCGCCCAGACGGGATCGTCGGCGCGGCCGCGCAGCAACGCGCGGGTACGGCTTCCGGCAAGGGCGGACGGCTCGACGGCGGCGATTGTGGTCATGGCGCGGCGCGGCGGGCGCGGAAGACCCAGGAACGGAGGAGCACGAACCTGAGGATGGTGGCGACGAGGTTCGCCAGGATGAGCACAGCGAGTTCCAGTTCGCGCGAGGGATGAGCCTCGACAGCATGGAGCACAGCCAGCGAGGACGACGTCAAAGCAAGCGCGAGCGCGAATACAGCAAGCCCCTGAAGCTGATGGCGGAGCCTGTGGGCGGTCCCGCGGATCGCGAAGGTGAAGCGCCGGTTCGCCGCTGTGTTCCCGATCGCGGTCAGCAGCAAGGCGAGCGCGTTCGCTCCCTGCGCCGGGAGGACGTTGCGGAGAAACAGGTAGAGCAGGCCGTAGGCCACGGTGGAAAGCACACCGACGACGAGGAAGCGCGCGACCTGTCCGGCGAAGCGGGAGCCAGTGTGCCGCCTGGCGACGAGCCTCATCACCCCACGGAGATCGGCGATCGCCGTCGAGACGATGTCCACGCGCGAATCGGGGTCGTCGACCCAGTCCACCGGCACCTCGTGGATGCGGAGCCCGGCACGTTCGGCGACCACGAGCAGCTCCGTGTCGAAGAACCAGGCGCGGTCGTGGACGAGCGGGAGGAGCTCCCGCGCACGGTCCGCGCGGATCGCCTTGAACCCGCACTGCGCATCGGAGAACCGCGTCCGCAGGACGAGGTGGAGGATCGCGTTGTAGGACCGCGAGATCAGCTCGCGCTTGGGCCCGCGAACGACGCGGGCGCCGTGGGTGAGCCGGCTCCCGATCGCCAGGTCGCTGTGCCCGGAGATGAGCGGCGCCACGAGAGGCAGGAACGCGGCGAGGTCGGTCGACAGGTCGACGTCCATGTAGGCGAGCACGCTCGCGTCGCTCTGCGACCAGACGGTGTAGATCGCGCGGCCTCTCCCCTTCTGCTCGAGCCGGACCGCCCGGACCTCCGGGAGCTCCTCGGCGAGCGCGAGCGCCACCTCCCACGTCCCGTCGGTGCTGCCGTTGTCGGCGATCGTGATCCGCGCGCTGAAAGGGAAGCCGTCGGACAGATAGGCGTGGAGGCGTTCCACGCTCGTGCGAAGCGCCTCGACCTCGTCGTAGACAGGCACGACGACGTCGACGATCGGCGGCTCGACGCCGTTCACGGGAGGCACGAGGGATGGGGAGTTCGTGGCGATAGCGGATGCGCTCACAGGGCCAGTGTCGGTGCCACTGCTGGGATCGTACTGAGCCATTCCTGTGAGAGTCTTGTGATCGCGTGGGACGGAGCCGCTAGCTTCGAGGGGTGAAGCAGAGTCTCAGCCTCGTCACCCTCGGAGTCGCCGACTACGAACGGGCCAAGGCCTTCTACGAAGCCCTCGGCTGGACGACCGCCCTCGATCTCCAGGAAACCGCGTTCTTCCCCGCAAACGGCGTCGTCGTCGTGCTCTGGAGCCGCGACAAGCTCGCAGCCGACATGGGCCTCGCCGACGACGGCGCCCGCTTCGGCGGGATCGCTCTCGCACACAACGTCGGCTCGCGCGAAGAGGTGCATGCGGTGATCGAGGACGCGCGGGCAAACGGAGCCGAGATCGCGCGCGAGCCCGCGGAGACGTTCTACGGCGGCTACGCGGGTGTCTTTCGCGACGTCGATGGGCACGCCTGGGAGATCGCTCACAATCCCGGCTTCGGGCTCGATGAATCCGGCAGTGTCGTGCTACCGGGCGGCGAACGATGAGTTCCGCGCGCGGGTCGGGTCAGAAGCGGTGACAACTGCGAAAGGAGCATCGATGAAAGCGATCACCCCGTTCCTCTGGTTCGATACCGAGGCAGAGGACGCCGCGAACTTCTACACGTCCGTCTTCCCGAACTCGAAGATCGTGGTCACGACCCACTACGGCTCCGCGGGGCCGCGCCCCGAGGGGATGGTGATGACGGTGGCCTTCGAGCTCGACGGCAATCCTTTCGTCGCGATCAACGGCGGCCCGAACTTCAGCTTCACCGAGGCGATCTCGTTCGTGATCAACTGCGAGGACCAGGCCGAGGTAGACAGCTACTGGGAGCAGCTCACCGCCGACGGCGGCGAGGAGGGCCCGTGCGGCTGGCTCAAGGACCGTTTCGGCGTGTCGTGGCAGGTCGTTCCGACCGCGCTCCCGAGGCTCCTCACCCAGCCGGACCCCGAGAAGGCAAAACGGGTCTTCGCTGCGATGATGGAGATGAAGAAGCTCGACATCGCCGGGCTCGAGGCGGCCGCCGCATAGTGGAGCGTGCGGAGCGGGCGCTCCGGCGACGAGCCCGGGGTGCTCTCGTTGTGGCGGGAGGCTGGCGCGCATCCGAGCTCGACCGACAAGCTCGGGAGCCTCCAGCGCCTCGTCGTCGAGCACCCCGGAGCGCTGATCGTGGCCGAAGATGGCGGGGTCGTCGTCGGATCCGTGATCGCCGGCTGGGACGGGTGGCGCGGCTCGGTCTACCGGTTGGCGGTGGCTCCATCCCACCGTCGGCAGGGACTAGCGACGCGGCTCGTCGCCGAGGCCGAGAGGCGGTTTGTGGCTCTGGGTGCCGTACGTCTCGCGGCGATCGTCGTGGGAGACGACGAGCCGGCAACGGCGTTCTGGCGTGCCGGCGACTGGGAGGAGCAAGCCGAGCGGATCCGCTTCGTCAAGGATCGTTAGCCTGGCGCCGTGCTCGAGCTTCGCCCAAACTGCGAGCTGTGCGACAAGGATCTGCCGCCGCCCGCTGCGGATGCCCGGATCTGCTCGTACGAGTGCACCTTCTGCGCCGACTGCGTCGAGAACGTGCTTCACGACGTCTGCCCGAACTGCGGCGGCGGTTTTCAGACCAGGCCCATCCGACCGGAGAAGGCCTGGCGCGAGGACGTCGGCCTCGCGCACGATCCTGCGGGAGCGCGGCGCCGTCATACGCCCTACTCGCGCGAGGAGCTCGACGCTTTCACCGAGCCTCTACGTGAGGTCTCGCCGGCCGAGCGCTGAGCGCTCTAGGAGAACGCGATCACGCTGCGGATGCCGTCCTGGGCCTCCATCAGCTCGAACCCGTGGTTGACCTGGTCGAGCGTGATCCGGTGGGAGAGCAGCGATTCGACGTCGATCTCCCCGGCGAGCCAGCGGTCGACGAGCAGCGGAACCTGGGTGCGGCCCTTCACGCCGCCGAACGATGTGCCGGTGACGCGGCGGCCGGTGATCAGGAACCGCGGGATCACCTCGAGCAGCTCGCCCTTGCCGGCGACGCCGCACATCGTGGCGAGCCCCCAGGCCTCGCGCGCCGCCTCGACCGCCTGGCGCATCACGGCGACGTTGCCGGTTGCCTCGAAGGTGTAGTCCGCGCCGAAACCGCCCGTCTCGCCACGGATCCAGTCGACCGTGTCGTCGCCGGGCTTGCGCGCGTCGGTCGCACCGTGATGGCGGGCCTGCGCGAGGCGGTCGTCGGAGAAGTCGAAGGCCATGATCCGTTCGGCGCCGGCGAGCCGCGCCCCGATCACCGCGCCGAGGCCGACGAGCCCGCAGCCGAACACCGCGACGGTGGCGCCGGGCTCGACCTTCGCTGTGTAGAGCGCCGCGCCGATTCCGGTGGAGAGCCCACATGCAAAGGGGGCGCAGCCGTCGAGCGGTGCGTCAGGGTTCACCTTCGCGAGCGAGATCTCCGGCATCACCGTGTACTCGGCGAAGGTCGAGGTCCCCATGAAATGGCGGAGCGGCTCGCCGTCGAGGAAGAGGCGGGTCGTTCCGTCAGGCAGGTAGCCGGCGTTCTGCTGGTCCCGGATCGTGATGCAGCGGTTCGTCTTCGGGCTGAGGCAGTGGACACACTTGCCGCATTCCGGCGCGAACAGCGTGATCACGTGGTCGCCGGGGACGACCGAGGTGACCCCCTCGCCGATCTTCTCCACCACGCCCGCCCCTTCGTGCCCGAGCACGCACGGCGCGTAGCCGGTCGGATCGACGCCGGAGGCTGTGTACAGGTCGGTGTGGCAAACGCCGCAAGCCTCGATCCGCACGAGCACCTCCCCCGCTTTCGGCTCGACCAGATCGACCTCGCGAACGAGGAGAGGGTGCCCGAACTGCTCGAGAACGGCGGCGCGGATCTTCACGCCCGGCACCTTAGCGAGGCCGGCGCTGCAGGATCAGTCGCCCCACCAGCTTTCGTCGTCGATCAAGACCCCGTCGCCGCCCTCGGGCCGGTCGGAGCCGATCGCAATCAGTTCGAGCCCGTCCGGGCCGGCGGAGAAGCCGCGCAACGTCGTCGGCGCGACCCGCACGATGTCCCAGGGCCCTACCTCGCGCGTCTCGTCGTCGAGCTTCACGTGGCCGGAGCCGCTCAGGACGAGATAGACCTCCTCCTGCTGCTTGTGGCTGTGCGCCCGCGCGCTGCGTTTGCCCGGCGCGTACTTGATGCGGCTGACGCCGATGTGCTCCGACTCGATCGCATCGCGGGCGGAGCGGACATCGGTCGTCGAGCCTCCTTCCTTCGCTCGGTTCTCGAGCTCCATCAGGTTCACAAGGGTGTAGCCGGGCATGTTGTGTCCTCCTTGGTTCGTCGTAGTGCGCGATGCGCACCTCGGCCTACAACGACGGTCGTCGCGCGCGCATGCCCTGGAGTTCCAGGCCGCGAAGGGCGGCGATTGTAGGATCGCCCGCGACGGCGACGACCGTCGAGGCACTGAAGCGCGTCCGGCTCTTTTCGGGATTGAGTACCCGTCAGCTGCGAAAACGTGCGGCGCGAGTTCGCACACGCGAACTCCGACGTGACGTGGAGGCTGCCACAGGACGTGGGAAGGATCGGCTCGACGGCCGATTCGGCCGGCGAGCATCCCAGAATCATCGGGAGACAACCCACTCACCGAGTATCGGCCAAGGCGGCTGAGCTCGAACGCATGCGGGTCTAGATTCGGTGCACAGCCGGTATCTCCAGGATGAGCGCTTCGAGCTGCGAAGGAGCTCCGGCCGTATCCTCGAGCCGAAGAATGTCGGGTTTCCTGTCTGCGAAACGGCTCTTGATCAGCGTGCGTGCCGTGGCTCTCCTCGCCGCCGGGCTATTCGCCGCCGCCGAGCTCGGGGAAGCCGCAGCAATCGCCAGCAACGCCTCGAGCGTTCATCGAGATGTATCTCCGGCGCTCGTCCCCAACGCGATTGCGTTCCGCGATCCAGATAATGGGATTCTCGGGACAGGCTCTGAATCGTGCGGCCCCGGCCCGAGCGGCGTCGGCTGTCGTGAGTCGGGCGGGACGATCTCGGCGACCACCGACGGCGGACGCACCTGGCGGGTCGTCGTTCGGACGTCGCGCCCGGTCGTGTCGGTGAGCTACGCCCGCGTCCACACAGGCATCGAGCACGCGGTGCTCGACGACGGCGAGAATCTCGGGAGCTCCAACGGTCGCACGTGGACTCCGGTCGTCGCGTCGCCTCCCGAAGGAACCCCGTGCGGAGCGGGAGGCGAAACGGCTCCGATGGTCTCTGCGACTCCTTATGGGCGGGCGTGGGTGCTCTGCGAGCTCGGCGTGCCGGGAGCAGGCAACGAGGCCAAAGCCGTGTACAGGCAGACCCTCAACGGCTGGAAGCGAGTGGCCTGGACACCGTTCGGCAGGCCTCCAGCGTACGGGGGCATCTCCTCCTACGGCTATCCGCAGGGGATCGCGATCGCGAACAACGGGTTCGGTCTCATCTGGGAATCCCGCGGCACCCTGTACGTCACGCGTGACGGCGGTTCGGACTGGACACCGCTACCGAATGTGGCCAGGCCCGAGGTCGACTTCGGAGTCTCGGGCGCCGCGCTCCCACACGGGGTCGGCTTCGTGCTCCTCGAGAGAGTCGGCGTCTGGCGACTGCTCGAGACCCGGGATGCCGGCCGCGCGTGGCGTCCGGTACATCGCTGGCCGTCTTGAGTCACCCGACGCTTGGCCGTGAGTCCGGCGTCATCGTGGTCGGCGATGGCGGCCCATGCCGCGCGCGGCCGGTTGCGCTCCTGGTTCATCCGTCAGGGTGAGGACGCCCGCTCTAGCATGCCGGACTGATGCCTCATGTCGACTGCCTATCGCCTCGGCTTGGCTTCTTGACTCACCAACCGCTCGGGCCGGCCGGTCGCGGGCGCCGGCCCGAGGTGGGCGGGCGCTCGAGTTGACTTCAGAGTCTGGGATTCGCCGTAACGTTCCCCGGACGGCGATGAAAGAGACTGTCGGCATGCAGCGTGGAAGCGATCAGATCGCCGAAGGGAGTTGGGCGGCGCCACTCGCCTGGTCGCTCTGTGCCTTCGGGATTCTCGCAGCCATGGCCGTCGTGCGCACTCGACTACCTCGACCGGTCGCGCATCCACTCGCTGGACGACGCCCAGCCGATCGGGGTCGTGCTCGGAATCTCGTTCTCGGTCCTCGGTGCCCTGATAGCTGCGCGCCAGCCGAGCAACAGGATCGGCTGGATCTATCTTCTGATCGGCGTCCTGACGCCGCTTCAGTCGCTCAGCGTCATGTATTACGAACGAGCCGTGATCGCCCGCGGGCTTCCGGGAGCGCGGTGGTCGGCCTGGGCGAGCAGCTGGGCGACGTTCCCCGTTTTCCCGACGGGGCTCGCACTGTTCGCGTTCCTGCTCTTCCCGAGCGGGCGTCTGCCGTCTCCCCGCTGGCGGCCGGTGGCGTGGCTCGCTGTCATGTTCGCCGGAGTCGCGATCCTGCTGGCCGGCTCCCAGCCCGGAAACCTCACCGTCGGGAACGGCCTCCCGCCCGTGAAGAACCCGCTGGGGGTTGACGCCCTTGGGACGAACTCAACCGTGATCACCGATGTCAGCTACAGCGCGGGCATAGCAATCATCGCCGTCGTCATCGGCGGCTTGCTCCTCCGGACCCGGCGGAGCCCGAAGCTGCAGGAGCGACAACAGGTCAAGCTGCTCGCCTATTCGGCGGCCGTAACCGTTGGGTCACTTGTCGTGCTCACGGCGACCTACCTGGCCGGGCTCGGGGTTAGCAACAACTTCTGGGACATTCCGATCGGGCTCGGGTTCGGGATCGCCGTGCCGGTCGCGTGCGGGGTCGCGATCCTTCGCCACGGCCTGTACGACATCGACCGGCTCATCAGTCGAACCGTCTCGTACACGATCCTGACGGGCTTGCTCGTCGCGGTTTTCGCCGCGGTCGTGCTCCTCACAACGAGGCTGCTGCCGTTCACGTCGTCGGTTGGCGTGGCAGTCTCGACGCTCGTCGCCGCAGCGTTGTTCAACCCACTGCGACGCCGGATCCAACGGTTCGTCGATCGCCGCTTCAACCGCGCGCACTACGACGCCCAGACGACCGTTGCAGCGTTCGGCAGCCGGCTCAGGGACGCAGTCGACACCGACACGATCTGCGGCGGGCTGCTCGAAGCCGCCGACCAGGCGCTCGCCCCAGCTTACGCATCGATCTGGATCAAGCCGAACGGCTGAACGATTGGTGCCCCCGAGCTTGGCTGGTCGACAAGAAGCGACCGTCACACATTCCGACTGGCGCACATCGTTGCCGCACCTGTGACGGCCTCGGCCAGATCGCCTGGACGTGATCCGGATGGCGAACCGACGTACTCCCCTGACTGTGATGGAAAGGGCTGGGCACGCGGGACGACGAGAGCGAGCCAACACCGGAGCGCGGGTAGCTGGCGGACAGGCCGTCGCCTGCGCCAGAGCTCGGGAATGTCCCCGGAGCCGGGCGTGCAATCCGACCGCGATGCCAGGGTGAATCGGCGTGGTGACCGAATGGCTCTGTGCGCAGGCTCGTCGGATCGCGCCGTCAGCGTTTTCGCCAGAGACGCAGGCGATCATTGCCGAGTACGCCCCAGCGAATCCCGAAGCGGATCGGCAGATCACGGAGCTAGGTCTAGTCGCCATTTACGGGGTGGCGATGGTTCCGACGGTTGCGCTCTGGGGGCTTGTCGGATGGACGGTCGATTCGATGACTGGATCAACCGAGTGGGTTACCAGGCTCGGATGGGGATTGCTGGTCGTGCTGCTCACGGGTATCGGCCTTCATCTCGTCCGGAACTACGACGCGCTCATTCGACGCAATCGAGGACGCCAACTTGCAGAGTCGCAGACTCGTTGGCCGATGATCTCGGGCGATCTTGATCTCGTGATCCAGGGCGCGATCGGTGCGGTCGCCGTCGTGCTCGGCGCTCCGGGGTAAGGACGTGACCGTGCCCTAGCGTTCCGGAAGACACTCAGAAGCAACGCCTGGTCTCGGTCGAGGACGGGCGCTCGCGTCAGCAGGATTGATGGGCGGTCGAGTGGGTCGATCTGGCGACGACCTGTCCACTCGGCCCGAGTCCGATAGCCGACGCTACTGCGCCGCATCGGATGCGAGCCACGAAATAGGCGATCTTGGGATTGAGCCCGGGAGGCGGCGGAATGACTGTTGTTCGAACCATCACTCCATCTGAGGTCTTGATGACGACAACCCGGGCTGCGGTGAGCACGGTGCCATCGATGAAATCGAGGCTCGGGCTCGTTGATATCCCCCAACCGATTCCGCCCGCTGGAACGGCACGCTTGGAGCAACTCCCATCGTGCTCTGTTCGACCGACGGCCATCGTTTGGCAGTAGCGCCCGACGATGTCTCTGTACACGCTCAACTTCCAGCCAACTTGACCCCAATGGCCAGACGCGACCTCGGTGAACCCGTCACCTGCCGATGCGCTCACCGCAGCGAACGGCAATACAAGCATCGCCGTCGCGATCAGAGCCGCAGACACGAGGGTTTTCATTGCCTCCCCCTTCATCGGACGCCGGAAGATACGAGTATCGGCCTCGGGTGTTCGAGGCGATCTACAAAACATTGAAGCTTCCGTAAACCACGGCAGTGCTGGCTCTCGGGGCCAATGCTCCTGGCATGCGCGAGCGTTACGTTAGACACTCCGAACCGGTGGCCTACTTCGGTGCGACGGGGCGGTAACGCAGGTTGACCGCGGCGACGGGATCGTCAGCATCGACGTGCTCGAGACGGATCGGTCCGCCGCCCGGGTTGTCGAATAATCGGATTCCGTCGCCAAGAAGGAGCGGCGCGATGTGCAAGTCGATCTCGTCGATCAGTCCGCGCTCGAGGAGTTGCCGCCCGATCGTGGGCGAGAACACCTCGACGTTCTTTCCCCCGGCCGCCTCGAGCGCGATGCGAACTGCCTCGGCGATGTCGCAGCTCAGGAATGTGACTCTCTCGGCGGGCGCCGCATCATTGGGATGGTGAGTCAAGATGAACAGTGGGCCCTCCCAGGCGCCACCGTATGGGAGGTGGCCGTGGAGCGGACCCGTGCGGGCTACGTCCCAGCCGGCCCGGCCTGCCAGGATCGCGCCCGTGGTTTCGACGTACTCGCCGACGAGCCCAGGGCGGACCGAGAAGCCCGTCATCCAATCCATGTTGTGCTCCGTCCCCGCGACGAAGCCGTCGAGCGACATCGTGAAGTGCCAGAGCACCTTCCCCTGCGCGGTTCGCCGTTTCGTCTCATGCATCGTCGACAGCCGCGGACCCTACTCCCGGTCGGACGCCAGCGTTTTGCCTTGCGCCAGTGTCCGCAATGACGCCCGAGTTCAACCGTTCTCTGGTCGGACAGGGGAGAGATCGAGAGTCATTCGAGGAGCACGGGCGAACCGGGTTGACGCCTCTCCGGTGATTCGAAAGCCGAGTCGCTCGTAGAAGCCGAGTGCGCGCGGGTTCGCAGTCACCATCACACGGTTCGCGCCTTCGATCGCCGCCCGAACGGCAATGTCTTCGACGAGCAATCGGCCGACCCCAAGCCCCATCGAAGCCGGATCCACGAACAGATCGTCGAGTTCACACACCCCGTCCTCGACCGGAAGAACCACTGAGAATCCAACTGCGTGGCCTTTGCCATCCACGGCGACTCGGACTCTCCCTTCTGAGATCGCTTGATGGGGTGGCTCGATCGCATCCGGATGAGCCGCAAGATGCACCCGGTCTTCTTCCCAAACATCAGATGAACGGCGGTGGAGCGCTTCGAGCGCAAGCGCCTCGTCAGGGACAGCGTTCCGAATCTCGTCAACTGAGCCCACTCCCGACAACGCTACCGCGTGCACTCGTACGTAGGTACCACCGGATGAGCCAGTGTTCGCGAATGTCCCCTGAGTGGCGATCTCCTTAAGCGTGACCGTCACGAGCCCCTGCCGGAGGCCTGCGCATCGGCCAAACCGGCGGGCCGCCTTCTGGCAGTTCGAATACACCCATGTGCACGAAGCCGAGCCGCTCGTACAGTGCCGCGCTACGTTCGCTGCTGGCCTCGATGTAGGTCGGTAGCCCAGCCGAATCGGCCTCGGCGAGCGTCGGCTGCATGAGCATCGATCCGACGCCCTGTCCCTGCAGGGCGGTGCGAACCCCGACCGTTCGCACATAGAAGTGAGGCTCACGTAGGTGTTGCTTCGCCATAGCGCGCTGCACTCTTATCGCACGCGGCAATCGCGTCCCGAACGCCCGAATCCACTTGAGTGTCTCCTTTCCCGTCGCCGACTTCGGCATCTCCCAGGCGTCGGGTGGCAACGAGGCGACCGCACCGTCGTACCCGGAAGTCGTCCAGACGGTCCCCCCATTCGGCAGGACGTACAGCTCGATCTCAACCGCCAACATCGTTCGTAGCCGCGCCTCCTGCCGTAGATGGCCCGGCCGAAGGAACGTGAACACGGGGTCATTGATGAACGCGTCTGCAAGCGCCTCCGCCACCTTCGGCACGTCATCTGCAGCCGCTGTCCGGACCTCGATCGGAGTCAACGCGATGATCATTGCAAGACTGAGTCGAGCGAGGCCTCGCTTAGGCCAGCGTTCCGCAGACGCCTGACGATTTGAGGTTCGCTGCGATGACTTTCGCCGGTCTGGGAAGTCTCGTACGTGCCACCACTCGAAAAGGAGAACCTGATGAGTACCGACTCGGTTCGGCGCGTCAACCTAGGTGCTATTGCCTGTGAGCCGCGTCCACAGCTTCCTCACGGGTTCCGGCGAAACAGCATTCGAGTCGGAGCGACGTTGGGCGCAGCCCGCTCCGGGCTCAGCGTTTATGAGCTACCTCCCGGCCAGGCTGTCAGCCCCTACCACTACGAGGAGCCGGAGGAGGAATGGCTCCTGGTCGTCTCGGGCACCCCGACGCTGCGGCATCCGGACGGCGAGGAGCAGCTCGGGCCGTGGGACCTCGTCTTCTTTCCCGCCGGCCCGACCGGTGCACACCTCGTCCGGAACAAGAGCGAGTCGACTGCCCGCGTTGCGATGTTCTCGTCCTCAGGCGCAACGGTTGGCGCGGTCGTCTACCCGGACACCGACATGGTCTGGGTCTGGACTGCCGACGATGCGGTCGACATGGTCGTGAACCGAAGCAGCAGGTTGGACGACATAGCGCCCTGGACATCAGGAGAGAACGAAGCGGACACCGAGACGTAACCGTCGGCTGCGCGAGCGTCCTTACGCCAGACGTGATTCAGAACGCAACTCAGGGATCCTGCGGCGGTAGGCGCTCCATGAGCCTCTCGCCGGGAGCAGCGAAGCCGAACTTGCGATACAGCTCGTGTGCATCGCCCGTGTGGAGCAGCCAGGCGCGGTCGGCGAACGGACCGCGTTCGATCATCTCCTCGACGAGTTGCACCCCGAGGCCTCGGCCGCGGTGCTCGGTCAGGACGTAGACGTCTGCCAGGTACACGTTCGGGAGGCCGAAGGCTGTGGCGGCACGGCAGAAGCCGATCTGGGCGCCGTCGTGGTAGAGGCCGACGACTCGCGCGGCCTCGCGGACGAGTCGCCCCTGCATATCGTATTCACGCCCGGGAGCCCAGTAGGACTCCTCGGAGATGAATCGGTGGACGGCGGCGACGTCGATCCGGTCGGGGTCGTCGTCGAGCTCGTAGCCGCCGCCGAGATCGCGTCTCATGCCGAAAGGGTGCGCAGCCGGAAGCCTCCATGTTCCTCGTACGAGGACGTGACGACAGCGAGCGCCTCACGGCGTGCGCGGTCGCCGAGGCCGGCGGCGGCTGCGTCGGCAAGCGGTTTCGAGAGCAAGAGCTCGACCCCGGTAAGACCCTCCGGGGAGAGCGTGAAGGAGCCGGCCGCGTGCAGGCGGCAGACGGCTCCGCCGGCGCGGGCCGAGAAGCCGACGAGGCCGTCCGTTGCGCCGCACTCGACGCACGCTGTGACGTGCGGCAGGTAGCCCGAGAGCCAGAGCAGCTTGAGCTGGAAGGAGAGCGCGAGCGGGTCGAGCTCCGGGCGGCTGCTTCCCGGCGGGGTCACGTCGAGCAGATCGAGGAACCCCGCGAGGCCGGTAAACGCGCGTGCGTTGGCTTCGGGCTCGTTGAACAAACGCAGCATCGCCTCGGTCCCGATCAGTCCCGCGCCGAGCCGGTAGCCGTTCTCCCTGGTCTCGTGGTGGGAGGCGACGAACGAGGCGCCGGTGACGGTCTGAAGCTCGCCGGAGCCTTCATGCAGGATGAGCTCGACGTGCGACAGCGGCTCGAGGCGGGCGCCGAACCGCGACTTCGTCTTCCTCACGCCCTTCGCGATCGCGCCGATGCGGCCACGGTCGCGGGTGTAGAGATGCAGGATCCGGTCCGCCTCGGAGAAGCGCAGCGAACGAAGCACGATCGCTTCGGTCTTGTATGTCCGGCCTGCCATGCCGATCAGTCTAGGTAGCCGCGCGGCGGGCGAGGTCGAGCGGTGAGGGCTGGCACTGCGGGCAGTACCAGGTGCCGCGACCGCCGACGACGATGCGCTCGATCGGTGCGCCACAGCGGCCGCACGGTTCTCCCGCACGGCCGTAGACCTTGAACTCGTGCTGCATTCCACCCTCACCTCCGTCGGGGAGGCCGTAGTCGCGAAGCGTGGCGCCCTGACGTTCGATGCCGAGCTTCAGGACGTCTCGGATCGCCTTGTGGAGCGCGGCGATCTCTGCAGGATCGAGGCCGCGCGCCTCGCGCAGCGGGTGGATGCGGGCACGCCAGAGCGCCTCGTCGGCATAGATGTTCCCCACGCCGGCCACCGTGCGCTGGTCGAGGATCACGGCCTTCACCGGCGCGGCGCGCCGAGCCAGCTTCTCGCCCAGATCGCGAACGTTGAAGCCGCGGCCGAGCGGCTCCGGGCCGACCCGCGCGTCGAGGTAGGGCTCGAGCTCGCCGGGCTCCAGTAGAAGCCACGTGCCGAAGCGGCGCACATCGCGATAGGCGACGTCCGATCTGTCGTCTAATCTGACAACCGCACGTCGATGGGGATCGTCCGGAAGCGATCCCTCCGACCGTTCGGAAGGCCAACTCCTCAACGACCCCGTCATCCGGAGGTGAACCAGCAGAGATCTTCCCGACTCGAACCGAACAATCAAATACTTGCCCCGTCGATCGACGGCACCGACACGCTCACCCTCGAGCTCTCGGGCGACCTCCTCGGGATCGAACGGCCGCGTCAGCCGCGCGTCCAGGATCTCGACCCGCTCGAGCCTTCGCCCCTCGAGGACGGGCACGAGCTGCCGCCTGACGCTCTCGACCTCGGGTAGCTCCGGCATCGGAACACGCTAGCCGCAGGGCCGAGCGGGCGCTCCGTAGTCGCACGGTGTCGAGCTGTTGCTACGTGATGACCTCGAGCACCACGGGCCGGGCGTGACCCGGTTCGTCGCCGATCGTGTACGCGACGCCGACCTCGCGCACGGCTTCGGCTGCGGTCGCCTCATCCCTGGCGTGGATCTCCGCGAGCACATCGCCCTGCTCCACGAGATCGCCGCGCTTGCGACGGCAGACGATGCCGACGGCATGGTCGATCGTGTCGGACTTCACGCGGCGCCCCGCGCCGAGATGGAGTGCCGCAACGCCGACGCCGATCGCGTCGAGGACGCTGACCGTGCCGGCACGCGGCGCCGTGAGCTCACGGACGATCGGGGCCTGCTCGAGAGCCGACTCGTCGGTCGTGCCGCCCTGGGCTTCGATCCAGCGGTTCCATGCGACCTCGGCCGAGCCGTCGGTGACGGCCGCCTCCGCGCGGGCTCGGCCCTCGTCGAGGCTGATCCCGAGGTCCGAGAGCGCCAGCAGGCGGGCGCAGGCATCGAGGACGAGCTCCGTGAGGTCGGGCGGCCCCTGGCCTCGGACGGTCGCGAGCGCCTCACGTACCTCGAGTGCGTTGCCGACGGCTGCGCCGAGGGGCTGGTCCATGTCCGTGAGGAGGCAGACGACGTCGCGGGCGGCATCGCGGCCAAGCGCCAGCATGGTCTCGGCGAGGGCGCGAGCCTCGTCGATCGTCTTCATGAATGCGCCACGCCCGACCTTCACATCGAGGACGATCGCCTGCGCGCCGGCGGCGAGCTTCTTCGACATGATCGAGGCGGCGATCAGCGAGAGCTGGTCAACCGTGGCCGTCACATCGCGCAGGCCGTAGAGCATCAGGTCGGCGGGGACGAGCTTCGCGGTCTGCCCGACGATCGCCATCCCGACCTCGCGCACCTGCGCGATCAGCTCCTCCGTCGTCAGGTCGACCCGGAAGCCGGGGATCGACTCGAGCTTGTCGAGCGTCCCGCCGGTGTGGCCGAGCCCCCGGCCGCTCATCTTCCCGAACGGGACACCGCACGCGGCCACGATCGGGCCGACCGCGAGCGAGGTCTTATCCCCCACCCCGCCCGTCGAGTGCTTGTCGACGACTTTCCGCCCGAGTGCCCCGGCGAGGTCGATCGTCTCGCCGCTCCGGATCATCGCATCAGTCAACGCAAAGGTCTCGCGGCTCGACAGCCCTCGGAAGTAGACGGCCATGCAGAAGGCCGCCATCTGGTAATCGGGTACCTCGAGGCGGGCGTACCCGAGGATCAGCTCCGAGATCTCGTCGCTTCCGAGCTCCTCGCCGTCCCGTTTTCGCTGAATCAGCTCGGCGGCCGAGATCACGGCTCGAGGAACGGCTTGCCGAGCACTCCTCGCGTCGGTGAGCTCCCGCCCAGCCAGGAATTCACAGTCGCACCGACGTCGGCGAATTCGCCGTCCTCGTAGATCCGGCCGGCAGCGTTTCGGCCCTGCACGTAGGCGAGAAGGAGCGCGTATTCGCGTGAATGGTCGGTCGAAGGCGTCGTCGGGTCACAGCCGTGATCCGAGGTCAGGATCAGCAGGTCTCCTTCGCGGAGTGCCTCGAGCAGGTCGGGGAGTCGCCGGTCGAAATCCTGGAGGCAGCGATGGAAGTTCACCGGGTCGTTCCGGTGCCCCCAGAGCATGTCGGTCTCGACGAGGTTCGTGAACACGAACCCGTCGTCGATCGTCCGCAGGAGCTCCGCGGTGCGCTGGATTCCTTCCACGTTCGACTTCGTCGGAAACGACTCGTCGACGTCGCTGCCGGCGAAGATGTCGCTGATCTTTCCCACACCGTAGACCTTCGTCCCGCGCCCACCCATGGCGGAGAGGTAGTTCGGCTTCGGCGGCTCGAGCGAGAAATCGTGGCGGTTCGCCGTCCGTTGGTAGTTCCCGGGCTCGCCGATGAACGGGCGCGCGATCACCCGTCCGACCGCATGCTTCCCGGTCAGGATCCGGCGGGCGACGCGACAGGCCTCGTACAGCTCTTCGATCGGAATCGTCTCCTCGTGCGCCGCGATCTGGAACACGGAGTCGGCGCTCGTGTAGACGATCCATTTCCCCGTTCGCTGGTGCTCCTCGCCGAGCTCCTGGATGATCTCCGTGCCGCTGGCCGGGACGTTCCCGATCACGCCGTGACCGGTCTCGTTCATGAACGGATCGATCACTGCATCCGGGAACCCGTGCGGGTAGGTCGGCATCGCCTGCTTCGTCTGGATCCCCATCAGCTCCCAGTGCCCGGTCGTCGTGTCCTTCCCTCGGGAGCGCTCGAGCAGACGTCCCGCCACCGCCGGCGCGCCCGGCTGCGGCGGGCAGCCTGCGAGCGGCTCCACGTTCCCGAGCCCGAGCGCTTCGAGCGTCGGCAGATCGAGACCGCCGACGGCCGTTGCCAGATTCCCGAGGGTGTTCGACCCCACGTCCCCGAAGTCGGACGCGTCCGGAAGTTCCCCTGCCCCGACTGCGTCGAGGACGATTACGCACGCACGTGGCACACGGCTATCCTAAGACCTCGTGGAGGACGTACTCGGACTCATCGGTTTCGCAATCTTCATCGTGTGTGTGATCGCGCTTGCCGCGGCCATCACCTGGGGGGTCGTTCGCATCAGCCCGAAGCCGAAGCCGGCCACCAAGAAGCCCGAGCCCGCCGAGTCCTAAAGCGGGATTCAGCCCGAGAAGCTCGCCAGCGCGTCGACAAGCGGGGTGTAGTCGAGCCCATGCGCCTGAGCCACGGCCTCGTAGGTCACGCGCCCTCCGAGGACGTTCACGCCGCGCGCCAGCGCGGGATCGGCCTCGACCGCCGCGACGAGGCCGCGGCCCGCGATTGCCTCGACGTAGGGCAAGGTCGCGTTCGTCAGCGCCATCGTCGAGGTGATCGGCACGCCGCCCGGCATGTTGGCCACGCAGTAGTGCGTCACGCCTTCCACCACATACACCGGATCGGAATGCGTCGTCGGATGCGAGGTCTCGAAGCAGCCGCCCTGGTCGATCGCGACATCGACGACGACGGCACCGGGATTCATCCCGGCGATCATCTGGCGCGTCACGAGCTTCGGCGCGACGGCACCGGGGATCAGGACGGCCCCGATCACGAGATCCGCGTCGGCGACCGACGCGGCGATCTCGAGGCTCGACGACATCAGCAGCGTCACCCGGCCGGAGAGGATCTCTTCGAGATGACGCATCCGGTCGATCGAGCGCTCGAGGATCGTGACCTGGGCGCCGAGGCCGAGCGCGACGATCGCGGCGTTGTAGCCCACGATCCCGCCGCCGATCACGACGACCCTTCCCGGTGCCACGCCCGGGACCCCGCCGAGCAGGAGCCCGCGGCCGCCGAACGGCTTCTCGAGGAAATACGCGCCGGCCTGCGTCGAAAGGCGTCCCGCGACCTCGGACATCGGCGCGAGGAGCGGCAGCGCACCGCGCGCCGTCTCGACGGTCTCGTAGGCCACGGCCGTCACTCCCGAGCCCAGAAGCGCCCGCGTCAGCGGCTCGTCGGCCGCGATATGGAGGTAGGTGAAGAGCGTGAGCCCTTCCCGGAGGCGCCCGTACTCGCTCGCGATCGGCTCCTTGACCTTGAGCAGCAACTCGCTCGAGGCCCACACCTCCTCGACCGATGCGATCCGCGCCCCCACGCGCTCGTAGGCCGCATCGGCAAACGAACTGCCGGTTCCGGCACCCGTTTCGACGGTGACCTCGTGGCCCTGCTGGGTCAGCTCGAGCGCGCCCGCGGGCGTCAACGCGACCCGGTATTCGTCCGGCTTGATCTCCTTCGCGACGCCGATCCTCACGGCGGCGGACGATACAGCCGCCGCCACACCCGGGCGGGATCGTTCACCGGCCGCCTGCGGTCAGCCATCCCTTTTGAAGGAAAACCCGGGCTGCGCCGCGAGCTGCCGCGTGTCGCCCGGCGGCGAGAACGTCGTCATCTGGATCTCCACGGTTACCGGTGTCGCGGCCACCGGAATGCGGACGACGGTCAGCTTGCCGTTCGGCACGAGGTGATGCCGCACCGTGACGACCCGGTCGAGTACCGGATTGCCGTTCTGGTCGAGTCGCACCGTGCCGACACGGATCGTGGCCTTGCCGGGCGCTCCCGCTCCGTTGTACGCGGTGCGCGAGAGATGGATCGTGACGCACACCCGGGCCGCCTTTCGGGAAGTACGTGTACCCGATCGGGCTAGCCGCCCAGCCGTCCGTGTAGACGTTCTGCTCCGTGTCGAGCAAGTGCCACTGCGACGGCGTTCGATACAGCGTGAAGCCGTCACGCGACTTCACCGGCACTGCGGACAGCTCCACCCCGGGCCCGGCGAGCGTATAGGCGTCGCCCGTATACCCCGAGAGTGCCCCGTCGGTCGTCTCGAGCGCCGGGGCGGTGATCGGGCCCGGGCCCGGCGCGACCCCGTTCAGACTTGCGACGTGGCCGATCGAGCGGTTCCAGAACTCGGTCAGCCAGAGCGCGGTGCCGTCGGTGACGTTCTCCCCGAGAAACGTCACGGGCGCCCCGTGCGTCGCGCGATCGACCCAGTTCCTCGGGGTCGGGATGCGGTTCGCAAAGACGTCCGAGTAGTTCGCGTTCGCGTTCGCGGCGTAGATCTGGCCGGTGAGCAGCCATGCCGCAAGCACTGCCGCTGCGACGACCGGAACGTGCCGCCGCCGCCGCAGGACGAGGAGCGCCACGGAGAGCGCAGCCGTGCAGACGAGGAGACTGTGGAAGTCGCCGACGTCCCACCTGAAGTCGCGGTTGACGAGCGTGAGGACCGCGAGGCCGGGGGCGTCGAAATACGGCGCTCCCACCTCGAACTTCCCCGACCAGACGATCGTCAGCGCGCCGATCGTCGCCAGCGCAACGAGCGGCCAGTTGAGCCTGCGGGCGCCGAATGCGAGCGCCGTCCCGATCAGGAGGAGCGGCGAGAGGTAGAAGAGGTTCCGCTCCTCGATCGTCGGCTGGAGGCTGCTGAACAGGTAGGCGGCCTTCGCAGCTGTGTACGTGCAGAGCGTGACGAGGGAGGCGCCGAGGTAGATCGCGAAGGCCCGGTAGGCGGGGTCGGAGAACCGCTCGGGCAGCCAGAGGGAGGAGATTCCCGCGATCACCGGCAGCAGGCCGAGCCCGATCGCCAGCGCCCCCGCAGCGAGTCCACCCTGGGTGAGCGTCTCGTGGTTGAAGTACTGGCCGAATGACCAGCTCTGAAGTCGCGCGACCACGAGGAAGTTGAAGAGAAGCGCGAAGATCGCGAGCGCGCCGGCGGCGAGGAGTGCCCTTCGCCAGCTGAGGCCGCCGCGCCCGATGACCCACGAGACTGCGGCCGCGAGCGCGAGGGAAGCAGGCAGGACGACGAACTCGAGCCGCACCGCGACGCCGGCCCCCGCGAGGAGCACAGCGGGAAGAGCGGTCCCGAGACTCGGCCGCGCGAGCGCCCGGAGCGCAAGCCACGCCGCGAGCGTGAACCAGAGATACGCGAGGGACTCCGGCACGATCGACGAGGCGTACGACATCGCCGGGATCGCGATCGCAAGCAGCGAGACGACGATCGCCGTCCGGCGCACGAGCAGCATCCGTGCCATCAGATAGGTCGGGATCGCGGCAAGGCACATCACGATCGCGTTCAGGTACTTGATCGCGGCGTACGCGGCCGCGGTCGAATGGATCCACCACGCCGGCGCGATCAGGAACGAGTAGAGCGACTCGAACGAATGCGGCTCGCCCCGTCGCGCTGCGTGCCCGGTCGACGCGATCGCCCGTGAGAGCTGGCTCCACTCGAGCTCGTCGGTGAAGAGCCAGGGCGTCTTTCGCAACGACGCCTCGACCCAGTAGAAGATCAGGATCCCGAGCGCGAGCAGCGCCCACGGGACCACGCGGAGCAGGCGCTCCGCGGGCGCCACGGGCTTCACCCCCGTTTCCGCGCGAAGATCGAGACGCTCCCGTACTCCGCAGCGGTGATGTGAGCGAGCGTGCCGAGCGTCATCCCGACCTTCGGAATCTTCGAGAGCGCCCCGCCCCACGGCACGGGCGGCCAGCCCTCGGAGCGCTCGACCCGCCGGACGATGAGCCCGGCCCGCGAGAACGCGGCGAGGTAGGCCCAGACGGTGTGGACGTGCTCGTTGATCCCGAGCTCCTTCTCACCGGCCTGGTCGGGATTCTCGCTGCTCCGGAACGGGCCCCTCGTTCCTTCGTTCAGCCCGGCCACGACCCCTCCCCGCCTCGTGACGCGCGCCATCTCGCCGACCATCAACGTGAGATCGAGTGCGTGATGGAGCGTCGCGACGCAGTAGGTGATGTCGAAGTGATCGTCGCGGAAGGGCAAGTGCTCGCCGTCTGCCTGGACCCGTCCGAACTCACCGTAGAACGCGCCGCGCCCGAGGCCGATCTTCGGGTCGGTGAGGATGTCGGTGGCGACGTACTCGCAGTCACGGTCGCGCCAGTACGGCGCCGCCCACGCCTTGGCTGCTCCGAGCTCGAGAACGCGAAGCCCCCGGGCTTCTCCGGCGTAGCGGTCGAGCAGCACCTGGAACGAGTGGCCGTTCGCGAGCCACGTGAGATCCTCGAAGTCGGGAAGCTCGCGGTTCGGAAACGGGAGCACCGCGTCGATCGTGTCGTTCGGCTCGTACCAGCCTTCGGCTTTCGCCTTCTCGACCCAGCCGGCCGTCTCGGCGAGCTTCATTCCCGCCCCGGGCAGATCGCGATGGAGCATCAGCGGGATCGAGCCCTCGACCTCGAACTGCCGCCCGCAGCCCGCGCACACCAGGTGGTCGCCGTCCTCTGCCAGCGCGAGGCGGCAAAAGGGACAGCGGAGCGCCTCGAGCAGCGCCGGGCTCACGCCCGATTCCCCGGCCGGCATCGCCCTACGCCCTCGCGGCGTCGACAAGGGCGAGCGTGACCTCGACCATCGCCTCGATGTCGGCCACCGCGATGTGCTCGTCCGGGGTGTGGATGTCCGTCATCCCGTTTGCCAGGTTGAGGCACTGCAGGCCGCGCTCGTTGAAGACGTTCGCATCGGCGGCCCCACCGGAGAGCGAGTAGCTCGGCTCGAAGCCGCACCGCCTGAGCGCCTCGGCCGCGAGGCGCACGGCGAGATCGTCCTTCGCGAACCGGTAGGCGGTGTAGTGCTTCTCGAGCTTCGTCTCGACCTCGCATTCGGCAACCGCGGCGGCGAACGTGATCGCGTCCTGCATCGCCTGGACCTGCTCGGCGAGCTTGCGCTCGTCGTGCGACCGAGCCTCGCCGACGATCCGGCACCAGTTCGGCACGACGTTGGCGGCGCTTCCGCCCTCGATCGTGCCGATGTTCGCGGTCGTCTCCTCGTCGATCCGGCCGAGCGGCATCTCCGCGATCGCACGCGCGGCGGCGACGATCGCCGAGCGTCCGTCCTCGGGGAACATCCCGGCATGAGCGGCGCGGCCATGGAACTCGACCTCGAGCATCATCGCCGACGGAGCACCGAGGATCACGCAGCCGACCGGCTCGGCCTGGTCGTAGACGTAGCCGGTGCGGGCGCGGAGGCGCGAGTGGTCGAACGCGTAGGCTCCGACCAGGCCGACCTCCTCCTTGGAGGTGAAGAGGAGCTCGATTCCGGCATGGAGCCGACCCTCTGCAAGCACGCGGCGTGCGCCTTCGAGCATCGCGGCCACCGCGGCCTTGTTGTCGCTGCCGAGGATCGCCGGCAGCCGGTTTCGGACGATGCCGTCCTCGACGACGGGCTCGATCGCATCGACCGGCGGCACCGTGTCGAGATGGGCACAGAAAAAGAGCGGCTCGCCGGGTGCGGTCGGTTCGAGCGAGACGTGGATGTTCCCCATCGTCGAGCCGACCTCCGGGCCGGTCGCGTCCTCCTCGGCCTGCACCCCCAGGTCCCTGAGATAGCCGAGTACGCGATCGGCCACGGCACGCTCCTCACCCGACGGGCTCGGAACGGCGGCAAGCTCGAGGAAGAGTTCGAGGGCCTCAGATGCCACGGGCGCCCATGGTAGAGGCTGTCTGTGACGAGACCGTTAGCTGGCGAGCGGCTGCGTGGAGATCGGCTCGGTCGCGAGCCCTACCCGATCGCCGACGCCGCGCCGCTCGCGAGAGCGCTCGAGCGCCGCGCCGACGAACTCCCGGAAGAGCGGCGCCGGACGGGTGGGCCGCGACTTGAACTCGGGATGGAACTGCGAGGCGACGAACCACGGGTGATCAGGGAGCTCGATCACCTCGACCAGCCGGCCCTCCTCGAAGGTGCCGCTGATCGCGAGCCCGGCGTCTTCGAGCTGTTGCCGGTAGGCGTTGTTCACCTCGTACCGGTGGCGGTGACGTTCCGAGACGACCGGCTTGCCGCCGTACACCTCGCGTGCCTGCGATCCCTCCGCGAGCTCGACAGCCTGCGCACCGAGCCGCATCGAGCCGCCGAGATCCTCGACGTCTTTCTGGTCGGGCAGCAGGTCGATCACCGGGATACGGGGTCTCGGGATCCATCTCGGTCGAGTTCGCGCCCTCGAGACCGCAGACATGGCGCGCGAACTCGGAGACGGCGACGTGCATCCCGAGGCAGATGCCGAGGTAAGGGATCGCATCCTCGCGGGCTACGCGGCAGGCGAGGATCTTCCCCTCCCAGCCGCGTGACCCGAAGCCTCCGGGCACGAGCACGCCGTCGACCCCTGCGAGCTCGGCGCGGGCCTCGTCGAAGGTCATGTTCTCGGCGTCGACCCAGCGCACCGAGACCTCGCAGCCCTTCTGGATTCCGGCGTGCCGGAGCGCCTCGTGCACCGACAGGTAGGCATCGCGAAGCTTGACGTACTTGCCGACGAGCGCGATCTCCACGCTCTCCCGCCGTGCGTCGAGTCGCTCGATCAGCTCGTCCCACTCGCCCAGGTCGGCGACAGGCGTTTCGATCCCGAGCCGCTCGCAGACGAGCCGGTCGAGGCCCTGCTCCTGGAGCGCCTTCGGGACGAGGTACACGTCGGGAACGTCGATCGCCGAGATCACGGCTTCGACGATCGACGTCGGCGAAGAGCGCGATCTTGTCGCGGATCTCCTTCGTCAGCGGTTCGATCGAGCGGCAGACGAGCACGTCGGGATGGATCCCGATGCGCCGCAGCTCGTTGACCGAATGCTGCGTGGGCTTCGTCTTCAGCTCGCCGGCGTTCGGGATGAACGGGACGAGCGTGACGTGGATGTAGAGCACGTTCTCCGGCCCTGCTTCGCGCCGGAACTGGCGGATCGCCTCGAGGAACGGCTGCGACTCGATGTCGCCGACCGTGCCGCCGATCTCGGAGATGACGACGTCGGTGCTCGTCACCTCGGCGACGGAGCGGATGCGCGCCTTGATCTCGTTCGTGATGTGCGGAATCACCTGAACGGTCGAGCCGAGGTACTCGCCCTTGCGCTCCTTGCGGAGCACGCGGTCCCAGATCGCGCCTGCCGTGTGGTTCGCGGCGCGCGAGAGGTTCTCGTCGATGAAGCGCTCGTAATGGCCGATGTCGAGGTCGGTCTCGGCGCCGTCCTCGGTGACGAAGACCTCGCCGTGCTGGAACGGGCTCATCGTGCCCGGGTCGACGTTCAGGTACGGATCGAACTTCTGCACCTGCACCTTGAGGCCCCGCGCCTTGAGCAGCCTGCCGAGCGACGCCGCGGTGATGCCCTTCCCGAGCGACGAGACGACGCCACCGGTGACGAAGACGTACTTGGCGCTCACGACGGGCCTCCCTGGGCATTCAGTATGCGCCTGCCCGCGAAGGAACCCACGGGATTACACCTTAGCAGCGAGCTCATCCCCTTCACGCGGACGATCCTACGGGGCGCGGAGGACGGTGCTCTTTTTACAGCGCAGCCGCCGTTTGCACGAGGTCGTAGAGGCGGTCGACGGCCGTCCGCGCGAGACGGGAGTCGGCGCGCGTGCCGTCGAACACCGACACGGTCGCCTCCGTGCGGTCGGGCGCGGCCGCTCGCGAGCCGGACCTCGACCGATCGCGTCGCAGTCCGCTCGCCGGGCCCGGAGAGGCGCCGGATCAGGTTCCATTCCCAACGCTCGAACGGCTCGATCGCGACGATCACGAGCGTCTGCCTCGCCGACGGGCCGGCCGGACGGCCGACCTGCGGGAACCGAAGCGGACCGAGCCTCAACGGGTCCGCGAAGACCGCGACCTGCCAGCGGGCGCCCGCGGCGAATCCACGGCGGTCGGGCTCGACGCTGAGCATCCCGGGCCACCAGTCGGAGAGGTGGTAGGGCTCGGCAAGGAAGCCCCAGGCATCGGCCCTGGAGGCGAGCAGTTCGCGCGAGGCGGCCTTCATTCGCGCAAGCGTCGCGAGGAAGTCGGCGCCGCCGAGCATGCGCTCGAGCTCGTCACGGCGGTCGTCGGCGGCGAGAGGCTCGATGCGCGTGTGCGTGGGGTCGCCGGCGACCTTCTCGACCCGGAAGTGCCGGTCGGCGAGGCTCGCGATCTGCGGGAGGTGCGTGATCGTGATCACCTGAGCGCGTCCGGCGAGCCTGCGGAGCGTCTCACCGACCGCGTGGGCGGTCTCGCCGCCGACGCCGGCGTCGATCTCGTCGAAGACCATCGTCTCGCCGCCCGCGACGGCGGCGATCGCGAGCGCGATGCGGGAGAGCTCGCCGCCGGAGGCGGTCTCGGCGACGGGCCCGAAGGGCAGCCCCGCGTTCGGGCGAACCGTGAACCGGGCCTCGTCGGCGCCCGATGGGCCGGCATCGGTCTCGCGCAGCTCGACCCGGAACTCGCCCTCGCCCAGGCCGACACCGGCGAGCTCGGTCGCAACGGCAGCGGCAAAGCGGGGTGCGGCTTCACGGCGGGCATCGCGAAGGGCGGCGTGAAGTCGGTCGACCTCGGCCTGAGCGGCGGCAACCGCATCTGCGGCTGCACGCGCCTGGATCGTGACCCTCGGCGAGTGCGTCGAGCTCGTTTCTCGCGTCGGCGGCACGCTCGATCAGCTCGGCGAAGCTGTCGGCGCGGTAGCGACGGCGGAGATCGGCGATCTGCTCGAGCCGGCCCTCGACCTCTTCCAGGCGGCCGGGTTCGGCCTCGAGCGAGTCGAGGAAGCGGCGAAGCTCGATTCCCGACCTCGCGAAGTGCCAGCTCGGCGCCGCGGAGAGCCTCCCCGGCCGAGGCAAGCTCGGGTGCGATCGCCTCAAACGGAGCTACGGCACGCTCGGCGGCCGCGACGAGATCGGCCCCTCCCTCGCCGTCGTCCGGCGAGATCGCCGCGAGAGCGTCCGAGGCGGCGGCGGCGAGCTCGGTCACGTTGCGGAGTCGCTCGCGCGCAGCCCTGAGCTCGTCCTCCTCGCCGGGCTCGAGCCCCTCGGTGTCGGCGGCGAGCGCACGGAGCTCGTCGAGCCGCGCCTTCGAGGGCGGCGGCATCGCGGGTGAGCTCATCGTGGGCCCGGCGAGCCGTCGCGAGGTCGCGCCAGGCCCGGCGGGCGAGGCGGGTCGGCGTCGGTCGTTCCGGCGAAGGCGTCGAGCACCGCGAGCTGGTAGGCCGGCCGAGCGAGCCGTCGCTGCTCGAACTGCCCGCTCATCGCCAGCAGCGACTCGACGACCTGCGCGACGTCCTCACGTGCCGCGCTGCGCCCCCAGGCGTAGGCCCGTGTCCGGCCGTCGGCGAAGATCCGCCGCGCAAGGACGAGCGCGTCCTCTCCCTCCGGCTGCAGGCCGGCGAGGTCGCCGAGCATGTCCGGGTCCGGCAGGTCGAACTCGGCCTCGACATAGGCCTCCTCGGAGGCCGCGCCGATCAACCCGGCTTCGCCACGCGCTCCGAGCAGGAGCCCGATCGCGTTCGAGAGGATCGTCTTCCCCGCCCCCGTCTCGCCGGTGATCGCGTTCAACCCCGCATCGAGCTCGAGCTCCGCCTCCCGGATCAGGACGAGGTTCTCGATACGGAGCCGCCGGAGCACCCAGGCATCGTACGACGGCCACCCGACTCGAGCGACTGTCGGTTTTCGGCGGTGTCCTTTCCCGACCCGCCCCAACCCGAGCCCCCGCCCTTTGGGTGGGGACGCACCCCTCCGCCCTCGAGATCAATTGTAAGCGCCGGCGGGGCGGGTTTGTGTGCCAGCTTTGTCAATTCTTGTCCACAGATGGCGGTTTTGGACGCGCGGGAGGGGCGGTCGGCAGCTCGAGCCGGCGGAGGGCAGAGAACCGGCAGCCAGGAGTGGGCGGCGGTCGCATGTGGCCCAAAGATGCCGGCGTGCCAGAGCGGCCGCCGGCCCACGGGCTCCGCGGGCAACAGCCGCGGAGGCCGCGCTAATCGATCCCGAAGACCTGTGCGTACCGCCCGAAGAACGTCTGCTCCGGCAGCGTCGCGAGCTGCGTACGGCTCGCGCCGAAGCGCACCTTGACCGCGGCATCGCGAGCCAGGGAGCCGATCGGCTGGCCGTCGACGAGGACGACCGCCTCGACGTCAGGCGTCCGGTTTGTGACCTCCAGCTCGAAGTCGGGGCCGACGACGAGCGGCCTCGCGTGGAGCGTGTGTGGGGCGACGAACGTGATCACCGCCGCCTCGAGCCCCCAGACGAGCACCGGGCCGCCGTTCGAGAGGTTGTACGCGGTCGATCCCGGCGGAGTGGCGCAGAGCAGTCCGTCGCAGGGCTGCGTGCCGAGATCCTCGCCACTCAGCGAGTAGGCGAGCTCGATGATCCGCCCGGGCTTTCCGCTCACGACCACGGCGTCGTTGACCGCAACGTGACTCGAGGAGCCGCCGACCTCAACCTCGAGCGTCGGCAGCGACTGCACCGCGTACTCGCCGCCGAAGACGCGGACGATGCCGGCCTCGAGCTCGTCGCCGGGAATCGCGGCGAGGAAGCCGACGCGGCCGAAGTTCGCACCGATCACCGGCACGCCGGTGCCGAGAAACCGCTTCAGCGCGCGAAGGATCGTGCCGTCGCCACCGAGGCAGACCGCAATGTCCGCGCCGGTTTCTCCTTCCGGCAGGAGCTCGACCCCCGCAGCGGCCGCCGCGGCCCGAAGCCGCACACCTGCTTCGTCCACGTTCGCCGTCACGCCGTGCGTGACGACCGCGGCCCGCCTAACCGGTTGCATCAGCGATCCACCGCTCTAGCTCGGCGGGAAGCTCAGGATGGTCGGCTTGGATGAGGTGCAGAACGAATTCATGGTTGCCCTTCGGCCCCGGCAATCCCGAGTCTATGACCCCGGCAGGCGTCGCACCCCACCCGAGCGCCGCCTCGGCGACCTCGAGCACGACGCGGGCGCGCACGTCCTCGTCCCGGACGACTCCCTTGCGAACCTCGGCCCGCCCGGCCTCGAACTGCGGCTTCACGAGCACGAGCGCCTGCCAGCCCGGGGCAGCGAGCCGCAACGCCGGGGGCAGCGCCGAGCGCACCGAGATGAACGACACGTCGCACGTCACGAGCCGCGGGGCAAACGGAAGCTCGACGAGCGTTCGCGCATTCGTTCGCTCGAGCACGATGACGCGCGGATCGTCCCGGATCCGTGAATGGAGCTGCCCGTGACCGACATCGAGCGCGATCACACGCGCCGCGCCGCGCTGGAGCAGGACGTCCGTGAACCCGCCGGTCGAGGCGCCCACGTCGAGGCAGTCGAGTCCCGCCGGATCGAGCTCGAAGGCATCGAGCGCGTTTGCGAGCTTGAACCCCGCACGCGAGACATACGGCGGCGGCCGCTCGACCTCGAGCGGTGCTGCGTCATCGACCTGCTCGCCGGCCTTCGAGTGACCCGGAACGAGCCCGGCCATCACGAGCGCCTGCGCCTGCGTCCGGCTCTCGGCGAGGCCGCGCTCGACGAGCAGGACGTCGAGCCGCTTCTTCGTCACGCCGTGCGAGCGGCGAGCTGGGCGACGATCTCCGCCAGCACCGACGTATCGGCCGGGATCTCTGCAAGACGCGCCTCGGCTCGCTCCGCGGCGGCATCGGCAAGCGCACGGGCCTCGGTCTCCCCCACCTCCACCACGTAGCCGTCACCATCGAGGATGTCGTCGACGACCTGGAAGAGCAGCCCGAGCTCGGCCGCGAACACCCGCCATGGCCCGTGCAAGGCCTCCGGCACGCCGGCCGCCCACACGCCGCACATCACCGAGGCGGAAAAGAGCGCCCCGGTCTTCAATCGGTGCAGCTCGGCGAGATCGTGCCCGCCTTCCAGATCGCGCTGCTGTCCTGCGATCATCGCGAGCGTCGCCTCGACGAGCTCGCGGGCGACATCCGTGCCGCAGGCGAGGGCGAGTCTGAAGGCCTCCGCGAGGAGCGCATCCCCCGCGAGCACGGCCGTGGCCTCGCCGTAGGCGGCCCACACGCTCGGCTGGCCGCGCCGTTCCTCGTCGTCGTCGAGCGCGGGAAGATCGTCGTGGACGAGCGAGAACGAATGGACGAGCTCGACCGCTGCGGCGGCCGGCATCACGCGCGCGAGCTCTCCGCCCGCTGCCTCACCCGCGGCGAGGCAGAGAACGGGACGCACGCGCTTTCCGCCGAGCGAGTAGCGCACGGGCTCCGCCAACGTCCCGAGCTCGGGGACGAGCTCGAGCTCGGCCAGAGTAGCCCTCGACGAGCTCCCGGAGCTCCTCAGGCCCCCGCGGCATCTGCCTCCGCGGCCGCGCGGGCGCGCTGGAGCTCGGTTTCGACCCCTTTCGCGAGCTCGACGAGCTCCTGGAGCACCTCGATCGCCTCCTCCGGATCGTCGGTCGCCTCCAGCTTCTCGCGTTGGGCCTCGATCCGCTTCAGGAGCTCCTCGGCCCGGTCGAGAGACTCGTCCGCGCTCATTCCGCCACCGCCGCTTCGCGCTGGATCCGGCCAAGGATGCCGTTCACGAGCCGCGCGCCCTCCTCGGAGGCGTAGCGCTTCACGAAGCCGACAGCCTCGTCGATCGCCACCTCGAACGGGACGTCGCCGCGGTCGAGCTCGCGAATCGCCAGTCGCAGGGCACTCCGCTCGACGACACCGAGGCGATCTGCACTCCAGCTCTCGGAAGCCGCGTTGATGCGGTCGTCGAGCTCGGCCGCCCGGGCAACCGTCTCCTCGGCGAGCTCGCGCGCCCACGGGTCGATCTCCCCGGCGTACTGCGAGCCGATCTCCGCCTCGCCGAGGTCCCACTGGTAGACGAGGAAGAGCGCCTGACGGCGTGCCTGACGGCGTGAGGTCATATGAGCTCCCTGACCCGGATGTCGACGGTCGCATCGATTCCGCACATCGTCTTCAGTGTGGCCGCTACCTGCTCCTGCGCGCGCTCGGCCAGATCGACGAGCGCCTCGCCTCGCTCGGCTGCAACCGACAACCGGACGACGCGGGTGTCGAGGTCGATCGTCCGCCGGCGCCGCACCCGGATCCCGTGGACGCCTTCGGCTGCACGGACAGCGATCCCGACGACGACGGCGTCCGGAATCGAAACCGTCCCGCTCTCGGTCGCGAGCACGAGGGTCATGCTGCCACGGCCCCGAGCTCGGCGAGGGTCGAGGTCGAGTAGTCGCCGCTCCGGAACTCGTCGCTCGCGAGAATCGTGAGCGCAAGCTCGCGCGTAGTCGGAACGCCTTCGACGACGAGCTCCCTCAACATCCGCTCGGCCCGCTCGATCGCGGCCGGACGGTTCTCGTCCCACGCGACGAGCTTGGCGATCAGCGAGTCGTAGTACGGGGAGATCGTCGTTGCGTCCTCGACGAAGGTGTCGACGCGGATGCCCGGGCCGAGGGGCGGTCGGAACCTCGTCACCGTCCCGGGCGAGGGCATGAAGTCGCGGGCGGGATCCTCGGCGTTCAGGCGGATCTCGATCGCGTGTCCGCGGCGTGGCGCCCGGCCGGTGAGCTCGAGGCGCTCACCGGCGGCGATCTCGAGTTGCCGGCGGACGAGGTCGACACCCGTGAGGAGCTCGGTGACCGGATGCTCCACCTGAAGGCGGGCGTTCAGCTCGATGAAGGAGAACGATCCGTCGGGGCCGAGCAGGTACTCGAAGGTGCCGGCGTTCACGTAGCCCACAGACCGGCACGCGCGCTCGGACGCGGCCTCCATCTGCTCCCTGAGCTCGGGAGTGAGAGCCGGCGAGGGCGACTCCTCGACGAGCTTCTGGTGGCGCCGCTGGATCGAGCACTCGCGCTCCCCGAGGGTGAGCACGTTGCCGTGGGTGTCGCAGAGGACCTGGATCTCGATGTGGCGCGCCGGGACGAGGACTTTCTCGAGGTAGAGCGTCCCGTTGCCAAACGCAGCGGTGGCTTCGGCGGCGGCGGCCTCGAACGCGTCCTCGAGCTCCGAGGGGTCATCGACGAGACGCATGCCGCGTCCGCCGCCACCGGCCGCGGCCTTCAGCATGACCGGGTAGCCGATCTCGGCCGCGGCAGCCCGCGCTTCCAAAAGCGAGGTCTCGCCCTCGCTGCCGGGCACCGTCGGAACGTCGGCGGCGCGCATGGCGGCGCGCGCTGCGATCTTGTCACCCATCGTCATCATCACCGACGCCGGCGGCCCCACGAAGGCAAGATCGTTGTCGGTGCACGCCTCGACGAAGGCGGGGTTCTCCGAGAGGAAGCCGTAGCCGGGATGAACGGCGTCGCAGCCCGTCGTGACCCCGGCGGCGATCACCGACGGGATGCGCAGGTAGCTCTCGGCCGCAGGCGGCGGGCCGATCCGGACTGCCTCGTCGGCAAGCCGGACGTGGAGGGAGTCCGCGTCGGCCGTCGAGTAGACCGCGACGGCCTCGATCCCGAGCTCGTGCAGCGCCCGGATCACGCGGACGGCGATCTCTCCGCGGTTGGCGACGAGGACGCGGCGAAACATCAGATCCCGATGGGGCGGCCGTTCAACGGCTCGAGCTCGAAGAGGACCTGGCCGTACTCGACCGCCTGGCCGTCGACGACGTGGATCTTGCGGACGATCGCCTCCTGCTCGGCCTTGACCTCGTTCATCAGCTTCATCGCCTCGAGGATGCACAGCACCTGGCCGGGCGAGATGGGCTCGTTCTCCTCGACGAACGGAGGCGCGCCGGGCTTGGGCCCACGATAGAAGGTGCCGACCATCGGGCTTTCGACCGTGACGATCCCGTCGGCGAGGCGCGGCGGCTCGGGCTCGGCAAGCTGCGCACCGGTCGGCTCGGATGCGACCGTATCGTCGACGACCGAGCGCCGGACGCTGACGCGAACGCCGTTCTCCTCGATCGTGATCTCGCCGACGCCCGTTTCCTGCACGATCTCGACGACCGAGCGGATCAGCTCGTCGCGATCCGGTCCCGCTCCGCTGATCGCGACGGGCTCGTCTCCCGCCGTGCGCTGGCGGATCGAGCGGAGAAGCGGCTCGGCCTCGTCGCCGAAGAGCGCGAGGAGGAGGAGCTCTTCCTCGCTCGCTGCGAGCCCCTGCGCACGAACGCGGAGGGCGTCGATGTCGATCGGCTCCTGCGGCGGCTCGGCGCCGAGCCGCTCGACCGCCCGCTGGAGTGACGGATCGATCGGCCCCGGGGTATGGCCGAAGCGGCCGAGGATCAGGTCCCGGAGCTCGTCGACGATCGTCGAGTACCGGTTCGAGCTGAGGATGTTGACGAGCGCCTGGGAGGCCACGATCTGGCCGAGTGGCGCAGCGAGCGGCGGGGAGCCGGCCTCGACGCGAACGCGTTCGACCTCGTCGAGCACCTCGTCGAGACGATCGCCGTGGCCGCTGCGCCGAAGGTGCGCATCGAGAACCGAAACGAGGCCGGGCGGGAGCTTCCGGCGGGCCGCGCGCACCGAGATGCGCGGGAGGAGCGGGCTGATCGGGGTATCGCCGATGTGCTCGTCGACGAGCTCGGCCGCCCGCCAGATCGTCTCGACGTCGGCTCCGGTCTCGTGACCGATCCCTGCCAGTGCCTGGGCGAGCGATTCGCCCGTGATCCGGTGCGTGGCGAGTGCGACCGGGTAGACGGCGCAGCCGATCAGGTCGGCGCCCGCTCGGGCAGCCTCGAGTGCGAGCGCGAGGCCGTTCCGGCCGGCGCCCTGGCAGTAGAGGCCGATCGGAAGCCCTGAGAGCTCGTGCAGCTCGGCGACGAGCTCGCCGCAGCGGTGCGGCTGGAGCAGCCCGGCCGGATCGTCGAGCACGATCCTCGCCGCGCCGATCTCGGGGAGCCGTTTCGCCGTCTCGAGTAGGGCGTCGTGGCGGGACGACCCGTAGAGAAGGCCCGCGTCGAACTCCCGTCCGGCGGCGATCACCGCCTCGGCCGCGACCCGAAGGTTCCCCGGATCGTTCAGGGGATCGTGTAGGCGAAAGACGTCGATCCCGCTCGCCGCAGCGCTGGCCATGAACCGGCGTACGAGATCGTCTCCCACCGGCCGCGAGCCGACGAGGAACGCGCCGCGGACGGCCAGCATCAGAGGGGTCTTCGTCCGGGCCTTGATCGCTCGTATTCGCTCCCACGGGCTCTCGGTTCCCCGACGGACCGCAGCGTCGAACGCGCCTCCGCCGGAGACCTCGAGATAGGCGTAGCCGGCGCCGTCGAGGACGTCCGCGAGGCGCAGCAGGTCGGCGGTGGGCATCGCGCCGGTGAGCGGCTCCTGGGAGAGCAGGCGGATCGAGGTGTCGACGAGCCTTGGCACGACCGGGGACCATAGCGCGGCGCGCCCGGGGCGCCGGGGCTACACGGTGCCGCGTGCTACGTAGACCTTCTGGGCCTGGCGCGAGGAATACGTGACCAGGTCCAGGATCACGCCGAGGACGACGAGAGCCCAGCCGGCGCCTGAAACGCCGTGCAGCGGGCCCCAGGCAATCGTGTATGCGAGGATCGTCCACGGAGCGAAGAGGAGCCCGAGCAGCGGCCAGATGAACGACGAGTAGGCCGCGTTCACCCGGGACGTGTCGAAGATCCACACGAGTAGGAAGGCAAAACGCGGGCCGACGAAGGCCATCGAGAGGGCGAGGCAACACATGCCGAGGCGCATATTCCGTTACCGGGGCCCGCTTGTCAATCGCGGGCTCGGTCGCGTTGCTCGTGGGCCTGGCTGCTGTGCTCGCCGGCTCGGGCGCCGCGGCCGCGACGAACGGGGCGGTTTCCCACTGGAAAGCGTGGCTTTGCTTCCCGAATCAGCCGCATGACTGGTGTTACGTGAGCCTCGACACGGTGGTCGTTTCCCCGGCCGGTCACCTGACCGGGGTGAAGGTCGCCCCGTCCTCGAACCCGCCGGTCGACTGCTTCTACGTCTATCCGACGGTGAGCGGCGAGAACCGACAGAACGCCGATCTGCGGCTGCAGCCGGCCGAGAAGTACGCGGCGATCATCCAGGCATCGCAGTTCTCTCGCGTCTGCCGGGTGTTCGCGCCGCTCTACCGCCAGGCGCTCGGGGCGAGCGGGAACGGGGCACTCGCCTACGCCGATGTCCTTGCCGCGTGGAAGGACTATCTCGCGCATGACAACGAGGGCCGCGGCGTCGTCTTGATCGGGCACTCGCAGGGAGCATCGGTGCTCGAGGAGCTGATCCAGCGCGAGCTCGAGCGCTCACCGGCAGAGCGACGCCTGCTCGTCTCGGCGATCCTGCTCGGCGGCAATGTCCTCGTCCCGAACGGCCGATTGGCGGGTGGGACATTCAGCCGCGTTCCGGCGTGCACCTCGGTCGCGGAGACCGGCTGCGTGGTCGCCTATTCGAGCTGGGACAAGACGCCGCCGGCCGGCGCCGCGTTCGAGAGCGTGCCGAAGCCGCATGCCGAGCACGTTCTCTGCGTGAATCCGGCGGCACCGGGCGGCGGTTCAGCAGCGATCACGCCGATCTTCGCCGGCTACAACTCGGAAGGGCTCGTCCCTCCCCGCAGCCCGTATCTGCGATACCAGTGGGTCGAGTTCCCCGGCCTCTACAAAGCCCGGTGTGTGCAGAAGGGCTCGCGCGCCTGGCTGCTCGTGACGCGGATCCACACGGTGGGCGACCCGCGACCGACCGTGCAGGAGGTCGACCAGCCGGACGAGGGGCTTCACGCGGCCGACGTGAATGTCGACCTGGCGAACCTGGTGTCGCTCGTGCGGGCGGAGGCTCACGCCTTCGTCTCGCACCATTAGCCAGGGACTACGCGCGGCTGATGTAGCGCTTCTCGCGAGGGTCGACGCGGATCTTCTCGCCGACGTTCACGAACAGCGGCACCTGGACGATGCCGCCGGTCTCGAGGGTCGCAGGCTTCGTCACGTTCGAGACCGTGTCGCCCTTCACGCCCGGCTCGGTGTCCGTCACCTCGAGCACGACCGCCGCGGGGAGATCGACCCCGGATGGATTCCCTCCGACGAAGAGCACCTGAACCGACGAGGAGGCCTGCATGAACGGCAGCGCGTCCTCGACCGCCGAGCGCGGAAGCGAGAGCTGCTCGTAGGTCTCCTCGTCCATGAAGATCACTTCGTCGCCGGCGTCATAGAGGTACTGCATGTTCTTGTTCTCGGTGCGGATCCGCTCGAACTTCTCGCCCGCGCGGAACGTGCGATCGACGACGGCGCCCGAGTCGTAGGCCTTGAGCTTCGTCCGGACGAACGCGCCGCCCTTGCCGGGCTTCACGTGCTGGAACTCGACGATCCGCCACGTCTGCCCGTCGAACTGGATGTGCATCCCGTTCTTGAACTGGTTCGTTGAGACGACCTCGGCCATCGGCGCGCCAGTTTAGCCCCGAGGCTCTAGGCCAGGCCGGGAAACCGGTGCCTAGCATCGATCTCGGGCCGTGCCTGGCACCGGATCGACATTCCGAAGGCCAAAGATCGCTCGAAGAGGGACGCGCGCACCTCCAATCTCACGCAACAGTGATGAGGTCTTTCGGGAAGCTCGTGAGGAGCTCCAGCCCGTTCTCGCGGACGACTGCGAGATCCTCGATGCGGACGCCACCGACGCCGCGGAGGTAGATCCCGGGCTCGATCGTGATCACGTTGCCGACCTCGAGCGTGTCGGGGGACTCGGTCGAGACGCGCGGTGCCTCATGGATATACATCCCGACGCCGTGACCGAGGCCGTGGCCGAAGTCGTCGCCGTAGCCGGCTGCGGCGATCACCTTGCGGGCGATCGCGTCGGCCTCGACGCCGTTCATCCCGGGGCGAATCCCCTCGACCGCCGCCAGCTGGGCCTCCAGGCACACGTCATAGATCTCGCGGAGCTGCTTGGGAAGATCGCCCGTCTCGACGGTGCGAGTACAGTCGGAGCAGTAGCCGTTCAGCCTCGCGCCCCAGTCGGCCGTGACGAGCGTCCGCGGCTCGATGATCGTGTCCTCCGGCTCGCCATGCGGCTTCGAGCCGTTCAGCCCCGAGGCGATCGCCGTGTCGAAGCTCATGTGGTCGACCCCGTGGGCGTGCAGTAGCTGACGGAGCCGCCAGGCGATCTCGCGCTCGCTGTGGCCCACCCACGTCTCGGCGGTCAAAGCCTCGAACGCACGGTCGGCCGCCCGCGCCGCGCGTGCGATCAGCTCGATCTCCTCCTCGTCCTTGACCGCGCGCAGCGCCTCGACGATCCCCGTCACCGGCACGAGATCGAGCCCGCCCGAGCCGAGCGTCTCGACCTGGGAGAACGGCAGGATGTCTGCCTCGAACTTGATCTTGCCGCGGAGCCGTTTCGCCAGGTCGAGCATCAGCGAACGCTTCGCGAGCACGGCCTCGACGCCCGGAGCCGACTCGGCCGCCTCGATGTAGCGGAAGTCCGTGAACAGCTTCACCGGCCCCTTCGGATCGACGAGCAGCGCCCCGTTCGACGTGTCGAACCCGGTCAGGTAGCGGATGTTCACGAGGCTCGTCACGAGCAGCCGGCCGTCGAGCCGCTCCTGCAGGCGCTCGAGACGCGTCGGGCCGAGGCTCATGACTTCCCCGCCAGGAACTCGAGCGCGTCGCGGTAGCCCTCGGGCCCCTTGCCGATCACCCGGTGCGTCGCGAGCCCCGAGATGACCGAAGAGCGCCGCCATTCCTCGCGCTCCTCGATGTTCGACAGGTGCACCTCGACGATCGGCACTTCGAGGATGTCGAGCGCGTCGTGGATCGCATAACTGTAGTGCGACCATGCGCCGGGATTCACGATCAGGCCGTCCGAGCGCCCGTAGGCGTCATGGATCCACTCGATGTACTGGCCCTCGTGGTTCGTGTGCAGGCACCGCGCGCTCACCGAGAGCTCGCGGGCCCAGACGTAGATCTGCGTCTCGAGCTCGCCGATCGAGAGGCCGCCGTAGATCGCGGGATCCCGCTGGCCGAGCATGTCGAGGTTGACGCCGTTCAGGACGAGGACCTGCATCGTGAAAATCTATGCGATCAGCCGTTCGAGCTGGCGCCGCACCTCGTCGGCAGGTCGCGCCTCGACATAGGGGCCGTCGTCGCCGAGTAGAACGAGGTTGATCGCCTGGCCTGTCCGCTTCTTGTCTCGGAGAAGCGCCTGCCACGCCCGCTCCGGGTCGACATGCGCCGGTTCGGGGGCAAGCTCTTGCTCGACCTCTGCGGTATCGCGGCCCGAGATCCGCAATGCCGCGAGCAATCCGAGCGCAACAGCCTCGCCGTGGGGCAGGTCGTAGTCCGCTGCGGCCTCCAGCCCGTGGGCGAAGGTGTGGCCCAGGTTGAGCCAGCGTCTCGGGCCGTGATCGTGCGGATCCTGGAGACAAAGCCCCGCCTTGTACGACGCGGCGCCGCGAACGTCGAGCTTCCGCGCCGCAAGCAGCCTCGTCTTCACGAGCTCGGCCATCCCCTGCCGCCGTTCGCGCTCCGGCAGCGTCTCGAGGAGCGTCTCGTCGAGAACCACACGCGCCGGCCAGTGGAACGCCCCGACGAGGTTCTTGCCCTCGGGGATGTCGATCCCCGTCTTGCCGCCGATTCCCGCATCGACCTGACCGACGAGCGTCGTCGGCACCGCCACCCAGGGAACGCCGCGCAGGTAGGTCGCGGCGGCGAACCCGGCCAGATCGGTGGTGCACCCGCCGCCGAGCGCGACGACCGTGCCCGTGCGGTCGAGCCGGAGCTCCCGCCAGATCCGCGAGAGCACGCCGACCGACTTCGCCTGCTCGCCCGCCGGAAGGTCGTGAGAGCTTGTGAGCCGCGAGCCGAGCGCCTCCTGGGCCCGGGCGCCGTAGATGCCCGTCACCGTGCTGTCCGAGACGAGCGCGACGGGCCCTTCCCCGGGAACGAGCTCGCCGAGTCGGTCGAGGCCGCCGAGCTCGTAGTGCACCCCGGCCGCTGCGAGGGCGATTCCGGCCGTGTCGGTGCAGACCGCGTCCGCGAGCTCGCGGTAGACGGGGTCACGCTCGGCGTATAGCCGCCGGAACGCCGCCTCGTCGCGTGCAAGCGGCCGCTTCGACCGTTTCACCCGCTCCCAGGCCGACTCCACGTCGATCTCGATCAGGACGACAAAGGCCTTTTCGAGCGCCTCACGCGTCCCGGGGCTCGTTGGTGCACCCCCGCCGAGCGAGAGCACGAGCGGCTCGGCCGCCGAGAGCGCAACCCGGGCGGCGTGCGCCTCGATGCGCCGGAACTCGGCCTCGCCGCGCGCGTCGAAGAGCTCGGCGATCGTCATTCCGGCGCGCTCCTCGATCGCCCGGTCGAGGTCGAGGTGCTCCCGTCCGAGCCGTCCGGCGAGCTCCCGGCCGAGCGTCGTCTTGCCGGCGCCCATGAAGCCGATGAGCGCGATGTGGCGATCGAGGGCGTTCAGGTGCGAAGCCACTTGATCTAACCGGCGGGCCAGGCGATCCGGTCGAGGTAGGCGCGGTGGGCAGAGGCGAAGTCGCCGACCGTGTCCCCGCCGAACTTCTCATGGGCCGTGCGCGCGAGCTCCCAGGCGACGGCCGCCTCGGCCACGACCGCAAGCGCCTCGACGGCCGCGACGTCGGAGCGCTCGACGAGCGCCTGGGCGGCCTCGCCGGTCGCGAGGTCCACGGAGCCGAGCGGCTTCATCAGCGTCGGCAGCGGTTTCATCCCCGCCCGTACGACGATCTCCTCGCCGTTCGAAACGCCGGCTTCGATCCCGCCCGCGTGGTTCGTCGGGCGGCGGCGGTCGGTGCCGATCTCATCGTGCGCCTCCGAGCCGAACCTGTCTGCAAGCGAGAAGCCCTCGCCGATCTCGACGCCCTTCACGGCCTGGATTCCCATCACCGCCGCAGCGAGGCGGGCGTCGAGTCGATCGTCCTTGGATGCGTAGCTCCCGAGCCCGGGCGGCAGGCCGGTCGCTCGCACCTCGACGATCCCGCCGACGGTGTCCCGCTCGGCGCGGGCGGCGTCGATCCGCGCCCGAAGGCCCTCCTCGTCGACGGTGGAGCCCGCGACCTCGATCCCGATCGAGGCGAGCAGCGCCTTCGCGACCGAACCGGCGGCAACGTGCACCGCCGTGTGCCGCGCCGAAGCGCGCTCGAGCGCGTTCCGGACGTCGTCGAGGTCGTACTTGAAGACACCCGGGAGGTCGGCATGTCCCGGCCGCGGCAGCGTTACGGCCTTCACGCCCTTGCCGTGAGGCTCGCCCTCGGGGGGCCACGGGTTCATTCCCCACGTCCAGTTCTTGTGGTCGATGTTGCGCACGACGAGGGTCAGCGGCGTTCCGAGCGTCTTTCCATGCCGCAGTCCGGAGAGCACCTCGACGCGGTCCTGCTCGATCTGCTGCCGCGGCGAACGGCCGTAGCCCTCCTGGCGGCGCTTCAGGTCGGCGTCGATTGCGTCCCGGTCGAGAAGGAGGCCTGCCGGCAGGCCCGTGAGAATCGCCGTGAGGGCAGGTCCATGCGATTCCCCGGCGGTGGCGAGACGTAGCGTCATGCCCAGAGCCTAGATGAGTAGTTTCACGAGATCGTCTGCTTCGGGGCGCGAGCTGGGCGGCCTGGGGCGCCGCGGCGGTGCCTCTCCAATACCGGACGTACTGGTGAGGCACCGCCGCGGTGAAGCGCAGGCCTCACGGAAGCCAGACTCACCGGCTTCCATGAGGAACCAAGCGACCCAGGCTACTGCGTCTTTTGGCCGGCCTTCGGTCGGACGATCGTGCATCCGGACACGCGAGATCGGGAAACTACTCAGCTAAGACGGACCGCGTCGCGCATCACCGACACGGGTGCCTCGACGCCGGTCCAGAGCTCGAAGCTCTTCGCCCCCTGGCGCACGAGCGCCTCGAAGCCGTCCACGACCTCGCACCCGGCGGTGCGGGCTGCCGCGATGAGCGCGGTGTCGGACCCGTCGGGTTGGTAGGCGAGATCGACGACGGTTTGCCCTGCGTGCGGCTCGACGAGCAACTCGTCGCGAACCGGCGTCGCGTTCACGATCAGATCGCATCCCGTCGCATCCGGCGGCCACTCGCCGCGCCGGGAGAACGTGCGTGTATCCGCCGGCAACGCCGGGGCGAGGGTCAGCGCAGCCCCACCGGCGCCGATCAGGCACGCCCGCGTCGCCGCGATCCCGGCGAGGATCTCCTTGTCGGTGTTCATCCCGATCACCCTGTCCGTTACGGAAGATCAGGGTGTTCACCGCCTCACCTTCGGCCTCGTCGCAGGCGGCGACGACGGCCTGCTTGTGCGGGATCGTCACGTTCGCGCCCACGAAGCCGAGCGTGACGAGCGAACGAACCGCCGCAACGGGGTCCTCGACGTCGAACGCCGAGTAGTGCCAGTCGAGCCGAGCCGCTGCGAACGCCGCGTTCTGCATCAGCGGCGAGTGCGAATGCGACACGGGATGGCCGAGTAGCGCGACGTGGCTCGTCACGGATGCGGCCCGTAGTGGTGCGTCGCGAGGTATGAGTCGTACGCCGTGCCGCTCTCGAAGAACACGTGCCGGTTCGTGCCCGGAATGCGGACGTAGTAGAGGTAGTCGACGTTGGCCGGGTGTGCGGCGGCGCGGAGAGATGCAAGCCCCGGATTGCCGATCGGTGTCGGCGGCAGGCCATAGAGCTTGCGCGTGTTGTACGGATTCGAGCTCGCGAGCTCGGACTCGGTGATCGACTGGGTCGGCGGGATGTGGAGGCCGTAACGGAGCGTGGCGTCGATCTGCAGCGGCATCCGGTTCCGCAGGCGGTTGTAGATCACCGCCGCGATCCTCGGTCGATCGGCGGGAACGGCGGCCTCCTCCTCGATCATCGAGGCGATCTTCAGGATGTCGTACGGCGTCAGGTTCTTCGAGGCAGCGTAGGCGAGATCGAGCTTCCGGAACGTTCGGCAGAACACGGCGATCTGGTCGGCGGCGAGCTCCTTCGCGGTCGTGCCCGGGACGAAGTCGTAGGTCGCCGGGAAGAGAAAGCCCTCGAGGTTCGACTGCCTGGTGCGGCCGAAGCACGGAACCCGCGCCGACTTCGTGGCGGCGAGGTAGGCGAACTCGTTCAGGCGCACCCTGCCGCGGTGCTCGCGATCGGCGATCTTCGCCACGTCGTGGACCCGCATGCCCATCTTGGCCCGCGTGAACCCTTCCGGGAAGACGATCCGGAACGGCTTCGGCGGCGGCGGTGCCGGAGGAGGAACCGGCGGCGATGCGTGGTGATGCACCGCAGCGACAGCGACGCCGACGACGATGCCGACGACGATCAGGAACAGGAGCACGGCGACGGTCCGCCGGCGCCTGATCTTCTTGTTCATGTCTCCCGTGCGAGCCATTCCAGGTAGCTCGAGAGAATGTAGGCGGCGGCGCGGGCGTCGTCGCCGCCGGCAAGAGACGAGGTGAACCGCTCGTCGTAGGTGACGACCGGGATCTCGAGCTCGGCCCGCAGCGCCTCGACGAAGCCGAGCGTCTCACGCGCCTGCTCGCCCTCCTCGCCGCGTAGCGTCAGCGGCAGCCCCACGACGACCTGCTCTGGCTGCTCCTCGCCGATCGTGCGGAGCAGCCCCTCGAGGCCGGCCGGCGTGCCGACCTTCTCGACGACCCCGACGGGGCGCGCCACGGTTCCCGTCGGATCGGAGACGGCGACTCCGGTCCGCGCAGAGCCGTAGTCGAGCGCCAGCACCTTCATTAGATGACCGGTTCCACGATCTCGCGTGTCCGGATGCACGATCTGGACAGCCTGGGCCGCTCCGGCCTCATGGAAGCCGATAAAGCCGGCTCCCGTGAGGCCTGCGCTTCACCGCGGCGGCGCCTCGCCGGTACGTCCAGTATCGAAGAGGCACCGCCGCGGCGCCCCAGACCGCCCAGCTCGCGCCCCGAAGCAGGCGACCTCGTGGAACCAGTCATCGCTAGGAGAGAGCCGCAGCGAGCAGGTCGCGGGCGCGCTGGAGCGCATCGCCGAGCGCTTCGGGATTCTTGCCCCCGGCGCGGGCCATGGTTGGACGGCCGCCGCCGCCGCCGCCGACGATCGGAGCGATCTGCTTCACGACTTCGCCGGCCGAGATGCGCTTGGCAACTCCGTCGTCGAAGTTCGCGACCAGGTGGACGTTGCCGTTCTCACGCGAGCCGAGCACGACCGCGGCCGGTGCACTCCGCTGCTTGAAGCGGTCGGAAAGGTCGAGGAGCGCGTCGGCGCCGAGGCTCTCGATCTCCATCACGATCACGTTCGTCCCGTCGAGGATCGCGATCTCAGGCGCGATATCCTCCGCTTGCTCGGTCTTGGCAGGCCTCTTTATCTCGCGTCGGGCCTGTTCGAGCTCGGCACGGGTGTCTTCGAGGTCGCGCGAGCGGCCGTGGAGGAGCTCCCAGGCAGCACCCGAGGTCGCGGCTTCGATCCGTCGGGCGCCGGAGCCGACCGAGCTCTCGCCGAGGATCACGAACGGCCCGATCTCCGCAGTCGAGCGGACGTGCGTGCCGCCGCAGAGCTCGCGTGAGAAGCCGTCGATCTCGACGACGCGCACCTCGCTGCCGTACTTCTCACCGAAGAGCATCATCGCCCCGAGCTTCCGCGCTTCCTCGATCGGCGTCACGAACGTGCGAACCGGGATCGCCTCGAAGACCTTCTCGTTCACGATCCGCTCGACCTTCTCGCGCTCCTCGACCGTCAGCGGCTGCGCGTGGCTGAAGTCGAAGCGCAGCTTGTCGGGGCGTACGGCCGAGCCGGCCTGCTTGACGTGGTCGCCCAGCACCTCGCGGAGCGCTGCGTGGAGGAGATGGGTGGCGGTGTGGTTCGCCATCGTCGGGAAGCGCGCGCCCCAGTCGACAACCGCGTGAACGCGCGTTCCCTCCACGAGGAGTGCCTCGCCGCCGGTCTCGATCGCAAGCACCTGGTCCGCGCCGAACTTGATCACTTCGGCTACCTCCAGCCTGCGCTCGGAGCCGTCGAGCTCGAGGTATCCGGAATCGCTCACCTGGCCACCGCCCGCGGCGTAGAACGGGCTCTGCTCGAGCTTCACGAGCTGCCGCGTGCCTGCGGCCGGGCCGACTGCGATCACCGCAGTGAGCACGTCGGTCTTCTCGTAACCGACGAACTCGGTCGCCGGGAAGCCGGCAACGACGATCTCCGCAGCAAGTTGCTCGGTCGTGCTCTCGCCGCCCGCGCGGGAGATCTCGCGGTGTCCTTCCATCAGTTCGCGGAACCGGTCGACGTCGACCGGCTGGCCGCGCTCCTCGGCAAGCTCGACCGTGAGCTCGATCGGGAAACCGAAGGTGGCGGCAAGCTCGAAGGCCTCCTGGCCGCTGATCGCCTCGTTTCCGGCGAGCTCGTCGAAGACCTTCTGCCCGCGCGCGAGCGTCTCGCGGAAGCGCTCCTCCTCGAGGCGAACGACGCGCTCGATCTCCTCGGCATGCTCGCGAAGCTCCGGATAGGCGTCGCCCATCTGCTCGATCACGACCGCCGGGAGCCGGTAGACACCTTCCAGCCCGACGCGCTGGCCGTGCTGGATCGCCCGGCGCAGGAGACGGCGGCAGATATAGGCGCGACCCTCATTCCCCGGCGCGACCCCGTCGGCGATCAGGAAGGTGACGGCCCGGCTGTGGTCGGCGAGCACGCGGTAGGCCTTGCGGGTCGCCTCGCTCTCGGTATAGGCGACAGAGGCCTCCGACTCGATCCAGTCCATGATCAGCCGGAAGCCGTCGGTGTCGTAGTTCGAGGCGACTCCCTGCACGACGCAGGCGGTGCGCTCGAGACCCATGCCGGTGTCGACGTTCTGCGCCGGAAGCGGGACGAGCTCGTTCCCGGGCCGCAGGTCGAACTGCATGAAGACGAGGTTGTAGAACTCGTAGAAGCGGTCGCAGTGGCCGGGCTGACAGCCGGGCTCGCCGCAGCCGTGCTCCTCGCCACGGTCGAAGAAGATCTCCGAGCAGGGGCCGCACGGACCGGTCTCGGCCGCCTTCCAGAAGTTGTCGTCGCCGAGGCGAACGATGCGCTCGGGTCGCACTCCGACGCGCTTCCAGGCCTCGATCGCGACCGTGTCCTCGCCGAGGCCGAGCAGCGGATTCCCCTCGTGGACGGTCACCCAGAGCTTCTCGGGATCGAGCTTCAGCTGGTCGGTGACGAACTCCCACGCGTAGTCCACGGCCTCGTCCTTGAAGTAGTCGCCGAACGAGAAGTTGCCCATCATCTCGAAGAACGAGTTGTGCCGATCGGTGCGCCCGACATCCTCGAGGTCTGTGTCCTTGCCGCCGGCGCGTAGGCACTTCTGGACGCTCACCGCACGCGGGCCGGGCGGCTCCTTCGTGCGCAGGAAGTACGGTTTGAACGGCTGCATCCCCGCGACGATGAAGAGCGTCGACGGGTCGTCTGCGGGCGGGATCAGCGAATGCGAGGGCACACGCAGGTGCCCGCGTTCCTCGTAGAAACGCTGGAAGCCGTCGCGAAGCTCAGCCGTCGTCCGCACTCAGACAGTGTAGGCGCCCCCCGCGGCTCCGACCTTCGGTCAGCTCTTGGGAGGCGGTGCAGCCGGCGGCTGCGGCGGAGTTGTCGGCGAGGATCCCGTGGAGGGAGCCGCCGGTGAGGCAGAAGGCGCAGACGGCGGGGAAGCGGGAGTCGCGGCAGGCTTCGGCGATGAGGGCGGCGTTACAGGAGTCGCAGCAGGCTTCGCCGCCGACGGTGGCGTCACGGGAGACGCAGAGGGCTTCGGCGATGGAGGCGACGCAGGCGGCGGCTTCACCGCGGTCGGGGGCGTCCAACCTGGGTGGGCCTGATGGATCTCCTCCTCGAAGTCGGCCTCACGGCGGGCGGCGGCTTCCTTCGCGCTCGCGGTCGCGGCCTTCCAGCTTCGCTTGGTGCGGAGCGTCGCAAAGCCGTGCGAGGCGGCCGCCGAGATCCCGAGCAGCTTCTCGATCGGGCGCTTGACCGCATAGCTGAGCGCGCGCACCGTCTCGTCGACCGCGACGACGGTGTCGACGGCGCTGTCGGTCGCCGGGTCGATCTTGTCGAGCTGGTGGTTCACCCGGTCGACGGAGCCGCCGACCTTGTTGATCACGGGCATCATCTCGACCTCGGCGCCGCGGATGAAGGACGCCACGCGGCCGAACACCCCGGCCAGCTTCACGAGCACGAAGGCGAGAAACCCGCCCATCACGATCAGGAAGATCGCGAGCGCGTAGTTGACGATGTCACCCGAGGTGGCCGCGAGCATGAGGCGATCTTACTGAGCCGCGGGCTACTCGGCCGAGGCCGAGACGATAACGCCCACCCCGACGATCGCGCCGTCCGCGTACAGAGCGGCGGTCTGGCCGGGCGCGACTCCGTAGAACGGCTCGTCGAGGAGCAGCTCGAACCCGTCCGGGCTCTCGGCCACGGTCGCCGCGACAGCCGGCGAGCGGTGCCGGAGCTTCGCCTCCACGCGGACCGTGCCCCGGTCGATACGGCCGCGCACGGCAACCCGCCGGCGAGCGAGCGAGGCGCGTGGACCGACGACGACGGTGTTCGTCGCCACGTCGGTCGCGAGGGCATAGAGCGGCTCCCCCGCGCTCACCCCGAGGCCGCGACGCTGCCCAGGCGTGTAGCGCCAGTAGCCCTCGTGCGTCCCGACACGTTCGCCGGCCTCGTCCACGATCGCCCCACCGGAAGGGGCGAGGCCGTGGCGGGAGAGAAACGTCCGATAGTCGTCGCCGCCGAGGAAGCACGCCTCCTGGCTCTCGGCGCGACCCGCAGCCGCGAGTCCGGCCGCGCGCGCCTGAGCCCGAGTCTCGTCCTTCGTCTGCTCGCCGAGCGGGAACCAGAGCCGGCCGAGGACCGACGGGTCGAGCGTCGCGAGCATGTAGCTCTGATCCTTCGCCGGGTCCGCCGCCCGGGCGATCGCGGGGGCGCCGTTGCGGTCGACCACACGCGCGTAATGGCCGGTCGCGAGCCGGGCGGCTCCGATCCGGTCGGTGAATGCGAGCAGCTCGTCGAAGCGGAAGCTCCCGTTGCAGCGCACGCAGGGATTCGGGGTCTTCCCCGCTGCATAGTCACGTGTGAACGGCTCGACGACCAACGTCCGGAACTGCTCGCGGAGGTCGAGCGTGACGTGCGGAATCCCGAGCCGATGGCACGTCTCGCGAGCCGCGATCACCGCCGCAGGCGAGCAACAGACTCGCTCGCCGGCCGCGGCATTCGGGTCGATCCAGAGGCGCAGCGTCACCCCGACCGCGCGCTCCCCGGCGGCGAGCAGCGCAACCGCGCTGTCCACCCCACCGCTCATCGCAACTGCGGTTCGGGCCGGGTCGGACGGTGCGCCCACGGCCGGGCCGATCGCGTTTGCGAGCGCATCGGCGGCGAGGGTCTCCCCGCCGACCGCCGCCGCCTCGAGCAGTGTCAGTCCGATGAGGTCGGCGCTGATCCCGGGCGCGTCTGCCCGGACGATCCTCTGCCCGTCAACCTCCAGGCGAACGGCGGCCCACTCACCCCCACGCGTTGAATCTCCGAAGAGCTCGACCACGCCGCCAGCGTAGCTTCGTGCCTCTTGCCGGCGATGAACCCCGGCAGGCAGGGCGGCGGACGGGGTCGGACGTCCTGAGGACCCATCCCAAACCCCCACCCACCCCCGGGGGGCACATTTTAGGGAGCGAGGTGTGACGCCCGTGTACCAACTTTGAGCCAATGACGGCACGTCTCGCTCGCGACAATCCCCAGCGGATGACAGAGCGCCGGCTCGACCGGAGAGGCCCCGGGGCCGCGCGGAGCGGCGAGGCGGCGCAAAGCCGGAGCGCCCAGACCCCGCCGTCCCTCCGCGCCCGTGTGAACCTGGCAAGCCAGGTGGGTGCCGCGCCGGACGGGTACTGCCCGACCGAACACATGCTCCCTTTCACGTAGCGTTGGTTCTACATGGTGCGCGGCGTTGCGCACGGGATCGGACGCTCCGGCGGGCCACTGTAGCGCACCTGGCTCGTCGTCCGGTTACCCGGAAGCGGCGTAGCTCCAGTGAACTCGCCGCAGACCGGTGATCCTGAGCCGGTGCGCGAGCGCCGCCGTGATCGCGAACTCGGCGCCCGGCGCCGTCGGGCCGCGGCCGATCACCGAGGCGAGGACGTGGCGGCCTCCCCGGCTCAGGTAGATCCGTACGCCGCACGGCAGCACGGGGCTCGAGATGCCGACGGTCTTCGGGGCCACCAGCACTCCACACGTCGTCGTCTTGCCCGTGAGCCTGGCGTTCGCGGTCGCCACGAGCGCCGTGTAGGAGCCGACCGGCGGCGGTAGTGCAGCGGCCGCCCTGTGCCCGGGCCTCGTGGTCACAGCGAGAGAGACCGCGATCGCGAGCACCGTGATCGCGACGAGGACGAGCTGCCGCTGAACGAGCGCCTGGCGCATCAGAGACGTCCCTCGGCGGGCTCTGGCGCAGAGTAAGAGCGGGCCAGGAACCCGTGAACGTTGCCGGTCATTCCGCTAGCTCTCCGCTCGGAGGCGGCTTGGGAGCACGCGGTCGGGCGGCGGGCCGTCCTGGACCTCGACGGTCTCGACGTCTGCCTCGCGCCGCCGCAGGAAGCGGCCACGGCCCGAGCCGGCGAGTGGATCGATCCGGTGGAGAACCGTCGACGCGGGCCGCGGCGGGAGCGAGAGCACGCGCTCCGGCTCCGGCTCGCGAACCACCTCGGGGAGCGGCGCCTCGATCGGTTCGACGGTCGGCTCGGGAACGGAGGGCAAGGCGGCCTCGACGATTGCCGCGGCGGCCACCGCATCGGCGATCGCCGCGACCGGCGCGGGCTCCGGTTCGGGCTCGGGCGCCGGTTCCTCCACGACCTCCGGCACGAAGAAGCCTGCCGCGACGGTGTCCTGCTCGTGAATCGGAGGGGGAAGAGGAACGACTCGATCCTCCGGTGCGGAAACCTGCGTCGCCTCGAACGCCTCGACGGACCCTGCCGCCGGCCAGTCTGCAAGCTCCGCCGCCCATTCGGTCGTCGAGGCGACGAAGGTCGGCTCGTCGTCGTGGATCCCGAGGACCGGGTAACCGCCGCGATACTGCTCGACCGGCCTCCGCGGCGGCAACGCGACCTGCGGCACGTAGTAGCGCGGCGGCAAACCGCGGCCGTAGTGCGGCTCGCCGAGCCACGCCGACCATTCGATCAGCGCGACGACGATCCAGGCGGCAGCCATCAGCCCGATCACGGCCACGGGCCGCAGATCGGCAACCGTCAGCGCGGCCGCGACGCCGGCGAGGAAAAGCACCTCGAGCACGAATCGCCGGACGTTGCGACGCGGCATCAGTTCCTGTTCACGGCTCCTCGATGGTGACTGCGATCCCGAGCTCCGCGAGCTGCGGCGCCTCGACGGTAGTCGGCGCACCGGACATCGGGTCGGCTCCCGCCTGGTTCTTCGGGAACGCAACAAGCTCGCGGATGAACGGCTCGTCGAGGAGCGCCATGCACAAGCGGTCGATCCCGGAGGCGATCCCGCCGTGCGGCGGCGCGCCCATCCCGAGTGCGTCGAGCAGGAAACCGAACTTCGCCCGCTGCTCCTCGGGCGTGATGTTCAGGAGCCCGAAGACCTTGGCTTGGAGCTCGGGCTCGTGGATCCGGAACGACCCACCGGCGATCTCGATCCCGTTCGCGACGAGGTCATAGGCGATCGCCTTCGCTGCGCCCGGATCGGTGTCGAGAAGCGGCTCGCTCTCGGCATTCGGCCGCGTGAACGGATGATGGACGGCGTCCCAGCGCTCCGCCTCAGGATCCCATTCGAACATCGGGAAGTCCGTCACCCAGAGGAACTTCTGCGACGAGGAATCGATCAGCTCGAGCTCGCGGCCGAGATGGAGGCGAAGGGCGCCGAGCACCCGCGAGACCATTCCCGGTTCGGCGGCGCCGAAGACGACCGTGTGACCTGGCTCGCTCCGGAACGCGGCGAGCTCCGCCTCTCCGAGGAACTTCGCGATCGGCGAGCGCACCTCGCCGTCGGCGCCGTAGACCAGGTAGGCGAGCCCCTTCGCACCCCAGAGCTTCGCGACCTCCTCGAGCTTTGCGAGCTCGCCGCGCGAGAGCTCGCGCGGAATCCGCAGGAATCGCACCGCCGCCGCGTCGGCGAACACCTTGAAACCGGAACTGCGCGTGACCTCGGTTGCGTCCTCGATCTCGAGCCCGAAGCGGAGATCCGGCTTGTCGGAGCCGAACCGAAGGTCCGCCTCCTCCCAGGTGAGCCGCGGGAACGGCGATTCGAGCTCGACACCACGGAGCTCGCGCCAGATCCGGGTCATGATCCGCTCCAGCAGCGCGAACAGGAACTCCTGATCGGGGAAGGCCATCTCGACGTCGAGTTGGGTGATCTCCTGCAGCCGGTCGGCACGGAGATCCTCGTCCCTGAAGCAGCGGGCGATCTGGTAATAGCGCTCGAACCCCGAGATCACGAGCAGCTGCTTGTAGATCTGCGGGCTCTGTGGCAGCGCGAAGAAGCGGCCCGGCTGCAGCCGCGTCGGCACGAGGAAGTCGCGTGCACCCTCGGGGGTCGGCTTGGCCATGATCGGTGTCTCGATATCGAGGAACCCCTCGGCCTCCATCTCGCTACGGATGATCGAGACGACCGCCCCGCGGGTCCGGATGTTCCGCTGCATTGCGGCGCGTCGCAGGTCGAGCCAGCGGTAGCGAAGCCGGATCGTCTCGTCGACACCCTCGTCGTCGAGCTGGAAAGGCAACGGGCCCGAGCGTGAGAGGATCTCGAGCTCTTCGGCCTGGATCTCGATCTCGCCGGTCGCCATCGCCTGGTTCACGGTGTCGGGCGACCGCTTCACCACGGGCCCGCGGGCGCTGACCACGAACTCGTTGCGGAGCGCGTGCGCGGTGGCTGCCGCGTCCGGCGCGTTCTCCGGGTTGATCACGACCTGCAGCACGCCCTCCTCGTCGCGCAGATCGACGAAGACGAGCCCGCCGTGGTCGCGGCGCGTCGCGACCCAGCCGGCGACGGTCACCGTCCGCCCCACGTCGTCGGGCCGCAGTGAGCTGCCCCGCTGATCACGCCATCGCGTCGTCATGGGCTGAGCGTATCTAGGAGGTCTGCGAGCACCACGGTGCGGTCGTCCCTGCCGTTCTCGCGAATCGTCGCCTCGCTCTCGCGGACGATCGCAAGGACAGGCGCGCCGGTTCGGCCCCACTGGGTCAACTGGCCCCTGAGCGAACGACCGGCGAAATCGGTGTCGCAGGAGATCCCGCGGCGGCGAAGCCCGGCCATCGTCTTCAGGATGAACCCGGCGGGAGCCCCGTCGACGGCGAAGAACACGGCAAGCGCGGGAGCGGGGACCTCGATGTTCTCGTTCTCGAGCGCGAGCATCAGGCGCTCGATTCCGGCGCCGAAGCCGATCCCGGGCGTCGGGGGTCCCCCGACCGCCTCGACGAGCCCGTCGTAACGGCCGCCGCCGCAGATCGTCGAGTTGGCGTTCTCGTCCGGCCCGACGAACTCGAACGCGGTTCGCGTGTAGTAGTCGAGACCGCGCACGAGCGTCGGATCGAGAACGTACGGGATCTCCAGGGCCCCGAGAAGCTGGCGCACCCCGTCGAAATGCTCGCGGCAGGACTCGCAGAGCGACTCACCGATCTTCGGCGCGTCCTCGAGCGCTGACCTGAGCGCGGGGTTCTTCACGTCGAAGACCTGCAGCGGGCTCGTGGCGCGCTTGTGACGGGCGTCCTCGTCGAGCACGTCGTCGTGTGCGTCGAGCCACTCGTTGAGACGGCGAACGTAGGCCGGGCGGCAGTTCGTATCGCCGATCGAGTTCAGGTGGAGCTCCCACTCGGTCACGCCGAGGCGCCGCAGGAGCTCGGCGTAGAAGCCGATCACCTCCGCGTCGATCTCAGGGCCGGCAGAGCCGATCGCCTCGAGCGAGAGCTGCCAGTGCTCGCGGTAGCGGCCGCGGCCTGGCCTGCCGTAGCGGTACATCGGCGCGATCGTGTAGGCCTTCACCGGCTGTGGCCAGCGGTCCAACCCTCCGTCGAGGTAGGCGCGCACGATCGGCGCGGTGCCCTCGGGCCTGAGCGTCAGCGACCGGTCCGAACGGTCCTTGAAGGTGTACATCTCCTTGTGCACGACGTCCGATGCTTCGCCGGCGGTGCGCTCGAACAGGCCTGTTGCCTCGAACCCGGGCGTCTGGATCCGTCCCCACCCGTACTCGGCGGCCTGCTCCTGAATGATCTGCACGATGTGCCACCAGCGGCGATTGTCCGGCAGGACATCGTGCGTCCCGCGCGGCGGCTGAAATTTGTCGGTCACGCCCGAAGCTCGCCCAGGAATGGGTTCGTGTCGAGCTCGCGTCCGAGCGTCGTCGGGCCGCCGTGGCCGGAGTACACGACTGCATCGCGGCCGTAGCGCTCGACGAGCCTCTCGATCGAGGCGACGAGCGCACCCCAGTCGCCTCCCGGGAAGTCGACTCGGCCGACCGAGCCCTCGAACAGAAGGTCGCCCGAGAAGATGTCCGAACCGGTGCAGAACGCGACATGGTCGATCGAGTGGCCGGGAATCCCCACAACCTGAAACTCGATGCCGGCAATCGAGAGGACGTCGCCGTCGCGAACCGTGTGCTCGGGATCATGCGACCGCACACGGGTTCCGCCCCGTGTCACCCCGTCGCGCAACGCCTGCGCCTCGCCGGCCGGTGCCCAGACCTCCGCCCCGGTCGCCTCTGCCAGCGCGGCGAGCCCCTCCACGTGATCGACGTCGGAGTGCGTGATGAGGATCCCTGCCACCGACGCTTCGAGCCGGTCGAGCTCCTCGAGGAGCGGCCCCGGATCTCCGCCCGGATCGACAACCGCGCCGGAGGTCGACTCGTCCGAGGCGCGGACGAGGTAGCAGTTGGCGCCGTACTGGGCGTTCAGCACGACCCGGGTAACCGAAACCGGCATGCGATCGAGTCTAGATGCCTAGTTCCGCAGAACGACGCCGCTCAGCGGGTCTTGCCGGGGCGTGATCCTTGATCCGAGGGGTGCTTTCGCTCCCAGCGGCGGTACGCGAACCCGTCCGTCCAGTACGTCAGGGGAATGAACATCACCCCGTAGAGGAGGCCGAGCACGATCGGGCCATGGAAGAGGAAGGTCACGGCGAAGCCGATTCCGATCCCCCAGAGGCCGCCGCGCTTGAGGGCGCGATTCCACGACGGCGGCTTCGGCGCGAGGCGCGAGCGCGCCGCCGAGCCGCCACGAGAGGTCTTCTTCGCCACCGCAGCCTTCTTCTCGTCGGGTTTCTTCCCGCGCACCTCCGCGCCGGGAACGTCGATCTCGTTCCCTTCCTCGTCGTTCATCACGAACCCGTACTCGTGACGGAACGTCTTCGCCCGGCGGGCCTTCTGCTTGCGCGTTGCCATCCAGCCGACATCTTGCCTCAGATGAGTAGTCCCACGATCTCGCGTGTCCGGCTGCACGATTCGTCCGACCGAAGGTCGGCCAAACGACACAGTGGCCTGGGTCGCTTGGTTCCTCATGGAAGCCGGTGAGGCTGGCTTCCGTGAGGCCTGCGCTTCACCGCGGCGGTGCCTCACCAGTACGTCCGGTATCGGAGAGGCACCGCCGCGGCGCCCCAGGCCGCCCAGCTCGCGCCCCGAAGCAGACGATCTCGTGGAACTACTCATCCAGAGTGCACACTCGCACGATGTCCGACCCGGTTTTCGGCACCCCGCGCGAGCTGCAGCTCACCGAGCCTGCGGGAACGCCGACCCTCTCGCTCCTTCGCATCCGGGACTTTCGCACGCTGTTTCTCGCCGTGTCCGTGAGCGAGCTCGGCGACGCGCTGAACTACATCGCGCTGATGTGGGTGGCGCTCGAACGGGGTGGGCCGCTCGGGGTCGTGGCGGTGCGGCTCGCCGACAGCATTCCGGCGCTCATCTTCGGGCTCCACGGCGGGATCGCGGCGGATCGCTGGAGCCGGCGCAAGCTGATGGTCGGAGCCGACCTCATCCGTGGCTTCACCCTCGTCCCGGTCGCGATCCTGGGCCTTTCGGGGTCGTTGCCGCTGTGGGGGCTCGTCGTCGCGGCCTTCACGCTCGAAGCCGCCACGAGCTACTTCGAGCCGGCCTACGGCGCGACGGTCCCCGCGGTCGTCGAGAGGAAGAACGTGCAGGGTGCGAACGCGCTCGTGCAGGCGACCGCACAGGGGCTCTCGATCGGCGGGTGGGCGGTCGCCGCGCTGTTGCTCGCGGTGCTGCCGCTCTCGACGTTCTTCGCGGTGGACGCGGCGACGTTCTTCATCTCGGCGGCCTTGATCCTGCGCATCCGCGCAGGCCGTGGACGGGCGGCGGCCGGCGAGTCGCCTCGCTTGCGAGAGGGGATCGCGGCGCTGCGGCCGCGGCGCGCGCTGACCGTGGCGGTCATCACCTCGGCTGTGGCGATGACGATCACGACAGGCTCCTGGATCGCCGGCGTGCCGACGCTCGTCAAGCACTCCCTGCACGAGGGGGCCGGCGGCTTCGCGATCGTGATGGTCGGCTTCGCGATCGGCTCGATCGGCGTGGGGATCCTGCTCGCGCGGATTCCCGTCAGGCGGAAGGCGCGCGCGAGCATGCTTGCCTGGGTGATCGACCTCCCGGCCTACCTGCTGCTGGCGGTCGCCGGCTCCGTGCCGGTCGCGGTCGGCGCCGCGATCGGAACGGGAGCCGCCGAGAGCATGTCCGACGTGCTCCTGAACTCGGCGGCACAGGAGGAGATCCCCGACGAGGTGCTCGGCCGAGTGCTCGGAGTGATCTCGTTCGTGCATCGCGGGTCGCATGCGACCGGGCTCCTCCTGGTCTCGCCTCTGTTCGCAGTTGCGGCCGCACGCCCGATCTTCGCCGTCGCCGCATTTGCGCTGGCGATCGTCGGCCTCGGCGGCGCAGCGATCGCCGCCCGGCTCACCCGAGGCGAGCTCGCCGCACCCGCCTGAACGCCGCCCGCCCTGCTCGCCAACCCGCAAGACCCGGTGTCTGACACCGCTCTCGTGGGCGTCAGCTCAATCTCAGCTCGAGCACCCGGTCCGGTTCGAAGCCGTCGATCCCGAGTGCGGAGCCCGCGGCGGCGGCCACTGCGCCCGCCGGGATCAGGCCGACGAGCTCCGAGCCGGTCACCTCCGCCCCACGCGCTGCTGCCTCGGCGCGGATCCGGGCGACGATCGCGTGGAGCGGCGCCGCCTGCCAGTCCTCCACATTCATCGAGACCTGTACGAGCCCGGCGCCCGGAAGCTCGAGTCCCAGCGCGCGGACGCCCGGGAAGCCGCCGCCGCCCGCGCGTACGACCGCGGCGATCTCGCGCGCGGTCTCGGGCGAGCCGCGGAGGTTGACGTTGAAGGCGATCAGAGGCGCCCGCGCACCGATGATCACGGCGCCCCCCGACGGATCGAGCGCGCCGGGACCGAAGTCCGGAGCCAGCTCGCCCAGGTCGATCCGGCGCTGAAGCTCCGCCGTGCCGCCGCGGCGATAGAAGGCGGGGCCGCGTTCCGGGGGCGAGTACATGAACACCGGCAGCCCGAGGTCGCCGATCCGCCTCCCGAGCTCGAGCGCGGCGGCGCGTGCCCGTTCCATGTCGGCCGGTTCGATCGGGACGATCGGGACGACATCCACCGCCCCGATCCGCGGATGGGCTCCCTCGTGGCGGCGTAGATCGATCCTCTCCCGCGCCACTCGCGTGCCCGCGACGAGCGCCTCGAGAAGCTCCGTCTCGTCCCCGACGAGTGTGAACACCGAGCGGTTGTGGTCCGGATCCGCGTGCACGTCGAGCAGCCGCGCATGCCGCGAGAGCGCCGCCGCGATCGCGTCGATTGTCGCGCCCTCACGGCCCTCCGAGAAGTTCGGTACAGACTCGAGCGGCGGCACCGCCCGAGTGTATTTCGAGGCTTCCGTCACGGCAGGCTCGATACGTAGGCTGGATAGATGGCGACTGGATCCACGGCGACCGGGGACACGCCGCGCAACAGCGCGACTTTCTCGAGGCTCATGGGCTTCCTCAAGCCCTACAAGGGCGCCGTGTGGCTGTCGAGCATCCTCGCGATCGCCGCCCAGCTCGGCGCGCTCGCGATGCCGTGGCTCGCCCGAGACGTCGTCGACGCGATCGGGAACGACGACCACAGCCAGGTGCGCTTCCTGATCGGGATCGTCCTGCTGGTCGGGATCGCGAAGGCGCTGACCACACTCGGGCGGAGGCTGATCTCCGGGCGGGTCGCGCTCGGCGTCGAGCTCGACCTGAGGAACGCGATCTACGCGAAGCTCGTCCGGCTCTCGTTCGGCTACTTCGACCGCCAGCAGACCGGCCAGCTGATGTCACGGGCCACGGTCGATCTTCAATCGGTCAGGTTCTTCCTCGGCTACGGACTGATCTTCTTCTTCCAGCACGTGTTCACGGTCGTCGCCGTCTGCGTGCTGCTCTTCATCATCTCCTGGAAGCTCGCGCTCGTCGTGCTTGCGATCACACCGGTGATGATCGCGCTCGCCTACCGCTACAGCCACGTCTCGCATCCAGTCCTACGCGACGTGCAGCAGCGGATGGCCGACGTCGCGACGGTCGCAGAGGAGAACGTCGTCGGCGTGCACGTCGTGAAGGCCTTCGCGCAGGAGCAGGCCGAGCAGGACAAGTTCGAGGGGCGGTCCGAAGCGCTCTTCAGCCAGAGCGTGCGCGCGAACCGGCAGCGCTCGCTCTACGTGCCGCTCCTCGCCTTCCTGCCGCTGCTCGGGCAGGCGGCGGTGCTCCTCGCAGGCGGGCGGATGGTGGAGGACGGCTCCCTCACGACCGGCGATTTCATCGCCTTCAACCTCTATCTCTCGATGGCGATCTTCCCGCTGCGAATGCTCGGGATGTGGATCGGTGAAGGCCAGCGCGCGACTGCGTCCGGCGAGCGGATCTTCCAGGTCATCGACGAGCCGGAGGACATTCGCGACCGTCCCGGTGCGGGGCTTCTGCCGCCGGGGCCCGGTCGCGTGCGCTTCGAGGGGATCCAGTTCGGCTACGACTCCGAGCGGCCGGTGCTCTCCGGGATCGATCTCGAGCTCGAGGCCGGCAAGACTGTCGCGCTGATCGGTCACACGGGCTCCGGGAAGACGACGCTCGCCTCGTTGATCCCGCGCTTCTATGACATCACGGCGGGAAGCGTCACGATCGACGGCGCCGACGTTCGCGACGTGACGCTCGATTCGCTGCGCCGCGAGATCGGCGTGATCGCACAGGATCCGTTCCTCTTCTCGGCGACCGTGCGCGAGAATCTCCTCTTCGGCCGGCCGGAGGCGACCGACGAGGAGATCCACGACGCCGCACGCCTGGCGCAGGCGCACGAGTTCATCGAACGGCTGCCGGAGGGATACGACACGGTGATCGGCGAGCGCGGGATCACGCTCTCGGGCGGCCAGCGCCAGCGTCTTGCGATCGCCCGCGCGCTCGTCGTCGACCCGCGGATCCTGATCCTCGACGACGCGACCGCCTCGGTCGACGCCGCAACCGAGGCCCGGATCCGCCTCGGGCTCCGCGAGGCGATGCGCGGCCGCACGACCGTGATCATCGCCCACCGCGCCTCGACGATCGCCCTCGCCGACGAGATCGTCGTCCTCGACCACGGCCGGATCGTCGCCCGCGGCACCCACGACCAGGTGCTGGCCGAGAGCCCCGTCTACCGCGAGATCTACGAGCACGGCCTCCTCGAGCACTCGATCGCCGAACAGGAAGTCGCATAGATGACCAGTTCCACGAGATCGTCTCTCCCTGGGCGCGAGCTGGGCGGTCTGGGGCGCCGCGGCGGTGCCTCTCCGCTACCGGACGTACCGGCGAGGCACCGCCGCGGTGAAGCGCAGGCCTCACGGGAGCCGGCCTCACGGGCTTCCGTGAGGCCGGAGCGGCCCAGGCTGTCCAGATCGTGCATCCGGGTACGCGAGATCGTGGAACGGGTCATCTAATGAGGGTCTGGCAGCCGGGAAGCAGCCTCGTCTCGCACAAGAAGGTCGTGGTCGAGGACTGGTCGTGGGCGGCAACGAAGCGACGGCTGACCGCGCTCTACCGGCTCGCCCGGCCCCACCGGGCGAAGACCTTCGTCGCGATCGCCTCGCTGCTCGCGGCGACCGCCGCCTCGCTCGCGCCGCCGATCCTGATCGGTGCCGCAGTCGACATCGCCACAAACGTCAAGGCGACAGGCCTGCTCGGCTGGGTGATCAACCTCTTCCACGGCTCGCTCGGCCTGGTGGTGGCGGCATTCGTCTTCGTCAGCGTGATCGGAGTGATCTGCTCCTACGGGCAGACCTACTGGACGGGCTGGGTCGGAGAGCGGATGCTCGCGGACCTCCGCAACCACCTGTTCCGCCATCTGCAGCGGCTCTCACTCGGTTTCTACGAGCGAAACCGCGCAGGCGTCCTGATCAGCCGCCTCACGAACGACGTCGAGGCCCTCGATCAGCTCGTGACCGACGGCTTCACCTCGCTGATCCAGAACACGCTGACCCTCATCGGCGTCGGCGTCCTGATGTTCCTGCTCTCCTGGAAGCTCGCGCTCGCCACGCTCATCGTGATCCCGGCGCTGATCGTCGCGACCGCGGTCTTCAGGCGGAAGTCGGGCCGCTCCTACCGGCTCGTCCGCGAGAGCCTCGGCCAGGTGACGGCCACGCTCGCCGAAGACATCGCCGGGATGCGCGTCCTTCAGGCGTTCACCCGGGAGCGCGCGGCGCGCGAGAACTTCCGCCGGGTCAGCGAAGCCTACCGCCGCAGTAACCAGGAGACGGTGATCCAGAACGCCCTCTACTTCCCCTTCGTCGACCTCCTGAGCTCGCTCGCCACGGCGATCATCCTCGGTTACGGCGCCTATCTCGTCTTCGACGGCGAGACCTCGATCGGCGTCCTGACGGCGTTTCTCGGCTACGCGACGAGCTTCTTCGACCCGGTCCAACAGCTGTCGCAGCTCTACAGCACGTTCCTCTCCGCCGTCGCGGCCCTGGACAAGATCATGGAAGTCCTCGTCGAGGAGCCGCAGGTGACCGACGCGCCGGAGGCACGCGAGGTCGGGCGCCTCAACGGCCAGGTCCGCTTCGACGACGTCCGGTTCTCCTATGCGACCGGGCCCGAGGTCCTGCACGGCATCGACCTCGATGTCGCGGCTGGAACGACCGTTGCGCTCGTCGGTCACACAGGCGCGGGAAAGTCGACGATCGCGAAGCTGATCGCGCGCTTCTACGACCCGACCGGCGGTCGGATCACGGTCGACGGGATCGACCTGCGCGAGCTCACGCAGGACTCCCTCCGCCGCCAGCTCGGGATCGTGCCGCAGGAGGGCTTCCTCTTCGCGGGCACGGTTGCCGACAACATCGCGTTCGGCCGCCCCGAGGCGGGCCGCGACGAGATCGTGGCGGCAGCCCGCGCGGTCGGCGCCGACGAGTTCATCGACCGGCTCGAAGACGGCTACGACACCGAGCTCGGCGAGCGCGGATTCCGTCTCTCGCTCGGCCAGCGCCAACTCCTCGCCTTCGCCCGCGCGCTCCTCGCCGACCCGAGCATCCTGATCCTGGACGAGGCGACGAGCTCGGTCGACATCGCCACCGAGCGCCGCGTCGAGCACGCCCTCCGCCGCCTCCTCCACGGCCGCACGGCCTTCGTGATCGCCCACCGGCTCTCGACTGTGCGGAACGCGAACCTGATCGTCGTCCTCGAGCACGGCCGGGCGATCGAGCGCGGCACCCACGACGAGCTCCTGACGAGCGGAGGCCGCTACGCCGAGCTCTACGGAAGCTGGGCCGCCGAGGCCGACGTCGCGTAACGGGCGGCCCAGGCACGCGTCATCGCGATGCGCTGGTCGACCGTCGGGTGGTCTTCTGCGAGAAGGTATTCCCACGTCGGCGGATTCGGATTGCTGAGGGCGGTCGGAACGAAGGTCTTGAACAGCGCAGTCGCATCTCGAGGATCCTTCGTCGTCTGCAACGCCAGCCAGTCCGCCTCCGCCTCCATGTGCCGCGTGATCATGTTCTGAACCGGCAGGGCCAGCAACTGGAGCACGACCAGGGTCAGCAGGGCGAGCGGGACAGCTGCGGGCTCCCCCATCCCACCACGGCGTCGTACGACCCGGCTGATGATGTAAACGCCTGGGAATGCGAAGAGCGCATACCACGCGATCGACTTCCAGATGTGGTTGCGCTTCACGTGGCCCAGCTCGTGGGCGACGACAACCCGCACCTCTCCCGGCGTGAAGCGACCGTCGAGCAGCGTGTCCCAGATGACGACCCGCCGGCTCGGCCCAAGCCCTTCGGTCTCGGCATTCGGCAGGGACGTGTCGCTCGACACGTCCTGAATCCGCACCGGAACATGGCCGACGTGCGCCGTGCTCTCCAGCTTCGCGATCCTTGCGCTCAGCACTGGATCCGTGACCGGATGGGTCGGGGCGAGGTAGGGACCGACGAATGCGTCGAGGATCACGAGCCCGACGAAGACGGGCGCCGCCAGGATCCACCACCAGTCCCCGACAAGCCGCGCCAGCCCCATCACGATCCCGAGCGCGACACAGAGCAGCACGAAGGCGAACCCGAGCGCCAACCAGCCGCCGAACAGTGCATGACCGTAGCTCTCGTGGCTCAGGTGATGTCTCTTGTCCCACCAGAGCCCCACGACCTCGAGCGGCACGTCGGCGAGCCAGAGCAGCCCGAATCCGAGCATGCCGAGGAGCATTCCCGTCCCGACCGGGCCCGCTGCAGATTCGCGAACGAATCCCGGTCCCCAGCGGGCATAGAGGACGAAGACGACGACCTCGACGATGAGCGTCGCCACGCCGAGGAGGCTTGCGACTCGATCGTAGGAGTCCGCTCGATGGAGCACTGCGGGCGGGAAGATCGCGGCCGTGTCGATATGTGGCAACCGAAGCGATCTCGGGACCTTCGACGAGTACCAGAGCAGGTACGCGGCAACGACCCAGACAACAGCGAAGGCGACGAGGACCGCCCGGTCAAGGGCGACGTGCCGTTTCACGAGTCGTCGTTGGCGTGCGCCCCGTCGGGCGGCGCTTCGTCGTGCTCCTCGGGCGATGCCGAGGCGGGCTCGGCCGAAGCCGTGCTCGGGCTCTCGCTGGGATCGGGGGTGAGGACGGACGAACCGGCCGGTGAGTCAGGCCCGACGACAGGAGCCGCAGGGCCGGCCAACCACGGGCTGGGCGCGGCCGCCGGGGCATCGGTGCCCGGCGGCGGCGTTGCCGGAGGCAGACCGCCGAAGGGACGTTCTTCGTGCTCCTCGGCCAGGACTGCGATGCCTTCGAGCGGGCTCGCGTGCGGATACGCGTCGGTCAGCAAGTAGTTGTAGGCGTTCAGCTGGGCGCCGTAGCGCAACGCAAACGCGGCGAGGTTTCGAAGCCCCTCGGGCACGCGGCCGATCGCGAGCGCGGTGAACCACATCAGAAACGCCGCGATGACCAGGATCCAGAACAGACCGACATAGAAGATGAACGCCGGCACCGCAAGCAGCAGGCGGAAGAGCGTCTTCCAGCGATTCTGGCGCCCCGGCTCGGGAAGAACGAGATCGAGCTCGTAGGCTCCGGGCGCGCCGACAAAGCCCGGGAACCGGTTCGCCGCGAGCGAACCGAAGGCATAGACATGGAACGTGTACCTCACGAAGCGGGTGAGAAATCGGTGGAACACTCGAGCGGGGCGGCCGGCGAAAAGCGTCACGAACCACTGGAGGATCACGGCGAGCACTGCGGCGATCCCCCAGAGCCAGAGCCAGAACAGATGCGGGATCAGGAGGGGTAGGCGAAAGAAGACGGTGACCCGCGAGCGGCGCAGGACTTCCGAATCCCCTTCCAGGCGCACGGGATGCTCCGGCGGCGGCGGAACGTTGGAGAGGATCGCGTACGGGTCGCTGTTCGGGTACCGCTCGGTCACGAGCAGGAGATACGCGAGCGCCTGAGCGCGGTAACCGATCGTGTATCCCCCGGCGTCCCTGAGGCCCGAGGGCATCCGCCCTGTGATGAGGCTCGCGAACCACCCGAGGAAACCGACGACGGCGATCAGACCTGTCACGGACCCTCCTGCGCCACTCGTCGTTCGCTTGTGGTTGATCGTCACCGTCGAGCTTCCCGTGAAGACGTACCCGGCGAGTGCAGCCGAGAGGATCAGCGCCGGGATCGCGAGGACGATCCGCACGAGCACGCGCAACCGGCTCTGGGCCGCGCGAGGGGGCAGCTCCACGTCGACCGGGTAGCTCCCGGCTTCGCCCAGGAACCCCGGGTACGGGTTTGCAATCAGGAAGAAGTAGGCGAAGAGGTGCGTGGAGTAACGGATGTAGGCGCAGAAGAAGCGATGGAATCCGTTGGGAAGGCGCCCGACAATGAGCGTGACGAGCCACCCGACGACGGAGGCAACGGCCACGAGAAAGGACCAGCCGAGGAACCAGAGGAAATGGGGGATCGCGAGGAGTACCCGGAAGAAGACAGTGAGCCGGCGGCGGCGTAGGTCGTCGTCGACCGAAAGGGTGACGGGGGCCACTGCCATCCCCGGACGATGACAGGTTCGTCGGCCGTCCGGGCACGTGACCGGGGCGTAAGCTCCGCTCATGGACGACGAGCACGAGCTCGAGGCCGAAGACCTCACCGACCCGATCCCCGCCGAGGCGGAGCGCGAGGTCCGCCTCACTCCCGTCGAGGCGGTCGCCCGGATGCGGATCAACGTGCCGGTCCGGCGCAACGAGCCGCTCCGCCGGGTGATCGGACGGGTCAATCGCGACGACCAGATGAAAGCCTGGTGGCACGTCGCGAACGTGAACGCGGTCGCCCGGCTTCAGATCAACGACCACTCCTGGGTGCACATCCAGATCGTCACGAACATCGCGCTGAAGATGCTGAGACAGCTCACGAAGCACGGGATCGAGCCGGCGATGGTCACCGACTACGGGATGACCCAGAACGAGGCCGAGGTCGTGGTCGCGCTCACGGCGCTCACCCATTGCATCGGGATGTCCGTGCACCGCCACGGCCACGAGGACTTCAGCCTCTTCCTGGCCGAGCCGAAGCTTCGCACGCTGCTGGCCGGGATCTACGAGGAGCCGAACCTGACGGTGATCGTCTCCGAGGTGCTCCAGGGGATCATCAGCCACCGCTCCGACGGCGAGCCGCTCACCGTAGAGGCCGGCATCCTCCGCGTCGCCGATGCCCTCGACATGGAGCAGGGCCGCTCGCGCATCCCATTCGAGCGCGGCCATGTCGGCATCCACTCGCTCTCGGCAGCAGCGATCGAGGACGTCACGATCGGCGACGGCGAGGAGAAGCCGATCCGCATCGACATCGTGATGAACAACTCGGCCGGGATCTACCAGATCGACTCGCTCCTGAAAGCGAAGCTCCGCGGCTCCGGCCTCGAGCCCTACGTCGAGGTCCTCGCCCACATCGACACCGAGTCCGAAAAGAGCCTCGTCCCGCTCTACCGCCTCGAGATCTGAGCGCGTCGCGGCGCTACACTTAATCCCGCCCTCGTCGATCTCGAGGGTGCTTTGCGGGATCGTCTAATGGTAGGACGCCGGACTCTGAATCCGGTAGTCTAGGTTCGAGTCCTAGTCCCGCAGCTCAGTAGATAAGCCAAATCCGGCGTGTCCTCCGAGCATCACGTGCCGGACACGATGTCGCCCTCAGGGTCGTCCGACTCGGCTGTCGCGATGAGCCCCGCCTCGAGTGCCTCGCCGGCCGCCGCGACCGTTTCGTTCCGGTCGTCCTCGATCGCGCCAAGACGAGATTTGGAGGGGCGCCATTTTGGCGCCCCTCCAAGCCAAGCGCAGTTTTGTCGATCGTCCTTACCCGCGGACAGTGACGCTCGTCGGCGGCACCGTGTAGTCGAACGTCGTTCCTGCGACGGTGCAGCCGTACGTCGTGCCGTTGTCCTGGTTGATCGCGACCTGAATCGGGTAGGTGCCAGGCGGCAGGTCGGTTGCAAGGAAGTTGTAGTGGAACACTCCGTTTCCGTACGCGTCGGTTGTGAATGTGCCGGGCGCGTAGTAGCCAAGCCCCGGAGCGGAGTTCACGGACGGACCGGGGTAGGACATCCCGAGATTGCGCACCCAGAACGTGTACGTCGTGTTCGGGGCGAGGGTGATCGAGCCGTTGACGATCAACGCCACCGCGCCGCCCGGAGTGTTCAGGTTGACATGGCCCGGGACCGGCATGGTCGTGTCGATCAGATCGGAGGTGCACCCATTGGCGGCATAGATCGGCACCTTCTGAGAGCCTGAAAGAGCGGTAGGCACCACGAGGGCGCCGACGATCGAACACAAGCCGAGCAGCATGGTGAGCCGCTTCATGAGAAATCCCCTTCCGTCCGCAGAATATTGACGTCCCCAAACAGGCCTCGCGTAGCCCTCCCGCGCGGACAACAACGTTCAACTGCCCGCCGGTCCATACCGGCTACTGAACCCAGGTCCACAGTAAGCGAAATCGGATCCTGCTGCAACCAACGCCCATATGGACCGCATCAGGAGTGTCCCCACCCGAAACCAGCAGGGACCACCGACCCGCGACAACCGACTAGGTAGTCGGCGTACCGCCGCAACCGTCCGCATACGCGCGGTTATCAACCCACCCCGGGACAAACCGTCCGCAAGTATCCGGCGATGCCGTGGGAAACGCTGAGTTACGGCCGTCCGAGCGCCGTTCTTTCTGTACCGGCTGAAGTACCCGCCCCGCTGAAAGACTGCATGGATGCTCGGATGTCACCGGGTGATGAGTTCGCCGGCGCCGATCAAACGTGCCGCCGCTCGGCTGCGGCAAGACACTCGAGGTGTTCGCGCGTTCGCACGATCATGTCCACCCACAGGTCGTTGATGACTTGCACCTCTGGACCGGGATCTGAGCGCCAGCGAGCGGGGAGGTCATTGCGAGCGGCCTCGTAACGTTCGCGTTTTGCCTCGAAGCGAGCGAGAAGGCGGTAATCGACGGGCACACAGTCGTATCGGCAGGAAGTTGGCTGGCATGAGAGTTCGTTGACGGAGTGAGCGGGGAGGCCACCAGCCGGTCACGACAACCGTAACCCGTCGAGGTTGACTAAAAGGCGAGCGCCGAATCGGTTTAGCTGCAGTGGCTAAAGGAGGTCCCGACCCGTCCATTGGGCTGAAGGAGATCCTGACCGCTGGCGCCCGCCGCGACGCATCCTCGCAGATTCGTCGGAAATTTGCCTGGGCAGATTATCCGGGCGCAGAGTTTTTACGATCCGAAAACCATCCGAGCACGAATCGGTGGGATACGTAGACGAGGGTGGGAGTTTGTTGCGGCGGGCTCCCACCCATTGAAAAGCGCGCCGGGACGAAAAAACGGGCCGGGCGGCTTGAAAGTTCGCCGGCGCCCATTGCGCTGGGACGGCAGAAGGGAACGCGTGCGAGAGGGACTTGAGGGCCCTCAGGTGCGAGCGGTGCTTCAAACCCTCGCAACTCCCACGTGTCAGTGAGCTGCCTCCAAGATAAGCGGACTACCACGAAGGTTCCCTCACGACTTGGCCCTTTCGTCTCGGGATTCCGTCAAACCCTCCATCTGGGCTGACCTTCTTGAGCCTGCGGTAGACGTAATGTCTCACCTCGGCGAGCCGGACTCCTCGGTACTCGAGGAAGAGATCCACGAGTGGTGCAGATGACATATTTCGACCGACCCCCGCGCGGATATAGCGCGGGCGGTCGGGGATTTTCCGAGCTCAGCGGCCTTTCTTGCCCTCGCCAGGCAGGCGCTATTCCGGGTGTTCGCCACGCGGCCGCCGCTTTGCCGCCACCATCCGCTCGTCGGCGCAGCGTTCGGCCCAATCGAGGTCGTCCTCGCGCACGGTGACCGCGCCGATCGAGAGCTCGATCGGGATGTCCGCGAAGCCGTTCTCCCCGGCGACCGTGCGTTCGATTCGCTCGATGACCGCGTCGGCCAGCTCCTCGTCGGCGCCGCAGAGGAGGATCGAGAACTCGTCGCCGCCGGCGCGCGCTGCGACGTCGTCCTCGCGGATGCAGGCGGAGAGCGCACCGGCGATGCGGCAGAGGACGCGGTCGCCGGCGTGGTGGCCGTAGGTGTCGTTGATCTTCTTCAGGCCCCGGCAGTCGAGCTTCACGATGCTGGCGGGTGAGTCCTCGGACGGCGTGGCCGAGGTGAGGGCCTCGGTCCAGCCGAGCCGGTTGGCGAGCCCGGTCAGCGAGTCCCGGCGCGCCTCGGCGCCGGCACGCTCGAGCTCCTCGCGCATCGAATCGCGCAGGAGCGCGGCCGCGAGCAGCGGCTCGGCGGCGTCGACGAGCTTGTGCCCGAGCGACTGGCAGAGCAGCGTGAAACCGCGGGCCGCGCTCGCGCGGGTGTGCAGCACGAGCAGGAACCCCGGCAGAGGGCGCTTCAGCTCGAGCAGGTAGTAGGCGAGCACCCCGTCGGCGACGCGGAACGGCGCAGGTAGCTCGGCATCCTCCGCCTTCTGGATGCACGAGGGGAACGTTGCGCGCTCGGCGATCGTCGCGAGCGCGTCCTGGACAGCAATGGGATCGATCGGGAGGCCCTGGCGGCGATCGCAGAGCTTCGCGAGGGCGGCGCCCGGGATGTAGACGAGGCCGAGATCGCAGGAGAGCGCCATCGTCGCCTGGTCGACGAGCCGCTGGAGCCCGTCGGCGAAGGTCTCCGCGTGGGTGTGGACGAGGTCCTGGACGGCATGGAGTATCTCGAGCTCGTCCGCCAGGCGCTTTGCCGGCGCCACCTCGACGACCGAGTGCCCGGCGAGTTGTGCGAGCTCGAAGAGCTCGGAATCGGAGATCGCGGCGAACGTGTCGGTCGGGGCGCCGAAGAACACCACGACGTCGCTGTTCACGCGCACAGCGGCGACGGCCTGTCCGTAGTAGGGACCAAAGACGTGCCATGGATCCTTCTCGGCTCGTCGCAAGACCGTGTCGCCGGCGATCACACGCTGGACGAAGGGCTCCTCGGCCTCGCCGAGCTCGACGATGCCGGCCCACCCGGTGCCGCGCCCGGCTCCCCCGAGATGGACGTAGCGCCCCTCGGACACCCGCCGGAACACGAACATGTCGACCGCGCCCGCCGCATGGGCCACCTCGGCCGCCGAGGCCGACGTCCACGGTTCCGGACCGGTCATTCGCATACCACTATCGAGGTACATCGTCCCGAGAGGGCACGAGCTTGAGCGGCTCCCACCTGCGGAGCACGAGAACGAGCGGCTCGGAGCCCGACTTTTCGAGTCGCTAGGTTCCGAGAATGCGCGTCACCTGGATTTTCGCGTCCTCACGCTCCACCGCCGCCGCAGGCATCGCGCACTACGCGCACGCCACCTCGCTCCTGACCTTCGGCCTATCCACGATCGCGCTCGCAGGCCTTGCCTGGATGGTCTCGTTCTCGACCGAGCACGTCGGCGAGCGGTTCGGGTCGGCAGTGACTGGAGTGCTCCACTCGACGCTCGGGAACCTGCCGGAGTTCTTCGTCGTGCTCTTCGCCCTTTCGGCCGGCGAGCTCGTGATCGCACAGGCCGCGATCATCGGCTCCGTCTTCGCGAACGCGCTGTTCGTGCTCGGCCTCGTCGTGATAGCCGGCTGCCGTGCGAGCGCCGACGGGGTGATGCGCTTCTCGCCTGGGCTCTCGAAGGACAACGCGATCCTGATGATGCTCGCGAGCTTCCTGATCGTGATCATCGGGATCTCGACGGCGAGCAACGACGGGGCCTCGCACCACGTCGAGGAGATCTCGATCGTCGGGGCGCTCGCGCTGCTCGCGGCCTACGCCGTGTGGATCGTCGGCTACATCCGCGCCGACAACGGCTCGGGCCCGAAGGACATCGGCGCGCACGTGCTCCCGACGAGGGTCGCGCTGACGATCCTCGCGCTCGCCGGTGTCGGGTCGGCGTTCGTCTCCGAATGGTTCGTCGACTCGCTCGCTCCCTCGATGGCGAGGCTCGGAATCCCGCAGGCGTTCGCAGGGCTCGTGATCGTCGCGATCGCCGGGAACGCTGTCGAGAACGCAACCGGAGTCGTGCTCGCAACCAGGGGCAAAGCCGACCTCGCGGTCTCGGTCGTCACGAACTCCGTCGCCCAGATCACCGCCTTCCTCTTCCCGGCGCTCGTCCTCGCCTCGCTCTTCCTCTCGACCCGGCTCACCTTCCAGCTCGCCCCGGTCTTCATCGGCGCGCTCGCGCTGACCGGCATCGCCCTCTGGGAGATCACGAGCGACGGCGAGGCAACGCCGTTCGAAGGCACGGCACTCGGCTCGCTGTACGCGATTCTCGCCGTCCTCACCTGGTACGACTAGCCCGGCGGGGCAGGCGCGCCTCCCGCCCGCCGGTGAGCCCCGACGGACGCAGGATCAGGACCGCCGCCATCACGACGCCGATCGCGACGAGCCGGGTGCCGGTCGGGACATGCACGTAGAAGCCGACGTGGATGCCCTGCTCGGCATCGGCGAGGAACGAGTTGAGGGCGCTGATCGCGAGCGCGCCCACGACCGCACCCCAGAGACTCGAGACCCCCCCGACGACGAGCATCGCGAGCGTGATGAACGTCAGCGGCAGATAGACCTGGTCGGTCGTGATCGAGCCGAGCTCGTGGACGAGCAGGCCGCCCGCGAAACCGGCCAGGGCGCCCGAGATCACGAACGCGTAGAGCCGCTCGCGGTGCACGTCGATTCCGGCCGACTGGGCCGCGAGCGGATCCTCTCGCGTCGCGCGCAGGCGACGGCCGAGGCGGCTGCGGCCGTAGGCGAACGCGACCACGATCACGATCAGCGTGCCGAGCCCGAGCGTCCAGATCCCGCTTTCCGGAACGAGCGCAAGCGCAGTCACGCCGGGGCCGATCTTCTGCCAGTACGAGATCACGTTGTAGGTGATCCCGAGCACGGCGAGCGTCGCGATCCCTGCCGGGAGCCCCGAGAGCCGCATCAAGGGCACACCGACCACCAGCGCGAACACGGCGCCGGCGAGCGCGGCAAGCGCGAGCGACGGGACTGTCGAGACGTGGGCGTGCCGCAGGAACGGATACATCGTCGGGATCACGAAGTTCTTCTGCTCGGCGCCGAGCGTCAGGATCCCCGAGAGGTACGCGCCGACGGCCACGAAGCTGATGTGGGCGAACGAGATCACCCCCGAGTTCCCGATGAACACGTAGAGGGCGACGACGATCGCGGTGCTCACGAGCGCGTCGTCGAACTCGAGCTGCCGCACGGCGCCGAGCTGCGAGCCGAGCACGACGGCGAGCAGCACGACGCCCAGTGGGGCAAGCAACACGACGGCCGAGTCGAGCCGGCTCCTCATACGCGCTCCGCCGCGGTCGCCCGCGCGCTCGTGAAGACGCCGCCCGGCTTCAGGAGCAGCACGATGATCACGAGCCCGTAGATCACCGAGGGCAGGTAGACGCTGCTCGACGAAGGCAGCTCGGCACCCACGAGCGAGGTCGCGAAGCCGATCGCGAACCCGCCGAGGGTCGCCGTCCACAGGCGCTCGAGGCCGCCCACGACGACCCCGACGAGGGCGAAGATCGTCACCTGGACTCCGAAGTCGGGCGTGACGAGCGGTGACTGCACCGTGAGCAGCACGGCGACCGCGCCGGCCAGGAACCCGGAGACGAGGAACGCGAAGGCGATCACGCGGTTTGCTCGCACGCCGAGGATGCGCGCCGTCTGGAAGTCGGCTGCTGCCGCGCGGATCTGGAGGCCGGCAGTCGTCCGGTTCAGGAGCAGCGCCGTCGCCGCGAGCAGCACCCCGCCGACGAGGAGCGCGACGAGCGAGATCCAGCGGATCCGGAGCGAGCCGACGTCGATCGTCGTGTTGAGGCCGCCGAGCGTGCCCACGGACTTCCCGCGAGAGCCGAACGCCAGCAGATAGACGTTCTGGAGCAGGAAGCTGATCCCGAACGAGGCGACGAGCATCGTCGCCGCCGAGGCCCGCCGCAGAGGCCGGAAGATGAGCTCCATCACGAGAGAGGCAGCCATCGCCACCCCGATACAGGCGAGGATCGCCACGAACGCCGGCGCGCCACTCGTGTAGGCGAGCGTGAAGGCCGCGGCCGTGATCACCTCGCCGTAGGCCAGGTTGATCAGCCGCATCACCCCGAAGACGAGCCCGATTCCGAGCGCGACCACGCTGTAGACGGCGCCGAGGGCGATCGCGTCGATGATCGACTGCAGGAACGTCACGACAGGTAGGCCGCCGTGAGCTTGGCGGTGAGCTCCGCCGCATCCGCCGCGTCGGCGGCGCCGAGCGTGAGCCGCAGCTCCGCGTTCGCGAGCACCAGGGTGCGGTCGGCAAACCCGACCGTGAGCATCCCCCGCTGCTCGACGAGCAGGATCGTGACGCCGCGCTCGCGTACCTGGGCGAGCGTCTCGAAGAGCGTGTCGACGACGCTCGGGGCGAGGCCGAGCGAGGGCTCGTCGAGCAGGAGGACGTCGGGCCGCGCAACGAGCGCCCGGGCGATCGCGAGCTGCTGCTGCTGACCGCCGGAGAGGAGCCCCGCCTTGCGCGCACCGAAGTCCGCGACGACCGGGAAGAGGCCGCGCACCCAGTCGAGATCCTCGGCGATCCCCTCGCGCGAGCGCCGCCCGGCGAGGCCGAGACGCAGGTTCTCCTCGACGGTCAGGTCGGCGAAGATGTGGCGTCCCTCCGGCACGAGGGCAACCCCGGAGCGCGCCACGTCCTCCGGCCTGCCGGCGACGGGACGCCCGCCGAGCAGGATCTCCCCGCCTGCGAGCGGCACCACCCGCATGATCGCGAGGAGCGTCGTCGACTTCCCGGCGCCGTTCGGCCCGATCAGCCCGACGATCTCGCCGCGGGCGAGCTCGAGGGAGAGGCCGCGCACGGCCGGGACTGAGCCGTAGCGAATCTCGATCGCTCTCAGCTCCAGGATCGGCGGCTCAGCCATCGCTCGCAACCGTCGCTCCCGCGCCGAGATAGGCCGTCGCGACGTCGAAGTTCCTCCGGATCTCCTCCGGCGTCCCCTCGGCCAGGGTCCGGCCGCGGTCGAGCACGTGGATCCGGTCGCAGACCTCCATGATCAGGGCCACGTTGTGGTCGATCAGGAGGACGCCCGTGCCGAACGTATCCCGCACGGAGCGAACTACCGCCGCGAACGCCGGGATCTCCGCCTCGTGCAGCCCCGCCGCCGGCTCGTCCATCAGCACGAACCGGGGCCGCAGCGCGAGCGCCCGCGCGACTCCGAGCCGCCGCTCGTCGCCATGGGGCAAGACCGCCGCGCTTGCCTCCGCCCGTTCGCTCAACCCCAGCAGCTCGAGCAGCTCGGAGGCGCGCCGCCGTGCCTCCGCCGGCGCGGCCCCGACCCCGAGCGCGGCGACCTCGACGTTCTCGCGCACCGACAGCCCTCGAAAGAGGCGCCCGTGCTGGAACGTCCGTGCGAGCCCCGCCCGCCCGCGGCGGTGCGGCGGCCAGCGGGTGATCTCGACCCCGCCGAGCTCGATCCGTCCCGAGGTCGGCAGGTCGAAGCCGGTGAGCAGGTTCACGAGCGTCGTCTTCCCCGCCCCGTTCGGTCCGATCAGGCCGACGATCTCGCCCTGCTCGAGCGAGAGGTCGACCGCCTCGAGCGCCTGGACGCCCGCGAACGAGCGCGAGACGCCGAGGGCCCGGAGCGATCCGGGCCCTCGGCGAGTCTCGTCGGCGATTACCGCCAACCCGATCAGTGGATGTTCGGGATCTTCTGCGTCGTGTGCTCCCCGATGACCTTGGCGACGTTGTTGTTCACCTCGATCACGCGGTAGGGACGCCCTGTCGGACTGTGGAAGGTCGGCGTGAAGCTGATCGGGCCGCCGAGCGTCTTGAAGTTCGTCAGGTGCGAGAGCGTCGCGGCTAGCTTGGCGCCATCCGTGGAGCCGCCGTTCTGCTTGATCGCGTAGGCGATCGCGTCGATCGTGTCGGCACCGGTGATGAAGCCACCCGTCTGCGCCGGCGTGCCCGCCGCCTTCAGCTTCGCCTCGAACGCCCGCACTGCGGCGTCCGGGTCCTTCGCATCCGCGGCCGCGTAGGTGACGTAGTAGAAGTTCGTCACCTTCGGGTTCTTCGACCACCAGTAGGCACCGTCACCGGCCCAGCTGTTCATGATCGGCGTCTTGTTGCCCTCCGAGCGGAGCGCGTCGACGAACGCCGGCTGGTCGCCCGCGAACGAGGTGCAGAACGCGATCATGTTCGCCGGCTTGCCGTTGATCCGGGTCGCGACGTTGCCGATCGTCTTGTCGCCCTGGGTGAACGACTCCGAGTCGACGATCTTGCCGCCGAGCTGCTGGAACCGGTCGGTGAAGGCACTGCAGACGTTCTGGAAGTACACGAGGAGCTTGTCGGTGACGACGTCTGCCGAATGCCAGCCGTGGGCGTAGGCCCACTCCGCCATCGCCGCGCCCTCGCTCTGGGCGGGGTTGCCGAACGTGAACGCCAGGTTCCCGGCCGAGCCGAAGCGCGACGGGCCCATCTGGTCGGTGCCGATGCACGGCGCGACCGTCAGGAGCTTCGCCTGCAGGAACGCGTCGATCGCCGGGGTGGCGTAGTCGACGTCGCAGGTGACCCAGCCGATGTTCACGCCCTGCGAGATCAGCTTCGTCGCATCGGTCTTCGTCTGCGTGGCGTCGAGCTGGTCGTTCAGGTACTTCAGCACGAGCGGATGACCGTCGACTCCGCCGGCCGCATTGATCTTGGCGATCTCGATCTTCGCCGCGGCGAGCGCGGGCGCGTCGAACGGCGCCATGTTCTTCGTCAGGTCGATCGCGGCGCCGATCACGATCGGCGTGCCGGCCGCTTTGTGCTTGGTGGCGGCACTCGTGGAGCCGACAGCGAGCACGGCCAACGCCCCTGCAGCGACTGCAATCGGGACGACTCTTGCGAGTCTCATGCACCCTCCTTGTTGGTTGAGGTGATGGGGACGAGCTGCCGCGTACTCGCCCATCCCGGCGAGGTAGGCGGCAGGAACAGTTCGATGGTGCTTCTCGTGCGGGTCGGCCGGCGGTTTTTGAGCATGGTCTGGACGGCCTCGCACCCGCGAGGAACGGGCCGATCTTCCCACAGCCGCGGGAGCCGCGACGAGGGAACCCAACGGGCCCCGGCGAGGCAACACGTTACGAAGAAGTTACGACTCCGGGCCCGGATCGGGTAGGCTACGCAGCAGTTGATGAGTCGCGTTCGCATAAAAGCCCCGCAAATCGGGGCTTTTTCGTTCTTCGGCTCCTATCGACTCGGTTACAACGCCGCGCTTCGCTGTCGAACCTTCCCTGGCACAACTTCCGCAGGCCCAACCACCGCTGGAGAGAGACGATGACAAAAGAAACCCCGAACTGCCCGCAGTGCTCTTCACCGCTCAAGCTCCGCGAGATGGCGATCCCGCGGCCGGCGCGTAACGGAACGCCCCGCCCAGTCCCGAAACGGCAGTGGGTGTGCAGCAACGAGGACTGCATGTACACGGCGAATCAGCACGTGTACTCGCTCTCGCGCTGATCACGCTTACGTAACCCGATAGACCGTCCCCGAGGGCGCGTCGATGACGAGCGACCGCGAGCCCGCGGAGACGGCGGCGGCTCCGACGAGCGGCACCGTCGTGTGCCCGACCACCGTCGGGCTGCCCGTCGCCGGATCGAGCCGGATGACGGCGGTCGAGGGTTTGCCGTTCGCGGTCTTGCCGCCGAGCAGGTAGAGGCTCGTTCCCGAGGGGACGAGGACGGCCTGTTCGACAGCCTGTGGTAGCTGCCCCAGGCTGACGACGCCGCCGTTTTGGATGTCGATCGCATAGATGTTCCTCGTAAGGCCCTGCTCGGTCCGGCCGCCCGCGACATAGAGGGTGTGGCCGAGGAGCGCCGCTGCCGGGGAGCGCGTCCCGTCGGGGAGCCGGGCCACGAGCCGGCTCGTGCCCGGCGGCGTGAACTTCAGCACGGCGGTTGCGAACTGCGAGCCCGTCCAGCCGCCGACGAGGTAGGCCGAGTTGCCCTGCGGTGCCACCCCGGCCTCGGCCAGAGGCTCCACGAAGGTTCCGGCCGGGCGGGCCCGTCCGGCCGCGAGGTCGACCCGGAAGAGCTGGTCGGTCGGCTTCGTCCCGTTCTCGCCGCCGAGGAGATACAGGTAACCGCTCGACGGGAAAGCCTGCATCGCGGCGAGCGGGGTCGTAAGCGCGCCGATCACGGCGAGCTTCCCGCCCACGGGGCCGCCGAGCAGGCGCGCGCTTCCCACCCCACCGACGACGACGAGGGTCGGCCCGACCACCGCGGCAGCCGCCTGGTTCCCGCCCTGCGGGAACTTCCCGACCGGCGTCGCACGGAGGGGGCCCCAGACGAGGTGCACCACGTGCGCGGGCGGCGGTGGGGGCGGCACCGTCACGGCGGGAATCGTCGCGGGCGGCGTCGTCGCGACAGTCGAGGAGGGTGCGAACGAGCGCCCGATCGCGATCCCGGCGGCTGTGATCACGCCGAGCAGGCCGAGAAGGAGAACGACGCGGAAGAGCTTGCTACCGCCGCTGCGCTCCTCGGGCGGCCCGTCCGGAGCTCCGGCCGTGCCCGCGCTCGCCTGGCTCACGGCCGGCCAGGGCGCCTCCGGAGCGGCCGGGGGAGCGCCATCAGGCAGCTCGACCGACGGGATCCGAAGCACGCCGCGTCGTTCGGGTGCCGGGTCCTCGGGCATCGACTGGACGCTACCGGCATGGGCGGACCGCGGCTTGGTAGAGCCGTTCGGACGGCAGGATCTACCTCACAGGCACCCGTGGCTCTATGCTCTTACGCCATCACCCCCAGTTTCACCTTCCAAGACAAAACAGGAGGGCTTGTGAAGAACCGAATCTTGTTGGGCTCGGCGCTCGGAGCGGTACTGATTGGCGCCACCCTGGCGGTCACGGTCGGCGGCGCTCTCGCGCATACGACCGGGGCCACCCCGCTCCCTGCGGCAACGTGCTCAGCGATTCAGAACCCGGATGGAAACCTGCTCATCTCTTCCGACCTGCCGCTTCAGGGGTCGGGACGGGCGCAGACCATCCAGATGACGAAGGCAATCGCCTTCGAGCTCAATGCGGCCGGCTGGAAGGCCGGGAACTACACGCTCGCGTACCAGAGCTGCGACGACTCGACAGCTCAGGCGGGCAAGTGGGACTCCGGTACCTGCCAGACGAACGCATCCGCCTACACGCAGGACGCAAGCGTGGTCGGCGTGATCGGAACCTTCAACTCGGGTTGTGCCGAGATCGAGGTCCCGATCGACAACCGTGCACCGAACGGTCCGCTCGCGATGGTCAGCCCGGCGAACACGTATGTCGGCCTGACTCACTCCGGGCCGGGCACGGCGGCCGGTGAGCCCGGGAAGTACTACCCGACGGGCGTGCGGAACTACGCGCGTGTCGTTGCGGCAGACGACTTCCAGGGTGCAGCCGACGCCACGCTCGCGAAGCAGCTCAAGGTCAGCAAGCTGTTCGTCCTGAACGACAAGGAGGCCTATGGGGCCGGCGTCGCGACGAACACGGCCAACGCTGCGAAGAAGCTCGGGATCAAGATCGTGAAGAACGTCGCGTGGGATCCGAAGGCGACGTCCTACTCGGCCCTCGCCCTCCAGATCAAGGCTTCGGGAGCACAGGCTGTGTTCCTCGGCGGCCTGATCTGCGAGAACGGCGGCAAGCTGATCAAGGACATCCGTGCCGGCGCCCCGAACGTGACGATCCTCGCACCGGACGGCTTCACGCCGGTTTCGGCCGATGTCCAGCAGTCCGGCGGCAAGGCGAACGGGATGTACGTGTCGGTTGCAGGGCTTCCGAACTCGAAGCTGCCGCCCGCCGGCCAGGCGTTCGTCAAGTCGTTCACCGCGTCTGCCGGAGCCACTCCTGATCCGTACGCCGTGTACGCCGCTCAGGCGGCCGACGTGATGATCCAGGCGATCTCCAAGTCGGACGGGACCCGGGCCGGTGTGGCCGGGCAGCTCTTCAAGGTCAGCATCCCGAACGGGATCCTCGGCCCCGTCGCGTTCAACAAGAACGGCGATGTGTCCGCGAACCCGGTCTCGATCTACAAGGTCAAGAACGGTCTCTCGACGACCTACAAGGTCATCGTTCCGAAGAACTCGCTGGTCGCTGCGGCGTAACAGCGGTTCCTGTTCGTGCACGACGAGAGGGGGCTTCGGCCCCCTCTCTTTTTTGTTCTCAGCCGACTGTGAAGCTCGCCTTGTCTTCCGCAGCCTCCGGCCTCGCGGCGGCTCGTAGGATGCGCGGATGCGGCGGGTCGGCTTTCTCTCGTTCGGGCACTGGCAACCGATGCCGGGGTCGCAGACGCGCACGGCCCGCGACGCGCTCCTCCAGACGATCGAGCTCGCCGTCGCCGCCGAGGAGCTCGGGATCGACGGCGCGTTCGTGCGCGTTCATCATTTCGCCCGACAGCTCGCCTCGCCGTTCCCGCTGCTCGCCGCGATCGGGGCGCGAACGAGCCGGATCGAGATCGGCACCGCCGTGATCGACATGCGGTACGAGAATCCGCTCTACATGGCCGAGGATGCCGCCGCCGCCGATCTGATCAGCGGCGGCCGGCTTCAGCTCGGGATCAGCCGCGGCTCGCCCGAGCCGGCGCTTCGAGGGTCGGAGGCATTCGGGTACGTGCCGGCGGAGAACGAGACGGATGCGGATCTGGCGCGCGCCCATACCCGTCTCTTTCGGGCTGCGATCGACGGAGCCGGCGTTGCGCCGGCCGACCCGCAGATGACCGGCTCGACCGCACCGCTTGGGATCGAGCCGCAGTCGCCCGGCCTTCCCGACCGGATCTGGTGGGGAGCCGGCACGCGAGCCACCGGCGAATGGGCCGCCCGGCAGGGCATGAACCTGATGAGCTCGACGCTGCTCGTGGAGGACACGGGCGTTCCCTTCGACGAGCTCCAGGCGGAGCAGATCGCGAGGTTCCGCGCCGCCTGGGCGGAGGCCGGCTGGGAGCGCGAGCCCCGCGTCTCGGTGAGCCGGAGCGTGCTGCCGATCGTCACCGACCTCGACCGGCGGTATTTCGGCGACCGCGCGGCGAGCGACGCCGTCGACCAGCTCGGATACCTCGAGGGCACGCTCTCACGGTTCGGGAAGAGCTACATCGGCGAGCCCGACGCGATCGCCGCCGAGCTCGGCCGCGACGCGGCGGTGCGCGAGGCGGACACGCTCCTGCTCACGGTCCCGAACCAGCTCGGCGTCGACTACAACGCCCGGCTTCTCGAGACCTTCGCCCGCCATATCGCGCCCGCGATCGGCTGAGCCGGGGAAGCCGGACAGGGCGTCGAACCGATCGCCCCGGCTCGGCGTTTTCAAGCTCTACCTGATCCCGCCCATCCACGCCTGAACCCCCTCAGGCGGCCGGGCCGGTTCGCTATGCGACCGGGCCGACCGGGTGCTTCTGCTTCGCGGGAACGGCGACCTGTTCCCAGGAGACGATCTTCCCGCGGACGATCTCGAAGCGGGCGGCGGCAAGGGTGCCCGGGGCATCGCACTTCGTCTTGCCGCGGTTCACGAGCCGGAAGACCGCGGTCGCGAACCGCCCTGCATAGCCGATCCTCACGATCTTCCCGCCGCAGGGGAGGCCGGAGTGCCACAACGCAACATCATGGCGGGTCGGCAGGCGGTAGGTGTAGGGGCCCTGGACCAGGATCGCCGGCAGCGCGAAGAGCCGTGCGATTCCCTTGTAGTCGCCGGTATTCAGGCGATCGCTCCACGCATGGACGACCACGGCCATCCGTTTTTGGGCGGGCGTGGGCGCGGCGTGCCTGGTAGCGGCCGCGGCGCCTCCGTTTCCCGCCACCACGAGACCCGCGGCAAGCGCGAGAGCAGCCGCTGCCGCCCGCCTTCTCGAGCTGTGCTCGACCATCGTGGCCTCAGTGTGCCTCGCCACGCGCGGGTGTGCCGCCCCGCGTGCGCGGCGCCAGGGAGAATCCCGCGGTGAGCGAGCAGCAGACAGGCCGTTTCTCCGGCAGGACCGCGTGGGCCCGCAACCTCGAGACGCCGCTGCGGACGTTCCTTCGCACCGAGACCGGAAGCGCGGCCTTCCTGCTCGCGGCGACGATCCTCGCCCTCCTCTGGGTGAACATCGATGCCCACTCCTACGAGCGGGTCTGGCAGGCGACGCTGACGATCAGCCTCGGCGGGCACGGCCTCTCGGAGCCTGTCAAGTACTGGCTGAACTCCGGCCTGATGGCGTTCTTCTTCTTCGTGATCGGGCTCGAGGCCCGCCGCGAGTTCGACATGGGAGAGCTGCGCGAGCGCCGCCGAGTGACGCTGCCGGTGGTCGCGGGCCTCCTCGGGATGATCCTCCCGGTCGGGATCTTCCTCGCTTTCAACCTCGGCAAGCCCTCGGCGCACGGCTTCGGGACGGCGATGTCGACCGACACCGCCTTCGCACTCGGCCTACTCGCGATCGTCGGGCCGCGCTTTCCCGACCGGCTGCGCGCGTTCATGCTCACGGTGTCGGTGGTGGACGACGTCGTCGGGCTGATCGTGATCGCGACGGTCTACACGACGACCATCGCCCTGGGAGCGCTCGGGCTCTCGATCGGGGTGCTCGTTCTCGTCTTCCTGGCCGACCGCACCGGTGTCCGTAGCGGTCTCGTCTATCTCGTCCTCGGGGTGACGGCCTGGATCGCGATGACCCAGTCCGGGATCGACCCGATCGTCGTCGGCCTCGCGATGGGGCTGATGACGTATGCGTCGAACGCCTCGCGCTCCGATCTCGAGCGCGCGAGCGACCTCTTCCGCCTCTTCCGGGAGCAGCCGACGCCGGAGCTCGCCCGGTCGGCCAGCATCGGCCTCCAGGCGGCGATCTCGCCGAACGAACGGCTCCAGCAGCTCTTCCATCCCTGGACGAGCTATGTGATCGTGCCCCTGTTCGCGCTCGCGAACGCGGGGATCGCGATCGACCCCTCGTTCCTGCGGCAGGCCTACACCTCTCCGGTGACGCTCGGGATCCTCGTCGGGTACGTCGCGGGGAAGCCGATCGGGATCACGGGCGGGGCGTGGCTCGTGACGAAGCTCAGCCGTGGCCGGCTACGGCCCCCCGTCGGGTGGGCGGCGGTGGCGGGCGGCGGGTTCATCGCCGGGATCGGGTTCACGGTGGCGCTGCTGATCGCCGACCTCGCGTTCACGGGGACGACACTCGCCGAGGCGAAGCTCGGCGTCCTCTCGGCTGCCGCCGTCGCTGCCATCTCGACGTGGGTTCTCTTCCGTGCCACCGCAAAGCTGCCGCTCCGCCTCCGGATCCGCGCACTCCTCGGGACCTCGGAGCTCCTGATCGACCTTGCGGTCCCGGTGGATCCGGAGCGCGACCACCTGCGCGGCCCGGCCGAGGCGAAGGTGACGCTCGTCGAGTACGGCGACCTCGAATGCCCGTTCTGCGGCCAGGCCGAGCCGGTCGTTCGCGAGCTCCTCACCGACATCGGCGATCTTCGCTACGTCTGGCGGCACCTGCCGCTGACCGACGTGCACCCGCGCGCGCAGCTCGCGGCCGAGGCGAGCGAGGCTGCCTCCGCGCAGGGGAAGTTCTGGGAGATGCACGACGTCCTCCTCGACCACCAGGACACGCTCTCGCCGAAGGAGCTCGTCGAGCATGCGAGGGCGCTAGGTCTCGATGTCGACCGGTTCTCGGAGGATCTCCGCCGTCACACGTACGCGGGCCGGATCGCGGAGGACGTCGACGGAGCCGATCTGAGCGGGGTTTCGGGGACGCCGACGTTCTTCGTCAACGGGCTACGACACTACGGCGCCTACGACGTCGAGACGCTGACGGCCGCTGTCAAGGCGGCGCGCGCCCGCGCTCTCGTCGCGGCGTGAGCTCTCAGACGCGGTAGCCCTGAACCTTCTCGGGTGTCAGGCGCGCGGTGACGCGCGTCTCACCGATCGCCTCGCCTTTCTCGTGGTTCTGGTAGTCGACGCCGTCGTACTTGCGGGAAAGGCTGTCGATGTCGGCCTTCGCTCCGTCCGTCGTCAGCTCGACCGGCCCACTGACCGCGACCCAGCGGTAGCCGTTCCCTGGATCGAGAACGACGACCGAGGCTCGCGGGTCGCGCTCGAGCTCGCGCGCCTTGACGCGCGGGTAGGCGGTGTTGAAGAGCACCTTGCCGTCTTCCTCGGTGACCCAGACGACCGTCGAGTGCGGCGAGCCGTCCGGCCGCAGCGTCGTGACCACGCCGTAGAAGGCGTTGTCGCGGATGAACGCTGCCTGGGCCTCGGTCAGTTTCACCATTTCGCCTCGCCTGGGAGGCTACGGGATGAACGCGGTCCCCGCGTCTCCGAGCAGGCCTCTCTCGCCTGCCGAGCTATTTGGCGCCGACAAGCTCGACACCGGCGAAGCTGTCCTCGCCGATCGTGTAGGAGAATCCGTGCCCGGACGTAAGCTGGTCGAGTCTCTCGACATCGTCGGCTGCGTGCTTGCGCAGGTCGACGGTCATCCCGATCACGGCCTCGTCCCCGTCCGGCTTCGCCCGGAGATCGGTGTCGAACCCGGCCCGGACGAGCTCTACCTGAAGCTTCTGAAAACGCTCGATGTTGGTCATGCCATCGGGTTACCCGCCCAGGCGGATCTCAATCGCCATGCCCGCCCCGCGTGTCTTCCCCTGACCGCTGACAACATCGGTGCCGGGCAGCGCCTGACGACTATCCGATCGGCCGTGCCCGACGTCTGAGTAGGTGGATTCGGGCGGTCGACCTAATCACACCTTCGGCCGCCCGTTTCTCCTCTCTGCGAGCGACTCTGCGACCTGGTCGAGCTCGGGCGCCGGTCCGAAGAGCCGCCAGCCGTCCCGCGCGAGCACGACGATCGGGAAGATCAGCGCCCAGATCGGCCAGAAGCTGCCCTGGGCGCCGTTGAGCGTCCACACGAGCGTGCAGACAACGAATGGGACCAGTGCGCCGCCGGTCTGCTGCACGAGCTCGCGGCTGAGCTTCGCGCGCCGCAGCGCGAGCTCGGTGTGCGCGCTCGCAACGGCGATGGAGAGCTCCGGGAGATCGGAGGTGAGGGTCTCGAGCTGCCCGACGGTCTTTGCCGAGAACGTCGCTTTCAGCCGGTCGTCGAGCTCGGTCCGATCGATTCGCCCCTGCGCGTAGTGCTCGCGGATCTCGGCGGCGACGCGGTCGCGGTCTTCGTCCGAGGCACGAAGTTCCGGGTCTGCCATCGCCTCAATCTAGTGGAATCATCAGGCAGGCGCAGCGTCGCGCTTGCGCCGTGACGCGGCGGTCTGGCGCTTCCAGGCGGAGAGCTCGACCTTCCGCAGCCGGATCGACTTCGGCGTCACCTCGACCGCCTCGTCGTCGCGGATGAACTCGAGCGCCTGCTCGAGCGAGAGCGGCCGCGGCGGGATCAGCCGTACGAGCACGTCGGCCGACGAGGCGCGCATGTTCGTCAGCTTCTTCGGCTTCGCGGCGTTCACGTCGAGGTCGTTGTCCCGCGAGTTCTCGCCGACGATCATCCCCTCGTAGAGCGGATCGCCCGGGGCGATGAAGAGCGAGCCGCGCTCCTGGAGCGCCGAGATCGCAAACCCGGTCGCATCGCCGCGGCGGTCGGAGACGAGGCTCCCAGTGGGCCGCGTCCGCATCTCGCCGAACCACGGCTCCCACGACTCGAAGACGTGGTGGAGGATCCCGGTGCCGCGCGTCTCGGTGAGGAACTCGGTGCGGAAGCCGATCAGCCCGCGCGCCGGCACGAGGTACTCCATCCGCGCCCAACCGGTCCCGTGGTTCACCATCTGCTGCAGCGCGCCCTTGCGCAGGGCGAGCAGCTGCGTGACGACGCCGATGTACTCCTCGGGAATGTCGATCGCGACACGCTCGACCGGCTCGTGCACCTTGCCGTCGATCGTCTTTGTCAGCACCTCGGGCTTGCCGACGGTGAGCTCGAAGCCCTCGCGCCGCATCAGCTCGACGAGCACCGCGAGCTGGAGCTCCCCCCTTCCCTGCACCTCCCAGGTATCGGGACGAGAGGTCGCGTTCACGCGAAGCGACACGTTGCCGACGAGCTCGGCGTCGAGCCGGCTCTTGACCTGGCTCGCGGTGAGCCGGTCGCCCTCGTTGCCCGCGAGCGGGCTCGTGTTGATCCCGATCGTCACCGACAGCGACGGCTCGTCGACCGTCGTCACGGGCAGAGGCCGCGGATCGTCCGGGTCGGCGATCGTCTCGCCGATCATCACCTCGGGAAGCCCCGCGAGCGCCACGATCTCCCCCGGTCCTGCCTCGTCGGCCGGGACGCGATCGAGCGCCTCGGTGATGTAGAGCTCGGTGACGCGGGCCGAGGTGATCGTGCCGTCGGCATGGCACCAGGCGATCTGCGCGCCCTTGCGGAGCCAGCCGTGGTGGATGCGGAGCAGCGCGAGCCTGCCGACGTAGGGGCTCGCGTCGAGGTTCGTGACGAGCGCCTGCAGCGGGTGGTTCGGATCGTAGGTCGGCGCGGGCACCGTCTCGAGGATCGTCTTGAAGAGCGGGCCGAGATCGGGCGCGAGCTCGTCGGGGTCGGTTCCCGCATGGCCGGCGCGCGCGTTCGCGTAGACGATCGGGAACTCGATCTGCGCCTCGGTCGCGTCGAGGTCGAGGAACAGGTCGTAGACCTCGTTCACGACCTCCTCGATCCGAGCGTCGGGCCGGTCGACCTTGTTCACGACGAGCACCACCGGCAGTCCGAGGTCGAGCGCCTTGCGCAGCACGAACCGCGTCTGCGGCAGCGGCCCCTCGCTCGCGTCGACGAGCAGCAGCACGCCGTCGACCATCGTCAGCCCGCGCTCGACCTCGCCGCCGAAGTCGGCGTGGCCCGGGGTGTCGACGATGTTGATCTTCGTGTCGCCGAGCTGGATCGCGGTGTTCTTCGCGAGGATCGTGATCCCCTTCTCGCGCTCGAGATCGGTCGAGTCCATCACCCGCTCGCCGACGTCCTGGTTCTCGCGGAACGAGCCGGCCTGCCAGAGCATGGCGTCGACGAGGGTCGTCTTGCCGTGGTCGACGTGGGCGACGATCGCGACGTTCCGGAGATCGTCGCGGACTGCTGGTTCGGGCGCGGACATGGCACGCCAGGGTAGCCGCGCGAGCCCGAGCCAAGATCGGTAGCGCCCCGGGCGAACCTAGGCAGGACCGCCGATGCGGCGCTGTGAGCGCCCTCCTACGCTCGAGAAGTCGCTGTAACCCGATTCGAAGAGGAGGACGAAATGCCCCGATATCTCGTCGAGCGGAGCTTCCCGAGCCCCCTCGGCGTGGCCGCACACCCCGACGGGGCAGAGGCCTGCCGGGAGGTCGTCGAGCGTAACAAGGAGCACGCCGTGACGTGGCTTCAGTCCTACGTCAGCCTCGATGACCTGGCGAGCTTCTGCCTCTACGAAGGGCCCAGTCCCGAGGCGATCAGGGCGGCGGCGAGACGGAACCAGCTCCCGGTCGACCGGATCACCCAGATCCGCGTGCTCGACCCGTATTTCAACGGATGAGGAGGTACGAAATGCACCACAGGCACCTGAAACCGGCGCTCGCGCTGTCGGCGCTCGCGGCGATCATCGCCGTCTCGCTCACCGCGATCTCTCTCGCCACGGCCGGCGGCGAGGGCTCGATGACGCAGATCGCGAAGTCGGCGACCGTCCGCTTCCACAGCCTCACGGCGGCCAAGGCGGCCGGCTGGAGCTCGGTCGTGAAGAACGTGAAGGGCATGACCTGCATCGCCAACGAGCCCGTCGGTGCGATGGGCGTCCACTACGCGAACCCGAAGTACCTCGGCGACGCAAAGCTCAGCGCGACCAAACCGGAGGCGCTCGTCTACGCGCCGAGCAAGGGCGGAAAGCTCCAGCTCGCCGCGCTCGAGTACATCGTGTTCAAGAGCGCCTGGACGGGGGCGGGCCACTCGGCCGTACCGACGCTCTTCGGACAGCAGTTCGCGTATACGCCGAAGCCGAACGTGTTCGGGATCCCGGCGTTCTACTCGCTTCATGTCTGGCTCTGGCAGACCAACGCGGCGGGGGTCTACAAGCCGTGGAACCCGGGGGTTCACTGCTAGCTCAGGTTCACTGCCAGGGATGGGGGACGCTGAGAGGCGGGGCCGCGCGGCGGCCCCGCCTCTCAGGCGGCTTCTGCGGCGATCAGGGCTTCGAGCGCGTCGAAGACGTCCTGCACCTGGGCGCGAGTGAGCAGCATCGGGATCGGCGGCACCGGTGACCGCTCGACGAGCTCGAGCACGCGGTCGCGGTCGACCGAGCCGTCGGCGCCGAGGAGACCGGCGGAACGTGAGAGCCCGAAGATCCGCCGGATCTGCGGCTCGGAGGCGGGCCGCGTGTCGCCACGGGCCCGGAGCCGCATGAAGGCCGAGTGGTCGAGCTCCACCGTCTCGGGCGCGAGCCCCTGGTCGAGGAGGACGCGAAGAAGCCCGGCGGTCGCGAGCGCGTCGGCGAGCGCATCGTGTGCGTCGTCGAGCGCTATCCCGTGCCGGGTACAGAGCGACTCGAGGCGGTGGTCCGGCGCCTGCGGCTCGAGGACGCGAAAGGCATCGAGCGTGCAGGCAGTCGAGACCGGGTGGTAGCGGATCCCGACCTCGGCGAACGCACGGGTCAACATCGGCAGGTCGAACTCGACGTTGTGGGCGGTGAAGACGGCGCCGATCAGCATCCGGGCCAGCACGCCGGCGACCTCACCGAAGCTCGGCGCCGTCGCCACGTCTTCGTCGGAGATCCCGTGCACGGCGGTCGCATCGGCCGGGATCGGCGTCGTGGGACGGACGAGGCTCGAGTAGCGGAGCGTCTCGCTCCCGTCGGCCCCGAGCCGCACCACCGCGACCGAAACGATCTCGTCGGTGAGCGGGCTCGTCCCGGTGGTCTCGCAGTCGAAGGCCGAGTAGGCGAGCGGCGCCGTCACCTCCGACCGCGGGCGAATGGAGCCCGTGCTGATTGCCGCGTCAGCCACCACTCCAGCTTGTCTGGCAGGTCGGATGGAGAACTTACGGAACGATCGCTTCAGGGTCGGAGCTCGATGAACCCGGCCGCGCTGAAATCGCCGTCGAAGGCGAATGCTTCACTGATTCGCCGGTGGCGCATCAACGCAAAACTTGTCGCGTCGACGAACGAGTAGGAACGTTCGTCGTGTCGACGGAGCCACGACCAGGCCTCACTCTCGAGCTTCTGCTCGACGAACACGACCTCGGTTCTCGCAGACGCATCGACCTGTTCGAGGAACCGGGCGGCCACCGCGTGGCCGTACCGAGAACGTAGGAATGTCCACGTCTCGCCCAGAACGTGATTCGTCGTGATCAGCCGCTCGCCGCCGTGCGCGCCGAGGAGCGACAGAGCGTCTGCGTGGCGCCGGTCCCGTTCAACCGCCAGAGCGATGAAGAACGACGAGTCGGCGTACGTCAATCGCCACCGAGGTGTCCGTAGACGACCTCGTCGATCCGCGACGAGTCGTCGGGCTCGCCTTCAACCATCCCGATGATCGCCCAGATCGAGTCTCGCTCGGACGGAGGCACAGGCCGGAGTCGCTCGCCGACGTACCGCCTGATCAAGGCGGCCTTCGAGACTCCCTCGCGCGCTGCCTGGTAACCGAGCTCGGCGTCGAGATCCTCGTCGATCATGATTTGAAGCCGTTTCACCGCGCTCAATCTTACACCACTCTCCGAAACTGACGTAGGATCGGGCCAAGATATCGACGTACGAACGGTCTCGCCAGACGCTCTTTTAGCCACGGCCGAACGGCCAGTTGACGCGAGCGCCCCCATCGCATGAGATACGAGGATGCACCTACTGTTTCTCGACGAGTCCGGCCAGCTCTCCGAGCGCAAGTTCTTCGCCCTCGGCGGCGTCGCGCTGCGCGACGGCGAGTGGCACGAGCTGCGCCGCGACTGGCAGGCGACGCTCGCCGCCCACCGCTGGCCGGCCGGAAAGGAGATCAAGTGGCACGGGATCCGCACCGGCGAGGTCCCTCCCGCGCTCGCCGACGCCGTGATCGCCACGCTCGCCCGCTCGCCGGTGCGCTGTTACGTCACGCTCCTCGACATCGAGCTCGGCCTCGAGCAGACGCCCGAGTTCTTCGGCTCCGACGAGGACACCTACGCCACCGGCCTGATGTTCCTCGCGGAGCGCTTCCAGCTCCTGCTCGAGTCCGCAGACGACGTCGGGATGATCGTCGTCGACAGCCGCTTCCGCGAGGACGACGCTCGCCTGCGCCGCTTCTTCGCCGACCTGATGAAGGACGGAAGCCCCTACTCCCGCCTCGACCGGATCGTCGAAGGCCTGTTCCTCGGCCCGAGCCACCACTCGATCGGCCTCCAGTGCGCCGACCTCGTCTGCGCGATCACGGCCGCCGCAGAACGCCGAAACGGCCTGGCCCGCGGCTACCTCAAGAAGCTTCTTCCGCGCTTCGCCGTCCATCCGGCGACCGGCGAGCTCGACGGGGTCGGAATCAAGCGGTTCCCGGAGCTCGTGCGCCGGCCGCGCGAGGAGACCCGGCTTTTCTGAGCGCTACTGGACCGCGTCCCAGTCGACCGCGACGAGCTGCAACTGGTTCGGGTCGGCCTTCACGGGCAATAGCGCGCCCGGAGCGAGCTTGTCGAGCTTGGCGGTCGGCGTGTTGTACATCGCCTGCACCTGGTAGGGCGGGTGGCCGTCGATCATCACGTTCAGCATCAGGCCGATGATCGTGTGGTCGGCGTCGGGGGCGGGCTGGCCCGTCGGAAAGGTGCCGAGCACGGTCGCGGAGCCTGCGGTCCCGCGCGCGAGGACGTCGGCGGAGCTCACTTTCGTCGGTGCGGCCTCGGCCACTGTCACCGCGGGTGCGGCGGCGCCGGCGGTGCCGGCGCGCATCTGCGCGGCGAGGGCTTCGGCGTCGAGCTTCGACTGGATCTGCCACTTCGGCAGCTTCTTCCACTCGACCACGAAGTGCGACGGGTTCGAGCGGTCGATCACGATCGGGATCTCGTCACCCGGCGAGGGCCACCGGTCGGTCGGCGCCATGCCGCCCGTATGGTGCACCGCCGTCGGCTCGATCCCGGGGCCCGAGACGACGCAGTCCATGCTGTAGTTGCTGCTCGTCGCGTCCGCCGAGGCCGTGGTCATCGAGACGATCTTGGCGGTCCCGTCGACGGGATCCTTCATTCGCGCTTCGGAAAACTTGGCGAAGATTCCCATTCGGCTCGAGGCCACCCTACACCCGCGATCTCACAAACGTCTTACGGGCTCTCTACGGCTCCAAATCCGCGCTCGAGAGACTTGCCCGCATCGTGAGGCGCCTTCCGCTCCTGCTCGTGCTCCTCCCCGCTCTCGCCGTGGCCGCCCCGGCGTCCGCCACGCCGCCGGTGCCTTGCTGGAAGCTCGTCCTGAACGACGCCTACTCGGGAGTCTTCAGCCAGGTCTATCCCCTGAGCTGCTACCACCAGGCGATCGGCCACCTCCCCGCGACGACCGTGATCTACTCGAACATGGGCGACGAGATCCGCAACGCGGAGGCGGCGGCCGCGAACGGCCGGACGTACGCGACCCGCATGCGACCCCCAGGGCGTCCCGGTCGCGACGACGAGCTCGAGCGGGAGCTCCGTTCCGCTTCCCGTGCTGGTGCTCGGCGGCCTTGCGCGTGCTCCTGCTGGTCGTCGGTGGCGGCGGCGAGCTCTGGCGGCGAACGCGCCGCGACTGAGTGTCCCGAACGCGCGGATTGACCCTGACCGTCGGCTCGCTATTCTGGTGGATAACTTAGTCCACCTGGAGAGCAGAGATGGCAGAGCGGATCGTGGTTGGCATGCATGAAGCTAGAACGCAGTTCTCGAAGCTCGTGCGGCATGGCCCGAGCGGGCGCGGAGATCGTGGTCGAGACGCTACGGCAGACCCGTTGCACGGATCGTCGGCATCGAGCTGACCGATCGAGCCGCGGAAGCCCGGATTGCTCGCTGGCAAGATCAGGATCCAGCCCGGGTTCGACGACTTGCCGGAAGGCTTCGACGAAGCCTTCAGTGCGTAAGTCATGACGCTCCTACGGGCCCGATTCGGCCAACTGGCCCAAGACGGACACGTCCCAAAGAGCGAATCGACACCGCGAGGGAACCCCGGCACCATCGCCAGATGCTTGCACGCGTACTCGACCCCGATGGGCGGACGGTCCTTCTCACTGAAGAACGATGGGAGCACGTCAAACGACGACATCCCGAGGTATCTCCCCACCTCGGTGATCTCCTGCGCGCTTTGCGAGAACCCGACAAGCGCGGTCTCGGAAGGGAGCTAGGTCAGGAGCTTTTCTTCACCGAGTGGTCGGGGCCAGGTCGCTGGCTGCGGGTGGTCGTTCACTTCGAAGACGGAGAGGGGCATGTGGTGACCGCATTTCCGGAGGATTCGTGATGACTGTGAAGATCGCCGGCATCGAGTTCGACAACAACTTCTACGACCGCGAGGCCGACGTTCTCTACCTGCACGTCGGGGATCCAGCGTCAGCGGTCGAGTTCGACGCTACCCCCGAAGGTCATCACACGCGCTACGGCCCCGTCGGCACACTCGTCGGGATCACGATCGTGAATGCTCGCCAGGCGCTGGACGATCAAGGCGAGCTCGTGCTCACGCTGCCTGAGCAGACGGTCCACGCTCCAGACCTCCGCGCCGTGCTCGCGGCGGCGTAGTCGCGATCACGACGCGCCTCCTCGACGAACCGGCAGAGCGCGTTCACCATCCGCATCTGGTCGATCGTGCGGCACCGAATCTCGAGCAGCGCCGGGCTCGCGACGAGCACCGCGACCGACTGCGCCCGCGAGATCGCGACGTTCAGCCGGTTGCGCGAGAAGAGGAACTCCAGGTTGCGCGGCAGGTCGTCGCCGCTCGAGGTGGCCATCGAGAAGAAGACGACCGGCGCTTCCTGGCCCTGGAACTTGTCTACGGTGCCGATGCGCGCGTGGCGGCTCGGGATCGCGGCGCGCAGGGCGCGAACCTGGGCGTTGTAGGGCGTGACGAGCAGTACGTCGTCCCAGCCGAGGCGGTGCTCGCGGCCGTCGCGGTCGATGTAGGAGCCTCCGATCAGGCTCGCGACCTCGGCCGCGATCGCTGCGGCTTCCTCGGGTGAGGCGCCGCGGTTCCCGGCGTGCTCGACCGGCAGCCAGCGGAGGCCTGTTCCCGAGAGGCCGGGCGAGTCGATCCGCTGGCGCGCGCATTCAGGCACGGAATGAAGCCGCCCCTCGTACGAGGTCTCAGAGATGAAGCGGCAGACGTCGGGATGCATCCGCCAGCTCCGCGAGAGGAAGAGCCCGCGGTTCCGCGGAACCGTGTCGGCGCCGCCGAGGAGATGCTCCAGCACCGAGGCTTGGGCGCCGGGCGGGTGGATTCCCTGCGAGACCTGGGCAAGCTGCTGCTGGTCGCCGAGCAGCACGACGTTCCGCGCCGCCGTCCCGACCGCGAGCGCGTCGGCGAGCGAGACCTGGCCCGGCCTCGTCGACGAACAGCGTGTCGACCGCGCCGTCCATGTCTTCCCGCGAGAAGAGCCACGCGGTGCCGGCGAGCAGGAGCACGTCGGGCTCGGGGTCGGCGAAGTCAGCCTGGTTGTCGGAGCTCTCGATGAACGTGCCATCCTCGTAGGCGTCGCCTTTCTTCAGCCCGCGGAAGACGAAGCCCTCGGCGCGCGCGGCGCGCTCGACCTCGGCGAGCAGGTTGTGGATCACCTTGTGGCTCTGCGCGGTCACCCCCACTCGCCGCCCGAGCCGCATCAGGTGCACGATCAGTCGCGCGGCGGTGTAGGTCTTCCCCGTCCCGGGAGGCCCCTGGATCACGAGGTGCCCCCCATCGAGCCCGGCGACGATCTCCTTGGCGGCGGTCGAGGTCGTCCTGCGGCAGGTCGGCCGGGAACGGCGTGCGGTCGAGGATCGACTTCGGGGCGCCGAAGCTCGGGTGCCCGCCGAGGACGGAGCGCGCGAGCCGCTGCAGCGCCTGGCGCTGGACGGTCGTGTTGTAGGGCCCGCCGGGGATCAGCGCGGCGGGCATCGGCGACCTCGTCGAGCACGGGCCCGCGCTTCAAGCGCAGCATGCCGGTCTCGTCGTCGAGGAACGTGATCGTCCCCGCCGAGCCGCCGGTCGCCGGGTCGTAGACCTGGCTGCCCTCGCCGAGGTGGTACTGCTGCGGCGGGAAGCGTGAACGGCCATTCGAGCGACTGGCCCGAGCCGATCGGCGCGCCGGCGGGCTCGAGCCCGCCGATCGCGTCGGAGTCGCGCTCCTGGAGCTCCTCGGACGGCCGCCCGATCCGGTCGAAGAACTGCCACCACACGGGCTTCGCCTCGCGCCGGTGGTAGAGCAGGAGCTGGGCGAGGAGCCAGCGCGGCCGGTCGGCCTCGGCGACCTCGAGCGGGTCGTCGGGCAGCCCGGCGAGGAGCGCGGCGCGGAGCTCCTCGGTCTCGGCGGCGTCGTCGGGCGGGTCGCGCGGCTCCTTCGGCTCGAGCGGCGGCGCGCCCGCGGGACGCCGCGCGAGCAGCCAGTCGCGGAGCCCGAGCGTCGAGAGGCAGTCCTCCTCGTTGTAGTTCGCGATCGCGTCGAGGATCGCCGTATCGGGCTTCTCGAGGTAGTCCTCGTAGAGCAGGATCGAGTCGTCGCCGGCGCGCAGCTCGGCCACGCGCTCGAAGTAGAAGGTCTCGACCTGCTTCAGCCCGTAGCGCGGGTGCGAGAGGCGCAGCCCCTGCGAGACGACCTTGTAGAGGTCGACGAAGACCTCGGCGCGGAGCAGCTCGTCGAGCTCCTCCTCGCGCGTGCCGTATTCGCAGGTGAGCCGCTTGAGCGCGGTGATCTCGTAGGCCGCGTAGTGGTAGACGTGCATCGCGGGGTCGGCGGCGCGGTGCTCGCGGATCAGGTCGATCACGCCCTCGACGGCCCGCCGCTCCTGCGCGCGGTCGTGCGCCCAGAACGGCCGGAAGCGGCGGTGCGTGTCGAGCATCCCCCAGAGGTATTCGAGCCCGCGCGCCGGCTCCCAGAACGGGTCGCCCTCGATGTCGAAGAAGAGGTCGCCGCCCGACGGCTCCGGCAGCAGCTCGAACCCGCGCTTCGGCTCGGGCGCGAGGTGCTTCCATGCGTGCTGCCCGCTCACGCGCTCCGCGACCTGCATCGCCGCCTGGTCGCGAAGACTCTCGAACGTGCGCTCCGCCATCTTCGGCGGCCGCGCCTCATCCGGCGCCGCGGCGAGCGCCGCCACGGTCGGGATCCCGGCCTCCTCGAGCCGCCGGCTCTGATCCCGCCGCATCCGAGCGACGAGCGTCAGATGGTCGTCCGCAACCCACCGCGCGTCGCACCGAGCCAGGAAATCGCACCGCCCGCAGAACGAAACGGGAAGCGGATAGACGTCGATCCCAGCATCGACGGCGGCCACGAACCGCTCCCGCACCCGCCGGTAGTACGCCATGAAGTCGTCGACGCGGAGGCTCTCGCGCTCCTTCGTCCCGAGCACGACGTGCATCCGCTCCGGCATCGACCCCTGAATCCGCCCGACCTGCTCGGAGTAGAAGCAGAGCTGAAGCACGTAAGCTCGGCTTCGAATGCCGCGCGAGCTTCGTGTCGACCACCTCGTACCGCCCGTCCGCCTGCCGCTCCACGAAGTCGGCAAACCCGCGCCAGCGCCCGTCGACGAAGCAGGCCTGGTAGATGACGTCGGCGCCCTCGCGCATCGCGTCCGCGGTCGCCTGGGCGGCCGCGTCGAAGTCGAGGTTCTCGAACGGGATCTCGGTGACGGTGCGGCCGTCGGCGAGAAGCTGAGCGAGGTAGGCGGCCTCGTGCTCGTCGCCCTTCCGCTTGACGAGGTCGGCCTGCGGGTTCTCGGCGACGGGCCGCTCGAGCTCGTGGCGGGCGACGGCGAGCTCGAGCTGCGTCAGGTGCTCGCACTCGAGGAATGCGTTCAGGTCTGAGGGCGAGAAGAGGATCTGGTTGTCGCGCTGGTGCATACGAAGCGAGTCAGTCTCGCACGGTCCAGTTCTTACGCTCACACCACTGAGTAAAATTACTCAACGTATTGAGTAAAATGTGGAGCGTGAGCAGCAGGGACCCCTACGAACGTCCCATTCTCGCCCTAATCATCCGACGAGCCGCTGAGCCACGCCGGTTCATCCAGGTCCTCGCCGGGCCGCGCCAGGTCGGGAAGACCACGCTCGCCCGGCAGATGCTGGCCGCGATCGATCTCCCCTCGCACTACGCGTCGGCAGACGATCCGGCGCTCCGGGACGGCACCTGGCTCGAGCAGCAGTGGGCGATCGGCAGGCTGCGCGCCGCCGAGAACCGCCGCGGCGCGGTGCTCGTGATCGACGAGGCGCAGAAGCTGCCAGGCTGGTCCGATCTCGTGAAGCTGCTGTGGGACGAGGACACCGCCGCCGGCACGAAGCTCCGTGTGTTCCTGCTGGGCTCCTCGCCGCTACTGGTCGGTCGGGGCCTCACCGAGAGCCTCGCCGGCCGCTTCGAGACGATTCCCGTCACCCACTGGGGCTTCACCGAGATGCGCGATGCGTTCGGCTGGAACCTGGATCGCTATCTCTACTTCGGCGGCTACCCGGGTGCGGCGCCGCTCGTGCGCGACGAGGAGCGCTGGCGCGCCTACATCCTCGACTCGCTCGTCGAGACGTCGATCTCGCGCGACGTTCTGCTGCTGACCCGGGTCGACAAGCCGGCGCTCCTGCGGCAGCTCTTCCAGCTTGCGTGCACGTACTCGGGCCAGATCCTCTCGTACACGAAGATGGTCGGCCAACTCCAGGACGCCTGGCAACACCACCACGCTCGCGCACTACCTCGACCTGCTCTCCGGCGCCGGGATGGTCACCGGACTCGCCAAGTACTCGGGCTCCGAGCTCCGCCTCCGCGCGTCGAGCCCGAAGCTGATCGTGCTCAACACCGCCCTGATGAGCGCCCAGAATCCGGCCGCTCGTTCCGAGAGGCCCGCGCCGAGCTCGACTGGTGGGGCCGCCTGATCGAGTCCGCCGTCGGCGCGCATCTTCTGAACAGCCGAACGGAGACCCTCTACTCGGCGCGACAGGAATCTCGAGGTCGACTTCGTCGCCCGCCACGGCACGAAGCTCGCCGCGCTCGAGGTCGGCTCCGGGGCGCGCAAGGGGTCGTTGCCCGGGATCTCCGAGTTCAGGTCGCGGTATCCCAGCGCGCAGCCGCTGCTCGTGGGCGCGCAAGGAATTCCGGTCGAGGAGTTCCTTTCATCACCGCCGGCACTTTGGCTCCGGCGATGAGCCTGCGGGGCACCTTGCAACCGGACGTTTGGAGGGCTCACGCACCGCGATCCGAGTTCCCGCACGATGGTTGTCGGCCGATGGTCCAGGGGCGTAAGGTGGAAGTATCTCGATCCACCGTGCTCCAAGCGGGTTTCGTGTTCCCTCGGGCGAGATCCGAGAGTTCTCTGCACGATCGGCGCGGTGCCGAGGTGAAGCCGATCATCGTCTATCACTTCACGACATTCGCAAACGCGATGGCGGTCCTTGCCGCGGGCGCCATGTGCTCCAATCGGCGCTTGAGAGCAAGCAAGACCCGGATCGCGGACATCGGAGACGCTGACCATCGTAGAGTGAGTCTGGAAGGCCTCTTCAACCTCATCCGCGACTATCCCAGGATCGTCTTGCTGGGCAGTTGATGGTCTGTAGGCCGCTTCGCACGATCTCGTCGAATCGTTCGCGCGCCCAACCAACGACGCCCTCCTCGAACGTTCGACTGCCCGAGAAACGCTTCGTCGAGTGGGAGCTTGGCACGGAACTGGCCCTTGTCAAAGCTTCCCGTCCTGAGCTTCCTGACGGCTGGGAGATTCGGCTCGCGGTTGAGCCACTGCTGCCCGCGGTGAGGCTGAACGAAGAACGACGTCGGCGGCGTCGACCCCGACTAGGCCGGCCCGGATCCTCGCCAGGCCTGTCTTGGGGATGAGATATGGGATGTCCACGCTCCACTCTGGGTACCACGAGAACTTCCCAAACGGGTGGTAGGGCGCCGCTGCATCGGAGCCGCCCCCGAGAGATGCGATCAGCTCCTCGTACAGGGGGTGCTCAATGGCCCGCATGAAGTCCGTCATGTGTTTTCGCACCGTTGCCGTCAACGCGAAGGCGTCGAACAAGGATGCGATCCGGTCGTGTGAAGCCCATCGATCCCTCCAGTTCGAGAACGTCGAGAAAATGTCCCACTGATCGGCGAGGCGACAGTTGGGCACACGCATCGAGCGCAGCTCGGGGAGCAGCTCCCGCCAACAAACCGCCCCGAGCCAACCATCCTCGCTTGAGCGGCCTTCTCGCCGACGGGCACATCGCGTGTAACCGCGAGTACGTATGAATCGGACCAGATGGGCCTCCAGATAGCGCTCAAGCCATCCGCGGCCATAGCCAGCGTGGATCTTGTGAGGCGACGGCGGCGCTCCGGGAGGCGCTCGAGGCCCTGCGCGAACCGTAGATGGGCGCGCTACGCTTTGTAGTGCAATGAACTACAAAGAACTACAGCAAAACGGACCATGAGCCAGCGCGAACCCAAGCAGCAGTTCAACGCGCGCTGGCGCCCGGAGACGATCGAGCATCTTCGGGCGCGCGCAGAGGCCCTCGGCGTTCCCGTCGAGTGCTGGCCGAGCGGTACGTCGAAGAGGGGCTGCGCATGGAAGAGCACCCACTCATCTACTTCCGTGACGGCGCCGCCGGCCGGCGCCCAGCGCTCGTCGGGACGCGGCTCGGCGTCTGGCAGGTGATCGAGACGATCCGGCAGAACAACAACTCACCGGCCGAGGCGGCCGAGTACCTGGAGAAACCGCTCGCCCACATCGAGGCCTGCGTCGACTACTACGTCGCCTACCAGACCGAGATCGACAAGTGGATCGCCGACCAACGCGGAATTTTCCGAGCAAGCAGAAATCTCCTGGCGCAAACGCCAGGAGATCTTCACGTGAAGCTCGCGCTCGACGAGATGTTCACGCCGGAAATCGCGACGAGCGCTTCGCGAACGCGGCCACGACGTCGTTTCCGTCTATGAACGGGAGGGGCTCGTCTCTGCGCCTGACGCCTCGATCTTCGCCGCGATGCAAGAAGAAGAACGCGTGATCGTCACGGACAACGTCGAGGATTTCATGCTGCTCGCCAGGGATGCGCTCGAGACCGGCGCACCATTCGCCGGGATCGTGTTCACGAGCGACAAGTCGCTCCCTCGCGGCAGGAACACGATGGGAGCGTTCATCCGGCTCCTGGACGCGTTGCTGGACGAGCACCCCGCGCACGACGGTCTCAGCGGTCAGATCCGCTGGTTGACGCCGTAGGATCCGCCGGTCGAGTGTGGACCGACCCGAAGCAAGATCCCGAGAGGACGCGCCTCGCGATCGAGCGGCTCTACGCCAACCTCATCGACCTCTACGACCGTGCGCGCCACGTCGGTCGACATTCGCCGCAAGGACGGCACAACCCAGAAATACGCGGCAACCCGTTTCATACAGCAGATCGACACGGGCTACAACGGGGACGCCGTATCACCGGCTTTTCTCGCCGAAGACCGTTGAGGACGCGCGCCGGCGCCTCGGCGAGTTCGAATCGAGCGGCTGATTATCCTCGCCCCGTAAGATAAAGCATCCTGAGCGCGGACTCCTTCCCGACGAAAGGAGATCCACTTTGACGAAGACACTCACCATCCCGTTCCAGCTCGGCGATCCCGTCGAGCACCGGGGCGTCACGATCGTGCCGCTCTTCCCCACCCGCGATCCGGTGACCGCCTACCTGACGCTCGACGAGGCGCTGCCGCAGGGGCTCGCGATCGGGGAGACCGACGCTTCGGGCACCGTGCCGGAGCTCGCGGTCGAGAACCCGCTCGATTCCAACGTCCTCCTGTACGACGGTGAGGAGCTCGTCGGGGCGAAGCAGAACCGGATCCTGAACGTGACCGTGCTCGTGGGCGCGAGGAGCTCGCTCCGGATTCCGGTCTCGTGCGTCGAGCAGGGCCGCTGGTCGGCGCGCTCGACCACGATGATCGACGCCGACCACATCTCGCACGCGAACCTGCGCCGGCGGAAGGCCGAGACGCTCGCCGCCCAGCCGCTCTCGCTCGGGCTCGCTCAGGCGGAGGTCTGGGACGAGGTGAGCGCGAAGGCCTCGCGGATGGCGGCTCCCTCGCCGACCGGCGCCGCTTCCGACACGTTCCGGGCGCACCGTGGGAGCCTGGCCGAGCTCGAGCCGGCGTTCCCGCTCGAGCCGGGGCAGTGCGGGGCGGTACTGGCGCTCGGCGAGAGCATGTGCCTCGATGCCGTCTCGCGGCCGGACGCGTTCGCGCGGCTCTGGCCGAAGCTCCGGCGCGGGTATCTGCTCGATGCGCTGGAGGCACTCGACCAGCCGGCGACGTCTGTCGCGGCGATCGCCGGGTTCGTCGAGGACGTCGGCGTCGCAACCCCGGCCCGCCAGCACTCGGTCGGCCTCGGGGAGGACGTACGGCTGCGCGGCGAGCGCGTGATCGGCTCGGGCCTCGAGCTCCACGATGAGCTGCTCCAGCTCTCGGCGTTCACGACCGGCAGGGGCGCCGAACGGGCGTTCGGACGGATCGCGCGGCCCAGTGCTCGCCGCTGAGGGAGGCCGAGGCGAGCTGCTGCTACCGTGGACCGACAGCAACGAGTGAGGAGCCGCGCGCCCTGCGGCTCCCTCTCGGCCAGACCCGAGCAGAGAGGCAGATGTCCTCATGGACGATGACGCAGATGCCGCGAGCGCCGGGATTCCCGAGCTCTCGCACGACCTCGGTGACGTCACGATCTGCGTTCGCGAGCTGAGTTCCGGTCGGTTCGAAGCGAGCTTCCGGCCGAACGCAACCGACCACCCCGCTCGCGGCGGCTACACCAGAACGACCTCGCAGGGGCTCAAGGGGAAAACGCTCGAGGCAGTGCTCGAACGAGCCGAGGCGGACTGGCGCCAGAGCTACCCGCGCTAACCGCGCCGGCTTCTCAACCGATGCTCGAACTCGACCTCATGGGCCGCCGGATTGCGCTCGACGACAGCGATGTGGCCGTGTTGCTCGTGGCGGCGGAGCGCGCCTCGGGCAGCTCGGTCGGCTCGCGCGACCTCGCAACCCGGCTGAAAGACGTGGCCGCCCCCTCCGCGCCCGGACGCCGTCGGCGGCTTGTCTTCTCCCGCCCCGAGTCGCGCGCGCTGCAGCGGCTGCTTCAGACGGACGTCGAGTCGGACGAGCGCTTCGGGGAGCTCGAGTCGACGCTCCTGGAGCTCCTCGCGCGGGATCCGGCGACCGCCCGGCGGGATGACGCGGCACGCGGCGCCTCGTAGGAGCGAGGCCCGGGGGTCAGGGACCCCGGCGGCCGGAGGCGATCAACGGCGATCGTGCTGGGCTTCCGCGAGACGATCGAGCCGTTCGCGAGTCCGGGCGATCACGTCCACCCACACGTCGTTGATTTCCTGCGCCTCCGGACGCGGATCCGAGCGCCAGCGCTCGGGCAGAGCCTTGCGGGCTGCGTCGTAGCGTTCGCGGTTGGCCTCGAAGTGAGGCAGAAGGCGGTAGTCGACGGCCACACGGTCGTATCGGCAGGAAGCGGCCCAGCATGAGAGCGCGTCGATCAGGCGGACCCGAGCTAGCGGGGCTCCGTCCAGCAGAGGATGAACGCCTTCTGCTGGGGTGTCTCGGGCGAGGCGCGATCGCCGGCGGGCGTTCCTTCCCGCCACGCCGCGATCGACTCGAGCGCCTTCGCGGGCGTCTGACCGTGGCGGACGAGGTGGCATCCGACCACGGTGCCGGTCCGGCCGATGCCACCGAAACAGTGGACGTACACCGTCGTGCCGCGGGCGAGCTCCCGGTCGATCGTGTCGAGGATCTCGCGCATCTCGGCGGTCGTGGGGCAGCCGGCGTCGCGGATCGGGAAGCGCGTGTGCGTCATCCCGAGCTCGGCGGCGAGGGCGGCATAGGGACTGAGGCGATACTCGCCCACCTCGGTCAGGTCGATGAAGCTGCCCACTCCCGCCTCGCGGAAGAGCGCGAGCCGGGCCCCGGCAGCGTCGTCCGAGGCCGCACCCGGATACGCGCCTGCCAGAAGCCGCCCGGGAACGACCCAGTAGGAATCGGGGATCGGGCCGTGCCGCTCGCTCATCCGCGCCGTGCGAGGTCGGGCAGGCGATCGACGCAGCCGGTCATCGCGGGATCGTAGGGCGGAGGGGATGCAGGCGGTCGTTCCCGACCGGAGAAAGGGCGCGGATATAGTCGATGCGATGCCGACCGCCGTCGAATCACGCCTCGAAGAGCTCGGGCTCGAGCTGCCGCCGCCTTTGCCGGCACCGCGTTCGCGGATGCGGCGGGCCGCGCAGACGGGCAACCTTGTTTACATGTCTGGCAACGGGCCTTTTCGTGGCTCCGAGCTCGTGTATCCGGGGAAGGTCGGCTCCGATCTCACGCTCGAGGAGGGCCGCGAGGCGGCGAAGCTGACGGCGCTGAACATGGTTCGGGTGCTGCGGGACGAGGGGTTCGATCTCGATCGGATCCGCTGGGTGAAGGCGCTCGGGATGGTGAACAGCGACCCGTCGTTCACCGACCAGCATCAGGTCGTGAACGGGTTCTCGGAGACGATCATCGAGCTCTTCGGCGAGGAGAACGGGCTCCACGCCCGCTCGGCGTGCGGGATGGCGTCGATGCCGTGGAACATGGCCGTCGAGATCGAAGCGATCTGCGAGCTCCTCTGATCGTCGAGCGCGACCTCGCCGTGGCGATGCGCGACGGCGTCCACCTTGCGGCCGACGTGTACCGGCCGGCCGGCGACGGGCCCTTTCCGGCGCTGCTTGCGCTCTCGCCGTACGGGAAGGGCAAGCAGTCGATCCAGGCCGTCGCGCAGCCGCCCGGGAGCCCGCTCTGGGACGGCGGCGTCGAGGCCGGCGATCCGCGCTTCTTGACCGCGAACGGGTACGTCCACGTGATCGCCGATGTGCCGCGGCGTGAACAAGTCCGAGGGCGACTACCGCGGGTGGATGTCGAAGCAGGAGGCCGAGGACGGCCACGACCTCGTCGAGTGGATCGCGGAGCAGCCGTGGTGCGACGGGAACGTCGGGATGGTCGGGATCTCGTACTTCGGGACGATCCAGCTGCACGTCGCGGCCGAGCAGCCGCCGCACCTCAAGGCGATCATGCCGTGGAACGGCGTCGCCGACTTCTACCGCGAGGCAACCCACCACGGCGGGATCATCCAGACGTTCTTCTACGAGCTCTACACGCGCTCGACGCTCGGGAACCGCGTGTCGGTGACCGCCGAGGAGCTCGCGCCGGAGCGGCTTGCGGAGCTGGTCGCGGAGGCGATGGACGAGCCGGACCTGCGGATGTACACGACGCTCTGGAACGTCCTCGACAACCCGAACACGAACCCGTCGTTCTTCGACGTGCTCATGCACCCCTTCGACGACGACTTCTACCGCGAGCGCTCCGCCTACACGGTCTACGACCGGATCAAGATCCCGTTCTACGCGCGGTCGGGCTGGTGGGCCTACGCGCACATGCACCTCACCGGCACCTTCCGCCATTTCGAGGGGATCGACGCGCCGAAGAAGATCGAGATCGACCGGCCCGTCGACGAGGAACGGCCCCTTGCGCGCAGCTACGACCAGGAGGTCGTGCGCTGGTACGACCACTGGCTGAAGGGGATCGACACAGGGATCATGGACGAGCCGTCCGTGCGGCTCTTCGTGATGGGGTCGAATACATGGCGCACAGCGGACGAGTGGCCCTTGGCGGAAACCGAGTGGCGATGGCTCTTTCTCGGCCCCTGGGAGCGGCTCGGCGCGGAGCCCGAGCCGGCCGCGGAGTCGAGCGACTCGTTCGTGCAACAGCCGCCGACCGAAACGCTCGAGATCGCGAGTCTTGCGTACGCGACGCCACCGCTCCCCGAGGACACCACGGTGATCGGGCCGATCGCGCTGAACCTTTGGGCCGCGATCGACCAGGACGATGCGAACTGGATCGTCGCGCTCGAGGACGTCTCGCCGGACGGCAAGGCGCGCGAGGTGACGCGTGGGTTCCTGAAGGCGTCGCATCGCGAGCTCGACCCGGAGCTCTCGAAGCCGTGGGAGCCCTACCACCCGCATACGCGCGCCGTGCCCGTGCCGGTACGGCGAGCCCGTCGAGTATGCGATCGCGATCTCCCCCACCTCGAACGTCTTCAAGCGCGGCCACCGGATCCGGCTGCGGCTGATGTCGCTCGACTACCGCGGCAACCCGCGGCCGGCACCAGGCGTGTCGCAGGTGCACTATCCGTGGCATGTGTGCTCGAGCAAGACGACCTGCTTCACCGTGTTCCACGACCGGGAGCGGCCCTCGGCGCTGCTCCTGCCGGTGATCCCGTCGTGAGCGTCGAGAGCGATCCCGGGGCCGCGCGTGAAGCGGCGCGGGTGCTCGCAAACGGCGGCTACGTCGTGCTCGCCGAGTCGCGGGCCGAGGGGGCCGAGGGGAACCTCACGCTCGCGGCGCAGTTCGTCACGCCGGACACGATCGGGTTCCTCACGTCGCAGTCGCCGGGGGTCGTGCGGCTGTGCCTCACCGACGAGCGCTGCGCCGTGCTCGGGCTCGGCTCGCTCGTCGAGAGCGAGTCGAACTGGCAGCCGACGGCGTCGATCGTGCATCGGTCGGCGGTCGGACGTGGAGCCTCGACGGAGGATCGCGCCCGCACGATCCAGGCGGCGGTCGATCCGTCGAGCACGGCGGGCGACTTCTCGCCGGGTGGGTACGTCTTCCCGCTGCGCGCCCGGCCCGGCGGGGTGCTGCGTCGTGCCGGGCGGACGGAGGCGGCGATCGATCTGGCCCAGTTCGCGGGCTGCATCCCGGCGGCGGTGATGTCGCTCGTGATGAATGCCGACGGCTCGGTCGTGCGCGGCGCGGAGCTTCCGGCGTATGCGGCGGCGAACGGGTATCCGTTCGTGACGGTCGGCGACGTGATCGCGCTGCGGCGGATGTCGGAGAAGCTCGTCGAGCGGTTTGCGAGCGCCCGGATCCCGACGCCGCACGGTGAGTTCACGGGGGTCGGGTACCGCGAGACGCTCACCGGGGCGCATCATCTGGCCTTCGTGAAAGGCGAGGTCGACGGCGCCGAGAACGTGCTCGTGCGCGTCCACGTCGAATGCGTCGTCGGTGACGTGTTCGGGACGACCGCCTGCTCGTGTGCTCACGACATGGAGCGCTCACTCGAACTGATCGAGGACGAGGGCCGCGGCGTACTGCTCTATCTGGTCGATCCCGACGGGATGCGGCGGGTGAACCGGCACGCGGTCGACGAGGGTGGGCGAAGCGGCTCACCGATGGACGAATACGGGATCGGCGCGCAGATCCTCGCCGACCTCGGCCTGAAGCGGATCCGCATCCTCACCGACCACCCGCGGCCGATTCCCGGGCTCGAGGGCTTCGGGCTCGAGGTCGCCGGGCACGTGCCCCTCGCCTCGTAGGGCTTCTCAGGCGACGGCGGCGGGCTCGGGCTCGCGGTCGAACGCGGGCAGGACGTGCTTTCCGAGCATCTCGATCGCGCGGAGGTTCGCGTCGTGGCTCATCCCCTCGATCCCGAGCAGCATCTCGGTGTAGCCCATCGCCTCGAGCCGCTTGAACTTCTCGATCAGGAAGTCGGGCGTTCCGAACAGGACGTACGGGGTCTTTTCCATGATGTAGTCGAGGTCGTGCATGTGGGCCTGCATCTCCTGGATGTTCCCCAGGTAGGCGTAGTCCGGTGAGGTGGGCGCGAGCTGCTCGTAGCGGCCGCCGGGGCCGATGTTGATGTCGATGAACGCGAGCGCCGTCTGTTCGATCGCGGCGCGGGCCTCGCTCGGGTGTCTCGGCGCAGTTGACGCGGGTCGCGAAGAAGCCGAGGGCGTTGGTCACGGTCGAGCCGGGAAGCGGCTTCGCATCGGGGATCGCCTCGGTGTAGGCGGCGGCGGCCTCCTCGACGTACTGCCAGCCGACGATGCTGCCGCCGGTCATCCCGCCGAGCCCGAGCTCCGCGGCGCCGCGGTGCGAGGCGACGCTCGAGCAGGAGACGTGGATCGGCGGATGCGGCTTCTGGATCGACTTCGGAGTGAGGGCGCGCGGCTCGGGGAAGTTCCACCACTTGCCCTCGAAGGTGAAGGGATCCTCGGTGAACGCCTTCACGATCACCTCGAGCGACTCGGTCCAGATCTCCTTCGTGTCCTTCGGCTCGACGCCGAAGGCCCGGATCGTGGCGAGGTTGTTGGAGCGCGCGGTGCCGAGCTCGACGCGGCCGTTCGTGAGCATGTCGAGGGTTGCGATCCATTCCGCGACGCGCACCGGGTTGTTGAACGGGAGAAGGACGACCGAGGTCGGGCGGAGCTTGATCCGCTCGGTGCGGGCGGCGACGAAGGAGAGGAACGACTCGGGCGCCGACAGGGCCCCGCTCTTCTGCGGGTGGTACTTGTCGGCGCGCTCGGTCAGGAACGCCTCGGAATAGCCGAAATGCTGCTCGGAGGTGCAGTAGAAGTCGAACCCGGCCTCCTCGGCGGCGACGGCCTCGTCGACCATGTCGAGGTAACGCTGCTGCAGCGTCGTCCCCGGCGGGAAATAGGCCTCCTGCACGATTCCGAACCTCATCTTTCAGCCTCCTTCGAGCGGTCGCCGGGCGTTCACTCCGCAGACGATTATGCATTCGATGTCCGGCAAAGCCCGGGAAAGGCGCCGTTCTGGCAGTCTCTTGGGGTGACGATCGTCCGAGCATCCGACAAGAGCGAGGCGAGTTGGCGGCCCGGGAAGCGCGGAATCCTGCACGCAGGCGCATCCGTCGGCGGCGCGACGAAGCTGATCATCAACGAGTCCTGGAACGACCACGGGATCGGGGCGCCGACGCACATGCATCCCGACGGGCTCGAGGAGATCATCATGGTGCTCGAGGGAACCGCCGAGTTCTGGGTGGACGGCGAGCATTCGACGCTCTCGGCCGGCGACCTGATCATCCTTCCGGCCTACTCGCACCACGGGTTCAAGAACATCGGCGAGGACACGCTTCACGTGCTGGCCGTGTTCTCGTCGCCGACCGCGCCGACGATCTTCGACTCCGAGCCGGACAAGATCGTCTACATCGCGGGCACGAGCGGCGAGCGGCTCGACAGCCAGCGCACGGTCGAGCCGGTTTCCGGCTCGTAGCTCACAGCGTCGGCTGTGGAAAAGCTGTAACGCGGGACCACGCGAGACGCTCGCGCGATCGCAAAACCCCTGCGCCGTGCGCGTTTCAGGGACGAAAACCGGTGCCAGGCACCGATTTTCGCGTGGGGCGCCGAAAACGTCCGACGGGAGCTTCGAGGCTGTCTACGCGCCGGGCTCGACGAGGGCCGCTTCGGCGGCTGCGTCGACGACGTCCGTGATCCAGGCGGCGAGCGGGCGGCCCTGGGCGATCGCGGCTGCCTGCCACCGCTCGTGGCGGAGTTCCTCGAGCTGGATCGCGATCGCGACGGGGAGTGCTTCCGACTCGGGCCGGCCGGCGTTGCGGAGGCGGCTGCGGAGCTCGTTGCGCGACCAGCGGGCCGAGCTCGCACGCGTGAGCCAGAGCTCCTGTTCTTCCTCGGCGAGCGACGCCAGCTCCGCGTGATGGCCGAAGCTGAGGCTGTCCCGCCGGCGGTACAGGGGGAAGCGCGAGGCGACCCACGCGTAGTTGCGGAGGGTCTGGTACCCGAAGCCGGTGGCGGCGATCGCCGAGCGGTAGCGGTCGGGGTAGGTCTTCTGGCCGTAGATCAGCCAGTCGCCGATCCACCAGGCAGACGCGTCGGCGAGCGTCCCTACCTGCATCCCGATCCTCGTCCAGGACTCGAACGGGAGATCGTCCTTGATCGTGAGGCCCAGCCGCGTCGCACGCGAACGAGGGCTGAAGAGGGCATCGGGCTTCCCGCCCCGGAACGCATCCGGGTCGAAAGGCGCCTCGCCGCCGTTGCCGAGAGCCTCGTTGAGTGGGTTGAAAGCCGCCCTTGCCAACTGGTCTGACATGTATATCACGGACCAGTTCAGAAACGGCACGAAACCGCCAAACCAAGCCAAAGCGACCCGATCAGCTGCTGCTCGGCTCCTCTTCGGCGATCAGCTTCACCGTGATCTTCCGGATCGAGTCGACGTGATTTCGCATCGCCGCCCTCGCCCCGGCGGCATCGCCCCGAGTGACCGCGTCGGCGATCGCGCCGTGCTCCTCGACCGAGCTCGGCGGCCGGCCGCCCGTCGCGAACGAGAAGCGGCGGGCCTCGGCGAGCAGCGTGTGCAGGTCGAAGAGCAGGTCGTAGAGCAGGCGGTTTCCGCTCGCCTCCGCGATCGCGATGTGGAAGTCGAGGTCGAGCCGCATCAGCTCCTCGACCGGCGCGCCCTCCTCGACCTTCTCGTGCAGCGCCTCGTGGGCGAGCACGAGACGCTCGACGGCCTCCGGGTCGCTCTGCTCGGCCGCGCACTGCGCCGCGAGCTCGTCGAGCGCGCCCCGCACGCGATGCAGGTCGAAGACCTCGTCGCTGTGCATCGCGAGCCAGCGCGCAAGCGGCTCACCGAGCCCGGAGCGGCGGTCGTTGACGAACGCGCCGCGGCCCTGCTGGACGGAGACGAGGCCGAGCGCCTCGAGCGAGCGGATCGCCTCGCGCACCGACATCCGGCTGACGCCGAAGGTCTCGACGAGCTCGCGCTCGGACGGGAGCTTGTCACCGGGGCCGAAGTCGCCGCGGGTGATCGCCTCCTCGATCTGCATCCGGACCTGCGCGCTGCGATGCGTCCGGGGGATCGACGTGAGCGGGCCGCCGTTCGCCGGTGTGGCGATCTTCCGCGAGCTCATCCGCCCCACACCTCGCCGAGGAGCCGCACGAAGTTGCCGCCGAGGATCTTCAGGACGTCGTCGTCGGCGTAGTCGCGCGCGACGAGCTCCTCGGTGATCAGGTGGACGCCGGCCATGCTCGTGAGCCCGAAGGCGTAGTAGTGCTCGAACGGGAAGTCGCCGCCCATGCGCAGCTCGGGGAACTCGGTCAGGAAGCCCTTGCGGCGCTGCTCGAAGAGCTCGGGCGTGAGGCCCTCGTTGATGTCGAGGCCGATCCCGATGTGATCGATGCCAACGAGCTCGACGAGATAGTCGATCTGGTCGACGAGCTGCGCCACCGTGGCGCCCTCCTGGCGGCCCGTGGGCGAGATCAGGCGCGCGATGCCGTTCATCCCGAACACCCCACCCTTCGCCGCGAGCGCCTGCACCTCCTCGTCGGTTGCGTTCCGGGAGACCGGGTTGAAGTGCTGGAGGCACGAGTGCGTGATCGAGACGGGCGCCTCGGACAGCTCGATCGCCTCGAGGGTGCTCGCGAGGCCCGTGTGCGAGAGGTCGATCAGGATCCCGAGCCGGTTCAGCTCCGCCACGAGCTCGCGGCCGAAGAGGCTGAGGCCGCCGTTTGCAGGCTCGCCGCCGCCGTCGGCCGCGAGATTGCGCCGCTGGTAGGTGAGCTGGACGATGCGGAGGCCGAGGCGGTGGAAGAGATCGAGGTTCTCGAGGCTGCCCTCGATCGGATCGGAGTTCTGGAAGCCGATGATGATCGCGGCGCCGTCCTCGTTCTTCGCCGCGGTGAGGTCTTCGACCGTTCGCGCAACGCGGACGCCGTCGCCGGCCTGGCGGTCGATCGCGCTGAGCAGATGCGAGAGGTTCTTGCAGGTGACGCGGAACCCGTCCGAGACGGAGATCGTCAGGTTCACGGCGGTCACGCCGCCGGCGCGCATCGCAGCCGGGAGGTCGAACGGGGCATCGGCGCTCTTGGGGACGGCCATCGAGCCGCAGAGCCCGTTGACGATCAGCGCACGCCGGTGCAGCTCGGCTGCGCGCTCGCTCGTGGCCGACGTCGCCGTCAACTCGAGGCTCCGGCCGGCGCCCAGGTCTTCCAGAGCGCAAGCTCGAAGATCTCGACCGAGACCGCGTCGAGCATCCCGGTCGCGGCGAGGCAGACCTCGCTCGCGGTCGGAGCCTCCCCCGCGGAGAACGCGGACAGCGGGCCTTCGAGCTCGACCTTGGCCGCATAGAGCGAAACCGCGGCCGCAAGCAGCTGCTGCACGTGCGCCGCGTCGACCGCTCCCGGCTCGGCGCAAACACGCCGTATCTCGTCGAGGGTGGACTCGAACGTCGGCTCAGACACGGCCATGACGCTACTACGAGCGGTCCGGAAGGCCGAAGAGCCGGCAGGCGTTGCCGCCGAGGATCGCCCGCTTCGCGGCCTCGTCGAGGAACGGCAGGTCGTAGATCACGAAGCTGCGGCTGATCTCGATGTCCTGCACTTCGCTATCCCTGTTCATAGTTCCCGCGATTCTGGGGAAAACCGGTGTCAGACACCGCCTGGCAACGCGTGGTCAATTGCGAGGATTCCTAGTGTTCAACGGCATCTCCGTCTCGAAAAGCGGTGCCAGACACCTCCTTTGGATCGCGTCGCGACCCGTGGGGAAAAGTGCGTCAGACACAGACGTAGAGCACGCCCTCGCAGACCGGGCCGCCCTGATGGAGGCAGACGTTCTCGTAGGCGAAGAACTCCCCCGCGCGCGTCCGGATCCCGATCTCGCGGCCGCCGGCACTAACGAGACGGCACGTCTGCTCGTCGAAGTCGCTGATGCTCCCCGCATGCACTTCGGTCACGGCGTCCCCGGCGCTCATCGGGCGAGTCTACGCACCCCGCGAGCGGATCCTCCGCCTCGTAACCCGTTTGCCCGAGCCGAAGTGCCGGCTCGAGAGGGCCATCGATCCGTCCCCGGACGGCGATGGGCGTTACCGTTTGCGCCCTGTGTATGGCCCTTACCGTCCCGCAAGGGTTTCCAGCGATGCCTGTACAGTCGGCGCCGGCGGGAGCCGACGCCGGCGTCCCGCGCGTCGCGCAGCTGCGAGCTCGAGCGGCCTGTCATTGACCAGAGGAGAGACACCAGTATGAAACGTGCGATCCCCCGGACGAACTCGCGTTGGCTCATCGGTCTTTTCGGCGCCCTGCTGTCCCTGGCGCTGATCCCGATCGCAAGCGGCACAACGCATACGAAGAAAGCAACGCTCACGTCCGTGTCCTTCATGGACGACTTCACGACCAACGGCACCGACGCGGGCTACATCGTCGGCCAGGAGCCGAACGGGTACTACGCCCAGCAGGGAATCAGCCTCAACTACTCCCCCGGAACCGGCTCACCTGCAACTGCGCAGGCCGTCGCGACCGGGCAGGTGCAGTTCGGCGAGATCGCAACGAGCGCGCTCGTCACGGCCGTCGCGGCGGGTGAGCCGATCAAGGCGATCGCCGTGATCGAGGGCCAGGACGGCTTCGGAGTCGTCACGGTGCCGTCGATCACCTCGCCGGCAGGCCTCAGCGGCAAGACGATCACGACCGGGAACAGCCTGCTCGTCCCGATCTTCCAGGCGTATCTGAAGGACAAGGGCGTGACGGGCGTGAACCTCGTCACGGTCGCCCCGTCCGCACTCGACACCTCGGTTACCTCCGGCTCGGCCGACGGCTGCCTCTGCGTCGCCTACTCGGACCGGCTCCGGATCAACGCCGGGGTCAGCGGCGGGAAGACGAACTTCTTCCCGTTCTCCGAGGACAACCTCGGGTTCACCGGCAACGTCGTGATCACGAGCAACAACATGATCCAGAACAGCCCCGACATCGTGAAGCGCTTCATGAAGGCCACGATGAAGGGCTGGAACTTCTCGTACGACAACCCGAACCTCGCGGCGGGTGACCTCCAGGGCCTGATCGCGAACCAGTCGCCGCTCGCAACCGCGAAGACGAACGTCGCGACGCTGAAGGCGATGAAGAAGGTCAGGTTCACGAAGAACCAGAAGGGGCATCCGCCCGGGTGGATGTCCGTGATCGACTGGGCGACCGCGATCAAGCAGCTCAAGCTCGAAGGCGTGCTCACCGTAGCGCCGCCTTCTGCCGCGAGCCTCTTCACGAACGCGTTCATCCCGCCGGGCCCGCTCACGAAATAAGCGCCACGACACGCGGTGAGCCATCCGGGCCTCTGAAGGGGCCCGGATGGCGTTCCCGCCTGACGGCATGGACGACGATCACGCGCCTTCGCACCGTCTCCGCTTGCTGCGAGGCGTGCTCGCGGTGGCGATCCTCGCCGGCGGAGCGGCGGGTTGCGGCGGGCCGCACTCCGGGTCGGGTCAGTCCCTGACGGTCTACAACGGCCAGTATCCGCAGACGACGGCGGCACTCGCATCGGCCTTCCAGCAGGCAACCGGGATCACCGTCAAGGTTCGCAGCAACGAGGAGGCGCCGCTTGCGGACGAGATCGTGCTCGAAGGGTCGCCGTCGCGCGCCGACGTGATCCTCACCGAGAACTCCCCGGTGCTCGAGTACCTGCAGGGCAAGGGCCTGCTCGCGCACGTCGACGCCGCGACGCTCGCGCGAACGCCGGCCGCCTACAACTCGCCGCGGGGCGACTGGGTCGGGGTGTCGGGGCGAACGAGCGTCCTCGTCTACAACCCGAAGCTGATCGCTGCAGCCGACGTTCCGGCGACCGCCGCCGGGCTTGCCTCACCGAGCCTCCGCGGCAAGCTGGCGCTGGCGCCTGCAGAGCCGGACTTCCAGCCGATCGTGACCTCGATGGACCGCCGCTACGGGCGCGCGGCGACGCTGAAGTGGCTGGAAGGGATCAAGGCCAACGCGGGCAACCACCTCTACGCCGACAACGAGGCAGTCGTGAGCGAGGTCAACCGCGGCGAGGCGGCCGTGGGCGTCGTCGAGCAGTTCTACTGGTACCGGCTGCAAAACGAGCTGGGGACTCGGGCGTGCACACGAAGATCGCCTACTTCGCCCAGCGCGACCCCGGTTACGTGCTCGGCGTCTCGGGCGCGGCCGTGCTCGCGCACTCGCGCCACCAGGCGGCCGCGCAGAAGTTCCTCGCCTTCCTCGTCGGCCCGAAAGGACAGGCGGTGATCGCGCACTCGACCGAGGACGAATACCTCTTCCACGGCCCGGCGGCTCCCGGCGAAGCGCCGTTCAGCGGGCTCCGGCCGAACCCGATCACGATCGGCGAGCTCGGCGACGGGGCGACCGCGACTGCGCTCCTGCGCACCGCCGGGCTTCTCTGACTCCTTGAGAACCGCGGCCGTCTCGACCGATCCGGTGCCCGCCCGCGGCGAACCGCGGCCGAGGGTGCTCCTGGCTGCGACCGCTGTAGTCGTCGTGCTCCTCGCGCTCCCGCCGGTGTTCCTCTTGATCGAGGCCTACGGCGCCGGGCTCTCGACGGTCTGGCACCTGATCTACCGCGAGCTGACCGCCACGCTGCTCCGGAACTCGCTCGAGCTGGGAGTCGTCGTGACGGCGCTCTGTGCGATCGTCGGGACGGCGGCCGCGTTCGCTGTCGAGCGCACCGATCTGCCCTGGCGCCCCCTCTGGACGACGCTCCTGATCATGCCTCTCGCGATCCCCGACTTCGTGGTCGCGTTCGGCTGGTCGTCGCTCACGAACTGGATCGAGGGCTTCCGCGGCGCCGTCGTCGTGATGACGCTCGCGCTCTACCCCCTCGTGTTCCTTCCGGTCGCAGCCAGCCTCCGCAACTCGGATCCGGGGCAGGAAGAGGTCGCCCGGAGCCTCGGGGTCGGCCGGCTCGAGACGTTCCGCCGGATCACGCTCGGCCAGGCGCGCGGAGCCGTGCTCGGCGGGTGCCTGCTCGTCGTGCTCGTCCTCTTCGCCGAGTACGGCGCCTTCGAGATCATCGGCTTCCGCACCTTCAGCACCGAGATCTACATCGAGTTCAACGTCGCCTTCGACGTATCGGCCGCGGCGGCACTCTCGCTGGCCCTCGTCGCGCTCTGCATCGTCGTCCTGACGGCGGAGACCCTGGCCCAGGGACGCGGGCGGGCCGTTCGCTCCGGCCGGCTCGCGCAGCGCTTCGGCCGTCCCCACCGGCTCGGGGCGGCCCGGTTCGGAGTCTTTGCCGGGCTCACGCTGCTCGTCGGGCTCTCGGTCGGAGTTCCGCTCTACGCAACGATCCGCTGGACGTTCGGCCGGGCCGGCCTGATCGTCGATTCGAGCGCGCTCCTGAACGCGGCCTGGCACACCGTGCTCTACAGCGCGCCTGCCGCGGCGATCGCGACGCTGATGGCCCTGCCGGTGGCGCTCCTCGTCGTGCGCCACCCCGGCCGGGCAAACCGGTTCCTCGAGCGCTCGACCTATCTCGTGCTCGCGATGCCGCTCGATGATCGCCTTCTCGCTCTCGTACTTCACCGGTCGCTACGTGAACGGCTTCGCCTACCAGAGCGCTCCACTGCTCGTGCTCGCCTACGCGATCCTCTTCTTCCCGTTCGCGCTCGTCGCCGTGCGCGCCTCGGCGAGCCGGGTGCCGGCCGCGCTCGAGGAGGTCGGCCGCTCGCTCGGGCGGCCGCAGGCCGTCGTGCTCGCCCGGGTCACCCTCCCACTCCTCGCCCCCGGCCTCGCCGCGGCGTTCTGCCTCGTCTTCCTCTCGTCGGTGATCGAGCTGACGACGACCCTGATCCTGATCCCGACCGGGTCGCAGACGCTCTCCACCCGGTTCTGGTCGTTCCAGCAGAATCTGCTGTACGCCCAGGCGGCGCCGTACGCGCTCGCGATGATCGTGGTCGCCGCGATCCCGGCGTTCATTCTCGGCCGGTTCTTCTCGCGGACCGCGGTGTCGGTTTGAGCCGTCTCGAGGTCGGCGACCTGCACAAGAGCTTCGGCGCGCACCCGGTGCTGGCGGGTCTGGAGCTGACCGTCGCGGCGGAGTCGTTCACGGCGATCCTCGGTGCATCCGGCAGCGGCAAGACGACCCTGCTGCGGGTGCTCGCGGGCTTCGAGCGCCCCGATCGCGGGACGATCTCGATCGGCGGGAATGTCGTCGACGGCGACGGCCGCCACGTACGGCCCGAGCAGCGGCGGATCGGCTATGTGCCACAGGAGGGGACGCTGTTTCCTCACCTGACCGTCGAGGCGAACGTGGGGTTCGGCCTGCGTCGGGCCGCTCGGCGCTCTCGGGTCGCCGAGCTACTCGGGCTGGTCGGGCTCGGCGGTCTTGGCGCTCGCTACCCGCAGCAGCTCTCGGGCGGCCAGCAGCAGCGGGTTGCGCTTGCCCGTGCGCTCGCGATCGAGCCCGGCGTGGTGCTGCTCGACGAGCCGTTCGCCTCGCTCGACACGAACCTCCGCTCGAGCGTGCGCGAGGACGTCCGCTCGATCCTGCGGGCGTCGGGGACGACGACGATCCTCGTCACGCACGACCAGGACGAGGCGCTTTCGCTTGCCGACAGCATCGCGGTTCTCCGCGACGGGAAGATCGCGCAGTTCGCAACGCCGGAGGTCGTGTACGGCGAACCGGCGGACGCCGGGCTCGCGGCGTTCGTCGGCCTGGCGAACCTCCTCGAGGGAACGATCGCCGGCGGGAAGGTCGAGACGGCCGCTCGGGCCCCTCGCCGTCGAGGGGCCGCAGCTACCGTCGGGAACGGCTGTGACGGTGCTGATCCGGCCCGAGCAGCTCGTCGTCGGGCCGGCGGATGGCGTGGTCACCGCTCGCGTCCTTCGCGCGGGTTACCACGGGCACGACACGTCCTCCATCTGGAGACCGTGAGGCACGATCGGCTCGTCGCTCGGTCATCGGCGGCCGTGCGCCCGGCGGCGGGCACCGAGGTCGGACTGACCGTTACCGGCCCTGTCCGCGTCTGGTCTAGATGACTTGTTCCACGAGATCGTCTCTCCTGGGGCGCGAGCCGGACGGTGTGGAACGCCGCGGCGGTGCCTCTCCAATACCGGACGTACTGGGGTGGCGCCGCCGTGGCGAAGCGCAGGACTCACGGGGAGCCAGCCTCACCGGCTTCCCATGAGTCCGGAGCGGCCCAGGCCGGTCAGATCGTGCATCCAGGTACGCGAGATCGTGGAACACGTCATCTAGGACGACCGCGGGCCCGCGCGGGCCCGCTGAGACGGATGCCACCCCACCGTCAGCTTCTCCACCTGGGAGATGAAGGCGAACATCATGAAGCCGAGCACCCCGAGGCAGAGGATCGCGGCGTAGAGCAGGTTCGTGCGGAGCTCGGCGCCGGCGGGGATGATCGTCGCGCCGAGGCCGTGCGCCGGGGTGATGTACTCGGCGACGATCGCGCCGGTGATCGAGAGCGTGGCGGCGATCTTCAGGCCGGTCATGATCATCGGCAGCGCGTTCGGCAGGCGGATCTTCACCATGATCGCGAGCCTCCCCGCTCCGCAGCTGCGGGCGAGGTAGACCTTCTCGATCTGGAGGCTGCGGAGCCCGAAGATCGTGTCGAGCACGATCGGGAAGACGCCGAGCAGGAAGGCCAGGACGATCTTCGGCTCGGTGCCGAACCCGAAGAGCGCCAGGAAGATCGGCGCGAGCGCCACCTTCGGCGTCACCTGGCCGGCGACGAGCAGGGGGCGCACGCCCGTATCGAGCGGCCGGAAGCTTGCGAGGAGGATCCCGAGCGGGATCCCGACGATGACCGCGAGCGCGAAGCCCTGGATCGCTTCCTTCAACGTCTCCCAGCTCTGCTGCAGGAGCAGGTGGTGGTTGTCCCAGAAGGCCTGCACGACGGACGTGAACGACGGCAGCACGTTCGTCTGCACCTGCCCCGAGACGGCGACGAGCTCCCAGATCACGATCACGCCGAGGATCGCGCCGATCGCGTACCGCCGCCCGAGCACCCAGCGCCAGAGCTGACCTGGAACGGCTGCGAGCTTGCGCGTGACCGAGCTCACTTCGACCCGGTCGAGTGGAGCCTGTGGGAGGCGTGCCATGGAATCGCGAGCCGTTCGATCAGCGACACGATGAAATAGAGCAGGAGGCCCATCACGACGAGAAAGAGGATCCCGGCAGTTGCCGAGGCAGGGTCGGGAATGCCGCCCTCGTAGGTGATGTAGTGGCCCAGGCCGCGCTGCGAGGCGACGAACTCCCCGACGACGGCGCCGGTGAGCGCCAGCATCGCGGCCAGCTTGATCCCGACGAACAGGCTCGGAAGCGCCTGAGGCAGCTTCACCTTCAAGTAGAACTGCAGCCGGCTCGCACCGATCGAGTCGCAGAGGAGCTTCTTCTCGGGCTCGAGCGACTTCAGGCCCGTCACGCATTCGATCGTGACGAGGAAGGTGCAGAGGAGCGCGACGATCATGACCTTCGGGAACAGCCCGAACCCGAACCAGACGATGATGATCGGCGCGAACGCGACCACCGGCATCACCTGCGAGCCGACGAGGAACGGCCACGCGGCCTGTTCGACCCGCCACGAGGAGTCGATCAGGAGCGCGATCAGGACCCCTGCGACGATCGCGACCGCGAAGCCGAGAAGCGCTTCGTAGAGCGTCGTCCAGGCCTGCGAGGCCAGGAACCCGCGCTGGTGCCAGTCGACCTGGATCACCGTGGAGAACGGCGCCATGATGTAGCGGGGAACGTGGTCGTAGCGAACCCAGGCTTCCCAGGCGCCGAGCGCGATCGCGAGGGCGAGTAGCGGTAGGAAGACACTGGCGAGCGCGCCACGCCATCTGCGCCACGCGTGGCCGATTCCGCCGCTTCGTTTCACGGCGGCCGGGGTGGCCTCGGTCGTGGAAACCATGTGGTTACGGTACTGGACGGTTCGCTCGGAAACCCACTCGACCCTTGCGGCAGTCAGCCGCCGGGGTGCGCGAGGGTTTCGGGTGCGAAGAGCTCCTCGACTGCGAGCGGGCGATCGACGAGGCCCTGTTCGAGCGCGTAGGTCACGGCGGCCTCGAGTACTGCGCGGTTCGGCTCGAGGCCGTACGGGAAGGGGTCGCCGCCGAAGGCGCGATCGATCTCCTCGCGGCGCTCGGTCCACCAGGGATCGGCGACCGCCTCGACTGCCCGGTCGGCGAGGATCGCGTTGCCGCGGCGCTTCGATTCGATGAACGCGTCGAGCAGGGCGACGGCGAGTGTCGGGTGGGCGGCGTGGACCTCGCGCCTGAGGACGACCAGGTGCATGATCGGGAAGATTCCCGTGCGGCGGTGGTAGTCGCGCTCGATTTCGGCGTAGTCGGCGAAGAGGCGACGCACCGGGCCGCCGGGCCTGAATACCGTGGGCGCCCGCGGAGCGAGCACGGCATCGAGCTCGCCGCGTTCGAGGAGATCGCCGAGGGAGCGGCCGGGCGGGGCGTTCGCGACGTCGATCCCCGCTGGCAGCCGCAGGCCGAGCTGCTCGTGGCCGCCCGGCCGGTCGAGGCCGCCACGGACCCAGTGCAGTGACTCGGGCGCCACGCCGTAGTCGTGGAGCAGGAACGCCCGCGCCCACATCGCCGCGGTCTGGTGGTAGTCGGGCACGCCCACGCGGCCGCCCGCCAGGTCGGCCGGAACCTCGATGCCGGCTCCCTCGCGGACATAGACCTGCCGCTGACGGAAGTACCGCGCCGGGAAGATCGGCAGCCCGACGAACCGCCCGTCACCGCCCGCGACCATCCCGAGGTAGGAAGCAAGCGACATCTCCGAGGCCTCGAACTCGCCGTGGCGCACCATCCGGCCGAAGGCATCGGGGACGGTGAGCGTCAGATAGTTCAGCTCGAAGCCCTCGGGGAGGACCTCACCCGATTCGAGCGCGAGCGTGCGGCTCAGGTGGGAGACGCCGGCGTACGTGATCCGCGGGCGACCGGGACGCCTGCTCATCTGGAACCGACACGTCCCGAAGAGACATCCGGACGTGGCCTGGCCGCGGTTCGTTTAAGGCGGTGCCTGACCCCGCTCTTGGCCCCTCGGAAGCATCCCGCGTTGCAGGGGTTTCGGTGTTGCCTAGAGGGGAGAGCTCGCCGTCTTGATCCCCGATTTCGGTCTCCAGGCAACACGGCCGGCGCGAGTCGAAAACCCGGCGAGCCGCTCATTCAGTGCGGGTAGTCGAGCCAGGTCTCGGAGGTGCTCGGCGCGGTTCCACGCGCGGCTTGCATCCGCTTGACGAGCGGGCCGGCCTGGGCGCGGAAGGCTGCTCGAGCCTCCTCGCTCGGCCACTCGTCGATGTCCATGATCTCGCCGTCGCGGTAGACGCGGCGATGGGAGATCAGCCCATGCGAGCGGGCAAGCGCGATGATCTCCTCGTAGAGGCCCGGCTCGAGCTCCTCGGCGTGTTTCGCCTGCTCGAGCGACGCTGCAATGCGGACGGTGACGAGCATCGTCAGCCCGCGGCTCCGGTCTTCGCGCCGAGCCACGCACGCATCCGTGCGAACTCGCGGTCGGCCTCCGGCAGCAGGTGGGTCAGGTTCAGGAACGCGTGGTCGGCGCCCTCGATCACCGAGAGGGTCGTCGGGACGCTCGCCTGCGTCAGCGCCTTCGTCATCGCGAGCGACTGCGAGAGCAGCGAGTCCTCGTCGCCGACGGCCAGATAGGTCGGCGGGAAACGCTCGAGATTCGGCGCGACAACGGGGCTCACGAGCGGGTTCCGGTGCAGACCGAGGAAGTGCGGGCCGAGGTAGGCGACGTTCCACATCCACTCGACGGAACCGATGTTCGAGCCGGGTTCCGTGACGAGGAGCGGGAAGTCGAAGATCCCGTAGGCAAGCAGCGCCGCCGAGAAAGCCACTTCGACGCCACCGAGATCCCCTTCGTCGAGCTCCACGCCACTGCCGCCCACCAGGAAGGCGATCGCTGCCAGGCTGAGGTTCGCCCCCGCTGACTCGCCCCCGATCGCGACAGCGCCCCCGTCGCCGCCGTACTGCGATCCATTCGCGGCGAGCCAGCGGGCCGCGTAGACCGTGTCCTCGACGGCCCACGGGAACGGATGCTCGGGCGCCAGGCCGTAGTCGAGGTTGAGGACGAGATGGCCGCTCGCGGCGAGGTGCATCGCCGGATACCTGGCGTCGGCCGCGCTGCGACGGCACCAGCCACCACCGTGGAGGTAGACGAGGGCCGGGAACGGCGGCTCGCCGAGCGGAACGTAGAGCTCCGCGGTCAGCGCGAGCCCGTCACGCTCGCGCAGCACGACGCCCTCGTGCACGGCGGCAAGCTCGGGAAGCGACTCCGAGACGTCGGGCCGCGCCGCGTTTCCCCGCCCAGCGACCACCTGCTCGACCGATGTGTAGCGGGTCGGCGCCACCGGCTTGCCGGCGAGCATCGACATCCAGCCGGAGTTGTCCTCGTGCGGCATCAGCTGTCGAGCGTCTCGGACGCGAACAGCTCGAGCGGGTCGAGCTTCCTCGCCGAGAGCCCCTGTTCGAAGGAGTACTGGGTCATCGCCTCGACCGCGGCCAGGTTCGCAGCGAGTCCGTAGGGGAACGGATCGCCGCCGAAGAGCGCGTCCACCGCCGCGAGCTCCGGCTCCCACCACGGATCCGAGACCGCGAGCACGTCCATGTCGTGTGTGCGCCGGCGCCCCACTGCCTTCGCCTCCTCGAAGGCGCGCAGCAAGCTCGTCGCGAGCCACGGGTTCGCTGCGTAGACGTCCCGCCGGATCACGACCGTGTGCATGATCGGATACAGGCCGGTCCGGCGGAAGTAGTCCTCCTCGATCGGCCGGTAATCGGAAAACAGGCGCCGGATCGCGGGCGAACCGTCGTGAAACAGCTTCGGCGCATGCGTGAGCGCGAGCGCATCGAGCTCCCCCGCCTCGAGCATCCCCACGAGCGAGCGATCCTCCGGGATCCGCTCGAGCTCGACGCCGGGCGGCGGCGGGTGCTCGAGCCGCTCGGCCCAGTAGGGCGTCTCGACGCCGCCGTAGCGCCAGCGGATCGCGCCCGGCTCGACGCCGTGATCGTGCTGCAGGAAGGCGCGGATCCAGAGCGCGGCGGTGATCTGGTACTCGCGCAGGCCGACCAGCTTGCCCGCGAGATCCTCCGGCTTCTCGATCCCGCTGTCGGCGCCGACGTAGATCTGCCGCTGGCGAAACGCACGCGCCGGAAACACCGGGATCGCAACGAAGCGGTCGTCGCCCTGGGAGCGCATGACCATGTACGACGACATCGAGAGCTCGGCCGCCTCGAACTCCGCGTTCCGGCACATCCGCCTGAAGAGCTCCGAGATCGCGAGCGACTGGAAGTTCAGGTCGACGCCGAGCGGGCTCACCTCGCCGGTCGCGAGCGCGTGCGTCCGGTCGAGGTAGTCGACGCCTCCGAAAGCCAACGGGAGTCTCATCTAGCCCCGGAATTCCGGAAGCACATGCGTGCCGAGCAGCTCGATCGTCTGCATGTGGAGCTCGTGGTCGAGCCCCTCGACCTCGAGGATCACCTCGTCGACGCCCATCGCCTCGAGCCGCTTGAACCGCTCGATGAAGAAATCCGGCGTGCCGACGCTGAAGTACGGCGAGCGGTCGATGAGATGGGCGAAATCGTCGCGGTTCTGCTCGATCTCGTCGAAACCCTTCACCTGATAGGCGTAGTCGGGCGAGCTCGGCGCGAGTGCCCGGCGTCGCGCGATCGTGGACTCGAGGAAGCGATGCACGCGGGGCTTCGCCTCGTCCTCGGCCTGCTGCGCGTCCGGGGCGCAATGGGCGACGAGCATCGCCGCCCCGAAGAACGGCGGAATCGTCGTGATCGGCGTGCCGTTCGCGAGGCAGTCGCGGTAGATCCCGATCGATTCCTCCACGCCCTCCCAGCCGCCGACGAGGCTGTTGCCGGAGATCACGGGCAGGCCCTTCTCACCCGCGATCTTGTGCGTGTCCACGCTCGTTGCGGACGCGAAGAGCGGCGGATGCGGCGTCTGCACCGGCCGCGGCGAGAGCGCGCGCTCGGGGATGTCCCAGTACTCGCCGTGATGCTCGAACACCTCGTTCGTCATCGCCTTGATGATCACGTCGAGCGACTCCGACCACTGCGCCCGCGTGACTCCCGGATCGATCCCGAAGCCCTCGATCGTCGCGGGATGCTGCGAGCGCGCGGTCGAGGCCTCCACGCGACCACCGGTGAGGATGTCGAGCGTCGCGAGCTGCTCGGCCACGCGAACCGGGTGGTTGTAGGCGAGCAGCACGACCGAGAGGTAGCGGACGCGGATCGTGCTCGTCAGCGCGCCGACCGCGGCCAGGAAGACCTCCGGCGAAGAGACTCCGCGCCCCGGCAGGAAGTGCCGCTCCGAGACGCCGTAGCTGTCGAAGCCCATCTTCTCTGCGAACATCGCCTCCGCGAGCATCTCGGGATACCGCTCACGGGGCGAGCTCTCAGCTTCTTGGAGGATCCCGAATCGCAGCAAGTGACTCCTTTGGCCGCCGACAAGACGCGAACGGGCGAGGTTACCCGGTGAGACGAGAGCGCATCCTGAGCAAAGACCTGCGCCTCCTGATCGGCGGGCTCTTCCTCGTCTTCGTGAACACCACGCTGCTCGTGCCGGTGCTTCCGGCGGTGGTCGCCGAGAAAGGAGGCTCGGGCGCCGCGGGGCTCGTGACCGCGTTCTTCTACTTCCCGGCGGTCGCGACGCAGCTCCAGATGCCGCGTGCGATGCGCCGGTACGAGGCACGAGGGTTCCTGATCTGCGCCTTCGCCCTGCTCGGGCTCCCCTGCCTCGTCTATCCGCTCGATCGGCACAGCCTCGTGGTCGTGCTCGCCGCGACCGCCGTTCGCGGGGTCGGTTTCGGGATTGCGACGGTCTCCCTCGGAACGCTCGTCGCGCTTCTCGCCCCCGCGGCGAGACGTGGCACGGTGATCGGCTACGCCGGGCTCGCGTCGGGGATCCCGCCGGTGTTCGCCCCGGCGCTCGGTGTCTCGCTCCTCCACGGGCCCGGCGCCGGAGTTGCCTTCCTCGTCGCGGCAGCGGCAGGGCTCGCAGGGATGGTCTCCTGCGCGTTCCTCGACCACCGCCCGCCGGTCGCGAGGGAGCGGCCCGCGGGGCTCCTGCGCGCGATCGCCTCCCCCGCCCTCGCCTGGCCGTTCACGTGGTTCCTGCTCGTGAGCCTGACCCGCGGTGCTGTGCTGAGCTTCGCCTCGCTCTGGCTCGTCCGCGGCGGGTTCGCCTCTGCAGCGAGCTTCCTCTTCACCTTCGGCACACTCGCGTATGTGACGCGCTGGATCGGCGGCTCGATCGTCGACCGGGCCGGGCCGCGCGTGCTCGTGGTGCCTGGCACGCTCGCCTCGCTTGGCGGCTTGATCTGCATCGCCTCGGGCGACGGCCCCGGCGCGGTCGTGGTCGCGGCGGGAGTGCTGTTCGGCACCGGGTACGGCCTCCTCGCGAGCTCCTCGCAGCTCGACATGCTCGCGCGGGCGGGCCGTGAGAGCTTCGCGCTCGCGACAACGGCGTGGAACATCGCGATCGACTGCGGCGTGGGTCTCGGCGGCGTCCTGCTCGGGGCTGTCGCGGCCGTCAGCGGATACGGGACGGCATTCTGGCTGCTGCCGGGCGTGATGGGGATCGTGCTGCTGCTGGTGCTGCTCGAACCGAAGTCCGAGGCGGCGCTTCCGTGAGCCCCCTGGCCGTCACACTTTCGTTCCAGTGCCTGTCCCCGCCTTTGGGTCTCGAGGAACGCTGCGAATTGCAGGGGTTTGGCTGTTGCCTCGGGCGTCGGGTTTCGTTGCGTGGCCCCCGTTTGGGCCGCGCTGACAACACGATTCGGGTCGGGAAGCGAGTGGGTCAGTCCGCGGGCGGATCGCCGGGGGCCCGCGCCTCGTCACGCAGGATCCCGAGCTTCGAGAACTGGTTCCGGATCTCGCCGGCGTATTCCCCGAACTCGGGCGTCTCGCGGATCGAGAGCGGCCTCGGGCGCGGCAGGTCGATGTCGAGCACCTCGACCACGCGGCCGGGCCTGCCCGAGAAGACGGCCACCTTGTCGCCCAGGAACACCGCTTCCGAGATCGAGTGCGTCACGAACATCACCGTCTTGCCGGAGCCGAGCCACAGGCTCTGCAGGTCGAGGTTCAGCTGGTCGCGGGTGAGCGCATCGAGCGCGCCGAAGGGCTCGTCCATCAGGAGCAGCGGGGGATCGTGGAGGAGCGCGCGGCAGATCGAGACGCGCTGGCGCATGCCGCCCGAGAGCTCGTAGGGGTAACGCCCCTCGAACCCCTTCAGCCCCACGAGCTCGAGCAGCTCGTGCGCACGGGCCACGTAATCCTTCTTGTTCAGGCCCTTCCGCAGCTCGACCTGGAGCAGGATGTTGCCCATCACCTTCCGCCAGTCGAGCAGCACCGGCTCCTGGAAGACGATCCCGAGGTCGGTGTAGGGCTTCGCGACCGTCGTTTCGCCGATCGTGACCGAGCCGCCGCTTGCCGAGATCAGTCCGGCGACGATCAGCATCAGCGTGCTCTTGCCACAGCCGGACGGCCCGACGACCGAGACGAACTCGCCGGGCTTCATCTCGAGGTCGCAGTTGTCGAGTGCGAGGATCGGCTCGCCGCGTGTCTCGTAGAGCTTTCGGACGCCGTCGATCTTGACGCCGACCTCGCGGCCGGTCGGGAGGCTCGGGGCCGCTGTCATCGGCGCGAGTCGATTGGCCGCCTGCTCACGGCTCGACTGTAGCGGCCACTCATCGGAGCGATTCCGCAAGGCGGTCGGCGGCGCGCCACGCCAGTGCCTGGATCGTCGCGGTCGGTGGATAGCCGCCCGAGGTCGGAAAGCTCGACGCGCCGACGACGACGAGATTCGGGACTTCGTGCGCGGCACAGAAGGGATCCGTCACGCTCGCGGCCGGGTCGGTTCCGATCCGGGTCGCGCCGAAAACACTCTGGAAGGGTGCCGCCGGCAGCTTGGGCCGGGCGGGCCAGGTCTCAGCGGCACCGGCCTCGAGGAGCAGCTCCTTCATCGCGGCGGCGAGATGGTCGTAGCGGAGGTCTTCCTGCTCGTGCAGCCGGTAGGTCTGGCGGATCACAGGCATCCCGATCCGGTCGCGGTGGCCCGGGTCGAGGTCGAGGAAGCTGTCCTCGTAGGGAAGGCTCTCGACGGTCGCGACGAGGCGGCCGACGCTGTTTCCGTTCGCCGCCAGCCACGCCTTCCAGGCCGAGCCCCAGCGCGGAACCGAGGGCGGGGTCGAGAGCGCGGTGCCGATGGGCTTCGCCTCCGGGACGGCGTTGATGATCCCACCGCCGACGAAGCCGAGACCGGTGTGGTCGAAGTTGTCGGCGTTCAGATCGTCGATCGAGGTGCACTGGGGCCACGTGCCCCCGAACCGGTTCAGCTTCCGACCCGGGAAGAGCCCGTCCATCCCGATGAACAGATGGCTCATCGCGTTGCGGCCGACCTGGCCGGCGTTGTTCGCGAGCCCGTCCGGGAAGGCCTTCGAGCGCGAGAGCAGGAGGAGCCTTGTGTTCTCGTAGGTGTGCGCGGTGAGGACGACGGCACGGGCGGGCTGGAAGAACGCGCGGCCTTCGGCGAGATAGAGAGCGCCCGCGGCGAGCCCGTCGAGGCCGACCGGGAGCGAGACGACGCGCGCGTCGGGCACGACGACGAAATGACCGGTGGCCTGAGCCTGCGGGATCACGTTGAGGAACGTCGAGGCCTTCGCGTCGGCATGGCAGCCGTTGAAGTTGCAGAAGCCGCAGTAGGTGCACGCGGGCCGGTCGTCGAAGGGCTGCGAGAGGATCGCGGCGGCCCCGGAGAACGGATGAAGGTCCCGCCGGCGGGACGCCTCCGCGATCAGCTCCGTCCACCCCGTCCGCCGCAGCGGCTCGAGCGGGTAGTCGCGCGACCGCGGCCCCTCGAACGGATTCACGCCGCCTCGGCCCGACACGCCGAGCTCGTGCTCGACCGCGTCGTAGAAGGGCTCGAGCTCGTCGTAGGTGACCGGCCAGTCGACCGCGGTCGAGTCCCCGGGAAGAGCGTCTGCTCCGTAACGCGCGACGGTCGCGGTCATGACCCGGAAGTGCCACGGCGCCAGTCGCAGATGCTGGCCCGCGTAGTGGATCGTCCCGCCGCCGACGCCGTTCACCATCAGGCTGACCGTGCGCCCGGCCCGGCTCGTCGTCGCCTCGCCGCCGGGCCGTGGTCGCCAGGTAGGAACCTCGGCGTTGATCTTCGCCTCGCCGAGCCGGTTTCGGAAGTCGTCCGCGAGCTCGTCGAAGCTGAAGTCCCGGTGCGTGAACCGCGGGCCCGCCTCGAGCCCGACCACGCGCAGCCCGGCCGCGGCCAGCCGCCCGGCGAAGATGCCGCCTGCGGCACCGAGACCGACGATCACGACATCGACCGTGTCGAGACGCTCGGCGTCCTCCACTTCAACCGGGAGCCAGCTTTTCGGGCCCTCGTGGGGGCTCATCGAGCTCGGCTCCAACTCTTCGGGACGTCGACGTCGAGCTGCTGGTCCTCGGCGGTGAAGGTGCCCTTCGCGCCCGGGAAGCCGATCAGGTTCCAGCCGGCGTAGCCGGCGTTTCCACCGTGGTGCGGGTCGGAGAACATGCCGTGGATCGCCTGGGTGCGGACGAGGTCGAAGAACGACTCTGCGGAGGGGGAGCAGCCGAGCGCGGATCCCTGCTCGAGGAGCCGAAGCATCTCGTCCTGGGTCGCCGCGGGAAGCCCAGCGAACCCCAGTCCGTGGGCCCCCTGCGCCCATGAATCGACTGCGGCGAGGTTCGCGGCGTAGGTCGTCCGGGCCTCGGCAGTCTCGGCTTCGAGCGTGCGCTCGATGAAGGTCGCGACGCCGGCCTCGACGGCGCCCGGGCCGTTCTCGTCGTCGGGAATCAGCCGCGCGAGCATTGCCTCGAGCACCCCGCGCTCGTGCGCGGTGAGGGCCATCAGCGGCCCTCGCAGAAGCCGGTGATGAGCCGCTCGAACGAGTCCGGCTGCTCGCGGAAGCAGTAGTGGCCGGCGCGCGCAAGCACGTGGAGCTCGGCTCGATCGGTCGCAGCCGCGATCCGCTCGAAGAGCGCCTGCCCGAGCGGAAGCGGCGCCGAGACGTCGTTCGCGCCCCACACGACGAGCGTCGGCCACGTGAAGCCGCCGGCGTCGATCGCGGCGAGGGCGTGGGCGCGCGCCGCTTCGAGCGTCGGGCCCCAGACGGGCGCCACCCGCTCGTGCTCGCGCGCCGCCGCCGCCTCTCCAAACGCGGGCAGGAGCGCGATCTCGAGCAGCCGGGCCACGAAGTCGTCGGTCACGTGGTCGCGCGAGAACGACTGCTCGTCGGGCTCCATCCGCACGCTCTCACGTGTCGGCGGCCCCGGCGGGATCCGCGACTCGAGCTCGCGGTAGAACGCCCCGCGCGGGAACCGCGGATCATCCGGCGCGAGCGTGTTCGAGTCGACGACGACGAGCGTCCGGACGAGCCCCGGACGAGCCAGCGCGATCTCTGCCGCCAAGAGCGCGCCGATCGAGTGGCCGACGAGATGGAACGGCCCGAGCTCGAGCCCGTCGAGCAGCTCGACCGCGTGCTCGAGCACGCGGTCGAACGTGAAGGCGTCCGCCGCGGGATTCCCCGTGTGCCCCTGCCCGAGCCGGTCGAAGGCGACGACCCTGAAGCGATCCGCGAGCGCCGGCAGGTTCAGGCTGAAGCAGTCGAGCGAGTACAGCGACCCGAAATAGCCGCCGTGGACCAGCACCAGGGGCTCCCCTGCTCCCGCCTCGTAGACGCGCGTCGGGACACCGTCCACATCGACAGCGCGAAGCCCGGCAGGATCGAGGCGATCGTCCATCCGCCGGATCGTAGGCGCGCGACCTGTCGGTTACGATCGGCGCCGTCGCATGCCGGACAAGCGCAACGCCACCGAGAGCTCACGGCCCGCGCGGCCCGTTCCCGCATCGCGCGGGGAGTAGCGGCGGCCGCACCGGCTCAGGGGGGAGCCACACGCGCCGGCTCGACCGGGGCGCTGCTTCGCAACCCGAACTTCCTGCCCTACCTGATCGGGAACACGCTCTCGGGAACCGGGACCTGGTTCCAGATCCTCGCGCAGTCGATCCTGATCTACGACCTCACCGGCTCGACGTTCCTGCTCGGGGTGGTCGGCTTCGCGTCGTACGGGGCGGTGTTCCTGCTCGCCCCGTTGACAGGCCGCGTCGCCGATCGCTACGACCGCCAGAAGGTGCTGATGGTGAGCCAGCTCGTCGCGATCGCCGTCACGGGGACGCTCTGCATCGTCACCGCGCTCGGTAAGGAGACCCCCGCGGTGATCATCGGGTTCGCGTTCGTGCTCGGGGTCTCGGGCGCGTTCACGACGCCGGCGGTGATGGCGTTCGTCCCCTCGCTCGTCGGGCGGGAGTACCTCTCCGCCGCGCTCGCGCTGAACTCCGTCACCTACAACGTGGGGCGCGCCGTCGGGCCCGTGCTCGCAGCGGTCGTGATCACCTCCCTCGGGCCTGCCTGGGCATTCGGGATCAACTCCCTTTCCTACCTCGCGCTCGTCGCGGCGCTCCTCGTCGTGCATCCCCTGACCCCGCATAAGACCCCGGACGTCGTGCCGCGGCTGATGGACAGCGTGAGGATCGTCCTCCGCGACCGCCGGCTCGCGTTCTTCCTCTACACGATCGCGGCGATCAGCGTGGCCACGGATCCGCCGATCACGCTCGGCCCGGCCTACATGGTCGAGGAGTACGGCCACAGGGCTTCGCTCTCGGGGCTCCTCGTCGGGGCGTTCGGCACCGGCGCGGTGATCGCCGCCTTCACGATCGCCCACCGCCTGCGCGGGACGCGGGTGACGCTGATGGTGCTGCTCTTCGTCACAGGGCTCGGGCTGGTCGTGTTCGCGGTCGCGCCCCCACTCGGGCTCGGGATGCTCGGCCTCGTCGTGATGGGCTTCGGCTACCTCTCGTCGAACACTGCCGCGACCTCGCGCCTCCAGCTCGACGTCTCGCCCGACCATCGCGGACGGATGATGGTGCTCTGGAGCCTCGCCTTCCTCGGTGCGCGCCCGATCGGCAGCCTGATCGACGGCGCGATCGCCTCGTGGGCCGGCGTCCGCGTCGCAACCCTCGTGATGTCGCTACCGGCCTTTGCGGGCGCGGCCGTTCTCTTCATCGCGGGGATCCGTGCCCGCCGGTACGCTCACGCGCCTCGATGACCGTCGTCCGCATCCTCGACAAGCAGCAGGTGCTGCGGCTGATGCCGGTTGCGGAATGCATCGAGCCGATGGCCGAGGTGCTCGCGGCGCTCACCCGCGGCGAGCTCGAGAACCCTCTGCGCACGTTCCTGCGGCCCGAGGGCTCGGGCACCTACCTCGGACTGATGCCCGCCTACCGGCCCGACCCGCCGCTCTACGCGCTGAAGACGGCCTGCGTCGCGCCCGCGAACACCTCGCGCGGGCTCGACACCCATCAGGGCTTCATCGCGCTCTACGACGGCGTCACCTGCGAGACGCGCGCCCTGCTCAACGCCGCCGCGATCACCGGGATCCGAACCGCCGCCGTCTCGGCACTCGCCACGCGGCTCCTCGCCCGCCCGGACTCGAAAACGCTTGGAATCCTGGGAGCCGGCACCCAGGCGCGTTTCCACCTCGAGGGGATGCGGGCCGTGCTCCCGTTCGAGCGCGTGCTCATGTGGAACCGGACGCCGGGACGTAGCGGGGAGCTCGACGGCGTCGAGGAGGTTGGGAGCGCGCGTGAGGCGCTCCGTGACGCCGACGTCGTCGTCACGGTGACCGCCTCGACCGAGCCGATCCTGGCCCGCGAGTGGCTGAAGGAGGGGGCGCACGTGAACGCGGTCGGCTCGGCGAAAGCAACGACGCGCGAGCTGGACACGGCGACGATGGCCGCGGCTGCCCTCTACGTCGACCGCCGCGAATCGGCGCTTCGCGAATCCGGCGACTACCTGCTCGCCGCGGCAGACGGCGCGATCGGGCCCGACCACATCCGTGGCGAGCTCGGCGAGCTCGTGCTCGGCTCGGTCGCGGGCCGGCGGTCCGACTCCGAGCTGACCGTCTTCAAGTCACTCGGGCTCGCGGTGCAGGACCTCGCCGCCGCCGAACACGTGCTGAAGCTGGCCGAGGCAGAAGGCGCGGGCGTCGAGGTCGAGCTCTGATGAAGATCCGCTCGGCCCTCTTCGAGCCGATCCTCGGGGGCTACTTCTACGACGACCAGGCCGCGGTTCGCGCCGGAGCGCGGGCCGACGGCGAATGGATCTCCGGCGACCCCGTCACCGAGGGCTTCTCGGCCGTGCGCATTCCGGCCACCGGAATCGCCGTCGGGCTGAGGCTCGAGGACGGCTCGCTCGTCTGGGGCGATGCGATCAGCGTTCAGTATCCGGGCGTCGCCGATCGCGACCCGCCGCTCATCGCCGAGACCTACCTGCCGCGGCTCCGAGAGCACCTCGGCCCCGCCCTCGACGAGCTCGAGACAGCCGGGTTCCGCGAAGCCGATCGCGAGGTCCGCCAGATCCTCGCCGGCGCCGGCCTCGGGCACAAGGCGATCGAATACGGGTTCAGCCAGGCCCTGCTCGCGGCCGCCGCGCATTCGGCCGGCAGCACGATGGCGGAGGTCGTGTGCGACGAGTTCGCGCTGCCGCTGCGGCCCGTTCCCGTGCCGATCTTCGCGCAGACCGGCGATCGTCGGCACGACAACGCCGACAAGATGATCCTGAAGCGGCTCGACGCGCTCCCCCACGGGCTCATCAACAACATCGACAAGTTCGGTCCCGACGGGGGTGCGTTTCTCGAGTACGTCGCCTGGATCGCCGCCCGCATCGGCCAACTCGCGGATCCGGGCTACCAACCAACCCTCCACTTCGATCTCTACGGCATCGCCGGGAAGGCGTTCGACGACGACCCGGAGACGATCGCCGCCTACCTCGCACGGGTCGCCGAGGCTGCGAGCCCCTACGCGGTGCGGATCGAGACACCGGTGATCGCCTCGTCCCGCGCCGGCCAGATCGAGCGGCTCGGCGAGCTCCGGCGCCTCCTTCGCCGCGACGGAACACCGGTCGAGCTCGCGGCCGACGAGTGGTGCAACACGCTGGAGGACATCCAGGCCTTCATCGGGGCCGAGGCCTGCGACATGGTGCAGATCAAGATGCCCGACCTCGGCTCGGTCGCGAACTCGATCCTCGCGGCCGGCGAGTGCCGCGCCGCGGGCGTCAAGGCCTATCTCGGCGGCAGCTGCGCGGAAACCGAGCTCTCGGCACGGGTCTCCGTGCACATCGCCGTCGCGACGCAGGTGGACGTCCAGCTCGCGAAACCGGGGATGGGTGTCGACGAGGGCTTGATGATCGTCGCGAACGAGCAGACTCGGCTGCTCGCCGCGCTCAGGCGTTGAGCTCGCCGGCGATCCCGGCCGGCATCCACTCGAGCGTCTCGGGGGCGAAGAGCTCGTCGACCGCGACCCGACGCTCCGACAGGCCCTGCTCGAACGAGTAGTCGAGGAGCGCGTCGAGCACGCGGCGGTTCGGGCCGACGCCGTAGACGAACGGGTCGCCGCCGAAGCCTGCGAAGGGCTCCTTCAGCTCATCGAGCTCGGCCGCGATCCAGGGGTGCATCACGGCGAGCGTGTCGAGGTCGCGCAACCGCTCGCGGCCGCGGCGCTTCGATTCCTCGAAGGCCTCGAGCAGTGCGAGCGGCGCGCCGGGATTGGCCTCGTAGAGCTCTCGCTGCAGGGTGACCAGGTGCATGATCGGGAAGAAGCCCGTGCGGCGGAGGTAGTCCTCCTCGACGACGCGGTAGTCGGGAAAGAGCCGCACGACGCCCGCTCCCTCCTTGAACGGCGATGGGTTGCCGCGCGGTCACGAGCGCGTCGATCTCGCCCGCCTCGAGCATCCCGTTCAACGTCTTGCCGGCGGGGATCGGATCGATCGTCACGCCGGGCGGCGGATCGTGATGGAGGCGCTCCGCCTGGAAAGGCGTGTCCTGGCCGCCTTGCTGCCAGTGGATCGACGAGGGCAAGACGCCGTAGTCGTGCTGCAGGAAGGCGCGGATCCAGACCGCCGCGGTCATCTGGTACTCGGGCACGCCTACCCGGCGGCCGGCGAGGTCCTCGGGCTTCTCGATCCCGCTCGCAGCGTGGATGTAGACCTGGCTGTGGCGGAAGGCCTTCGAGGGGAAGACGGGGATCCCGACGAGCCGGTCGTCGCCGCGGCTCGTCATCAGCGCGAGGGTCGAGAGCGAGAACTCCGAGGCGTCGTAGGCCTTCGGATCCTGCGCGACGACCTGGAAGAGCTTCCCCACGTGGTCGTACTGGATGTACTCGAGCTCGATCCCGTCCGGCTTGACCTCGCCGTGCTCGAGGGCGCGGGTCTTGTCGTAGTAGCCCACGCCCGCGTAACGGAGCTTCAGGTCCGTCCACGCTCAGCTGCGCTCGTAGGCGTCGAAGCCGGGCTTGTACTCGCCGTCGAGGAACTGCTGGATCCCCTCGCGCCGAGCCTCGGGGTCGGCCGCCCGCAGCGCCTGGCTCCGGATCCCGAAGTAGTGCTCGGCGAGGGCGTAGTCCATCGACGCGGAGTTCTTGACGGCGTCCTTGCAGGCGGTGAGCGTGTGCGGGTTCTTCTGGATCAGCTTCTGCGCGAGCTCGCTCGTGCGCTCTCGCAGCTCGGCGAGCGGGTAGGCGAACGTGACGAGCCGCATGGTGGCCGCGGTCTTGCCGTCGAACGTGTCGCCGGTGAGGACGTAGTACATCGCGTCGCGGTAGCTGATCGCGTCTGACAGCGCGCGGCTCACGAGCCCTGCCGGGAACGAGCCCCAGTTGATCTCGCTGAGGCCGAAGGTCGCCTCCTCGGCGGCGAGCGCGATGTCGCAGGCGATGAGCTGGGTGAAACCGCCGCCGAAGCAGTAGCCGTTCACCATCGCGATCGTCGGCTTCGGGAAGTGGTAGAGCCGCTTCCAGCGCCACTCCTGGGCCGCCGTCGCGACGCGCTTCAGCTCTGCGGGCTTGTCCCAGAGGTCGCGGAATGTCTCCTTGAGATCCTGCCCGGCACACCACGACTCGCCGGCGCCGGTGAGGACGAGCACGCGTGTCTCGGGATCGAACTCGAGCTCCTCGAGCACCTCGAGCATCTCGAAGTGCATCGTCGGGTTCATCGCGTTGCGCTTCTCGGGGCGGTTGAGGCTGACCCACGCGACGCCGTGTTCGCGTTCCACCAGCACTGTCTCGTACCCGGGCATCGGGCGATTGTAGACTCGAAATCCGATGGATTGGGAGCTTTCGGACGAGTTGAAGCTGCTCCAGTCGACCGTCCGCGACTTCGTCGAGCGAGAGCTGATCCCGATCGAGATGTCGGTTCCGGACGGCGAGGACGTGCCTGCGGCGATCCTCGAACCGCTCCAGGCGAAGGTCAAGGAGCTCGGCCTCTGGATGATCGACGTGCCCGAGCAGCTCGGCGGCGCCGGGCTCGGGTTGCTGCCGCGGGCCGTGATCGCGGAGGAGGTCGGGCGCACGGTCGCGATGCCGTTCCGCGGGAATCCGCTGTTCGGGCCGTATCTCAATCCCATCCTCCTGGCCTGCAACGAGGAGCAGCGGGAGCGCTACGTCTACCCGGTGCTCCGCGGCGAGAAGCGCGGGTGCTTCGCCCAGACCGAGCCCGACGCGGGTACCGACCCGGCGTCGATGCGCTCGCGTGCGGTGCTCGACGGCGAGGAATGGGTGCTGAACGGGACGAAGCGCTTCATCACGCTCGCCGACCGCTCCGAGTTCGCGATGGTGCTCGCGGTCACCGACCCCGAGGCACCGCGCGGCCGGACGATCAGCTGCTTCCTGGTCGATCTCGCGAGCCCGGGAGTCGAGCTGCTGCGAGCGCAGCCGACGATGATGGGCGACGCGCCGTGGGAGATCGCGTTCGACGACGTGCGCGTGCCCGCGGCGAACCTCGTCGGCGAGCAGGGCGGCGGCTTCGGGCTCGGCCAGGGCTTCCTCACGGTCGGGCGCGTGCTCGGGCACGGCGCGCATCCGGTGGGGGTTGCCTCGCGCGCGCTGGAGCTTTCGATCGACTACGCGAAGAAGCGCGTCACCTTCGGCCAGCCGCTTGCCGACCGGCAGGCGATCCAGTTCATGATCGCCGACTCGGCGATCGAGATCCACGCGGCGCGGCTGATGGTGCAGCGCTGCGCCTGGCGCTACGACCAGGGGCTCGACACGCGCGACGAGTCGTACATGGTCAAGGTCTATTGCTCCGAGATGGTGAACCGCGTCGTCGACCGCGCGATCCAGATCCACGGCTCGATCGGGCTCACGAAGGAGCTGCCGTTCGAGCGCTGGTTCCGGCAGATGCGCTCGCTCCGGATCACGGAGGGTGCGACCGAGGTGATGCGCTGGCGGCTCGCGCGGAACCTGATCCGCTCCCGCTGATGCTCGAGGGCTACACGGCCCTCGACCTGACGGGCGCCGAAGGGCAGCTCGCGGGGAAGCTCCTCGCGGAGCTCGGGATGCGGGTGATCCTCGCCGAGCCGGCGGGCGGTAGCCCGGTTCGCGGGCTCGGGCCGTTCGCGCACGGGGTGGCGCATCCGGACGGGAGCCTTCGCTTCGCCTTCCTGAACGGCGGGAAGGAGAGCTTCGTGGGCGATCCGGCCGAGCTGTTCGGTCACGTGGACGTGGTGCTCGAGAGCGGCTCGCTCGACGTGGCGGCGGTGCGGGCGGCGAATCCCGGGCTCGTCGTGGCCTCGGTCACCGGCTTCGGGCTGACGGGGCCGCGGGCGGGCTGGCTCGCGCCGGACCTGGTGGTGCAGGCGATGGGCGGGCTGATGTACATCTCGGGCGAGGCCTCTGCTGCCCCGGTTTCTGGGCCGGATGCTCAGGGCTTCGGGTTCGGCTCGGTGGCCGCGGCGCTCGGCTGCGTGCTTGCGTTGCGCCGCCGTGAGCGCACCGGCCACGGCGACCAGGTGGACGTCTCGCTTCAGGAGGCGCTTGCGACCCAGGAGCACCTGATCCGCGAGTTCGCCCACGGCGGAGCCTCGATCCGACGCGACGGGAGCCAGCACAAGCACGTCGCGCCCGGACGGATCTTCACGTGCCGCGACGGGCATGTGTTCCTCTTCATCTCCTCGATCCACTGGAAGCGGTTCCTCGAGCTGTGGGCCGGACATCCGGCCGAGTTCGAGAGCGAGCAGTGGGCCGCTCCTGGGTTCCGGCGTGCGAATCACGCCGTTCTCGACGAGGCGGTGGAGCGGTTCACGCGCCGGTTTGGAAAGCTCGAGCTGGCCGAGCGGATGCAGGCGGGCGGGATCCCGTGCCTGCCGGTCTACGCGCCGTCGGAGTTCATGGCCGATCCGCACGTCGTGGAGCGCGGGTTCTTCGGGCCCGTCGAGCACGCGGTGCTGGGCTCGTATTTCGCGCCTCGGCTGCCGGTCGTCATCGACGGCGAGCGTGTGACGGTCCACGCCCCGCCGCTTCTCGGTTCGAGCCGGGGCGAAGCCGTGGCGCGTCGTCCTGCCGGCGGGACGCCCTCCGCGATGCCGCTGGACGGGGTCAGAGTCCTGAGCCTGACGACAGGAATCGCCGGCCCGAACGCGGCCCGGCTGATGGCGAACTTCGGGGCCGACGTGATCAAGGTGGAGTCGCGGGCCGGCGGGATCGATGCATTCCGCTTCTTCGGGAACGACCTCGACTCGTCTCCCCGGTTCCTCGAGACGAACCTCGACGTGCGCTCGGTGACGCTGAACCTGAAGGACCCCGCCGGCAGCGCGCTGCTCGGCGAGCTCGTCGCCGTGTCCGATGTCGTGCTCGAGAACTTCCGACCCGATGTCCTGCCGCGTCTGGGACTCGACTACGAGGCGCTCGCGGCGTTGAGGCCGGATGTGATCGTGGCGCGGATGCCCGGGCTCGGCGCGACCGGGCCGCGGAGCCTCTACGGCACGTGGGGGCCGACGCTCGCCGCGTTCTCCGGGCTCACGCACCTCTGGAACCACCCCGGGCAGGCGGAGCCGGTCGGGTCGCAGGGCGTCTATCCCGACTACCTGGCGGCGGTGCTCGTGCCGCTCGTCGTCGTCGCCGCCCTGCTGCGGCGCGACCACACAGGCGAGGGCGCGCTCCTCGACTTCGCCCAGGTCGAGGCGGCGGCCTACATGCTCGGCACGAGCTATCTCGAGACGGCGATCAACGGTGCAGACCCGGAGCCGGTCGGGAACGCCGACCCGGCGTTCGCGCTGCACGGCTGCTACTCGTGCCGCGGCGAGGATCGCTGGTGCGTGATCGCGTGCGCGGACGAGGAGCAATGGCTGCGGCTCTGCGAGGTGGCTCAAATCTCGCCCGAGGCGGACGATCGCGATGCCGCAGTCGCCGCCTGGACGGCGCAGCTCGATGCGCACGAGATGATGAACCGGCTTCAGGCGAACGGCGTGCCCGCCGGCGTCGTCCAGAGCGGCGAAGACCTTGCGAACGATCCCCACCTCGAGGCTCGTGGCTTCATCCAGGCCGTCACCCACCCCACCCTCGGCGAGGTGCAGATGGCCGGCCTACCCCTCCGCTTCGCGGATGCGCAGACCCGTCCTTACGGCGGCGCTCCAGCGCTCGGCGAACACAACGAGGAGATCCTCTGCGGGCTCCTCGGCCACAGCCTCGAGCAGCTCGCTGCCTGGCAGGCAGCCCAGATCGTCTACTGAAGACACCTCCCGCCCCGGGCCGCGACGCGATCCGAAAACCCGGTGTCTGGCACCGGTTCTCGGCCCGAAAAGCGGTTCGGAGCAGCGTTTTTGCGAGCCGGCGGGGGCTCACGCATGACTTTTGTTACAGCTTTTCCACAGACGGCGCGACCTTCTCCGCGAGCCAGGCGAACGCGCGCTCGACCTCGGCCTGAGCTACCTCGTTGGCGTAGGCCTTCGCGTAGTTGTGGTTCAGACCCTCGACGATCGACACCGTCGCCGGCGCGCCCGCATCGGCCAGGGCCTTCGTCAGCTCGAGCGTTTGCCCGAGGAACGAGTCGTCGTGGCCGCAGGAGAGATACGTCGGCGGGAAACGATCGAGATTCGGCGCGTAGACCATGCTCACGAGGGGATCACGGAGCTTTGTCGTGAAGTGCGGACCGAGGTAGGCGCGGTTCCAGAGCTCGGCCGAGCCGACGTTCGAGCCCGGGTCGAGGAGGAGCTGCGGGAAGCTGAACATCCCGTAGAAGAGGACGGCGGCGGCGACGTTCAGCTCGACGTCCTCGAGCCCGCCCTGGTCGAGCTCGCCGGCGAGACCGTTCGTGGCAACGAGAATCGCGGCCGAGAGCCCTGCTCCCGCGGAGCCGCCTTCGAGCACGAGCCGCGACGGATCGCCCTTGTAGGCCGCGGCGTTCTTCGTGAGCCAGCGGGCTGCGAAGAGGCAGTCCTCGACGGCCCAGGGAAACGGATGCTCGGGCGCAAGCCCGTAGTCGGGGCTGAGCACGGTGTAGCCGCGGGCAGCGATCCGCATCCCGAACTTCCGGTCGTTGATCGCACGCGAGACGCAGTAGCCGCCGCCGTGGATGTGGACGAGCAGCGGGAACGGGCCCGGACCGTCGGGAACGTAGATCTCGGCGGTGAGCTTTCTCTCGCCGCGGTCCCAGAGGTCGACGGCCTCGTGCACCTCGACGCCCGCCGGGAGACCCTCGAAGTCCGCGAGCGAGTCCCAGAACGGCCGCGACTCGACGAGATCCTCGAGCGTCTCGCGCTTCGGTGCCGAGACGCTCTTGCCCGCGAGCTCCGAGAGCCAACCGGAATTGTCCTTCGCCATCGGTTCCTAACCTACGACAAGCGGGTCGACGAGCCCGCGAAGTGTGGCGATGACGCTGTAGGCGACGATCGCCGAGGTCCGAGGGTTCGCGCTTACGACGTTGTCGAGCTGAAGCGTGAGGGTGCCGAAGCTGCCGCGCGCGGTCAAGAGCGCGCGATTCGCATCGAGGCTCGGATCGGCGACGACGATGGCGCGCGTGCGCTCGAAGCCGAGCCCTGCAAGCGCCACCGCCGCCGCGACATTCGTCGTTTTCGGATAGGCGACGACGACATCCGAGACGGCACCGTCGAAGACGACGCGTGCTTCGGTCAGCCCTGCTGCCTCTGCTTCGGGAAGCAGTGCCCGGGGCGGCTTCCGCTGCTCGATCACCACCTCGTCGAGACCGGCTTCGACCGCCGCGCGCAGCAGATCGAGCCCGGCGATGGCTCCGCTCGGAACGATCAGACGTGAGCCCCCGCTCGTGGCAGCTTCTGCAAGCCTCGCCCGAAGCGACGCGTCGGCGAGCGCCCCGACAGACATACAGACGAGATCGGCGCCGGAGGCGAGGACGTCCGCGCCGAGGTCGCGCACTGCCTGATGGCTTGCGGCTTCGACGACGACGGCACCTGTGCCGGGAAGCTCGGCGAGCTCGGGGCCCGGTAGGTCATCCTGGGACGCGCGGGTCAGAAACCCGCAGAGACACAGCCCGGGAATCGCACCCGCCGCCAGTCGCCCGCCGACCGTGCGGGCGATCGTGCCGGCGCCGATGATCGCGACGGCACGTGGCTGGGAGTCGGGGCGCATCTCGCGATTATCCTTCGAACGGCCTTGACGACCCTTGCGAGCGCCCCGTCGACGGAAAGGCGGGCGATCCCGCGCTTCGAGGACCGCGCGTTTCTTCGCGGAGAGGGCCGCTACGCCGGCGACATCCGCATCGACGGGATGCTCCATGCGGCGGTCGTTCGCAGCCCGTATCCCTTCGGGAGGCTGCGCGGCGTCGAGCTCGCGGCAGCGCTGGCACTTCCCGGGGTCGTCGACGCGTTTGCCGCGGGCGATGTCGCCGGTTACCTCGCGCCGATCCCGACGCGGTTACCCGTTCCTGAGGAGCTCGAGCGCTATCTCCAGCCACCGCTGGCGGTCGGGGAGGTTCGGTACGTCGGGCAACCGGTCGCGGTCGTCGTGGCCGTGAGCCCCCAGGCCGCCCAGGACGCGGTGGACGCGGTGTTCGTCGAGGTCGAGGAGCTTCCGCCTCCTGCACAAGAGCTCGTCCACACCGAGGAGGCGGAGCTCGGCGAGCTCGCGGCGGCGTTCGAAGCGGCCGCTGTCGTCGTCCGCGAGCGTTTCGCGATCGGGCGCCAGGCGGCGCTGCCGCTCGAGACGCGCGGCCTGCTCGCCGACTACGACCCGGAGACGCGCGGGCTGTCGGTCTGGGCCGCCGCGAAGGCGCCGCAGTTTCTCCATCGGTCGCTCGCGCGTGCGCTCTCGCTGCCGCCGGAGCGGGTTCGCGTGCATCCGATCGACACCGGCGGCGGCTTCGGCGTGCGGGGCGAGATGCATCCGGAGGATCTCCTCGTGCCGCTCGCGGCGCTCCGTTGCGGCCGTCCGGTGCGGTGGCTGGAGGAGCGGCTCGAGCACCTCCAGAGCGCGTACCAGTCGCGCGGCCAGATCTGGGAGGCCGCCTTGGCCGTCGCCGCCGACGGGACGATCCTGGGGCTCGAGGCCACCTTCGAAGCCGATCTCGGCGCCTTCATCGGGCCAAACGGGCTGACGCCCGGACGGCTCGCGATCCGCGCGTTTCCCGGGCCCTACCGGGTGCCGGCCTTCCGCTGCCGCGCCGAGCACTTCCGGAGCTCCAAGCCGCCGCTCGGGACGATGCGTGGGCCGGGGTACTTCGAATCGGCCTTCGTCCGCGAGCGCCTGCTCGATCTCGCCGCGGGCGAGCTCGGGCTCGATCCGGTGGAGCTTCGCCGCCGGAACCTCGTCGCCGCGCACGAGATGCCGTACTCGACGGGGCTCGAAGGGGTCGTCTACGACGGCGGCCGGTACTCGGAGACGCTCGATCGTGTGCTCGCCGAGATCGAAGGCGGCCCCGTAGCCGAAGGCCTGCTCCAGGGCACCGGCATCGCCTGCATGGTCGAGGGAAGCGGCACGCCCGGCGCGGAGACCGCAGCCGCGCGCATCGAGGCCGACGGCCGCGTGACGGTCACGGTCGGTTCCTCGTCGTTCGGCCAGGGGCACGGGACGACGTTCGCCCAGGTCGTCGCGGATGTCCTCTCGATCGAGTCCCACCAGGTGACCGTGATCGAGGGCGCCCAGGAGCAGGCGGGCGGAACGTTCGCGAGCCGCTCGGCGGTGATGGCCGGAAGCGCCTGCCACGAGGCGGCGGTCGCGCTCCGTGAGGCGATCCGCGAGCGAGGCGGCGATCGTCCGCTCGAGGTCCGCGCCACGTTCGAGAACCGAGGGGCTGCGTACACCTACGGCGCCTGCGCCGCGCGTGTCGCGGTCGATCCGGAGACCGGCGCGGTCTCGCTCCTCGAGCTGGCCGTCGCGGTCGATGCGGGGTTCGTGATCAACCCGGAGATCGCGCGCGGGCAGCTCGCCGGCGGGGCCGTGCAGGGAGCGGGCGGCGCCCTCTTCGAGGAGCTCGCCTACGGCGACGAGGGCGAGCCGCTCACCGGCGGGCTCCGCGACTACCACGTTCCCCTGGCGGCCGACATGCCGGAGGTGAAGACGGTCGTGCTCGAGCTCGTGCCCTCGCCGCGCAACCCGCTCGGGGTCCGTGGGGTCGGGGAGATCTCGACCGCCGGCGCCGCGGCAGCCGTCGCAAACGCGGTTGCCGCGGCGCTCGGCAGCCGCGCGCGTGTGAACGAGCTGCCGCTGGCCCCGTGGCGGCTTCTCGCGGACCGCCCGATAGGATCGGCTCGTGGAGGCGGCTGACTTCCGGCGGCTGATGGGCTTCTGGGCGACCGGGGTGAGCGTGATCACCGCGCAGGGCGACGAGGGGCCTGCCGGCAACACGGCGAACGCGCTCTCGTCGCTCTCGCTCGACCCGGCACTCGTGCTCGTGTGCTTCGACCTGAGCTCTCGCACGCTGCACGCTGTCCGGCAGTCCGAGCTCTTCTGCATCAACATGCTCGCTGCGGGCCAGGAGCACATCTCCCGGCTCTTCGCGACCAAGAAGAGCCACGAGGAGAAGTTCGCCGAGCTCGACTACCGGATGGAGCATCGAGCTCCGGTGATCGACGGCAGCGTCGCCTGGCTCGTGTGCAGCCTGGATTCCGAGTTCGAGCGCGGTGACCACGTCGTCGCGATCGGCCAGGTCGTCGCGGGCGCGACGAACGACGGCGCCGATCCGCTTCTCTTCCATCGCGGCGAGTATCTGAGCCTGCCTGCGCCGGACAAGCGGCTCGCGAATGCCGGCTGACCGAGCGGCTCGGGCGCTCGAAGGCAAGGCTGCGGTCGTTACGGGCGGAGGCAGCGGCCTCGGTCGCGAGATCGCGCTCGAGTACGCGGCGCAGGGCGCGTCTGTCATCGTCTCCTCGGTCGTCCCGGCAGAGGACGAGGCCGTGGCGGCGGCCTGCCGCGACCTCGGCGGCGTCGCGATCGTGGTTTCCGCCGACGTCCGCAGCGAAGCCGACGTCCGCGCGCTCGTCGGCCGCTGCGTCTCGGAGTTCGGTGCGCTCGACGTCCTCGTCGCCGCCGCTGGGCTCGACGTCCGCGAATCGGAGGCGCGCGAGGATCGCTACGCGGTCAACCTCCCACTCGCGCACTGGTCGAAGGTGATCGAGACGAACCTCACCGGCACGTTCCTCTCCGTTCGCGAGGCGCTCCGGCACATGATCCCCGCCGGGTCCGGCTCGATCGTCACGTTCAGCTCGGGTACGGTCCGTTTCCCGCGACCCGGGCTTGCCGCCTATGCAAGCTCGAAGTTCGCGATCGAGGGCCTGACGAAGGTGATCGCCGCGGAGGCGCGCGAGCACGGCGTTCGCGCGAATGCGATTCAACCCGGCGGGATGACCGACACCGGCTTCTTCCCCGAGTGGACGACCGAGGTGGAGCGCGGTGCCATGCACGACCCGGCGGTGATCCGCGCCCTGGCCGTCTACGTCGCGAGCGACGCCTCTCACGCGGTCACGGGCGAACTCGCTCGTCGCAACCGACTGGAACCGGGAGCACGGCATCGTCCTCTGCCACTGCGCCTCGTGCACCGCCGAGGCCTCGGCAACCTCGAGCCTTCCGACCGCGGAGTAGCCAAGTCCAAGAGGCGTAGTCCGTCTGGGACACGCGGTTTCGAGCCATGGCTGGGGACAGTCCCCAGCCATGGCCGAAACGGACACTGTCCGGGGACTGTCCCCGTCCTAGTCGTTTTTGGACACTGTCCGGGGACAGTCCCGGACATGTCGTTTGCAGCCAGGGCCGTAATGGCCATGTGCGGGAACGGGTCGACGGCGGGCTGGACCGGGCTCAGGGCTGCGGCGAAGAACGCCAGTCGGCGTCGGTGCCGGGGAACATCGGTGTGGCCTGGGTCGCGGTGCGCTTGTAGATCATGAAAGTCCGCCTGAACTCGATCACGACCTCGCGGCGCTGATTGATCCCGCGGCAGCGCATGGAGACGATGCCGACGTCGGGGTTCGACTTGCGACTCGCGCGTCTCGAGGATCTCCGACTCGGCCCAGAGCGTGTCGCCGACGAAGACCGGCTTCGGAAGCACGATGTCCGTCCAGGCGAGGTTCGCCGCGGCGTTCTCGCTCGTGTCCGGCACGGTCAGGCCGGTGATCAGCGCGAGCGTGAAGGCGCTGTTCACGAGGATCTGACCGAACTGCGTCCGCTCGGCATAGGGCGTGTTGAAGTGCGTCTGGTTCGTGTTCATCGTCAGACACGTGAACCAGATGTTGTCCGCTTCGCTAACAGTACGGCCGAGCCGGCTCTGGAACACGTCGCCGACCGCGAAGTCCTCGTAGAAGCGTCCCCGCCAGGACTTCGGCGCCCCTCCGTCAGCCGACATGGTTCTCGCTCTCCTCGATGATCCGGCGCGCACGGGCGACGACGGGCGCATCGACCATCGCACCGTCCAAGGCGACGACGCCCCGTCCGCCCGCGAGCCCAGCCGAAGCTGCCTCGACAACCCGGTATGCCCACGCGACCTCCTCGGGCGCGAGGCGAACGCTCGGTTCACGATCGCCACCTGATCCAGATGGATGCAGGCCTTGCCGCGCAGACCGAGGCTGCGGGCGAGCAGGGCCTGAGACTCGAGGCCCGATTCGTCTCCGAACGCCAGGTGCACGCAGTCGATCGGGGCCCGGATCCCGGCGGCGACGGAGTCGACGACGAGCTTCGAGCGCATGTAGGAAATCTCGAGCCCGTCCGACCGCGTTTCGAGGCCCGAACTCGGCCCCGAGGTCGACCGCCCCGAGGAGCAGCGCGACCACGCCCGGGCTCGCGGCGATCTCGTAGGCGAGGCGCACTCCCATCGCGGTTTCGACGACAGCCACGATCGGGAGCCCCGCAGCAGCCAGCGCGGCGACGCCGTCGGGAGAAGCCATCGGCAGGACGACACCGTCGAGCCCGAGACCGCCGAGGATCGCGACGTCCTCCTCGAAATACGGCGTGTCGAAGCCGTTGACGCGCACGAGCCGCGCACCGCCACCGCCACCGGCGCCGGACGACCGAAACGAACGCGCCACGGTCTCCCGCGCACCCGCCTTCTCCGCCGGGGCGACCGCATCCTCGAGATCGGCGACGACCGCGTCCGCGTCGGACGCGAGCGCCCGCCCCAGCTTCCGCTCGTCGCTCCCCGGCGTGAACAGCACCGAGCGCATCGACGAGAGGGTGCCGGACACGCGTCGTGTTATATGTCATCGGCCCGGGCGAGAACGCCGGAGACCCCGAAGATGACGCTGCCGCTAGCCGATATCCGTGTCATCGCGATCGAGCAGTTCGGCGCCGGCCCGTGGGCGACCTTGCAGCTCGCCGACCTCGGCGCCGAGGTGATCAAGATCGAGGACCCGACCGCCGGCGGGGATGTCGGCCGGTACGTCCCGCCGTTCCAGGAAGGCGAGGACTCCCTGTTCTTCGAGACGTTCAACCGGAACAAGAAGAGCGTCTCCCTCGACCTGCGCCACCCCCGCGGACGCGAGGTGCTCCTCGACCTCGTCGGCTCGGTGGACGCCGTCTTCTCGAATCTGCGCGGCGACCAGCCGGAGCGCCTCGGCCTCACCTATGCGCAGCTCAGGGACACGAACCCGAAGATCGTCTGCTGTTCGCTCTCGGGCTTCGGGATGACCGGCCCGCGCGCGGCCGAGGGTGGCTACGACTACATGATGCAAGGGCTCGCCGGCTGGATGAGCCTGACCGGAGCACCCGGGGAGGCGCCGACGAAGAGCGGGCTCTCGCTCGTCGATCTCTCCGGCGGCTACGTGGCAGCGATCTCGATCCTCGCCGGTCTCTGGCGCGCCGGCCGCGACGGCGAGGGCTGCGACTGCGACATCTCGCTCTTCGACACCGCCCTCGCCGAGCTCGTCTACGTCGGCACCTGGGCGGCCACGAACGGCTACGTCCCGGAGCGGCGCCGGAACTCGGCGCACCCGTCGATCGTCCCGTTCCAGAACTTCGCGACAGCCGACGGCTGGATCGTGGTCGCCTGCCCGAAGCCGAAGTTCTGGAAACTGGTCTGCGAGGTGATCGAGCGGCCTGAGCTTGCCGACGACCCGCGCTTCCACGACTTCGCAGCGCGCGATGCGAACCGCGAGGAGCTTCTCGAGATCCTCGACGAGGCTTTCGCTGCACGCCGTTCCGCCGACTGGCTCGCGGCGCTCGGCGCAAAGGGCGTTCCGAGCTCGGCCGTCAACGACGTGCAGCAGGCCTTCCTGGAGCCGCAAGCCGTCGCGCGCGAGTCGATCGTCGAGATCGAGCACCCGCGACTCGGCAGGGTCCGCCAGGTCGCAAGCCCGCTGAGGGTCGGCGAGGAACCGAGGCCCCTCCGCCCCGCTCCCGCCCGCGGCCAGGACACCGTCTCGGTGCTGATGGAGCTTTGCGGCTACTCGCGGGAACGAGTGGATGAGCTCGCCGCTTCCGGGGTCTTCGGCGCTGGAACATGATCGAAACGCGCGACGTCGCCGTCGAAATGCGCGACGGGGTGAGGCTCGCAGCCGACGTCTTCCGCCCCGACGCAGACGAACCGGTTCCAGCCCTGCTGGCGATGTCCGCGTACGGGAAGAACGCCCAGTCGCTCCCGATCGCCCCGCAGCCCTGGGGAACGACGCCGCGCGACCGTTCCTCGGTCTACAACCGCGGGATCGAGGCCGGCGACCCGGCCTACCTCACGGCGCACGGCTACGCGCACGTGATCCCCGACCTGCGCGGCATCGGCGCCTCGGGCGGCGAATACCGTGGCTGGTGCTCGCCACAGGAGGCGATGGACGGCCACGACCTCGTCGAATGGATCGCGGCACAGCCGTGGTGCGACGGCAACGTCGGGATGGTCGGCGTCTCCTACTTCGGCGCGATCCAGCCGCTCGTCGCGGCAACGCAGCCTCCGCACCTCAAGGCGATCATGCCCTGGAACGCGCCGGCGGACTTCTACCGCGAGTGCACCCACCACGGCGGAATCCTCCAGTCCTTCTTCTTCCACCTCTACTCGGGGAGCATCCAGGCCCGCTCAGCCGCCACGACGAAGGACGAGTGCTTGCCCGAGGAGCTCGAGCAGCGGATCGCCGAGCGCCTGCTCGACCCCGTGCTCACGCTCTACTCCCAGTCCTACGAGGCGGTGAAGTCGCCCGAGCGGATGCCCGGCTGGTTCGACATCGTGATGCACCCGACCGACGGCCCGTTCTACCGGGAGCGCTCACCCGCCGCGATGTACGACCGGATCCGGATCCCGAGCTACTGCTTCTCGCACTGGTGGGGCTACGCGCACATGCACCTGCGCGGCGCGTTCGACAACTTCCTCGGGATCGGCGCGCGCAACAAGCTCCGGATCGAGGGGATGGAGGAAGACACCGCGCCGTTTCCCGCGCACTACAACGCAGAGGTCGTGCGCTGGTACGACTTCTGGCTGAAGGGGATCGACAACGGGATCATGGACGAGCCGCCGATCTCGCTCCACGTGATGGGAACGGGCCGTCAACGCGCAGAGCATGAATGGCCGCTCGCCCGTACCGAGTGGACGCGGTTCTACCTTCGCCGCCGGCAGGCCCTCTCGACCGAGCCCGAGCCCGTCCCCGGTGGGCCCGATTGCTTCGTCCAGCAGCCGGCCGACGAGACCTCGGTGATCAACTCGGTCGAGTACCTGACGAGCCCGTTCGCCGGTCCGCTCGAGGTGACGGGCCCGATCGCACTCACGCTCTATGCCTCGATCGACGCCGCCGACACGAACTGGATCGTCTCGGTCTCCGACGTCGCGCCCGGAGGCTCGGCCGCCGAACTGACGAAAGGCTTCCTCAAGGCGTCGCATCGAGCGCTCGACGAGCAGCGCTCACAGCCCTGGCGGCCCTACCACTCCCACCTCGAGCCCGAGCCGGTCACCCCCGGCGAGGTCGTCGAGTACCGGATCGAGCTCTCCCCCACCTCGAACCTCTTCCGCCAGGGTCACCGCCTGAAGCTGACGATCGCCGCCCTCGATCTGGCCGGCAAGGCGAGCAACCCGACGATCCGACCGAGTCACGTCCCGTGGCACTTCTGCAGCGCCGAGACCGTGGGTCACCGGATCTTCCACGACGCGGATCACCCGTCGCACCTGCTGCTGCCGGTGGTGCCGTCCTAGCGTCGGTCGGCGTTTTCAGGGATGCCGTTTCGAGCCACGCGCGACGACGTTTCGTCACACTTTCGTTCCAGTGTCTGACCCCGCTTTTCCGCCTGCTCGGTGCGGGAATTCGGCCCTTCGGGTCCCGTCGTTTTCAGGCGATGCCTGACCCCGCCTTCTGCCGCGCTTGGGTTCTCGGCTAGCTTCGCGACGTGAGCGCGCCTCGAGTCCATCGCGTCGTCGTCGTCGGCGGCGGGTTCGGGGGGCTCCAGGCGACGATGAGGCTGGCAAAGGCGCCCGCCGAGGTCACGCTCGTCGACCGGCGGAACTTCCACCTCTTCCAGCCGCTCACCTACCAGGTCGCAACCGGGGCGCTCTCGCCGGGAGACATCGCCTATCCGCTTCGCACGATCTTCAAGCGCCGCCAGAACGTCCACGTGGTGATGGCCGAGGTCGCCGACTTCGACCTCGAGGCGCGACGCCTCGTCCTGCGCTCGACCGACGACGTCCCGGCGCCGGAATACCTCCCGTACGACACGCTTCTCGTGGCCGGCGGGGCCCGGTACTCGTACTTCGGCCACGACGACTGGGCCGAGCACGCGGCAGAGGTGAAATCGCTCGAGAGCGCGCTCGTCGTGCGTAGCCGGCTGCTGGAGGCGTTCGAGGCCGCCGAGCTCGAGCCCGACGCTGCGCGCCGTGCCGAATGGCTCACCTTCGTCGTCGTCGGGGCGGGCCCGACCGGGGTCGAGATGGCCGGCCAGATCGCCGAGCTCGCCCGCGACACCCTCCACGGCGACTTCCGCTCGATCGACCCGAGAAACGCCCGGATCGTCCTCGTCGAGGCTGCAGATCACATCCTTACGAGCTTCCCGCCGTCGCTCTCGGCGAAGGCGACCCACGCGCTCGAGCGGCTCGGCGTCACACCGCTTCTCGGCCATGTGGTGACGGGCGTCGATGCCGGCGGCGTCACCGTCGAGAGCCCTGGTGGCGGCACCGAGCGGATCCGCGCCCGTACGGTGATCTGGGCGGCCGGCGTCACCGCCTCCGAGCTTGCAACGCGGCTCGGCGAGCTGACCGGCGCCGAGCTCGACCGCGCCGGTCGGATCACCGTGGAGCCCGACCTGACGCTTCCCGGCCACCCCGAAGTGTTCGCGCTCGGCGACATGGTGCGCGTCCGCGATGCCGAAGGCGCTCCGCTCACGCTGCCCGGAGTCGCTCCCGCGGCGATGCAGCAAGGCCGTTACGCCGCCGCGGTCGTGCGAGCGAGGCTCACCGCGCACGAGCCGCCCCCGCCGTTCCACTACAAGGACAAGGGCAACCTCGCCACGATCGGCCGGGCCCACGCGGTCGCCGAGGTCAGGGGCCTCAGGCTCAGTGGATTCCTCGCGTGGATGACCTGGCTCCTCGTCCACCTCTGGTACCTCGTCGGTTTCCAGAATCGCCTGGTGGTGATCATCCGCTGGTCGTTCAGCTTCGTCACCCATGGCCGGAGCGCACGGCTGATCACGCACAAAGCGGAACCGCACTGAGCGCAACCCGCCGCGCCGGGTCAGGGAACGACGACGTGCGTGATCGGCACGTCGAACCGGCGATTCGCCGATTCCTCCGTGCCGGCCTCGAGCCAACTCGTGTCGTCGTCGGACTTCGTGACGAGCACGACCTCGTCGGGATCGAACGTCCGCACCGCGTCGTCGATCGCCTGCACGGGATCGGAGTCTCCGACCTTCGCGTCGACCCGATCGGTCGGAATCGCCTCTGCCACCTGCTCGGCCCGCTCCGCGGCCTCGGCGCGCTCGCCGTCCTCGGCGTTCGTCAGCCAATCGAGGCGTGAGAGACCGGACGCAGTCGCGACGACGCGAACCTCGACGGTCTCGCCGAGCCGGCTGGAAACCGCTGCTGACGCTTCGTCGGGATCGACGTTCGAGGTGGCGACTACGAGTACGCGGTGTGTCATCTCCAGGGTCTTGCCGGAACGACCTCGACCGAAACCCTGGCCCCCGCAGAAACCGACGGCCGCAAAGAGCGGCAAGTTCTCGGGCCGAGCGCTGGCGCACTTCATCACCCTCGGCTACTTTCCCACCGCGTTCAGCCACTTCGGTGGCGGGATGTGGTTCTCGAAGCGGCTTCGGTCGAGTCGGGGATCTGAGGCCCGAGCGGCGGCAACGCTGGTCGGGCCTCATTTTTTCTGAACGCTTGATTTCGCGCACTCCGAGAACGGCGGCGCGGCCGAAATGGTGCTCGAGCACCTCGGCCTTGCACTTGTCGACCTCAGCCCGAAGGACGTCGGGGCAACCTCGGGGCAGCCTGAAAACGAGAAGACCCTCGACAGGGCAAGTCTCGAAGACCATCTCATCGCGCGGATCCCCCATCTCGTGCAACTCGGGCTTTACAAGGAGGTGGGAACCTCGGGTAGGTACCACCTCGACTCCGTGAGCCCTTACTGGGTATGCGACGACAACTCGTTGCTGATGACGCTGCCCGTCTACGGCGAGCAGCACAAGATCGACCTGGCGTTCAACGGGGACGGTCTTCTGGAGACCGCGGCGATCAGCGACGAGAGCCGCGCGGCCGCCGTGCTCGCGGCGGTCAAGCGGGCCCCCGCGCAGGTCGCTGCGGGGGCGAACGCGGCAACCAAGGTCGCGGGCGCGCTCGGCACCTACGAGGACTACGCCAAGAACCGACAGATCGCGGAGCTTCAACTCCGCCAGCAGCAGCTAACGCTGCAGGTCGCGGACGGGACGCTCGAATCCGATGCTGCGACTGCTGCCGAGCGGGAGAAGATCGCGAACCTCCTTGCGGAACTGCAGAACCAGCAGAAGATCGACGCGCTCTACGAGCCCCAGGCCGGCACCGGCTCCTGAGGGTGGGTTTCATCACCCGGAGGGCGCGGGCTATTCAGCGCGCTCGGGCAGCGATCTCCTGACCTACTTCGGTGCCAGCGAGCGGGCGTGGGCGGCACCGAGCTCGACCCACTTCGCGAGCTCGGACTCGGACGCGAGCTGCGCCGAGCCCACGCGGAGCCAGCCCTTCATCTGCCGGCCGCGCATCTCCATCGGTTCGGCGACTGTCGTCGCGATCAGCTCGTCCCCGCGCGCGGGATCGACATGGACGAGCGCTCCGCCCTGGCCGCTGGCCGAGATCGCCATGTTCCCTCCGATCAGGAACGCGAGCCCGCCGAACATCTTCTTCTCGGTCAGCGCGGGCTCACCGGCAAGCAGCGCGCGAATGCGCACCGCCAGCTCCTCGTCATAGGCCATCGCGACGATCGTATCGCTGGCCTGAGACAATGCAGGCGAAAAACGACGACCGATGATTTCGGGGAGGCTCGTGGGTCTATACCTTCGGCAACGACCCGCTACCTCGGAGGTGAGTTAGAAGATGCGGCGTACAGTTCTCCTCGTCGGCACCCGTAAGGGGCTCTTCCTGTTCGAAAGCGATGCGGAGCGGCGCGACTGGAAGGTGAGCGAGCCGCTCTGCGAAAGCTGGCCGATCTATCACGCGGTCGCCGATCCGGCCTCGGGCACCTTCTATGCGGCCGGCGCGAGCGACTGGCACGGCTCGGCCGTCTGGCGGAGCGCCGATCTCGGCGAGACCTGGACGCATTCGAGCGCGGGCCTCAATTTCGCCGACGACGACGGCCGCAAGGTCTCGAAGATCTCCTCGCTCGCGGTCGTCGGCGACCGGGTGCTCGCCGGGGTCGAGGCGCCCGGGATCTTCGCGAGCGACGACGGCGGCGAGAACTGGTCGCTCCTGACGACGCTCGCGGGCCAGCCCGGAAGCGAGGAGTGGGACGACCCGGCGACCCAGCCCCCGGGCCATCTCGGGATCTCGGCGATCACGCCCGACTTCGTCGATCCGTCGAGGTTCTGGACGATCGTGCAGGGAGTCGGTCTCTACGAGACGGCCGACGGCGGCACGAGCTGGACTCCCCGTAACCGGGGCCTCCGCGCAGACTGGCCGCGGCCTCACGAGGAGGTCGGCTTCTGCGTCCACCGGCTCGCGCGCTCCCCGGTCGATCCTGACCGCATGTACCAGCAAAACCACGTGGGGATGCACCGCTCGGACGACGGCGGGCACTCGTGGTTCGAGATCACCGACGGCTTGCCGAGCGAGTTCGGCTTCGCCGCGGCTACGCATCCGCACGACCGCGACACCTTCTACGTGATCCCGCTCGACCCGGGCCACGCCCGCTGCATGCCGGAGGGCCGCGCGGCGGTCTGGCGCACCCGCGACGGCGGCGAGAGCTGGCAGCGGCTCGAGCACGGACTGCCTCAGAAAGACGCGCACCTGGGCGTCCTCCGCGCCGCGATGAGCTTCGACAGCCATGAGGATCCGGGCCTCTACTTCGGAACCAGCACAGGCCAGCTCTTCGCGAGCACCGACGACGGAGAGAGCTGGTCCGAGCTCGCGGGCCACCTGCCGACGATCTGGTCCGTCGAAGCCGTCGTGCTGGAAGACTGACCATGGCCGACCTGCGCCTCCCGATCACGCTCATGCCGCTCTTCCAGGAGCTCCCGCGGCGCGTCGAGGTGAGCGGGTCGACCGTCCTCGAGACGATCGACGATCTCGACCGGCGCTGGCCCGGCGTTCGCGACCGCCTGTGCGATCCCGGTCCGGCGCTTCGCTCACACATCAACGTCTATGTCGACAAGGAGCGCGCCGGGCTCGACACGCCGGTCGCAGCGAACTCCCACGTCGAGGTGATTGCGGCAATCAGCGGTGGATAGGTATCTCTTAATGAGACATTGAAAATCGACTGCTCTCCTGAAAGAGGGCCGCGGCCTCGCCGGCCCCGAAGAATCGAGCGACGAGGAGGGCTGAGAAACACGATGAGCGAGCACGGAAATCCCTTCGGTTCCACACCGAGCCCGTTCGGTTCGACACCGCGTCCGCTTGGAACTTCACCTTTCGGGCCGCCGGGCCTGGCGCCACCTTCCCCCGAGGCTTTGCCGCCAGAGCCGCCGGCGAAGCGACGCGGACGCGCCCGCCTGATGGGCCTCGCCGTGATTCTCCTCGTCCTCGCCGCCGGCGCCGCGGGCGCCGCGATCGACCACGAGTTCTGGGCGACGACGCGGGTCACCGTGGCGGTTCCCGCCAGGACGACGCCGGCACAGAACGCATTCGGCCAGGGAGCCACAAACCAGGGTGGGTCCGGCAGCGTGGGCGGCACGGGCAATTCGGTGGGATCAGCGGCTCGTTCGGCCTCGGGCCGGCCGGATCGACCACGAACGCCTCGGGCGGCCCGTCGGATCCAGCCGCGATCGCGTCTTCGGTCAGTCCTGCGGTCGTCGACATCGACTCGAACTTCGGGTATCAGAGCGGAGCCGGCGCGGGAACAGGCGTCGTCGTCAGCGCGAACGGCATCGTGATCACGAACAACCACGTGATCGATGGGGCCACGCAGATCACAGCGACCGACGTCGGGAACGGACAGACCTACACCGCAGACGTGATTGGTTATGACCCGACTCACGACCTCGCAGTCCTGCAGCTTCAGGGCGCCTCGGGGCTCGCGACCGCAAAGCTCGGCGACTCGTCGAAGCTCCACGAAGGCGACCCGGTCGTCGGGATCGGGAACGCCGGCGGAGGAGGCGGCTCGCCCTCGAGCGCGGGCGGGGCGATCACCGGCCTCGGCAGGTCGGTGACCGCCGCCGATGACGCGGCGGGAACGACGGAGCAGCTCACGGGCCTGATCGAGACGAACGCGGGTATCCAGCCCGGCGACTCGGGCGGCCCGCTCGTCGACGCGAGCGGCCGGGTGATCGGCATCGACACCGCGGGCTCGGGAGGGTTCACCTTCAACGGCGAGACCGGCTCGGGCTTTGCGATCCCGATCAACGAGGCCGTCGCCGTCGGCAAGGAGATCGTCGCCGGCCAGGGCTCGTCCACGATCCACGTCGGCGCAACGGCCTTCCTGGGAATCAAGCTCGGCCAATCCGGCACCGGCCTCGTCCCCGGCAGCTCGACGGCCCCCGGTGTCTCGGTCGGGGAGGTTCTCTCCGGCGAACCTGCCGAGACGGCCGGCCTCGAGACCGGTGACGTGATCACCTCGATCGACGGCCAGCCGACCGGCTCCCAGCCCGCGCTCAGCGCGATCATGTTCGGCCATCACCCCGGAGACTCGGTACAGCTCGGCTTTCTCGACACCGGCGGGCAGTCGCACAGCACGTCGGTGAAGCTCGGCTCCGGCCCCCCGGCCTGAGCCAAGCCTCGCCCGTTACGCCCGGAGCATGCGCCGCTACGGAGCGGTCACGCCGGCCCGGTGTGGCAGCACCCAGCCCGGACGCGGGTAGTGGCAGGTGTAGCCGTGCGGGTAGCGCTCGAGGTAGTCCTGGTGTTCGGGCTCTGCCTCCCAGAACGGCCCTGCAGGCTCGAGCTCTGTCACGACCTTGCCGGGCCAGAGACCCGAGGCCTCGACGTCAGCGATCGTGTCCTCGGCAACGCGCCGCTGCTCGTCGTCGAGGTAGAAGATCGCCGACCGATAGCTCAGGCCGATGTCGTTGCCCTGGCGGTTCAGGGTCGTCGGATCGTGGATCTGGAAGAAGAACGCGAGGATGTCTCGGTATGAGGTCTCCGCTGGATCGAACACGATCTCGATCGCCTCGGCATGCGTACCGTGGTTTCGGTATGTCGCGTTCGCGACGTCGCCGCCGCTGTAGCCGACGCGCGTCGAGATGACCCCGGGGCGCTTCCGGATCAGATCCTGCATGCCCCAGAAACATCCACCGGCGAGGATCGCCGTCTCTGTCTGTCCGCTCATGTCGTCTCCCCTCTCTCGTCGAAGCTCGACCGAAAAACGGTCTCACGCACGATATCGCCGCACACCCTCGTGGCGTTGCCTGCGAGCCGTCAAGCCGGCGAAGGGCGCCCCGGCCAACCCGGATTGAGGCGAAACCGACGATCCGCGACCGCTCGGCGGGCCACGCGCAAGACCGGTGCCTGGCACCGGTCTTCGGCCCGGAAACTCGTCTGAGCAGGTGTTCTGCAAGCCGGAGCGCCGGGACGCATGACTTTCGTTACAGCTTTTCCACAGCCTCTTCCGATCCGAGCGCCGACGCAGGCGGCCTCCCTGCCTCGACGACGGTCGTCACGAGGCCGGTGTCGACGTCGTAGACGTGGCCGGAGACCGTGATCCGAGGCGAGATCCCCCCCGCGGTGAGCAGTCGCTCCACGTCGGCTCGCACCGTCTCCCGCGGATCGGTGACCGGCAGGCCGGCGAGGAGCTTCTCGTCGACGCCGGAGCGCGCGGCGAACCGATGGCGCAGCCCGGGCGTCCTCGAGGAGCCGGGTGCCGCAATCTGTGTGATGGATGATCGCCACCTCGAAGTACGGGCCCTCGGGTGCCTGGGTCTCGACGAGGTAGCTCATGTAGGCGACTCCGACTGCGACGGCCGGCGTGACCCGGCCTCCGGCGGTGCGCGCGACGATCGCCTCGCCGTACTCGAGCCCGAGAAACGCCGCCGGATCCGTGCGCGGATCGATGCAGGTGACGATGTAGAGGCTGCGGCGCGGGAGGTAGGGAGCGCGCGGAGCGCTCGACCGGATGTCGGTCGCAGCGAAGACCCGGTTGCGTTCGAGCAACGCGTCGAGGTTGGACATCATCTCCCCTTCGATCGATGGGCGTGAGACGGCGGCGAACCTATCGAAGATCGCGGCCCTCCCGTCTCGCAACGCACCTCAGCCCAGGAGCTCGACACGTACGTCGAGCGCGCGATAGGTCTCGAGGGCGCGCCGGTCTCGCGTGAGGAGCACGAGCCCGTGTTCGGCGGCACACGCCCCGACGAGTGCGTCGTAGACCGCGCCACCAGCGATCTCCGACGCGGCGAGGCCGGTGAGCAGCGATGCCGCCGCGTCGGCACCGAGGAATCTCGTATACGGGAAGCTCCCTGCAAGCAGGCGGGCGACGGTCGCGGGGGCCCGCCGCGCCGGCGCGGGCAGCCGGGTGAGCACGGAGAACGTCTCGAAGGCCGCGTGGCCGGCGAGTCCTAGCCGGCGGCCGCCGACAGCCGAGAACGTACTCTCGTGATGCTGGTGGTCGACCACGGTGAGCGCGACCGCGACACTCGTGTCGACGAGAAGCTCCGGCCTGCTACCTCTGGCCGGCATCGCGGAGCGCCCGTACGAAGTCGTCGTCGATCTGAAGGCCGCCACCCGGGATCACGAGCCGGCCGTCGCGCTCGTCCAGCGACTCCTCCCCGCTCACGAGCTCGACGCGCAGGCCGTTGCCGTAGGCGCTGACCTCCACCTCGCCGGGCCGAAGCCCGAGCTCGTCGCGGAGCTGCTTCGGGATCACCAACCGGCCTGCCTTGTCAATGGTTGCGCGCATGCCTGGACGATACCATTCGCGATGGTTGCTCCGAGCTCCAGCGGTTTACAGCGAAAGCTCGAGCACCCCGCGGATCAGGAGAGCGAGCCCGATCACCGTGGCGAGGATCACCGCAGCGCGGCCGCCGTGGGCCGTCAGCCACCCCTTGAGCCGCTCGACCGCAAGCGGCGTCCAGTCGGGCGCCAGCGTGTAGCTGAGGAGCGGCAACTCGAGCAGGATCAGCATGATCAGGTTCACGGCGACGACGGTGAGCACGACCGCCACCGTCGAGAGGTTCTGCTTGTCGATCTCCGTGAGCGCGGCAAGGTAGGAGGCGCCCGGGAAGCTCAGGACGAGCCCCGCCAGGAACGTGTCTCGCGCCGAACCCTTGCTCAGGAGCTTCTGCCAGCGTGGTGTCTTCTTCGGTTTCGCCGCGCTCTTGGTCTTGCGCCGGTCGCGGGCCCTGGCGAGGCGGCCGGTGTGGACGGCATAGGCGACGAGGAGCGCGAGGACGCCGAGCGTGATGTCGATCGCCGGGCTCAACGTCCTCTTGGTCGTGCTGACGGTGCCCGAGTTGCTCAGCCAGTGCTCGATCGCGAGGCCGACGAGAATCCCGGTGGTGTAGGCGCCGAGGAGGTACCCGATCAGCAGTCGCTTGGGCCGCGGCAGCAGCAGCATCACCGTCGTCGCTGCAAGCAGCGTCGGGTTGAGCGCTGCGGTCAGCGAGAAGAGGAAGACCTTGCTCACGAGACACGGAGGCTACGCCCCCCACGGAGGGTTCGCCGAGCCGGACGAATCCGGGTCGGCGCAGCGCCACGGGTTTTGGTTTGATGCGTGGCGTCGCGACGACGGGGAGGCTTCAGGTGACAACGGTCGAGACTGACGCGGGACCTCGCGGCAAATCCGCGGTCCGATCGTGAACCTCCCGTCGACGATGCTTGCTTCGAACCTTGCGGCGGCGCGGAGCCAGATGGCGTTCACGCTCGGGTTCCACATCATCCTCTCCTCGCTGGGAGTCGCGCTGCCGGCGCTGATGCTGATCGCGAACTACCTGGGCCTTCGCCGCGGGGATGCCGAGGCGCTGAAGCTGGCGCAGCGCTGGTCGAAGGCGGTCGCGGTCACGTTCGCGGTCGGCGCGGTCACCGGGACGGTGCTCTCCTTCGAGTTCGGCCTTCTCTGGCCGGCGTTCACCGGGCGCTTCGGCGAAGTCTTCGGTGTGCTCTTCGCGATCGAGGGCATCTTCTTCTTCCTCGAGGCGATCTTCATCGCGATCTACATCTTCGGCTGGAAGCGCCTGTCGCCGTGGACGCACTTCTGGACAGGCGTGCCCGTCGTCGTCACGGGCCTCGGCGGTGCGTTCTCGGTCGTCGCAGTGAACTCGTGGATGAACCAGCCACAGGGCTTCTCGCCGACGACCGGGACGGTCACCTCGGTCGAGCCGTGGAAGGTGATCTTCAATCCGGCCGTGCCGTACGAGGTTCCACACATGATCCTCGCCGCCTATCTCGTCACCGGTTTCCTGGTCGCTTCGATCTACGCGGTCGGGATGCTCCGCGGCCGCAGAGACCGGATCCATCGCCTCGGGCTCCTCATCCCACTCACCGTCGCGTGCATCGCGACACCGATCCAGTTCGTGGTCGGCGACACCGCCGCGCGGGCGATCGCAAAGGACCAGCCGATCAAGTTCGCAGGCATGGAGTGCGTCGAGAAGACCTCGACCGACGTGACCGAGTACATCTACGGCCGGTGCACCGCGACCGGGGTGAAGGGCGGGATCGGGATCCCGGGATTCGACTCGTTCCTCGTCGGCTGGAGCACGTCCACGCAGGTAACCGGCCTCGACTCCGTGCCGGCCGACGACCGCCCGCCCGCGAACACGATGCTCCACTGGGCCTTCGACACGATGGTCGGGATCTGCAGCGTGCTGATCCTCCTCGCAATGTGGCTCGCCTTCGGGTGGTGGCGGAAGAGGGACTTCCCGCAGTCGAAGTGGTTCCTGCGCGCGACCGCCGTCTCCGGAATCCTGTCGATCGTCGCGCTCGAGTGCGGCTGGATCGTGACCGAGGTGGGACGCCAGCCCTGGATCGTCTACAACGTGATGCGAACCTCGGATGCGGTCACGAACGCGGGCGGAATCTGGATCACGTTCACGCTCATCCTTCTTCTCTACATCGCGCTCGGCGCGGGGCTCATCATCTCGCTGCGGGCGATGTCCCGACGCTGGCGCACCGAGGACAGCGCGGATGAGGACGGGCCCTACAGCCCGGAGCCGAGCCCGCCGCCGGACCTCGCACCTCAGGCGGCAGGATGAACAGCCCGAACGCCGTCGCGGCAATCCTCTGGATCGGAGCGACGATCTACGCCATCTTCGCCGGCGCCGACTTCGGAGCGGGGCTGTGGAGCCTCCTCGCAGGTGGCGGCGAGCGAGGGCGGCGACCACGCGAGCTCGTCGACTGGGCGATCGGGCCCGTCTGGGAGGCAAACCACGTCTGGCTGATCTTCGTCGTCGTGGTGCTCTGGACGGGCTTCCCGACCGCCTTCGAGGCGATCTTCTCGAGCCTGTTCATCCCGCTCAGCCTCGCGGCACTCGGGATCGTCCTGCGCGGCTCCGGGTTCGCGTTCCAGCACACCGCGCGGCGCGCGCGAGGCCGTGCGTGGGCCGTGACGCTCTTCGGGCTCGCCTCGGTGCTGACGCCGTTCTTCATGGGAACCGTCGTCGGCGCGATCGCCGGCGGGCGCGTCCCGGTCGGCAATGCGGAAGGCGATGCCGTGACGAGCTGGCTCAACCCGCTGTCGCTGACGATCGGCGCCCTCTTCGTCGCGACCGGCGCCTACCTCTCGGCGGTCTTCCTCGTCAGCGACGCCCGGCGGGCCGGCGCGCCCGACCTCGAGCGCTACTTCGCGAGGCGGGCCCTCATCGCCGCGATCGTCACCGGGGGGCTCGCGGCCGTGACCCTGGTCCCGCTGCACAGCGACGCCGAGTACGTCTTCAACCGCCTGACGAGCGACGCGATCCCCCTCGTGCTCCTCTCGCTCGCCTGCGGGATCGGCGTGCTCGTGTTGCTCCACCGCGGCGCCCGACGTGGGGCGCGCCCGCTCGCAGTCGGCGCCGTCGCCGCCGTGATCTGGGGCTGGGCCGTTGCCCAGTACCCCTACGTCCTGCCCGAGAAGCTCACGATCTCCGCGGCGGCCGCTCCGAGCGGCACGCTCACGAGCCTGCTGATCGTCTTCGTGATCGCCGTTGTCGTCGTACTGCCGTCGCTCGGGCTGCTCTACACGCTCGCCCAGCGAAACCTCGTCGAGGAGCACGCGCAGCCCGCCTCACCTGTCGAAGGGGGATAGCTCCGGGCACCTTCGACTCCCGCGCCTGCCGGACGTTCGGTACCGTCGGCATATGCGCGAACCGTCAGAGCTGATCGATTTCATCGGCTCGCCCGAGCTTGGCGAGGGGACGGTTCTGATCGAGGCGCTCGACGGCTTCGTCGATGCCGGGCACGGGGTCAGGCTCGCCCGGGAGCATCTCCTGGAGTCGTTCGAGCCAGAGCTCGTCGTCCGTTTCGAGGTCGACGAGCTGCTCGATCACCGCTCGCGGCGGCCGGTGCTCCTGTTCGACACCGATCGCTGGGAGAGCTACGAGGCCCCGGCGCTCGACGTGAAGCTGCTCCGGGACGCGAACGGCATCCCATTCCTGCTTCTCGCCGGCCCCGAGCCCGACGTCCAGTGGGAGCGATTCATCGCCGCCGTGCTCATCGCGATCGAGCGGCTCGACGTACGGATGACAGTCGGAATTCACAGCGTCCCCTGGGCAGCCCCTCACACGCGCCCGATTGCGATCACGTCGCACGGGCGGCCGGCCGAGCTGCTGGGGACTCCGCCGTTCGGCGAAACCAAGGTGCTCGTGCCGGCGAGCGTGGGCCACGTGCTCGAGTTCCGCCTCGGGGAGGCAGACCGAGCGGCGATCGGCTTCGCAGCCCACACCCCGTACTACCTCTCGCAACTCGAGTACCCGGCAGCCGCCGTGGCGCTCCTCGATTCGGTCGAACGGTCGGCCGGGCTCTCGCTGGCGCTCGAGCCGCTCCGGGCGCGGGCACTCGAGACGCAGGCGGCGATCGACTTCCAGACCTCGGGCGACGAGCAGGTGCAGTCGATCGTCCGCGAGCTCGAGGAACGGGACGAGCCCGAGCCCGGCTACGGGCTCACCCGCGACGGGAGCGAGATTCCCACTCCTGACGAGCTCGGCGCGGAGTTCCAGCGCTTCCTCGCCGACCAGGCCCGCGGAACGGCGGGCGACGACCCGCCCGTCTAGCCGGCGCTCGGAGATGAGCGACCAGGCCCGCGACGACTCCGCCCACGCCGGCACGGCTGCGTGGCACATCAAGCTGCACCACACCCGGCACGACGAGCTCGGCGAGGACACCGCCCAGACGCCGGGGATGCGCCGGTACGAAGCGATCTCCGGCAAGCGCTCGGGCTCGCGCAGGATCTGGATGGGCAAGAGCCACGTCGGCCCGGGCCTCGTCTCGGCCGATCATCACCACGGCGAGGCGGAGACCGGGATCTACGTCGTCTCGGGCCACCCGGTGTTCGTGTTCCTCGAGGACGGGAAGGAGCGCCGGATCGAAACCGGGCCCGGCGACTACGTCTACGTCCCGCCGTTTGTCCCCCACCGCGAAGAGAACCCCTCGCTCGACGAAGAGGCCGTCGTCGTGCTGGCACGAAGCACCCAGGAGGGCATCGTCGTGAACCTGCCGAGCCTCCGCGCCGAGGTACCGGAGCTGGACGAGTTGATCGCCCAACTCGCCGCTGAAGCCTGACGTCGTCGCGTCGGCGCCTCCGCCGGCGGCGGAGTTCCAACCTTCTGTCACGAGGCGCTGGAAAACGAAGGCTGGACGAGCGCCTCGCGCAGCCTTGCCAGTGCGCCGGCCTCGATCTGCCTGGCTCGCTCGGCGGTCACTCCGAGAGCGGTTCCGAGCTCGTGCAACGTCTGAACCGGCTGTTCGAGGCCATAGTGGCCGCGAATAACCGTGCGTTCGCGTTCGTCGAGCTGATCGGCGAGATGGCGCAGCTCCGCGACCTCGATCGCCGCGAGCACGTGCTCGAATGCCTCTTCTGCCCTTGGGTCGGCGATCGTCTCGGCGAGGGTCGCCGAGGTCTCCGAATCGAGGTTCAGGGGCTCGTCCATGCCGCGCGAACTGCGCTCGGTGGCCTCGAGGCTCTCGATCTGAGACCGGCTCAATCCGGTCGCACGGATCAGCTGCGCAAGCGTCGGCTCGCCGCCGCGAGCCTGCAGGTACTCACGGCGTACCGCGCGGATCTGCGCGAGGCCGCGAACAGCCCTGTCTGACAGCGCCACGGGCCGCGCCAGCTCGGCGACGAGCTCCTGCATCGACTTGCGCACCCAGAACGACGCGTAGGCCCAGAACGGCGTGTCCAACCTGCTGTCGTACCGTCGCGTGGCGAAGAGCAAGGCTGCGACTCCCTCCTGCACGAGCTCCTGCCGCTCAACCCCGCGCCCTGTCCCGAAGGTGCGCGCGAGCGCCGTGATCGTCGGCAGGAACGCCTCGATGAGCGCCCGCCGGGCAGCGAGGTCGCCACTCTCGGCGGCGATCGCCAGGTCCCGCTCCTCACGCGCCGTGAGTCGTTGCCGAACCACGCCAATCCCCCCGTCGTCCGGAAGCCCCGATTCTTGCAGCAGAGCTTGGGTTCGCGCCGAGCCGGCTTACTGGCAGAAGTAGTCCCCGAGAAAAAGGAGAGCCGCATGAGTGCGACCCAGGCACCTACCGAGCCTGCGACCGAGATCCGCCCGTTTCACGTCGAGATCTCCGAGGCGGAGATCGACGAGCTTCGCCGGCGCATTCAGGCGACGCGCTGGCCCGAGAAGGAGACCGTCGATGACGCGACGCAGGGCGTGCAGCTCGCGGCGATGCAGGCACTCATCGGCTACTGGGGCACCGGGTACGACTTCGGGCGGCTCGAGGCGAGGCTCAGCGCGGTGCCTCAGTTCATCACGGAGATCGACGGCCTCGACATCCACTTCATCCACATCCGCTCGCCCCACGAGAACGCGCTGCCGCTGATCATCACGCACGGCTGGCCGGGCTCGATCATCGAGATGCTGAACGTGATCGGCCCGCTCTCCGACCCGCCGGCATACGGCGGCGACGCCGCAGACGCGTTCGACGTGGTGGTTCCCTCGATGCCCGGCTATGCGTTCTCGGGAAAGCCGACGGCTACGGGCTGGGATCCTCCGCACATCGCGGATGCCTGGATCGCGTTGATGCGGCGCCTCGGATACACGCGGTTCGTGGCCCAGGGCGGCGACTGGGGAGCGCAGATCACCGACGTGATGGGTGCGAAAGCACCTCCCGAGCTGCTCGGCATTCATTCCAACATGCCCGGCACCGCGCCTGACGATGTTGCGAAGGCGCTCGGCTCAGGCGGCGAGGCACCGGCCGGCCTCTCAGCCGAGGAGACCCGCGCGTGGGAGCAGCTGAAGTTCCTCTACACGAAGGGCATCGGTTACGCGACCGAGATGGCGCTGCGCCCGCAGACGTTGTACGGCCTTGCCGATTCACCCGCCGCCCTCGCGGCCTGGATGCTCGACCACGACGCGGCGAGCTACGAGGACATCGCACAGGCCTTTGCGGGCAACGCCGTCGGCAGCCTCACACGAGACGAGGTCCTGGACAACATCACGCTCACCTGGGTGACGAACACCGGGATCTCGTCGGGTCGTCTCTACTGGGAGAACAAACTCGGCTTCTTCGACGTCAAGGGCGCGACCGTCCCGGCCGCGGTCAGCGTCTTTCCGCACGAGCTCTACCAGGCTCCTCGGAGCTGGGCGGAGAGGGCCTACCCGAACCTGATGTACTTCAACGAAGTCGACGCCGGCAACCACTTCGCGGCCTGGCAGGAGCCCGAGATCTTCACGACCGAGGTACGTGCCGCGTTCAAATCTCTTCGCTGAGCGACATCGAACCAACCGGAGGACACGCATGTCTGAGCTCATGACCGAGGATCCCGCGGCGATCGAGCCGTCGTTCGGCGAGTTGAAGCAGATCGACGCCGGCCTCCTGAACGTCGGCTACGTCGAGGCCGGGCCGGCCGGCGGCCCGACCGCCGTCCTGCTCCACGGCTGGCCGTACGACATCCACAGCTTCGCCGAGGTCACCCCGATCCTCGCCTCGGCGGGCTGCCGGGTCGTCGTTCCGTACCTCCGCGGGTTCGGGACGTCGACGTTCCTCTCGGACGAGACGTTCCGAAACGGCGAGCAGGCGGCGCTCGCGCTCGACGTCACCGCCCTGATGGACGCGCTCGGGATCGAGAACGCGGTCATCGCCGGCTTCGACTGGGGGGCCCGGACGGCGGACATCGTCGCTGCGCTCTGGCCGGAACGCTGCTCGGGGCTCGTCTCGGTCAGCGGTTACCTGATCGGGAGCCAGGAGGCGGGCAAGGTGCCGTTGCCGCCGGAGGCCGAGCTCCAGTGGTGGTACCAGTACTACTTCGCGACGGAACGCGGTCGGGCCGGTTACGAGGCCTACCGTCGCGAGTTCGCGAAGCTCATCTGGAGAACAGCTTCACCGAAGTGGAACTTCGACGACGCCACTTTCGAGCGGAGCGCCGCGTCCTTCGACAACCCGGATCATGTCGCGATCGCGATCCACAACTACCGCTGGCGGCTCGGGCTCGCGGAGGGAGAGTCGCGCTACGACGAGCTCGAGCAACGACTTGCCGAAGCCCCGGTGATCACGGTCCCCGCCGTGACGCTCGAAGGCGATGCAAACGGCGCGCCCCATCCGCCGCCGAGTGCCTATGCGGCGAAGTTCTCGGGCCCGTATTCGCACCGCACGATCGAGGGGGGCGTGGGGCACAACCTTCCCCAGGAGGCGCCGGCAGCCTTCGCCGCAGCGGTGCTCGAGGTGGGCGGACGGGACACGTGAGCATGTTCGGGCGGCATCCGGATGACCGACCGTCGGCGCTTCCCACGGAGGGTCACCTGCCAGGCTTCGAGCGGGCAGCCGGCTGGCTGAACTCCGCGCCGCTGACGGCGGACGACCTTCGCGGAAAGGTCGTACTGGCGGACTTCTGGACGTTCACCTGCATCAACTGGCTCCGCACCCTCGCGTACGTGCGCGCGTGGGCCGAGAAATACGAGGCTCAGGGCCTTGTCGTCGTCGGCGTCCACACACCGGAGTTCGCGTTCGAACGCGATCCCGACAACGTCCGCAGAGCGGTGAAGGAGATGAACGTGGGCTACCCGGTCGCCCTCGACCCCGAGTACGCCGTCTGGGACGCCTTCGCCAACAGGTACTGGCCCGCCGTCTACATCGCCGACGGCGACGGCCGCATTCGCCATCACCAGTACGGCGAGGGCGGATACGAGGAGTGCGAGAGGATCATCCAGGAGCTCCTGCGCCAGGCGGGGCAAACCGGCATCGGAGACGACCTCGTCTCCGTCTCGCCGGCTGGGAGCGAAGCGCAGGCCGACTGGGCGACTCTCGAATCTCCCGAGACCTACGTCGGCTACCAGCAGGGCCAGAGATTCGCCTCTCCCGGGGGTGTGGAGCTCGGCGTTCCCCGCTCCTACGCCGTCCCTGATCGGTTGAGGCTCAACTCCTGGGCGCTCGACGGCGACTGGACGATCGAAGGACGCGCCGCCGTTCTCGACCGCGCCGACGGGAAGATCGCGTTTCGCTTCCACGCTCGCGACGTCCACCTGGTGATGCGATCGCGGGAGGGCTCACCGGTGCCGTTCCGGGTGCTCCTCGACGGAGCCCTGCCTGCAGGCGATCACGGCCTCGATGTCGACGCCGACGGGCACGGGACCCTGGCCGAGCCGCGGCTCTATCAGCTCGTGCGGCAGCAAGGCTCGATCTCAGACCGCACGTTCGAGATCGCGTTCTCGGCTCCCGGCGTCGAGGCGTACGTCTTCACGTTCGGGTAGGTGCCGGCCGATAGGGTTCGGCCCCGGATGAGCTTCGAACTCCGCCACTGCGCCGATCCGACCGAGTTCCAGAGCGCCTTGATGGCGATCGGCCAGTACTTCGGGATGGAGCCGGGCGACGAGATGTCCCAGCGGTTCGCGAAAGTGCTCCCGGTCGACCGGATGCACGGGGTGTGGGACGGCGCCGACGTCGTGGCCGGAGCCGGATCGTTTCCGTTCACTCTTTCGGTTCCCGGAGGCGGGCTGCGCTGCTCCGGAACGACGGTCGTCGGCGTCTCGCCGACTCATCGCCGCCGCGGCATCTTGCGGTCGCTGATGCGGGCCGGCCTCGACGAGGCGCACGAGCGAGGCGATCCGCTGGCCGCGCTCTGGGCCTCCGAGGAGCCGATCTACGGGCGCTTCGGATACGGACAGGCCTCGTTTGCCGGCGAGCTCGCCGTGCAAAAGGGCCATCACGCCTTCGCCGTCCCGTACGAGCCGCGCGGCGCGGTCCGACTCGTCGAGACAGCCGAAGCGCTGGAGGCGTTCCCGCCGCTCTGGGAGGCACTCGCGCGGCAGCGCCCGGGAATGGCAAGCCGCTCGCACGACTGGTGGCAGTCGAGGACGCTCGGGGCGCCTCGCGGCGGCGGGACGAACCGGTTTGCCCTGCTCGAGCTCGACGGCGCCCCGGCCGGATACGCGATCTACCGTCACGAACCGAAGTGGGAGAGCGGCAGCTCCACGGGAAGGGTGGTCGTCGTCGAGGCGATCGCCGCAGCGCCGGCGGCCGTGGCCGCGCTCTGGCGCTTCCTGCTCGACATCGACTGGGTCGAGACGATCTCGGCCTCGCTCGTGCCACCGGACCATCCTCTCTTCTTCCTGCTCGCAGAGCCGCGGAGGATGCGCTACCGCTCGGGTGACGGGCTCTGGGTCCGACTCGTGGACGTGGGCGCCGCGCTGGCCGGCCGCACCTATTCCGTCGAGCCCGACCTCGTGCTCGAGGTGCGCGATGCCTTCTGCCCGTGGAACGAGGGCCGCTGGCACCTCGCCGGCGCCACCGTGGAGCGAACCGAGGCCTCTCCCGATCTTGCCCTGGACGTCGACACACTCGGCTCGGCGTACCTGGGCGGGCTCGGCTTCGCAGCCCTCGCCCAGGGCGGCCGCGTCGAAGAACTGACTCCCGGGGCGATCGAGCGCGCCGACTCGAGCTTCCGCCACGGGCTCCATCCGTGGTGCCCCGAGATCTTCTGAACCTCAGACGGGCCGACCGCCTCCGGCCTCTCGCGTGGTCGACACGCGAGAGGCCGCCAGGCCCGTTCGCCGGGTGGTTCAGGCGAGCGCTTTTGCCTTGATCGTGTCGAACTCCGCCTGGGTGATCGTGCCGTCGTCGAGAAGCTGCTTCGCTGCGGCGAGCTCCGAGGCCGGGGCGCTGCTCGAGGCCGTTGCCCGCACGTAGTTGTCGAACTGCTGCCTGCTTTGCTGCGCGCGTTCCATGTTGCGCTCGTTCATGCCCCTGCTCTCGGCGATCACGTAGATGAAGACGCCGAGGAACGGCACGATCAGCACGAAGATCAGCCAGAGGACCTTGCCGCCGCCGCCGATGTCGTTCCGGCGGAAGATGTCCCCGAAGATCCGAAAGAGCAGCATGAACCAGGCCACCCAGACGAAGAAGACGAGCACCGTCCAGAAAACATCGAGAAACGGATAACTGCTAGCGACGAGCATGTACCGACTCCTTTCGATTGAAGCCGGAGGCTAGCTCAACCGTCTACCACGAGCCCGGAAAGGGGCCCGAGCAGGCGACTCGTGCGCTTCGAGACGTGAGGGAGACACACGAGGCGATGGGTCAGGGCCTGTCCGTCGTTTCGGCGTTCGAGCTGTTCGCAGCTGATCGGCTTCCAGAGCGTGTCGATGACCTCGATCGGATCGCCGTCGACCTTCTCCTGCGGCAGCTCGAGATGCTCCGACCAGAGGCGCAGCCGCGTCTGGCGGGCGAGTGCCGCGTCATGGGTGACGACGTTCATCTCGGTGTCGTTGAAGAGCGAATGCTCGTTCAGGTTCGCGGAGCCGACCGTCAGCCACTCGTCGTCGACGATCCCCACCTTGGCGTGGACATAGATCGGATCGGCCCGCATTCCGGAGCGCGCGAAGAGCGCCGAGGCGAAGATCCGCCCGCGTTCGTTGTCGACGCCGAGCAACTCGCCGAGGACGCCGCGGGTGTCGTCGGCGCCGGTGTTCGGTTTCGAGGGCAGCAGGAGGAGGATCCGGAAGTCGTCCGACGGCGGGTTCTCGATCTTGTCGGCGAGGATGGCCGCGATCTCCGGAGACCAGAGAAACTGGTTCTCGAGGTAGATGAAGCGCTTCGCGCCACGGAATGCCCGTGCGTAGGACTCGAGGATCCCGAAGTCGCCTTTGGGCACCGCCTTGTAGATCCGCTCGGGGATCGTGCGGACGATCTGCAGCTCGACCTCCCCGGCCGGCGCGGCCGGGACCGGCGGTGCGAGCGTCTCGCCGGTGACCTCGCGCCAACGCAGGTTGAAGTGCGTCGCGACGTCTCCGACTGCGGGCCCTTCGATGCGGGTCGCGACGTCGTGCCAGCCGACGGCGGCGCGCGCGGGATGGGCCGGCGAGTCGAAGCGGTCGCCGGTCTCCCAGGTCAGGTCGATTCCCCCGACGAAGGCCACGCGGTCGTCGATCACGATCGTCTTCTCGTGGTGGCAATGGAGCGGCCGCTCGTGGCTGTCGAGCGCGACCTTGATCTTCGAGCGATCGGAGAGGCGCTCGCCCATCCTGACGACGTCCTTCCGCGAGGGCCGGAAGAGCGGGAGCGGTGCGCCCGCCCAGGCCAGGACGCGGACGTCGATCCGCTCGGCGAGCTCGGCGAGCAGATCGCGGAGGACGAGCGGTGCGCCTTCCCGAACGAGCGCGAACGACGGGGTGAAGAACCAACCGGTGAGATGGATGTGGGACTCAGCCTGCCGGAGCTCATCCGCGATTGCCGACAGGGCCTCGGCGCCGTCGATCAGCACCTCGAGCGAGTTGCCCGTGCGAGGAGGCGGATCGGTCTCGGCCCAGCCTCCGGCAGGAGGCGCGAGCGCCCGATCCCACCCGATCCGGTGGAGCCGCCGCCTGTGGTGCGCGCAGATCTGCCGGCTGATCAGGGTTCCGACCCACTCCTCGGCCGGAACCGAGATTGCTCGGACCGGCCCTGGATGATCCTGAGTGTGTGCGATCGGCTTGGTCATTCGTGGGTCGCTCTATGGCCGCGGCAGTCCCGAGGCAGTGTTTCTCGGGTGCGAGCCGGCGTCGCGGGCAGGAGGCGGCTCTCGCCGGTCCCGAGGAGGTGCCGCGACGTCCTCGGCGACCTCGGCGGCGACGCCGAAGCGGAGCACGCGCCCACCGAAGGCGATCCCGCAGAGCGCGAACCACGCCCAGCCGAGGGCGAGGCCTCCGATCACGTCGCTGAGCCAGTGGAAGTCGAGGAGGACTCGGCTCGAGGCAACCGCCACCGCGATCCCGACAGCAGCACCCGCGAGCACGGCACGTGCGGCCCGCGGCCTGCGACGGCCGAGCAGAAGAGCAGCAGCGGCCCAGAAGGCGGCTGCGGTCGTCGTGTGGCCGCTCGGGAAGGACGGGCCGAGGGTCGCCGCCGCCGGATTGAAGGCGGGGCGAGTCCTGTCGACCAGGTTCTTGATCAGCGTCGCGAGGATCTCCTCGCCCGCGACGACGGCAATGACGAACGGGATGATCCACCGGTTGGGCAGCCGCACCATCTCGACGACGACGAGCACGACGGCGAGCCCGATCACGACCGTGATCGATCCGAGCTGCGTGACCGCCGAAAGACCGTGCGTCGAGAAGGGCGAGGCGTTGCGGTTGCCCCATTTCGCGACGCTCCTGTCGATCGAGACCAGGGCCGAATTCGTTCGGATGAGAAAGGCGAGGAGCCCGAGGAGGATGCCGGCCCCGAGTACGAAGAGGGCGGCGAGCGTCAGGCCGAGCCCTGTCTCCGACTCCGGATCGAGCCGCCGTGCCAGACGAGGGTGAAGACGGGGGTGACGCCGCGCCGTCTGCCCGACCTTCTCGGCGGCCTTGATTGCGGGCCTCGGGGACACGACGCCTCTCCCCGCATAGCGCCAGGCACCGAAGCCTGCGACCGCGGCGGCACTGAATGCAAGCAGGATAAGGGCGAGAAGTGGCATCGGAAGAGGAGGGAACGACAGCCGAGTGTTTGCCCTTGATGTCCTGCGGGCAAACGTGAGCGATGAGTTCAGCGACAGCCGCCTCCAGATCAGGTCAGATTGCGCAGTATCGAGGCTCCATGGACCAGACGTCGCCCAGGTCGGGTGTCCCCGTTCTCGAACCTCGGGCGGACGGCTTGGCGCAGCGGTTCGCCGGCGCCCTGGGCCGGCGGCGGCATCCCGCGGCCGTCTTCTTCATCACGCTGGTGATCGGGATCGTGCTGCTCGCGGCCTGCTCCTTCCTGGCGGGCCTCCTGCTCGTGGACGTCATAGGCCACGTGCCCGGGATCGCCGGCGCGAACGACGGTTTCGACAAGTGGCTCGCGAGGCACCGGTCATCTTCGCTGACCGAGGCGTCACTGATCGGCTCGATCGGCGCGGGCGGGGTCGTCCTGCCCATCGTCGCCGGAGTCACCGCCGTGCTGGCGGCGATCTTCAAGAAGTGGCGAATCGCAGCGTTCGCCGTCTTCGTCCTCGTCGCCGAGTCCTCGGCCTATCGCGCAACCACGCTCGTCTTCCACGAGCATCGCCCCCGCGTTCATCGGCTCGAGACCCTGCCCGTGAATGCCAGCTACCCGTCCGGCCACACGGCAGCCTCGATCGCCGTGTACGGGGGGCTTGTCCTCCTGCTCACCTCGCGGTTCAGGAACCCGGTGCTGCGCGGCGTGCTCTGGGCGCTCGCCGTCGCGATCCCGTGTTACGTGGGGTTGTCGCGGATGTACCGCGGGATGCACCATCCCCTCGATGTGCTCGGCGGGGCGCTGGTCGGAATCGGAGCTCTCTGCCTGATCGTCTTTGCGTGCCGTGCCGCCGGCGCCGCTTCCGACGCTCGCGATGAAGGCCGGACATGAAGGTCGCGGTAATCGCGCACGCGGGAAAGACCCTCGGCGGCGGGCTACCCGAGCTCCGCCGCGTCCTCGCGGCGGAGGGCATCTCGGACGTCTTCTGGGCCGAGGTCCCGAAGAGCCGCAAGGCTCCGGCTCAGCTCGAGCGGGCCCTGAAGCAGGGCGCCGAGCTCGTCTTCGTCTGGGGCGGTGACGGAATGGTGCAACGCAGCGTCGACGTCCTCGCCGGAAGCTCGGCGAATCTCGCGATCATCCCTGCCGGGACGGCGAACCTGTTCGCGACGAACCTCGGGATCCCGAAGGACATTGCCGACGCGGTCGCGATAGGACTTCGCGGCGAGCGGGCTCGTCTCGACGCCGGCCGATTCAACGGCGAGCGATTCGCGGTCATGGCGGGCGCCGGCTTCGACGCGGCGATGATCAAGGGCGCCGGGAGCCTCAAGGATCGAGTCGGGCGCCTCGCCTACGTGTTGAGCGGCTCGCAGAACCTGCGGCTCAAACCGTTCGGCGCCCGCATCAAGGTCGATGGAGTCACGTGGTACAAGGGCGACGCGACCTGCATCCTCGCCGGAAACGTCGGTGAGCTCTTCGGCGGGATCGAGGTCTTCGCCGACGCGCGGCCCGACGACGGCCTTCTCGAGTTCGGCGTCGTAACCGCGGACGGGCCGTTCCAATGGACACGCACGATCGCCCGCACGGTGGCCGGCTCCTCGGCCGAGTCACCGTTTGTCCGGGTGACGAAGGCGAAGTCGATCGAGGTCAAGCTCGACCGCAAGGTGGTCTACGAGCTGGACGGCGGCGACCGCGAGAAGGTCAAGAAGTTCACGGTCGAGGTCGATCCAGGAGCCGTCAGCGTGTGCGTTCCCGACGCCTTCAGTTTGGAGTCCGGAAACATGGAAAGACTCGCAGGGTGAGCACGAAAGCCTCAGACGTCTTGCGGCCGGCCCAGGCGAAGGCTTCCGCGAAGGAAGCCAGCGAGGGGTTCGTCAACTCGCACGCCTTCGAAGCGCTCTCACGCCTCGGGTTCGTTGCCCGCAGCTGCGTGTACGCGATCATCGGCATCCTGGCATTTCGCCTGGCGGTCGGCCAGGGCGGCAAGATCACGAACCAGCAGGGCGCGTTTCATACCGTCGCCCATCAGCGCTTCGGCGGGGTCCTCCTCGGGATCGTCGCGGTCGGCCTGGGCGGCTACGCACTCTGGCGGCTCGTACGAGCCGCGCTCGGGCACGGCCCCGAAGGTGCCGACAGCGGCTTCGACCGGATCGCCGCAGCCGCAAGCGGCGTGGCCTACGCAATCCTCTGCATTCTCGCCGTGGAAGTGCTCACCGGCTCGGCCGGGGGAGCTCGAGCAAGCCGTCGAAGGAGACGGCGGGTGTGCTCGGCTGGCCTGGTGGGGTGTGGATCGTCGGGATCGCAGGGGCGGCGATGATCGGAGTCGGTCTCTACCAGGGCTACCGCGGCATCACCCGCTCGTTCCTCGAGGACTCGAAGACCGGCGAGATGAGCCCGAAGGTCCGTCGCGCCGTCGAGGTCTCCGGAACGGTCGGCTACCTGGCGCGGATGGTCGTCTTCGGACTCGTCGGCATCTTCCTCGTGAAGGCTGCAATCGACTTTCGCCCGAGCGACGCTGTTGGTCTCGGCGGCGCTCTCGCGACGCTCCTGCACCGGACGTACGGGCCTTACCTGCTCGGAGTCGTCTCGGCCGGGCTCATCGCGTTCGCGGCGTACTCGTTGAGCGATGCCCGTTATCGCAAGATCTAGCCACGGCCTTCGTCACCGCTCGACGGTGAGGCTCGGGAAGGTGGCGGAATGGTTCGACGAGGAGCAGCGCCGTCACGCGGTCCTCGGCTTTCCCCTTGCCGTGAGGCGGAAGTACTCGGACGATCAGGGTGGATATCTCGCGGCGACGATCGCCTACTACGGATTCTTCTCGCTGTTTCCGCTCCTCCTCGTCCTCGTGACCGTCCTCGGTTACGCGCTCGCGGGCCATTCGAGCCTTCAGCACCGGATCACCGGGTCGGCGTTCGCGCAGCTGCCCGTGGTCGGAGGCGAGATCCAGCAGCACGCGTTGACCGGCAATCCGGTGGCGCTCGCGATCGGGATCGTCGGCGCATTGTGGACGGGAGTCGGCGTCCTGCTCGCATCCGAGAATGCAATGAGCCGGATCTGGGACATCCCGCGCGACCGCGAGCTCGGCTTCGCCGCCTCGCGCGGACGCGCGCTCGGGCTGCTCGTGCTGCTCGGCGGAAGCCTCCTCGTCACGACCGCACTCTCGGGAGCCGGCGCCACCGGCGGCAGCCTCGGCACCGTCGTCCGGATCGTCGCGGGCTGCATCTCGCTGGCTGCGAACTTCGGGCTCTTCTGGCTCGCATTCCGCCTGCTCACCCCGGGCCGTGTCGCGTGGTCCTGCTTCGTGCGCGGAGCGGCCCTCGCCGCCGTTGGCTACGAGGCGCTTCAGCTCGCCGGCTCCTACTACGTGAACCACGTCGTCAGGAACGCCTCGAACGCCTACGGAACCTTCGCGCTCGTGATCGGCCTCCTCTCCTGGATCTACCTTCTCGCAACGGTCTTCCTGATCGCGGCAGAGACGAACGTCGTGGCGACACGCCGGCTGTGGCAGCGGCCGGTCGGCGGCGACGAGCCGGGCTGAAGACGCTCGCGCGAGGGTTCGATCGGGCCCGGGCGGGGCATTACCGCTGCATGCACTCGTTCGGTCTTCGATTCCAGAGCCTCGAAGCTCTCGAGCCGCACGGCCGTGCCCGGCGCGGGACGGCGCTCAGGCGCCTGCTCGCGAGCACCTCGCTCGGAGCTACGGCACTCGCCTGCTCGGTCTTGGTGGGCGCCTCCTGGTCGGTGGCCGGCGCGATCGGATGGGACGTTGCTGCACTCTCGTTTCTCCTTTCGATCTGGGCCTTCGCGACCCGCCTCGATGCGAAGGCGACCGCGCGCGTCGCACGGGCCGAGGACGGGTCGCGCCCGGTGGCCGATGCGATCCTGATCGCCGCGTCGATCGCGAGCCTCCTCGGTGTCGCGTTCATCCTCGTCGACGCCTCGGCACGTTCGGGCTCGACGAAGGGCCTCCTGATCGCGCTCGCGGTCAGCGGCGTGATCGCGGCCTGGGCCGTCGCGCACACGGTGTACACGCTTCGCTACGCGCGCCTGTACTACGGCGATCCGATCGGCGGGATCGACTTCCACGTCGACGACCCGCCGGACTACCTCGACTTCGCCTACGTCGCGCTGACGATCGGGATGACCTTCCAGGTCTCGGACACCGATCTCACCGCCAAGCCCATCCGCCGGACCGCCGTTCGTCACGCGCTCCTCTCCTACGTCTTCGGCGCGGTGATCCTCGCGATCACGATCAACATCGTGGGCACGCTCGCCAGTTCCTAGACAGGAGCAAGAAGCTGGAGGGTCGCCAGGCCGCGGATGTCCCCGCGGGGCTTCCACGTCGGCGGTCGCTCCGGGTCGAGCCGGAAGTCGGGCCAGAGCTCTGCGACCTGTTCGATCATGATCGTGAGCTCGAGGCGGGCGAGGTTCGCCCCCAGGCAGAGGTGACGGCCGTGCCCGAAGGCGACATGGCGGTTCGGCCGCCGGTCGAGGATGCACCGGTCGGGATCGTCGAAGGCGCGCGGATCGTGATTCGCGGCGCCGTAGGCCAGCAGCACGACGTCGCCCGCGGGAATCGTCTCGCCGTGGAGGTCGAGATCGTGCGTCGCGTTCCTGCAGAAGACCTGCACCGGTGAGATGTAGCGGAGCAGCTCGTTCACGGCGCTGTGCGCGAGCCCCGCCGGATCGGCGACGAGCTGCGCGCGTTGCTCGGGGTGCTCGGCGAGGTGGAGCAGGCTGAGACCGATCGCGCCCGAGGTGGTCTCGTACCCGGCGAGGAGCATCAGGACGCCGAACTGGCGGACTTCGAGGTCCGTGAGGCGGTGACCGTCGACCTCCGCCTCGAGCAGCATCCCGATGAAATCGCTGCGCGGCTCTACCCTCCGCTCGGCGATCAGCTCGTCGATGTAGGCCTCGGCGTCGCGGACGGCGTCGCGCTGGTCGGCCTTGTCGAGGAGCGCGTTCGAGAACATCCGCTCGACCCAGTCGAACCAGCGGGGCTCGTCCGCCGCAGGGAGGTCCATGAAGCGTGCGAGCGCCCCGAGCGACATCGGATTCGCGAACTCCGTCACGAGGTCGCCGCCGCCGTTCCGCGCGATCGGCGCGAGCAGCGAGCGGGCGAGCGCCTCGAGCTCGGGGCGCAGCGCGTCGATGCGCGGCTTCGAGAAGAGAGCGTTGACGAGCCCGCGATAGAGCGTGTGCTCGGGAGGGTCGAGCTCGATCGGAAGCAGTGGGTGCTCCCTCGGCTGCGAGGGCGGGATCACCGTCGTGCCGACGACCGCCGAGGTGAAGGACTCCCAGTCGAGTGCGGCCGAGGTCACGTCGTCGTACCGGCTGAGGAGCCAGAAGCCGCCGTAGAGATCCGAATGCAGGAGCGGATGTTCCTCGCGGATCGGGCCGATCGTGTGGTCGGGATCCTGCACGAAGCGCGGATCGTGATGGTCGAAGCTCACGGGCTGGTGCTTTTCCGCTTCGTTGTCTCCGACACGACGCGTCCGCGAACCTCGCCGAGGGCGAGGTCTCCGCCGTGCGCGCGCAGCACGACCTCGTCGCCGTCGGCGAGAAAGCGCTCGCCGGAGAAGAGCTCGAGGAGCGATCCCTCGGAGCCGCGGTCCGGCCCGGAGATCGCGCCGGTGGCCATCAGGTCGCCGGTACGGACGGACGCGCCGTTCGAGGTCGCGTGCGCAAGCTGCTGCGGCATCGTCCAGTAGAGCGTGCGCGCGTTCCCGCGCGAGACGACCTCGCCGTTGAGCTCGAGCTCCAGGTCGAGGTCGAGCGCCCAGTCGCGGCCTCCGGCCAGGTAGCCGAGCGGCGGCGGGTCCTGCGGCGGGGCCTCGACCCTTCTCGGCTCGAGCAACGCCAGGGGCGTCACCCAGGCCGAGATCGAAGTCTGGAACGACTTGCCGAGAAACGGGCCGAGCGGCACGTACTCCCACGCCTGGAGGTCGCGGGCGCTCCAGTCGTTGACGACGACGACGCCGAAGACGTGCTCGGCGAACTCCTCGACGGCGAGGGAAGCGCCGGGCGCGCTCGGCACGCCGACGACGAAACCGAGCTCGAGCTCGACGTCGAGCCGTGCCGTCGGGCCGTACACCGGCTCGCCGTCGTTTGAGGCGAACTGCCCGTTCGGGCGCACCACGTCGGTCCCGCTGACGACGACCGTGCCCGAGCGCCCGTGGTAGCCGATGGGCAGCCACCGCCAGTTCAGGTGCAAGGGCTCGAGGCCGGGACGGAGGATGCGCCCCATGTTCGAGGCATGCTCGAGCGAGGAGTAGAAGTCGACGTAGTCGGCGACGTCGAACGGCAGGCGCAGGCGCGTCTCCGCGACGCTCGTTCGCGGCCCGTCGTGGTTGCGGGCAGCGGCGATCGCCTCACCCCAGCCCTCGGGCCCGAGTGCGAGGAGCGCGTTCAGCGTCGGCTCGGCGAAGACGCCGCCAAGGCCGACGAGGCCGACGACGTCGCCTCCTTCGCGCCAGGCGAGCCCGCCTTCTGCAAGCGCTCCGAAACCGGTCAAAGGTGCGAGGTCAGCCCGGCGCCCGTGGCGTCGGCTTCCGGCTCGGCGGCTCCCGGCTGCGCGTTCTCGTACCACGATCGCCAGTAGATCCCGTCGTCGAGCTCGCGGGCAAAGGCCGACAGCTTCAGCGGATTGAACGTGTCGCACATCACCGCGAGCTCCGAGGTCTCGTGCACTCCGAGGGCGAGCTCCGCGAGCCCCGGCTGGGGCCCGTGAGGGAGGCCGGAGGGATGCAGGGTGATCGAGCCGACCTCCACCCCACGCCGCGAGCCGAAGTTGCCGGAGACGTAATAGATCATCTCCTCCGACTGCAGATTCGAGTGGTGGTAGGGAATCGGCACCGCGAGCGGGTCGAAGTCGAGCTTGCGGGGGCAGAACGAGCAGATGACGAAGTTCCGGCCGGCGAAGGTCTGGTGCGACGGCGGCGGCTGGTGGATCCGACCGGTGATCGGCTCGAAGTCGTGGATCGAGAAGGTCCACGGGAAGAGGTAGCCGTCCCAGCCGACGACGTCGAACGGGTGGTAGTCGACGACATAGGTCTGGTAGCCGCCGCGCACACGCACCTTCACGACGAACTCGCCTCGCTCGCGGACCGTGTGCAGCTCGGTCGGCGGATGGATGTCGCGGTGGTAGTAGGGCGCGCCCTCGATGATCTGCCCCGACTGATTGCGGTAGCGCCGTGGGATCTCGATCAGCCCGGGGGTCTCGAACACGAGGTGGCGCTGCGGTCCCTCCGGCCGGAAGCGATAGGTCGTCCCGCGCGGCACGACCACGTAGTCCCCGTCCCGATAGGGCAGCGCGCCGAAGATCGTCTCCAGCGTCCCCGAGCCCTCGTGGACGAAGATCACCTCGTCGCCCTCGCCGTTGCGGAAGAAATAGTCCATCGACTCACTCGGCCGGCAGAGCGAGATCTCGACGTCCGCGTTCCACATCAGCGTGCGGCGGCCGGTGATCTCGTCCCCTTCGGGCGCGATGCCCCCGGTCTTCATGTGCCGGTGGGCGTGCGCATCGGGAACCCACTCCTCGCGCACGATCGGCACGAACGGCCCGAGCTCCATGACCCGGCACGGCGACTGGAGGTGGTAGAGGATCGACTCGTTCCCGGTGAAGCCCTCGAGCCCCATCACCTCCTCGGTGAGGAGCGTCCCGTTGTCGCGGAACTGGATGTGCCGCTTGCGGGGAACGTCGCCGAGCCGCTGATAAAAGGGCATGACTAGAGGTTCCCGCGCAGTGCCTGCTCGCGCTCGATCGCCTCGAAGAGGGCCTTGAAGTTTCCGTCCCCGAAACCGCGGGCGCCGTGGCGCTCGATCACCTCGAAGAAGAGCGTCGGCCGGTCCTGCGCGGTCTTCGTGAAGATCTGGAGCAGGTAGCCGTCGTCGTCTCTGTCGGCGAGGATCTTGTGACGGCGCAGGTCGAGGTAGTCCTCGTCGATCTCGCCCACACGCTCGCCGACGTCCTCGTAGTAGGCATCGGGGGTGTTCAGGAAGAGCACGCCGCGGCTCTTCATCTTCTCGACGGTGCCGACGATGTCCGTCGAGGCCATCGCGATGTGCTGGGCGCCGGGGCCGCCGTAGAAGTCGAGGTACTCCTCGATCTGGCTCTTGCGCTTGCCGACCGCAGGCTCGTTGAGCGGGAACTTGATCTTCCCGGAGCCGTCGCTCATGACCTTCGACATCAGCGCGGAGTACTCGGTGGAGATGTCCTCGTCGGAGAAATGGATCATCTCGGTCATCCCGAACACGCGCTCGTAGTAGGCGACCCATTCGTCCATGCGGCCGAGTTCCACGTTGCCGACGATGTGGTCGATCGTCTCGAGGCCGACGCCTTCGCCGGCGACCGGACCGCCCGCCACCGCGACGTAGCCCGGCTTGAACGGGCCCGTGTAGTCGCCGCGGCTGACGAAGGTGTGAATCGTGTCGCCGTAGGTGGCGATCGCGGACAACTCGATCGTGCCGAACTCATCTTCGAGGGACTGCGGCTCGAGGGTTCCGCGGGCTCCGCGCTGGACGGCCTGCCGGTAGGCCTCGGTCGCGTCGGGCACCGTGAGCGCGATGTCCTTGACGCCGTCGCCGTGACGGCTGCAGTGCCGCGCGATGTCGTGGTCTTCGCGGAGCGCCGAGGTGAGGACGAGCCGGATGCTTCCCTGCTCGAGTACGTACGAGGCCCGGTCGCGGGTTCCGGTCTCCGGGCCCGCGTATGCGGTGCGCGTGAAACCGAGCGCATGCTCGTAGAAGTACGCGGCCTGCTTGGCGTTGCCGACCCACAACTCGACGTAGTCCCACCCGTCGAGTGGCATGAAGTCCTTCTTCTCCGTGGCCGGAGCTTCAGCGCGTGTCGTCGTGACGTCCTCTCCCGTTGGCGCAGCATTCGAAACCTAGCGCGCACGCCCACCATGCGGTCGACACGGTCGTGATACCCAGAACGAGCGCGAGAGACAACACGCCGGCGTTCCTGTCGACGGAAAGAGCAGGATAGGCCTGATGAGCGACCCTCCCGCGATCGAGACAGCGAGTCTGACCAAGGACTACGGCGAGGGGCACGGCCTTTTCGAGCTCGACCTCGAGGTGAGGCGCGGCGAGATCCTGGGCTTCCTCGGGCCGAACGGCGCCGGAAAGTCGACGACGATGCGCCTGCTGCTCGACCTGATCGAGCCCACGTCAGGATCGGCGTCGCTGCTCGGGCTGGACAGCCGACGAGACAGCATCGCGATCAGGCGTCGGATCGGTTTCCTGCCGGGCGATCTCGCCCTCTACCCCACGCTCACCGGCGCGGCGATGCTGGACTACCTCGCCGAGCTCCGCGGCGGTGTCGACAAGCGGGTCCGCGACGAGCTCGCGGCGCGCTTCGACGCCGACCTCGGACGGCGGATCCGCGAGCTCTCGACCGGCAATCGCCAGAAGCTCGGCCTGATCCAGGCGTTCATGCACGAGCCCGAGCTCCTGATTCTCGACGAGCCGATCGCGGGGCTCGACCCACTCGTCCAGCGGAGCTTCCATGCGCTTCTGCACGAGGTCGCCGGACAGGGCCGGACAGTCCTTCTCTCGTCTCACACCCTGTCCGAGGTCGAGCAGGTCGCAGACAGGGTGGCGATCCTTCGCCGGGGGCGGCTCGTCGTCGTCGATTCGCTGAAAGCTCTCCGTGGGATCGCAGTCCACCGCCTGGAGCTCGAGTTCGGCGGCAACGTGCCCCAGGCGGAGGAGCTGCGAGCTGTTGGCGGTGTCCGCGAGGTGACTCCCGAAGGAACGCACTTCGTTGTCGCCTTCGAGGGCTCTGCCGATGCGCTCGTCAAGGCACTCGCCGCATACGAGGTGGTCTCGATCCGAAGCCGGGACGACGACCTCGAGGAGATCTTCCTGGGCTACTACCGTGACGCGGAGCCGGCGTGATCCTGCCCGCGCTGAGAATGACGCTCCGTCTCCGGATGCTGACGACGGCGCTTTCGGCACTCGGCGTCGTCCTCGTGATCCTGCTCGTGGGCGCTCTCTTCCCGGCGGTCGGAAGCTCGATCGGAAAGCTGAGCCTTCCCAAGGGCGTGACCACCCTCCTCGGCGGCGCCGACTACGCGACGCTCACCGGGTGGATGCGCAGCGAGATCGGCGCGGTCTACGGGCCGCTCCTGCTCGCCTATACCGGGATCTCGGTCGCGTCCGCCTCGACCGCGGGCGAAGAGGAGACAGGAGTGCTGGCGCTCACACTGGCCTACCCGATCACGCGGGCTCGCCTCGTGCTCGCGAAGGCCGCCGCCGTCCTGGTCAGCGTCGCGCTCGTCGCGTTTGCCACCTTTGTCGGCCTCGTTGCGGGAGTCTCCATCGGCGGTGGCGGCATCTCTCTCGCGAACCTCGCCTCGGTGTCCCTGCACCTCGCGTTCTTCGGCTGGGCCGCGGGCGCCCTCGCGCTCGCGCTCGCCGCGTCGACGGGCCGTCGCGCGGTCGCCTCCGGCGGTGCGGCGGCGTTCGCTGTGCTCGGCTTCCTCGTGAACGGCTTCGCTCCGCTCGTCGGGTCGCTCGCGTGGCTCAAGTACTCCTCGCTGTTCTATTACTACGAGGGCCACGACCCGATCGCGAACGGCATCGACGCCGCCGACCTCTCCGTCCTCGCCGTCGCTACGCTCGCGTTCATCGCGCTTGCCGTGCTCGGCATCCGGCACCGAGACCTGCGCAAATGACGACGGGCCCAAGTGGCGTCACGATCAGGCTTCGTCCGCGGGCGCCGCTCGTTTCACGCCGGCGCCGCACGGGGAGAATCGCTGCATGGCGACCCGCACGAAACCACCGTACGAGGCCTACGCGACGATCATGAGTGTCTTTGTCGGGAGCCTCGCGGTGACCGGGTATGCACGCCGGCGGCTTCGGCGGGACAGTCGCCGGCGAACGGCGTTCGATCTGGCCATCATGTCGCTCGCGACGTTCAAGGCCGCACGGACGCTCGCGCATGACGACGTCGCGAGCTTCATCAGGAGCCCTTTCGTCGAGGGGACGCCGAACGATCCGGAGGACGAGCATCCGCTTCGGACCGGCGGCTTCCGCCAGGCGCTCGGTGAGCTCGTCACGTGCTCCCGGTGCCTCGGGATGTGGATCGCGGCCGGGATCGCGGCCGCCGACACCGTGGCGCCCGTCTTCGGGAGGGCCCTGACGTGGCCCCTGGCCCTCGGCGGCATCAACGACTGGCTTCAGGCGGGATTCACGGCGCTCACGGGCGTCGCGAACAGGACGCGCGAGGGCTGACCCTGGCAACTCAGAGGGACGGCAAGGACCTCGGCTCAGGCCTCCTGGACTGCCGGTTCCTCGTCGCCGTGGAGGTGAGGCAGGTGCGGATGGCCATGCGGCAGGTGCGGATGGTTGATCGGATCGGCGTAGGCGAGCTCGACCGGGGTGATGTCCGGCTTCTTCAGCTGCAGGAACGCCACCAGGCAGATGATGACCACGAGGAAGACGTAGCTCGTGATCGACGTCCCGAGGTTCAAGCCCTGGTTGCCCTTCTGGGAGAGCCAGTCACCGGTGGAGGCTCCGAGCGGACGGGTCATGATGTAGGCCAGCCAGAACGCCAGGACGACGTTGACCGCGGTGAGCTTCCAGACGGCGGCGATCACGGCGATCACGGCCACGAAGAGCAGCAGAGTCGTGAGATAGCCGAGGCTGAACTTCTCCGCGATCAGATCGCCGACCGCCGTCCCGGTGGCGAAGGTGACGAGGATCGCCAGCCAGTAGAAGAGCTCGCGGCGGAACGTCCGGATCGAATGCATCGAGAGTGTCCGCTCCACGAGCCACCAGACGAGGAACACCAGCCCGAGCAGCGTGAGGGAGACGATCGTGATCGCCCACATGTTGTTCGGCTGGTCACCGTTGCCCTCGAACTGATCGGTGATCTGCGTGCCGACCAGGCTGATCACGACGATGCTCGCCCAGTAGACCGACGCGACATAGCGCTTGCGAGTGAACTGAATCACGAGGAGGACGGCGAGCACGGCCACGGTGATGAGCATCACGTAGACGGACGCAACGTCGAGGGCGTGCACGCTCGGGTTGCTGCCGCCCGCCCACGTGGAGGTGAGGTTGTCCGAGAAGGTCTCGCCGATCGTCGTGCAGAGGCACTTGATGATCCAGAAGTAGAGGGTCACCTCCGGCACCTTGTTCAGCATCTGGCGCGCCGTCATGGCGCCTGGTCTCGTAGGGAACATCGCGTGCCGAGGGTAGCCGGGGGGTTCTGACGAAATCCTGACCGCATGAGGGGCGCCGCCGCCTTTGCTCTCCGACAGGCGACTTCTGACAATCGTCTGAACACGCCGTTTCCCAACGCACCCTGCGAGGTGACCGTGGCTACCCTCCACTCGTGCCGGTTCCCAGCGTGCTGATCGTCGAGGACGATCTCGAGCTGCGAACGGTCATCGTCCGTGGCCTCGAGGAAGAAGGGCTCAGAGCCGCCGGCGTCAGCACCGGACACGAGGCGCTCGAACGGCTCCGGGCGAGCCTCCCGGACCTGCTCATCCTCGACGTCGGGCTTCCTGACGCGGATGGGCGCGACGTCTGCCAGGCGGTTCGCGCACAGGGGATTTCGACTCCGGTGCTCTTCCTGACTGCACGAGACGCGTTGACCGACCGGCTGTCGGGGTTCAGTTCGGGTGGTGACGACTACCTCGCGAAGCCGTTCGCGTTCGCCGAGCTCGTGGCCCGGGCCTGGGCGCTTCTCCGCCGCGCGTCGACCGATCTGACGACCCGGGTCGGCAGCCTGCACCTCGACCCCGTCGCGCACGCGGTATTTGCGGGCGCCGACCGGGTCGCGCTGACCCCGACGGAATACCGGCTGCTCGCTCGGCTCGTTGCGAACCCCAGCGAGAGCGTGCGGCGGGCCGACCTGATCCGCGCCGCGTGGCCGCACGGCGCACTGGTTCGCGACAACACGCTCGACGCCTACATCGCCCGCCTGCGGCGCAAGCTTCGAATGCTCGAGGGCGCGCCGCCGATCACGACCGTCCACGGAGTCGGCTATTGCGTGGGTTAGACCACCTGCGGGTCTGGCGCAACGTGCGCGTGAGGCTGCTCGTGATCCTGCTCTCCGCGCTCGTCGTTGCGCTCGCGGCGAGCACGTACGGGTTCAACGTGGTCTTCAATCGCTCCACGTCGCAGAGTGCCGACAGCCTGCTTCGGGCCCGGTCGAGCTCCGAGCTTTCGCTGCTCTCGCTCCGACGTGGGCGCATCTCGAGGGCAGAGACCTCCAGCGACGCGCTGGCTGACAGCGACGTCTGGATCTTCGGACACGGGGGCGTCGTCGACCAGCCACCCGCGCGTTCTCCCCTCGACGAGGCCGCGGCGGCGCTCGCACGCACGCCCGGGGCGATCCGCGATGTCCCGAACGACGACATCCGGCTGTATTCCGCGCCGATCGTCCTCCACGGCAAGCGCGAAGGGATCCTCGTTACGGGCGTGTCGCTCGCGCCGTTCGAGCAGGCCGAGCGCAGCGCCCTGCGCGGCTCACTCGGACTCGCGTCGCTGATGCTCGTCCTCACCGGAGTCGCAGCCTGGCTGCTCCTGAAGGCCGCACTGAAGCCCGTCGTCCAGATGACCGGACAGGCCGCCGCCTGGAGCGAGTTCGACCTCGACCGCCGCTTCGATCGCGGTGAGCCCCACGACGAGCTCACCCTGCTCGCCGGGACACTCGACAGCATGCTCGACCGAATCGGCGCCAGCCTCCGCCATGAGCGGCGCTTCTCCGCCGAGGTGTCCCACGAGCTCAGAACCCCTCTCGCGCGCGTGATCGCCGAGGTCGACCTGGCTCTGCGGCGAGAGCGCAGCGACGACGAGTACCGCGAAACCCTCGTCCTCGTGCAACAGAACGCCCGCCAGCTGGCGCGGATCGTCGAGACGCTCGTGGCCGCCGCACAACACGAAGCGAGCGAATCCCGCGGGACAGCCGACGCCTACGAGGTCGCCGCCGAGGCCGTCCTCAGCGTGTCCGGACTGGCCGCAACCCGTCACCTCACGGTCAGCGCCGAGCGACCGGCACGGCCACTCCGTCTCGGGCTCGACCGCGATCTCGCTGAGCGCGTACTGCAGCCGGTGCTCGAGAACGCCTGCCGCTACGGAACCTCGTCGGTGCGCATCCTCGTCTCCCGCAACGGCTCCAAGATCGACTACATCGTCGAGGACGACGGCCCCGGAGTCGCCGATGAAGAGCGAGAGACGATCTTCGAGCCCGGCAACCGCGGCCTCGCCGCGCGCGCCGGCGTGAACGGCGCCGGCCTCGGCCTCTCACTGTCACGCCGGCTCGCCCGTGCAGCCTCGGGCGACGTCACCGCCCGACCGAGCAACGGCGGCCACTTCGTGATCACACTCCCCTCCGCGTGATACGCCGCAGACCTGAACCCGGCGTGAACCGCTGACACCGGGAGCGCCTAGACGAGCCAGTACCGGTCGGACGACACGCCCACCTAGAAGACGCGCCGCCCGACCGGCTGCCTGACCGTCACCGGTCAGACAATGAGATGAGGGCCGCGGGCACCTTCCAGATACAGCCGGGAAAAATCACCTCGATACCGGCTCGTCTGCGTGCAGCAGAGTGCTTCGCGACGACCAACGGTGAGGCGCGGCCGGGCCGAAACGCCGAAGCGCCGGTGGTCACAACGGACACCACCGGCGCGACGGCCTGACTTTTCGTGTGTTACTTCCTGAGCGTCAGATGGAGCATCTTGGTCGCCGACTTCCCACCCGTCGGGGCATAGGTCACGGCGAGCTTCAGCTTGAGCGCACCGGTGGAAGCGAGGCGTGCCTGGCCGCTCGGCGTCGCTCGTAGCTTCAGCGTGACCTTCCCGGCCGTCTTGAGGATGACCCGTTTGGCCTGAACGAGCGAAGCCGCTGTCACCGACGCCGACCCTGCGGTGCCGACGGTCGGCTCCGGCTGTGCGGCGCTGACCATCCCTGCGCCCGGAATCGCGACGACGAGATGCCACCTCTTCGCGGCGGCGCTATAGACCACGTGCGGGTCGATCGTGAAGTTGGAGCTCTTCGGCGCCGTACCCGCCTCGAGCGGGCAAGAGACCGGGTCGAGATACGTCCCGGACGGCGAGCTCTGCGGCACCAGGGTGAATGCCGAGGCGACCGAGCCGCTCGTTGTCACGGCGATGCTCGTCGATTCGCCCGGCACTGCGGGGTTCCCGAGCAGCAACGCACCCGTCGTGCCTGAGGGCAGGCCCGAGGCGCTGAACTGGCCCGTCTGTCCAGAGTCCGAGATGTTCGTTATGTGCCGCGCCGACGCGCCTACCGCAAAGCTGCTCTGGGCGGGTGAGCTCGGCCCGAGCGTGATACTCAGGGTGTAGGAGGTTCCGCCACCTGTGGCCGTGCAGGTGTCACCGCTCGGTGTGGCCGCAACGGCCGCACCCGAAAACTGAGCGAGAAACGCGGTCAAAAAGATCATGCCGACGGCAATGCCCCAGCACTTCTTCATCGTGTGCTCCTCTTCTCCGGGCTCCTCCGACCTGACTACGCAAGACCGGTGGCGCGCGACTCGAATGTGTTTCGCCGAACTCGCAGGTTGCGAATCCGTCTGATGTTCAGAACAGTTCCCGAGCGGCCGGATTCATAAACCGGATCAACCCGAGCGGGCTTTGCGAATGAGCGCTCGCACGCCGAGCGCCTTCGGCTGTGGAGCTCCTCCCGGTCTGTCATACTCCGCCGACTTCGCTACGGGGGATCTGATCCGGGAGGTTCTCATGAGCAGTCCGTCTTGGTCGCGTTTGTGGGTTGTAGTAGTGCTTGTTGCCGGGCTCGGGGCGACCGTCCTGATCGGCTCGCTTGTCGGTGAGGCTCGTAGCGCGGGGCGCTCGACGACCGGCTCGCAGACCTTCCAGGTGGGTGTCGACGGAAGCGCGAAGGGCGCGAACGAGACGTTCCTCGCGTATTTCCCGAACGAGCTTCGCGTTCATCCAGGAGACACGGTGGTCTTTACCTGGCACGGGCCCGGTGAGCCCCATACGGTCACGCTCGGGACGTCCGTCGACAAGCTGCTCACAGCGTTCGACAAGTTGAAGCCCTCGCAGCAGAACAACCCTCCCAAGTCGCTGTTCGCGCTCGATGCCAAGCTCCCGAGTCTGCTGCCACAGGGGCCCGGTGACGCCGTCCAGGTCGCCGCGAACCCCTGTTTCGTCGCCTCGGGGCAGATCTCGGCGAAGGCGGCTTGTCCTGCCGGCGACAGCACCCAGCCGGCTTTCAACGGAAGGGCCGCGTACTACAACAGCGGCTGGAAGGATCCGGGGCAGAAGTTCACGGTGCGCATCTCGAGCGGCACGAGGCCGGGGACATACAGGTTCTTCTGCCTGCTCCATCGTGAGGGGATGACCGGGAAGTTGACCGTCGTGCCCTCGAGCGCGCCGATCTCCTCCCCGGCGGCGGTCGCGGCTCTTGGTGCCAAGGAGCTTGCGAAGAACCAGGCCGGTCTCGCCGGTCCGTTGAAGCTGCTTCGCCAGGGCAAGCCGCCGATCCCGGTGACGCTCCCCGGCAAGAACGTCGCGCTTGCCGGCTCCGGATCACCGAACCCGGCGGTCATCGGGTCGATTTCAGAGTTCGGGCCGAAGACCGTGAAGATCCCTGTCGGCGGCTCGGTGATCTGGTACCTGATCGGGCCGCACTCGATCACGTTCGGCGCGACGAAGGCGAACGACGATATCCGCCTGGTGGCGCCGAACGGCACGGTGCACCTGAACCCGAAGGCGCTGGCACCCGCCGGCGGCCCCGGGGAGCCGTCGACGCCGCCGAAGGGCGGATCGCCCACGAAGCCGAAGCTCGTCGTCGTCGCATCCTCGACGTGGAACGGGAAGGGGTTCCATAGCTCCGGCGTCTTCGCGAACTCCGACGGGCCCCCCGTGATCGAGGGCTACCGGCTCACGTTCACCCACAAGGGCACCTACCACTACGTCTGCACCGTGCACGACAAGATGAAGGGCACAGTCGTCGTCGGCTGAGCTCCATTCCTCTCCGGGTCTCGAATCCGAGGCCCGGATCGACGCGACGGCCTGCGTGCTGAACGTCCACACCGCCCGGCGGAAACACGGCTGGCGAGTTCTGTGTGTGCTCACCGCTGTCTTGATGGTGGCGGGGTGCGGCTCGAGCCGCACCGGCAAGACACCGAAGCCGGCGGCTTCGAGCGAGCTACGCGGCCTCGTTCCCGAGCCCTTGCCCCCCAAACCGGGCTTCACCCTGACCGACACGTCCGGCAGACCGTACGACTTCGCCTCCGCGAGCCGCGGCACCCTCACCTACCTCTTCTTCGGCTACACCCACTGCCCCGATGCCTGCCCGGCGACGATGGCCGATCTCGCCTATGCCTATCGTCTCCAGCCCGAGGCGATTCGCCGGCAGATCCGCGTCGTGTTCGTCACCGTCGACCCGCGCCGCGATACCGGGCCCGTGCTGCGCCGGTGGCTCGATCACTACAACCGCGCCTTCGTCGGGCTCACCGGGAGCCTGCGCGAGATCGGCCTCGCCGAACGCGCCGCAGGCGTGCCTCCCGCGCCTCGTGAGCCCGAAAAGGGCACCAATTATTCGGTTTCTCACAGCAGCATTCTCTTCGCCTACAGCCCCGACGGCCGTGCCCACGTCGTCTACGCCCAGGGATTCCAGCCGGCCGACTACGCGCACGACATGCCGCTGCTTCTCCGCTTCGCTCGAGCTCACTGACCCGAGTCGTTTGACGGTGACGAAGGACGTGCGAGCGTTCCTGCAACCGCACGGGCTGTTCTGAGCAAGGCTCCGCCGGACGATCAGCGGCCGAGCAAGGCTGTCCGCTTCTAGGCCCGGGCTGCGAGCAGCTTGTCCAGCGTGATCGGCAGCTCGCGGACGCGCGTACCGGTGGCGTTGTAGACCGCGTTCGCGACAGCCGCGGCAACGCCGGTGATCCCGATCTCTCCGATGCCGTGGGCGCCCATCGGCGCATGCGGATCGGGGATGTCCGTCCAGATCACGTCGATCTCGGGCACGTCCAGATGCACGGGAACGTGGTATTCGGCAAGGCTCGGATTCATGATGCGGCCCTTGCGCTCGTCGAACTGGGTCTCTTCCATGAGCGCGAGCCCGAGGCCCATGATGATCCCGCCGCGGAACTGGCTGGCCGCCAGCTTGGGGTTGAGGATCCGTCCGCAGTCGAACGAGCCCAGGAACCGAGTGACTCGGGTCTCCCCGGTGATCGCGCTGACGCGCACCTCGCAGAACTGCGCGCCGTAGGAGTGCATCGACCACTCGCCCATCTCGACCGGCGCCGGCCCGGCGGCCTCGACGCTCACCTGGTCGCGCTGAGCGCGAGCGAGGATCGAGGCGTAGCTCTCGCGCCGTTCCGGCTCGTCGAGCTTGCAGAGGCCACCGTCGGCCCCTCCGACCTCGTCCGGCTCGAGACCCGCGAGCGGCGATTCGCTGCCGGCCAGCCGGAGCAGCTCGGCTACGAGCTCGCGTTGGGCGGCGCTCACGGCGCCCCCGATCGAGGCGGTCTGTTGCGAGCCACCGGCCAGCACGACGCCGGGGTATGAGGAGTTACCGTAGGCGACGGTCACCGATTCGAGCGGCAGGCCCAGCCGTTCGGCCGTGACCTGGGTCTGGACAGTCGCGGTGCCCATGCCCATTTCGTGCGCCGCGATCTCGACGCTGACGTGTCCGCCCCTGGTCAGCGTGATCCGCGCAACGCCGCCCGGGAATCGATGATAGGGATAGGTGGCGGTGGCGCAGCCCATGCCGGTGAGCCATTCGCCCTCGCGGCGTGCACCGGGCTCCGGATCGCGGTTGGCCCAGCCGAACCGCTCGGCCCCCGCGCGAAATGCCTCGACGAGGTGCCGCGAGGAGAAAGGCTTGCCGGAGGTCGGGTCCCGGTCGGGCTCGTTGCGGATCCTGAGCTCGACGGGATCGATCCCGATCCGCCCGGCGAGCTCGTCGATCGCGCACTCCAGCGCGAAGCTGCCGACCGCCTCGCCCGGCGCACGCATGAAGGTGTTGGCGACCGTGTCCAGCTCCACCGCTTGGACGTCGAGCCGCACGTTGGCGGCCGCATAGAGGCAGCGCGCCGGGAGGATGAACGGCTCGGGCAGCGCGTTGTGCTCGGTCTTCGCCACCGTGCCCGTGTGGATCAGCGCCTGGAAGCGCCCGTCGGCCCCGGCGCCGATCGCCACCCGCTGCTCGGTGAGGCTGCGCCCGCCGACGACCCGGTAGACGCCCTCCCGCGAGAGCGCGATCCTCACCGGACGCGCGGCGAGCTTCGATGCGGCGGCTCCCAGGACGTGATGCTGCCACATCGTCTTGCCGCCGAACGCGCCGCCGACGAACGGCGCCGTCACATGGACCTGCTCCTCCTCGAGCCCGAAGATGTCCGCGAGCGACCACGCCATGTGGGTCACACCCTGCGTTGCGTCGTGAACGATCAGCTCGTCACCGTCCCACGCGACCGTCGCCGCGTGCGGCTCGATCGCGTTGTGGTTCTGGAACGGGGTGCGGTAGTCGAGATCCACGCTGAAGGGCGCGGCGGCAAGCGCCGCCTCGGCATCGCCCGTCTCGTTCGTCAGCGGCGCTCCGCCGAACGAGCTCGGCCGCGCGTGCGCTCTCGCCGCTTCGAACGAGGTCGCCGACTCCTCGGGCTCGTACGTTGCGCGGATCAGCGACCTGGCGTGGTCCGCCTCCTCCTGCGTCCCGGCGAGCACGACCGCGATCGGCTGGCCGTTCCAGTGGATCCGGTCGTCTTGCATGACGGGACAGATCGTCGCCGCCGGCCGCCCTTCCCGAACTCATGAACAGAGGCGTCGGCTTCATCCGCGGGGCGTTGCGGTAGGTCATCACCAGCACCACACCGGGCGCTCCCTCGGCTGCGCTCGTGTCGAGCGTCGCAAGGCGGCCCTTCGCGATCGTGCTGAACGCGAGCGAGGCGTACACCATGCCGTCCAGATGCACGTCGGCGGCGAAGGGGGCGCCGCCGGTCACCTTCAGCGCGCCGTCGAGGCGCGAGACCGGCGCCCCGATCAACCCATGCTCGCGCCGGCTCAGCGGGTCGGGCTCGCCTCCCGGCTCCCAGCTCTCGGGCGCGAGCGGGACGGCGGTCTTCGCCCCGGCCTGCACGGAGTCTCCGACGATCGTCATCCCTCGAGCCCCATCAGCTCTTCGAGCACGGCGCCGATCGTTCGGCGCGTGAGCTCGACCTTGAACGCGTTGTCGCGCAACGGCGCCGCCGCGGCGAGCTCTGCGTCGGCGGCCGCGCGGAAGCTCGCTGCAGTGGCCGGCCGGCCCTTGAGCGCCTCCTCGGCCTTCCAGGCGCGCCACGGCTTGGTCGCGACGCCTCCGAGTGCGAGCCTGACGTCCTGCACGTTGCCGTTCTCCACCTCGAGCGCGGCTGCGACCGAGACGAGCGCGAAGGCGTAGCTGGCGCGGTCGCGCACCTTGCGATAGGTCGAGCGCGCGGCGAACGGGAGTGCGGGCAGCTCGATCGCAGTGATCAGCTCGCCGGGCTCGAGCATCGTCTCGAGCTCGGGATTCTCCCCGGGCAGACGGTGAAGTTCGGTCAGCGGCAGCGTGCGGGCACCCTCGGCGCCCCGGAGATGCACGACGGCACCGAGCGCCGCGAGCGCAACACACATGTCCGACGGGTGCGTAGCGACACACGCGGACGAAGCGCCAAGGATCGCGTGGGAGCGGTTGAGACCGTCGATCGCGTCGCAACCCTGGCCCGGGTCGCGCCTGTTGCAGCGCGACCCCTGCTCGTCGTAGAAGTAGGTGCAGCGGGTGCGCTGGAGCAGGTTGCCCCCGACCGTCGCCATGTTGCGGATCTGCGGCGAGGCGCCGGCGATGATCGCGCGGGCCAGCATCGGGTAACCCGTCCTCACCGCCCGGCACTCGGCCACGGCTGTGTTGCTGGCGGCGGCGCCGATCATGAGCCCGCCCTCCTCGGTCTCCACGATCTCTCTCGAGAGGCCTGTGACGTCGACGAGCACCTCGGGCCGCTCGATCGTCTCGCGCATCAGGTCGACCAGGTTCGTGCCACCGCCGAGATATCTGGCGCCCGCGACGGCGCCCAGGCGTACCGCCTCTTCGGCGTCGGCGGCACGGGCATAGCTCGTCGGGATCATCCCACGACCTCCGTCGCATAGGCCTCGCCGATCGCGGCGACGATCCCGTTGTGGGCACCGCAGCGGCACAGGTTGCCGCTCATCCGCTCGCGTAGCTCGTCGTGGCCGAGCGCAATCGAATCCGACCCGAGGTCGCCCGTCACCTGGCTCGGCACGCCGCGCCTCGCCTCGTCCACCATCCCAACCGCCGAGCAGATCTGTCCCGGCGTGCAGTACCCGCACTGAAACCCGTCGTGCTCGATGAACGCCTGTTGTAGAGGGTGCAGAGCCCCGTCCGCGCCGAGACCCTCGATCGTGGTCACCGAGCGCCCCTCGTACTGAACCGCCAACGCCAGGCACGAAAGGATTCGCTCGCCGTCGACGAGGATCGTGCAGGCACCACACGCACCCTGGTCGCACCCCTTCTTCGTGCCCGAGAGCCCGAGCCGCTCCCGGAGCACGTCGAGCAGGCTCTCGCGGGCCTCCAACTCGAGGGAGTAGTCCTGACCGTTGACTCGCAAGCCGCTCATCGACCGTCGGCTGAGCCTACTCGTACGGGACAGGCCGCCCGAAGCGGCGCGGCCCGGCCGCGAACGGCGCGAGAGCGCGGGCGCTCCACCCCGCGTTCTCGCGCCCATTCGCGTGGCGTCTCGGGGAGCAGAGCTCCCTCAGCGATCGACGACCGTGACGCTGTCGCCGCGGCTTGCCGCGGTCCGCCCGCCGAATCCGCCCCAGGACGACCAGAAGACCAGGGAAAGCACGAAGCCGACGATGCCGACCACGAGGAGGATGACGCCCGCCGTGTGGATGTTGAACCCGGATGCCGTCGTGTTCACGGCCCAGATGAGAACTGCGCCGACAGCGGCCAGAAGAAGTGAGATGCTGATGCCCATCGCGGTGCTCCTCTCTGAGGATTCCGGAAGTTGTCTCCCGGCTGCCGGCGTTGATGCCCACTCGACCCCGTGTCTAATCCCGTTGCTGCCTCCCGCGAGGCTCCCAGCGTTCAGTCGGGCGCAACGGCGAGCAGGCGGGCGACCGCTTTCTCCACCCGTTCGCGGCGAGCGAGGGATCGCGGCCCCGGGCCGGCCAGCCGCGGGTCGATCGTACTGCCCGCCCGGTAGAGATCGAAGACCCTGGGGTCGACGTACGATGCGCGGCAGACCGCGGGCGTGTTGCCGAGGGCCGCTGCCACCTCCCCGATCGTCTCCTTGACGACCCGGCGCCGGGCGGTCACGCCGCTTGTCGGCCCGGCAGCCGCCACGCCGACCGCAGCGAGCACGGTCGCATGCCAGGTGCGGAAGTCCTTGGCCGAGAACTCCTCGCCGACGAGGCCCTTCAGGAACGCGTTCACGTCCTCCGACCGCACCTCGTGCCAGCCGACGCCGTTGCGGTAGGCGAGGAACCGTCCGCGGCGGCGGGCCTCGAGCAGCTCCGCGGTCACCCGCCGGAGCGGCCTGCCGTTCACCTCGAGCTCGTGGAGCTGGCCGCTCTTGCCCTCGAACGCGAATGCGACGCCGGTCCGGCCGGCGAGCGAGACATGGCGCCGCTCGAGCGTTGCGAGCCCGTGGCTGCCGTATTCGGTCGCGTACGCCTCGCCGCCAACCCTGAAAAGCCCATGGTCGAGGAGGGCGACCGCGAATGCAAGCACCCGGTCCCTCGAGAGATCGCTCGCGGCGAGCAACCGTCCGATCCGGCGCCGCGCGGCCGGCAACGCCTTGCCGAAGCGGAGCATCTCTTCGAACTTCTCGCGGTCGCGGTGCTCGCGCCACGCAGGGTGGTACAGGTACTGGCGCCGCCCTGCCTCGTCCGTTCCTACGGCCTGCAGGTGGCCGTTTGCCGCGGGGCAGATCCAGACCTCCCGCCACGCAGGCGGGATCGCGAGCCCCCGGATCCGCTCGAGCGTCTCCTCGTCCCGCACCGGCCGCCCCCGCTCGTCCAGGTAGGAGAAGCCGCGCCCCCTTCGCCGCCGCTCGAGTCCAGGGCCGGCGCAATCCACGTGACGAAGCCTCGGCACGAGGCTGTCTGTTCCCGAAGGCGGCCCTCGTCAATCCTTGGCGCGGATCAGCGGGCCCGACGAGAACGCATCTCGTCCGGTTTCGTGACTCTCAGTCCTCGCTCGAACGGGCCCAGATGTTGATTCCGCTGTCGAGGGCGTGGCGGTCGATCTCGGCCAGCTCGTCGGCCGAGAAGCCGAGCCGATCCAGGGCTCCGACCGCCGCTTCGAGCTGCTCCATGCTGCTCGCGCCGAAGAGCGTCGAGGTGACCCTCGAGTCGCGAAGCGTCCAGGCGAGCGCCATCTGCGCCAGCGTCTGCCCGCGGTCGAGCGCGATCCCGTTCAGTGCACGGATGCGCTCGACGGCCTCGGGGCCGAGCAGGTCGGGCGAGAGCGATTCGTTGCGGCTCGCCCTCGAACCCTCGGGGATCCCGCGAAGGTACTTGTCTGTGAGCATCCCCTGCGCGAGCGGGGAGAAGCCGATGCAGCCGACCCCCAGCTCCTCGAGCACATCCAGCAACCCCTGCTCGATCCAGCGGTTGAGCATCGAATACGACGGCTGGTGGATCAGGAGCGGTGTCCCGAGCGCGTCCAGGATCGCCGCAGCCTCGCGAGTCTTCTCCGGTGAGTACGACGAGATCCCGACGTACAGCGCCTTTCCTTGGCGGACCGCCGAGTCGAGCGCACCCATCGTCTCCTCGAGCGGGGTTTCGGGGTCGAAACGGTGCGAGTAGAAGATGTCGACGTACTCGAGCCCCATCCGCCGCAGACTCTGGTCGAGGCTCGCGAGCAGATATTTCCGAGAGCCCCACTCGCCGTAAGGGCCCGGCCACATGTCATATCCGGCTTTGCTCGAGATCACAAGCTCGTCGCGGTAGGGCCGGAGATCCTGCTCGAACAGCCGGCCGAACGTCTCCTCGGCCGATCCATACGGGGGCCCGTAGTTGTTCGCGAGGTCGAAGTGAGTGATCCCGAGATCGAACGCGCGGCGAACGATCGCGCGGCTCGCCTCGAGCGGACGATCGCCTCCGAAGTTCTGCCAGAGCCCCAGCGAGACCGCGGGCAGCTTCAGACCGCTGCGACCGCAACGCCTGTATGCCATCGCCTCGTAGCGGTTCGCCTCGGGAGCGTAGGTCATCGTCACGAGCTCACTTTAGAGATGCGCGAGGGCCCGGCTCGGCCCGTCGCTTTACCGAGCGGCTCGTCATCCGTTTACCGCTCTGCGGTCTGATCGGCGAACGGATCGCTGAGGTGGAGGGAATGCATGGCGCCAAAGGGTTCTGCAAGCTCGTATTCATCGCCGGTCGTTCGCATGGCGCTACGCCGCGCGGGCTCGTTCGGGGTGGCATGCGTCACGGAGGTTGCCGCGGCGGCGGCCGATCAGGGGATCCGCGTCTCGGTGACGCAGACTCGCGAGGCGCTCGCCGCCCTCACCCGAGCGAAGTTCCTGGACGACGACTGGTTCTGGCTGCCGGGCCGCCCGAATCGGCTCGCGACGCTCACTCGCAGGATCCTCTCCGTTGCCTCTCCGCTCGACGTGCCGACGATTCGCGCCGGCGTGTGCCGCACGTATGCGGGGCCGCAGGCGGCGCTCGTTCCACCCGCCGGCGTCATGGACGCCTTCTATCGCGCGCAGCCGACCTTCCTGTTCGACAGGCAGCACCGGGTCGCGACTCGAGATCGCCTCGACGACCTGGACGAGTTGGGCGAGACGGATCGCGCCTTCGTCGAGGTGCTGCGATCGTCGTGGACCGGCGTTCTCGACCCGGTGGCGTTTCGCAACGCCTGCGCGGAGCGTGGGATCGCGCCGGTGACGTTCAACGTCCACACGGCACGCAGCGCGGTGCTCGACCACCCGGCAGCCGACATCTGGTGCCTCAGGGGTACCCGGGTCAGCGCGGTCACCGCTGCCGCGCTGCGTCACGCCCGCAGTGGAGCAACCGCGGCGATGTTTCCCTTCGCCACATAGAGCCTGATCGCCGCGGCGAGGGCGGCGTCCGCCTCGGCCGCGGCGCCGCTTGCCCGCTGCACCTCGGCGAGCGCCATCCAGATGCGAGCCCTGAGATTCAAGTTGTCGGTGGGCTCCGCGTAGTCGACTGCTCGCTGCGCGAGCGTCAGGGCGTGAGGGATTCGCCCGCTGTGGGCTGCGATCCGCGCCTCGCCTGCGAGACGGTAGATGGTCCTGTGCGTGGGGCGAGCTACCAGCGCGACCTCACTGCCGAAGGAGAGGCAGTTCGCGGCTTCGTCCCAGCGGTCGTCGTCGCAGTAGAGGTACGCAAGCTTGTAGGCACTGCTCATCGCGCGATCGTCGATCGCTCGATCTCCATGGCTGCTGAACCAATCCCATTGGGCAAGCAGCTCCCGCTCGGCGCCGGCACGGTCCCCGGCGAGCTCCTTCGCCTCCGCTGTTGCGCCGCGGTACACCCAGTAGCTGTTCTGGTTCAGCTCGTCGAGGACGAGGCTGCTCGTCCGGTCGAGCTCGCGTGCCTCGTCGAAGCGGGCCGCCATCGCGAAGAGCACCGAAAGAAATCGGGTGATCACCGCGGCGAGTACCCGGTCCGTCTGTGCCGAATGGAGCAGCTCCTCGCAGCGGCGGATCGCTTCATCGACCGGTGCCGGGCCCTGCCAGTAGCAATTGACGAGGGTTCCGATCACCTGCCGGCGCTTGTCCCGGTCGCCGGAGGTGTCCGCATCGACAACGGCGCGTTCGAGTACGGCGCAGGCTTCTGCCAGGCGCCCCTGCCGGAAGAGCGCCAGGCCCAGATAGCGCTCGGCCATGGCGAGGCCACCCAGGTCGCCGAGCTGCCTCAACGTGTCGACCGCAGCCTCCGTGACCTTCCGCATCTCATCGGGATCGAGATCTGGATCCCCCATCCGATGTCCGATCTCATGAACGAGCGCGCGCGCAGCGATGCCTCGTTCTTCGAGGCCGGTTGCGGCATCGAGGCCCGCGGCCAACATCAGCCTCGACTCCGAGCCTCGCCCGGCCTCGTTGAGCAGGTAGCCGAGCTCGACCTGGGTACGAGCCCGCTCGCGGGGGTCGGCGATCCCGAGCTCGAGCGCGGTCGAGAGCCTTGCGGCCGCTTCTTCGAAGGCCGCGGACGCGGTTGCGGCATCGGCTGCGCGCAGGTTGTAGTCGACGGCGCGCTCGATTCCTGCGACAGGAGCCGCAAGCGTGAAGTGGTGAGCGAGCTCTGGCAGGAAGCGAGCCGGGTCGGCAGCGTGGACGCTCTCGAGCGCTTCACCGACACGAAGGTGGAGCTCAGCGCGACGGATGCCGGGGATCCGGTCGTAGACTGCGCGGCGGACGAGCTCGTGCGTGAAGCGCCACGCGGGCACCGACTCCGGCAGCTCCTCGACCAGCCCGTGTCGAATCGCCTCCTCGACGGCGGTCGCGACTGTCGCCTGCGTACGCCCCGCCGCGTGAGCGAGAACCCGCAGCTCGAACTGCGTTCCGGCGACGGACGCGAGCTCGAGAGTCGAGGTCGTCTCTGGAGCGAGGCGCGACAGACGCTGCCGGACGACGTCACGAAGTCGCTCCGGGCCCCGCACCTCGGAGGTCGGCAGCGACAGGTGCACACCGGCGCCCGACACCTCGACCGCGCCGCTCTCGCGCAGGTCACGCCACAGCTCGCAGAGCAGGAGCGGCGTGCCGCCGGTGAGCTCCCCGATCGTCGAGGCGAGCCCGCCGTCTGCTTCGGCGTCGGTCGAGGCCCTGATGAATGCGCTCACGTCCTCGTCGCTGAGCTTGCCGAGCGAAAGCCGGGTCATCCCGTCCAGGCGCGAAAGCTCCGCGAGCGTGTCCGAGAGCGCGGGCCCGATCTCCTCGCCCCGGTCGCGATAGGTGGCGACGACGAGCATCCTCGCCTCCGGAGACGATCGCGCCAGACGACGGAGCAGCAGCAGCGTCTCGGCGTCGGCCCAGTGGACGTCCTCGGCGACGAGCAGCAGCGGCTGGAGTCGACTAACCCGGGTGAGGAGCTCCGCCGCGGCGCTCTGCAGCAGGTAGCGGTCGCTTTCGGGATCACCCGGCGGGCCCGGCGGCCCGGTGATCCGCGTGAGCTCGGGCACGAGGCGCGACAGGATCTCGCCGTGGCCGCCGAGGCATTCCGCGAGCGTCCTCGCATCGCAGGCGCGCAACAGGAACTCGAGCCATTCACGAAGCGGCTGGTAGGGAACGCTGACCGCCGCATCCGAAGCTCCGTAGAGCACGACCACCCCGGCCGCCGCCGCCTCGTACGCCAGCTCGCGCACGAGCCGCGTCTTCCCGCCGCCGGCCTCACCCGCGAGGAGCACCAACCCGCCCTCCCCACCCTCGGCCCGCTCGAGCAACGCGCGCAGCGTCAGGAGCTCGCGCGCGCGGCCGACGAACGGAAACGGCGGCGTCGGTACGAGCGCGCCCGGAAGCGAAACCCTGCCGCCCGTGAGTAGCCGCGCCCGCGCAGGTTGAAGCGCTGGGTCCTGCGTGAGAATCTGCTTCTCGAGCTGCCGCAATCCGGCGCCCGGCTCGATCCCGAGCTCATCCAGCGCAGCCCGGGCCTCGCGGTAGGCGTCGAGGGCCTCCGCCTGCCTCCCGGAGCGGTAGAGCGCGAGCATCAAGCTGCTCGCGGAGGCGCTCCCGCTGGGGTTGCTCTGCGATCAGCACCTCCAGCTCGCCGACGAGATCCGCCGTGGCTACCGAGCGTGAGGTCGGCCTCGATCCGCTCCTCGAGCGCTGCCCGCCTCATGTTCTCGAGGCGCCCTGCCTCGGCTCGCGCGAAAGCCAGGTCCGCGAACTCGGCCAGCGGGGGGCCGCGCCACAGGCCGAGCGCCTCCCGGAGGAGCCCCGACGCGAGGGCTGGATCGGACCGTCGCGCCTCGGCGAGCAACCGCTCGAACCGCTGCAGGTCGAGCGCTTCCGGCTCGACCTCGAGCAGATATCCCGGCGAACGCGTCACCAGCATCCCGTCCGGCAACAGCTTGCGCAGGCGCGAGACGTAGACCTGCACCGCCTTGACCGCGGTCTCCGGCGGGCCCGTCCCCCACAACTCGTCGATCAGCCGCTCCCGCGCCAGGACCCGGTTGGCGTTCAGCAGGAAGAGAGCAAGCAGAGCCCGCTGCTTCGGCCCCCCGAGGGGAAGCGGCCCCTTGCCGGTCCGAGCCTCGAGCGTGCCGAGCAACCTGAACTCCACCTGGTCTCGTTTTACAGCAAAAAGGCAGTACAATCGGGCCTCGCTCCCCCTGCGCCGCATCCGGGAGGCCTCCACGACGAGTCCCGCCCGCTTCTCGGCGACGATCCTCGCGGGAGCTGCGCTCGCTCTGGTGGTCATCGTCCCGGTTTCGGCGCGGACGCAGGCGGCGGCGAAGAACGGCGGGACGCTCGTCGTGGGCCTCGCCCAGGGCGATCCCGACGCTCTCGATCCTTCGCTGAGTCACTCCTTCTCGGCACTCGAGGTGTATCGGACGATGTGCGAGAGGCTGTATGACACAGACGGCAAGTCGCAGCTCGTTCCCCAACTCGCGGCCGGGTTGCCGGCCATCTCGGCGGACAAGCTCACCTACACGATCCCGATCCGCTGGGGAGTCACCTTCAACGACGGAACGCCGCTCAACGCCGCAGCCGTCGTCACCTCGCTTCGGCGCATGGTGACGCTGCCCGGCTCCTCCCGTGCCAGCGACCTCGAGCCGGTCGCGAGCTTCGCGGCGCCCGGGCCCCATACGGTCGTGATTCATCTCAAGGCGCCGTTCACACCTCTGCCCCAGAAGCTCTCTTCGGCCGGCTTCGTCATGTCGCCGACCCAGCTGGCCAAGCTCGGCGACAACTTCGCGAGCGATCCGGTGTGCGTCGGGCCTTTCATGTACGACAACCGCGTCGCCGGCGACAGCGTGACGGTGATCAAGTCGCCCTATTACTACGATCGCAAGGACGTCCACCTCGACCGGATCGTCTTCAAGGTCGCAACCGACGGACCGGCGGCGGCCGCGGCGTTGAAAGCGGGAGACCTGGACGTTCTCGACTCGATCTCGACCACGGAGCTACCGAGCATTCTGAAAACCTCGAGCCTGCGGGTCGTTCAGGCGAGCGGCCTTGGTTGGGCGGGTGTCGTTGTGAACATCGGGAACAAGAACGGCGCCGGCTTCCCGCCGTACACGAACACGGGCACGGCGCTTGCGTCGAGCCCCGGCCTGCGCAAGGCGTTCGACGAGGCGATCGATCGAAACACGCTGGCTCATGTGGTCTTCGGCGGCGGCGTCCAACCCGGCTGCACCCCGGTCTCCCCGGCCGACGTCGAATGGTACGACTCGAGCGTGAAATGCACGGCGTACGACCCGAACGACGCGAGGAAGCTGGTGGCGGCCTCCGGCGTGGCGAATCCGACCGTGGATCTGCTCACGACGGATCCATCCGACCAGGTCAGGCTGGCCCAGTTCATCCAGGCCGAGGAGGCTGCCGTCGGGATCAAGGTCGTGATCGACGTCACCGACGCCACCACGGCTCTGACGCGCGCGAACACGGGGGACTTCGACGCGTTCCTGAACAACTGGTCGGGCGCCGCCGACCCCGATACCAACATCTACCAGTTCGTCGCGAGCTCCGGGACGAGGAACTTCAGCGGCTACTCGAGCCCCCGGCTCGACCTGATTCTCGAGAACGGGCGGAAGGCGACGACGACGAAGGCGCGGGCGACGCTCTACCGCGTGGCGCAGCAGATCATGCTCGCAGACCGGCCGATCATCTTCCTCTACAACCCGATCAAGTACGCGGGCGTCAGCGCGAACGTGACCGGCGTGCAACTCTTCGCCAACGTCGTTCTGCGTGTGGCGTTCGCACAGTTCAAATAGCGCCGAACCGGGTGCAAACGGCATCGGCGAGTTCCTGCCGAGAAAAGCGGGAGCCGCGTGCGTGGTCGTGTTCCTGGCCGGCGTACTCGTGTTCCTCGGCATCCGCGCGCTCCCGGGCGATCCCGCGATCGCCCTGGGCGGGCCAACGACTGATCTCCTTGCGAAGCCGAAGCTTCCCTACACGGTCTCTCTCCTGGCCGCGATTCCGCGCAGGCCCGAATGACTCGGCGCGTTTACCGCATCACATCGGGCCCGTTTACCGCCCGTCGGTCTGATTCCCCCGAATGGATCGCGTGGGAGATCCAAGAAAAACGAGGGAGGAACAAGAATGGAGACCGCTGAAGCAACACCCGGCGCAGCCAACCCGGCCGGAGCTCGGACGATGAAGGGGCTCGGCACGGCATTGCGCCGCGCCCGGATCGGCCGTCACCGCACGCCACTGATCGCCGGCGCTGCGCTTCTCTGGTTCGTGATCTCGGCATCGTTTTCGGCTGCCACGCCGATCTACACCGCCTGGTCGGCGCCCGTGAACCTCGGGCCCGCCGTGAACACAACAGCCAACGAGCAGGGCCCCGCGCTTTCCGGGGACGGCCTGAGCCTCTACTTCTACTCGAATCGAGTGGCAGCAGGAAGCCTCGGCTCGGACGACATCTGGGTTTCACAGCGAGCCTCGCTGAGCGCCCCCTGGGGCGCACCCGCAGATCTGGGAGCCACGGTCAACACGACGTCGAGGGACTACGTCCCGGCGTTTTCGACCGACGGCCACTGGATGTTCTTCGCCAGCGACCGCCCCGGTGGGTTCGGTCCCGTCACCGGCACGCCCACCTCCGATATCTATGAGTCGTACCGCTCAGACATCCACGACGACTTCGGTTGGCAGACCGCCGTCAACCTCGGCGCGGGCGTGAACACCCAGTTCAATGACAGCGGTGTCGGCTACTTCTACAACAACGGGGCCACCGCAGCTCTACTTCGGAAGCGATCGGCTAGGCCCTTCCGGGAACGCGTGCCTCTATACGAGCAGCCTTCAGGCAGATGGGACATGGGGCCCAGCGACGCTCGCCACGGACCTTGGTTGTGGAAACCGGCCGAGCGTGCGCCAGGACGGGCTGGAGATCTTCTTCTACTCGAATCGTGCGGTGAGCGCGGGGGTCGACCTGTGGACGGCGACGCGACCCACTGTCGATGCAGCCTGGTCGGCGCCGGTGAACCTCGGTGCGACCGTGAACAGCAGCGCCACCGACGTCCATCCGTACCTTTCCGCCGACGCGCTGACGCTCGTTTTTCACGTCGGCTCGCTCCGGGAACTTCGACCTGTACATGACGACGCGTGAACAGATCTTCCCGACCACGAAGGACGACTGTAAGAAGGACGGCTGGGAGAGCTTCGGGATCTACGAGAACCAGGGCGACTGCGTGAGCTACGTCGCCACCGGCGGCGGGAACCAGCCGGGATAGCGTCCGGCAACTCGAGATCGAGGTTCGGCACTGGAGAGGGAGCGACTAGGCGCTCCCTCTCCAGGTTCAACGATGACGGCGAAAGGGTTCCGTTCGCTCAATCGGCTCGTGGCGATCCGACTCGGGAACGGACGTCGCGCGCTACAGAGTGGCGACCGGGCGGGGGCGCAGGCCCAGCACGAACGACGTGGCCAGCCCGATGATTGCGGCCACGGCGGCGGTGCCGCAGAGAAGAAGCCCGGAGGCGAGGCCGAAGTTGATCGCCGGCCCGCTGTGGACGCCGAGCGCGAGCAGGACTGCAGCCGTAGCGCCTACGTTTGCGACGGCGCCACCAGAAGCGATCGGGATCAGCGAGGCTGCAGCGGAGAAGCAGAGGACGACGAGCGCCAGAGTCGGCGAGAACCCGACTCCAAGCGCGGCGAGCAGCAGCGTGCTGCCGAACGCACGAGTGCTCCAGCAGCCGAGGAGAAAGAACCAGGCGACGATCGCTTCACGCGTGGTTCCGCGCGGGTGGTGGGCGACGCGCCCGACGAGCTTGGACAACCGAGCACGGCGCGCGACAAGTGGGAGCCGCAGGAGATGCTGGCCGGCGACGAGGATCCCGCACGAGCCGATGCCGAAGAGCACGACGAGGATCAGCGGCGCCCGGAACGTCGACGAACTGGTCGCCGTCGCGGAGATCGACAGCGGCAGGAACGCGACCGCATCTACGAGACCGAGCGAGATGATCGAGAGTGCGATCGCCTCGAGTCCGAGCTTGACTCCTCGCATCCGGCGCAGTGTCCCGATCTTGACGAGATAGTCGAGCCGAAACGGCAAGACCACCCCGCTCGCCGCCGCGGCGCCGCAGGCGGCCAGACAGCGGGCCCGATCCGGACGCTGGCTCGCCGGGAAGAGCTTCTGCCAGCCCAACGCTCGCAGGAGATAACTCGCGAAGTAAAAGATGACGGCAGCGCCGACGAGTGGCATGTGCGCGCGCTGCAACGGCCAGTTCGTGTGCGTGAACCTGTTGCCGAGCAACACGACGGAAGCGATCGTGACGAGCGCGAACCCGACCCCCATCCCGACGCGAATACGACCAGGCCCCTTGGAAGGAGCGTCGGTCGACTGACTGACGGGAAGCGACACCATGAAGTAGTTGTCGGTCACACGGCCCGGAACCTGATCACTCGATTACCAGAGTGCGAGCGTGCGAACGTCAGCCTCAGCGTAACGACCACTTGTGAAGAACTCGATCAAATGCGCGCGCCGAGAAGCAGGGTGCTTGCGCTCCGTTCCTCAACCTCCGGAGAGCACGACCGTCGTCCCGACCCGGTGACGAATCCCGGGGATTCAGGTCGCGATGAACGATTCCGTGCTTCTCCGGCGAGGCCCTTCACGCGTCGTCATCCCTCGTCCCTCTCAACCGCGGCGGAGCAAGAGCGCCGTCGCTTATGTTCCGAATCGGCGCGCCTCCTCCCATGAATCCCGGGCGGGACAAGGATAAACCTGCCCGACGGAACTTGGAGGTCACGCGAGCGCGGGTGCACCGCCGATCACCGGCTGCCATTCGTGAAGCTCGACCTCGTCCAGGACACCCTCCCTGACATACGGATCGTTCGCAAGCAACGTCCTTGCCTCGGCGGCGTCGTCAGCTTGAAAGATGATCAGGGCTCCAGATTCGTGACCCCAAGGTCCGGCGGCGACGACCTTGCCTTCATCGCGAAGCCCGGCGAGATAGCTCCGATGCAACCCACGCAACTCACCTCGGCGATCTTCCGTTTTGGGAAAGCGCATCGCAAGAGTAAAAAGTGGCATTGATCCTTCTCCTTCCTCGTCGGTGATCGGACGAACGCCGTGCCGACCCGTGCTTCGATCTAGCGCGATTCGCCCAACCCGGAAACCCTCGATCTCAGGCACCGGGTCCTCCCTACCCGCTTTCCTTCGCACGAAACGCACGTCTCCGTGTCAGCCGAGCCATCGGTGCTTTTTGGCGAGTTGGAAGAGCGTGAACCAGAGGCGCCCACTGCCGCTCACTTCCCAGAGAGTGCGGCCGCGGCGCCAACGGGGTTGCGCTCCTCGACCATGCCGAGAGCAAACCCGCTGGTCAGTCAGGCCGTGGCATGAGGCCAGCGGGCTGCAATCGATGCGATGTTCTCTGCCCTGACTCGCCGCTCTACGAACCATGCGAAGGCCGGGGACGACGTGACCGACCTGATCCGTGCTCGCACCCCGCCGCCGAAGATCCGAGCTTTCATTCGCACGAGCGGGCTCAGCGGCGAGAGCGCGATCGCAGCCTTGATCATCGTCGTCCGGCCGCCGGAGGCGAGAGACACCGTTCCCGGACTCACCGTCGCGGAAGAGGACTGGATCAATCGAGCTGCCGGCACGGTCGCGGGAAGCCGCCGGAGGCCGGCCGGCAGCGTCGCCTGCATCAGTTCGGTGTAGGCGCCGCACACACAACCGTCGGGGAGGCCGACGACGTGCCCCAGTTCGTGGAGGACGACTGTCAAGAGGTCGAGATGCCCCGCGGCGCCGCTGCCCGGGAGCGCGGTTCCGTTCACGTCGAAGCCCGAGTCGATCGACGTGCTCCAGCCGAGGCCGGCAGCGGAGCCGTCCAGGTAGATCGTGTTGCCGTCCGTGTAGCCGACCTCGCCGAACGGCAGGTCGCTCGTGATCACGAACCTGACCCCGGCGAAGACGGACGGTGCGATCCCGGCGCCCTCCCAGACCCGCTCCGCGGCCGCAACGACCGGATCGAGCTGACCGGAGCTGAGCATCGTCGGCATCGCGCCTGCAACCGTGTCCGCCGCCACCTGGGCACTCGTGCCGGTGATCGTCACGGTGCTCGTGGACGCAGCCCCGATCGCGCCGCCGCCGGTCGGGCTCGAGAGGGTCACGGTGAACGCCTTGTTGACGCTGCCGACCTTCTTGCCGAGCAGCACCACCGTGACGGTCTGGCTGGTCACCCCCGCGGCGAAGGCCAGCGTGCTCGAGAGAGCCTGGAAGTCGGTGCCGGACACCGCCGTGCCGTTCACGGTCTTGATCGTCACCCCCGTCGCGTTCGGGGACGACCCCGAGAGGGTCACCGTGAACGTGAGGTTCTGGTTCGACTTCGAGCCGGCTTTGGTGACACTCGTGGGTGTGATCGTGATCGTCGGAGCCGTCGTGTCGTAGAGCGTGACCGTGCCCGACGAAGGACTCCCGACCTGATCTGTCTGTTCGCCCCACAGGCAACGCGCTGTCGCGGCAGCTCGCGCACCGTGTAGACGGGCGGGTGCGGAGATTGTCCTCCGCACCCGCCCGCAAGGCTCACGGAAGGGTGATGACCGCCGCGGTGGGCGTGCCGAGGCCCGTCACGTCGTCGTAACCCGCGGTCGTCTGCAGGCTCAACGTCTGGTTCATGGTTCGGAGCAGGTAGGTGAGCCCCCCACTCGCATCGAGGCCGTTGGTGTAGTTCGTGCGGACAACGGCGACCGTCGAGGCGGGCGAGGTGACGTCCGTGAACGCGTTCGGGTGTGCGTAGAGAACCGGGTTCACGAACCCGTGCGGCGCCCCGGCGGCCTGGTCGGCAAGAGCCATGATTCCGGCGAAGAGCGGCGAGGAGAGGCTGGTCCCGCCGAGCCGGTATTCGGAGTATTCCGTGGTTCCGTCGGGGAATGTCTGTGTCTGCCCGACGAGGTAGCCGGTGTTCGGGTCGGCGTCCATTGCGACGTCAGGCACGGCTCGGCCGGTGCGGCCTTGCGCGGTGAAGACCGAGTTGGGAACGACGCCCTGCTGGTAGGAGGGCTCGGGGAAGAGCCTGCTCACGCCGCCGCCCGCCCCGTACAGCCAGGTTCCGGGAGGGGTTGGGCTCCAGGCGGACGATGTGGCATCCCAGGTGGAGGTCGTCGTGCCCCAGCCCGTCTCGAACAGGTAGTTGTTGGCGGCGCCGACGGCGAGGCTCGTGCCCCCGACCGCGGTCACCCAGGGGCTCGAGGCCGGCCAGTCCGCGGTCTGGTAGCCCTCGACGAGGGACTCGTCACTGTTGTCACCCGAGGAGAAATAGATCCCGATCCCCTCGACGACACCCTGGAGGATGGTGTCCTCGTACGGCTTGATGAACCCCTGGGGCAGCAGTTCGGTCGTCCAGCCGTACGAGTTGGTCACGATCGAGGCCAGATGCCGGTCGACCACGGTGTTGAGGGCGGCATCCAGATCCTGGAACGCGTTCGGGGCGCCGACGAACACGACGTTTGCGCCGGGCGCCATCCCGTGCACGGCCTCGACGTCGAGCGTCTCCTCGCCGTACCAGTTCTGCGGATCCTGACGCTTCCCGCGCTCCGGATGGTTGAAGGTACCCGGGGCGACGATCTGGGAGAACTGGCTCCCTTTGAACGCCGGAAGCCCCCGTTTGGCAGACCACTCGTTCGCATCCTGGAGAATCGTCGGCGAAGCGAATGCATCGATGATCGCGACCGTCTGTCCGCTCCCGTCGTACGGAGTCGCCGAGAGCCCGTATGCAGCTTTGATCTGCTGCGGTGTGTACCCGCACGGCGCGTACGGGAGCGTCCCCGAGCCGTAAGGGTTCGTGAAGCCTGTGGCCAGCTTCTCACCCCAGTAGCTCGAACAGGGTGTTCCCGTCGTCAAGACGGGTGTTGGCGGCGCATCGGGAGAGAAGTTGTCGGGGTGGACAAACTGGGCGCTGTCGTCGAGCCCGACGACACCGTCGACGATTCCGGCGAGTGACGACGGGATCGAGACGTCCGAGGACGGCGAGCGAAGGGTGAGACCCTCGACGTCGTACATCCCGAAGCTCGTCCCGAACGCTGAGGTCGCCTGTGCGACCGTGCCCTCGGCCGACACGTAGTGATTGTTCTGGGGTGTGTACCCGACCGTGAACCCTTGACCTCGAAGCCAGGACTGCACGGCCGCAACCTGCGTCTGGGAGGGAGCGAACTGGTGTCGGAACTGCTGCGGTGTCAGATACTGCCGATAGCTCGCACTCGCGGGGTTGGACACCGCCTGCGCCAAGCTCGAGACGGCCGCCGGATCAGTCCAGCCCAGGTAAACGCGAAAGCCGACGGAGCTAGCTGGATCGGCTGCCCCGCCGAAGTCATGCTTGTTCGCCCACGCGGGCGCGCTGCCAGGCAGCGTCGTTCTCGCTGGAGCTGCCTCCGCGGCTCCCACGAGTGCCGCCGCAACGAGTGCCGCGATTGCAAGAAGCCCGGCGTGGAGCGCGCGCCGACGCACAGAACTGGAAGCGAACCAAGTCATCTATACCCCCTAGGTCATCCGATTCACGAGTGATGAAGAAGAGAAATCGGTGATGAAGAAATGTCTCCGCCTGCCCCGGCAGATCCTCGCACACGCGAGAGTGTGCCCCGTGGATGGTCGCGCCAAACCCAGGGCTTCCCAATTGGAACCTCAGGGCGATGTTCAGGTCAGGCTGTCTGGATACCACCGGTGCGAACGACGACATCAAGGGCCGATACGCCTTCGTCTACGGAGAGCTCCCACGTGTCCACCCGATGGGACTGATCGCCTGCCCGTTTCGGGGCCCCTGATTCCGGTTAGTCCTTCTGATGCCGGGAAGGAAGAACGATGAAGATGACCGCGGAGCGTGAGCTGAAGCTCGAGACGGACGAACCGATTGAACTCGATCGGCTCGGCGGACGTCCGCTCGAGGAGCGCGTTTTCACCTCGACGTACTTCGACACGGCCGACCTCAGCCTGCTCCGAGCCGGGTTGACGCTGCGACATCGGGTCGAGAAAGGGCTCGGCCTCTGGCAGCTAAAGGTTCCGTCCGCCGAGGCAAGGATCGAACTGGAAGAGCCGGGCGGCCCGGCTCCGCTCCCGGACTCCCTTGCCAGGGTACTCTCGGGCCTGCTGAGGGCTCGCGAGTTGGAAGCGATCGCGACCTTGCAGACACACCGCGGCGGCAGGCATCTGGACGGCGTCGACGTCACACTGGACGAGGTCGAGGTGCTCGAGGGACGGTCGGTTGCGGCACGCTTCGCCGAGCTGGAGGCGGAGCTCGTCGACGGCTCACCGGCGGCGCTCGACCGAGTTGGGCGCAGGCTGGCCGAGCTCGGCGCGCGACCGAATGCCGGCCGGGCAAAGCTCCTGCGCGTGGTTGACGTTCCGGCCGTGCGAAAAAACAGAGAGGGGTCGGGCGCTCTCAACCGGCTGCGTGAGATGTTCCGGGATCAGCAGCTGGAGCTCCTGCGTAACGACCCTGTCATACGGGTCTCGGACGACGCCGACGCAGTGCATGACATGCGGGTCGCCGTTCGCCGCCTCCGGTCGGTGCTCCGCACGGCACGGCCGATGCTGCGACGGCAGTGGGTCGACTCGTTACGGGCGGAGCTGGACTGGCTGGCTCGGCCGCTCGGAGCGGTTCGCGACCTCGACGTGTTCACGGAGTACATGGAGTCAGAATCGCAAGAGCTCGGTCCCGACGCAGCGAGTGCCGAGAAGCTTCTGCTCCCGCTCCAGGCCGAGCGAGAGAGAGCCCGCGAGCGACTCCGCGCGACGCTCGAGGAACCTCGGTACTACCGGCTCCTCGACACGCTCGAGGCGGCCATCGAGGCTCCGCGAGCCCGCCGGAGCGACGTCCCGGTCGAGAAGCTCGCACGAAAAGAGTTCCGCCGCTTCCGCAAGCGCGCCCGCCGGTTCGCGTCGATGGGCGACCATGAGCTCCACAAGCTCCGGATCCATGCCAAGCGAGCCCGTTACGCCGCCGAGCTGGCCGAGCCCGCACGCCGTCGACCGGCCAGCGGGTTCATCGAGGCCGCGACCGAGGTGCAGGACATCCTCGGCCGGCACCAGGACGCGGTCGTCGCTGCCGGCCGGATTCGGCACCTCGCAGACACGACCGCCGATCAAGGAACGACCCTCGCCGCTGGTCGGCTGATCGAGCGTCAGGACGGCCGTAAACGGCGCGCCAGAGAAGAAGCACCCGGCGCGCTCCGCCGCATGAAGCGACGCGGCAGGCGCGCCTGGCTCGACTGACCCGCCGTTGGGCTCCGAGGAGCCTGGTCAATCCCTGGCGCGCAGGGCAGCCGCGGCGACCTCGAGGTCGTTGACGAGCCCTGCGAAGGCCTCATCCCGGTCGTCGGCTCGTAACACGGCCGACGGGTGGATGGTCGCGAGGACCACTTCGGCGAGCTCAGATTCGAGTACGCGCCCGCGGCTGCGCGTCACGCGAAAGTCGCGCCCGAGCAGCGACTGGGCGGCCGTGGCGCCCAGCAGGACGATGCCCCGCGGCGAGACTGCCTCGAGCTCGCGCTCGAGCCATGGTCGGCAGGCGACTTGTTCGCTCCAGTTCGGCTTCTCGTGGATTCGGCGGGGTCCCCGCGCCTTCCATTTGAAGTGTTTGACGGCGTTCGTCACGTATGTCTCTCCTCGGTCGATGCCCGCCGCCTCGAGGGCCCGATCGAGCACGCCGCCTGCAGGGCCGACGAACGGCTCTCCAACCCGGTCCTCCTGGTCGCCGGGCTGCTCCCCGACGAGGACGAGCCGGGCGCCGGCGGGACCGGCTCCGAACACTGCCTGCGTCGCCTCGGCGTGAAGCGGGCAGCCGCGGCAGCCCTGCACAGCCTCTCGCAGTGCGTCGAGCGATCCTCGTTGCGGGAGGTAAGCCTCGGCTCCGGGATATCTCGCTGCCATGCGCTCTACCTACCCGCCCGGGCCGGACCTCACCCAACGGATCGCAGCCACTCCCCGTATGGGAATCCGATGGCCGATGGGCGTCGGCTGGACGTCCCTGACTCGCGTTTCGTCCGTAGTCAGCCGGGGAACACATGCCTTGCTCAGAGCGGTCGATGCTTATGCCTCAGACGCGCCGAGTGCGATCCGTTTGCCTCTACCCGGCGCTAACGCGCTACGTCATCGAGAAAAGGAGTCGGAAATGGCTGAATTGACGAAGCTGGAATCGAAGTTGGCCGAAGTGACAGGCCTCGCGATGGCGGCCCAGGTCGCGACGAAGAAAGTGATCGGACTGACCGAAGGCGAGGACGCGGCACTGTCTTCGGAGCTCGAGCGGATGCATCGGGAGGCCGTCGAGACCGAGGAGCGGTGCACGCGGATCGCCGGTGGGTTCGACGGAAAGAAAACGGCGATTCTCGAGGAGGCGACGGCCACGAAGGCCAAGGGCGCCGCGATGATGAAGACCTACCTCGATGCCGATTCCGAGGCCCTTGACGGGTTCGAGTTCCTGACGATGGCCGAGGCAGGCGAAGTCGGTCACTGGTCGATCCTCAAGACACTCAACGAGTCGGCACAACACCAGGAGATCGCTGCGCTCGTCGACTGGGCGTTGCCGATTCAGGAGCGCCATTTTGCCGGTGTGAGGAGTGGCTCCCTGACATTGGCCGGCGACGAAGATCCGAACGGCCCGGCCTGATTCGGCTTCTATCTGGTCGAGCGAAGGACGAAGGAGTTCCTGTGCGAGCGAATCCAAGGCCCACCGGAGAGAGCAGCCGAGAGGGCGTCACCTCGTGACTGAGGCACCCACGCACGAATCGCAGGTCGGTGCTCCCCACGGCCCCTCGACTGGTGACGACCCGAGCTTTTGGCGGGAGCTCGGGCAGCAACTGCGCGTGGATGCCGTTCGCGCCGCCGCCGAGGCGGGCTCCGGGCACCCGACCTCCGGGATGTCCGCGGCCGATCTGATGTCGGTGTTGCTCGCGAAGTACTTCCGTTACGACTTCGACGAGCCCAACGAGCCGCACAACGATCGGCTCGTGTTCTCGAAGGGACACGCTTCCACGCTGCTCTACGCGATGTTTCGCGCCGCGGGGGCGATCTCGGAGGAAGAGCTCCTGAGCTACAGGCGCTTCGACAGCCGATTCGAGGGACACCCGACGCCCCGAATCCCGTGGGTCGACGTCGCCACCGGTTCGCTCGGACAGGGCTTGCCGTATGGCGTCGGGATGGCGCTTGCCGGCAGGCAACTGACGCGGCTCCCTTTCCGCACGTGGGTCCTCTGCGGTGACAGCGAGATCGCCGAGGGCTCCCAATGGGAGGCGTTGGAGCACGCGGCGTTCTACGGGCTCGACAGCCTGATCGCGATCTGGGATGTCAACCGGCTCGGCCAGCGTGGCGAGACAATGCACGGCCACGACCTCGACTCCTATGCATCCCGGGCGCAGGCGTTCGGCTGCCACGCGATCGTGATCGACGGGCACGACGTCGAGGCGATCGACCGCGCCTACGCGGAGGCGCTCGGCGTGGACGGAAAGCCGGTCGTGATCGTCGCGAGGACGATCAAGGGCAAGGGCGCGAAGGAAGTCGAGGACAAGAACGGCTATCACGGGAAGCCACTCGAGCACCCCGACGAGGTCGTCGCCGAACTCGGCGGCGTTCGCAGCCTCCCGGTCCATGTTCAGAAACCAGACACGAGCACGCCGCCACACACCTTTGCGTCACGCGGTCCGCTCGAGCTTCCGCACTACGACCTCGGCGCCGAGGTCGCGACCCGAAAGGCCTACGGCGAGGCACTCGCCGCGCTTGGCAAGTCCCGCGGCGACATCATCGCCCTCGACGGCGAGGTCTCCAACTCGACCTACGCGGAGATTTTCCGCGACGAGCTTCCCGACCGCTACTTCGAGATGTACATCGCCGAACAGCAGCTGATCGCAACGGCCGTCGGGATGCAGGCGCTCGGTTTCCGACCATTCGCCTCCACCTTCGGTGCCTTCCTCTCCCGCGCCTACGACTTCATCCGGATGTCCGCGATCAGCCGCGCGAATTACTGCATTGTCGGATCCCACGCCGGCATCTCCATCGGGGAGGACGGGCCCTCCCAGATGGCTCTCGAGGACATCGCCTCGATCCGCGCGATCCACGGATCGACCGTCCTGCACCCCTGCGACGCCAACCAAACGGCGAAGCTCGTCGCGAAAATGGCGGACACCGATGGGATCGTCTACCTCCGCACGCTGCGCTCGGCTACGCCGGTCATCTACGGCCCGACCGAGGACTTCGAGATCGGCGGCTCCCGAACTCTCCGAGACGGGGACGACGTCACGATCATCGGCTGCGGCGTGACCGTGCACGAAGCGCTCCGAGCCGCCGACCAACTCGCCGCCGATGGAATCGGAGCCCGCGTGATCGACCTGTTTTCGATCAAGCCGATCGACGAATCAACGCTTCAGTCCCTGACGACGCCGATCGTGACCGTCGAGGACCACGCGGTCGAAGGCGGAGTCGGCGAGGCTGTTCTGTCTGCGCTCGCGCCGATGCAGAATGGGCCGCCCGTCGTCCAGCTCGCCGTGCGTGAGATGCCGCACTCGGGCAAAACCGCCGAGCTCATGCGAGAAGCGGGCATTGACGCTCACGCAATCGCAGCGGCTGCCCGCAGCCTCGTAGCGCACTAGGCCGCCGTCGGCGCTGGGGACCCTTTCCGCCCGGGTGGGCACGGCGCCCGCGGAGACCGAGGGCTGCCGTCGCCCGGCTATTCGAGGAGCTCTCCTTCCTCCCTCCTGTCCCCGCGTTCCCGGCGAAGGTCTGGCTGAAACCATTTCCGCCGAGCGGTCGGGTCACGTCAGGGTAAGGCCGTACGTCCTGATCGCCGTCCCGGCCAGGACTTCCGGATCGTCGCCGACGATCGCAATCGCGTCGCCGTACTGGGACGCGAGCAGGCACACCGGCCAGTCCGACCCGAACATGCAGCGGTCGGGGCCGAACCACTCGAGAGCGCGTGCCACTGTTCCTTCCGGGTCGGTCTCGGTGAAGAGGCCAGAGAGCTTGCACGTCACATTCGGGAGCTCCGCGAGCGCCGAAACCCCTCGAGCCCAGTCGTCTCGGCCCGAGGCCGGGGCCTTCCCGGCATGGTCGAGCACGAACCTGACCTCCGGGTTCCGCCTCGCAGTCTGAGCTGCGGCGGGAAGCTCGCGGGGACGTACCAGCAGGTCGTACGCGAGCCCAGCCGCCCCGACCGCGGCCAGCCCGCGCTGCACCTCCTCGTGCAGGAGCCAATCGGGATCGACCTCGTCGTGTACCTGGTGCCTCACTCCGACGAGCGGGCCGTCGAGCTCGCCGAGTTGTCGCCTGACGTTCCCGGTGAGATCGAGCCAGCCGACGACGCCGAGCAGAGAGGGCGTCGCCTGGGCCAGCGCCAGGAGGTCGCGGGTCTCCGCGAGGTCGTGACGGGCCTGAACGACGATCGTGCCGGAGATCCCGTGAGCGCGGAGCAGCGGTTCGAGATCGCTGGGGTCGAACCGCCGTCGCAAGGGGGCGAGCTCATCGGTCATCCACGGATAGTCGGAGACCGCCGGGTCCCAGTAGTGCTGGTGGGAGTCGATGATCAGGCCAGCTCGCTCCATAGCTCATCGGGCAGATCGAGCCTCGAGAGGTGGACGTCCTCGGCGACCTCGGCGGGCGTCCGGCAACCGACGAGGACCGTGACGACCGCTCGATGTCGGAGCGGGAACTGCACGGCGGCGGCGGCGAGCGGGACGCCGCGGCGGTCGCAGATCTCCCGGAGCCGCCCTACGCGCGCGACGACGTCCGGCGCGGCGGTCTCGTAGTCGAACGTCGTCCCGCCGGCGGTGACTCCACTGTTGAAGACTCCGCCCGCGATCACCGCGATCCCCCTCGCCTCGCAGAGCGGGAGCAGCTCGGTTTCGGCTGTTCGGTCGAGCGCCGTGAAGCGCCCGGCGACGAGGAAGCAGTCCGGGTCTGCCTCACGCGCGAAGCGGCAGAGCACCGCCGGCTGGTTCGCTCCCACGCCGATCGCCCGCACGACCCCCTCGTCCCGCAGCCGCCGCAGGGCGCGGAACGAGCCGGCGAGCGCCTCGTCGAAGTCGTCGTCCGGGTCGTGGACGAAGGCGATATCGACGCGGTCGAGACCCAGCCGGCCGAGGCTCTCCTCGAGCGAGCGAAGCGTTGCATCGTGCGAGAAGTCGAAGTAGTCGACGAGCTCCGGTGCTCCACCCCAGGTCGACCTGCCGGGTCGCAGCGCTCGGCCGACCTTCGTCGAGACGACGTACTCGTCCCTCGGCCGGCCGTGGAGCGCGACGCCGAGTCGCCGCTCGGCGAGACCTGCTCCGTAGAGGGGCGCGGTATCGAAATAGCGGATCCCGAGCTCCCAGGCCGTGTCGATCACGCCGCGCGCCGTCTCCTGCTCGACGGCCTCGTACAGCCCGCCGATGGGAGCTGTCCCCAGAGCCAGCCGTGGGAGCTCGATCATCCGCCGCGGTCGAGAGGGACGTCCTCCGCGGGGTCGAGATGCTCGCGCAACCACTTCTCGTTGGTGGCGATGTGCAGCAACGCCGACGCCCGCGCGAGGTCGGCGTCTCCGGCCGCGATCGCCTCGTAGATGCGAGCGTGCTCCTCGCGGGCTAGATCGAGGGCGCCACGATCCGCGATGCCGTGCCACAGTCGAGCGCGGACGGTACTCGTCGAGAGGCTGCGAAGCAGCGCTCTGAGCACGCCGTTCCCGGGGGCCGCGGCGATCACGTCGTGGAAGGCGGCGTCGGCATCGACGAGCTCGTCCGCGCGGTCGCCGGCGGCGATCATGCGGTCGAGCTCCGCTCGAAGGGCGCTGCTGACCTCGGCATCGCCACGCTGGGCGGCAAGGGCTGCCGCCTCCGGCTCGAGCATCCGCCGCACCTCGAACAACTCGAGCACGGTCCTCCCCTGGAGAAGACGGGTCGCAGAAAGCGTCGGCTCGAGCAGCTCACCCGGGTCGAGGCTCGAAACGTACGTCCCGTCGCCCTGCCGCACCTCCAGGACCCGCGCCTGCGAGAGGGCCCGCACCGCCTCTCGAAGAGAGTTCCGCGAGAGCCCGAGCTGCTTGGCCAGGTCGATCTCCCGTGGCAGGCGCGTGCCGGCCGCCCAGGCGCCTGACGCGACCCGTTCTCGGATCCGCTCGATCGCATCCTCGGTGACTCCCGCGCCACGGCGCCGGCTGGGCGAGATTATCTCGTTAGTCATCCCATGTCTTTCTTCATAGGTCGGATGATAGAGGGACTATATCCACGATCTGGAGAGAATTTACCGAAACCAGTTGACAAACATCTGATCTTTGTAATAGAAACATCCCCTCATGTCGGTTCGCATCTTGAAGGCGGTGACGTACGACATCCGGTTTCCGACCTCGCGGAGCGGCGCCGGCTCTGACGCCATGAACCCCGATCCGGACTACTCGGCGGCGTATGTCACGCTCGAAACCGACGCACCAAGCGGGATTGCGGGCCATGGGCTCACCTTCACGATCGGTCGCGGCACGGAAGTTTGCGTCGCGGCCATCGAAGCTCTGGCGCCGCACGTCGTCGGCGCCACGGTCGACGAGATCGTCTCAGACCTCGGAGGTTTCTGGCGCCGCCTCGTCACCGACTCGCAGCTGCGCTGGCTCGGGCCGGAGAAAGGCGTGATCCATCTCGCCACGGCAGCGATCGTCAACGCCGTCTGGGACCTCCACGCCAAGCTCGAGGGAAAGCCGCTCTGGAAGCTCCTCGCCGACATGACTCCCGAGGAGATCGTCGGGTGCGTCGACTTCCGCTACATCGACGACGTCCTCACCCCGGCCGAGGCGCTCGAGATCCTCAGGGCGAACGAGCCCGGCAAGGCCGAACGGGAGGAGCGCCTGCTCAACGAGGGCTTCCCGGCATACACCACGTCGACCGGCTGGATCGGCTACGCGGAAGAAAGCCTTCCGGAGCGAGCCCGCGAGGCGATCGCCGCCGGGTTCGTCCACCTCAAGCTCAAGGTGGGCGGCGAGATCGAGAGCGACCTGCGACGCGCACGGATCGTTCGCGAGGCGATCGGGCCCGGGTACCGCCTCTCCCTCGACGCGAACCAGGCGTGGGGTGTCGACCAGGCGATCGAGGCGATCCACCGTCTCTCGGAGGTCGACCCGTTCTGGATCGAGGAGCCGACGGGCCCCGACGACGTTCTCGGCCACAAGCGCATCCGTGACGCGGTTGCACCGATCCGGGTCGCCACCGGCGAGCACGTCCAGAACCGCGTCGTCTTCAAGCAACTGCTGCAGCTGGGCGCGATCGACGCCGTCCAGCTCGACTGCTGCCGGCTCGGCGGAGTGAACGAGGTTCTGGCGGTCGTCTTGCTCGCAGCAAAGTTCGGCGTCCCGGTTTGCCCGCACGCGGGCGGAGTCGGGCTCTGCGAGTACGCGCAGCACGTGTCGATGTTCGACTACATCTCGGTCGGGGCCTCGCTCGACGGCCGCGTCTGCGAATACGTCGATCACCTGCACGAGCACTTCGTCGACCCGGTCCGGGTGATCGGCGGGCGCTATCTCGCCCCGTCGAGCCCGGGCTACAGCATCGAGATCCGCCCGGAATCGCTGTCCGAGTTCGTCTTCCCGGACGGTCCGGTCTGGTGGCAGGAACAGCACGTAACTGCGTGACCAATGTCAGTGACGCATTCGACAGGAAGGAGTAAGACGGTGAAGACTCGGTTGTTCGGAGTGCTCGCGCTCGTCGGGCTCGTCGGCGTACTAACGACGACCTCGTTCGCAGCCGGTCAGGGACACACACAAGCGAAGAAGGGGATCACAATCGGCGTCTCGCTCGCCGGGTACAGCACGGACTTCTGGAGCTCGTACGTGGCGTTCGAGAAGACAGCGGCCGCAAAGGACGGCGTGAGCCTCGTCGGGCCGATCTCCGCAGACGGCGACGCCGGCAAGCAGGCCACCCAGATCAAGACGCTGATCGACCAGGGCGTGAACGCCCTGATCATCAACCCGGTCGACAGCGCCGCGATCGCTCCCACACTCGCCTATGCGGCGAGCAAGCATGTGCCCGTCGTGAGCGTGGACGTCGCGCCCACCCAGGGCAAGGTCTACATGATCGTCCGTGCCGACAACGTGCTCTACGGGGAGAACGCCTGCAGCTACATCGCCTCGCATGTCCAGGGCTCCGGGCACGTGGCGATGCTCGAGGGCGACCTCGCCTCGATCAACGGCCTCGACCGCAAGAACGGGTTCCTCAGCTGCATGAAGGCGCACCCGAACCTCAAGGTGGTCCAGTACGCGACGAAGTGGGATACCCCCACGGCGGTGAACGACGCGAAAACAGCCCTCAGCCAGTACTCGGACCTGAAGGCCATCTACGTCCACTGGAGCGGCCCTGTGCCGGGGATCATCGCTGCCGAGCAGGCAGCCGGGAAGTTCTCGAAGGTCGGTGCGGCGAACCACATCGTCCTCTTCAGCGACGACGGGACGCCACAGGAGCACGGCTGGATCCGCCAGGGTCAGGAGGACGCGACAATCTCGCAGCCGGCGACGCTGTACGCCCAGTTCGCCGTGTTCTACGCCAAGCAGGCGATCAACGGCGTCACGTACAAGTCCGGCATGAAGACCGACCACGGAAGCAAGATCGTGCCGCTGCTCGGGAATCTCGAGGACGCGATCGTCGCCCCGGTCGTGTCGAAGGCGAACGTCAACGACCCGAAGCTCTGGGGTAATTACAAGGGCAAGTGAGATCGCTGCCGGAACGGGAGAGCGGGCGGCTGCCGGTGCAGCCGCCCGCCGCTTTGGCCGAGGGCGTCTGGAAGTCGTTCGGCCGGATGGCCGCGCTCGCCGACGTGTCGCTGTCGGTCGAGGGTGGTGAATGCCACGCGCTCGTCGGTCGCAACGGCGCGGGCAAGTCGACCCTGGTCGGCGTGCTCACCGGGCTCCTCAAGGCAGATCGCGGAACCGTCACCCTGTACGGCGAGCCCGCGCCGAGTCTCGGCGACCGCGCCGCCTGGCAGCAGCGCGTCGCCTGCGTCTATCAGCGGTCGATGGTGATCCCGACCCTGAGCGTTGCCGAGAACATCTTCCTCAACCGCGACGAAGGCTCGCTCGTTCACTGGCGATCGCTGCGGAGAGAGGCCCGGGAGTTGGTGCTCGACTGGGGGTTCGATCTCGACGTCGACCAGCCGGCGGGCGAGCTCTCGGTGGAGCAGAAGCAGATCGTCGAGATCGCGCGCGCGCTCTCGACGGGAGCGCGGTTCCTGATCCTCGACGAGCCGACCGCATCGCTCGAGTCGGGCGCGATCGAGCGGCTGTTCCGCCGCCTGCGCCGGATGAAGGAGAACGGCGTCGCGATCCTCTACATCTCTCACCATCTCGAGGAGATCTACAAGATCTGCGACACGGTCACCGTGCTTCGGGACGGGAAACAGATCGTGACCGCCCCGGTGGCCGAGCTCGACCACGAGCGACTCGTCTCGGCGATGGTCGGCAGCGCCCTCGCCCGGTCGCAGGACACGTTTGCCCGGAGCGACGACGAAGGCGCCGTTCGGCTCGTGGTCGCGGGGCTGTCGGCCCGATCGCCTCTCGGCGACGCCCATGAGATCGACCTCACGGTGAGCACGGGGGAGTGCGTCGGCCTCTTCGGGCTTCGCGGCTCGGGGGCCGTCGCCGTCGCGGACGCCGTCGCCGGTCTCCTGAAGCCGGTGGCCGGCACGATCTCGATCGACGGGGTGAAGCTGCACACCGGCAAGGTCGATGCCGCTCTCGCCCGCGGGGTCTCGTACGTGCCCGAAGACAGGCACGCGTGTGGCTTCGTGCCGACGCTCGGCGTGCGCGAGAACCTGACGCTCCCGATCCTCGACCGGCTGTCGTCCGTCCTCGGGGTGGTACGCGGATCCAGGACGAGGAGCGCAGCCGCCGCGATCGCCGATCGGCTTCAGATCGTCTCGTCGGGCCTGGAGCAGCCGGTCGCCGAGCTCTCCGGCGGCAATCAGCAGAAGGTCGTCGTCGGGCGTGCATTCGCGTCGGGGCCGGGGCTGCTCGTCGTCGTCTCCCCGACCGTCGGCGTCGACGTCGCCTCCAAGGAGGCGCTGCTCGGCGTGATCGACCAGGCCCGCCGCGACGGCACCGCCGTGTTGCTCGTGTCGGACGACCTCGACGAGCTTCGGGTCTGCACGCGCCTTCTCGTTGTCCGCCGGGGCAGAGTCGTCCGTGAGTTCGCCCCGCCCTGGGAGAGGCAGACTCTGATCTCGGTCGCAGAGGGCTTCGGGGCGGCCGCATGACCGAGGCGGCGGTGGACCCGACGGTAGAGCGGAGCGCGGAGTACTCGCGCTCGAGCGGTCGGGCCGTGGTCCGCTGGCTTCGTGAGCTTGCGCTGCTGCCCGCGATCGGGGTGCTCGTCGTCGTCGGGATCGCGTCGAGCCCCGCCTTCTTCACGGCCTCGAACCTGAGCAACACCGCACAGGGCTCGGCGGCGCTCGGCATGGTCGTCGTCGCGGAGACGCTCATCCTGCTGACCGGGAGCTTCGACCTCTCGTTGCAGTCGGTCTATGGGCTCGCGCCGATGGTGGGGGCGTGGCTGATCGTGCCGGTCAGCGGGCACGGCCTCGGCACGGACTGGAGCCCTGCGGTCGGGATCCTCGTCACCCTCGCGGTCGGCGCCGGGGTCGGGCTCTTCAACGGCTTCATGATCGTGAAGCTGCGCTTCAACGCGTTCATCTTCACCCTCGCGATGCTGATCCTCCTTGCAGGGATCCAGCAGGGCATCGTGAGCGGCCAGTCGGTCTACGACATGCCTGCCTCGTTCACGTACCTCGGCTCGGCCTACTGGCTCGGGTTCCCGGTCTCGGCGTGGGTCACGATCGGGGTGTTCCTCGTCGCCGCTCTCTTCCTTCGCTACCACCGGACGGGAAGGGCGGTCTACGCGATCGGCGGCAACGTCGAGGCGTCCCGGGCCGCCGGGATCAAGGTCGACCGAGTCCGGATCGGCGTCTTCTGCGTCGCCGGCGCGCTGGCGGCGGTCGGTGGCCTGATGACCGCCGGCGAGGTGCTCACGGTCACGGCGAACCAGGGGAACAATCTGATCTTCACCGTGTTCGCGGCCGCCGTGATCGGCGGGATCGAGCTCGAAGGGGGCCGGGGCCGGATGATCGGCGCGTTCACGGGCGTCGTGCTGCTCGGGCTCGTGAACGACGTGCTGGTGCTGCGCAACACCTCGACCTTCTGGATCGACGCGGTCACCGGGGCGATCATCCTGCTCGCGCTCGGGATTGCGCGCCTCGTGGCGCTGGTCCGGCCGCTATGAGCGGGAGGCTCGCGGGGAAGGTCTGCATCGTCACCGGTGCGGGCTCGGGCATCGGCCGGGCATCGGCCCTCCTGTTCGAATCGGAGGGCGCGATCGTCGCCGCGGCGGACATCGACCGTGCGGCCGAGGGCGTCACACACCGCGTCGATGTCGGTGATGAGGCCGAGACGGTCGCACTCGCGAAGGCGGTCGTCAACGAGCACGGGCGCATCGACGTCCTCCTCAACAACGCGGGGATCGCGGGTGTCGGCGACATCGAGGAGACCTCACTCGAGCTCTGGGAGAAGGTGATGCGCGTGAACGCCCGCGGCGTGTTCCTCGTGTCCCGCGCGGTGGTGCCAACGATGATCGCGCAGAGGTCGGGATCGATCGTGAACATGTCGTCCGCCATCGCCGAGACCGGGCTGGCGCGCCGGGTCTCCTACGCGGCGTCGAAGGGCGCCGTGCTGGCGCTGACGAAGTCAATGCAGGTCGACCTCGCGCCGCACGGCATCCGAGTGAACGCGCTCATGCCCGGGACGATCATGACTCCGTTCGTCGAGCGCTACCTGGCGGAGTCATATCGAGACCCCGAACAGGGCCGGCGCTCGATCAGGTCACGTCAGCTCACCAGCGATCTCGGCCGTCCCGAGGACGTCGCCCATGCGGCCCTCTACCTCGCGTCGGAAGACGCAAGGTTCGTGCTCGGCTCGGGGCTGACCGTCGACGGAGGCCTCACCGCCGGCAAAGCCTGAGCTACGAGACGCCTCGTGACTCGACGCTCGGCGTGTGGCATGGTCTTCCTCAGCGGTCAGCCTCCGAGTCGGCTTCAGCTTCGGCTTCCATGCGCGCGAGACGCGTGTAGTAGTCAGGGAACTCTTTGAGATGCGCAAGCGCGATCTTGCCTGTGATGAGAGGGTCGGAATCGGTGACGTTCGTCATCAGGTCGTGGAGGCCGTGTTCGAGTTCGACGTCCATGCCCATCCGGAACTGCTCGACGTCGAACGGTGTGTCGGCCCAATCGATACCGATCTCTTCACCGACGCTGCGGGCTTCTTCGACGCTAAAAGTGGCCTTATCTGTCATGGGGGATCCTTAGCGCAGGTCGCTTCGCTGATTCACCGCGTTCATCTTGGCGTCGATACGATCGGCATGCAAGTTTCGCGGCATGACGGCCGGTTGCACGAGAGACTCCCGAGATGCGTGCCGATGCCCTTCGAGCTTCTCGGGAGCTTTTTCTGTTGCGTCCCACGCGTGGGTTTTGGCTGGGCATCGCGTTGCTGAGTGTCGCGGTCGTGATGGCACTCGAGCTGCCGTCGGAGCCCCTTGGCGTTGATCAGCGCTGGTCGGAGGCGATGCTGGACAGTCGCCGGTCGTTTCTGACCGACGTCGCGTTGGTCTTCAACTGGCTTGGCCGCGGCCTGGGCTGGGCACTCTCGCTTGCGGCAGTCGGGATCGCTCTCCTCGCCAAACGTCGATTGCTCGCTCTTCTCGCCTACCTCGTGACGGAAGCGGCGACCTTGCTCAGTTCGACGCTGTTGAAGCTTCTGGTTGGCCGTCCGCGCCCGACCGGCGGTCTCGTTCAACCGGTGGGCTCATCGTTTCCTTCGGGGCACGCGGCGTACGCGGGCGCAACCTGCGTGGCGCTCGTCCTGCTGTTCACGATCCCGGGGCCGTGTCGGCGCTGGTGGTGGGCGCTCGCGGGGCTAGGAGTATTCGGGATGGCGTGGAGCCGGACGTATCTCGGGGTCCACTGGCTCTCGGATGTTGTCGGCGGATCGTCGCTCGGCATCGGCATCGCGCTCGCGATCTTCGCCGGCGCTCAATTACTCACACCCAGTTCGCGCTCCTGGCGACCGGCGGCCTCGCGTACTCGGAGATGGGCATCTACCAGGCCAAGCCCGACGCCCCGAAGTCGCAACTCGAGCCTGGTAGAGACCGACGACTCGGCGCGGACCTGAGAAGACCGGACGCCGCGAGGCTGATCCGGTCTGGGAGACTCGTTCGTGCAGGGGAGGTGCGCAGTCGTCACTTCGGAACTGGCACGAGCGTGTCTTCGACGATCCCAAGGTTTCGCGCGAGTTCGCCTTCCGTCCGCTTTTCAGACCAGAGCGCATACCCCAGCCAGGCCAGCGCAAATCCCATCGGTATTGCGGTCTTCGGCTGAGATGCGTTGGGGAGCAGAGCGGCTAGCGGAGCCAACACGGTTGATGCGGCAAGAAGTGCGCCGGCCCAGCGTGGCAGAATTCCGGCGCGAAATGTCGCGATGCCGAAGAGCAGGCCGCCGAGGATGTAGACGGGCCCGCTTAGTGTCCAGATTGTCGGCAGGGCTCCGAGGTTGAATGTGCCTGCGGGGCCGTTGAACATTCCCATCCAGGCGTTCACAAGCGCCGGTGAGGCGGTCGCCACGCGGGGCAGGATGAAGGCTTCGACGAAGCTGAAACCCATGATCAGCACGAACCAGAGGCTGAGCAGAAGGTAGCCGACCAGCCCAAGCCAGCCAGTCTTTCGTGCCTGCCTGGCGTAGAGACCCGTGATCCCGATCAGTCCGAAGAAGCACATCGCGCAGGCGATGACGTGAACGATCTCCCAGCGGGTGGTGGTTACCGACGACGGTACGTTGGCGGGATGGAAGACCCCGAGGAGCACGTAACAGATCCCTGCGACTAGAGCTGATAAGCCCGCCCAGCGCATGAGGTTGGACGGAGTGATTGTCAGCCTGCTCTCGTTCCTTGCGGTCTCTCCGTTCGGCATTTGGTCGTCTCCCCCGTTTTTCGGCATTCGGGTTGGTCGATGGGCGTGCTGCCTTGACAGTGGGCTCAGGTCCGGGTTGTGGTGAGGATCGGAGCGTCGCGCTTGAAACCCCAGACGGTGCAGTAGATGCCGAGGAAGAGCTCCCAGGCGGCCTCTGGGATCGTGGCGAGGCCTTGGAGCGAGTGCAGCGTGCTGCTCGGATGGTCACCGGTGAACAGCAAGGCCGTTCCGGAGATGATGATCAGCGGCCCTCCGATCAGCCCTAGCCACGTCCACGGCCGTGGCACGAGTTGCGTGCGGTACATCATGTAGCCAAGGATCAGCCCGTTCCCCAGGCCGACGACCCAACCGGGCCCGAGCAGGAACGTCCAGTCTTTGATCGCCGCGAGCGTGTACGCGACCGTGCTCTCGGCTCCGCCGGCAGTCTGCTGTTGCAGGGTGGCGATCGCGAGCATCGCGACTATCCCGACGAGGATGAACGTGCATTCGAAGATACGAGCCGTCACGTAAGCGAGCGATAGCCCTTCGAACTGCCGCCTCATGATCGGGACGATCACGACGGCGGTCCCGATGTTCGCGACGATCAGCAGCAGCTCCAACAGGGCGCCGAGGTAGATCTTGTTGACGTTCCCCGCGCCCGCGACGAACGCGACTGGATGACGGAGCGCCTGGTCGTACAGCAGCGCCGCCGGAATCGACGTGGCGAACGTGATGAGGTAGAGAACGCCGAAGATCCGCGCTCTCCGCTGGTCGAAAGCCATGCCTACCGATCCTCCGGCGAGTGGAGCGGGCGAATTCCCGCAATTCAACCGGATAGACCGCCGATCCTAGACCATTGAACCCCCCTGTTCAACCTGCAGTGAGACGGGACGGGCTCGCCACACACAACCGGCCAGGACAAGCTCAGCCGCCGAGTGGTCACCAGATGAACTCAGCCAAGCACGTCTGACGCAAACGCGTGGACGTCACGCCTGGACTCGAGTCGATCCTAGGAAGATGCAGCGATTCACTCGCGTTGTGGTCATGCAACGGCCAGGCAGATCTCCGATGAGTCGAGTTCGTCGACGCTCGGGTCGAGGCGGATTCGAATCCGCTCAGCGAGGCTGGTTGCCTTCGCCCAGCTTTTCCCTTCGGACGCAAGCACGAGTATTTCTGACGCGCCGAACTCCCGTAGCCCGTCGACGAGCGCCGTGGCGGGAGCGGCGATATCTGCTCTGCCCTCAGCGTCCACCCCTGCGAAACGGAGGGCTGCGACAACAGCCTCGACGCGCGCCTGTGCGGTCCGGAGTTCCGAGTCCACGTCATCTGCGAGTGCGTGGAGCCATGTGGCTGCCGCCACCGGGGCGATGATCAGTGCCTTCTCTGCTCTTACCGCAATCCGGAACAGATCGTCACGCCCGTGTGGGTGCTCGAGGCCGGCGTTTGCGAGGATGAGCACCCGACGCGGTGCCGAGACGGCCGCGATGTGGATCCCGTCGTTCGTCTCGCACTCTCGTCCGCAATGCAACAGGAGAGCCAGAGGTGTGAGGAGCGCGAGGGGGAACAGGAGTTGACCCATCCAGAGCCCAACCGACCTGTCAAGAACGAGGTAGAGGCCGAAGCTGACGGCGATGACCCCGGAGAACGCCAAGGTCACCGGGACTCCGACGAGATCCGATTGAAGCCAGGTGTCAGCCCACGGATGCCGCGCTGCGGGAGGCGGAAGGGACGTTGACGGGGGCGGTGACAGCGTTGACGACATTTGCGATGTTCCTCCGGTGTGGCGCATGTAGAGGTCGGTATGAGGCGGCGAGCGGACGCGAGCGCCTTGGGGAATCGGCCGCGGTCGGGAGCGCGGAGGCTCCCGCCCGCGACTCGCGTTGTCTAGGCGGGAACGGTGTGGCTGACCGGAGTTCCGACGCCGCGCGCGATCGGGTCGCCGGGGTACTCGTAGAAGCGGCCCGGTTGGTCACTCTGCCGGCCGTAGCCGATGCCGATCCCTTCGAGCGACTCCCGGACCGCGTCCAGGGTCCGCCAGTCGAAGTTTTCGAAGCCGACGTCGTTGGGAACGCCGACGTCCTTTCCGAGCTGTGACTGGGCGAAGCGTACGAGTGCGCGGTGGACGGCCTCGGTGCCCATCGCCTCCGCACACAGCCGTGCGCCGAACTCCTCGCCGGCGTGCACGTAGGCGCTGACGCCGATCAGGTAGAGGCTGATCTCGATCGTCTCGACGATCTCGAGAGTCGAGAAGAGGCCGACGCCGCCGTTGTCGAAGGCTGCGTCCGGGAACCAGTACGACGTGGTGAGCTGCGTGCCTCCCGCGTCCTTGAGGGCTTCGACGTGGTGGAACTCCTGTGTGACGGCGTTGCGCAGAACCGGCAGGAACGCCTCCGACGGCGTGCCGGGCGCACGCTCGATGGCGGCGGTCACGAACGTGACCCCGAGCGCCTCCTCGGTGACGAGAAAGTCGAGGACGTCCGAGAGACCTTGCTTGTCGCCGACGCCCGCAGCCGCAGCGGTTTCGCTGATGATGGACATGGATTCCTCCTTCTGAGCTTCGTGTCGCCGCCGGGTGAAGCGGACTTGGTACTGACACGATCACCGTCGGTTGGGGAACCGTGGGGTTCCCTGCGCACTCTGGAGCGCGTCCGCGCACGGAGGGCTCGAGACTCAGGAAGCCGCGAGGCGTGCGGGTAACTCGATCTCGATCCGAGTTCCACCGGCTGTTCCGCTGCCGACCTCGACCGTTCCGGCGAGCGCGTCGATCCGGTCGATCATGCCGGTCAGTCCGCTGCCGTTTCCGACAACGGCGCCCCCGATACCGTCGTCCTCGATGACTGCTCGGACGGCCGTGTCGGTACTGAGGATTTCGATCGTGATAACCGAGGCGTTTGAGTGCTTGATCGCGTTTGTGAGCCCTTCCGACGCGACGTAGTAGATCGCGACCTCGATTGCCTCGGCGGAACGGGGGCCGCTGACCTGGAGCTCTACCGGGATCGGTGATCGTCGTGCGAGCGCTTGGAGTGGCGGTCGGAGGCCGCGGCGGGAGAGTAAGGCCGGGTGCAGTCCTTGTGAGATGTGGCGTATCTCTTCGAGGACGGCGTCGAGATCTCGCTCGAGTCCCTCGAGTCCCCGGCGCTGGGCGACCCGCTGTTGGAGTCGAGGGTGCGAAGGGTCTGGACGTCGAGGGCGAGTGCGATCAGTCGTTGCTGGATGCCGTCGTGGAGATCACGCTCCAGGCGCCTCCGACCCTCGTCGCTGGCAGCGACGATCCGTGCCCGCGAAGCGAGGAGTTCCGCGTGCTTTGTCTCGTTCGAGATCGCGGTCGCCACGAGTTCGGTGTACGCGGCGAGGCGGACCTCGGAGCGTTCGGGCAGTGCCTCGGAGCTCGAGACGACGACGATTGCGCCCCACACGTGGCCGTCGACGGCGATCGGTGCTCCGGCGACCGATTGAAATCCAGCTTTCTCGGCTATTCCGGCGACTGTCCCGTGCAGGCCGTGGTATTTGTCCATACGGGCGGGATGCCCGGAGTCGAGCACCTGGGCGCAGACGCTCGGCCCGTCCAGGGACCAGCGACCGCCGACTGGGATGAATGGATTCCCACCCGCTGTCCCTACGACCAAGACGTCGCGCTGCTCGAAGTGGACGATCGCGACGTCGGGCACCCCGAACAGTCGCTGTACCTCGGCTGCCACGACGGAGAAGAAGCCCTCGCCGGCGGATCCCTGTGCGACGAGTGTTGCGACCCGGCGTAGTGATGCCTGCTCGGCCGCGAGGCGACTGAGGTCATCTCGCGCCTGTGCGTTGGAGATTGCTGTCGCGATCAGCTCGGTGAAGTTCGCCAGCCGTTCCTCGGCATCGTCGCGCATGGGACCCGCCGTGTGCACAGCTGCCATCACACCCCACAGACTTGTCGTCGACCACGATCGGCACGCCATAGCCGGCCAGCGCGCCCGCCGCTCGCAACCGTGCCGCTACGGTGCCCGGCAATCCTTCGTAGGAGTCGATCCGCGCCCGCCGACCCGTCTCGAGGATCGTGGCGATCACGCTCGGCCCGTCGAGCACGATGTTGGAACCGACGGGAAACGGCGAGACCGAGGCCTCGGCCATGACGGTGACCGTCCCGTCGGGCTCATACCTCATCAGCGTCAGAACCGGAAGGTCGAGCAGCTGCGACGCCTCTCGAGTGACCATCTCGAATACGGTGACGGGATCGGGGGCGCCGGCGACGAACGTCGCGACTCGGCGCAATGCAGCCTGCTCGTCGGCAAGCCGGGCGATGTCGTCTCTGACCTCAGGCTTCATTGCCGCGGTACCGGCTCGACGAGTTCGAACACTCTAGGACGTACTCTCTCCTGGACGGTGGTAGGGAGACGGGTAGTAGTGGCAGACGATGACGCCTTGCTTCGCGAGGGCATCGTCAGCTTGCTCACCGCTGCCGGTCACGATGTCGTCGCCCAAGCCGACGATGCGGCAACGCTCCGGTACACGGTACGCGAGACGCTGCCAGAGGTCGTGATCGCCGACATCCGTATGCCACCTACTCAGACGTCCGAGGGGCTCGACGTTGCACGTGAGATCCGCTCCCAGTTCCCGAAGATCGCCATCTTGCTCCTTTCGGCACACGTCGAGGTCGACACGGCGATCGACCTGCTCCAGAGCGGAGACGGAATCGGCTACCTGCTCAAGAGCCGTATTGCGAAAGCGACCGATCTCCTCGAAGCCGTCGAGCGGATCAGCGAGGGCGGATCGGTGATCGACGCGGGGCTCGTCCGCGAGATGCTCGGCGCCCGACATCGAACCGACCGGCTAGCCGAGCTCACACCACGCGAGCGCGAGGTTCTCGCGCTGATGGCCGAAGGGCGCTCCAACAGTGGCATCGCACACGCGCTCTGGATCAGCGACGGCGCCGTCGAGAAACACGTCAAGCACATCCTCGCGAAGTTTAACCTCGCGAGTGAAAGCCATGATCACCGGCGCGTCCTTGCCGTGCTCACCTTCCTCGAAGCCCGCTAACGCCTCAGCAGTCTCCGGATCGTCTGCGCGCTAAGCGCCGATCTTGGAGATGAATCCCGCGGCACCGCACCCGGCCGCGAGTTCTGCGAGGTCGTCGAACTCGTATGCCGAGGTCATGACGACGCGGAGCGACGGATCCTGCGCGAGCAACGAACGTGCGAGCTCGAAGCCGTCCTCGCCACCGAGCTCGATGTCGACCAGGACGAACTCGGGCTTGACCTCCTCGCGGCCGCGAGCGCCTCATCGCTCGAGAACGCACATGCCGCAACCGTCATCCCCTGCGACTCCAGCAGCGCCCGCGCCGAAGCAAGGAAGGCCCGACTGTCGTCGACGATCAGACATCCGCTCTACCATCCTCCAAGGATCTCCAGCGGCCACCGTCGGCGGCGCAATGCAGCTACCTGGGGGATCGAGAGACCCGCCAGCCGGATCACAATCGGCCCGCCACCGGCAGCGACACGAGAAGCGGCGGGCATCATTCTGATCGCATGTCCGCAACGGAGACAGATTCATCGACGCTAAGCGGTCTCGCTGTGCTCGCGTCCCCGAGCCGAGCCGACACGATACGGCGACTCAAGACGAGTGACCGTGTGCTGATCGAACAGGCGGTGAGCAGCCTCGAGGTTCTCCAGGGCAAATGGAGGCTTCATCTGATCGTGGCCATGGCACGAGGCGTACGCCGCCGCAGCCGGTTGCACGCATGCCTTCCCGAAGTCTCCAAGAAGGTGATGACCGAATGCCTGCGCGGGCTCGAACGCGACGGCCTCGTCACCCGCAGAATCTTCGCGCAGGTTCCCGTGCGGGTCGAGTACAACCTGACACCGCTCGGTTGGACGACCACCGACGCGATCGTCGCGCTCTCCGATTGGGCCAAGGACCACCGCTCCGACGTCACCCGCGCCCGCAGCGATTTCTGGCATCGACAGGCCGACACCGACCTCCCCGCTCCAAACCAGCTGCGTCCGGTGAACGCACGAAACGACGCGACACGAGCCGCCTTCGCACCCGGCTGAGGCTCAGCCGGAGCAGAACAACCGCTCGCAATTGCCCGCGCGACGAGCGACCTAGCTCGACGCCAGAAGAAGGAGTCCACAGTGACCAAAGACACGCATCATCCGAAAACCGCCGACACCATCGTCCTGATCCACGGACTCTGGATGACCCCTCTCAGCTGGGAGCACTGGGTCGACCGCTACACGAGTCGCGGCTACCACGTTCTTGCCCCGGCTGGCCCGGCATGGACGGCGACATCGACGACTTCCGTCGCGACCCCTCCGCCATCGACCACCTCGGGGTCGAGGATATCGTCGACCACTACGACGGCATCATCCGCGAGCTGGACAGCCCGCCGATCATCATGGGCCACTCGTTCGGCGGCGCGTTCACGCAGATCCTGCTCGACCGTGGGCTGGGAGCCGCCGGCGTGGCGATCGACTCCGCGCCGGTCAAGGGGATCCTGACGCTGCCGTTCTCGACGCTGAAGTCGAGCTTCCCCGCACTCAAGAACCCGGCGAACGATCACAGAGCCGTCACGCTGACCCCGAAGGAGTTCCACTACGCCTTCACCAACACGCTGACCGACGAGGAGTCGCTCGCGGTCTACGAACGCTACGCCGTTCCCGGCCCGGGTCGCGTGCTGTTCCAGGCCGGCGCTCGCGAACTTCAACCCACACGCCGCGACCAAGGTCGACTTCGACAACGACGACCGCGCGCCGCTGCTCGTGATCGCCGGCGGCGCCGACCACGTCTCCCCCGCCTCGGTCAACGAATCAACCGCAAAGCATCAGAGCAAGTCCAACGCGGTCACCGCGTACAAGGAGTTCCCCGGCCGCTCCCACTACACCCTCGGCCAGGACGGCTGGGAGGAGGTCGCCGACTACGCGCTCGACTGGGCTGCAACGAACGCACGAACCGACGCCGTTTCACCCACCGACCCGGCTCCGACAAACGCCACCGCCGCCCTCGCCTAGACAGCCCTGTCCCACCTCCCGCCCAAAGCTGAACGCTGAAAGGCCCCTCATGAAGCGAACCACACGTCCGACGCGCCGAAACCCGCGCCGTCTCACCCGGTCAGCGGTCGCAGCACTCGGAGTCCTCGCGGCTTCCGCACTGCTCGTCTCGGCCTCGTCCGCGGGGCGAGCGCAGACCTTCAACGCGATCGATCGGCCGACGATCGTGCTCGTACACGGCGCCTGGGCCGATTCCGGAAGCTGGGACGCTGTCGTCCAACGATTGCAGCACGACGGCTACACCGTCGATGTTCCCCCGAACCCCCTGCTCGGCCTCGCGATCGACGACGCGACGATCTCCAGCTTCCTTCAGACCATCAGCGGCCCGATCGTGCTCGTCGGCCACTCCTACGCCGGAGCGGTCATCACCAACGCCGCAGCCGGAAACACGCAGGTCAAGGCACTCGTCTACCTCGACGCGTTCATCCCCGACCAAGGCCAAACGATCCAGACCCTCCTCGGTGCGGGCTCATGCTTCGCCGTCGCAGACCCCGGCACGGTCTTCAACTTCGTGCCGATCCCCGGCGCGGCAAGCGGAGTTGTCGATGCCTACGTGAAGCAGAGCGTCTTCCCCGGCTGCTTCGCCAACGGCCTCCCCGCCCGGGAAGGCGCCGCGCTCGCAGCCACGCAACGGCCACTCTCGACGCAGGCCCTCACCGACGTCTCAGGTGTACCGGCCTGGAAGACCATTCCGTCCTGGGCCATCATCGGCACCACAGACCGAGTGATCACGCCGGCAAGCCAACTCGCGATGGCCGAGCACGCCGGCGCGCACATCACCGAGATCGCGGCCCCCCACCTGGCGATGATCGCGAAGCCGGCCGAGGTGACGCGCGTGATCGAGCGGGCCGCAACCACGACCAGCTAAGAACATCTCGATCCTCCACCGGCATCCGGAGAGGCGCAGGCGGCACCGCCGGACCGGCGCCTCTCCTCGGTCCAGACGCGAAGCCTGCGTCGCACAACCCACCAAAGGAGAACGTCACATGAGTTCGACAAAACGCACAGCCGTCGCCCTGCTCGCGACCGTTGCCGCTGCATCGTCGTTTGCGGTCGCCTCGGGACAGGCATCTGCGCCTCCCGTCGGAGCACTGCCGGCCGGCCCGGTGTCGACCATCACCACCACGAAGGGCGAATACGTCGCCTTCGCGCTGCCAGAACACAGCGGCGGCCTCGTCTGGCGTGTCGCCCGCCCGTTCAAGTCCGGAGTACTCGACGAAGTGCGCGAGCAGTCCGGCGTCGGCGGAACCCTCGTCATCGTCTTCAAGGCCACCGGCGTCGGCGCCACCTCGATCACCTACGCACTCACACGGGGCGAACGGGCGAAGGCGCTCCAGTCACGTCGGTTCGACGTGCGCGTGAGCTAACACTCTGATCCGCTCCGGGACGTTGAAGGCTCCAGTCCCTGGGATCACTCTGACGCTCACATGGGGTCGACGTCTCCCGGTGCGAAGAGGCCGATCGTCGGCAGTGCGGCGGGCTCACGTCATCCCCCTGGCCAACCTGCCGCCGGCGCGGGCGCAGGGGTGCTCAGGAGCTGTCCGGTCCTCTCTCCTTCGAACATGTTCGCCGGACCGTTCCACTCGGTAGCCAAGATGTAAAGCGTCTCTCGATCCGGCCCGCCGAGCGCACAGGCGAACGCACCGCGGTCAAGGTTGACCGTGTCGAGGACCTCACCCCCTTCGCGAACCCGAACGCAGCACTTGTTCGGCACGTCGGCGTACCAGACGGCGCCCTCGGCATCGATGCAGATTCCGTCGGGTACCCCGTCGCCGAGCTCTGCCCAGACACGACGGTTCGCCAGGCCGCCATCATCGGCGATCTCGTACGCGGTCAGCTGGTTGGCGTACGACTCCCCGACGATCAACGTCTGGTTGTCACCGGTCACTGCCATGCCGTTGGGGAATGCAAGTCCATCGGCGACGAGCCGGACCGCCCCATCCGGTGTGACCAGGACGACACCGCCCGGCGCGTACGGCTCGCCGGCCATCAGGTCGAAGCCGCCGCCGTTCACATACGCATTACCGCGCCCATCCACGACGAGCTCGTTGCCAGCAGCCGGATCCGAGCCCTCACGGAGGTCGGCAAATTCCCCGAGCGAACCGTCTGCGTCCCGCACGAGCAGCCGGCTCCTGCTCGTATCGACGACGAGCATCCGTCCATCAGGCAGCCAATCGACACAGAGCGGAAACGACGAGCCCCGGTACATGACCTCGGTCGTGCCATCGAGATCAACAGCGACGACCTCCTGCGTACCCCAGTCGGAGAACCAGAGCCGGCCCTCATGCCAACGCGGCTGCTCTCCGAAGACGATCCCTGCCACGAGCACATCGGGCGTCTGCATCGTGCTCCTCCTGTCAGTTTTAACCAAGGGCAGACATCTTGGCGATCCGGGCCGCGCTACCGAGGACACGACAAAAAGGCCGGCCGGGCGCACATGTTTTCGACCGGCCTCACACCTGCGGCGGAGCCAGCTGCCAAAGCGTGACCACCGAGTGCGCACCGCTCTGCCGACAACCAGCTGAGCAAATCCCCGGGGTCAGGACGTGCCACAGCCGTTCGACCAGTACAGATGTCCGGCGTTCACAGCGAACCCATGTTGGCTGCGGCGGCGACGTTCCCCTTCCTCTGGTACAGCTCTAGCGCAGTCGCGGCCGACACGTCCGCCGCTGCCTCCATGCCAGTTGCGCGCTGCACTTCTGCTAGCGCGAGCCAGAGGCGCGCTCGCAGGTCGAGCAGGTCGGTGGGCTCGGCGTGGTCGACCGCTCGCTGCGCCAGCGCCAGCGCGTCGTCGAGTTCACCGCGGTGCGCGGCGACACGCGCACGCGCCGCGAGCCGGAGCATCGACTCGACGCGGAAGAAGCCCGGCACCGATACCTCGGCGCCATACGAGAGCTGCCGCTCCGCTTCGTCCCAGCGACCCTCGTCGCAGAGGAGCAGCGCGTGCATGCATGCGGCGTCCATGGCGCGCGCATCGGGCCGTGCGCCGCTCGCATGGCGCAGACCCCGCCACTTCTCGCTCAGCTCGCGCTTGGCGCCGGCACCGTCGCCGGCGAGCTCCAACGCATGTGCCGCCAACGAGCGATAGACGGAAGAAGGTGTCGTCATCGGCAACACGTCGAGGACGACGCCGCTGCGCTCGACGTGGTCCTGGGCGTCGTCGAAGCGGCCGGCCATGGCGAGGAGGAGCGAGAGACAGCGGGTGACCGTGCCCTCGCACACGCGGTCGCTCCCGTAGCAGCGGAGCAGCTCCTCGCAGCGCAAGGTGGCCTCGCCGACCGGGGCTGGACCGTCGCAGAGGACACCCGCCAGCGATGTCACGACCCGCCGGAGGACGGCCTCTCCACCGCTCTCTGCCTGGGGAAGCACCCGCTCGAGCTCGCTGCCTGCCGCGGCTGCCTGTCCCTGGCGCCAGGCGATTTGGGCGAGCAGCCACTTGGCGCGGACGACCCCGGGGAGGTCGTGGAGCTCCCCGAGGGTCACGATCACACCCCGTGTCGGCAGAGCCAGCCGCCTCGGATCGAGCTCCGGGTCACTGAAGAGCACCTCCTGGATGTCTGCCATCAGCGCGTGTGCCGCGATCCCGCGCTCCTCGCGACCGCTCGCACGTCGCAGGCTGTCGGCGGCGACAGCTCTCATTTCAGCGACCCTGCCGGTCTCGAGCAGCAGGTAGCTGAGCTCAGCCTGCCTGCGGGAGCGTTCGCGGGGGTCGTCGATTCCGAGCTCGAGCGCGCTCGTGAGACGCGCGGCTGCCACATCGTATGCGCCGGTCCCGATCGCCGCCTCGGCGGCGCGCAGGCTGTAGTCGACTCCGCGCTCCGATCCTGCAACCGGCGCTGCAAGCGTGAAGTGGTAGGCGAGCTCGGGCAGCACGGAGGCTGCGGGATCCGGATGCACTCGCTCGAGCGCCTCCCCCACTCTCAGGTGGAGCTCCGCCCGGCGGATACGAGCGACCCGGTCGTAGATCGCCCGGCGCACCAACTCGTGCGTGAAGCGGCCGACGCTGGGCGATTCAGCCAGCTCCTCCAGGATCCCGGCTCGCACGGCGCTCTCGACGGCATCGACGAGCGCCGCCGGGGCCAGGGCGGCCGCGGCTGCAAGTACGCGCAACTCGAACTGCGGCCCCGCGACCGCCGCGAGCTCGACGAGCGAGGCCGACTGAGGGCGAAGCCGGGCCAGCCGGTGTCCGACGAGATCACGCACCTCCTGCGGGCTCGGCAGCTCGGCCGGCGGACGTGTCAGCCGCACACCGTTCTCCGAGAGCTCGAGCGCGCCGCGCTCACGCAGCTCGCGCCAGAGCTCACAGACGAGCAGCGGCGTGCCGTCGGTGAGGTCCGAGAATGCCGTCAGCAGCTCAGCGCTCGCCTCGCCGTCCGCGGAGGCCCGCACAAAAGCGCCCACCTCCTCCCTGCTGAGGCCTGCGAGCCGCAGGCGCGTGACCCCCTGGAGGCGCGAGATGTCCGCGAGCGCGTCTCCGAGCTCCCGCCGAACCTCCTCACCAGGGTCGCGAACGGTGGCGACTGCGAGCAGCCGCCCCTCGGGTACCGCCCGCGCAAGACGACCGAGGAGCTGGAGCGTCTCGATATCCGCCCAGTGGATGTCCTCGGCCACGACGAGGAGAGGCTGGATCGCAGCGAGTCGCCGGAGCAGCTCGAGCGCGGCGCTCTGCAGCAGAAAGCGCTCCGCCTCGGTGTCATCCGGCGGCGGCGGCGGAGGTTCGCCCGCAAGCCGAGCGAGCTCGGGCGCCAGCCGCTCGAGTGCCTCACCGCCGCCGAGACACTCGAGCAGTGCCCGGCGGTCGGCCACGCGCACGAGAAACTCGAGCCACTCCCTCAGCGGCCGGTAGGGCGTGGCGACCGCTGCGTTCGACGCACCGTAGAGCACGAGCACGCCGGCCGCGGCCGCCTCCTGTGCCAGCTCGCGCACGAGCCGTGTCTTGCCCGCTCCCGCTTCGCCCGCCAGCAGCACGAAGGCCCCTTCGCCGGCGGCGGCGCGCGAGAGCCGTTCGCGCAACGCCGCCAGCTCGCGCTCTCGACCGACGAACGGGAACGGCGAGCCCGGCACCAGCGGCCCCGGGAGCGCGACCCGTTCGACCAGGTGGCGGGATGTCTGCACGAGGTCGAGCCCGGGGTCGTGCACGAGGATCCGCCGCTCGAGCTGCCGGAGCTCCGCGCCCGGTTCCAACCCGAGCTCGTCGAGAGCGGCGCGCGCGTTGCGGTAGGCCCCGAGCGCGTCCACCTGTCTGCCGGAGCGGTAGAGGGCGAGCATCAACTGCGCCCGCAGCCGGTCCCGGTGCGGCTCCGCCGCGAGCAGGGCCTCCAGCTCCGCGACGACCTCGCGATGACGGCCGACGGCCAGATCTGCCTCGATCCGCTCCTCGAGTGCGCCGAGCCTCATGCCCTCCAGCCGCGATGCCTCCAGTCGGGCGAACGGTTCCTCCGAAAACTCCGCCAACGCCGGTCCCCGCCACAACGTCAGCGCCTCGCGCAGCAGACCCGCTGCACGCTCCGGGGCCGCGGCACGTGCTTCCGCAAGTAGCCGCTCGAAGCGGCAGGCGTCGATGGATTCCGGGTCGACGGAGAGCATGTAGCCCTGTGGCTGCGTCACCAGCACGCCTGCAGGGAGCAGCTTCCGCAGGCGCGAGACGTACACCGCGATCGCCTTCGGCGCGGTCGCAGGAGGTCGGGCGCCCCAAAGGTCGTCCACCAGCCGCTCCCGTGAGAGCACCCGGTTCGGGTGCGTCAACAGGAGAGCGAGAAGCGCGCGCTGCTTCGGCTGACCGAGCGGGAGCATGACATCGTCCACTCGAGCCTCCAAGGTTCCGAGCAAGTCGAATTGCATACGCCTCCTGCGTTTATCGACCGTTCGCCCGATGTTTATCGCGCCGCTGTTCACTCGTGCCGGAATCACCACCTATCGAGCTCGCGGCGACGGGCCTTGGAACGGAGGGAGAAACGGATGATGGACAACACAACAGGGTCGGTTCGCGCCGAGCCGCTTGCGTCGGGCCGTGGCCGGACGTCGGCGCGTCGGCTGGCCGTCGTGGGGAGTGTGCTTCTGTGGCTCGGCATCGTCGCCCCGCTCACCGCTGCTGCGCCCGTCTACACGAACTGGTCGACGCCTGTGAACGTCGGGCCGGCGATCAACTCGTCGGCGACGGACGCCGGCCCCGCGCTGTCGCCTGACGGCCTGAGCCTCTACTTCTACTCGACGAGGCCCGGCGGGACGGGGAGGACGATATCTACGTGTCCCAGCGGGCGAGCCTGACCGACGCATGGGGCCCGGCGCAGAATCTGGTCCGACGATCAACTCGGCGTTCAGAGATATCGTCCCGGCCTTCTCGACCGACGGCCACTGGATGTTCTTCTCCAGCGACCGTCCCGGAGGGTACGGCATGGCCGACATCTACTCGTCCTGGCGACCCGACGTCCACGACGACTTCGGCTGGCAGACACCCGTCAACCTGGGGCCGAACGTCAATAGCTCGGGCAACGACAACGGCGTGGGCTATTTCGACAACGATGGGCATCCACAATTGTTCTTCGGTAGTGACCGAGCCGGAGGGCTCGGAGGCCCGGACATCTACGTGAGCAACCTTCAGTCAGACGGAACGTGGGGCCCGGCCACAGATGTCACCGAGCTCAACAGCTCAGCGGCGGACAATCGACCGAACATCAGCAGCGACGGCCTCGAGATCTTCTTCTACTCCGCTCGCTCCGGCGGGGTCGGCTCGACCGATCTCTGGGTTGCAACGCGCGCGAGCGTCGACGCGCCCTGGTCGACGCCGGTCGACGTGGGCGCGCCCGTGGACACCAGTGCAGCCGAACTGCACCCGTACCTCTCGGCGGACGGGACGACGCTCTTCTTCGCCGGGAGCAGTCCCAGTGGCCTCGATCTGGACATCCTGATGTCCACCCGTGAGCAGGTGCTTCCAGCGACGGGGGACGACTGCAAGCAAGGCGGCTGGGAGGCGTTCGGCGTCTTCAAGAACCAGGGCGACTGCGTGAGCTGGGTCGCAACCGGCGGCAACAACGCAGCGGCCGGCTGACGGCCCGGCCGCGAGGGGACTCTCCGCGGGAGGCCTGCTGCTGCAGGCCTCCCGCGGGCGCGACCCCCTCTTCTGGAGATGCCGTACAGCTTGAAACACCTCGCCGCATGCTCTAGCGTGAGCTCGTGCGTCGGGCCATCAGGGGGCGCCTGTGTCTGGCTGCGACGGCCGTGCTCGCGGGCGGGGCGGTGGCTCTCGTCGGGATCGGCGCCGGATACGCGGCACCGAGCAACGGCGCGAAGTCCGGCGGCACACTCGTCGTCGGGATGGCGACCGGCGATGTCGACACGCTCGACCCGTCGCTCAGCCGATCGTTCTCGGCCGTCGAGGTCTACAGGACGATCTGCGAGAAGCTCTACGACCGCAATCACAGCGAGCAGATCGTTCCCCAACTCGCCGCTGCCCTGCCGACGATCTCGGACGACAAGCTCACCTACACGATCCAGCTTCGGCGGGGGATCCGGTTCAACGATGGGACGCCGTTCAACGCTCAGGCCGTGGTGGGCTCGCTGCAGCGGATGCTCACGATTCCCGGCGCGTCCCGTGCGAGCGACCTCGGGCCGATCGACTCGGTCGCCGCCACGGGCCCCTTCACGGTCGCCATCCATCTCGGCAGCCGCTTCACGCCGCTGCTCGCCGCGCTCTCGACGCCCGCATCGATCGCGATGTCCCCCACGCAACTCGCGAAGCTCGGCGCGAACTTCGGGACGAGCCCCGTCTGCGTCGGGCCATTCATGTTCGACCACCGTGTCGTCGGCGACGACGTCACGGTGGTCAAATCTCCGTACTACTACGACCGTAAGGATGTCCGGCTCGACAGGATCGTCTTCAAGCCGGAGACGGATCCGGCTGCTGCAGTCGCGGCGCTGCAGGCGGGTGACCTGCAGGCGCTCGACCGCGTCGCCTCGACGAGCCTCCAAACCGTCCGCAGGGATCCGAGCCTCAGGTTGCTCGAGCAGGCGTCGCTGGGCTGGAGCGCGATCTTGTTCAACATCGGGAACAAGCAGGGCGTCGGCAAGCTCCCCTATACGAACGTCGGCACGCCGCTCGCGTCGAGCCCTCTGCTGCGGCAGGCCTTCGAGGAGGCGATCGACCGCAAGACTCTCGACAGGGTCGTCTTCGACGACACCGCCGTCCCCGGCTGCACTCCGATCACCCCCGCGAGCCCAGCGTTCGACGCAACGATCGCGTGCACGGCCTATGACCCTGCCGACGCGAGAAAGCTCGTCACGCAAGCGGGATTCACGAACCCCACGGTGCAGCTCCTCGTCGCGAGCTCGAGCGACAGCCTCCGCCTCGCGGAGTTCGTCCAGGCGCAGGAGGCCGCGGTCGGCATCAACGTCGTGATCGACCCGACCGACAGCGTCACAGCGCTGGCGAAGGCGGCAAGCGGCGACTTCGACGCCTCTCTCATCAGCTGGAGTGGCAGCGCAGACACGGACAGGAACATCTTCCAGTTCTTTGCGAGCTCGGGCGTGAGGAACGACGGTGGCTACTCCGACCCGCGGCTCGATTTCGTCCTCGCCAACAGTAGGAAGGCAACGTCGGCCACGGCGCTGAAGACGCTCTACCACGTCGCCGAAGAGATCCTCGCCGACGACCGTCCGATCGTCATCCTCGGCTACCCGAACGTCTACGCAGCAATCAGCGCGACCGTCACCGGCGTGACGGCCGACGCGAGCGGGGTGCTCGAGGTCGACTCCGCGCATTACGGGTAGGGCCATGGCGGGATTCGTGGTGAGGAAGAGCGGAGCTGCCGTCGTGGTGATGATCGTGGCGAGCTTTCTCGTCTACGGTGGGCTTGCATCGTTCTCGGAACCGGTTTGGCGGCTGTCTTGGTGCGCCAAACCCGCTCGTCGATGCTCACCACGCTGAACGACACGAAGTGCGGACGGCGAGGGCAAAGGGTCTTTTCCAAACGGGATGTCGTCGGGCGGCATCATGCCCTTCCTAACAGCCTGAGCACCGTGGTGACATTGATCGCGGTCGATCTAAGCGTGCTCATCTCAGGCGCCGCGATCATCGAGACGATCTAGTCGTGAGACACCTCGGAACTGCTTTCGTTTTAGGCAGCTCCCTGCCCGCGCTGCACGAGTTGGCCCCGATAGCTGGCGTGCACCCGGTGAATGTCGGCCCCCTGATAGTCGGAGCGTCGTGGAAGCGAACGACGCCGCGGAAGACCGGGCATACGCTCGTTCGAGATAGGCAGGCATTTCCGAACGAGAGGAGCACGGTGTGAACGTTCAGCTGTCAACGCGGTTGGTTCGTGAGAGCATCACGGCGAGGTCAAACCCAGGCGAGGAGTCTCGAGATGGCTCTTTCTCGAATCACCGGTTGACTCGTCTGGGTCTGCTGACTCTGCTGGTTGGGGCGGCCATCGTGTTCGGCGTGGCGGGTGCGGGCGCGGCGCCGCTTGGGAGAAGTGACCGAGTTCAGCCTGCCCACAACGAGCTCCCCAGGCGCGGACGCAGTGGGCGCCGACGGAAACGTCTGGTTCGCCGACCATGGAACCACTCCGTCCATTGGAGAGATCAACCCGGCGACGGGAGCGATAACCGAGTACAACCTCGCCGCGAACGGAGGCAACCCCGGAAGCACACCGAGCGCGCCCCCTGCCATCGCGGCCGGCCCCGACGGAAACATCTGGTTCACCGACGAGGGCCCGACCAAGGCGATCGGACGGATCACAACAGGCGGTGCGGTCACGGAGTTCAACACCGGCCTTCCTGCCGGTAGCGTTCCCTTCGGAATCGGGGCGGGTCCTGATGGAAACATCTGGTTCACCGATCGCTCCACGACAGCTCCGGCAATCGGGCGGATCACGCCGAGCGGCGTGATCACCGAGTTCACCGAGCGGCATCAGCGCAGGCAGCAAACCATCCTCGCTGACGGTCAGCGCGGACGGCAACCTCTGGTTTAACGACGAGGGCACGCACCCAGCAATCGGGCAGTTCTGCCTTGACTTGGACCACCGGCGTGCCCGACGATCGATGCGATTGCCGAGTTCACCAGCGGCCTTAACCCGGGCGGCCTGCCGTTTGGCATCGGGGCGGGCCCAGACGGCAACATCTGGTTCCCGGACAACGGCAAAGCCCCAAGTGGGTCGGGATGATCGACCCGACCACGCACGCCATCAGCGAGTACAGCATGCCGTCGCAGGCCAGTTCTCCAAGCGGATTCGCCGTGGGCCCGGACGGCAATATCTGGTTCCTCGACGGCGCCGTCAAGGGCGATCGCGATGATCAACCCGACTTCGCACGCAATCAGCGAGTACAGCAGCCGGACTGAATCCGGGAAGCGCCCTGCATTGGATCAAGCTCGGCCCCGACGGCAACCTCTGGTTCACAAACTCCCCCGCGGCGATCGGCCGGTTCGGCGTCGGTGTCAGTAACCGAGACCTGCAGCGGTTCGCTTCAAGGGTGCAACCTGAACGCGGCGAACCTCAAGAACATCATCCTGACCGGCGCGAATCTGCAAGGCGCGAATCTGCGGGACGCCGAGCTCGAAAACGCGTTCCTCGTCGGTGCCAACCTGCAGGATGTCAACCTGCTGCGCGCCCAGTTCCAAGGCCACGCGTTCCTGAGCTATGCAAATCTCCAGAACGCCAACCTGCAGAGCGCCAGTCTTACCGGGGCCGATCTGACGGGCGCGAGTCTGGGCGGCTCTAATCTGCGGGGTGCCACTCTGGCCGGCGCAAACCTCACCGGTGCAACCCTGCAGGGCAGCAACCTTCGCGGCGCTGACCTCACGGATGCCAAGCTGACCGGCGCGAGCCTGCTCGGGGCGAACCTGTCCGGCGTCGTGTGGTCGAACACCACCTGCCCGGACGGGACCAACAGCGGCAACGACAGCGGCACCTGCCTAGGACACGGCGTGTAAACAGGCAATTAGACCGAAACCCACGCGAGGGGCGGCCTCCCGGCCGCCCCTCGCGTTTTCTCCGGCTGCAACGCGAAAGTCGCGTGCAGGTCAGCTTGCCGTCCTCAGGCCCGTGATCGTGTTCGTCGTTCCGCTCGTGTCGATCGGCGGTTCATCGGCTGTGCCTGAGACATAGCCGTCCCGGGGCGGTCGAGCGTGACCTCACGAGACCGTGGCTGCTGCTTCTACTGAGGTCTGTCCGCTCGCCGGCCGCCCCGTCGCGAGGCGGCGAACCGTGAGCGCCGAGCGGTCACGAGATGCGCATCCATTCCTTGGACGCACGGCCGTTCGGCTCAGCGCCCGCGCCTCGCGAGCTCCACCTCATCGACGACTCTGATCCTTCCGCGGGCTAGTTCGACGAGACCTCGCGATTGCGCGTCGCGAAGCACCACGTTCACGGTCGCACGCGACGTTCCCGCCATCCCCGCCAGTACCTCCTGGGTCAACGGGATTGCCGCCGACCCGTCGGCCGCTGAGCCGTATACGTGCGAGAGCTCACTTATCCGTCGCAGGACTCGTCGCTCGGCCGGGACGGAATACGCCTCGAGCAGGCGCTCGTTCATCATTCGGACCTCGTTGACCAGGTATCGGATGACGACCTCGTTCACCTTCGGGAATTTGCGCCGGATGCGTGTGAAGTCGAGCTCGTGGACGGAGAACGTTTCCGCCTTCTCAAGCGCCTCGACGGTCGCTGATCGTTGTGGGCTCTCTCCTACGAGGGCCAGCTCCCCGAACATCTCTCCAGGGCCGCGGACGGCTACCGTCACAGGCTCCCGGAGAGGGGTCATGAGCCGAACGGCGAAATGGCCGCTCGAAGATCAGATGTAGCGAGTTCCGCGGGGTCGTTCTGATGCATGACGACCTCGCCGCGGCGGGAAGCTTCGACGACGTGCGACCTAGGAGCAGCTCTTCGGACGTCAGCTTCGGGGATTCCTCCGAGGAGTCGCCAGTGCACGTAGCCGATCATCCGACAAGTCCGGCAACGGTGTCAAGCGATTGTCGTGGCCGTCGTCCTCGTTTAGATGATTTCGACTCAGGGGCAAGAATGCGATC
>CAVREC010000007.1:0-210542 GCA_963720045.1 uncultured Actinomycetota bacterium | reverse complement strand
CCGAGCCGTCCTTGTTCCAGTGACCGGGCGCGAGCAGTGCTGTCAGCGACTGTGCGCCGATCTTGGCCGCAATCGTGTGCTGCGTCGCGAGTGCGTCGCGCACGGTCGTGACGCGCGCCTTTGCCGAGTCCGTGCGCAGGCCCCAGCCGTACGGATACAGCGGGTCGTAGTTCTTGTCGCCGACGTTCAGCGGCGTGGTCGTCGTGTCGACCAGCTTGGCCCAGGTCTCCGGCAGCCGGCCGGTGAACGGCTTCGAGGCCGAACAGCGTGTCGGCGACGCCCTCGCCTTCGGTGCCCGGCAGCCAGGAGGCGACGATCGCGTTCGCCTCGCCCTGGATCGACGCGATGTTCATCGGCCGGCCCGACACGACGAGCACGACGCACTTCATCGCGGCGCAGACCTTGTCGACGGCCGCCTTGTCGGCGGTCGAGAGATCGTCCGTGTGGCCGTTGCCGATGTCGCCGACGCCTTCCGCGTAGGGCGTCTCGCCGACGACGACCACGCCGACGTCCGAGCCCGTCATCGGCGCGGAAGCGTCGGCCGAGAACGTGAAGTGCGCGTTCGGCGCGTCGGCCTGCATGCCCTGGAGGATCGTCGTGCCGACGTCGTGGTTCCCGGACGCTCCCTGCCACGTCACCGTCCAGCCGCCGGTCTGGTTGCCGAGGTCGTTCGGCGTTGCTGCCGGCGACGTAGATGTTCGCGGACGTGGAGAGCGGCAGAGCGCCGGCGTTCTTCAGCAGCACCTGGGACTCGGCCGCGGCCTCGCGGGCGACCGCCCGGTGCGCGGCGTCGCCGATCGTCGAGGCGTTCGTGCGGTCCGTGTACGGGTGCTCGAAGAGGCCGAGCTTGAACTTCTGGGTCAGGATCCGGCTGACGGCGTCGTCGATCCGAGCCTGGGTGACGCCGCCGTTCGAGACGAGATCGGTCAGGTCGTGCTCGAAGTTCGCGTACTGGTCGGGGACCATCACCATGTCGATGCCCGCGTTGACGCCGACCTTGACGTCGGTCTCGTAGTCGGGGCCGATCTGGTTGATGCCCTGCCAGTCGCTGATCACGAAGCCGTCGAAGCCGTATTGCTGCTTCAAGACACCGGTGATCATGTCGCCGCGCGCGTGCATCTTGATCGGCGCGGAGTCCTTGCCGACGATCTGCAGGCTCGAGTACGACGGCATGACCGATCCGACGTCGTGCTGCTGCACGGCTTCCTTGAACGGCTCGAGGAAGAGCGCGTCGAGCTGCGCCTGCGTGACCGTCGTCACGCCCTGGTCGATCGTGTAGCTCCCGGTCGTCGAGGACCCGTACGTCGTGCCGCCGTCGCCGACGAAGTGCTTGGCGGTTGCGAGCACGCTCGTGTTCTTCGACAACGCGCCGTCACCCTGGAGGCCGTCGATGATCGTCTCCATCTGGTCGACGAGCGCCGGGTCCTCGCCGTACGACTCGTACGAGCGGCCCCAGCGCTCGTCGCGCGTGACGCAGAGGCACGGCGAGAACGCCCAGTTGGCGCCGGTCGCCCGCGTCTCGGTCGCGGCGATCTCGCCTTCCTGCTTCACGAGCGCGGGGTCGCGCGTCGCGCCCATGCCGATGTTGTGAGGGAACACGGTCGCGCCGACGAGGTTGTTGTCGCCGTGCACGGAGTCTTCGCCGTAGAGCAGCGGGATCTGCAGGTGCGTCGCCTGCGCGCGCGCCTGGAACGCGTCGATCATGTCGGCCCACGCCTCGGGCGTGTTCGGCGTCGGCGTCGACCCGCCGCCGGAGAGCAGCGACCCGAGCGCGTACGTCGTGATGTCGGACTGATGCGTGAGGTCGGCGCGCTCGGCCTGCGTCATCTGGCCGATCTTGTCGGCCAGCGTCATGCGCGACATCAGGTCGGCGACGCGCTGTGCCACCGGCAGGTTCGGGTTCAGATAGGGCAGGCCGTGGGCGTTGATGACGACGACCGGCTTGTCGAGCGTGACGTCGGCGCCGGTCGCCGTGAGCTGAATCGGGATCGTCTTCGCCTCGGCCGGGCGTGCTGTTCGGCAGGGTCTGGACGGTGAACGTCTTCACGGTGCCCGACGCTGAACCGGACGCGAAGGTCACCGCGCCGCTCGTATCGGTGTAGTCGGTTCCCGCGGTCGCAGTTCCGCTTCCGAGCGAGTAGTTCACGGTGACGTCGTGGTCGAGCGGCTTGTCGCTGTTGGTCGTCAGCTCGATGCCGACGGTTGCGGTGTCGCCCGGATCGACTGCGTACACCGGAGCCGCCGTGCTGATGTGTGCCGTGGTCGCACCGGTGTTCACGCCGTAGAGCGCGAACTGGTCGACGTCGAACTCGCCGTTGCTCGTTCCGGCCGGTTCCGTCAACGCGAAGCCCCGCATCTGGTTGAGGTCGAGCGTGCCGTTGATCGGCCCGCCCGTCGGCTGGAAGTCGGTGCGCAGCTTCAACGAGCTGAACGGGATCTGGATCAGATGCCAGCCCTGCCAGTCGTCGGTGAAGAACGTCTGCCAGAGCTCGGAGTGCTCTGCGTCGGCGCCGCCGTCCTTGATCTCGAACTCGTACTGGGGCCCGGACCCGGGCACGGCGTCGTTGCTCGGGTTGTGACCGAAGAACCAGAACTCGATGCCCGCGTAGCTGCTCCAGTCCTGCGGAGCGCTCGTCGCGAGGTCGTAGCTGAAGCCGCCGTAGCTCGTGTCCGCGGCCCACGTGCCCCGCAGCACGTGATTGTTCGTGACGCCCGGCCGGTCGAGCTGCGCGATCGACAGCGTCGGGGTGCTGCTCGCGTTCCCGCCCCAGGCGAAGACGCCGGTGCTCGCGACCGCCGTGCCCGGGTCCGTGATCGGGTTGGCGCCCTCGAAGTCGTCGAAGATCTGCAGGCTCTGGTAGACCTGCACGTCGTCGAACTCGAGCGTGTTCGTCGCGCCGCCGCCCGGCAGGTTGACCGCGTAGCCCCACATCTTCGTGAGGTTCAGCACGCCGTCGTTGGGCGCCCCGCTCGGTTGGTAGTCGGTGCGCCTCTTCATGTTCGCGAAGGCGACCTGCACCTTCTTCCAGCCGTTCGTGTCGTCCGTGAAGAAGGACTGCCAGAGCTCGCCGTTCTCGGCGTCGGGCCCGCCGTCCTTCACCTCGAACTCGACGGTCTGTCCCGAGCCCGTTCCCTTCACCCAGAAGCTGAACCCGTCGTAGCTGCTCCAGTCCTGCGGCGTCGCGAGGTCGTGCGAGAACCCGCCGTAGCCGCCGACGGTGTACGCAACCCGCAGCGCGTGGTTGCCGGCGGCAGCGCCGGGCCGGTCGGCGGCGGCGACCTGCGTCAGCGTCGGCGTCGAGGCGGCGTCGCTCGAGAACGTGAAGATGCCGGGGTTGCCGCTCGAGAACGGCACCGTGCCCTCGAAGTCGTCGATCGTGGAGACCGCGCCGTCGTTCGGCAGCGGGTTGTTGTTGAGGATGCTCACGGTCGTCGTGCTTCTCGGCCCGATCACGACGCCGGAGGGCGAGGCGTTGGCGAGCGCGACCTGGAACGTCTTGGTCGGCTCGTGCAGCGAGGTCGGCAGCGCCGTCAGGTGGATCGACTGGGTCGTCACGCCGGCGAGCGAAGGTGAGCGTTCCCGCTGCCGCGGTGTAGTCGGTGCCGGCGACCGCGGTGCCGTCGGTGGTGGCGTAGTCGACGGTCACCGGGCTTGACGACGGCATGTTCAGGTTGACCGGGAGGTCGATCGACGTTCCCTGCTGCAGGCTCGCGGCGTCAGTCGCGGTGGATACCGCCGTTTGCGTGAAGTGCCCGAGCACCTGGAGCTCGTAGATCGAGTAGCCGTACTGCGAGCCGCCGATCGTCGTGCGCGCCGTCCCCGTCAGCCGCACGTAGCGACCGCTTGTCCCGGCCGGGACGGAGATGTTCTCGGTGCCGCCGGCGCCGGCGGTCGTGGCGTAGACCTGAGTCCACGTGGTCGCGTCGTTCGACACCTCGATGTGGTACGCGGTTGCGTACGCGGCCTCCCAATGGATCGTGAAACCGCTGATGTCCGCGTTCGCGCCGAGATCGAGCTGCAGCCACTGTGGATCGCTGAACGCCGACGACCAGCGCGTCGACAGGTCGCCGTCGACGGCCGCGGAGGCCGGCGTGCTCGACGTCTCGACCGACGACGCCGTCGCTTCGGAGCCGAGCGCGATGTTGGCGTCCGCCGCCTGCGCCGTCAGTTGCGGCGCAAAGACGAGCACGCCGGCGACGACGGCGAGCATGAGGAGCGCACCGAAACCCGGCCGGCTGCGGGGTGAAGCCGACGGGAAGCGACGATGGGCGGATGAGAGCGAAGTTCGCGGCAAGTGGATTCAGCCGGGACGAGTCGGGTCCGTTCTGCTTCGTCTAACCACTTTCGGCGTGACCCAAACCTCGCTGCGCTGGGCAAGCCGGCAAACGTTGCCGGTCGGCTCACTAGCCGGGCAACATCGTTTCCATTCCCAGATAGGACGTGCTGACGATCGCCTCGATGGTGCAGGCAGAGGCGGGCACCGCAGCCGACCGGTCACGGATCGCGGCGGTGATCTACAACCGGTTGCGCATCGGGATGCCGCTCGGGATCGACGCGACGCTTCGGTACGGCCTGCACATCCCACCGACACAGTCGATCACCGAAGCCGAGCTCCACAACCCGAATCCGTACAACACCCGACTCCACCCCGGGCTACCGCCCACTCCGATCGACAACCCGGGCGTCGCTTCGCTCGAGGCCGCGGCCCACCCCTCGAAGCTCGGCTACCTCTACTTCGTCCGCATGCCCGGAACGAAGCGGAGCGCGTTCTTCGAGAGCTCGGCCGCCTACTACGCCTACCTCAAGAAACATCACTACGGGCGGCACTGAGCCTAGGAGCGCTCGGTGCCGTCAGCCGACGTCGTGGCTCATCTGGTCGATGCAGACAGTCACGGCGAGGATCAGCGCGTCGTCCTGGTCCGGCGCGATCTCGATCCCGTAGGTGTCCCGGACGCGGAACCACTTCTTCGAGACCTCGGCCACCTTGTCTCCGTCGCGCTCGATCTTGTACTCGTGGTCGACGATGTTGCCCTTCGCCTCCATGTCCTCGCCGTCTTCCACGTCGATCGAGAACCGGTCGCGGAGGGGACTGATCAGCGCCTTCTTGACCGTGGCCACCGTCTTGCCGCCGCGCTCGATCTCCATCTTGTCGCGGACAGTGAGCTTCTTCTCCTGGATCGTGAGGAGCTCTTCGCCGCCGGGCGTCTCGAGCACGAACGTATCGCGGACACGGAAAGCCTTCCCGTTGACCTTGAAGACCTTCTCGCCGCCGTCCGTCTCGATCCAGTAGTCGTCCCCGATCGCGAAGGCCTTCTCCCGCATCTGGTACTTCGTCCCGCCGTCATCGTGGCGGCCCCTCAAAAGCCCCATGGTCAGCTCCTCGGTCGACGGCCCGAGTCTACCCCGGGTGGTAGCGAAGCCCGTCGAGCGCGAGCTCGAGGAGGCGCTGCTTCTGCGCGGGGTCTTCGGTGGGCACCATCGCGATTCCCGCGACCATCCGCACGATGTCCATGAAATCGGTGTCGCTCCGCACGACGCCTGCGCGCTGCGCGCGCTCGACGAGCGGCGTGCCGGCGCCGGTGATCGCCGTGCGGCAGGTGAGCAGGACGTTGGAGTTCGGATCCGTCTCCATCAGCGCCTCGTTGAGGGCGCGCTTGGTCGCCGCGAAGCCCACATACTGATGAAGCCACTGGGAGAGGGCCTCCCACGGCGGCAGCTCGGCCAGGTCGGTGGCCGCGCGCGCCATTGCCTCGACTTCGTCGACGTAGACGGCCTCGAGGAGCGCCTGGCGTGTGGGGAAGTGGCGGTAGAGCGTGCCGATTCCGAGGCCGGCCTTTTCGGCCACCTCCTCGAGCGGGGCCGAGGTGCCCTTCTCTGCGAAGAGAGCGCGGGCGGCCCCCACGAGCTTGTCGTGATTCGCGCGTGCGTCGGCGCGTTGGGGACGATGGGTTTGGGTCTCGAGCTGGCTCATTCGATCAGTCAGATTCGACTTGACAAGCGGAGGCTGCCTCCGTATATTATCCGGAGGTTGGCTCCGGATGTTTCGGAGGTCACCTCCATTTTACTGCAAAGCCGCTTTGAAGGGGGTCGGAATGCTAGAAGCCCGTCCAGGTCAGCCGAACGAAGCCGAGGCCGCGTAATGCGCCAGGGACCTCTCGCCGGACGGTATCCGGCAGTCGCTGCGATGGTGATGCTCGCGCTGATCCCGTACCTCGCGCTCTCCGCCGCGCTCGGGCCGCTGACCTCGACGATCGGCGGAGAGCTCCACATGAGCGCGCAGACGTTGAGCCTCAGCTCCGGCCTGGCGAACGCCGCCTACGCCGTGGGCACGGTACTCGCCGTCCAGTTCGCCCAGCACCTCCCGCAGCGCAGAATGCTCGTCGGCTACGCGGCGCTACTCGTGGTCGGCTCGATCCTCGCGGCCTCGGCGCAGGATTCCGCGATGTACATCTCCGGCCGCGTGATCCAGGGCCTCTGCACGAGCCTGCTTGCTGATCGCGGCCGTGCCGCCGCTCGCGATCGGCTACCCCGCCAACAAGCTTCGCGACACCGCCGTGATCATGAACATGTGCATCTTCGGCGCCGTCGCGCTCGGCCCGTTCCTCGGGGGACTGCAGGCGCAGGCGGGTGGGTGGCGGCCGTTGTTCTGGATCGTCGCAGGGGTCTCCCTCGCAGCGTTCGTCCTGTCCGTGTTGACGTTCGAGGACTCGCCGCCCGCCAACCTCGACTCTCCGCGCGACCTTCGGGCGATCGGACTGGCGACCGTCGGCTGTGTGGCGGCATTCTTCGGGGCCTCGCAGCTCACGACCCACCGCTTCCTCGATCCGATCGTGATCGTGCCCCTGTTCGGTGGCCTGGCCGCGATTGTGATCCTGGTCGTCTACCAGTACCGCGCGAAGCGACCGCTGCTGACGGTCCGCACGATGCTGACGAGCGCGATCCCCGTCGCTGGGATCTCAGTGGCCCTGTTCGCTGCAGCCGCGTCGGTGTCGGCCACCGTTCTCACGGCGGCGGCGCTGACCGGCCACTACAGCCCGCTACGGATCGGCGTGCTCTACCTGCCCGAGGTCGCCGGAGCCGTGATCACGGCCGTCGCGCTCGGCCTCGTGATCACGAAGCGCGAGATGCACTACCTCCCGCTCGTCGGCATGGGTTTCCTGGCCGCAGGGATCCTGGTCTTCGCTGTCCATGTGCCCTCGAGCCAGGCCGCCACCCTTCTCGGGTCGGGCCTGACGGGCATCGGGCTGGGGGCGACGGTCGCACCTGCGTTGTTCGTCGCCGGCTTCTCCTTGCCGTCGGCCAACCTGCAACGCGTGTTCGCGATCGTCGAGCTGTTCCGGGCGGTGGCGGCGTTCATGATCGCGCCGATCTTCGTGTACTTCGCGGCGAATGTCGGCAGCAGCCCCGAGGTGGGAACCCAGGTCGCGCTCTGGATCGGCTTCGGGCTCGCAGTCGCCGGCGCGCTCGTCGGGGTCGCGATCTACGCGCTCAGCGGGGCCCGCCCGCAGACCCCCGACCTCCCGCGCTTCCTCAAGGGCGAGCATCCGGCGTGGTACTCCCCGCCGCTGCTCGCGAAACTCCGGCGAGAGATCGCCACCCCGCAGGTCGCGACCGAAGGTGCCGACTGAGATGGCGTCCGTCTCGACCGACATCGGCCCCGTTCTCTTCGCCTACGACGGCTCCGAGCTCGCCCAGCTCGCGATCGAGGAAGCCGGGCGGCAGCTCGCGCCCGGCCGCGATGCGCTCGTCCTCTGCGTCTGGCAGCCCGCGGACGTGGGGTTCGTGCCCGTCGAGGGCCGGCACCTGGATGCCCAGAACGCGGCCCAGGTACAGGAGGCAGCCGAGCAGACCGCCGCACACGGGGCAGCACTGGCAGAGAAGGCGGGGTTCCGGTCGGAAAGCATGGCAGTCGAGGGAGCACCGACGTGGAAGGGGATCGTGAAGACCGCCGAGGAGCGACAGGCAACCCTGATCGTCCTCGGCTCCCACCGCCGCAGCGGCGTTTTCGGGCGGCTACTCGGCAGCGTCGCGGCGGCGGTCGTCACCCACTCGGGATCCTCCGTGCTCGTCGTGCACCAGCGTTCCTGAACTCGGTCTGCCAGCACGGCCAGACGCATAGGATGGCGCGATGGGCGAGGCCAGGCGTCGGCGCGGTTTCGCACCCACCGGCGCCCGTACGAAGGCCCGCAACGCGCAGGCTCGCGTCGGTGAGGCTGCCGGCCGGCCGGGTGCATGGATGGCAGACGGGGACGCAGCCTCGCGGCGAACCGTCGCTTCCACGTGGTGGCGGCGCTATCGCGACATCGACGGGCCGCTCCAGTCGTTGCTGCTGACCCTCTACGTCTTCCTCGCGATCCTCCCCGCGCTACTCGTTCTCACCGAATACCTCGAGCGCAACCCGGCAGCACTCGCCAATCACCTGGTGAGCCGCTACCACCTGACCGGCTCGGCGGCCGGGACGCTACGCGGTGTGCTCGTCGACGATCGCCAGCACGAGCTCGGATCCGCGCTGTTCGCGGCCGTGACGGCGCTCTTCTTCGGGCTCGGGTTCGGTCGCGTGCTCCAGCTCGTCTACGGCAGGGCGTGGGGGCTCGAGGTGCGCGAGCGTCTGCGCGATCAGCTCCGCTACGCGGCCGTCCTGCTCGTCCTGTTCGGCCTGATCGCCCTCCTGCTCGTTCAGACGACCGTGATCGCCGGGCATCCACCGTGGGCAGGGCTCGCGATCGCTCCTCTCTGGGTGGTTGCGCTGTTCGGCTACTTCGTGTGGGCACCTCGGTATCTGACACACGGGCGGATCGTCGCACGCGATCTGCTTGCGAGCGCGGCGCTCACGTCACTCGGGATCGTGATCCTGATGCTGGTCTCGAGCTTCGCGATGGCGTCCTGGATCGACCTCTATGCGACGGATTTCGCCGGGCTCGGCGTATTCATGGCGCTCTTCTTCTGGCTCGGGCTCAGCTCGACCGTCATCGTGCTCTGTGCCAGCCTCTCGCCCGCGCTCGCCGGCCGCCGGAGCGAGCTCGAGGAGCGGCGGCGCGGCTAGGAAGGAGGCAGGCTCGGGCTGAGAGGCCGTTGCCTCGCAGCCCGAGCGATTGCGCTACATCCCGATCTGGCCGCGGATCTCGCCGTTCGCGTTCTTCGCGGTGTGCACGTTCACGTAGGTGTTTCCGCCCTGGAGCGCCTTCACGATCGCTGCGCTCACCTTGGCCGACCCCGTCTGTCCTGACTTGCACGGGCCGCAGAGCGGGACGATCACCGGTCCGGCCTTGCGCTTCACGCCGGAGTGGATATGCGCCGCAACCGCGGTACCGCTGAGATGCGAGAACGTGAGCTTCCAGGTCAGCTTCGAGCCGGTGACGGTGACGCTGAACGATCCTCCGGCCCGGACCGGCTCGCCGCGCGGGCTCGGAACCTCCTGATGGCTGTTCAGCTTCGCGCTGAACGACATCGGGCTCGCCGAATGTCCGGCCAGGGCGACCGCGGCGAAGATGCTCACGGCGCCGAGGAGCCCGCTCGCGAGCAATGCCATTCTCTTATGCATATGGGGATATCCCTTCAGTTGGAGTCGGGCCTACGGGAGTCAGTCTCCCACACACTCTTCGCACTCCACGCCAAACCGGTTGTCGCCAGGGCCGCCGCGGGGATCCTCGGCGGCGGTCAGCTCGGGCGTGTTCGAGCCTCTGCCCGAGCAGCCGCGAGTTGCGCTTCGACGGCGCGGTGCACATTTCCGTGCAGGTGGTCGGGGCCGAGGAGGTCGAGCACCCGGTCCCTCTCGAGGATCGAAGCGACGGAGGGCTTGAGGCGCGCGAGCCTCAGTTCGACCTGGGAGCTCTCGAGGAACTGCACGATCTCGACGAGCTTCGCCGCGCCCTGCGAGTCGACGAAGTCGACGCCCTCGAGATCGAGCACCACCGCCGAAACGGGCTCATCCGCGTCCAGCACGAGCCCGCGGATTCGCTCCTCGAGCGCGTCGGCGGTGGCGAAGAAGAGCCCTCCGTCCAGCCGTACGACGGCAATGCCGGGAAAGAGCTCGTCGCTCGGGTTCTCGGCCACGTCCCGGAACACCTGTGTGCCGGGCTCCCGGCCGAGCGACGGCATCCCGGGGGAAGTCGCGACGTAGACGAGCCAGACGAGCGAGAGCGCGATGCCGACGATCACCCCGGCGAGCACGCCGGCGGTGAGCACGGCGAGAACCGTCGTTACCGCAATCCAGAAGTCGAATCGCTTCACGCGCCAGAGCCGTCGCAACTCGCGAAGGTCGATCATCCCGAAGATGACGGCGTCGATGATGATCGCCGCGAGGACGGCCTTCGGGAGCTTCGAGAAGAGCGGGGCGAACGCGATCAGCGTGAGGATCACGAACCCGCCTGTGGCAAGCGACGCAACCGGGCTCCGCGCGCCCGCAGACTCGTTGAGCGAGCTCGCGGACAGGCTCGTCGACACTGGCATTCCCTGGAAGACGCCCGAGGCGGCGTTGGCCATTCCCTGTGCGACGGACTCCTGGTTGACATCGATCTGGTAGCGGTGGCGCACGGCGAAGGCGCGAGCGTCGCCTGCAGTCTGCGAGAACCCGATCAGGAGCAGGCCGACAGCGGCGACGAGGATCGTCGGATAGTGGTGCTGGAACACCGCGAGCGCCGGGAGCGACGGCGCCGGCAACCCGCGCGGCACCGGCCCGACGAGCGCGACACCGCGCGAGGCGAGTTCGAACAGATAGGTGGCGAGGAGGCCGGCCACGATGAGCACGAGCGCGCCCGGGACGCGCGGGGCCAGGAAGCGAAGGCCGAGGATCAACGCGAGCGCGGCCAGACCGATGAGAAGCGTTGTCCAGCTCACATCGTCGAGCGTCCGGGCCCACGAGGAGAGCTCCGCCCAGGCGTTGTCGCCCGAGGTTGACGTCCCGGTCAGCTTGGGCAGCTCCCCGATGACGACATCGACCGCTGCACCGGCCAGGAACCCGGTGACGACTGCGCGCGAAAGGAACCTGGCGATCCACCCCATCCGAAGGAGGGCCAGCAGAAGGAAGAGCGCCCCGGTCACGAGCGTGATCGCCTCGACCAGCTCGGCCGCCTGCGCGCCGTCGAAATTGACGGCCAGCACGGCCCCGCCCGCGACCGCCGCGAGCGACGAGCTCGGCCCCGTCGAGATCTGCCGCGACGTGCAGAACAGGGCGTAGACGATCGCTCCTGCCGCGGCCGCGTACAGCCCGTTCTGCACCGGCACCCCGGCGATGCCGGCATACCCGAGATCCTTCGGCACGATCATCGCCGTCACCGCGAGCCCGGCCAGAACGTCGCCCCGGAGCAGAGAGCGGTCATAGCGCGGCAGCCAACCGACGATCGGGAGCAGCCGACCGATGCCGCGGCCCCCCGTCTGACTCACTGTCGCCACCGGCACATCCTCACAGACCGGCAGGAGGAAAAACCGCCCTTCGTTCGGCGAGTTCCGCCGAGGCACCGGAACGCGGCCGGGGGTGACAGGACGCCCGAACCGAGTTTACGCTCGCCCGCGTCGAGGAAGGCACAGCGTAGGACTCCGCCGGGTCATCGTTCTCGTGTGCGCCTCTGTGCGGCGCTCTCGGTGTCCGCCCCGCGTTCGCGTTGACGCGCAACCAGGCGGACGCGATCGCACGCTCCGTCCTCCTGAGGTTCAGGGCCTGAGGAGTGGCTAACGCGCCTCGTTGATCCGGATGAGGTTGCCCGCGGGGTCCCGGAAGGCACAGTCGCGCACGCCGTAGGGCTGCTCAGTCGGTTCCTGGACGACCTCGGCGCCGGCGGCCTCGAGCCGTGCGAAGGTGCCGTCGAGGTCGGCCGTGGCCAGAAGAATCCGGGCGTAGGTGCCCTTTCCCATCATCTCGGTAATCGTTCGGCGCTCGTCGTCTGTGATCCCCGGGTCTGCCGCCGGCGGCTCGAGGACGATCGACGTGGCCGGCTGGTCGACGGGGCCGACGGTGATCCAGCGCATCCCGCCGTAGCCGACGTCGCCACGAACCTCGAAGCCGAGGATGTCACGGTAGAAGGCAACGGATGCGTCGGGGTCGTCGTGCGGCAGGAAGCTGGCGTGAATGGCGATGTCCACGGTGGCCATGCTAGGCGCTCTCGGCGGCCTGCGCTTCTCGATTCCAGACCGGCTTGGAACTACCGACACAGTAACCGGCAAACGTTGCCGGTCGGTCCACTAGACGTGACCGACGTCTACGCCATGCGCAGTGCTCGGCTGATACGGACCCATCCCGGCGAACGAGGCGTCGTAGCCGTCGTGATGCCGTGTCGCCTCGACCACGGCGGCGTGGTCGGTGCAGGTCGCCGTTCCCGTCGAATCCGTTGTCTCGGTGCACACGACCTGCCCGCCGGCAGTGAACGTGATCGTCTGACCCGGCAGTGGAACGCCCGCAATCGTGGTCAGCGTGGCGCTGAGCGCGTGGGTCGGCGTGTGGACGGGGGGTAGCTCGACGAGGGCCGGATAGGCGACGAGCATCGTCGGTACGAGGACGATCGTCGTCACCGTCGCCGTGTTGTTTCCCGAAATGGGATCAGAGGTCGTCGCACCGACGGTGGTCATGTCGGTGATCGGTGAGACGGTGGTGATGTTCACGCGGTAGGTGAGCGAGAGCTTCGCGGTCGCGCCGGCGGCGAGCGTGCCGATCGTGCAGACGGTGGTCCCGGTGCTTCCAGCCGCCGGATTGGTGCATGCGAGCACGGGGCCGGCCGTCTGGGTCTCCGAGACGAAGGTCGTACCGGCGGGGACGGAATCGGTGAGGGTGACGCCCTGGGCATCGGACGGACCGTTGTTCGCGATCGTGACCGAATAGGCGGCGGTACCTCCGGCGGTCGCGTTCGCCGGCCCGGCGAGCGAGACCGCGACATCGGCCGAGGTCGTCACCGGTGTCGTCGCGGTGTCGCTGTTATCGGCGGAGACGGGGTCATGAGTCGTCTCGGAGACGACGGCCGTATCGGAGAGCGAGTTGCCCGCGAAGCTCGCCGGAAGCAGGTAGACGAGCTTCACGGTGGCAGTTGCGCCCGCGGCGAGCGTCGCGGCCGTGCAACTGGTCGTCCCGGTCCCCCCGGCTGGGGGGTTCGTGCAGGAGAGCGCGGGCCCGGAGGCCTGGGTCTCCGAAACGAAGGTCGTGCCGGCCGGAACGGTGTCGAGGAGAGCAAAGCCCTGCGCATCGGAGGGACCGGCGTTGGTCACGACGGCGGTGTAGGTGACCGTGGTCCCGGCGATCCCTCCTGCGGGCCCGGTGAGTGACACGCCGACGTCGGCGGAGGTCGTCACCGGCGTCGTCACGTCATCGTTGTTATTGGCGGAGACCGCGTCGTGAGTCGTCTCGGACACGGCGGCCGAATCCGAGATCGAACTGCCTGCGAAGCTCGCCGGAAGCGAGTAGACGAGCTTCACGGTGGCAGTTGCGCCCGCGGCGAGCGTCGCGGCCGTGCAACTGGTCGTCCCGGCCCCGCCGGCTGCGGGGTTCGTGCAGGAGAGCGCGGGCCCGGAGGTCTGGGTCTCCGAAACGAAGGTCGCGCCGGCGGGAACGGCGTCGGTGAACGCGAAGGCCGCGGCGTCGGAAGGCCCGCTGTTGGAGACGGTCGCAACGTAGGTGACCGTCGCTCCTGCGATCGCGCTAGCAGGGCCGCTGAGCGAGACGCCGGCGTCGGCGGAGGTCGACACCGATGTCGTCGCCTTGTCCGTGTTGTTCGTCAGATCAGGGTCGGGACTGGCTGCCGAAACGGCAGCGGTGTCGGACACAGAGCTTCCCGAGAAGTTCGCCGGGAGCGAATAGACGAGCTGCAGGACGGTCGTGGCGCCCGAGGCGAAGCTGCTCGCCGTGCACGTCGTCGTTCCCGTTCCACCGGCCGGCGGATTGGCGCAGGTCAACGCCGGTCCCGATGTCCGGGTCTCGGAGACGAAGGTCGCGCCGGCCGGCACGGCGTCGGTGAGGCTGAGCGCCGAAGCGTCCGCCGGGCCGCCGTTCGCCACGGTCGCGGTGTAGGTGACGCTCGCGCCCGCCGTCGCGGAGACGGGCCCGGTAACCGAGACGCTCAGATCGGCCGTCGGCGGTTGTGTCCAGGTGATCACGATCTCGCCGTTGCCGTGGCTCACCCCGGCGGAGAAGGACGTGTCGGTGAGCGGGCCCGCCGCGAAGTTGCTGCCGCCACCCCCGCCACCGCCGTACTCCTGGCCGCTGCCGCCGCCGCCGCCCCCACGCTGGCCGCCACCGCCGCCGCCGGCTCCCTCGCCGCCGAAACCTCCGCCGAAGCCCCCGGTGCCGTCGGTCGACCCGTCCGTGCCGTCGACGCCGCCGAATCCAGCTGCGCCGCCCGCTCCGCCGTTGGCCCCGCCCTTGCCGCCGTCGCCGCAGTAGAAGGGGCAGGTGTTCGTGCCGGTCGCCATCCCGCCGTCGGCACCGCTCCCGCCACCGCCATGGCCGGCCGGGGAGTTGTCCCCGACTCCGGTGCCACCGCCGCCGCCCGCGGTGAGGACGCGGTCGCCGGCATCGCAGTTCTTGGCCGGAGCGCAGGAGCCGGTGCGAACATCCGAGGCGCCCCCGCCCCCGCCGCCGCTGAGAACGATCCCGTCGGCGATACCGCCGGAGCCACCTCCGCCGCCGTTGACACCGGCGCCGTCGTCGGGGCCGCCGCCGTCGGCGCCCCTTCCGCCGACGCTGACCTCGAGGACCTGGCCGTCGGTGGTCGCGAGCGTGCCTTTGGCCTCGCCGCCGAGCCCGCCCGGGTCAGCCTGCTGGCCGGTGTCGCCCGCCGCGGTGCCCTGGCCGCCCTGGGCACCGAAGGCGTCGATCGTCACGCTCGTGACCGCGAACGGCACCGCGAAGGTGTCACTCCCCGGATGCGTGTACGTGCAGCTCGGCCCCGACGCATCGAAGGTGCCGTTGTGACCGCAGGGCGTCGCTCCAAGTGCGACGTCGCCCGAGCCCAGCGACACGCACGCCACTGCGGCAAGGAGCACCAACCTGATCAGCCCTCGCGACCCCCAACGCGGAATTGGCATGTGGCGAAACTAGCCAAGAGTCGTTCGCGGGACAATCCCTCTAATTGGGTAGTCGCGAGCAGCACTAGTTCGAGAGCGCGACGATCTGCGGCCAGACGCGAGGAAGCGGGCCGCGCAGCGTGCAGCGGGCGAGCTCGGTGCCCTGTTCGTCGCTGTCGGTCGTCCTGACGGCGGCGACGACGCGGTAGCCGGAGCAGAAGCTCGCCGTGGAACGGGAGAAGCCGATCACGAGCGCCTGCCGTCCCGTCACGTGTGGGCGCCAGTAGCGCATCGTCACCTGGCCCGACGCGACGGGCGGCAGGCCGCGGCCGAAGAGCCGCAGCGCGCCGGCCTCGCCGTAGTTCGACGCGACGATCACGTCCGCGCCGCGCGCGCGGCGCTCGACCAGGCGCACGAATGACGGCCAGCCGATCTCCGACTGGTAGTCGCCGCCGCGGGCCGAGACCACGCCGTGACGCTCGGCCGTGTGCAGCGGCAGGACGGGCAGCAGGATCGGCAGGGCCAGGAGATCGCCGAGGACGAAGAGACCGCCGGCGATCCAGAGCCGGCGCGGCGTCAGCCACCGGTCGAGCGGCGGGGCGCCTGCGGCAAGCGCGAACGCGATCACCGGCAAGGCGTAGTACGACTTGCCGCCGAGCACGAAGTACGCGACGACGGTACCGGCCACCGTCCACCCGAACGGGCGAAGCTCACGATCCCTGACGAGAGAGACGACGCCGGCGACCGCGACCGGAATCGCGATCACGACCAGCAGGAACACGTTGATCACGAACTGCGGTCTCGTCTCGTCGCTTCCGCTCGGGGGCGGGTTCACGAAGAAGTGCACGCTCGTCCAGCCGTGCCCCGCCTCCCAGACGAGGTTCGGAACAAGCAGGACGACGGCAATCGCCACCGCGAGTAGGAAGCCCCGGGTCAGCAGCACGTCGCGGCGCCAGACGAGGAAGGTCGCAAGCAAGAGCGCGAGGACGACGGCGAGCGTGTACTTCGTCTCGAGCCCGATCCCGACAGCGACTCCGAGCGGGATCCACGAGCCCCGGCCGAGCGCGAGCCGAAGCGCGAGCCAGAGAACGACCAGCGTCGTCAGCTGGTCGAACACGACCGGCTGGAACAGCCAGTTGGTGGCGATCATCCCGGGCGCGAACGCGACGAGGATCGCCGCCAGCGTCTGCGCCCGCCGGGTCCCACCGAGCTCGCGGGCGACGAGGGCGCCGACGATCACGATTGCCGCGCTCGCGAGGATCGTGAACGCGCGAAGCCCGACGAGCGACCAGCCGAAGAGCACGCGGGCGAGCGCGGCGAGGAGCGCCGTTACCGGCGGGAACTCCACATAGCCGCCCTGGAGGTGAAGCCCGGCGACCGCGTAGTAGAGCTCGTCGCGGTGCCAGCCGTAGCGACCGGCCACCGAAAAGGTGAGCGCGCACTTGACGGCGACAACCGCGAGCACCGGCCAGACAGCAAAGGCCCTCGAGGGTCGGTCGCTCTGCATCGGGCAAGACTTCCCGCGGCGCCGGGCCAAGTCAAGCGCGATGCGCGTCGCCTACTGGAAGGGCACGCTGGTCTCAGCCGCAGGAGCGTCGTTCAAGGGCCCGCCACGCGCGGCTCGTTCAGCTTCGGCGACTCGGTCACCGGCACCTGAGCTCGCTCTGGTCACCCCGAACAAGCGACGGCGACCTCCAGCGCCTTGCAGATCTGATGCATCCGCTCGTCGCTGAGACGGCCGAGACGTTCGACGAGCGTGCCGAGTGAGACACTTTCGACGGAATCGAGATTCACGGCCGATGTCCGCGGGATCGGGTCATCGCCCGGCTCGAGCACGACTTCGCTGGGGAGGTTCCGGATCGTCGTCGTGCACGGCCCGATCAGCGTGCGCCGCAGGCGTGGAATCCCGGCGTCTCTCGAAAGCACGACGACCGGGCGGCGTCCGACCTCGGGGAGCTCACACCACCAGACCTCGCCTCGGGCGGGAAGCGCGCTCACGACCCGCCCGCGGCTTCGCGGAACGACTCGAGGTCTCCCCACTCATCCTTCGTCTCGATCGGGTGCTCGTCGTAAGCCGCGTAGGCCGCGTCGATCTCAACCGTCCGGTGCCGAGCGAGGAGTGCTGCAAGCGCCTCATCGAGAAGTGCCGAATCGGGGAGCTCGTGCCTCGCACGCCGCGCGCCGGCAAGCAGATCACGATCGACCGTCGTGCTCACGCGAACCCGAGCCATGCCACGTTTATACCACGACTATGCCACTGCCGGGCGGCCCCGGGGCTGATTCAGGCCGGGAGGGCGGTCGCGCGCAGCACGGAGTCGAGCAGGCCCGGGAAGCGCTCGTCGAGCTCGTCGCGCCGGAGGCGCATGTACTTGCTCGTGCCTTGCTCGCGCTCGGCGATCACGCCGGCGGCACGGAGGATCTTGAAGTGATGGCTCGCAGTCGACTTCGTCACCTTCAGCTCGATCTGTCCGCATTTCAGGTCGCCGTCCTCGGTGCAGCCCGAAAGTTGCCGCACGATCTCGAGGCGAACCGGATCCGACAGGGCTTGCAGCACGGCGAGCCCGTCGATCGTGTCGAGGTCGGGCATTTCGAGCTCGGTCAGGTGTCCCATAGCCGCTTCTCCATATTGTTTGATCTCTGTCTTATTTGACAAGCATCGAACATGAATGTACGGTGCCGATCGAACAATAGCGAAAGGAGCCGCTCATGGCTACCGCACCTGCACCGACCTACTCCGGCACGGACAATTTGACCAAGCTCGCCTGGGGAACGCTCCTCGTTCTCTGCGGCGCGCTCTTCCTCGACGCGCTCGACGTCTCGATGATCGGCGTCGCGCTCCCCTCCATTCGCACGAGCCTCGGCATGTCCACGAGCGACCTGCAGTGGGTCGTGAGCGCATACGTGCTCGGCTACGGCGGCTTCCTGCTGCTCGGCGGGCGCGCGGCCGACCTGCTCGGGCGCCGCAAGGTGTTCCTGATCGCGCTGGCGGTATTCATCGTCGCCTCCGCCCTCGGCGGGCTCGCGGACGACGGCACGGTGCTGATCATCACCCGCTTCATCAAGGGCATGAGCGCCGCGTTCACCGCGCCGGCAGCGCTGTCCATCATCACGACGACCTTCGCCGAAGGCCCCGCCCGGAACCGCGCGCTTGCGATCTTCACCGCGACAGGCGCGACCGGGTTCTCGCTCGGGCTCGTGATCGGCGGCCTCCTCACGGAGATCGGCTGGCGCTGGGTCTTCTTCCTTCCGGCACCGGTGGCGCTCGTCGTGCTCCTCGCCGGGCTGCGGCTCGTCCCGAAGGACCATCCCGCGAAGCGTGCTCGCGGCTCGTTCGACATCTTCGGGGCGGTGAGCCTGACAGGGGCGATGCTGCTCCTCGTCTTCACGCTCGTCGAGGCACCGAACGCCGGCTTCCTCTCGGCGCGCACGATCGGCTCGCTGCTCGGGGTCGCCGCGATCCTGGCCGCCTTCGTCTGGCAGGAGCGGAGAACGGCCTCGCCGCTCGTCCGGCTCGGGATCCTGCAGAACACCTCGCTCGTGCGGGCGAACCTGGCCGCGATGTCGCTGTTCGGGAGCTGGATCGGGTTCCAGTTCGTCGTCACGCTGTACCTCCAGCAGCTCCTCGGCTGGTCGGCGCTCGAGACCGGGCTTGCGATCTTCCCGGCCGGACTGATCGTGGCGCTCGTCTCGCCGCGGATCGGAACGCTGATCGGCCGCTTCGGCGTGACCCGCCTCGTCGTCGCAGGGCTGATCTCGCTCACCGCCGGGTACGTCCTGTTCCTGCCGATCAGCCTCGACTCGACCTACGCGTTGGGCATGCTGCCGACCTTCATCCTCGCCGGAATCGGCTTCGCGCTTGCGTTCGGACCGCTCAACGTCGCGGCGACGAGCGGAGTCGCGGCCGAGGAGCAGGGCCTCGCCGGCGGCCTGCTCAACACGTCGTTCCAGTTCGGCGGAGCGGTCGTGCTGGCGATCGTGACCGCGGTCAACAACGCGAACACGGGGAAGGGCGTCAGCGACCAGGCGGTGCTCGACGGCTTCCACGCCGCGCTCTACGTCTCGGTTGCGGCTGCACTCGTCGGGATCGTCGCGATGACCCGGCGCAGGCGTGCCGCCGAGATCGTCGTCGCGCTCGAGCCGCTGCCCGAGGCGATCGAAGAGGCCGCCTAGAGCTCGTTGTCGGCGAGATGCATCGTCCAGCGCTCCTCGATCCGGCCGAGACGCCAGATCGCGAGCGCGACAAGCCAAGTCACGACGAAGAGGCCGACGATCACGAAGCCGAGCAGGTTGATGTCGATCGACTCGAACCAGGTCCAGAACGTGCCCGAAAGACTGAGCTTGGCGGCCAGGAGGCCGCCAAGCTCGATCGTCCCGATCACGAGGGCGATCGCCACGGAGAGCCCCGTGATCGTGAGGTTGTAGAAGACCTTCCGCACCGGCTTCGAGAACGCCCAGCCGTAGGCGAAGTTCATGAACGAGCCGTCGATCGAGTCGAGTAGCGACATCCCGGCGGCAAAGAGCACCGGCAGCGTGAGGATCGCGTACCACGGAAGGCCCGCGCCGGCAGCGCCGCCGGCCAGCACGAGCAGCGTGACCTCGGTCGCGGTATCGAAGCCGAGGCCGAAGAGGATCCCGATCGGGTACATCTGCGACGGCTTCGTCACCGATCGAGTCACCCGGCCGAGATACCGGTTCATCAGCCCTCGGTTGTTCAGGTGCTCCTCGAGCGCCGCCTCGTCGTAGGTCCCGCGCTTCATCGCCCGGAACACCTTGAGGATCCCGACGAGGATCACCACGTTCAGCGCCGCGATCAGGTAGAGGAACGTCCCGGAGACGAGCGTCCCGACGAGCCCGGTCACCCCGTGAAGGCCCGAGCCGTCGTGCTCGACCGGGCCCGCGAGCGAGCGGATCCCGACGGAGAGCAGCAGCGCGAGCGCGAAGACGACCGAGGAGTGGCCGAGCGAGAACCAGAACCCGGTGCTGAGTGGCCGCTTGCCCTCGGACATCAGCTTGCGGGTCGTGTTGTCGATCGCGGCGATGTGATCCGCGTCGAACGCATGGCGCATCCCGAGGGTGTAGGCGGTGATCCCGATCCCGACCGTGAACGCGCCGGCGGAGCCGAGCGCGTAATGGTGCGGGATCACGAGCAGGAAGAGCGTTCCGAAGCCGACCACATGCAGGCCCGTGACCACCGTCGCCATCATCACGAGCGAGCGCTTCTGGCCGCGGTCGAGCGAGGCCCAGAAGGCGCGAACGCGCGAGGAGCGCGCAATCCCAACCGTCGTCGCTGCCACCTCTCCCGTCCTTTCGGTCGCCGTATTGCGAGCCATTCGCCATAAGCCGCGATCGGTTCGGTCGCCGTGCTGGCATGATCGGTGCGTGGCGCACGACCACGGCCATCCCTCGGATCCTGCCAGCCTTCGCGGTTCGGGGAGGCGGCTGACTCGGCAGCGACAGGCTATCTGGGCCGCGTTCCTCGACGAGCCCGACCGCCACCTGAGTGCCGACGACGTCGTCGAGCACGTCCGGGCCGAACTGCCGGGCGTCAATCCGTCCACCGTCTACCGCACGCTCGCGCTTCTCGTCGAGGAGAGGCTTCTGCTTCGCACGGAGCTCGGCACGGACCGCGCGTACTACGAGCCCGCCCACGAGCACCCCCACCACCACCTCGTGTGCGAACGCTGCGGCTCGGTCGCCCACATCCACGACGAAACCCTCGGCGACCTCGCCGACCGGATCGAGCAGTCCGCCGGCTTCCTGCTCGGCTCCGGCGAGCTGAGCCTCTTCGGCCTGTGCGCGGCGTGCCGCGCGATCGAGGACGCGGCCGGCTAAACAAATTCGCACTGTCCTGAGATCGTCGCCGTGTCACGGATGCGTTCTCACCCTGATCGGGCGAGCTCACCGGGATCAACCGGCGCTGAGCGCGGCCCCTGGCGGAGGCCTACGACTCGCCCGAGTCGATCGCCATCGCGGCTGCGAGCGGCACGAGCGGCTCGGGCTCGCTGCGGGCGTGCTCGACCCCCGCAGCGGCATAGGCGTCGTCCTCGTCGAGAGTCTCGTGCTCGATCAGCGCGGCGGCGAGCGAGTCGAGCTTGCCGCGGTTCTCCTCGAGCAGCGCGTGCACTTCCTTGTGCGCATCCTCGACGAGCCGGTGCACCTCCTCGTCGATCTTCTCCTGCGTCTTCGACGAGACCTCGGACGTGCCCGGGTACGAGCCCTCCGGCGGCAGCAGCGAGATCGGCCCGAGCGCATCGCTCAGGCCCCAGCGTCCGACCATCTGCCGGGCGATCGCGGTGAGCTGCTGGATGTCGGACTCCGCGCCCGTCGTCGGGTCGCCGTAGACGAGCTCCTCCGCCACGCGGCCGCCGAGCGCGACCTTGATCTTCGCGATCAGGTCGTCACGGGAGTAGCTGTACCGGTCGGCGTCGGGAGCCGAGAAGGTGACGCCGAGCGCAAGGCCGCGTGGGATGATCGAGATCTTCCGCACCGGATCGGCGCCGGGCGTGAGCATCCCGACGAGAGCGTGACCGCCCTCGTGGTAGGCGGTGCGGCGGCGATCCTCCGGGCTCATCAACACCTGCCGCTCCGCGCCGAGCACGATCCGCTCGAGCGCGTCGGCGAAGTCGGCGCCGAGCACCTGGTCGTGGCCGCGCCTGGCGGCGAGGAGCGCCGCCTCGTTCACGAGGTTCGCGAGGTCGGCGCCGACCATTCCAGGAGTCGTGGCGGCGATGCGCCCGAGATCGACGTCGGGGCCGATCGGCACCGAGCGCGTGTGGACCTTCAGGATCGCCTCGCGACCACCCCGATCCGGCGGCTGCACGGCAACGCGCCGATCGAAGCGCCCCGGACGCAGGAGGGCCTGGTCGAGGACGTCAGGTCGGTTCGTGGCCGCGATCACGATCACGCCGGTGGCCGAGTCGAAGCCGTCCATCTCGGTCAGGATCTGGTTGAGCGTCTGCTCGCGCTCGTCGTTGCCGCCGCTGAACCCCGCGACGCCTGAGGTCCGGGCCCGCCCGATCGCGTCGAGTTCGTCGATGAAGACGATCGCGGGAGCTGCCTCCTTGGCCTTCGCGAAGAGGTCGCGGACCCGAGAGGCGCCGATCCCGACGATCGCCTCGACGAACTCCGATGCCGAGAGCGAGAAGAACGGCACGTCCGCCTCACCCGCAACCGCGCGCGCGAGCAGGGTCTTTCCGGTGCCGGGAGGGCCCGAGAGCAGGACGCCGTGCGGGATCTTCGCGCCGAGCCGGACGTACTTCTCGGGGTGGCTGAGGAAGTCGACGACCTCGCTCAGCTCGGCCTTCGCCTCGTCGATCCCGGCGACGTCCGCGAACGTGACTTTCGTCCCCGAGGGCTCGTACCGCCGCGCCTTCGACCGGCCGAAGGCACCGAGCGCCCCCTGCACATTCCCGGCGCGGCGCATCAGCAGCACGAGCAGCCCGATGAAGAGGAGGGTCGGGCCGAACGAGAGCAGCAGGTTCTCCCACCACGCAACGCTGCCGGTGAGCGGCTTCGCGTTGATCACGACGCCCTTCGATTCGAGCAGGTTCGAGAGCGCCTTCGTGTCGGCGAACGTCGGGATCTCGGTGGCGAACTCGCTCGCGGGCTTCGAGCCGGCGTAGCTCGTCTCGTCCTTGAACGAGCCCTGGATCGTCGAGCCCTTGGAAGTGATCGAGACGACATCGCCCTTCTTCACCTGGTCGAGGAAGAACGGGCTATACGGGATGCGGAGGCGGGCGGCGCTGTGCATCGCGCGGGCGCCGACGTAGTAGTTGATCGCGAGGAGAGCGAGGATGAGCAGCCCGAAACGCCAGCTGAAGCGGAAGCCCGGCTTCGGCGGCGTGGGCGGCGGTGGGACGGACGGGCCTGAGCGCTCGGGAGTGCTCACCGGGGGATCGTCAGTGCCCGCGTTTGCGGAGCGTGCCCGCGGCGTGCTTGACACGCTCGCGGTTCTCGGGCGCCCGCGCTGCCGTGGTCGCACGCCCGGCGACCTTCACCGCGTGGTCGAGCAGCTGCTTGCCCTCGGGGCCGGTTGCGAACGAGCGGGCGCGCTTGATCGCAGCGCGCCCCTGCTCGGTCTGCGCGAGCACGATCGCCATCCGGAGCGCCCGTCGCCCCTTCGGGCTCGCCGCCAGCCCGATGCCCTTGTAGATCGGCCCGAACATGAACAGAACTCTATCGCCGCCGCCTCGCTAGCCGTGGGACACGGCGATCAGGCCGGCGATTCCGAGGCAGAACACGGCGATCACGACCATCGAGTCGAGGCCGAGCCGCAGGACGCAGCCCTCCCGCCGGACGATCACGCCGGCGCAGTAGATGACCGTCAGCACGATCCCGAGACCGGCGAGCCACGCGTTCAGGTCACCCGAGTGCGGCAGCACGGGCTTGCCGGCAATCAGGTCGGCGAGCAGGAAGAGCGAGACCTGGAAGGAGTTGCCGCCGAAGATGTCCGCGACCGCGAGTTGGTTGTCGCCGAGCCGCACGGCGGCGATCCCGGAGCTGATCTCCGGAAGCGCCGTCGCGAACGCCAGGACCGTGGCTCCGAAGATGACGCCGTTGATGCTCCACCGGTCGGCCAGCATGTTCCCGCTGACCTCGAGCAGAACGCCGGCGCCGAGAGTTACGGCCGAGGCGGCGACGAAGACAGCAATCGCGAGCGCGGGCGAGCTCGCCAGCCCGCCGGGTTTCTCCCCGGGATGCGGCACCCGCCGGTGCGGGCGGCCGGGCTTCGATCTCGGCATCACGCACTCCCACGGGGAGCCGTGCCGCACGTAGTTCAGGACGACCACGCCGGCGAGCCAGGTGACGACGATCGCGATCGAGACGGGGCTGACCGGGCCGACGCTGATGTGCTCGGGGAGGAGTGCGCCCATGTTCACCTCGGCGACAACGGCGATCACGACGAGCCCCTCGAGCACGGGCATGAGCGAGCCGACGAGGTAGGTGAGCGACTGCGTGCGCGAGGTGGCGGCATCGCAGAGGACCAGCACCATCGTCTGGATCGCGATCCCCCCGATCAGGTTCCCGGCGGCCAGGCCGAGATGCCCGCTTGCCGCCGCGCTGACCGTGATCGCGATCTCCGGCAGAGTCCCGGCGATCGCGAGCAGGATCACGCCGCCGAGCGCCTCGCCGAGACCGTAGCGCCGGTCGATCGCGTCGGTCGCCTTCGAGAGCTGGATGCCCGCGATCCAGGTGACGGCTGCCGCCGCCGCGAAGACGCCGACCAGAAGGGGTGAGGAGAAAGAGGCGATGCCCGGCTTATACCGCGCCGGGCCTCAGCTTGGTCGCCGCTCGGGGTAACGCGGCAGCCCGTCGTCGGGCAGCGAGTCCCAGACCGCCGCGTAGTTGACGAACTGGTGGCAGCTCGGCCGGATCCCCGGGTCGGAGTCGAACACGCCGAAGCGCACGGAAATCGCCTTGCCGTCGGGGCTGCGGCTCCACATGCTCGACCCGCAGGAGGAGCAGAAGACCTTGGCGAAACCGTCAGCCGGCTCCCAGGCCCGGAGGAGCTCCTCGCCCTGGACGAGGCGAAAGGAGCCGGTGGCGAGGCGCGCCTGCGGCGAGCCCGAGCTGCCCGTCCGCCGCTGGCAGCGCGTGCAGTGGCACCAGCTCGCGCTGACCGGTGTCTCGGTCACCTCGAAGCGAACTCCGCCGCAGTTGCAGCGGCCGGTGAGAGGCTCGGACACGCTCGCAGTCTATTCGCGACGCGCGGCCCGGCCAGGCCGATCAGCGCCGGCGCCGCGACTCGAGCCGGAACGCCATCCGGAATGCGTCGAAGTGGTTCCGGGCCCTCGAGGGCAGCGAGGCGACAGATCGAGTGGTCTGCGGATCGAACGAGTGATCTTCGAGGGCTCAGACGCGCGCCGGTGGAGCGACGCCGCGGATCGAGGCATCGAGCAACTCGACCGGATGCGCCGCGGGGGTCGGGCGGCCGGCGCGGCGCAGGGCTGCCGAGACCTGCAGCAGGCATCCGGGGTTGGCGCTGACGTAGAGGTCCGGATCGGTCGCGATCACGTGCTTCGCCTTGCGGTCGCCGAGCTCGAGTGCGGCCTCCGGCTGGACGAGGTTGTAGATCCCCGCGCTCCCGCAGCAGAGATGCTGCTCGTCCGGTTCGACGAGCTCGAGGCCGGGGATCGAGCGGAGCAACGCACGCGGCTCGTCGCGGACGCGTTGGGCATGGCCGAGGTGGCACGACTCCTGGAAGGCGACCCGAAGCTCGAGGGGCGTCAACTCGGGGACGTTCCCGCGGACGAGCGCCTCGGAGATATCGACCACGGGAAGGCCGAGCTCGGCTTCCTTCAGATGCGATCCGCAGCCGGCAGCATTGGTCACGATCGTCTCGACGCCGGCCGCCTCGAACGCCGCGGCTGTGCGTCGGGCGAGCTCGAGGCCTTCCTGACGCCGGCCGGAATGAAGCGCGAGCGCCCCGCAGCAGCCCGAATACGGTGCAGCTACCTCGTAGCCGTAGGCCGAGAGAACCCTGGCCGAGGCCCGGTTGACCTCACCGAAGAGCACCGACTGGACGCAGCCCGTGAGGAGCCCGACGCGGGCAACGCGCTCCCCGGTCGCGGGTGTCTCGGCGGGCGGCGAGACCGGCTCGAGCCAGCGCGGGGCAAGCGCCTTCAGCGGCTTGAACGGCCCCGGGGCCGGCAAGGCGGAGAAACGGAGGGCGAAGCGCAGGCGCTTCGGATGGGGGAAGATCGTGAAGACCGTCGAGCGGAGCAGCCGCTCGCGCCACGGCCGCGGCACCTCCTGCTCGACCTTCTCCCGCGCGAGCTCGATCAGCTTGTCGTACTGCACCCCGGAGGGGCACGAGGTGAGGCAGGCCATGCAGCCGAGACACCGGTCGAAGTGCTCGGCCACCGTCTGGTTCAGCTCGACGGTGCCGTCGAGGGTCGCCTTCATCAGCCAGATCCGCCCGCGCGGCGAGTCCATCTCCTCGTGCCAGAGCTCGTAGGTCGGGCAGGTCGGGAGGCAGAAGCCGCAATGCACGCAGTCGTCGATCAGGCTCGCGTCCATCAGACAAGTATCCCCTCGGGATCGAAGGAGGCGCGCACGCGCTCGGCGAGCGGCGACCATGCCTGGCCGTCCGGGGCCTCCACGAACGCGATCCCGGGGCCCGGCCGGGCGAGCATGCAGTTCTGCCACTCGAACGCTGCCCGGCCGCCGGCCCTGGCCTGAAGGCGAGCGCTCTCTTCCCAGATCGCATCGCCGGCCGGCTCACCGGGGCACGCAGCCACCTGCGCGGCAACGGCGGCTTGCCCGCCTTCGAAGAGGCAGGCGAGGCGACCCGGCGGCAGGAAGTCGACGGCGCTCGGCTCGAGCTGCGAGCGCCGGAGCTCGGCCCAGAGCCCCTTCGGGTCGCCGGTCGCGACGACGGTGGCCTGCGCCGCCGGCCGGGGATGGACGCGGAGCGCAACGCGGGCGATCAGCCCGAGCCGGCCGCGCGAGCCCGAGAAGAGCTTCCCGAGGTCGTAGCCCGCGACGTTCTTCACGACCTTTCCACCCGAGCTCGCGACCATCCCGCCGGCGAGCACGATCGTGACGCCGATCACGAGGTCGCGCATCGCGCCGTAGCGGTGCCGGCGTGGTCCGGAGAGATCCCCCGCGAGACAGGCGCCGATCGTGGGGTCGCCCGGTGGGTCGAGCGCCAGCATCTGGCCGTGCTCTGCCAGGTACGCCTGGAGCTCGGAGAGCACTGATCCCCGCCTCGACGATCAGCGTCAGGTCGCCCGGCTCGTGCTCGAGCACCCGGGTGAGCTTCGCGGTCGAGAGGCGCAGCTCACCGCCGTCACGTTCGATCGAAACGCGCTTTCCCGAGCCGAGCACCTCGGCGGCCTCCTCGAGCGACGAGGGCTCAGAGACGCTCGACAAGTCCGGCCCGCTCCAGCGGGTGCGCTCGGTAGGGGCCGGGAACCTCACCGCAGAGCCGCGGTGTCGGGAAGATCTTGCCGGGGTTGGCCAGCCCGTCGGGATCGAAGCCCCGGCGCAGGAGCTTCATCGCCTCGAGGTCGCGCTCGCTGAAGAGCTTCGGCATCGAGCACGCCTTGTCGACCCCCACGCCGTGCTCGCCGGTCAGCGAGCCGCCCGCGTCGATGCAGAGATCGAGGATCGCGGTCGCGAGCGCCTCCGCGCGCTCCGGCTCACCCTCGACCTTCTCGTCGTAGAGCACGAGTGGGTGCAGGTTCCCGTCCCCGGCGTGAAAGACGCTCGCGACCCGGAGGCCGTACTCGGCCGACAGCTCGGCGGTGCGTCGCAGCACTTCGGGCAGCTTCGTGCGAGGCACGACGCCGTCCTGCACGTAGTAGCTCGAGGCGATCCGGCCCATCGAGGCGAACGACGACTTGCGCCCGAGCCAGATCCGCGCGCGTTCCTCCGGCGACTCGGCGGAGTGCAGCTCGAAGGCGCCGAACTCGCGGCAGATCCGCTCGACCACCGCCGAGTCCTCGGCCACCTGGGCGGCCGGCCCGTCGAACTCGACGATCAGCACCGCACCGGCGCCGGCTGGATAACCCGCACCGACCGCGGCCTCGACCGCCTGGATCGTGAGCGCGTCCATCATCTCGATCGCCGACGGCAGGATCCCGGCCGCGATCGTGTGGGAGACGGCATCGCCCGCCGCGTCGGTGCTAGCGAACCCGGCAAGCAGCGTGCGCACCGTCTCGGGAGCGCGGAGCACCCGCACGACGACGCGAACCGCGATCCCGAGCGTGCCCTCCGAGCCGACGAAGACACCCAGCAGATCGGGGCCCCCGTCGTCTCGCGAGAGCGTGACGAGCGTGCCGTCGGCGAGAACGACGTCGGCTGCGAGCACGTGGTTGACGGTGAAGCCGTGCTTCAGGCAATGCGCTCCGCCCGAGTTCTCCGCGACGTTGCCGCCGATCGTGCAGACCTGCTGACTCGACGGATCCGGGGCGTAGTAGTACCCGCCGGGCGCGACGGCCTTCGTGATCTCGAGGTTCGTCACCCCGGGCTCGACGACCGCGCGACCGTGCTCGAGCTCGACCTCGAGGACGCGGTTCAGCCGGGCGAGCGAGATCACGATCCCGTCGGCTACCGGCAGCGCGCCGCCCGAAAGGCCGGTGCCGGCGCCACGTGCGACGAAGGGGACGCGATGGGCGTGGCAGAGCGAAACGATGGCCTGCACGTCGTCGGCGCTCCGCGGGATCACGACGAGCTCCGGAACCGCGCGGTGCCCGGTGAGCGCGTCGCACTCGTAGGTGCGCAGCCGCTCAGGCTCGCCGATGATCGCCTCGGGCGGGAGCGCAGCGGCGACGGAAGAGCGAAACTCGGGCGGCAGCGGCACGCCGTGACGATAGTCGGGCGGCGCCCGGGGTCAGTCGGTGTACCCGCGATTCAGCGCGCGCACCGCGGTCGTGAGCTGATTCTGGCCCATCGAGAAGAGATCGCCCGCGCCGGGCACCGGATCGAGCGAATCGAGCGCTCCGCCCTGTCGGATCCTGACGACGACACCCCTGACGAGATCGTCCCCCTGACCGAGCGTCTTGCAGGCGACGAGCGCCAACCGGTGCGCGATCGCGAAGGAAGGCGGGGCGGCACCGATCTGCTGGACGGCCGTGGAGCAGTGGTCGAGCGTCGAGGTGAGCGCGTCCAGCCTCGCAGACGTCGGCGAGCGAACGTCCTTCAGCAACACGAGGGAGCCGTCGGTCGCGAGGATGATCGACATCCCGTTCAAGGCGTGCAGCATTGTGTGGCGCCACTGAAGGAGACCGGCACGCCACCGCGCCGCCGCCGCGGTCTCGGCCTTCGTCGTCGGCTTCTTCGCGTTGCCCCCGCCGCCGCAGGCCGATGCTCCCAGCGCAAGCGCGAGGGCAATCAGGACGAGCGCCGTGCCGCCTCGGAGTTTCATCTGCCTCCCAGGATCGAGCGTACCCACCCCCGGGCGAAACTGCTTGGCCGTCAAGGTCGCAAACCGGCCCGTTAAATGTCAAGTCCCGCGAACCCGAGGGCCCACAGGACTTGACCGGACGACTGTCTCACATCCGCAGGCTGCCGTCAAGTGGGAGCCGTCAGCCGCCGTTCGAGGAGAAATGCTGGTAGTCGGGAGATGTCGCCCAGCGGCCTCCCCACTGCCATCCCGACGCTGCGAAGGCAGCGACGAGCACCCCGTCCGGGCTCGGCCATGCCCGGATGGGTATCCGAGCGGTCGAGGAACGGACGGCCGGCAGGTGGATACACCGTGCCGCCGAGAAGGTAGGGGTTCTCGAGCGGGTCGACGTCGACCGCCTCGCCGTAGGCATGAACCGACCAGCGTTTCGGACCGGTCGCTACCGCGTAGCGGCAGTTGAACGCCGAGGTGTTGTCGGCCGCCATCGAACGGTTGTCGTTTCCCCCGAACGCGGCGACCGGCTCCATCCGGCGGATCGGGAACCGCTGCGCGTAGAGCCGGCGGAAGATCTGGCGCACGGCGGGAACGACGGCGGTGTTGACGACGATCGTGCCCAGATGACGCCGGCTGTCGAACCCCCAGTAGGCGAGTCTGACCGCTCTGAGCCCGGTAGGGCCGACCGGGCAGCCCGCGTGATAGGAGGCGCCGAGCTCGGCGGCGCTCGCGGCGCGAACCGACGAGGCGAACGGGGGCGCCGCGGCGGCCGCGCGACCGGCGAGCACGGCTGCGAGGAGCGCGAAGGTGACGACGAGGCGGCCGTGGCCCATATCGTTCGAGGGTACTCACCGCGCGCTCAACCTGCCTTCTCGCCGCCACGGCCGCCCTCGCGGTCGCGTTTTCGGCTCCTCGTCGCGCGGCGGCCTCCTGCAAACCGAGTCTCGTCTCGGGCGCTCGCAGCGGGCCGCTCCGCTTCCCAGCTCGTCACCGTTCTGGCCGCGAACGCCTCCTCGACGACCGGCTCGATGCGCCTCTGGCGACGCTCGGGCGGCTGCTGGCAAGAGACCGCCGGCCCGTGGCGCGTCTATCTCGGCTTCGCCGGAGTCTCCGAGCACCACCGCGAGGGCGACGGCACGACCCCGGCGGGCGCATTCGCGATCGGCCCGGTCATGTACGGCGTCTCGCCGAACCCGGGCGTCCACTTCGCCTACCACCAGCTCGTGTGCGGCGACTGGTGGGACGAGGACCCGTCCTCACCCGCCTACAACACCTTCCAGCACGTTCCCTGCGGCCGGGCCCCGCCGTTTCGCGGCTCGAGCGAGCCGCTGTGGCGCTCGCCCGGGGCCTACGCCCACCTCGCCTTTCTCGAGTACAACTTCGGTCCCGCGGTTCCGGGTCTCGGCTCGGCGATCTTCATCCACGCCGACCTCGGCCATCCGACGAACGGGTGCATCTCCCTTCCGCCTGCGGAGCTCGTCTCGCTCCTCGACTGGCTCGAGCCGGCTGCCCATCCGCTCGTCGTGACCGGCACCGCCGCCGAGGTACGCAGCTTCTAGGCGAGTTCTGCAAGCATGCGGGCCGATGGCTCACGCTCATCCCTCTGCCTCGTTCAGCGCAACGCTTCGGGTGCATCTGGACGATCGCCCTGGCGCGTTCGCCGACCTCGCCCGCGCGATCGCCGACGCCGGCGGGAGCCTCGGCGCGATCGACCTCGTGCGCGTCGAGCAGGGAAGCAAGGTGCGTGACATCACGATCGACGCCGCGAGCGCCGACCATATCGGCGAGATCGTGGGCGCCGTCCGCGCGCTCACCGGCGTGGAGGTCGAACACGTCTCCGACCGCACCTTCCTGCTGCATCTCGGCGGGAAGATCGAGATGGCCCCGAAGGTGCCGCTGAAGACTCGCGACGACCTCTCGATGGCCTACACGCCCGGCGTCGCGCGCGTGTGCATGGCGATCGCCGAGGATCCCAGCAAGGTCTGGAACCTCACGATCAAGCAGAACACGGTCGCCGTCGTGAGCGACGGCACCGCGGTGCTCGGGCTCGGCGACATCGGCCCCGAGGCGGCGATGCCGGTGATGGAGGGAAAGGCCGTTCTCTTCAAGGAGTTCGGGGGCGTCGATGCCTGGCCGATCTGCCTCGCGACGACCGATCCGGACGAGATCGTCGCCGCCGTTTCCGCAATCGCGCCCGGGTTCGGCGGGATCAACCTGGAGGACATCTCGGCGCCGCGCTGCTTCGAGATCGAGTCTCGCCTCAAGGCGCTCCTCGACATCCCCGTCTTCCACGACGACCAGCACGGAACCGCGATCGTGGTCGCACGCGGCCTTCCTGAACGCACTCAAGCTGGTCGGGAAGAACGCCGCGGACGTGCGCGTCGTCCTGACCGGCGTCGGCGCCGCCGGGTCGCCACCACCGACATGCTGCTCGGCGCCGGCGTGCGCGACGTGATCGGCTGCGACCGCACCGGTGCGATCCGCGTCGGCCGCGACGGGCTCGGGCCCTGGAAGACCGCGTACGCGGAGCGCACGAACCCCGAGGGCTTCGCCGGCACTGCCGACGAGGCGCTCGGGGGCGCCGACGTCTACCTCGGGCTGTCAGGCCCGGGCGCGGTCTCACGCGACGGCGATCGCCTCGATGGCGGACGGATGCGATCGTCTTCGCGATGGCGAACCCGACGCCCGAGGTGATGCCGGAGGAGATCGAAGGGCTCGCCGCGGTCGTCGCGACCGGCCGCTCGGACTACCCGAACCAGATCAACAACGTGCTCGCGTTCCCGGAGTGTTCCGCGGCGCGCTCGACGTACGCGCCTCGGAGATCAACGAGCAGATGAAGCTGGCCGCCGCCCATGCGATCGCCGCGGTCGTGCGACCGGACGAGTTGAGCGCCGAGTACATCGTGCCGAGCGTCTTCAACCGCGACGTCGCACCTGCGGTGGCGACGGCTGTGGCCGCCGCGGCCGAAGCGACCGGCGCCGCTCGCAAACGGCGCGTCACCGCCTGAAACGCCGAAGCCGGGCTTTCGGGCCGGCCCCGGCGCGCCTCACGTCTCGCTGCCGTCGGTGGCGTAGCCGAGTTCGGCGAGGAGCGGGCCCGCTTCACGTTCGACGTCGGCGAGCTGGTCGTCGGTCAGGTCACGCGGTAGCGGCCGATCGAGCGGTCGTGGAAGCGGCCGAGGCCCCGGATCAGGGGTGCCGGATCGCAGTCGAGGTGGGCGGCGATCGTCTCGGCGACGCCGGTCGGGTCGGAGGCGAGCGTCTCGTAGCGGAGCTCGAGCGTCCGCTCGTCGCCGGCGCTCCGCGCGGCGACGAGATACGAGCGCCAGGCCCAGGCGGCGCGGGTGGCATCGCTCGCCGCCTCGAACTCGTCGTTCCGCTCCGGCTCGACCCAGAACCGCGCCCGGCGCCGTAGGCGAGCCTCGCGTCGTCCCCACCGCTCTTGCCCGCGCTCAGCCAGCCCCGCTCGAGGAGCGAGCAGACGACATCGCGGCCGTCGCGCACCACGTGGACCGCCCGGCCGTGTGGATAGGCCCTCGAGCGCGGCCGCGTGCACGAACGCCGTCTCCGGCGTCTGCTCGACGCCGCGCCGGCCGGTCACGAGGGCGAGGCGGCGGACCCGCTCCAGCACGATCCTGATCCGGTGGGCGGCCTGCATCTCGGAGAGGCCGGCGAGTGCCGGGATCGCCGCCTTGTGCGGGCTGACCTCGCTCAGGTCGACGAACCCCGGCATGGCCCCGAGCGTTCCGGCCAGGAAGGTCGTGCCCGAGCGCGGCGAGCCGACGACGAACACGAGCCTGTCCTCGCCGCGCCGCAGCCGCTCGCCGAGGTCGCGGACGCCGCGCTCGCGGAGAACGCGGCGGGCGGATGCGGCGTAGAGGCCGGCGGCCTCGACCGCCGGAGTCGTCACGAAGCGCGGCGGCGGCCCGCCGGCCGCCCGTCGGTGAGCGCGCGGCCGACCTGCTCCAGGATCGTCTCGAGCAGCCGGAACGACGCGAGCACATGCTCCCGGGCGAGCGCCCTCGCGCCCTCGGGGCTTCCGGCCGCGAGCGCGGCGCGGATCGCTTCGTGCTGGCGCTCGTTTGCGAGGTACAGCGTGTCGATCGTCTCGTCGCCGGGCGCCCAGACCGCGGGACCGGAGAACGTGCGCCGGGCGCTCTTCGCCACCTGCTCGATGTACGGCAGGTCGGCGATCCGGTAGATGACGTCGTGGAAGCCGTGGTTTGCCTGCATCCATTCGACGGTGAGCGAGCGCCGGTCCTCGCCGGGCTCACGGGCCCGCAGCGCGCGCGTCATCCGCGAGAAGCGCTTCTCGGCCGCCGCGAGCTCGTCGAGGCCGGCCTCGGTCATCCGCTCGGCCGCGACGCCGGTGACGAGGCTTTCCAGCTCGGCGCGCAGCAGGAAGGCCTCCCACATCTCCGGCCGCGAGAGCGTCCGGACGCGGAACCCCCGGTTGGCCTCGAACGAGACGAGCCCGAGCGCCGCGAGCCGCCGCAGCGCCTCGCGCACCGGGGTCCGGCTGACCTCGTACTGGGCCGAGACCTGCTCCTGTCGGAGAACGGAGCCGGGCGCGAGCTCGCCGGAGACGATCGCCTCCTCGAGCGCGAGCGCGATCTCGTCGGCTTTGGTGCCGGAGTCCATGGCGCCAGTTTAGAACCCGGCTGGACTCCGAACCGTGAGCGGCGAGGTTACCGCCGTAGAGTGCGCGGCCTACAACGTGGAACGCTCGGCGCGAACCCACGAGAAGCCGCAGGTGCAGCGAACCCGGACCCGGGCGGAGATATCGACGAGCTCGATCGTCGAGAGATTCGTGCCGCCGCAGCCGCAGGCGGGCAGGCGACGCGGCCGCACGAGGAGGCGTGACCCTCGTGACCGACGGCGCAGCCGACGTCCTCGCACGGCTCGAAGCCGAGAGCCGGAGCAGCTCCCGTTACCTTCAGATGGCGAGGCGAGGTCGGAGAGGCGGAGGGGAGTTGGAATGCGATCGACATGGTGGTCTCGAGCAATTGTGTATGCAGAACGTCGTTTCCTGGATCCGATATAGGAGTATCGGCAGCCCTTTCGGCGTACTTTAGCACGAAAAGAGGATCCAAGATGGCGATGTCGGATCCAGCTTGAGCGCCTGGGAGGCCGTCGCGATCGGAGCGGCGGGCTTCGGCGCAGGACGATCAACACGGTCGTCGGGAGCGGGACTCTCCTCACGTTTCCGGTGCTGCTCGCCTTCGGATACCCGCCGGTGACGGCGAACGTCTCGAACACGGTCGGCTCGTCGCGGGCTGGTTCTCGGGGGTGCACGGCTACCGCGCCGAGCTCGCCGGCCAGCGCGAACGCGCGATGAGGCTCGGGACTGTTCGTCGGCGGTCGGGGGCCGTCGTCGGGAGCCGTCCTGCTGCTCGCGCTGCCGAGCGTCGGCGTTCAGGGCGATCGTGCCCGTCTTCATCGGCATCGCGGTCGTGCTCGTGATGCTCCAGCCGCTGCTCGCCGCGCGGCTGGAGGCGACGTCGGGCGCGCGGCATCCACGGCGGGCGCTGGCTCGCCCGTCGCGCTGTTCGGGGTCGGGGTCTACGGCGGCTACTTCGGGGCCGCCCAGGGGATCCTGCTGCTTGCCGTGCTCGGGCTCGCGATGACCGAGTCGATGCAGCGGGTGAACGGGCTGAAGAACATCCTCGCAACGTGACGAACCTCGTCGCGGCGCTCATCTTCATTGCAGTCGCAGCACGTCGACTGGCAGGTCGCGGTCCTGCTCGCCGCCGGCTCCGCGCTCGGCGGCCTCGTCGGCGCTCGGGTCGGTCGGCGGCTGCCGCCCGCCGCACTGCGCGGCTGATCGTGGTGGTCGGCGTGATCGCGATCGTGAAGCTGACTGTCTAGCTGCCGGCGCGGTGACGAAGACCCGGCCGCCGACACGCTCGACGTCGGAGCGGCAGCCCGAAGCATCGCGTGAGCGTCGCGTCCGTCAGCGCCTCGTCGAGCGGGCCGGCGGCGACGATCCGGCCGTCGGGGAGGAGCAGCGCGTGGGTCGTGCTCGGCGGGAGCTCCTCGATGTGGTGGGTGACCGTCAGCGTCGTGAGCCCGGGGCGGTCGGCGCGACGCGCTCGAACGCGGTCGAGCAGCAGCTCGCGGCCGCCGAGATCGAGACCCGCGGCCGGCTCGTCGAGGGCGAGAAGCGGGGCATCGGCGATCAGGCCGCGCGCGAGCATGATCCGAGCCCGCTCGCCCTCCGAGCAGCTGGCGAAGGGCGGAGAGCGAGCGCGCCGGCACCGACCTCCTCGAGCGCGGCCGGGCGCGGCCGCGCTGCGTCCGGCGGGCAGTTCCTCGGCCATCAGGATCGAGCCCGTCGAGGCCGGTGAGCACGACGTCGATCGCCCGCTGCTCGGGGTAGAAGCGGCGTGCGAACGCGGGCTCGACGAGCCCGATCCGCCGCCGGAGCTCGTGCAGCGGCACCCGGCCGAGCTGCCCCCGAGCACCCACGCCGTCCCCTCGCTCGGGCGCATCTGCGCCGAGGCGATCCGCAGGAGCGTCGTCTTCCCCGCCCCGTTCGGCCCGACGATCCCCCAGTGCTGGCCCGATCTCGCGCCGTCCAGTCGATCCGGTCGAGGATGATCTTCCGCACCCCGCGCGCCGTGCGCCAGAGGCTGACCTGCTCGAACCGGGCCGCCTCGCCCACGGCCCGCGGACTCTAGCCAACGAATTCCGGCCGCACATGACCGTTGCCGCCACGTCCCAAGAGCGCAAACCAGGGCTAGTCCGGTGGACATCGCCCGACGAGGCGTGACTCTTTCGGGCACTGCGTTTGGGGTCAGTCCCCGTCGAGCTGGCTCGTAGCTCGGCGCCCGGCCCCGGCTTTCGGCCCGCGACCATGCCTGGAGCAGGGACTTTGTGTATTGACAGGCGGTTCGGCGGGGCTTCTGTTACGCCTTGTCTGCAGCTCGGACGGCGGGGAAACCGGGTGCGGCGGTGTCCTTTTTTGGCCTGGCCCGCATGGACGGTGGCAAAGTCACCGTCCGGTGAACTATCGTTCCTGACGAATCATGGAGTCCGATCATTGGCTCGGGATCGAGGTTCGGCATCTGGCGGCGCTCGACGCTGTCGCCCGCGAAGGGTCTTTTCGGCGCGCGGCCGAGCAGCTCGGCTTCGTGCAGTCGGCGATCAGCGGGCAGATCGCCGCGCTCGAGCGGATCACGGGGCAACGGCTGGTCGAGCGCTCGCGCGGCGGCGGGCCCGTGGCGCTGACGGAGGCCGGCGAGGTCGTGCTCGTGCACGCACGCGCGATCCTCGGGCGGCTCGAGGTCGCCGAGGCTGACGTGGCAACGCTGGCCGACGGAAGCGAATCGCTGCTTCGCGTCGGGATCACCGAATCGGTCGGGATCAGGGTCTTGCCGGAGCTCCTCCGACGGTTGGGCGCCGAGTGGCCCGAGGTGCGGATCAGGCCGACCGAGGCTTCGGCATCCGATCTCGACCTCTACCAGGGCGTCGAGCGAGGAGCGCTCGAGCTCTCCTTCGTCGAGCTTCCCGCACCCATGGGCCCCTTCGAGACGATCGAGCTGCTCACCGATCCCTACGTGCTCGTCGTGCGGCCGGACTCAGCAGCTCGCACACGGCCGGCTCGCGCTCCTCGATCTCGGCGGCGTGCCGCTCGTCGGCCACCCGGGCTCCAGCGGGCTTGCACGGGTCGAAGCGCAACTCCGCGCGCGCGGCGTGGAGCCGGAGTTCGCTTTCCGCTCGACCGTCAACGCCACCATCCAGGCGCTCGCGGGCGCCGGGGTCGGGGCGGCCGTGCTGCCCGCGCTCGGCGTCGACCCGGCGAACGAGGCCACCGATCATGCGCGAGCTGCCCGGGCATCCCGCCCCGCAAGCTTGCGATCGCCCGCCATCGCGACCGTCTTTATCCCCCCGCCGCCCAGGCCTTCGTTGCGATCGCCGAAGCCGTCTGCGAGGAGATCGCCGAGAGCCGCGGGCTCGCGCTGATCGACGCATGAACGGCACGCGGCCTCCGGCGCGCTGCCTTTCCGGTCGGGCTTGCCCGGGCCCATCTCGGCGCGGGCGGCGAGCGGCTCCCGCTCGTCGCGCTCGGAATCGTGCCGGCTCCGCCGCGCTCGCCGCCGTCCTCTCGGGACGCCTCGTGATGCAGGATCGCGCGCTCGCGCAGGCCACCGCGAGCTGCCGGCGGGCGAGCGCTCGCTGCAGGTCGCGTGGTTCGGCGCCTTCGGCGGCACCTGGCGCCCGCTCGACCGCAACGTCTCGAGGAGCTCGTCGCCTAACCGGCCGCGAGCCGGTGCGGGCGATGCTCTATCGCGAGGCGCAGGTCAACAGCCACTTCGTCAACCTCCGCGGCGCCGACGACCTCGCACGCTGGGTGACCTGCGTCGGGCGGCCTGCCGCAGACCTGCGTGCCGACGCTACTGCGAGGTCCTGCGGCTCGCCGGCGTCGGGCCGATCCCGACGAAACCGACGATCCGGCTCGTCCAGGTCGGACGGCAACGCTGACGCCGAACGCGCCCTTTCGCGACGTTCGTCGAGCCGGCGCACACCGGCATCGCGGCGCCGCAGTCCACTACCACCGCCCGCCCCTCGCCGGTCGTGCTCGCCGAGGGCGTCAACGGCTCTCGCTGACACCCGAGCTCGACCCGTTCTTCCGTTCGTACGGGTGGTTCGTGCCACTGCACCGGGCGATGTCCACCCGTGGACGGTCGGGTCGTACACGCGCCCGTCGACCAGGTGCGCGCCTCGCTGGCGGCGCGATCCGCACGCTTCGAGTGACGGCGCCGACCGACGACCTGACCGCAGCCGTCGCCGCCTCACGCGTCGCCGCCCGCCGTCTGCTCCTGCTCGGCGGCGAGACAGCGCGCTCTCCTGCTCGCCTTCACGGTGCTCGCAGCCTCGGCGCTGCGCCGCGAGGTCGCCGAGGCGCGACGGCGGCTGCTCTGGGCCGGCGCGCGACGCTGGCAGGTCGAGCTCCACACCTTCACCGAGTCGGGAGCCGTCGCCGTCGCGGCGACGATCGTCGGCTGGGTGCTCGGGCGCTCGTCGGCGCGTTCGTCGCCACCGTGCGGGCTCGCCTCCTGGCCCGTGGTCCAGCACGCGCTGCTCTCGCGCGCGGCCGCTCGCAGCCTTCGCCGCGGTCGCGGCGTCGGCGCTCCTGCTCTACCTGGCCGTGCGCGCGCCGGCCGTGCAGCTGGGACGGCTGGCGATCACGCCGCTCGATGTCGCCGCGCTCGCGGCGCTCGATCGTGGTCGCGGTCGGCTACGCGCGCGGCTCGGTCGAACGCAGCTCGCTCGCCGGCGGCGGCACGAGCGCGTTCGTGCTGCTCGTGCCGGCGCTCGTCACCTTCGCCGCCGCGGTCGTCGCGGCGCGGCTGCTCGTGCCCGCGCTCCGCGCGCTCGGACGCTCGGCCGCCGCGGGCCGGTCTCGTTCCGGCTGGCAGCGCTGTCGCTCGCGCGCAACCCCGGCGGGGCATCGTCGCGGCGACGTTCCTCGTCGCGAGCCTCGGGCTGGCGCTCTTCGCCGCGACGTATCGCTCGACGCTGTAACAGGGCCAGCAGGACGAGGCCGCCTACGCCGCTCCCGCGCCGTACGTGCTCGACGAGGATCTCGGCCAGCTCGTCCCCGTGCTGCATGCCTGGACCGGCGGCCCGGCGACCCAGGTGCTGCGGCTCACCGGCAACGTTCCCTCCGCCGCGTCCTTCACGTTCCTCGCGTGCCGAGTAGGCGCTTGCGCACACCGGCGGCTGGCGCAGCGACTTCGCGTCGAGTCGCTGCCGGCGCTCGCGCAGGCGTCGCCCCGCCCGACAGCACTGCGCTCGACGCGCGCTCCCGCCCGGCAGCACGTTCTCCGCTGCCGGTCTGGATCCACGGCGACGACGTCGGCTCCGCGCGTTCTTCCGCTCGCCGCTCGGCGACTTCCGGTACGCTCGGCATCACCCACGGCGCCCACAGCGTCGTGCTGCACGGCCGGATCCCATTGCCGGCGCGACCGCTGACCTCGCTCCAGCTCGATCTCCTGAACGGCGGCCGGCCGCCTCGAACGGGCAGACCGGCATCCAGCCCGGCCGCGCGGGACGTGCTGCACCCTCGGCGTGCCTGCGCGTCGACGGCAGCCGCCGTGCCCGAGCGCCTTCGCCGGCTGGGTCGGCGGACGGCGGCGTGCGCAACCCGGCGCGCGACCGCGTATGCCTACTCGCTGACACCGACCGCCGACGCCTTCCGGCCGCCGCAGCCGACCGACGGCAAGCCGCTGCCGGTGCTCGTGACCCCGGACGTCGCCGCGGCGCCGGCAGCCGGCCGGATCCTGCCGCTCGCGATCGAAGGCCAGCCCGTGACCGGCCGCATCGTCGGGATCATCCGGCGCTTCCCGTCGATCGTCGGCGGCGCGGTCGTCGCCGACCGCCAGACCGCGGAGACGCTGCTCGACACGGCTCGCCGGGGCTCGGCACGACCAACGAGCTCTGGGCCGACTCGCTGCCGTCGCCGCCGCCCGCGACGCTGACGTCAGCTCGCGAGCCGCAGTGCTCGCGCGCTCCATGCCGATCCGCTCGCCCGCGGTGCGCTCGCCACGCTCGGCGCGACGGCCGCGCTCGCGCTCGCGCTGGCGCTGCTCGGATTGCTGCTCGGAGTCGCGGCCGACCGCCGCGACGAACGCGGCGAGCTCTTCGACCTCGAAGCGCAGGGCGCGTCGCCGGCGACGATCCGCTCGCACCTGCGGCTGCGCGCGTTCCTGCTCGCCGCGTTCGGCCTGCTCGGCGGCCTCGCCACCGGCGCCGTCCTCTCGGCGCTCGTGCTGTCGCTCGTCTCGGTGACCGCGTCCGCGGCCCAGCCCGAGCCGCCGCTGCGCCTGGTTCTCGACCGGCAGCTGCTCGCGGCCGCGTCCTCGTCTACGCCGTGATCGCGGCCGTCCTCGTCCTCGTCGCGACCCATCTCCCGGGCGCTCGCTCGAACGCTCGGCAGAGGCGGCGGCATGAACGCGGTCGAGCTCCGCGATGTCTTCCGCGTGCACTCGACACCGGAGGGCGACGCCGCCGCGCTGCAGGGGCTGTCGCTCACCGTCGGCGAAGGCGAGGTCGTGTCGGTGCTCGGCCCGAGCGGCGCCGGCAAGTCGACGCTGCTGCGGATCCTGGCCGGCGTCGAGCAGCCGTCGGCCGGCACCGTCCGCGTCTTCGGCGAGGAGATCGGCAAGCTTCCGCCGCGCCGGCTCGCCGACTACCGCGCGACGACACTCGGCTACGTCGACCAGCACTACACGCGCGCGCTCGCGCCCGAGCTGACCGCGCGCGAGCTCGTCGGGCTCCAGCTCGGCCTGCGCGGCGAACGGGAGCAGGTGCGGCTGGCGCGCGCCGACGAGCTGCTCGAGCGCGTCGGCCTCGGCGCGAAGCGCGACCGCCGCCCACCGAGCTCTCGGGCGGCGAGCAGCAACGCGTCGCGCTGTGCGCCGCGCTTGCGCACCGGCCGCGCTCTTCCTCGCCGACGAGCCGACCGGCGAGCTCGACGCCGAGACCGCCGACCGCGTCTACGACCTGGTCGGCGAGCTCGTCCGCGAGCACGGCTGCACGACGCTGATCGTCAGCCACGACCCGGAGTCGGCGCGGGTCGCCGACCGCATCGTTCGCATCCGCGACGGGCGCGTCTCGGAGGAGTGGACGCGCGAGGAGGAGCTCCGACACGATCGTCGTCGGCCGCGGCGGCTGGCTGCGCCTGCCGGAGGAGCTACTGCTGCGCGCCGGCATCGGCGACCGCGCGACGGCGCGGCTCGAAGAGGGAGGCGATCGTCGTCTCCCCGGTCGGCGAGCGCCTCCGAGCTCCGCCGATGCCGCGCCCGCCGCCGCTGCCGCGCCCGCGCGAGCGAGCGAGGTCGTCGCCTCGGCCCGCGGGCTCGTGAAGGGCTACGGCGCGACCCGCGTGCTCGACGCGCTCGACGCCGAGTTCCGCGGCGGACGGCTGCATGCGGTCACCGGCCCGTCCGGGCTCGGGCAAGACGACCTTCCTGCACCTGCTCGCCGGGCTCGAGCTGCCCGACGCCGGCGAGATCGAGGTCGACGGCGCGCTCCTCACCGCCCTCGACCGCACCGAACGGGCGGCGCGGCGGCGCACCTCGATCGCCTACGTCGGCCAGCAGGCCGGGCTCGTCGGCCACCTCTCGGCGCTCGAGAACGTCGAGCTCGCGCTGACGCTCCGCGGCATCGACCGATCCGCGTCCGGCGGCGCTTTGCAGCGCTCGAGTCGGTCGGCCTCGCAGAGCGCACGAGCCAGCGCGTCTCGCGGCTCTCGCACGGCGAGCGCGCCCGGGTCGCGATCGCCCGGGCGGTCGCCTCCCGGCCGAAGCTCCTGCTCGCCGACGAGCCCACCTCGCGGCTCGACGGCGCGAACGCGCTCGCCGTCGCTCTGCTGCTCGCGCGCCTCGCCCGGGACACGGGTGCCGCCGTCGTGTGCGCGACCCACGACCCGCTCGTGATCGAGCAGGCAGACGACGAGCTGCGCCTGGTCTGAGGCGAAAACACGGCGCTACACTCGAAGCGTGAAGCGCTTCGGCCTGAGCCGTCTGCCTCGTCGCCTCGATCGCCGGCATGGCGGCGACGAGCTCGACCGCCGCGAAGCCGAAGCTCAGCAAGGCCGAGCTCACGTGGGTGACGCCGCTCCTCAAGGTCTGGGTGGCCGAGAACGCAGCGCTACAGCTCGTCTCGAAGACGGCCGCTGCGAAGAACGCGCTCTTCCGTGGACACGGCGAACAACAAGAAGCTCGCTGTGGTCGTCGGGTACGCTCCTTTCCTGCAAGAAGCCGAAGGATCGGATCCTGGCCGCCGGCAAGGCACCCACGCGCCGGATGCGGACGTTCGGTGCCGCGCTCAACTCCGCCTGCATCCACGACGAGACCGGAGCTACCGCGTTCGCCAAGGCGATGATCGCCTACACGGCCGGGAAAGGGGAAGCTGGTCGGGCAGTACCTGACCACGGGCATCGCCGAGTTCAAGCTCGCGACCACCCAGCTCCGGAAGGCCTACGTCGCGATCACCGCCGCGGGCGGCTCGAACGTCTTCACCGCCTGACCGCCCGGCTCGCGCGCACAGTTACGCTCCTTTCATGCCCGAGCTGCCCGAAGTCGAGGCCTGGCGGCAGCTCCTCGACCCCGACGTGACGCGAAGCCCGATCGAGAAGGCCGGGCCGGCGCACATCGCGACGCTGAAGACGTTCGACCCGCCGCTCGCGGCGCTCGACGGCGCGAGCTTCGCCGGTGCACGGCGACGTGCGAAGCGGCTGCTCTTCCCGACCGACGACGGCGAGCTCGTCCTGATGGTCCACCTGATGAGCGCCGGGCGGCTGCGCTACCTCGCACCCCGACGAGAAAGGGCCGAAGACGCCGATCTTCAGGCTGGGATTCGCCGACGGCGGCGCAGCTCGTGCTCACCGAAGCCGGCAGCAAGAAGCGCGCCGGCGTCTGGCTCATGCGCCCGGACGCGATCGAGGCGGAGCTTGCCTACCTCGGCCCCGAGGCCGACACGCTGACGCCGGAGACGCTCGCACCCATCCTCGCCGGAGACTCGCGCCGCCTCCACTCGCTCCTGCGCGACCAGCGCGCGATCGCGGGGATCGGGCGGGCCTGGGCGAACGAGATCCTGAATGCCGCGAAGCTCTCGCCGTATGCCCTCTCGACCCAGGTCTCCGAGGAGGAGACCGAGCGGCTCGCACTCGCGATCCGCGGGCAGCTCGCCCGGGGCCTCGAGCTGCGACTCCAGGGCGCCGGGAACCCGGCCGTCTACCGCGTGCACGACCGTCTCGGCGAGCCGTGCCCGAACTGCCGCACCGCGCTCGCGCGCGTCGACTTCGAGGAGCACACGATCTACTACTGCCCCGAGTGCCAGACCGACGGCCGCGTGCTCAAGGACCGGCGGATGTCGAGGCTCCTGCGATGAGGATCGAGCAGGTCCACGAAGCGACCCCGGAACTGCTCGAGGCGATCCACCGCCTGCTCCCCCAGCTCACCGAGGCGCGCACGCCGCCCACGCTCGAAGAGCTGGCGCAGACGGTCGCCGGGCAGACGCTGCTCGTCGCCCGAAACGACGAGGACGGCGCGATCATCGGCACTCTGACCCTGATCATGTACCGGGTCTCCTCGGGACTGAAGGGCCGGATCGAGGACGTGATCGTCGACCGCTCCGCCCGCGGCCAGGGCGTCGGTGACGCGCTCGTCCGCGAGGGGATGGCCCGGGCGAACGAGGCGAAGGTGCTGATGCTCGAGCTGACCTCGTTGCCCTACCGCGAGTCCGCGAACCGCCTCTACAAGCGCCTCGGCTTCGTCCGCAAGCCGACGAATGTGTACGTCTGGTGGCCTCGCTAGGTTTCCCGGCCGTGATCCGGATCCAACCCCATCGCGGCGGATGGCTCGAGGTCGTCTGCGGCCCGATGTTCTCGGGCAAGAGCGAGGAGTTGATCAGGCGCCTTCGCCGCGCCGAGATCGCGGGGCAGCGGGCGCTGATCGTGAAGCCGATGATCGACGACCGCTACGACGTCGGCCACGTCGTCTCCCACGCGGGCGCGAAGATGCGGGCGGTCACGGCAACCTCGCCGGCAGAGGTGCTGCGGCTCGCCGGCGGGTACGACGCCGTCGGCATCGACGAAGTGCAGTTCTTCGACGCGGGATCGTCGAGGCGATCTCGGCGCTCGTCGAGCGCGGCGCGCGCGTGGTCGCCGCCGGCCTCGCGCAGGACTTCCGCGCCGAGCCGTTCGGCGCGATGCCGACGCTGCTCTGTGTCGCGGAGTTCGTCGACAAGCTCGAGGCCGTCTGCCACCGCTGCGGCGGCCCGGCGACGCTTGACGCAGCGCCTGCTCGACGGGCGGCCCGCTCCATACGAAGGAGCGACCGTTCAGATCGGTGCCCTCGATTCCTACGAAGCGCGCTGCCGCGCCTGCTACGAGCCCGGCACCAACCTCGCCGGCGCCGTCGCCGCGTGACGTAGCGCCCTGGCGGGCGAGATCGCGCAACTCGACGAGGGCCGCATCGGCCTCGGCGAGATCGCGGTCGCGGAGAGTCGCATGGAGGCTGCGGCCCGCCGTGTCGAGGTGGAGGCTCGCCAGCCGCAGCCGGCGCTGCGCCGGGCCCTGGATGCGGCGGAAGCTCTGCACCTTCTCGAGCGGCACCCAGCAGGTGACCCGGCGCAGCCGGCCGCTCGTCGCGACAACGCAGGTCTCGGTGCGGCCCCAGGCGAGCCACCGGTAGCGCAGCGGGCTCTTCCACCAGGCGCGCCGCGGCGGCCGCGACTGCTCGCGCGGCCGGTCGGGAAGGAGGCGGTCGAGAAGCTCCTCGGCGACGGCGCGGCTCCCGACCGGGAGCACGGCGCGCAGGCGCTTCGACTCGGCGCGATTCTCGCCCTTCTTCTGCTGGCGGCCGGCGAGGTCGAGCTCGAGCCGGCACCAGCCGAGGCGGCGCCAGAGGAGTGGCTCGACCATCCGCACCGCCTGCACGCGACCGGGCGCGGATCGTCTCCGCGGTCAGACCCGATCAGCCCCGAGCGGACGTGGAGCCCGTCCGGCGCTCTCGGCCACGGTCAACCGGTACTCGCCGTTGAAGCGCGACCAGACCGCGCTCCCGAGCGCGAGGATCCCGACGATGCCGGCGCTGACGAGCGCGACAGCCGCATGTTCCGAGTAGATCGCCGTGACGATCAGTCCCACGATGAGCGCCTCGGCGAGCAGCCCGACATCGCTGAGCAGGAGCGAGCCGATCAGGCGGCCTGTGGGGACGACGCTCAGCACGTGCTCCTCCGCCGGACCTCGGGAGCCGCGCTCTCCTCCCGCCGCGCGCCCGCTCGGCGAGCGAGAGCAGGCGGAGCCGCAGCGGCTCGGCCTCCGAGGCATGCAGGTAGGCGAGCCGCGCATGCGAGCCGGTCGAGCCGCCCATGCGGAGCCGCAGCTCCGCAAGCCCGAACACCCGTGCGAGCCCGGGCGCACGATGTCGACCGCCTGAAGCTGGGAAAGCGGGTAGCGCTCCGAGTGGCGCCGGAGCAGGCCGGTCTCGATCTGGAGGTCGTCGCCGTCGATCCTCCAGCGCGTGACGAGCCACGACGACGAGCCCGACGAGGATTGCGAAGCCGACGAGCCCGAGGTCGACGAACACCCGGCCCGAGACGCGCCCGACGAGCAGCGAGGGCACGAGCACGACGGCGAGCGTGATCGTGCCGCGCCCGCCCCGGACGAGTGGCGAGAGCGGATGGAGGCGCCGCCAGCCCGCCTCGTCGTTCACAGCCCCGCCGCCTGCGCCTCGCCGAGAGCCGCGAGCCGGTCGCGCAGCCGGGCGGCCTCGTCCCGCTCGAGCCCCGGGATCCGCGCGTCGCTCGCGGCCGCCGCCGTGTGCAGGTGAACGGTCGCGAGCCCGAACGAGCGCTCGAACGGGCCGGCGATCACCTCGACGAACTGCATCCGGCCGTAGGGCACGACCGAGAGCCGCGAGACGAGCACGCCCCGGCGGACGAGCAGATCCTCGTCGCGCTCGCGTGTATCCCCACGCCGAGAACCGCCGCCGCATGAAGAACGCTGCGACGAGCCCGCCGACGAGCGGCCCCGCCGCGCAACCGGCCACAACCCCGACGCCCCATGACCTCCACAACGCGACCAGAACGAGCAACGCCGCGACGGCGAGCGCCACGGCGCCCACCTCGAGCCGCCGGAGCAGCAGGAGCCGCCGCGAAGGCCCCCGCCAGCGATCGGTCTCGCCCTGCGGCTGCTCCGTCAAACCACGGTGAGTATGCCCCGTTTCAGACCCGGACGAGCAGGGTCCCCCGCTCGACGGCGAGGCTGCCGCCGAGGGCCTCGATCGCGAGCCGCGCGACGAGTGCGCCGAGGTCGCGGGGGGCTGAGCCGTCGAGAATCGCTACGGCGCCGTCCTCGACGGGCGTCAGCGCCAGCTCGCGGCCGTCCACGTGCCAGACGACCGCATCGACCTGCCCGAAGCGGAGCGCCGCGCCGGTAAGCGCGGCGAGGGCCCGCGTGACGAGCGCCCGGTCGGTCTCGAGCGAGGTCCCGCGCCTTCGACCCGGACTCGCTCACCCGCACTGGACGATGTGAGCTCCAGCGTGTCTTCAGACGTCAGGACCGGCGTGTACGTGCCGGCGGCGAGCCGTGCGGCGAGGCTGAGCTCGTCGACGAGGGCCTGAATCTGCTCCGCGGCCTCGTCGATCATCCCGACGAAGCGGGCCTCGCGCTCGGGAAGCTCGCCTGCGCGAACGAGAGTCTTCGAGAACCCACTGATCGTTGCGAGCGGCGTACGTAGATCGTGGCAGGCGAGTCCGACGAGCTCGGCGAGCTGCTCGTCGCGCATCTCAGGACTGCGCGGCGGCGCGGCGGAGATGGACGCGGTGCTCGGTCCCGGCGCGCAGGCGCTTCAGATTCGGCCGATGGAGCCAGACGATCGCGCAGACGGCGATCACGGCGAACACGACTACCGCCGTCGAGTAGCCGAAGACGATTGCGGCGATCGGGAACGAAACCGCGGCGGCAATCGACGCAAGGGACGTGTACCGCCAGAGCGCGAACGTCACGATCCAGATCGGCGCGATCACGAGCGCGGCCCAGGGTGCGACGGCGAGAACGACTCCGGCTCCGGTCGCGACCATCTTGCCGCCTTTGCGAAAGCCGAGGAAGAGGGGGCGTGCATGTCCCGCCATCGCCGCGGAGCCCGCAAGGACGCCGCAGACGGACGAGACCTCGTGCACGCCGACGAAGGCGGGCACGAAGCCTTTGGCCAGGTCGAGTGCCACCACCGCGAGCCCGAGCCGCGGCCCGTAGGCCCGCCAGACGTTCGAGGCACCGGTCGCACCGCTCCCTTGCAGTCGCACGTCCTGACCGTGGAAGAGCCGTACCAGCCAGTAGCCCCACGGGCACGAGCCGAGCAGATACCCGGCCACCACGATCGCTGCAAACGTCAACCGACCACTGATCCTTTGCTTACGGCAGGAACGGCGGGGAGCATATCCTCAGGGCGACGCCGACAAGCGAAGAAGGAGAGACCCATGCCATTCGAGCTTCCCCCGCTCCCGTACGACTACGACGCGCTCGAGCCGACGATCGACGCGAAGACGATGGAGATCCATCACGGTAAGCATCACCAGGCGTATGTCACCAATCTGAACGCGGCGCTGGACGGCACGGAATGGGCCGACCGCTCGATCGAAGACGTGATCACGAACCTTCCGCGATCCCCGAGGAGAAGCGCGCAGCGGTGCGCAACAACGGCGGCGGCCACTTCAACCACTCGATGTTCTGGCAGATCATGCAGCCCCGCGGCGGCGGCGACCCCTCCGGCGCGCTCGAGGTCGCGATCAACGACACCTTCGGCGATCCCGACCAGCTGAAGGCGACAGATCAACGACGCGGGCGTCAAGCGTTTCGGCTCGGGCTGGACGTGGCTCGTCGTCGACGACGGCACGCTCTCGGTCGTCTCGACGCCGAACCAGGACAACCCACTGATGGACGGCAAGACCGCGATACTCGGAATCGATGTCTGGGAGCACGCCTACTACCTCAAGTACCAGAACCGCCGCCCCGACTATCTCGCCGCCTGGTGGGACGTCGTGAACTGGGACGAGGTCGGCAAGCGCTTCGAGGCTGCGGGCGGCTAGTGGACTGACCGGTAACTTCACGGGCTCCCGGCCCGCTAGTACACGGCGCCAGAGCCCGCCCTCGTTCTTGAAAGGCACCCAGCCTTCCGCGCGAACGATGAGGAACTCTGGCTTGGTACTAGCGACTCAGTGACCGGTAAACGTTGCCGGTGTCCACAGCTACCCCGGGGTCATCCGTTACCGGTGTCGTAAAACCGACTTCGGCCGAAACGCCGAAGGAAGGTTGATGGCGGTTTCGCTCGATATCCCTAGGATTGCGCACGTGTGCTCGGATGGGGAGCTCATCAGGCGGACCGGCGAGGGCGATCGGGCAGCGTTCGACAAGCTGTACCGGCGCTACTCACGGCAAGTGTTCGGGCTCGCTCTCAGGCGGCTCGGCGACCGCGGCCGAGCCGAGGACGCAGTACAGGAGACGTTCGTCTCGATCTGGCGTTCCGCCCGGACCTACAAGCCTGAACGAGGGCCGGGGGCTCCCTGGCTCTACGGCGTCGCGCGCAACGCGATCGTCGATCGCAGCCGTGCGCGCAACGAGCCCGCTGCCGAGGCGGCCGACGAGCCGTCCCTCGAGCCCGGCCCGGCCGATCGCGCCGAGCAGGCGTGGACGCAGTGGCAGGTGCACTCGGCGCTCGAGCGGCTGCCGGAGCGGGAACGCGAGGTGGTCGCGCTGGCCTACTGGAGCGACCTCTCGCAGAGCGAAGTCGCCGACCGGTTGGGAATTCCGCTTGGTACCGTGAAGACGAGGACGCGAGCTGCGTTGATGCATCTCGCCGAGATCCTGGAAGGCGAGCTCGAGTGACCCCTGATTTCGAAGACATGGTCGACCTCACCGGCCTGAGCCCGGACGAGACTGCGCGCCTGAGAAACGTCCACGACCTGCTCCTTGCGGCAGGCCCGCCCGTGGAGCTTCCCGCCGATCTGGGTCTGCCGGCTGAGCTGGGCACGGCGCCCGCTCCGGCGAAGACGGAGGCAGAAGTCGTCTCCCTGGCGAACCACCGCCGCCGTCGTGCCGGAGTCGGTGCCCTGATCGCGGCCGCGGTCGCTGCAGCCTGCTTCGGCGGCGGCTATCTGATCGCGAATCAGGCGAGCCCGAACGCCATCCATGTGGTGCGCGTCGTCTCGATGCAGGGCAACGGCGCCGAGCAGAACTCCGAGGCTTCGCTCAGCGTCGGGTCGGCCGACGGCAACGGCAACTGGCCGCTGCGGCTCACCGTCAACGGCTTGAAGCCACTCCCCGGGGACGACTCGCGCTACTACCTGATGGTCTGGCAGGACGGCAAGCCGGCCGGCTTCTGCGGCACCTTCGAGGTCAGCAAGAACGGGCCGACGACGGTGACCTTCAACGTGGCCTACAAGATCACGGACTCGACGAAGTGGGTCGTGACGAAAATCGCACCCGGCGTGAAGTTCCCCGGGCATGTCGTCATGACTACCGCCTGAGAAGCTCTAACTCGAGGAGTACGTTGCCGTGAACGGCATTGAGTTGGAGCTTCCAAGCGCGAGGGCGGTTTCGCGCATCCGCAGCTGCGAACGAGCCGTCAGCCCCGGTTGGAGGAGTACGCGATCGGATGGCCGTCTTCGACGGCGCCTTCCTTGACCGTGTCGGTGATCGCGGAGATCTGAGTCGTCAGCTTCGCGAACAGGTCCGTGCGCTGCGCAAGCTCGGTCTCGAGTCTGCGGATGGTCGCAATGTCCCGGTCGTGTCTTTCGGCAGCTGCCGCCAGGGCAGCCTCCTGCGCGGCGAGCCGATCATTGGCCGTTCCCAGGGACAGTCCGAGTTGGTCGACCTCAGTTCTGACTCGGCCGAGACCTGCTGCTGCGATGTCGATCGACTCGATCACGGTCGCAACCTCGGCGACGGCCGAGCCACCGATCGCGACGCGCTTCGGGTCATGCGGCAGAACCTTGGGGAACGTCTGCTCGTCGGGCTCGGCGAGCTCGTCGCGCGCGACGGCCTCGAGCGGCGCGAAAGCCGGAGGCGCGACGGCCTCGTAAGCAGGAACCGCGACAGGTTCTGCATCGTTCGTAGCGACGCCGTAGGGGTTGTACTCCTGGATCTCTCCCATCTCGGTGACCTCCTCGTATGTGGGCGCGGATTCTCTCGAGAGCGCGTCCTGCCCTTGCGGCCCTGACGCGCTTTCGATCAAGAGGTCGAGCACGGATCGAGCGACGACGACAAAAGACACGTCCCCGATTCGGCGCCTCGCCTCGACGAACAGGTCTTCGTTTGGATCGGCGACGGCCAGCACAACCGTCGTCCCGTCGAATCCGATCGGAAGCGCCCGAAGCTCTTGCACAGTAAGCAGCGTTACGCGTTGGAGCGCGCCGGCATGGACTGCGACCTTATCGGCCTCGCCGAAGGGCAGCTGCCACTGCTCGGAAAGCAGTTGCGCCATCTGCTCTTCGCTCGCCCACCCACGCCGGATCACGACCTCACCGAGCCGCTCGCCCGTCTCAGAACCCTCGGCCAACGCCTCTCTGAGATCGGTGTCGGAGGCAATCCCGGCCCGGATCAGCAACGCCCCGAACGACAGGCGGAACGACGGCAGGTCAACCCATCCGTCCAAGGGATCAGAGGCGTCGGTCTCGCGGCTGCCGTGGACGCCAAACTGGCCGACCCTGTCGACCATATCGTCGGTCGATGTCTCGATCTTCTTGCTCCCTGGGAGCTTCATCCTTCCAGGATCGGCAGGCAACCCCCTGAACTTGAGACGAGTTGCCGCAGGATCTGGTGTGGCATCGCAGGGACTCTTGGGGGAACCGTGTGTGGTTCCCCCCGTGGTCTTGGTCCCGCCGCGCTCCCCGGTTGCCTGGAGCTATGCGGCGTCTGCGATCGCGTCGTCGGCCGCGAGGCGACGGAGGGCGTCGGCCTCGATCTGGCGGACACGCTCGCGGGTGATGCCGAGCTGCTTGCCGATCTGCTCGAGCGAGTTGGGCCCGTCTCCGACGAGCCCGAAGCGAAGGGAGATCACGTCGCGCTGCCGATCGGGCAGCTTGGCGACCGCACGGCGGACTGCATCGCCGCGGATCGTGGCGTCGACCTCGTCCTCGGTGGTCGGGCCGCCGGCCGCGAACATGTCGCCGAAGCTCGTGTCCCCGTCGGTGCCGATCGGCGCGTCTGTCGAGGCGACCGCGCGTGCGGCCTCCCGAACCTCACGAACCTGGGCGAGCGGCAGCTTGGCGCCCTCGGCGATCTCCTCGTCGCTCGGCGCGCGGCCGAGCTTGGCGGAGAGCTCGCGCTCGGTGCGGGTCACCTTCTGCTCGCGCTCGACGACGTGAACCGGGATCCGGATCGTGCGCGCCTTGTTGGCGACGCCACGCTGGACCGCCTGGCGGATCCACCAGGTTGCGTAGGTCGAGAACTTGAAGCCCTTGCGCCAGTCGAACTTCTCGGTTGCCCGGATCAGGCCGATCACGCCCTCCTGGATCAGGTCGCCGAGCGTGATGCCCTGCGTCTGATACCGGCGGGCGATCGAAACCACGAGGCGGAGGTTGGAGGTGATCATCCGCTCCTTGGCTGCGCGGTCTCCGCGCTCGATCCGCTTCGCGAGCTCGACTTCCTCGGCGGCGGTGAGCAGCGGGTAGCGGCCGGCCTCGTTCAGGAACTGCTGGAGCGAGTCGGTCGTGAGCGGAGCCTCCGCAGTGAGGTCTAGCTCGAAGTCGTCGTCCTCGTCGGCCGCGAGAGCCTCGTCGATCTCGTCGAGAACGTAGGCGGGTGCAGGCGCGGCAGCGCCGTAACTATCGCCTTCGCTCAGCGCGGCGACGTCTTCGGCTGTCTGGCCCTGAATGATGGTGTCCTCTGTCATAGTCTCCTCTGTCATGTGTCCCTCTATTCGCTAAATCTGGGGCGCCCGGTTTTCGTCTTACCTGTCCTTGGCGCGCCGTACACCTGGTTAAACGCCGCTAGGCGCCAACTATTCGCGCAGACGGCGGAACTCTTAGAAGGTTCTTAGGCGCGAGAACGGCCCGGGAACAGCTCAGGGAGCCATCCGGCCGCCGGCCACGAAGGCGGCGTGCGTCACCGGCATCCGCTCGGCGAAGAACGTCTCGACTGCCTCAGCGTACCGGCGGATCTCGAGCTGGGCGAACTCCGCATTGCGCAGCGAGACGAAGTTCATCAATGAGCGCGCGTTCACCGTCCAGTAGAACTGCGTGTAGGCCCCGACCGGCAGCACGGACCGCGCAAGCTCCCGCGCGACGCCGGCCTCGACGAGCTCCTCGTAGGCGGCGAAGGCCGCCTCGTAGACCGCTTTCAGCTGCTCTCGCGTATGCTCGGCGAGCTCTGGCTCGACGGGCTCGAAGGTGTAGGCACCGGGCTTGCCCACCTGGGTTCGGACATCTATAGCCTCGGGTATATAGAAATCGTCCGTGGCTTTGGCATATCTCAAACTGAACTCGTTGAAGCTGCCTACACGGTGTCTAAACCATTCACGAGCGACGAAAATCGGGCAGCGGACGTGAAAGCGAAACGAGTTGTGCTCGAACGGCGAGCCGTGGCGATCGCGCATCAGGAAGCGGATCAACGCCTCGTCGGACTCGTCCATCTCCAGCTTGCGACGGGCGAACGACACCCGCGCGCCGTTGACGACCGAGAGATCGTCGGCCATTGCGTCATCGAGCCGGACGAATCCGTGGTCGAGAACCTGGATCGTCTGGTCAGGGATCGCTTCTGTCATTACGGCCATCGGGCTGGCGATGGTAGCCCTCGGGCCGGACAGTATTCGAGAACCGCCGCCTCTCCCCGGAACCGGACCTTCCGCCACCACGCCGCCGATAAGCTTCGGCGTGGCCGAGCCCGGCGACCCTTTGATCCGGATCGGCACCTCGGGCTGGTCGTACCCCACCTGGCGGCCGGGCTTCTACCCGCAGAGCATCCAACCGGCGGGGTTTCTCGAGTTCTACGCCCGGCATTTCGACGCAGTCGAGCTGAACACGACCGCCTACCGGCTCCCGGCCGCCGAGCAGTTCGAGCGCTGGGCACAAACGGTGCCCGACGGCTTCGAGTTCACGCCCAAGCTCGCGCTCGCCCGCCCCGAGCGCGTCGGGATCTACTTCCAGCGCGTCGCGCGGCTCGGAGACCGGCTCGGGCCGATCCGGGTCGTGGTGCAAAGCGCCCGTGACGAAGGTGTTCTCGCAGCTCTGCTCGAGGTAGCGGAGGGCCGGATGCTCGCGTTCGACTTCCGGCACGACTCCTGGGACGGCCTCGAGGGCATCGTCAGGGTGAACGACTTCGAAGCGGAGCCGTTCCGCTACATCCGGCTCCGCGAGCCGCCGTACTCTGACGACGACCTCGCGGAGCTCGCCCGCAAGCTGCGAGCGCCGGCGTACGTCTACCTTCGGCACGAGGACGCGCCGACGGCCCCCGCCTACGCCGACCGGCTCCGCCAGCTGCTCATCGGTGCGCCGCCGCCTGGGTGACCGGCACCGACGACAACGGACGCGGCGGCGGCTTCGAGTCGACGAGGATCGCCGCGGCGAGCAGCACCGCGACCCCGACCATGCTCTCCCCGGCGAGGCTGCGGCCGACACGGTTCACCGTCCCGGCGCGGCCCCGCGAGACGCGGGCGGACGACGAAGTGGTGGAATGCCCCCCAGGCGACCGCCGCTGCGACGAGCGAGACCTTCACGAGCAGCACCTGCCCGTAGCTCTGCGTCCACAGGTCACGAAGATGCGGCACGCGCACGAGCGCCAGGTACGTGCCCGCGACGAGCACGAGCCCGACGAGCACCGTTGCGATCCGCGAGAAGCGGAAGAAGGCCTCCCGCCGGAGCCCGGCGGCGACCGGCCAGATCACGACCAGCGCGAGCAGGCCGCCGAGCCAGAGCGAGGCCGCTGAGATGTGCACCCAGTCGGCGAGCTCGGTCCACTTCGACGAGCCCGCATCGACCGCGTCGTGGCCTGACAGCGAGAGCCCAGAGAGCAGGACGAGCGACCCGGCCAGCGCCGCAATGAGGAGCCGCGGGCGGTCGAGCAGCCAGGCCAGGTAGATCACGGCGGCGACATACGCGAACCCAAGCGTCATGATGATGAACGCCTCCCCGAAACGGGTTCCCTGGGCGATCGGGGTGAGATCGCCGTAGACGTACTTGCCGAGCGGAAGCTGCAGCACGTCCTCGCAGCGAAGGCAGAACGCGACGATCCCGATCTCGATCGCACCGATCACTCCGGCCCCCGCCAGCAGGTACAGGCGCTTCTCGACCCGCGCCGGAACCGACCACCCGCGCAGGCAGACGAGCCGGAATCCGAGCGAGCCGATCAGCACCGCGAACGAGAGGAAGTACAGCCACCGCACGATGTCCTCGGTGCGGGTCGGCCCGTTCGCGCCGTACGCCTCGGTCGGCGGCGGCGCCTTCACGCCGACCCCGAAGGTCCAGACGCCCGAGACCACGTGGCCGTCGGCCGAAAGCGCATGCCAGCGAACGGTGTAGGCACCGCGCGGCAGCCGCCGGACCGGCGCCGCCACGTTCAACCCATGCGCGACCGCCTGGCCGGCGAACGTCTTCCCCTTCGCGTTGTACACCTGGATGGAGGGGAACTGCACGAACTGGTCGAAGCTGAGCCGGATCGAGGCGGGCGAGACCCTGACTTCCTGCTGGAACCCGGGCGACTCGGCACGAAGCGACGCGTGCGCCCACGCAGCCGCAGGCGCGAGAAGCGCGCACGCCGCGAACAGGATGAGCAGGCGCCTCATCGGTGCGGCACCCCTGCGAGCGGGGAGAGATGCCCGAAGATCGGAGCGATGTCGCGGTCGGAGAAGAGCATCACCGAGATCGCGATCACGCATGCGCCGAACGCGTAGCGCAGGAACATCGAGCGCGGCCGGAACACGAGCCCGAGCGGGAAAAGCGCCGCCCCGACGAGCGTCCAGCCGAGCAGGTGGTGCAGGAACGCCGCCCGTGCGAAGTACCAGGAGTTCTGCTCGTGCACGAGGAACGCCACGCCCGAGAGCGCGATCCCGACCGGAGCGGCGAGCCGCCACCACCGGCTCGTCAGCTTGCCCTTCGCGAGCCCGAGCTCGGCGGCGCCCATCACCATCAACGCCTGCGCCCAGATCCCGTGGGCGACCATGTGGATCGCCGAGTTGGTGAAGAACGTCATCACCGGCCACATCAGAACGCCGAGGCCGAAGGCGATTCCCGGCCAGAGATAGATCCGCCAGCGCCGCTTCCGCCAGACCTCCTCGCCGACGATCGCCTGCGCGACGAGGATCAGGCCGAGCAGCAGGACGCCGGTCGCGAAGAACCAGTGGACGAACTCAGCGTGGGGCTCCATTGCTCTCCTCGAGATCGTCGATCAGCGGGCGCGCGATCGCGAATGCGAAGACGAGCCCGGCCGCCACGACGAGCAGCGGCGGCTCGGCGATGAGCCACCAGAACCTCTGGTGGTGCGGATGCAGGAGCGTGAGCCGGTAGGGCTGGACGATCGCCCAGACGAGGCCGCCGACGACCGTCAGCGGTCCGAGCAGCGCGATCGACGCGAGCCCGTGTAGTGCTGTAGCCGACACGTGTTGCGACATGTAGTGTCGAGTTGTGTTTCCACCTTCTCCCCCTTCGAGACGCGAGTGCGGGACGCAAGCCCGCGGCGCGGCTTCGGCCGCGGGTCAGGCGGGGAGAGGCGGCGGGCGCGACTCGAAGACCACGCCGAACAGGTGGCGCGGAGCCCGGTCGTCACACGGCCGGCGATGCGAAGGCTCGGGAGCCCCCGGCGGAGCGCCCGGCAGGCGAAAGCGATGGTCGCGGCCGCGAAGCTCTCGACCTCGCGGAGCCAGTTGCGAACGGCGCCCCAGCCGATCGAGAAGAGGACCGCGAGCACGGCGAACACGGGGAGCGCCCAGGTGTGAAGCCATGGAGCGAGGAGCGGCCAGCGTCCCTCGGAGAGCCGGTCCGCGTCGTCCTGGATCAGGAACCAGAGCGACGTCGCACCGAACGAGGCCAGCCACAGCCTGGGGCTGAGCGTGATCCGCAGTTGCGGCGGGCGGTAGCCACGCTGGCCGAGTGTGCGCAGGAGCGCCTCGCCGGCGGTCGCCGTCGCATGCGCGCGAAGGAGCCGCCACGCGACCGCCGCCAGGGCGAGCGCAGCGAGCAGCCGGATTCCGGCGAGCAGGAACGGGTAGTACGGCGCGACCGAGGCCGCGAGCGGCGAGACGTGAAGTCGCCCGTCGAGCCGAGCGTGATGCTTCGGCCCGTGAGCTCGGCGACGAGGGCGAGCAGGGCGAACACCCCGACCTCGGTCCGCCCACGGCGCAACCCTCCCATAAGGGCGATCATACTCCCGGGGAGTAGGGCTGCGCCGGCCGGGACTCGCGTTTTCTACGACTCACGTATCCGCGCACGCGCCGTACTTCCTGCGCTTGTGGCGGCCACCCGGCCCGCTTAGTCTCGGTGGGCGCGAACGACGCACCCGCGTCTCGTGTCGCGGTGCTCTGGGCCGGCGTCGGCAGACGCCGAGGGGAAGACAAGGAAGGCACGAGATCGGGTCCCGGGAACGGGGCCCGATCTCGTTCATCTGGCCGCAAGACCGACGCGTACTTTTCCGCATGGTCGTAGTAGTTCGTGCCCTTGCCGGAGTAGCGCCCCGGAACCTAGCCTTGGCGCGAGTGTTGCACCCGCAACCGAGGCGTGAGGGGACTTCTCCGGCCCTTCCACGTCGCTCCAAGCAGCCTCTCGCCAAGGCTGCACTCCAATGAGCAACGGGGAGGGCCCGCCGTCACGGTGGGCCCTCCCCGCTTTTCGTGTGCGGATACCCCAGATCGCCCGGCGATGCGTACTCTCAGTGAGGGAGAGATGCGCCAGCGCGAAAGCCAAAGCCCTCAGGCGCGCCTCGCCGAGCACTCGGTTGCCTTCACCGTGCTCGGTGTCGCCGTCGCCTTCGCACTCGTCGCGCTTCCCTCGCCGCACCGGAACTACGGCGAGATCGCAGGCGCGGCCGTGGTCGGCGCCGGGCTGATCGCGCTTTCCCTCTGCTGGCGCCGCATTCCCCGCACGACGCAGCTCGTCGTCCCGCTGGGCTTCCTCTTTCTCGCGGCCCTGCTCCGGCTGAGCGACGGCGGCGCCGCATCCGGCTTCGCGGGCCTCTACATCCTCCCGATCCTCTGGCTCGCGCTCTCGGGCGGACGCCGAGAGCTCGTCGTCGGCCTGGTCGGCCTGATGCTCGTCGAGGTCGTGCCGCTGATCGTGATCGGAGCGCCGCAATATCCACACTCGTCCTGGCGGCCGATCGTGCTCCGGGTCTGCGTCGCGACCATCGTCGGCTTCACGATCCTGAAGCTGCTCGACGAGACCCGCGCCCGCGCCCGCGAAGCGACGCGCTGGTCGCAGCGGCTCGAGTCCCTGAACGAGGTCGGCAACGCACTCGCGACCGAGACCGAGCTGCAACCGCTGCTCGACCTGGTCGCGGCGCGGCTACGCGAGCTGCTCGGAGCGCGGGTCGTCGCCGTGCTCCTGCCTGCCGGCACGGCGCAACTTCGTTTCGCGGCGGTCTCCGGCCGCGGCATGCTCGACTTCCGCGACGAACGCGTGCCACGAATGGGCTCGACGAGCGGCGCGGTGCTCGACAGCGGGCACAGCGAGCGGTTCGATGTCGAGCCGGGAGAGCCGCCCGTCGACCGGGATCTCGACGGCCGGCTCGCGGCGAGCACGAGCCTCTGGGTGCCGCTCGTCGTGCGCGACCGGACGATCGGCGTGATCGCCGCACACGACAAGCTGATCGGCGCCGGCCCGCGATTCTCCGACGACGACCTGCGACTGGCCGAGACGTTCGCCTCCAGGGCAGCGGTCGCGGTCGACCTCTCCGAGCGCGTCGCCCGCAAGGCGCTGCAGCGGGTCGTCGCCGCCCAGGAGGCAGAGCGGCGGCGTCTCGCACGCGAGCTCCACGACGAGACCGGCCAGACGCTGACCTCGGTCACGCTCGGGCTCAAGTCGGTCGAGGAGAAGGTCGACGACCCCGAGATCCGCGAGGCGGTGGCCGCGCTCGGCAGGCAGGTCGCCGCGACGATGCAGGACGTGCGCCGGATCGCGATCGAGCTACGCCCGAAGGTGCTCGACGACTACGGCCTCGAGAGTGCGCTCGAGCGGCTCACGACGACGTTTGCCTCCCAGACCGGGATCGCGGTCGATCTCGAGGCGCGGCTCGGCACCGAGCGGCTGCCGTCCGAGCTCGAGACCGCGCTCTACCGGATCGTGCAGGAAGGGCTCACGAACATCGCCAAACACGCCGACCCGAGCCGCGCCAGCGTCTTTGTCACCCCGAAGAACGGCACGGTCCTGCTCGTGCTCGAGGACGACGGTCACGGCTTCGACCCTGCCGGCTCGCGGGGAGGCGGGATCGGGCTCGAGGGCATGCGCGAGCGCGTCGAGCTCCTCGAAGGCAGGCTGACGATCGAGTCGAGCGCCGGCACGGGCACGACACTCGTGGTCGAGGTGCCCGTGAGATGAGCGTTCGCGTGCTGATCGTCGACGACCACGCCGTCGTCCGGACGGGCCTCCGGCTCCTGCTCGAGAAGCAGGACGACATGGATGCCGTCGGCGAGGCGGGAACGGTCGAGGAGGCGATCGCCGAGGCGCGAGCGCTGAAGCCGGATCTCGTCCTGCTCGACCTGACGTTCCCCGGGACGCCCGGGCTCGAGGCGATGCCGGCCCTGCTCGGCGACGACCCCGAGGTGAAGGTGCTGATCCTCTCGATGGAGGACGATCCCCGCTACGTCCGCGAGGCGTTTGCCGCCGGTGCGCGCGGCTACCTGCTGAAGGAAGCCGTCGCGAACGAAGTCGTCGGGGCGATCCGCGAGGTCGCCGCCGGAGGCCGCTACGTGCATCCGGAGCTCGGGGCGCGGCTGATCGACACCGAGCCGTCGGCCGACGCGCCGGAGGCAGACCCGCTCTCGGAGCGGGAGCGAGAGGTGCTGAAGCTCCTCGCGCTCGGCCACACGAACCACGAGATCGCCAAGCTGCTCTTCATCTCGGTGAGGACAGCCGAGGCTCACCGCGCGCACATCATGAAGAAGCTCCATCTCGCAAGTCGCGCCGAGCTCGTCCGCTACGCAATCGCGCACGGTCTCCATCCGGTCTAGAGCGGGGACCTTCACACCGGTGCCGGAAGGGGATACCCTTGGGTTGTGAAGGTTCGGCATGGACGGCTGGTCGCGGCACTCGCGCTCGCCGCGGGGGTGCTTTCGCTCGCTCCGGCTGCCGGCGCGCGCAACGCGGCGAGCCCCTCGCTTCAGGTGACCTTCGCCGCCAACGGATCGATCGCCGTGACCCTTGCCGACGGGACTCCGGTCGGATCGCTCAGCGGCACCCCGACCTCGATTCCGGCGGGTTACTACACGGTGTTGCTCGCCGGGCCCGGGGGCTGCACCTATCTGCCCACCTTCGAGTTGAAGGGGCCCGGTGAGAGCATCTCCTCGAACCTCCAGGACGGCGAGGTGACGAGCACCGGCTTCAACGCCGACTTCCTTCCGAACTCCACCTACATCTGGCGGAACGACGGCACCTCGCCGCCGACCACCTACACGTTCGCCACCTCGAGCGACGTCGTCGGCTCGCCCCCGTCGACCTCCACGTCCGGCCCCGGCAAGCTCGGGCCCGTCTCGATCGTCTCGTCGCATTCTGTGGTCGGCTCCTCGCTGCTTCCCTTCAAGGGCATCCTCACCGCTCTCGGTCAGCTCGGGCGGGAAAGCGGCGCTCGCCTTCAAGGGCAAGTCGTTCGCGAAGCTCGCCGCGGGCAAATACACCTTGAGAGTCAGCGACAAGAGCTCGGCGGATGGGTTCTTGCTCCAGAAGGCCGGCCACAAGGCAATGGCGATGTCCGGGCATGAGCGCGCGCGGCAAGCACTCGCTCACGGTCTACCTGACGGCGGGACGGTGGTCGTTCTCCGCCGGCACGGCAGGGAAGAAGACCTACTTCACCGTTTCCTAGCGGAAGTGGAACGGGGCCGCGTGCCACGCGGCCCAGCTCCAGTACCAGTCCGGAAGGATCTTCGGCGCGGCCGGCCGGGAGCCGTTGTGGCCGCCCTGCTGCCAGCCGAAGATGTCGAACGCCCAGCGCGGAATCGTCTTCGGTAGCTTCTTCGGCCGTTTCGAGGGCAGGACGACGAGCGCCTTCGACGGCTCGCTGACCTTGCCGGCGGCGTCGGTCGCGATCACGCGATAGACGCTCGGGTGCTGTGGTGGATCGAGGTGACGACCGCCGTCGTCTGCCCGGGGATCGAGAGCAAGGGCCGGTTCGAGATCGTGAGCTGGTAGGAGATCGCCGGCCCGCTGGCGGCGGTCGTCTTGGGCCACGAGAGCACGAGCTGCCCGTGGGTGAAGTGGCCGCTCGGCGCCTGCGGCGTGGGTGGCCGCGAGCTCTCGGGGAGCAGCGCGAAGAACCCGGCGACGGTCGTCTCGATGTCCACCGAGCCGTCGGGGTTCCGAGAGTAGCCGGCCCTCGCGCCCTTCGAAAGCGCACCCGAGTAGAGCGGAGCGAGCGGCACCCAGTTCGCTCCGTCGCTCGAGGTCATCGGGGCCAGGTGCCCCGCGCGGGGGCCGATGTGGATCGTGAGCGGGCACGGAGAAGCCCTTGCGGAGGGCCGCGCTCACGGTTTGCTGCACCTCGAGCTGGACGCCGTACCCGCCGCCCGCGAACCCGGTCACCGGCTGGGTCGGGAGCGCGGGGGTGAGCGAGACGACGACCGACTGGTTGAAGGCTCCGGCCGGCCAGCTCACCGTCGAGATCCCGTCGACGGAGCTCACCGAGCCGGCGGCCGACTGGCTGGTCACGTCGAGCGGCGGGGGCTGCGGCGGAAGCTGCGGGCTCCCGACCGAGCCGACGACGGCGCCGTCGACGTAGTTCGAGTCGACGTCGAGCGTCACCCCGTTCCAGGTCTCGTGATGGCCGCCCCGGTATTGATGGAGCCGTTGATGGTTCGTCCAGAGGGTGTCCGAGACGTAGGGATCGCCGAAGACGGTGGCCTCGCCGTTCCAGTCGGCGATCCAGACGTCGTCGGGCGAGGAGGCCGTGCTCGCGAGCACCTGGAGGTCGCGGATCGTCGAGGCGGCGCTGCCGTAGACACCGGCGAGATGACCGAGCGCGTGAAGCTCGTTGACCCAGGCCGAGACGAACGCCTCCACGCTCTGAGAGCAGGCCGCGTTGTTGATCGCGTAGCCCTCCATGTCGAAGTAGATCGGGCTTCCGCTGCCGAGGCCGAGCACGCCGGCGTCACCGGCCGCATCGTCGGCCGCCGCGGTGCCCTGGCTCGCGGCGATCGACGGCGAGATCTTCGCGAGGCCGGAGGCCGAGACGCACGGCGCCTGGAGACCGACATAGATCGGGATCAGGCCCCAGCCCGTCGCGACGGCGCTCGCGGCCCAGTCGGACGTGAGCTGCGGATTCGGGCAGCCTCGGTTCGAGCCGCCGATGTAGATCCCGAGCGCCCGGTAGGGCGAGCCGAGCCAAGCGGTGAGCGCGCTCGTCGACGGCGCGTTGCAGGAGTCGAAGGCGAAGCCCGTGAACGCCGCGGCCTTGCCGGCACTCGCGCCGTCCGGGGCTGCGGAACCGCCCGCGGCCAGGACGAGAGCCAACGCGGTCGCGGCCGCGACGACGCCCGTCGATGTCCTCGCCCGTGCAACGACTGAAGCCAGAGCACGCGCTGCAGTAGGCCAGCGCATCGCGACCCTCTTCGCCGCGCGCGGCGGCGCTCCTCGCGCTACCCGCCACGGTAGGAGGGTAAGGGAAGGGTCTGCGCGTCCGGTTCGGGCGCGCGTTCGAGAACTGTGAACGCGGCCGAAGCCGTCGACGTCGTCGAGTGTCCGCTCGCGGCGCATCACCTCGCCGCCGTTCGAGTCGGCGCCGACCGCCGTGTTGCCCTCGACGGCCGTGAAGCCGCCGTCGCCGCCGCTCTCGACGATCCCGATGTGGTCGGGCGGGCCGCCGTCCCAGTTGTAGATCGCGATGTCGCCCGGCTCGGGGTCGACGCGCCCGAGCCACTGCCCGGTCGCTCTCAGCCACGCCTCGGTCGTCGGGACGTAGGCGCAGCCCTTCGCGGTGACTCCGGCTCCCCGGAAGCCGCGACAGAGCGTGTACCCGGCGCCGGCGGAGAAGCAGTACGACACGAAGATGTTGCACCAGGGAACGCCGTTCAGCCCGAACCAGACGCCGAACCGCGTCCGATTCGAGCCCGGAGGCTGCTCGGTCGTCCCGATCCAGCGACGCGCCTCGACGAGCGCCCGCCTGCCGACCGAGCTCGGACGAAGGCCCGCTCGGACGGGGCTTTGCGACGGCGAGCGCCGCCCGCGTCTCGGGCCCGACGACTCCGTCGACCTCGATTCCGGCGGCGGCCTGGAAGTCGCGTACGCGCGCTCTCGGTCGCGGGCCCGTACTGCCCGTCGAGGGGCCCGGGCCGGAACCCGAGCGCGGCGAGCCGGCGCTGGAGGGCGAGCACATCGGCTCCCTCGAGGAGCGGGCTCGTGACGAGCAGGAGCCTGGCGGCCACATGCGGGACTCTGCCAGATCCGCTGCCAAATGGCAACGGCTACACAGCGACGTGGACGCGGCCGCCCACGAGCACGCGGTCGATCTCGACGTTGTCGTCGAGGATCACGATGTCGGCCGGCAGGCCCACGTCGAGCCGGCCGAGCTCCGGCAGACCGAGCACGCGTGCGGGGACGACCGTCGCCGCATCGACCGCGTCGGCAAGCGGAACGCCGAGCGCGTGCAGGTTGCGGACCGCCTCGATCATCGTCAGCACGCTTCCCGCGAGCACTCCGTCGGGCCCACGTACCGCGCCGTCGTGGACCTGCACGTCGAGGCTCCCGAAGGAATAGGCGCCGTCGCTCGCGCCCGCAGCGGTGATCGAGTCCGTGACGAGGGCGAGACGGCCGGGCGCTGCGCGCCAGACGACCTTCACGGTCTCCGAGGCGAGATGCACGCCGTCGAGGATCAACTGAACGATCACATCGTCACGCGCAAGAGCCGCGCCGACGATGCCCGGATCTCGATGCAGGAGCGGCCGCATCGCATTGAAGAGATGCGTGACGGTTCGCACGCCGAGGTCGAACGCGGCGTTCGCCTGGTCGGCGGTCGCGTCGGAATGACCGAGCGACACCGTGACGCCGCGGCCGAGGAGATGCTCGATCAGCGGCAAGGCCCCCGGCAGTTCGGGCGCGAGGGTCATGAGCCTCACTGGCCCACCCTCGAGGAGCCGGTCGAGCAGCTCGAGGTCGGGGTCGCGCAGCGACGAGGCATCGTGCGTTCCGAGCCGGAGCGCGGAGAGAAACGGCCCCTCGAGATGAACGCCGAGGATCCTCGGCGACTCCGAGTCGACCGGCACCTCGGCGAGGGCCGCGAGCACCTTGTCCTCCGGGGAGCTGATCAGCGTCGGCAGATAGGCCGTCACGCCTGTCTCGAGGAGCGCCTCTCCCGCCTGGCGGTAGCCGGCAGCGTCCGCCTCGAGGAAGTCGACACCGCCGAAGCCGTTCACCTGCAGGTCGACGAATCCCGGCACGGCGAGCCCGCGGCCGGTCGGAGCGGCGAGGCCGCAACGGACGATCCGGCCGTCCTCGACCTCGAGATCGCCGGCCACGAACCGACCGTCGACGAGCGCCGCCTCGACCCCGAGCCTCATCGCTGGATGCCCTTCATGCTCGTGAGTCTACGGCCGCCGCACCCATCTGGTCAATACCAGTTCGACAAATCTTGTCTCGGAGCTCTCCGGTCTATACCATCCGCTCCAGCGATGGCGGCGATCCTGCTCGAAGACGTGCGCAAGGCCTTCGGCGGCGTGACCGCCGTCGACGGCGTCTCGCTCGAGATCGCAGACGGCGAGTTCCTCGTCCTCGTCGGCCCCTCAGGATGCGGGAAATCGACGCTCCTGCGCATGATCGCGGGCCTCGAACAGGTGACCGACGGGCAGATCTCGATCGGCGAGCGCGACGTCACGGACCTCCCGCCGAAGAATCGCGACATCGCGATGGTCTTCCAGACCTACGCCCTGTACCCGCACATGACCGTGCGCCAGAACCTCGGTTACGGGCTGAAGGCCCGGCGTACCGACAAGGCCGAGATCGCCCGCCGCGTCGCCGAGGTCGCCGAGCTCCTCGGGCTCGCCGAGCTGCTCGAGCGGAAGCCTGCACAGCTCTCCGGCGGCCAGCGGCAGCGCGTGGCGATGGGCCGCGCGATCGTGCGCGAGCCGCAGGCCTTCCTGCTCGACGAGCCGCTCTCGAACCTCGATGCCAAGCTTCGCGTCGGGATGCGCGCCTCGCTCGCGCAACTCCACCGGCGCCTCGGGGTGACGACGGTCTACGTCACGCACGACCAGGTCGAGGCGATGACTCTCGGCCAGCGCGTCGCAGTGATGCGGAACGGCCGGATCCTGCAGGTCGACACACCGCACAGGCTCTATACCGAGCCACGGAACCTGTTCGTCGCCGGGTTCATCGGCTCGCCCGCGATGAACCTGGTGGAGGCGACGATCGAGGGCGGCAATGTCCGCTTCGGCCAATACTCGGTTGCGCTGCCGGCCGAGCAACGCGCTTCCGGACGGCCCGATCGTTCTCGGGATCCGGCCCGAGAGCTTCGAGGATGCGAGCCTTGCGACGGGACTGCCCGTGATCGAGGTCGTCGTCGAGGTGCTCGAAGACCTCGGCTCCGATGCGCACCTGTTCTTCACGGTCGAGGCACGATCGATCACCGCCGAGGTGCTCGAAGCGGGCGACGATGCCCGCGGCCTGATCGCCACCGGCGGCGCCCTCTTCACGGCGCGGATCAGCGCGCGCACGACCGCCCGGATCGGCGAGCGCATCCCGCTCGCGATCGATCCGCAGGCCTTCCACTTCTTCGACTCCGCAACCGGGCTGCGCCTCGAATCCGTGGTCGCCGGAGCCGTTGCCCCCGAGCTCACGGCAATGCGATGACGAAGCAGCGCGAAACACGCGAGCAGGTGCTCGAGCTGATCGAGACGCTCGAGGTCGGCGACGCGATCCCGTCGGAGCGCCTGCTCAGCCACCAGCTCGGCGTCTCCCGGCTTACGCTCCGCGCGGCTCTCGACGAGCTCGTGCGGGAGGGCCACCTGACGCGCCGCCGCGGCGCCGGCACCTTCGTCGCCGAGCCGAAGGTCGCAAAGGGGATGACGATCACCTCGTTCAGCGACGACATGCGCCAGCGCGGCCTCACGCCGGGAAGCCGCACGCTCGAGTTCCGCACGATTCCCGCGGGCGCACGACTCGGCCGGATCCTGCACGTCTCCCCGTCGGAGCCCGTGCTCTCGGTAAAGCGCCTGCGCCTTGCCGACGGCCAGCCGATGGCCCTGGAGCTCCTCCACGTCCCCGGGGCCCTCTTCCCCGGCCTCACGGCGCGCGACCTCGAGGAGAGCTCGTTCTACGACCTGCTAGAGCACCGCTACGAGCTCGAGATCGTCGGAGGCACGCAAACCGTCGAGCCGACGGTGACGAACGACGAGGAGTCGGAAGCACTCGGCGTGCCGCTCCACTCGCCGGCGCTTCTTTTCGAGCGCGTGACGAGGACGGGTGACGGGGATGCCGTCGAGTTCACGAGCTCCATCTACCGGGGCGATCGGTACCGTCTTGTGTCCGAGCTCGGCGTAGGCGGCCGCGCAGCGATCCCGATCGGGCTCGCTGCAAGGTCCCTCGACGGCTTTGCCTGAGAGAATTACAAGAAAACAGAGCGCCCCAAGCGAACTGGTTCGTACCACCAACGCAGGGAGTCTGATGGGCTGCTCGCACTATTCAAGCCATACAGGGAACAAACTTGTCGCTTTGGTATTGACAACTTGTATCCATGTGTGCCAGGATCCCCCGCTATGAAGCGTGGTACTGACCACAACGTCCCAAGCAACCCCACGTCCCAAGCAACCCAGCGGAGCTGGACTCTCGCGCGGCCCATGAAGGCGCGAGCGAGCGGCCGGACCGCCTGACCTGGAGGCTTTCCAGATGAAGAGACGCATCATCGTCGCTCTCTGCCTTTCCGCTGTCGTCGCGGCCGCTGTCGCGGCGTCGACCCTGGGGGCGACCAAGAAGAACACGGCAAGCAGCATCACGGTGTGGCTGCAGGTCGACGCACAGTCCGGCTGGCCGAAGGTCGTCGCCGCCGCCAACGCGGCGTTCGCGAAGCAGAACCCCGGTGTCACCGTGAACGTGCAGTACCAGCAGTGGAACACGCATCTCCAGAAGTTCGACGCCACGCTCGCGGGCAACACCGCCCCCGACGTGATCGAGATGGGCAACACGGAGATGACGAAGTACATGGCGGCCGGCGCCTTCGCCGACCTCACCGCCGACAAGGCGACGTTCCCGAACTCCTCGACGTGGCTGAAGGGCCTCGCCGACTCGGCGACCTACGACGGCAAGCTGATGGGCGTGCCGTACTACGCAGGGTCGCGCATCGTGATCTACAACAAGGCCACGTTCAAGCAGGCCGGGATCACGACGACCCCGAGGACGCTCGGCCAGTTCACCGCCGACGGCAAGAAGCTGATGACCGCGAACAGCTCCGACAAGACGTTCTCGGCGTTCTACGTCGCGGGCCAGGACTGGTACTCGGCTCTCGCCTTCGTCTACGACTACGGCGGGCAGATCGCGGCGCAGACCGGCGGCAAGTGGGCCGGAACGCTCGACCAGCCGAAGGCGCTCGCGGGGCTCAACGCGTTCAAGAACACGTTCCTCGCGCTCTCGCGGGCGAGCAAGTCGACCGATGAGGCAAACCCGTTCCCGACCACGCCGTTCTCGCAGGGTCATGCGGCGTCGTTCGTCGGCCCGGGCTGGCAGTTCGGCTACGCGCTCGACCCGAAGGCCGGTAACCCGAAGCTGAAGCCGGTCATGGGTGCGTTCCCGATGCCGAGCCACATCGCGGGCAGGACGATGCCGGCGTTCCTCGGCGGCTCCGACCTGGCGATCCCCGCCACGAGCTCGAACAAGACGCTGGCCGAGCAGTGGATCGCCGACTTCACGGCGAGCCCGCAGGAAGCAGGGATCGTGAAGGCGGGCAACCTCCCGAACACGACCTCGCTCCTGAACCTCGTGAAGGGCAACCCCGGTGCGGCGCTCGCGCAGTCGGCGAAGTCGACCTGGTTCGTCCCCACCGCGAAGAACTGGGCGAACGTCGAGAGCTCGAACGTCCTCCGCACCATGCTGACGAAGATCCTCACCGGTAAGCAGACCGTGTCGCAGGCCGCAACCTCCGCGAGCGGCACGATCACGAAGATCCTGAACTCGGGAACCTGAGTCGGAGCGGGTCGCCGAGACAGTGTCCAGCGATCCGGTTCCCGTAGGAGCGGCCTCAGATGCCGCCGGAGCAGCCCTCGTGCGGCTCCGGCGGCATCGCCGTCTGCGGCGCGCCCGCCTCACGCAGGCAGCGGTCCCCTACCTGCTGATCGCCCCGGCCGTGATCGTGATCGTCGCGATCCTCGGCTACCCCGTCTACTACCTCGTCCGCCTCTCGTTCGAGCAGTACGGCCTCTTCGAGCTGATCGCGCACAAGGGCAAGTGGGTCGGGCTCAAGAACTACACGACCATTCTCACCGACGGTGAGTTCTGGCGGGTCGTGCTGCGGACGGTGCTCTTCACCGCCGTCAACGTCGGCCTCACGATCGGGCTCGGCACGTTGATCGCGCTGCTGCTGAAGGAGCTGCGACCCGCGATGCGCACCGCCGTCACGGCGGCGCTGGTGCTGGCCTGGTCGATGCCGGTCGTCGTCGCCGCCCAACTCTGGCTGTGGATGACGAACTACGAGAACGGCGTCCTCAACTACCTCTTCACGAGGCTCCACTTCGGCAACTTCATCCAGTACGACTGGTTCGCGAACACGCTCGTCGGCTTCGGCGTGATCACTTCCCTGATCGTGTGGGGCGCTGTCCCGTTCGTCGCGATCACGCTCTATGCCGGGCTGACGCAGGTTCCCGGCGAGCTGCTCGAGGCCGCGGAGATCGACGGCTCGGGAGCGTTCCGGCGGTTCCGCGACATCACATTCCCGATCCTCAAGCCGATCTTCGTGATCCTCACGAGCCTCTCGATCATCTGGGACTTCCAGGCGTTCACCCAGCCGTTCCTGCTCCGGCTCCAGCGGCCCGACCCGGATTACTGGCTGATGAGCATCTACGCGTACGAGAAGTCGTTCGGGGTCAGCGAGTACGGCCTTGGCTCGGCGATCGCGATCGTGATGCTCCTGCTGATGATGGGCGTCACGTTCTTCTATGTGCGCCAGATGATCCGGATCGGGGAGGTCGCGTGAGGGCGCGCTCGGCCGCGCGGCGGACGGCGCTCAACCTGGCCGGCCTGCTCGTCTTCGTCGTGATGGTGTTCCCGGTCTACTGGATGGTCGCAACGGCGTTCAAGCCGGGCGTCGAGATCACGAGCTACACCCCGAAGTGGCTCCCGGTCCACCCCACGCTCGTCCACTTCACCGATGCGATCCACCGCCCGTATTTCTGGGATGACGTGCGCAACAGCCTGATCGTGGTCAGCGTGGTCGTCCTGCTCGCGGTCGTGCTCGCCTTCTTCGCCGCCGTCGCGCTCGCGAAGTTCCGGTTCAACGGGCTGAAGGTGTTCATCGTCCTGATCATCGTGATCCAGATGCTCCCGGCGAACGCGCTGATCATCCCGCTCTATGTCGTGCTCGCCAAGTACCACCAGGTGAACCAGATCAGCGGCCTCATCATCACCTACCTGACCTTCGTGCTGCCGTTCTCGATCTGGGTGTTGCGCGGCTTCGTGATCGGGATCCCGAAGGATCTCGAGGAGGCGGCGATGGTGGACGGCAACGGCCGGGTCGCGGCGTTCGTGAAGATCCTGCTGCCGCTCGTCGCGCCGGGGCTCGTCGCGACGGCGATCTTCGCGTTCATCCAGGCCTGGAACGAGTTCATCTTCGCCTACATCCTCCTGTCCGACCAGCAGAAGCAGACGCTCACGGTGTGGCTCTCCGGCTACCTCGGGACGAGTCGCGGCACCGACTGGGGCGGACTGATGGCCGGTGCGACGCTGACCGCGATCCCGGTCGTGATCTTCTTCCTGATCGTCCACCGCCGGATCGCCTTCGGGCTGACGGCGGGGGCAGTGCGCGGATGAGCCCGAACCTGTGAGCGCGGAGCTCGAACGCCTCGCCGCGGCCTGCATCTTCCCGAGCTTTGCGGGGTACGAGGCGCCGGGCTGGGCGCTACAGCGGATCGAGGCCGGGCTCGGCGGAATCTGCCTCTTTGCCTACAACGTGCGCGACCGGGATCAGCTCGCGTCACTGACCGCCTCGCTCCGGGCCGAACGCCCCGACCTCGTGATCGGGATCGACGAGGAGGGCGGCGACGTGACGCGGCTCGAAGCCGATCGTGGCAGTTCCTATCCGGGGAACGGCGCGCTCGGCGCCGTCGACGACGAGGAGCTGACCGAGCAGGTCGCTGCTGCGATCGGCGCCGACCTGGCGGCGGTCGGCGTGAACCTCGATTTCGCTCCGGTGGCCGACGTGAACGTCAATCCGGCGAACCCGGTGATCGGAATCCGGTCGTTCGGGGCGAATGCCGAGCTCGTAGCGCGGCACGTCGCCGCCTTCGTCACCGGTCTTCAGAGCCGGGGAGTCGCCGCGTGCGCGAAGCACTTCCCCGGCCACGGAGCGACCGAGCAGGACTCCCACCTCGAACTGCCGGTCGTCACCGGGGACGTCGGTGACGGCCTGCTCCCGTTCCGTGCCGCGATCGAGGCCGGCGTCCGCTCGATCATGACCGCGCATGTGCGGGCTCCAGAGCTCGACGACCTGCCCGCGACCGTGAGCCCCGCGATCATCGCGGGCCTGTTGCGCGGAGAGCTCGGCTACAAAGGACTCGTGATCGCCGACGCACTCGAGATGAAGGGGCTGAGCGAGACGATCGGGATCGAACGTGGCGCCGTGCTCGCGCTCGTTGCGGGGGTCGATGCTCTACTCGTCGGTCACGATCTCGGCGAGGACTCCGTCGCCGCCGTGCAGGCGGCGCTCGTCGACGCCGTCGGTTCCGGAGAGCTCGACGAGGGCAGGCTTCGCGAGGCGGCCCGGCGGGTCACGGAAACCGGCACCTGGGCGCTTCGCCCGGAGGCAACCGGCCCGGCGGACGCAGAGCTCGGTGGCCACGCGGCCCGGCGCGCGCTCGAGCAGGCCGGCCACGTCACGCTGGACGGCGATGTGCCGCTCGTCGTCGAGCTCCGCCCCCGGGCGAACGTCGCCGCGGGCGAGGCGGGACATTCGGTCGGCGCGGTTCTTGCCCGCCGGGTTCCCGGCACGGAGGAGCTCGTGCTCGAGGGCGACTCCCTGGACCTCCGTCGTGCTCTCGGCCTTCGCGGCAGCCGTAAGCTCGTGATCGTCGTCCGCGACGCCCACCGCTACGAATGGATGCGCGAGGCCACGGACAGCCTCGTCTCGTCCGTTCCCGACTCGATCGTCGTCGAGGTGGGCCTTCCGCTCTGGCGCCCGCGGGCCCAGGGGTACGTTGCCACCCTCGGGGGCAGCCGCGTGAGCTACGAGGCGCTCGCCGACGTCCTGGCCGGCGCCGGCTCGTGATGCAGTCGCGGCTCGAGCTCGAGCTCCGCGAGCAGCCCGATGCGCTCGCACGACTGCTCGAGGGGCAGAGCGCGAACGCCGAGAAGCTCGGCGCGCTGTTCCGTCGAGACGACGTGAAGTACCTCCTGATCGCCTCGCGCGGAAGCTCCTCGAACGCAGCTCGCTATGCCCAGTATCTGCTCGGCCGCGCGAATCGAGTCCCGGTTGCGTTTGCCACGCCCTCGCTCTACACGCTGTACGAACAGCCGCCGCGCCTCGACGGTGCGCTCGTGATCGGGATCTCGCAATCGGGCGAATCCCCGGACGTGCGCGCGGTGATCGAACAGGCTCGACTTCAGGGGCGCCCGTCGATTGCGATCACGAACCGTCCGGACTCGCCGATCGCTGCTGCGGCCGAGGCGGTACTTTCTCTCGAGGCCGGGGACGAGCTCTCGGTCGCGGCAACGAAGACCTACGTCAACTCGCTCGGCGCCGTCGCGCTTCTGTTCGCGGCCTCGACCCAGGATGCGGATGCACGTCGCGAGCTCGAGTTGATGCCCGGCCGGATCTCGGCGCAGCTCGAGCGCTCGTTCGGGGACATCGCCGCGCTCGGCGAATACGAGGGGATCCGCGGCGGCACGGTCGTCGCGCGCGGGATCAACTACGGCACCGCGTTCGAGATCGCGTTGAAGGTCCGCGAGCTCTCGGGCCTGCTCTTCGAGGCATGGTCATCCGCAGACCTGATGCACGGACCGATTGCGGCGATCGGCGAGGGCTGGCCCGTGATCGCCGTTGCCCCGTCCGGCCCGGCCCTCGACAGCATGGAGACGGCGATCGACAGCCTCGCCGAACGAGGGGCGCGCGTGATCGTGATCGCCGACCGCGAGGATGTGCTCGCCCGCGGGATCGCGCCGATGCGACTCGTGCCGGGCGTCCCCGAGTGGCTGAGCCCCCTCACCTCGGTGATCCCGGGCCAGCTCGCCGCGATGCGCCTCGCCCGCCTGAACGGCCGCGACCTCGACAGCCCCGAGGGGCTCTCGAAGATCACGCTCACCCTCTGACCTTCGGCGCCTCCGAGCTCCGAGACCAGGTGTCTGACACCGGTTCTTGGCTCACGTAGCGGGCACGAACGGCCGGGGTCTGACACCGCTTCGCGGCGAGCGAAGGAGACGAGTGAGGAGAGGCTCACCCCCGGGCGAACCCCTCCTCTCATCGCGGCCGAGGGACGTACTCCTTGTCGTTCGGCCTAGCCCCGCGAGCATGAAGCTGTGCGAGCGCGCAACCCGAGTGTGCGCCCGGCCGCAGGCGGGCGCAAGGGTCGTTCACCGCCCTGTTGCCGGATCTCGACCATCCGTGACGGCGCTCGCGCTGCCGCCCGGCGACGGCATAAACTCGCGCGGCGGTTTGTTGTCGAGGCTGGGGAGGCGGAGTTGCTGACACGCGAGGAGCTCGAGACAGAGGTCGAGGCCGGGACGATCGACACGGTCGTCTGCGCGTTCACCGATATGCAGGGACGCCTGATGGGCAAGCGCGAGGAGGCCCACTACTTCGTCGAGGACACGCTCGGTCATGGTCTCGAGGGCTGCAACTACCTGCTCGCCGTCGACATGGAGATGGACCCTCAGCCGGGCTACGAGATGGCGAGCTGGGAACGTGGGTACGGCGACTTCCATCTGCTCCCCGACCTGGCGACCCTGCGGCGCGTGCCGTGGCTCGAAGCGACGGCAATCGTGCTCTGCGATGTCGCCTGGGGCGACGGCTCTCCGGTCGTTGCCTCGCCCCGCCAGGTGCTCGCCGCGCAGATCGAGCGAGCACGCGCGGCCGGCTTCGAGCCGATGTTCGGCTCCGAGCTCGAGTTCTATCTCCTCAAGGAGAGCTATGCCGAGGCCGCCGAGAAGCACTTCCGCGACCTGACACCGTCGGTGCCCTACATCCTCGACTACCACGTCCTCGCCTCGACCTATGACGAGGGCCTGATCCGTCAGATCCGCAACGGGATGCAGAAGGCCGGCATCCCCGTCGAGAGCTCGAAGGGCGAGGCGTGGCCCGGCCAGCACGAGATCAACTTCCGCTACTCCGACGCGATGCGGATGGCCGACAACCACGTGATCTACAAGAACGGGGCCAAGGAGATCGCCCATGCGAACGGCTGCTCGATCACGTTCATGGCAAAACCCGACCACACGTGGATCGGGAGCTCGTGCCACATCCACGCGAGCCTCTGGCGCGACGGCCGGAACGTGTTCGCAGCCGGTGACGAGGTCTTCGATCCGTTCCTCGCGGGTTGGATCGCCCACGGCCGGGAGCTCGCGCTGTTTCTCGCGCCGAACATCAATTCCTACAAGCGCTACGCCGCCTCGAGTTGGGCACCGACGACCCTTGCGTGGGGGCTTGACAACCGCACCTGCGGCTTCAGGGTCGTCGGCCGCGGTGGCGCGAAGCGCGTCGAGACCCGGCTGCCGGGCGGTGACGTCAACCCGTACCTCGCGTTCGCAGCGCTGATCGCTGCGGGGCTCGCCGGAATCGAGGCCGGGCTCGAGCTGCCGCCGGCGCTGGAGGGGAACGCCTACGAGTCGGACGCGGCGCGCTTCCCGGGAACGCTCCGCGAGGCGATCGCCGCGCTCGAAGCGGGAACGATGGCGCGGGCGGCGATGGGCGACGAGGTCGTCGACCACTACCTCAACTACGGGCGCACCGAACAGCGGCTCTTCGACCAGGTCGTCACCTGCTGGGAGCGCGAGCGGCTCTTCGAGCGCGGGTAGCCCGATGAAAACGCGCGCGCAGGTTGTCGTGATCGGCGGCGGGGTCGGCGGCTGCTCGATCCTCTACTGGCTGACCCGTCTCGGCTGGCGTGACGTCGTCCTCGTCGAACGGGCGGAGCTGACGAGCGGCTCCACGTTCCACTCGGCGGGCCTCGTCGGACAGCTGCGCAGCTCGCTCAGCCTCACGAAGATGATGATGAGCTCCGTCGAGCTCTACCGGACGCTCGGCGAGGAGGTGGGCCTCGAGACGGGCTGGCGCGAGGTCGGATCGCTTCGCCTCGCCTCGACCCCTGAGCGGATGGAGGAGCTCGCACGGCAGTCGGGCTGGGCGAAGACGTTCGGGCTTCCGCTGGAACTGGTATCAGCCGACGCAGCGCAGAAGCTCTTCCCGCCGATGAGCACCGACGGCGTGCTCGGCGCCGCCTACCTCCCGACCGACGGCTACATCGACCCGTCGCAGCTCACCTTCGCGCTCGCCGAGGGCGCCCGCCGCGGAGGCGCCGAGATCTACCAGCAGACCCGGGTCACCGCGATCGGCGTCGAGCGCGGCCGGGTCACGGGAGTCGTCACCGACCAGGGGGAGATCGAGGCGGACGTGGTCGTGAACGCGGGCGGGATGTTCGCGAAGGAGATCGGCGCGCTCGCAGGCGTCAACGTGCCGATCGTGCCGATGGCCCACGAGTACCTCGTGACGAAGCCCTCGGGCCTCCCGACCGAGATGGCCCAGATCCGCGATCCGTCGCTGCTCGTCTACTTCCGCCCCGAGTCGGGCGGCCTGATCATGGGCGGCTACGAACGGCATCCGGCTCCCTGGGCGCTCGACGGGATCCCGCCCGACTTCAACGGCAAGCTGCTGGCCGAAGACTGGCCACGGTTCGAGGAGCTGATGCGAAACGCGCTCATCCGTGTCCCCTCGCTCGAGGAGATGGAGGTCGTGAAGCTGATCAACGGCCCCGAGGCCTTCACGCCCGACGGCGAGTTCATCCTTGGCCCGACCGAGGTTCGCGGCTTCTGGACGGCTGCCGGGTTCTGCGCGCACGGCCTCGCCGGGGCCGGCGGGCTCGGACAGCTCGTAGCCGAGTGGATCGTCGACGGGGTGCCGTCGCTCGACGTCTGGCACATGGACTCGCGCCGCTTCGGCCGCGCCTACCGTTCGGCCGACTACACCCTTGCGCGCACGCTCGAGGTGTACGGGACCTACTACGACGTGAAGTACCCGGGCCACGAGCGGAAGGCCGGGCGGCCGCTCCGGCTCTCGCCCGCCTATCCACGGCTCGCCGAGCTCGGAGCCTCGTTCGGCGAGAAGAGCGGCTGGGAGCGCGCGAACTGGTTCGAGCCGAACGCCGCGCGCGGCGACGAGGCGCTCCGCCCGCGCGGCTGGGCCGGGCGCAACTGGTCGCCGGCGATCGGTGCCGAGCACCTCGCCTGTCGCGAGACGGCGGCGATCTTCGACGAGACGTCCTTCGCGAAGATCGAGATCTCCGGCGAGGGCGCGCCCGAGCTCGTCGAGCGCCTCTGCGCGAACCGCGTCGCCCGCGAGATCGGCGCGATCACCTACACCCAGATGCTGAACGCGCGCGGCGGCATCGAGTGCGACTTCACGGTCACGCGACTCGGCGAAGAGCGCTTCCGCGTCGTCACCGGCACCGCGTTCGGGCAGCACGACCTCGCCTGGATCCGCGAGCACGCGCCCGACGGAGTGGCGGTGGACGACGTCACCTCGGCCCACGCCTGCTTCGGCGTCTGGGGACCGCGTGCCCGCGAGATCCTCCAGCCGCTGACGAACGACCGCGCTCGACTTCCCGTACATGCAGGCCCGCGAGCTCGCGGTTGGTTCTGTCCCGTGCCTGGCACTACGGGTCACCTACGTCGGCGAGCTCGGCTGGGAGCTCTACTGCCCGACCGAGTTCGGCGCCGCGCTCTGGGACTCGATCTGGGAGCCCGGCCGCGATCTCGGTCTCGTCGCCGGCGGCTACCGCGCGATCGACTCGCTCCGGCTCGAGAAGGGCTACCGCGTCTGGGGCTCGGACATCACGCCGGACGACACGCCCTACGAGGCGGGGCTCGGTTTCGCCGTGAAGCTCGACAAGGGCGACTTCATCGGGCGCCGGGCGCTGCTCGCGGCGCAGGAGCCCAAACGGCGGCTCTGCTGCCTCGTGCTCGACGATCCGCGGTCAGTCGCGCTCGGCTCGGAGCCCGTTCGAGTCGAGGGGGCCGCGGTCGGGCGCGTGACGAGCGGCGGCTACGGCTACTCGGTCGAGCGCTCGATCGCCTACGCCTACCTGCCCGCGGGCCATGCAAAACCCGGGCAGCCGGCCGAGGTCGAGATCTTCGGGGAGTGGACGCCGGGCGAGGTTGCGGCAGAGCCGCTCTGGGATCCGAGCGGCGAACGCATCCGGGCGTGATCGACGAGCTCGTCGCCCGCGTCTGGCCTGCCGGCGTCGAGTCGGTCGAGCCACTCGGGGGCGGGATCACGAACCGAAACTTCAAGGTCCGAGCGGGCGACGAGGAGTTCGTGCTCCGGATCGGCGGGAAGGACACGGAGCTCCTCGGAATCGACCGCGATGTCGAGCACGCGGTGGCGCGGGCGGCTGCGAGCCTTGGCCTCGGCCCCGAGGTGACCGCATACCTGGAGCCCGAGGGCTACCTCGTCACCCGCTTCGTCGAGGGCGAGGTGGGAAAGGTGACGGTCCCCGCCGCGGCGGCGCTCCTTCGACGACTGCATGCGGCACCGCCAATTCCCGGACGGTTCGATGCGTTCAGGGTCGTTTCGACGTACTCGCTGACCGCTCGCGAGCGCGGGGTGCCGCTTCCACCCGGGTTCCGGGAGGCGCAGGCGACGGCGGACCGGATCGAACGCCGGCGCGGCCGGTACGCCCTCGTTCCCTGCCACAACGATCTGCTGGCGGCCAACTTCATCGACTCCGGCGACCGGCTCTGGATCGTCGACTGGGAGTACGCCGGCATGGGCGACGCGGCCTTCGACCTCGCGAACTTCGCAGTATCGAACGGACTCGACGACGACGGCGACCGGGAGCTGCTCGAGGCCTACGGCGGCGCCGATCTCGGCGTCCACGTACTGATGCGCTTCATGTCGGACTTCCGCGAGGCGGCCTGGGGCCTCGTGCAGCTGGCGGTCGCGGACATCGACGTTCGACTTCGCGGGCTATGCGTTGGAGCATTTCGCGCGGCTCGAAGCCACCGCAGCCGAGCCGCGCTTCCGCCGTGCGCTCGGCTGACAACTACTTCCATCGGTACCCATAGCTTTTCGCCCCGGACAGTTGTATATATGCGCAATCCACCCGGTCGGTCGCGCAGGCGCTGAGCCGGACGAGCCACGACAGGAGGGACGCATGAGCGAGGCGCCGGCGGCATCGGAGTTTCAAGGTACGGAGGACGAGCAGATCCTCCACAAGCTCGGCTACGCCCAGGAGCTCTTCAGGGCGATGGGCGGGTTCCAGAACTTCGCGATCTCGTTCACGATCATCTCGATCCTCGCCGGCTGCCTGACCTCGTACTACATCGCCTTCGAGAGCGGCGGCCCGATCGCGGTCACCTGGGGCTGGCTGCTCGTCGGCCTGTTCTCGATCATCATCTCGCTCGCGATGGCGGAGATCGCCTCGTCGTTCCCGACCGCCGGCGGTCTCTACTACTGGGCATCGAAGCTCGGCAGCCCGGGTTGGGGCTGGGCGACGGGGTGGTTCAACCTGATCGGCCAGATCGCGGTCACCGCCGCAATCGGATACGGGCTCTCGACCTTCGCGACGGTGCTCTTCGACGACCTGTTCTCCTTCGAGAAGCACACCAACAGCTGGTTCGGCTTCGACTACAACGAAACGGTCTTCGCCCTCTACGCGGTGTTCATGCTCGCCGCGTGCATCATCAACGTCTTCGACGTCCGGATCACCTCGCTCCTGAACACCGTGTCGGCGTACTGGCACATGCTCGGCGTCGCGATCATCGTCCTCGTGCTGATCGTGGTGCCGTCCCACCACCAGTCTCTGTCGTACGTGTTCACGGGCAAGGTGAACGCAACGGGCTACGGCGGAAACGTGACCGGCTTCCAGCATGCGGCGTTCTGGCTCGTGTTCGGGCTCGGGCTGCTCATGTCGCAGTACACGATCACCGGCTACGACGCCTCCGCGCACATGGCCGAGGAGACCCAGCAGGCCTCGCGGATGGCCGCAGTCGGGATGTACATGTCAGTCGTGGTCTCGGTGATCTTCGGGTTCATCCTCCTCGTCGCGGTCACGTTCGCGATTCCGAGCACGAGTGGCGCCCTGACGAACATCGGTGCGGTGGTGCCTTGGATCTGGGCGACCTCGATGAGTCAGAACTGGTCGGATGCCCTGCTCTTCATCTGCGTTATCGCTCAGTTCTTCTGCCTGACGGCTTCGACGACGTCGGCCTCGCGGATGATGTTCGCGTTCTCGCGTGACGGCGCAGTGCCAGGCCACCAGTGGTGGAAGCGCGTCTCGGCTCGCCGCGTCCCGGTGTACGCGGTCTTCGCGATCGGCGTCCTCTCGACCCTGCTGATGGTCCCGGCGATCTGGAACTACCTCGTCGGTTACGCGGCCGGAACGGCGATCGCCGTGATCGGCCTGTACATCGCCTTCATCCTGCCGGTGTTCCTGCGGCTCCGGCTTGGCTCCCGGTTCGTGGGCGGCTCGTGGTCGCTCGGTCGGCACTACAAGTGGATCGACACGATTGCGATCCTCTGGGTCGTACTGATCACGGTGCTGTTCAGCCTTCCGCTCTTCAGAGCGGGGCTCCCGTGGGACGAGAACTTCTCGTGGTCGCTGACGAACTACACGATCCTCTGGTTCGTCGGGATCGGGATCTTCTTCGGAGGCTGGTGGGCCATCTCGGCTCGGAAGTGGTTCAAGGGCCCGGTGCGGATGGGCACGGAGGAGGAACTGGCGAAGATCGAGACGAGCGACTCGTTCCTGCTTCCGCCCGACGCGGGGCTCCGGAGCGCCTAGGGTCTAGGGGTGGCCAGACCGCTCGTCGGTATCACGACATACGTCACGCGCGCGGCGTTCGGGGCCTGGGACCTCGACGCCGCGCTCGTGCCCTACGACTACGTCGTCGCCGTCGAGCGCGCCGGCGGTCGGGCCCTGCTCGTGCCGCCTGCCATGGACGGGATCGAGGAGACGCTCGCCGCGCTGGACGGCCTCATCTTCTCGGGCGGCTCGGACCTCGACCCGGCACTCTACGGTCAGGAGGCGCATCCGGAGACCGACGGCATCGTCGCCGAGCGAGACAGCGCCGAACTCACGCTTCTGCAGGCTGCGCTCACCCACGACCTGCCGGTGCTCGCGATCTGCCGAGGATCCCAGGTCCTGAACATCGCGCTCGGCGGGGATCTCGACCAGCACCTGCCTGACACGGTCGGCGACGGGACGCACAAGCAGGTGCCCGGCACGTTCGCCGAGCATCCGGTGGACGTCGTCGCCGACGAACGGCTCTCTCCGGTGCTCGGCGAGCGTGTCTCGGTGAAGTCCCACCACCACCAGGGCTTCGGGCGACTCGGGGAGGGCCTCCACGTGGCCGCGGTCGCCGACGACGGAACCGTCGAGGCGATCTGGAACCCTGCGAGCCGATTCGCGGTCGGCGTCCTCTGGCACCCCGAGGCCGGCGAGGATGGGCGACTCTTCGACGAGCTCGTGGCACAGGCAGCGGCGTACCGCTCCGAGCGTTCCAAACCCGGTGTCTGACACCGCCTTTCTGCCTGAGAACCGGCCTGAAGCCTGACGTTTTTTGCGTCCGCGCCGTGTTGTCAGACAATGTCAGACACCGGGTTTCGGGTTACGCGGCGAGCGCGGTGACCTCCGTCGTGCAGAACGCGCAGCGCTTCGCCTCGAGCGGGATCTCGCTCAGGCACTCGGGACAGTTGCGCGTGGTCGGGTCGGCGGGCGGCTCGTGGCGGGCGCGCGCGACGAGGGCGTTGACCGGCTTGATCACGACGAAGAACAGCACCGCCGCGACGAGCACGAACGCGATCAGCGCGTTCAGGAAGTCGCCGTAGTGGAACTCGCTGCCGTTGATCGTGAAGCTGAGCGCGCCGAAATCGGGCTTGCCGAAGATCGCCGCGATGAGCGGTGTCACGAGGTCGCCGACGAACGCGGTCACGACCGCGGCGAAAGCGAGACCGATCACGATCCCGGTCGCCATGTCGACGAGATTGCCGCGCAGCAGAAACGCCTTGAAGTCCCTCACGAAAGGCCTCCTTGTAGGGGGACGAGCTGATCGTGTTGAATCATCCCATGAGCCTCACGGTGATCAACCCCGCCACCGAGCAGCCGATCGCGGAGCTCGAACGGGCCGGAATCGAGGAGACAGACGCCGCCGTCGCCCGCGCGAAGGGCGCCTACCCGGCCTGGCGGGCCGTCTCGCCCGCGGACCGGGCGCGACTCCTGCGCCGGCTCGCAACGCTCGTCGAGGAGCACGCCGAAGAGCTCGCCCGGATCGAGTCCGAGAACGTCGGCAAGCCGATCTCGGGCGCACGCGGCGAGGTCGGGATGGTGGCGGCGGTCTTCCACTTCTACGCGGGCGCCGTCGACAAGCACTACGGCGAGTCGATCCCCGTCGCCGGCGGCATCGACGTCACCTTCCGCGAGCCGCTCGGGGTCGTCGGCTCGATCGTTCCGTGGAACTTCCCGCTGAACATCGCAAGCTGGAAGCTCGGCCCGGCGCTCGCCTGCGGCAACACGGTCGTCCTCAAGCCGGCCGAGCTGACTCCCCTTTCGGCGCTCCGGCTCGGAGAGCTCATCCTCGAGGCGGGGATTCCGGAGGGAGTCGTCAACGTGCTCGTCGGCCCCGGATCGGTCGCGGGCAAACGGCTGATCGAGCACCCGGACGTGGCCAAGATCGGCTTCACCGGCTCGACCGAGGTCGGTCGCCAGGTGATGGAAGGCGCCGCGGGTGGGATCAAGCGCGTCACGCTCGAGCTCGGCGGCAAGTCCGCGAACGTGATCTTCGCGGACGCCGACCTGGAACGGGCCGCGGCCTCCGCCCCGTACGCGGTCTTCGACAACGCCGGCCAGGACTGCTGCGCCCGCTCGCGCATCCTCGTCGAGCGGTCTGCGCACGACCGGTTCCTGGAGCTGCTGATCGACGCGACCGCCGGCGTGAAGATCGGCGATCCTGCGCTCGACGAAACCGAGATGGGACCGCTGATCAGCGCCGCGCATCGCGAGACCGTCGCCTCGTTCGTCGAAGGCGAGCCTGCCTATCGTGGCACGACTCCCGACGGGCCCGGCTACTGGTACCCGTGCACGATCGTCGAGGCGGCCAACGACGACCGGATCGCGCAGGAGGAGGTCTTCGGCCCGGTGGTCGCCGTGATCCCGTTCGAGGACGAGGCCGACGCGATCCAGATCGCGAACGCACACCCCGTTCGGCCTCTCGGGCTCGATCTGGACGCGCGACGGCGCCCGCGCAATCCGCGTCGCGCGTGCACTCGAGACGGGCGTCCTCTCGGTCAACTCGAACAGCTCGGTGCGGCCGGCAACGCCGTTCGGCGGGTTCAAGCAGTCCGGCTTCGGCCGTGAGCTCGGGATGCACGCCATGGACGGCTACTCGGAGCTCAAGAACGTGTTCTTCTCGACGGAAGGATGAGGCTGATGGGACGGCTCGAAGGCAAGGTCTGCGTGATCACCGGAGCCGGCGGCGGGATGGGCCGCGAGGCCACGATCCTCTTCACGGCGGAGGGCGCGAAAGTCTGCGCGGCGGACGTGAACCTGAAGGCCGCCGAGGAGACCGCCGCGCTCGCGGGCGGCGAGGCATTCGCGACCGCGGTCGACGTGGCGGACGACAACCAGGTCGCGGCGATGATGGCGGCGACTGCCGAGCGGTTCGGCGGGATCGACGTGCTCTACAACAACGCGGGCATCTCGCCCGGACGACGACGCCTCGATCCTCGACACGACCGTCGAGGCCTGGCAGCGCGTCCAGGACGTGAACACGAAGGGCGTGTTCCTCTGCTGCAAGCACGGGATCCCGTATCTCCAGCGGCGCGGCGGCGGGTCGGTGATCAACGTCGCCTCGTTCGTGGCGATCCTCGGCGCCGCCACCTCGCAGATCTCCTACACCGCCTCGAAGGGCGCCGTGCTCTCGATGAGCCGCGAGCTGGCGGTGCAGTTCGCCCGCGAGGGGATCCGCGTGAACGCGCTCTGCCCAGGGCCGGTCGAGACTCCCCTGCTGCTGAACATCTTCGGCGACGACCCGGCCGCACTCGAGCGCAGGCGCATCCACTGGCCGACCGGCCGGCTCGGGAAGCCGCGCGAGATCGTGAACGGCGCGCTCTTCCTGGCAAGCGACGAGTCGTCGTACGTGAACGGCTCGACCTTCCTCGTCGACGGCGGGCTGACGGCGTCCTACGTGACGCCGCTCTAGAAGCGGTTAGGCCTCGTCGGGCGGCGGGGGCAGTGATTCGATCGCGACGAGCCCCGCCGCGAGGACCGTCTCGAGGTAGTCGGCCTTGAGCGCGCAGAGCTCGGTCAGATCGAGCTCGGCATCGGTGGCGTGGTGCACGTACCACGCGCTCCACACATCGAGCATGGCCCTGAGGGCGATCGCGGCCATGACCCGCGCGTGCATTCCGGCAGCCGGCTCCGCGAGATCGGTTGCGAAGCCGTCGGCGAACACGTCCTCGAGGAGCGCGAAGCGAAGGCGCTCCTCGGCAACGAGCTCGGGAACCGACTGGATGATCGTCGGCACGCGCCGGAGGACCTCCGAGTACGGCGTCTCGACATCGGAGAGATCCTCGCGGACCCAGGCCACGATCGCCTCCGCCGCAGGCTCGCCGGGTATCCGGTCGAGGATCCGCAAGCGGGCGCTCTCGACGATTGCGTCGATCAGGCCGAAGACGACGTCGACCTTCGAGGAGAAGTAGTTGAAGAACGTGCTCGGGGCGATTTCCGCGGCGTCGGCGATCTGAACGAGCGTCGTCTCGTTGTAGCCCTGCTCGGTGAAGAGGCGCGTCGCGACGTCGACGATCGTCATGCGCGTGCGCTGTTTCTTCCGCTCTCGTAGGCCTAGCCGTTCAGTCGATACCGCAGCCACCCCGTCTGCCTTTCTGAGCTTAAGTTTTACGAATCATACTCGAGATTCGGATGGCAGTTCCTGAGAATCGCTATCATCAAGATCGTGGAGGCCGTCGCGACACAATCCGCATGGGCCACGGCGACCCACCAGGCGCTTCGGCGCAAGGGAATGCGGAACGGCGGGGCGCGGCGCGCGGTGATCGATCTGCTCGCCGAACAGGACTGCTGCCTGACCGCACAGGAGATCTTCGACCGTCTTCGGGCCTCCGGCCGGCAGGTCGGGATCGCGAGCATCTACCGCGTACTCGAACTTCTGAGCTCCGAGGGCCTCGTGCAGCGAATCGATCTCGGCGCTGGGATCTCGCGGTTCGAGCCGATCCATTCCGGCGGCGATCATCACCACCATCTCGTGTGCGACGCGTGCGGGAAGGTCGAGGCGTTCGAGGATCCGCAGCTCGAGAATGCGATCCACCGGCTCGAGGCGAGCTCGGGTTACGCAGTCGCGGGACACGACGTCGTGCTCCACGGCGCCTGCGGCGATTGCCGCTAGCCGCGGGCGAACGTCACCGCGTAGATCGCCACCGCGACTCCCGACGATCGCGCTGCTCGGGGGAAGCGACGGCACGAGGTAGGCGATCGTGATCCCAACCCAGACCGCGGCGAGCCCGAACCCGGCCGAAAGCGCCAGGCCGAGCCTTGGATCGGCGGTGAGCCGGAACGCAGCGCCGGCGGGTGCTGCGATGAGCCCGAGCAGGAGCAGCGCACCGACGGCCTGGGTGGCCTCGCCTGCGTCGATCCCGAGCAGGACGAGGAAGCCGGCGCCGAGCAGCCCGACCGGAACTCCGCGCGCGACCGCCGAGGCGGGCGCGATCGTGGCGAAGAGCAGCGGTCGAGCCATCGTCGCGAGGCCGGCCGAGATCGCGAGCGCGATCACAACGGCGACCGCGGTCTGGCCGGCGGTGAGACTGAAGATCGAGCCGAAGAGGGCGCGCGAGGCGATCACCCCGTTAGCCCCGCCCGCGCGGCGATTGAACAGGTCGAGGAAGAGCACGCCGAGCCCGAGAACCCAGGCGAAGATGACGCCGATCGCGACGTCGTCGACCCGCACCCGCTCCCCGAGCGCGGCGAAGAGCAGTGCCACCGAAATCGTGGCCGCGAAAAGGCCCAACCGGAGATCGATCCCGGCGAGCGCTGCGGCGAGCACGCCCGTGAACGCCACGTGGCTCAGCGCGTCGCCTGCGAACACCTGAGCGCGCAGGACGACGAAATACCCGACGAGACCGGAGGCGACTGCGATTGCGGACCCCGCGAGAAGCGCATTGCGGATGAACTCCTGGGTCAGCATCACGCGAACCTGAGCCGGAGCGCGCCGCGTCCGGCCGACGAGGCGACGTAGATCGCGAAACCGAGGCTCGTCACGAAGAAACCGACGGGAAGGTCGGTGAAGTAGGCGAGCCCGAGCCCGAGCCAGGCGACGGCCAGCGCGATCGCCGTGGTCAGCGCCAAGCCGAGCCCGACACGGGCCGTGAGCTGCTGGGCGGCAGCGGCCGGGGCGACGAGCAACGCGAAGACGAGCAGAACGCCCGTGATCTGCGCCGTCGCCGCAACCGCCAGCCCGAGGACGAGCAGGAACGCCGGTTCGAGCAGCCTCACGGGAACGCCGCGCGCGCGTGCGGCGCCGGGGTCGATCGACGCATAGAGCAGGGGGCGACCTGCGATCGCAAAGAAGACGAGCGTTCCCGCCGCAACAGCGAGCAGCGTCCACACCTGGCCCTGTGTGATCCCGAGAAACGAACCGAACAAGCAGCGACTCGAGGCTTTCGAGGATCCCGTGGTACAGGCTCAGAAACAGGAAGCCCAGCGCGAATCCGGCGACCTGCACCGTGCCGATCACGGCCGATTCCTGCGAGCGGTCGCGCCCGTCGACCCCGCGGGAGCCGGCGGAGATCGCGAGCGAGGCGACGGCGCAGGCGCCGAAGTACCCGGCGGCGAGGGGCAGCCCCGCGAGCGCCGCCCCGCTGGCGCCGGGAAACGACATCACGGCCAGCGTGTGGCCGGCGAAGCTCTGGCGGCGAAGCACCATGAACCATCCGGCGACCGCCGCCATCACCGCCACGATCGTCCCGGCCTCGAGCGCATGGACCATGAACGGATAGGTGAGGAGCTCGTTCACGTCCGAGATCGGATCGAGCGAGAGGCGTGGATTCAATGCGCGTGCCTGTCGGAGTGGTGAGCGGGAGCCTCGGGCTGGCCGACGACGACGAGCCTCCCGTCCGAGGTACGCAGGACCTCGACCGGGACGCCGTAGAGGGCGCTCAAGGTCTCGCTCGTGATCACCTGCTCCGGAGGCCCGGAGACGATGCGGCCACCGGCGACGTAGACCACCCGATCGAGCGCCCCGAGCATCGGATTCACGTCGTGGGCGACGAGGAGCACGGCAACGTTCTCCGAACGGCAGATCCGGGCAAGGAGCGCCGATACGGCGGTCTGGTTCGGCAGATCGAGGCTGTCGAGCGGCTCGTCGAGGAGCAGCAGCTCGGGCCGGGCGGCGAGCGTCTGCGCGATCAGGAGCCGCTGCTGTTCTCCGCCCGAGAGCTGCCCGATCGGGCGCCCCGCGTATTCGCTTGCTCCGACGAGCGTGATCACCTCGTCAACGCGCGTCCGGGCGTGTCGCCCTCCGCGAAGCGGCAGGCCCCACTTGTCGCCGTCGAGGCCGAGGCGCACGAGGTCCACCCCGCGAATGCGCGTCGAGGCGTCGAACCCGTGACGCTGCGGGAGATATCCGATCGCATCGTTCCGCCGGCCCGGCGAAGCCCCGAGTACCGACGCGGCGCCGGCGCTGAGAGGCAGGAGCCCGAGCAGCACGCGCAGCAGCGTCGACTTGCCCGCTCCGTTCGGGCCGAGCACGGCGACGAGCTCGCCGGAGGCGATCGAGAGGTCGACACCGCCCCACACCGTCGCGTCCCCGATCCTGACGGCGGCGCCCTCGAGCTCGACTGCCGGCGTCCCAGTCACCTTCCGGCCGTCTGCTCCAGAGCCGCGCGAAGCTGCTCGAGCTCGGCCACCTGCCACTGCTCGAAGTCGAAGTTCGCCGGCGAGAGCGTCTCGGTGACGGTCGCAATCGGAATGTGCTCGGCGCGTGCGATCGAGTTCAGGCGGTCGATCTCGGGCGTGACGTTCTGACTGTTGAAGACCCAGACCCGTACGAGGCGATGGCTGAGTTGACGCTCGACCGTCCGCGTGTCCTGCGCGCTGACGTCGCTGCCCTCGGCGACCGCCTTCGCGAAGCTGTACGGCGTGAGGAGCCGCAGGCCGAGGTAGGAGCCGAGCGGCTCGAAGATGCTCTCCGAGTAGCCCACCGGCGTACCGGCGTACTCCCCCCGGATCTGGGCCAGCAGGGCGTTGTAGGAGGAGAGCGATCGCGTGAGGAAAAGGTGCTTCCGCGTGGCGAAGTACACGGCGTCGGCCGGATCGGCCTTCGTGTAGGCCGCCGAGATCGCGGTGACCACCTTGCGAACGGCGGACGGCGAGTACCACTGGTGCGGGTTGTCGCCGTTTCCGAGCCCGAGCAGGTTGCCGACCGTGAGGACGACGCGGGCCCGGTCGGGGTTTGCCGCGAGCAGATGCGAGGCCCACGTGTCGTAGCCGATTCCATTTACGATCGCGACCTGCGAGCCCGCCATCGCCCTCGCATCGCCGGCCGTCGGGTCATAGCTGTGCGGGTCGGTGTCGGGATTCGTGACGATGCTGCGCACGTCGGCGCGGTCGCCGGCGAGTTGCATCGCGATGCTGCCCCAGAAGTTCTCTGCCGCGACGACCTGAAGGCGGCCTCCCGGCGAGGGCGTCGAGCCACAGGCCGTCAGCCCCAGTGCCGTGCTGCCGAGAACTGCGACGCACGCAGCGAGACGGAGTCCAGTCGTCGGCAACACCGGATGACCCTAACATAAAAATGATACTCACTCTCAATCTCACTATTGGGTCCGGCATACTTCAGCGCCATGCATGTCGCGCTGCTCCCCTTCCTCGCGATCTCGGTGCTCCTGATCGTGATCCCCGGCCCCGACACGGCGATGGTGACGAAGAACGCACTTGTCGGCGGCCGCCGGTCGGGAGTGCTCGCCTCGGTCGGCGTCGCGATCGGCCTGACGATCTGGACGGTCGCGGCGGCGCTCGGGATCGCCGCGCTCCTGCGCGCATCCTCGGTCGCCTTCGACGCCCTGAAGATCGCGGGCGCCGTCTACCTCACGTGGATCGGGATCGGCATGCTCCGCTCGCGGGGGGTTGCGCCCGAAGGCATCGCGGCACGCCCCGCGAGCGGCTGGAAGGCACTCCGTCAGGGCCTCCTGAGCGACCTCGGGAACCCCAAGATCGCGGTCTTCTTCACGAGCCTCCTGCCGCAGTTCGTCCACGGAGACGGGCGGGCGTTCGTACCGCTGGCCTTTCTCGGCGGCGTGTTCGCGGTGCTGACGCTCTTCTGGCTTGCCGCGTACTCGCTCGCGGTCGGGCACGCCTCGGGCTGGCTGCGGCGGCCGTCAGGTGAGGCGCGCGCTCGATCGCTTCACGGGCGTCGTGCTGATCGGGTTCGGCGTTCGTCTTGCGCTCGAACGTCGCTAGCAACTGGTCAGGTACCTTTTTGCGATGGCCGTCGATCGCAAGCCGTCTCGCTGGCTCCTCCTCGGGCTCCTGGCACTGGCAGTCGTAGCCGCGGTCGCGGCGGTCGCGCTCGCGAAATCGGTCAACCCTGTCTCGGCCGCGGTCGCGAAGTCCGAGGATGCCGGCGGCGCAAAGCTCGCGTTGACGATCACGGCCGACGACGGCTCCGGGCCAGCCGGTTACCGTCACCGCGAACGGCGTCTTCGACCAGAGCGATGCCGACGTCACGATCGACGCGTCGAGTGCGCTCGCCGCGGCGGGCCTCCCGGATGCCGGCGGCCCGATCGAGGTGCGTTACCTCCAGGAGAATGGCGACCCGGTCGTCTATGCGAACGCTCCGGCGCTCACCGCGTTCATTCCCGGCGGGAAGAGCTGGGTCAGGCTCGACATCGCGCAGGCCGCCCAGAAGCTCGGCGTTCAACTCAACGGCCTCGGAGCCGCGGCGACCCAAAATCCGGCGCAGGCGCTCGACCTCCTACGCTCGATCGGCTCGGTCGAGACCGTTGGCGCGGAAACGGTTGGTGGCGCCTCGACGACGCATTATCGCGCGACGATCGACCTGACGAAGGCCGCGGCGAACCTCGGCACGGACGAGCAGGGCCTGCTGAATCACCTGATCGCGAACGGCGCGCCGACCTCGATCCCGGTGGACGTCTGGATCGGCGACGACGGCCTCGTCCACAAGCTGACGCTCAACGCGAGCGGCGGCAGTGACAGCGTCGCGCTGACGCTCGAGATCAGCGACTACAGCACACCCGTCACGGTCACCGCACCGCCCGCGGCGGACACGCTCGACGCGACCGACCTCGTCGGAATGCTCGGTTCGCTCCCGCAGGGAAGCGCCACGTTCCCCGGCACCCACTGAGCTAAGCCGACCGGAAGCGCTCGAAGCGCTCGGCGAGCTGGTCTCGATCGGGCCTCCAAGCCGTGCGGCCGGGAAGGACGATCGGCTCCTTGTGAAACGTGCAGCCGGCCCACGCTGGGCCGCCGCCTTGTAGATGCCCTTCTGCGGCGACAGGAACGGCACCTTCCCACCGCGGAAGGGAAACCCCGGTGCGAGCCCGCCGCGATATGGGACGTCGTACCCGTATGTCGCGCAGAGCACGTCGAGCGACGCGAAGCACGAGCTTCGCAGGTCGTCGTCGCGTTGCATGAGTCGATCGTATTCCGATCGCGTGAAGAGGCGGGACGCATTAGGCTGCGCCGATGGCTGAGCCAGGCGCGGGCGGCAGGACGATCGGCGTGCGGGAAAAGGCGGTGGCGGGCGCCTCGCTCGTGCTCGTGACGCTCGCCGCGGCGCAGTTCCTGATGACGCTCGACACCTCGGTGATGAACGTCGCGATCGCGACGGTCGCGAAGGACGTCGGAACGACGGTGTCCGGTGTGCAGACCGCGATCACGCTGTATGCGCTCGTGATGGCGGCGCTGATGATCACGGGCGGGAAGATCGGCGGGTTGATCGGTCGCAAGCGGGCCTTCGCGATCGGCTCCGTGATCTACGGCGCCGGCTCGCTGACGACGGCACTCGCCGGGTCGCTCGGCGTCCTGATCTTCGGCTGGTCGCTGCTCGAGGGCATCGGAGCGGCGTTGATCCTGCCTGCGGTCGTCGCGCTCGTCGCCGCGAACTTCCCGGCCGAGGCGCGCCCGAAGGCCTACGGGCTGGTGATGGCCGCGGGCGCCGTCGCGGTGGCGGTCGGGCCGCTGATCGGCGGCCTCTTCACGACCTACTGGTCGTGGCGATACGTGTTCGCCGGCGAGGTGATCATCGTCATAGTGATCCTGGTCCTCAGCCGGGGAATTGCCGACGAGCCACCCGGGAAGCGCCCTCACCTGGATGTGGTCGGGGTCGTCCTTTCGGCGTCGGGTCTCGCAATTGCCGTCTTCGGAGTGCTTCGCTCGAGCACCTGGGGTTGGATCACGCCGAAGACGAACGGCCCTTCGCTCTGGGGTTTGTCGCCGACGCTCTGGTGCATCCTCGGCGGCGGCCTGCTGCTCTTCGTGTTCGGCCGGTGGGAGAAGCGACGTGAGCGGCGCGGGCAGGAGCCCCTCGTTCGGCTCGGGATCCTGAAAACGACGCAACTCCGGGCGGGGCTCGCGATGTTCTTCTTCCAGTACTTCGTCCAGTCGGGTGTGTTCTTCGTCGTGCCGCTCTTCCTGTCGGTGTCGCTCGGGCTCTCGGCGATCGATACCGGGATCCGCCTGCTGCCGCTCTCGATCACCCTGCTCCTCGCCGCGGCCGGGATTCCGCGCTTCTTCCCGAACGTGAGCCCGCGCAAGGTCGCCCGGCTGGGCCTGCTCGCGATGCTCGCGGGAGATGTGGTGCTGCTCGCCGGGATCGACTCGGATGCCACCGCAGCCGTCGTCACGCTTCCGCTCCTCCTGCTCGGGCTGGGGATCGGCGCGCTCGCCTCCCAACTCGGGAGCGTGACGGTCTCGTCGGTCCCGGACAGCATGAGCCCGGAGGTCGGCGGGATCCAGAACACCGCGACGAACATCGGGGCATCGCTCGGGACGGCGCTCGCGGGGTCGGTGCTGATAGCGACCCTGACGACCGTGTTCCTGACGGGCATCGTCGGGAACCCCGACGTGCCGAGCCGGGTGAGCACGCAGGCGAGCACGGAGCTTGCTTCAGGAATCCCGTTCGTCTCCGACGCCGATCTGAAGACGGCGCTCGACGACGCTCACGTTGCGCCGAAGACGACCGACGCGATCGTCGCGGAGAACAGCAAAGCGCGGCTGGCCGCGCTTCGGGCCGCGCTCGCGATCGTCGCCCTGGTGGCGCTCGTCGGCCTCTTCTTCACGGGCGGGATTCCGCGCGAGCAACCAAAGTCGGCGCCGTCGGACGCCGAGTTCGAAGCCGAGCTCAGCTCCGCCTGAGCCCGGGTCTCGGGCTCGGGCTCGGCTCAGAACTCGGAGAGGCTGCCGGACGGACAGGCTGATAGAGCCGAGACGCCGCCACTCACGCACGAGGCCGCCTTTCGGCGGCCCCGCGTTCGGACGTTCGGACGGTTCTGGTGCCGGGCGATCAGCCGCAGCCGGTTGAAGTCCCGCAGTCACGGCAGGTGTAGCAGGTGCCGGCGCGGACCATCCGGCCGCCGCAGCGGGAGCATTCGATCGCGTCCTCGTGGGTGTTGAAGAGCGCGGTCTGACCCGCCGAGGGTGCCGGCAGGTCGAACTCGGGGACCGCAGGCGCGCCGGCGGCATAGGCCGCCGACAGGCGCGCGCGAACCTCCGGTGAGAGGATCCCGATCTCCTCCTGCTGGTCGACCGTGAGGAACTTCTTGCCCATCCAGCGGAAGACGTAGTCGACGATCGACTTGGCGTTGCGGATGTCGGCGTCGTTCGTCGCTCCCGACGGCTCGAACCGCATGTGCGCGAACTTCGAGACGTACACCTCGAGCGGCACGCCGTACTGGAGGCCGAGCGAGACGGAGATCATGAACGAGTTCATCAGCCCGGCGAGCGTCGTTCCTTCCTTCGCGATGTCGACGAAGATGTCGCCCGGGGTGCCGTCGTCGAACACGCCGACGTGGATGTAGCCCTCGTACTCGCCGACGCGGAACTTGCGGCCGATCTCGTGGCGATCGTCCGGCAGGCGCCTGCGGAACGGCGCGGCCATGGCCGGCGGCGCGAGGACTCCCTGCTTCTTGTCGGACTTGCCCGAAAGCGGCTGGGCGACCTTGCAGTTGTCGCGGTAGATCGCGACCGCCTTCACGCCGAGCTTCCACGCGTCGAGGTAGACCTGTGCGACCTCGTCCACGGTCGTCGCCTCGGGCAGGTTGACGGTCTTCGAGATCGCTCCCGAGATGAACGGCTGGATCGCGCCCATCATCTTGACGTGCCCGGTGTGGTGGACGGCCCGCTCGCCGATCGCGCAGTCGAAGACGGGGTAGTGCTCGGTCTTGACGTACGGCGCGCCGACGATCGTGTTTCGCTCGTCGATGTAGGCGACGATCTCAGCGGTCTCGTTCGGCGAGTAGCCGAGCTTCTCGAGCCCGAGCGGCACCGTCTTGTTCACGATCGTGATCTCGCCGCCGCCGACGAGCTTCTTCGACTTCACGAGCGAGAAGTCGGGCTCGACCCCGGTCGTGTCGCAATCCATCATGAAAGAAATGGTCCCCGTCGGCGCGAGGACGGTGGCCTGCGCGTTGCGGTAGCCGTTCACCTCACCAAGGTTGAGGGCGTCATCCCACGCCTTGCGGGCGTGGGCGAGCAGGTCGGCGGGCACGGTCTCCGGCTCGGCGATGTTGCCGACCGAGGCACGGTGCTTGGCGATCACGCCGATCATCGCCGCCGCATTCGGGCGGTAGCCCGCGAAGGGCCCCATGCGCCCGGCGATCTCGGCCGACTTGCGATAGGCGCGACCGGTCATCAGCGCGGTGATCGCTGCGGCGTAGGCCCGCCCCTCGTCGGAGTCGTAGGGAAGCCCACGCGCCATCAGGAGCGCACCGAGATTCGCGTAGCCGAGCCCGAGCTGGCGGTAGGCCTTCGCGTTGCGGTCGATCTCCTCGGTCGGATACGAGGAGTAGCCGACACAGATCTCCTGAGCCAGGAACACGACGTCGACTGCATGCTCGACCGCCTCGACGTCGAGCTCGCCGTCTTCGCGCCGGAACTTCATCAGGTTGAGCGAGGCGAGGTTGCAGGCGCTGTCGTCGATTGAGAGGTATTCCGAACAGGGGTTAGATGCGTTGATCCGCCCCGAATTTGGCAGCGTGTGCCACGAGTTGATCGTCGTGTCGTACTGCAGGCCCGGATCGGCGCAGCGCCAGGCGGCGTCGGCGATCTGATGGAGAAGCTCGCGCGCCGGCAGCGTCTCGACGACGGAGCCGTCGGTGCGGGCGGTGAGGTTCCAGTCGGCGCCGGCGGCCGCGGCCTCCATGAAGGAGTCCGAGACGCGCACCGAGTTGTTCGCGTTCTGGTACTGGATCGAGGACCAGTCGGCGGAGTCGAGAGACATGTCGTAGCCGGCGGCCTCGAGGACGCGCGCCTTCTCCTCTTCCTTCGACTTGCACCAGACGAACTCGAGGATGTCCGGATGGTCGACGTCGAGCACGACCATCTTGGCAGCACGGCGCGTCTTGCCACCGGACTTGATCGTCCCGGCGGAGGCGTCGGCCCCGCGCATGAACGACACCGGCCCGGAGGCATAGCCCCCCTTGGACAGCTGCTCCTTCGACGAGCGAAGCCGCGAGAGGTTCGCACCCGAGCCCGAGCCGCCGCGGAAGATCACGCCTTCGCGCCGGATCCAGTCGAGGATCGAGTCCATCGAGTCCTCGACCGAGAGGATGAAGCAGTTGTGGACCGCGACGTTCTGGAGCAGGAACTCGCCAGACTCGGTCTGGATGTCGTAGACGTCCTCGACACCGAGCTGCTCGATCGAGACGATCTCCTCCTCGCGCAGATCCGGGCAGTGCTTCAGGTTGCGCAGCGAGAGGGATTCGAGCAGCTTCTGCTGCTTGTTCTCACCGACGAACCCGATCAGCTCGGCGAAGCGGGCGCGCTCGGAGCCGATCGAGATGGTGATCTCGTGGAGGTCGTGGCGGTTCTCCCGCGGCTCGGACTTGCGCGTGCGGCGCGAGTAGATGCCGACGACGTTCAAGAGCAACTGGACGTCCTCCGCCCACTTCTCGCCGATCACCGCGAACCCGATCCGGCTGTTCTCGGAACCATCGCCCCGGTTCACGGTGATGTAGCCGTCGGCCTGGAAGATGCTGCGGAGATAGGCCGTGATCTCCTCGATGGACGCCGTCCAGAGAACGGCCGGAACCCGGATCGCGACTCCACGGTTGAGCAGCTCCCACTTCTCGACGAACTCGCGCAGGTCCTCGCCGTAGAGGCGGATGCGGCGGTAGGTCAGCGACGGATCCTGGAGCTCGACGTCACGAACCTTGCGGTGAACGTCGGGGAAGACGAGGTCGAGGTTCTCGGTGATCCACTGATACTCGTCGTCGGTTGCGGCCTGGAACTCGATTGTGAGCGAGCGGTTGGTGCCGTGGTCGTATTGGCCGACGAAGCCGTCAGCCTGGAGCCAGCCGGCCAGGGCCGCCTCGGCGACCGCGACCCGTTCGTCAGCGGATGGACCGGACGGCCCGTCCTCGAACGCGCTCGAGCCACCAGCCGTCACGAGCGCGCGCTCGGCGACCTTCGCCCGGTGAGGATGGAGGTGCATCCTCATCCCCGCCTCGAGCTGGTCGACCCGAAGCCACGACGGCGACGTGCGCCGCGCGCGAACGGCCTTCACCAGATGGTCGGCTGTTGCCTCGATCCACTGGCCGTTCCGGAGCGTGACGCGGAAGACCTGCTTACGTCCGTTGTACTTGACAGCGACGATCCTGGTGACGCCTTGCGAGTCGTAGACCTCGCGGCCAACCTGGTCGTCTTCGACGAGCTCACCGATCGGAACCATCCCGTCCGGGGTGGAGACAAGGCCGCGGTAAGGCACGCAGGCCGAGCACTGCGGCTTCTCCTCGAAACCGACGTTGAACCACACCGGCGAGTTGAAGGCGGCGAGCTGGTTGACGAGGATCGCCTTGAGCTCGTCCTCGAAGGTCTGCGCCTCGTCGTCGGTCGCGAAGTAGCCGCCCTTGCGGCCCCACGTACCGATCGTCGTGACGACGCGGCCGATCATCTGGCGGACGGAGTGCTCGCGCTCGGGCGAGGACATGCGGCCCCGGAAGTACTTCTGCGCGACGATGTTCGTGGCGGTCTGCGACCAGAACTTGGGGAACTCGACGCCCTTCTGGTCGAACGTGGGCTTGTCCTTGCCGGGGATGAAGGCATCGCGGAGCTCCCATTCGATCTCGTCGAACGGGTCGCGACCCTGGATCGTGAAATACCGGCGAACGGCGAGGCTGGCATCCTCGCGGGCGACGTTGTTCACGAGCTCTGCCGCGGCGATCTGCACGCCACTGCCCATCGAGCCCTCGATCGCACCTCTTGTTTCCACGGTCTCCCCTGCCGACGTTTTTTCTACGGACGCCATCTCTTCTTCCCCTTTAACGGTCGCCTACGGTCGCTATGCCCACTGACGGGCGAACGGAGGACCCTAGAGACGGCGTCGGATGGAGCCATTATAGCGCTCCGGCTGAGGGAAAACCCCTGTAAATAAGCGGAGTTTCCGGATATTTTCGGCCGGGGGCGGCTACGCCGGAGGCGGTTCGTCGCGCGGGTGTGAGCGCTGCCAGAACATGCCCGCGATCCCACCGACGACGAGGATGATCGCCAGAGCGCCGAGAATCAGGAGCGGAAGCGGGAACGACTGCGAATCGCCTGGGGTGATCTTGGCGAGAGCGAGCGTGAAGCCCTTCTTCTTGGGCGTCGTCGGGGACGAGACGATGACGACCGCGGTCGTTGTCGTGCCGTTCGTCGTCACGGTCGTTGTCTCCGTCGTCTCGCCGGGCGGGAGAGGGGTCGCCGACGAGCCGGTTGTCGCATGCTCCGGCGGGGTCGGCGTCTTGTGGATCGCCGCCTGCTCTGCCGCGAGGATGTCGCCCTTCGCGCTCCCGTAGATCACGAGGTCCGCGGGAAGGTGCTTGATCGCAGCCCCGTAGCACGGGATCGGATAGACGTTGTTGATCGTCCCGTCGTACCAGTCGTTCAGGAGCCGCTTCCAGCAGGGGACGTTGTCGCTTCCCGACGCGCGTGCTGCGGTAGCGGGCAGCGGCGAAAGGATGGCGACCAGGCCGAGAATCACGGCGAGGCTGGCGAGGTGCTTACGGGCTGGGCTCAAGCGATCAGGGCAGGGCAGAACATCCGGGGGAATACTGGTGAGTCTTCCGGACGCGCATAAGCGCCCGGTTGCGACTGTGTAAGGCGATTGTTATACCCGCCGGGGCAGTCAGGACCGGATGGTAGCGTCGATTGGAATGCGGCTGACTCGTGAACTATGGTCGCCGCTGACCCTGGCCCTCGTTCTTGTCGGCGCGACGATCTTCTTCGCCCGGGATCCCGGGATCTCGTCGCTCCCGTGGATCGGCGTCGCGGCGCTGCTCCTCACGGCCGGCCTGTTCGCGGTGAAAGGCGCGCCGGACGGAATGCGCGCGTTCATCCCACTGGGCGCGCTTGCCCTCTGGTGCGGCCTCTCGATTGCGTGGTCGATCGAGCCCGATGCCACGTGGAGCTATGCGAACCGGACGTTCATCTATCTGACCCTCGCGCTCCTCGGCGCACTGCTGGCCGCGGAGCCCCGACGGCTTCTCTTCGGCTGCTCGATCCTGCTCGGCGCAGTGTGCGTGTGGTCGCTGCTCGGCAAGGTCCTGCCCTGGGTGTACGAGGACTACGGCCGGATCGCCCGGCTCCGCGGGCCGATCGGCTACTGGAACGCGCTCGCGCTCCTCGGCGACATCGCGCTGCCGATCGGGCTCTGCCTCGCGACGCGGATGCGAACCGCAGGCACGCTCCTCGTCTTCGGCTGGATCGTCGTGATCGGGATGACCTACTCGCGCGGCGGGGTGCTCGTGGCCGTCGTCGTCGTGGTGCTCTGGATGGCGCTTTCGGGTGCCTGGCTCGACTCGCTCTCGACGCTCGTCGCCGCAGGCCTGCCTGCCGCCGCCGTGCTCGCCGTCGCCTTCTCGCTCCCGGGGCTGACCGACAACGGGCAATCGCATTCCTCTCGCGTCCACGCCGGGATCGTCTTCGGCGTCGTGCTCGTGCTCGACGCACTGATCGCCGTGGCCCTTTCTCGCTTCCCCCTGCCGCGCGTGACGGCCGGGCGACGGATCGGGCTCGCCGTGGCGGCGATCGCGATCGCCGCCGTCGTGGTGGTCGGCGCCGCGCACGCTCACTCGTGGTGGCGGTCGTTCACCACCCCGGCGGGCGCGGAGCTGACGAACTCCCCGGGGCACCTCGTCTCGACGGGCGGGAACTTCCGCTGGTCGTGGTGGCAGCAGGCCTGGAAGGGCTTCGAGCGCTTCCCGGTCACCGGAACCGGGGCCGGAAGTTTCGCAGTGACGAACCTGCGCTACCGGACCTCGAACCTCGACCAGACGATCGAGCCGCATGATCTTCCGCTGCAGTTCCTCAGCGAGACCGGCATCGTCGGCCTCGTTCTCTTCGTCGCCTCGATTGCCTGGCTCGTCGTCCGGGGAAGACGGCGGCCCGGGCCTCAACTGGCGCTCGCGCTCGCCTTGCCGGCGTTCTTCCTGCACGGACTCCTCGATATCGACTGGGACTTCCTCTCGGTTGCGGGGCTCGTCTTCTTCATCGCCGGTGCGCTCGTGGTCCGGCCGGCGAAGAACCCGCGGCCTCGCCCCTTTACGCTCCTGACTGCCAGCGGCTTCGTGCTCGCGATCGCCTTCTCGCTGTTTGCGGTGTGGCTCGGTGCCCGCTGGGACGACCAGGCGGCGGCCGCGGTCGGGGTCGACAACGCCCGCGCGGTGACGCTTGCGCAGCGGTCGCGCTCGGTGAACCCGGTCGCCGTCGACCCGCTGATTCAGGCCGCGATCGCAGAGACCGACCGGGGCGCGCAGATCAAGCGGGCCCACGCCAAGGGGTGGCTGGCCGCATACCGGGCCGCGAACCGCCTAGCGTACGGCTTCTACAACCAGGCGACCAAGGTTCAGCCGGAAGATGCTGATGCCTGGTACCAGCTCGGGTCGTTCCAGATCCTGACGCGGAAGTGCCCACGGGCGGCGCTTCCGGCCTTCAGCCACGCGACCGTGCTCGACGGCCAGAACACGGCCTATATCGCCGCCTACTCGGAGACGCTCGCGCTCGTGAACTCCGGCAAGCCGCGCTGCTGAGAGAAACTAACCGCCGACGATCACGGCGAGCTGGCCGCCGTCGAGCGCACCGGTGTGGATCCCGTCGAGCGGGCCGACGACCTTGATCCCGAGGTCGCGCGCGAGCCGGAGACCTTCGGCGCGGAAGCCCGGGCGGTACATCACGACGCTCGTCGCATAGTTCTGGTGGCCGGCGTTCGCGGTGCCCGCGACTTTGTAGCCGAGGTTTTGCAGCCGGCCGGCGGCCGTGCCCGCGGCGCCCGAAAGGCCGTTTCCGTTGAAGACCATGATCTTCACCTTGCCGCGCGGCCGCGCCCTTCCGGCCGGCGCGTTCATCCGGTGGATCGCCTGGACGAGCTGCTTGGCCGGCGGGGTCGCCGCGACGGAGGCGGCGGCGTGGTGCTGGATCGCGTGGGAGAGCGGCTTGGCGACGAGGAATGCCGCGACGACGAGCAGAGCCGCGAGCTCGAGCGCCGCGATGACGCTCGCGACGACGGTGGCGCGCTTCCAGGGGCGGATCAGCTCGTGTGGCGTGAGAAGCGGTGCATCCACGGGATCTTCGGGTTCGCCAGCTTCGTGCGGAGTCCTCCGCCGTCGACTGCGACTACCCGGTCGCCCATGCGAGCGTGCGGGCGATGCCCTCGGCAAGCGGGGTACGGGCGCGGAACCCGAGCTCGTCTGCCGCGCGTGAGACGTCGAGTGCGGAGCGCCGCAGGTCGCCCAGCCGGGCAGGTTCGAACGCGGGCTCGACGGCCATTCCTGCCGCCTCGGCACAGGCCTCGTAGAGCTCGAGCACCGAGGTCTCGACCCCGCTCCCCACGTTGAAGATCCCGCCGTCGTGCTCGGCGGCCGCGAGCAGCGCCGAGACCACGTCGCCCACGAACACGAAGTCGCGGACCTGGAGCCCGTCGCCGAAGATCACTGCCTGTTCGCCACGCGCGAGCCGATCGAGGAAGATCGAGACGACGCCGCCCTCGAGGCTCGCGGCCTGACGCGGGCCGAACACGTTCCCGAGCCGCGCGACGACGTGGCTCGAGCCGTGGATGCGATTGAACCCGCCGAGGTATTCCTCGGCGCAGAGCTTGGCGATCCCGTAAGGCGAGAGCGGCCGGCGCGGCGCATCCTCGGTCACGGCCTCGGCACACTCCCCGTAGATCGCGCCGCCGGTCGAGGTGAAGACGATCCGCGTTCCGGCCGCGAGCGCCGCCTCGACGACGCGCACGGTGCCGACCACGTTCAGGTCGGCGTCGCGGGCCGGCTCTCGCACCGAGGTCTGAACATCGGTCTGCGCGGCGAGATGGAAGACGACCTCGATCCCTCCGAGGTCGATCCCGTCGCGGATGTCCCCCGCGATGAATCTCGCCGCCTCGTTCACGTATTCACGGCGGCCGAACGAGAGGTCGTCGATCACCGTGACCTCGTCGCCGCGGGCGACGAGAGCGTCGACGAGGTTCGAGCCGATGAAGCCGGCGCCTCCGGTTACCGCAGCATGCACACGCCGTATCGTAGGCGTCCGATGTTCATCAGCTTCGAGGGACAGGACGGATCGGGGAAGACGACCCAGGTTGGGCTGCTCGTCGACTGGCTCCGCGACCGAGGGCCACGAGGTCGTCGCGAGCCGTGAACCGGGTGGGACTCCGATCGGGGAGGCGATCCGCGATGTCGTCCTGCACGGGCTCGAGATGACGCCCTGGACCGAGGCGGCACTTTTCGCCTCGGCGCGCGCCGAGCACGTCGCCGCGGTGATCCGGCCGGCGCTCGAGCGCGGCGCCTGGGTCGTGCTCGACCGCTACATCGACTCCTCGCTCGTCTACCAGGGGATCGCCCGCGGGCTCGGCGTTCGGCAGGTTCTCGAGCTGAACGACACCGTTACCGGCGGTCTCCTGCCGGCGCGCACGTTCGTGCTCGCGCTCGACGCCGTCGCGGCGCGCGACCGGCAGAACGGCTACCTCGACCGGATCGAGCGCGAGGACGCCGACTTCCGCGGCACCGTCGCCGACGGCTATCGCGAGCTCGGCGTCCTCTTCCCAGGGCGGGTCGTCGTCCTCGACGCCACCAGGAGCCCCGAGCAGATCGCCGAGGAGGTTCGTGAGCAGGTTCGAAGCCTCTAGCGAGCAGCACGAGGCGAAGCGCCTGCTCGAGGCCGCGGTCGTCGAGGGGCCGGTGCACGCCTACCTCTTCCACGGGCCGGCCGGCGTCGGCAAGGCCAAGCTCGGGCGGGCTTTCGCACGCGAGCTGATCGGAACGACCCGGACCACCCATCCGGACATCTACGAGCTCGACGCGCTCGGGGAGATGATCCGGATCGACGCGATCCGGGAGCTTCGCCGCGACCTTCACATGCGCCCGTTCGAGGCCTCGCGACGGGTGTATCTGATCCAGAGGGCACACCTGATGAACGAGGACGCGGCCGACGCGCTGCTGAAGGATCTCGAGGAGCCACCGGACTACGCGACGATCGTCCTCATCGCGGACGACCTCGGGCCCCTTCCCGAGACGATCCTCTCGCGCTGCCAGCTCGTGCCGTTCACACGGCTCTCCGAGCGCGCGATCCGCGAGGTCGTGGACGCCCGCGCACCGGAGCTCGACGAGGCTCGCCGTGTTGCACTCGCCCGGGTTGCAGGAGGCCGGCTCGACCGGCTCGAGCGGCTGCTCGATCCGAACGCCGCGCGCCGGCGCGGACTGCTTCTCGCCCAGGCGCGGGCGGCTTACCGGGAGCCCGGGTTCGAGCCGGCAGACGCGGCGGGCGTGATGCTCGATTCAGCCCGCGAGCGCGGTGAGGAGGCGAAAGAGCTCGAGGAGGTGAAGGTTCGGGGCCTCGAGCTGACTGCCCGCGAGGCCGAGCAGCGCGTTCGCCGCGCCCAGCGGGGGGCCGAACGCGAGGAGCTCCTTGCGGAGCTCGAAGAGCTCGCAGCCTGGTACCGCGATCTCGTCGTCGTCGGAGTCGGCGCGGAGGCAGCCGCGGCGCATGTCGACATGCTCGACGAGCTCCGTGCCGATGCGACCCGCGAGCGGCTCGTCGGAGCCGAGCGCGCGGCCGAGGCGGTGCGAGCGACGTGGCGCCGGCTCGAGGAGTTCCAGCTCGCACCCGGGCTCGCGCTCGAGGCGCTCTTCGTCGAGATCGCACGCGAGCTCCGAAGCTGACTCGCGCGGCGCGGCAGGTAGCCTGGGCCGCCATGAGTCACGTCGTCTTCGTCGAGATCCCTGGCGGATCGCGGAACAAGTACGAGTGGGACGAGGAGATCGGCGGGATCGTCCTCGACCGCCGCCTCTTCACCTCGATGAGCTACCCGTCCGACTACGGCTACATCGAGGGCACTCTCGGCGCCGACGGCGACCCGCTCGACGCGCTCGTCCTCGTCAGCGATCCGACATTCCCCGGCTGCCGCATCCGCGTCCGGCCGGTCGGGATCTTCCACATGTCCGACGAGAAGGGCCCAGACGAGAAGATCATCTGCGTCCCGCACAACGATCCGACCTGGGGCCGTCTCTCCGACATCCACGACATCCCGCCGGGCCTCCGCGACGAGATCGAGCACTTCTTCCAGGTCTACAAGGACCTCGACCACAAGGGCTCGGTCGTCACCCGCGGCTTCGGCAACCGGGCCGAGGCCGAAGAGATGATCGACGCAACGCGCGCCGCCGCAGCCGCAGCGGAATCCGCCGCCGAACCGGTCTGAAACAAAATCGTCGCAAGTTGCGATCTTCCCGTTCGTGCAACCCTTGCCCGGATGCCCTGGAGCGCGTAGCTTCCCCCTCGCACCGAGTACGGAGCGCGAGTAAGTCGAAGCCGCTTCTGAGGACCAGTACGCAGAAGGCCGCAAGGCCGGAGGGCGGAAGGTCAATGGAAGCGGGGGATGAAAGCGCGACCGGCTCGGTGAACCCTTTTAACCTGCCGGTGTCGCGCGAAGCCTCACAATGAAGTCCCGCGCCGCCGATACACTGAGCGACCTGCCGACGTAGCTCAGCTGGTAGAGCACTTCACTCGTAATGAAGGGGTCCGCGGTTCGAATCCGCGCGTCGGCTCCTGATATTAGCCCTTTTTGCAGGGTATCCGTAGCTGTATACCGTCGGATTTGGCAACAGCACCGAACACCAGCCGAACACGACGCGAACACTCTCGCCGTGTGAGTCTTGGGGTCAAGACGTCGCTGCTGCGAATGCCTCCATCGGATTAGGCGACCCGTTCCCACGCTCTCACGCGATCTTCTCGGCGACGAGCAGAACGGCGAGCCCGATCAAGGCAACTCCGGCGAGTCGTTCGGCGTTCTCGCGAGTGTTCTCAGAGATCCGAGTGCCGAGACGAAGGCCGAGTTGAGCCAGCACGAACGCCTGAAGACCGATGAGAAGGACGGCGAGCCAGATCGAGAGGTGGAGGAGCCCGATCGTGAAGCCGATCGCGAGTTCGTCGACGCTGATCGAGAGGCCAATCGCGATCAGCACGACCCCCCGCCCAGCGACGAACTTTGCGGCCTTCTCGTCGTCGTCTTCGTCGTGGACGAGCATCCATATGCCGAGGAGCGCGAGGATGCCGATCGAGATGTAGTCGGCCGAGGTTCCAACGATCGTGCCGAGCGCTCGTCCGAGCAGAAGGCCGATAAGCGGCATCGCCATCTCGAAGCCGGACATAACCAGGCTAAGCCGAAGGCGCTGGCGGCGGTCCGGCCGCACGGTCCCGAGCGCGGCCGAGACTGCGAACGTGTCGAGTCCAAGCGGTAACACGAAGAGGATCAGCCAGAGCATCGCCTGACCGGGCTAACGTCGCCTAAAAAGGCTCCGCACCATTGCCGATTATTTCAGCGTTCCGCGCGATTTTAAGTGTCGATGTGGTCGAGGTCGATCTCCGCGTGCCTGACGGTGTGCCAGGACTCCCAAGTGATCCGGAGGATCACGATCGTGATCGCCAGGCCAATGATCGGGTCGGCGATTTGAGCGCCGAGCGCGACCAGCGCGGCGCTTGCCACGACGCCGAGCGAGACGAAGCCGTCGATCCTGGCGTGCTTGCCGTCGGCGGTCATGGCTGCGCTCGCGAGACGCCGACCGGCTGAGAGCCGAACCTGAGCGGCGAGCTCGTTTCCCGGCGAAGCCGATCAGGCCGGCGGCGGCGAGTACCCAGAGGTGGGTGAGGTTCTGCGGGTGGATGAAGCGCATGATCGTGACGTAGAGAGCCACGCACGCTGATACGAAGATTGCGAGGACGACGGCGAGCCCGGCGAGCCGCTCACCCCGGACGCTCCGGAGGTAGAACGCTATCCCGAGCGGGATCGCAGTGAGCGCGTCGCCGAAGTTGTGGATCAAGTCGGCTAGCAGCGCGACCGAGCCGGATAGCGCGAAGATCGCAAGCTGGATCGCGGCGGTGACACCAAGGATGAGAAGGCCCAGCGCGACTGCTTTGACGCCTTCGTGAGAGCGCAGAATCGACCGATCGATCAGACCATGCGAGTGGTCGTGATCATGATCATGCTCATGGTCGTCGTGATACGCCGCAGCGGCGGAAATCTCGTGCTCTTCCTCGTGCTCGCAGAGGACTGTCCCGTCCGGATCACGGAGATGACTCACGGGAACACGCTACCGCGCGGGCGGATCAGCATCGCCAGTACCTCAATGCATCGTCATCGGCGCTGGTACTGACGGACCCCTGCGGAAAAACCCTGACCCGATCAGCCAGTAGTCCGGTTCGACTTCGGGATTACCCCGGCGGGTATCTGCGTTCTCCTGATCGATGGAGCGCACGATCCAAAGCGGTGAACCTGGCCGATCGAATCTGAATGGAAAGAGATCAACATCACAGGCCAGGGAGCGTGAGTCAAGAAACGCGACTCCACCGACCTGGGGGTACATCAAAGTCATCGGTCAAACCCGGGATGGCTCACGAAGCTGATTGATGCGGTGGACGTACGGCTCCGTGAGATGGGTTGCCCGAAGATCAATGTTCAGGTGCGTGCGACAAACCAGGAGGCGATCGACTTCTATCGGGCGCTTGGCTACTCGACGGACGATGTTGTCAGCTTGGGTCGACGCCTTGAACACGACGAGCCGCCCGCCCTCGCCGCCCGAATCCGAGCACGAAACGGGAGCGATGAGCTCATAGCTCCGGCGAACCCAGCTGCCGTTGCGTGCCGTGATCGTCGAATTGGCACCATCTCAGGCTCCTGCCTCTCGGGTAGACGCCGTCGGACGGATCGCTGCGGCAACGGCTTCCCCGGCTTCTTCCGTCCGGGCTCGGATCGTCTCTACGATCTCACCCCGAGGATGTGGGCTCGGGAGCCCATTGGTAGGTCAAACTCCTCGATGCGTTCACCACGGCCCCTTCGCCGGTTTCGGTGAAGCACGCGGCGCATCCGTCCAGTGAGGCTCCCTGAGCACCGAAGCCGACAACGACGATCGGAGCGCCGGGCATCGACGCGCGCGCTGCGGCTGCGGCCTTCGGGAAGGTGGCGCCGACGACGGCACCGACCGACCAATGATCCAGATCACCGAAGAATTCCTCCTCGAGACGAGCAACGTATCCAGCCGTCGTGATGTAGGGCGCAATGCCGTTCCCTTTCGATTCCTGGAGCTCGATCGAGGAGATTGGAGGTGTGAACGAGGAGGAAGAGACCGTTGCCGTGATCGCGGGCGGTCCTGGCGAAAGGCACGAGGCTGTCCCAGCCGAGGTACGGGTTCACGGTGAGCGCGTCCGCGGCGAAGGCCCTCGTCTGCGAGCCGAAGGCTGGTGTTACGCCGAGATACGCGCTCGCGTAGGCCTCAGCCGTCGATGCAATGTCGTTTCGCTTGCCGTCGACGATGACGAGCATTCCTGCACTCCGAGCCTCGCGGATGGTGGCACCGAGCGCCTTCATGCCGGCGATTCCATATGCTCGTAGAAGGCCATCTGGAGTTTCACCGCCGAGACCAGGCCGACCGTAGCCTCGATCGCGAGCGCATGGAAATCGGCGATCGCACGCTCGATCGCCTCCTCGTCTCCCCGCGCCTCGGCCGCGGCTCGATTCCGGACGAGCTCGGGCATCTCGTCGAGCCGAGGGTCGAGACCCAAGCACAGCGGGTACTTCGACTGAGCGCAGGCGGATGCGAAGCGCTTGCCGAAGCTCATTCTTTCTGCCTCGAGCCGGATCTCGGTGAGGCCCGCCGCTTCACGTTCCGAACCTACGGCTGACCCTCCGGTCGACCGCTTCGACGAAGGCGTAAAGGCCCCAGCCGACCGCGCAGAGTCAGGAGAATCGCGAGCAGGACCAGTTTGATGTCGTCGTTCTGCTCTCCCCTGCGACTCGAGGTATCCGAGACCCGAGCTGGAAGTGAGAAGCTCTCCGATCACGGTCGCGGTCACGGCCTGCAGGACTCCGACCTTCAGCCCCGCGACGATGGCCGGGAAGCTGTAGGGGATCTCCAGTGCTAGTGCGCGCCGCACCCCTCGCAGCCCAACGATCCTCGCGAGATGATCCAGTGACTCGGGCAAACCGCGGAGGCTCGTGACCATGTTGATCATGATCGGATAGAAGGACACGAGCGCGACTAGGGTGACTTTTGATTGCTGTCCGAGGCCGAGCCAGAGGACGATCAGCGGAGCGATCGAGATTTTTGGCGCCGCCTGCACGACCACGACTATGGGCATGAGCAACCGTTCGACGAGCTTCACGCGTACGAAGAGCACCCCGAGGACGATGCCGACCAGCGTGCCGATCGCGAGCCCCTTGAGGATCTCGTACAGCGTGGTCTTGATGTTCGGCCAGATCGCGCCGTGCTGCGCGAGGTAGTACCCGTGTCCGGCGACGGCCCCCGGTGTGGGCAGTGTCCGCGTTGGGAGGTTCCCCAGATCGGTGATCAGCCACCAGACGAGGACGCCGCCCGCCAGGGATTCTGCCCCTGCCGATCAGGAAGGGCGTCCATCTGGACGAGCGGATCTTCGAGTCGCTTCCTTGCACGACGGTGCGCTACCGTCTCATTTGGGGGCGTTCTTCGGGAGGAGAGTGCTCGGTTAGATCACGAACGACGGATCCCTGGATCCCCGACGGGATCAGACCGAACGACTGTTGGGCGTTGACGTCCGCCTGCCAGCGCGTGAGGTTTCCGTAGCCGAGACCGTGAAGATACGTCTGTCCTGAGTGCCAGAGGCTGGGGATGTAGACACTGTTTGAGCACGTCGGCGATCTGCTGCTCCTGACCGGCGAACGACTGTGCGGCGGTGGCGATGCTGAACTTGGCCGCTCCAAGTGCGTGACCCTGGCTGATCCAGTTGATCGACTCATGGAGTGCCGCGATGAAACCCGCAACCGCCTTCCGGTTGCCAGGAACGACGGGCTCGTGATCAGGACGTTTCCGAATGACGGCAGGAAGCCGTGGCTCAGGATCTGCCCGACGCTGTAACCCGCGTTCTGCATCGCGTAGTAGCGCAGACGCGAGAACACGATCGCGTCGACGCTCCCGTTCTCGAGCGCCGGAACGATACTCGCAGTCGGAATCACCTCCACGTTGACGTCGCTGAGGCTCAGACCTGCGGTCTTGAGCATCGCCTGAAGCTGCAGATAGTTGGGACTCCCGAGATCGGTGACCGCGACGGTCTTCCCCTTGAGATCGGCCGGGCTCGCGGATCCCCGACTTCGTCAGGAACATGAGCGCGCCAATGCCCTGCTGGTATGTCGTGTCGACGACGTCGACCTTGAGGCCATGCCCGACTGCCGTCACCACGCTGTCGCCGTTCGGGAACCCGAACTGGACGTTCCCCCGACGCGGTGTTCTGGAGGATATTGGTGTCATTCGGGTCGTATTCGAAGTTGACCTGCAACCCGTGCTTCTTGAAGTAACCACGGTGATCGGCGATGTAGAGCGGCGCGTAGTAGGGAACCGCCGAGCCGCTGGCTTCGATGGTCACGGTATTCGGGGTGTCGCGTTACGCGTAGCGAAACCGGACTCTGCAAATACCAGGAGCCCGACAACGATGGCGAAGACAATCGCAGCGAGCGTTTAGCGTCTCTTGGCACTCCGCATGGGAGCCCTCCTTCTTATTGTGAGTTCAAAGGGACGCATGATCGGCTAGTCCCTCCAGGACAGGAGTCGCCGCTCGATCAGCGTGATCGCTCCGAAGCCGATCAGGCCGATTGCGACGGTGAGGAGCACTGCTGCTATCAGCAGCGGCGTGTAGATTGATGCAAATAGCCCAGCACCATGAGGTAGCCGAGCCCTTGCCGTTTTTTTTCATAGTCCGCGAGGAACGCGCCCGTCATCGCGTCGATCACGGCGACTTTGGCGCCGGCGAAGAGCGCCGGGGAGGCGGAGGGCAGTTGGATGCGAAGGAAATACGCGCGTCGCGACAGGCCGAGCACGCGGCCCAACGCCTCGAGATCGCTGTCGACGGCGCTGAGGCCGAGGAGCGTTGCGACCATCATCGGGAAGAACGCCAGCATCACGATGAAGTCCAGCTGCGAGGTCAGCCCGAGCCCGAACCACCAAACGAGCAGCGGCGCGATCGCGATCTTCGGCGCGGCCTGAAAGTTGATCACATGGGGCGCCAAGACGGTTCGCAGCCACCAACTCGACCAGAGCACCCAGCCGGAGGCGATCCCGATGACCACCCCGACCCAGAACCCGAGATGGATTATCCGAACCGTGAACTCGAGGTTCGGCCAGACCTGCCCGGAGCTGGAGAGGATTCACGGTGACGTGAAGACCGCTCGCGGTCGAGGAAGGAGATAGAACGGCACATTCGACTCCGTCGACGTCGAGCTGCCACAGCCCTACGACCACCGCCAGATACACCGTCGCAGCGGCCAGCCACCGCGCGGGCTGCCGGAGGCGGGACCGATGCGTCCGCGGCCGCGGACACGACGGTCGATGCCCCGCGACCTTGGAGCTCCAGCACCGGCTCGGTCATCCCAGGTCCTTACGGAGCTGGCCGCAGAACTCGCCGAACGCCGGCAGAGACCGTGTTGAGGCATTCCGCACCCGCGGCAATCGGACAGCGAGCGTGGCGCGTATGCGCACCGGCCTCGGCGTCATCACGACAACACGGTCGGCCAGATACGCGGCCTCCTCGACACTGTGGGTGACAAGCAGAATCGTCTTCTGTGTCGTCTCCCAGATGCGCAGAATGTCGTCCTGCAGCTTGTCCTGCGTGATCGCATCGAGCGCGCCCAGCGGTTCGTCCATCAGCAGGATCTCGGGGTCGTACGCCAGCGCCCGGGCGATCGAGACTCGTTGGCGCACTACCGCCCGAGAGCTCGCGCGGGAACGACTTCGCGAACTCACTGAGACCGACCAGGTCGAGGAGTTCCTCGACTCGCATTGCGATCCGCTTCTTGTCAACGCGCTGAACCTCGAGGCCCAACGCGATGTTCCGTGCGACGTTTCGCCAGGGAAGCAGCGCCGCGTCCTGGAACACGAACCCGATGTCCTTGCCACGGCGTGGCGGACGCTGCCAGCTGATCGTCCCTGTGAATTGCGAGTCGAGTGCCGCGATGAGCCGCAGCAGAGTCGACTTGCCGCATCCGGATGGTCCAAGAAGAGCGACGATCTGCCCCTCGGCGATCGTCAGGCTGATGTCGTCAAGTGCTTGAACCGACTGGCCCCGCGCACCGAGGCTTACGTCTTCGAGACGCCGCGGATGTCAAGGAAACCCTGCCCGGGATGCTCAGACGGGCGGCTGGAACCTGACGCGATGATCGCGGCACCGCCGTTCACGCCGACTCCTCTCCTTCGTCAAAAGGACAGCCGCAGCTCGCCCGTGCGGTGAGCTTGACGGGCAGAACGACGCGAGACGACTGCCGCGGAGCCCCTTGGATCTGATCGATGAGCGCCTCAACGGCGGCCTTACCCAGCTGCGCGAACGGCTGGCTGATCGTGGTCAGCGGTGGTGCTGTGTACCCGGATTCGGGGATACCGTCGAACCCCACGACCGCCAGATCATTCGGGATGAAGAATCCCGAGCTGATACGCCGCCCGAATCGCACCGATTGCCTGCTGATCCGAAGTGGCGAAGATTGCCGTCGGGGGCACGTGCCATCTCAGAAGCCTCAGCGTCTCGAGGTACCCGCCCCGACCGATCGAACGGCGTGTGGGAGAGGAGGCTGCTTGTAGCCGGAATCCCGGCCTCGCTCATCGCTCGGCGCCAGCCTGCGGCGCGCTCGTTCGCGGAACTGAGGCGCTCTGGGCCAGCGAGGCAGGCAATTCGCTCGTGCCCGTGTTCGAGGAGATGCACGGTCGCCAGGTGGCCACCGAACTCGTTGTCGACGGCGAACGACGCCGCATCGACACCAGGCATCTCGCGGTCGAGCAGGACGAGCGCGACCTCGGAATCGTCGAGGCCGCGACGAGTGGCGGCCTCGAGGTCGTCGTCCCCGGCGGCGATCAGAAGCAGACCGTCCACCTGACTCTCGAGGAGGGCATCGACGTACCCGGCCTCGCGCACGTGACTTTGCGCGGAGTTCCCCGAGAAGCAGCATGTAGCCGTGCCCAAAGAGCTCCTCCTCGACGACCCTGGCGAGTTCCGCAAAGAAGGGATTCGAGGCATCCGGTACGACAAGCCCCACCAGCCCCGTATGCTGCCGCCGCAGCGCACGTGCGACGGCGTTGGGGCGGTAAGACAATCGTGCGATAGCCTCCTCGACACGCGCTCGAGTCGAGGCGGCAACCGGGCGGGGCCCGTCGTTGAGCCGACATAACTGACGACGGCGGTCGATGTCCCTGCGAGCCTTGCAACATCGCCGACCGTCACGCGCTTGCTCTCACGGCCGGCCGCAACGCGACGCGATGAACCACCCTTCTGCAGAGTCTCCTCACCACTGGAGCGCGGCTCCGATCCTTCTTGCATCGGGTGAGTCTAAACCAATAGATAGGGTTGGTGCAATCTGTTTACTTCGCGCAGTAACCACTGATCTAAAGGGATAGACTGGCCTCACGGCCACACGGTAGACTCGTCGCTCGATGAACGGCCGCCGACTCATCCTGGATGTCGAGGCGGGAATCGATGATTGCGTCGCGGTCGCCTGCGCTGCTATATCTGGAATGCTGGAGGCGGTCACGTGCGTTGGTGGGGCGATGCCTGTTGAACAGGCCGTCGCAAACGCCCGTGATGTGCTGGAACTCGCCGGCCATGGCGAGATCCACGTCTTCCAGGGTGCGCCGGTTGCGCTCGGTGGCACTCCAAATCCGCTACTGCGCAAGATCGAGGTGCACGGCGAGACCGGCTCAGGGGTACGCCCGGCTCGAGCGGGGGACGAGCAGGCCGCCAACGGAGGCGGCGGCAGAGGTCATCGTTCGGCTCGCGCGGTCACACCCGGGCCGTTACACGCTTGTCACCGGCGGCCCGCTCAACGAACCTCGCGCTCGCGCTGGACATCGAGCCCGCGCTCCCGTCGCTGCTTGCGCGCTGGGTGCTCATGGGCGGCGCGTTCCAGGTCTCCGGGAACGTCGTTGGCGCCGAGGCGAACATCCGCGCGGACATCGTCGGCGCGCGCAGGTGCTTCCAAGCATTCGTCGGAGCCTCGCCCCTCCCGCTCGCGGTGTCGCTTAGACACGACAACTCTCGTCTGGCTGTCGGGCGACGAGGTACACGCAGCACTCGGCAGTGAGACGAGCATGTCGCCGCTTGGCCGGTACTTGCGCGACGCGCTGCGATATTCGATCGAGTTTTACTCACGCGAGCAGGGCAGAAACGGCTGCTTGCTCCACGACGTCGTCGCTCTCTCCCTGGCGTTGGCCCAGGCGTTCGCGGCATGCGAGGCGATCTCGATCGACGTGCGCACACCACCCGACGAGGCCGCGGGGCGCACCGAGGCATCTCCCGCCGGGCCGGGCAAGCCAGCAAATGCCGTCGTTCCGGTCGGCCTTGATGCATCCGCCGTCAGGGCCGATGTCCTGAGGCGCCTCGGCTCCGCTGCTCATGCGTCGGCGCCGCCGAGGCTCGGCTAGGCCTCCCGGCGAATCCCGATCAGGTCGTGCGTCACGACCCCGCCGCAGAGCGTGGCGACGATGCGGTGGGAGAATGTCCAGCCGTCAACCGGGGTGTTCTTGCTGCGACTCGCGAGGCTCAGCGAGTCGACCGTCCAGCTCGCTCGAGGATCGACGAGGCAGAGGCTCGCGGGCGCGCCAGGATCGAGTGTTCCGACGAGTCGCGCCAGCCCGGCGATGCGGGCGGGCGCAGCGGACATACGCTCTGCGACCCCGGCCCAGGTCAGGAGCCCCTCCGCGACGATGACCTCCGCGACGACCGCGAGGGCAGTCTTCCAGCCCAGAGCATCCCCATTGGCGCTTCGCACCAGCCGAGCTGCTTCTCCGACGGAGGATGAGGCGCGTGATCGGTGGCGATTGCGTCGATGGTTCCGTCGGCGACCGCCTCGCGTAGAGCCGCGACGTCTCTGGAGGTACGAAGCGGGGGATTCACTTTGAACGTCGGGTCGCGGGTCTCGATCACCTGCTCCTCCGTCAGCAGAAGGTGATGAGGCGTGACCTCAGCGGTGACCGAGCATCCCTGGCGCTTCGCCCAACGGAGCACCTCGACCGATCCTTCAGTCGACACGTGACAGATGTGGAGTCGAGCCCCGGTGTCACGGGCGAGTATGCAATCGCGTGCGACGATGACGTCCTCGGCGACCGAGGGCCATCCCGGCAGGCCGAGCGTATCGGAGGCCCTACCTTCGTTGACCTGGGCGGCGACAGTGAGCGTCGGCTCTTGTGCATGCTGAGCGATGACTCCGTCTACGGCCTTGGCCGCACGAAGCGCCTCCCGCATCAAGGCCGCGTCGTAGACGCAATTCCCGTCGTCCGAGAACACCCGCACGGTGGCGCTGGAAGCGGCGATTCCCGCAATGTCGGCGAGCTCGCGTCCCGCGAGGCCCTGTGACACGGCCCCTACTGGCTGAACGTGGCACTGCCCGGACTTCACTCCGACGGCGTGAACCCGCTCCACGACCGAGACCGAATCCGCAACGGGCGTAGTGTTCGCCATGGCGCACACCGCCACGTACCCCCCGCGCGCAGCTGCGGCACCTCCGGTCGCGATCGTCTCGGCATCCTCGCGACCGGGTTCTCGAAGGTGTGTGTGCAGGTCGACGAGCCCGGGCAGCGCGATAAGGCCATCGCAGTCCACATAGAGCCCCATCGGACGCCTGGCCTGCGTCGACGATGACCCCATCCTGGATAGCGAGATCCCGGGGAGCGCCGCCAAGCGGCCAGAACCCGCCCGAGGACAAGCGTGCCTAGAGAGGCCGTCAGAGAGCCGTGTCCCAGGGGACCCACCCGAACACGGGCCCATCCTTGCAAACCAGCGGCGCCTCGTCACCAGCGACCCTGAGTCCTGAGGAGCAGCCGTGGCAGTACCCGAGCCCGCAGGCCATGTGAGCCTCGACCGACACCTGAACCGAGGGGCCCCAGTCCCCGGCGAAGCGGCCAGCAAGCCGAAGCAGGCGGTCCGAGCCACAGACGAAGATCTGATCCGGTGGGAAGGCTGCAAGCTCCCGCCGTAGCCGCGCTTCGAGCACAGTCGGATCGCTCGAGCCGTTCCGGTCGGTAACCGAGAAGAGCGTCGTCACCGGCAGGCGCGTGAAGAAAGGCCGCCCAACGAGCGCATGCGGCGTCCGGGCACTCTCGACCACCACTGACTCGAACCAGCGCCCCACCGCAGCCGCCGCGAGCATCGAGAGTGAACAGGTCCCGATGCCTCGACCGAAGAGCAAGACTCGCCGCGTCTCGGGCGCGAGATGGAACCCCTTCCCCAGCGGGCCCACCGTGACGATACGGGCACCGGAACGGCGCCTAACGAGACGCTCGGTCCCACGCCCCACTACACCGTAGATGACGTCGACCTCGCCCTCCTCGGGCCGGGAATCGAACACCGCCATCGGCCTCGGGAGCACGGGATCCCATTCGCCCTCGCGAGCGACCGTGAGCATGACGAATTGCCCGGGCCGGACGACTGCTGCGACCTCGGGCGCCCGCATGCGCAGGAGCCAGTAGCGGTCGCCGACGTTCCTGTTCTCGATGACGGTGGCCTCGCAAAGCGCGGGAGACGAAACAGCTCCCTGTTGCGCACCCGGAAGAACGAGGAGCCGACCGGGCATGCTCGGCACCGGTCCCTCCCCAATGGCGAGACCCGTCACGCCCACTCCTCGAAACCCGACGTGAGCTTGTCGAGCTCCACCAGCGAAGCGGCGAGCACGTCTGCGCCCCTGGCGATCGCACGAACGCTCGTCCATTCCGTCGGTACGTGGCTCAGCCCCTTGGCGCTCGGCACGAACAGCAGCGCCGTCGGCACCACTCGCGCGACGAACTGGGAATCATGACTCGCTCCGCTCTCGAGCTCGCACCAGCTGATCGCGTTTCGTGTGCAGACGTCCGCCACGAACTGCCGCAGGCAGGGTCAGGACCGTCGCCTTGACGTCGGCGAGTTGACGCACCTCCAGCCGTACGCCCCGTCGGGAGCAAGCCCCCTCTGCGCGAGCAAGCACATCTTGTGCGGTCGAGCGCTGCCTGTCGTAGTCGGAATCACGGACGTCGAGGCTCAGGAGGGACCCTCCTTGGGATGGTGGTGACGGTACCCGGGCTCACCTCGAGGCGCCCTACGGTGCAGCGCGCGCCGCGGTGTTGGGCAAGGTTCGCGACCCGCTCGGCGGCGAGGACGATCTCCGCCGCGGCGGTCAGCGCGTCGGCGCGCACGTCCATAGGCGTGCTGCCACTGTGCGTCGAGCGTCCGAAGACGGTAAGTTCGAAGCGCGCGGCGCCGGAGACGGCGGAGACCAGGCCGATCTCGGTCCCGCTGCTTTCGAGGGCGGACGCCTGCTCGACGTGAAGCTCTAAGAACCCCGTCCAGTCTTCGGGCTGCCGGGCTGGGCCTCGGCGACGCAACCCGGATCAAGCTGCACCACCCGCATCGCGGCGGCAAGGCTCGTCCCGTCGCGGTCGACAACGCGCCCAAGGTCGCGATCCGTGAGCTGACCGGCGACAGCCTTGCTGCCGATGCATGGCTCGCCGAAGCGGACGCCTTCCTCGCATGCGAAGGCAACGACGCGAATCGGGTACGTTCGATCGAGTCCGCTCTGACTGACTATTCGTACCGCTTCGAGAGCGGCGACGACACCAGCCGCTCCATCGAAGCGTCCACCACACGGAACACTGTCGAGGTGAGAGCCGCAGCCGAGCGCCGGGCGGGCTTCGCGGCCGGGAAGCTCAGCGATCGTGTTCCCGACCGCGTCGGTCGTCACAGCAAGCCCAAGCGACTCGGCCCAGCCTCCGAACAGAGCGTGCGCCTCGCGCTCGAGTTGCGTGTAGCCGAGGCGCGTCACGCCCTCGCGGCCGGTCGTCTCGCTGATTCCGCCAAGCCGGCCGAGCATCGTGCCGATCCGGAGGGGGTCGTGAGACGGGCAGGGACCGGAGGGTCTGCGTCGCGCAGCTCATCTCAACTCATGCCCGCCCAGCCGGTCGACCAGGAAGAGCACCTGCTCACCAAGTTCTTCCCCGTCGTGAGGAACTCCGGTCGCGATCAATGCCGCGGTCGCTAGCAACCGTTGCACCGACGTGCGCCGCCAGCAACCGAACCGCATTGACGGAATCCTCAAGACGGAAGCTCTCGCCCACCACCACGATCCGGTCACCGCGCTCCAACACAGGGCTGCTCTTGAGCAGCCCCTCGTCGTTCCAGACCAGCGTGATCGGGCAGCCGAGTTCCTGGGAGACCACGAAGGCGAGGACGGCGTCGTCGAGGCCTGACCACGCGACGAGCCTCGTCGGGGCGAGCGGGGCGATCTCGGCGGCGAGCGAGCGCCCGAGCTCGTAGGTCGCCTGCGGGTTGCTGAACGTGTGGAACTTAGGGAACCTTGGCCAGGTCGTGACCCTGTCCCAGCGCAAGGAGATCGTCGTCGGTTAGGCCCCCCTCGTGCAGGAGCGCCACGACGCGAGCGTCGCTCATTCCCCGACCCCGACCAAGGCCGAGCCTCCCCCGACGTACCCAAGTCGGGTGGAAATGCCCTCTGACGCGGCGAGCACCTCCGCGATTACTTGCTTCCTCCTCGGTAGTGCTCATGCGGTCGAGTGGCCCCGCAACCGTGACGCTTGCCACGACATCGTTGTTGGCGTTCCGGATCGGAGCCCCGACGGCCCACACATTCGGGTCGAGCTCTTCGCTGCAGACGTCGTAGCCGCGCTCGCGTATCTCCGCGAGGCGCGCGAGAACGTCGGCGATCGTGACCGGTGTCTCATTCGTGAACCGTTCGAGTAACGAGCCCTCGAGCATCGACTCGACCCGCCGTTCATCCAGAAACGCGAGGATCGCGCGGCTCGAAGCGGCGGCGTGGAGCGGCAGGTCCTGACCGATCCTGACGAATAGCCGGAGCGGCCTTCTGCTCTCGAAGAGCGAGACGCACACGGCCCGGTGGCCGATCAACTCCGCGATAAAGGTCGTCTCGCCGGTGGCCTCGCAAAGAAGCGCGGCACCGTCCCTCGCTGCATCCGCGATATGGCGCGGCCCAGAGGCGAGCGCGAACGCCTGCGGCCCGAGGGAAAATCGCTTCGTCTCAGCGCTGCGAACGACAAACTCCTCGCGCGACAGTACGCCGACGAGCCGGTGCATCGTCGAAGGGGGCAAGTCTTGCTCGCGGCATAGTTCGAGCAACGTCAGACCATCCGGCCAAGTCGACAGCGTCTGCAACACCCGCAACGATCGCACCACGGTCTGCATCAGCGAGCCTCTACTGGAATCGAATTCAGCTGGCCGACCAGTTCCCGATGGCTGCGGACACCGAACTGATCAAGGAGCGAAGGCAATTCGTCAAGAATGTCGATCATGGCCTGAGGACGAGTGAACGTCGCCGTTCCAACCTGGACCGCTACCGCCCCGGCGAGGAAGTAGTCGACCGCATCACCCGCGGTGCAGATCCCGCCACACCCGATCACGGGTATCTCGATCGCCGCAACTGTTTCCCTGACCTTCTGCAACGTCAACGGCTTGATCGCCGGGCCGGAAACCCCTCCCGATCCGTTTCCCAGCAGCGGCGTCAAGGTATTCCGATCCACTCCCAGGCCAATGAACGTGTTCGCCACCGTAACGGCACACGCCCCGGAGGCCTCTGCCGCGCGAGCTATCTCGGAAATCGCCGTCACATTCGGGGTCAGCTTCGCGATCACCGGCCTAGCGGTCTTCGCCACCACCCCTGCAATGACAGCCTCGACTTGCGCGGGAGCAGATCCGATCTCCAAGCCGCCCGCCTCCAGGTTCGGGCAGGAGACGTTCACCTCGAACGCCTCGAAGCTGGCGTCCGACAGCTCCTCTGCTAATTCGCGAGTAATCGTCGATCACGAGCCCGCCGATGCTCACGATCAGCGGAGGCCCGAGCTCCCGGTAGCGCGGGAGTACATCGCGGAGGAACCGAGGCAAACCGGGGCTCGGAATCCCCACCGCATTCAGCATCCCGTCCGCCGTTTCCGCCAGGCGGTGGGCCGGATTTGTCCGGAACGGACACTTGAGAAAATCGTCTTGGTTACCACAGCGCCGAGCCGACTCAGGGGGATTAGTGGTCCAAGTTCAGGACCAGAGCACCCCGGACGCCCGGCATCACCGGGTTGTCGAGCTTCAGATCGCCGAGTTCGACCGAGAGATCCGAGGCCTTCACGGAAGCCCGTATCGCCGAGATCAAAGTCGTTTCCATGTCACGGAAATGCTTTCTGTCAGAAGGAAAGAAGGGGGCGATGGTATAGACAGCAGCAGGCCGCGTCAACGTTGCCTACCTCTCGTCGTCCGGCGGGTGCTCGGAACTGGCCGCCTTGCCCGCAACGGTTCGCCTTCGGCGGCATCGACCGGGCGTGGCTGTCGAGCGGTTGTCGCGGCTCGTCTCATCTTTCCCGGGAGCGAGTTCCGCGTCTTGCGGGCGTTGCAGCTCGCGAACTTCACAACCGAGCTCCTGCTCGAGGACGACGGGGAGATCCGCGACGCTCTCGCAGAGCTGCCCGGGATCGACGCCGGCGCGATCGTCGATCATCTCGACGCGGACGAGACCGTGGAAGCGTACGAACGCGACAAGGCTGAGGCGCGCCGCGCCGCAGGAACGGCGATCGAAACACAGGGGCGACCACCGATCTCGGTCTCGTCCGCTACACCGCGACCGCGAACTACTTCGTGATGGACCGGGCTGCTGTTTGGCGCGACGTCTTCGGAGGCTTGCTGATCGCCGGCGCGCTCGCGTCCACGCGCGTCGACACGCGGGTCAGGTCTCCGCGTCAGAGTCGTCCGGCCTGCGGCGCTTTCGTGCCCCGCGAGGACACTCTCGCCGCGCGTTCCACACCCTTCCGGGACGGTAAGGAGGTGCTCTCTCGTCGCCGGAGGTGAAGGACCGCCTTGAGCTTCGACATGGGAGCGGCCTGAAAGCGGGGCACCACGTCCGAACACCAGCCGAACACCGTTACGTACCTTCGGGTCCTTCGCTGTCCTCCCGAGTCCGCGGTTTTGGCTTGTCCGCAGGGCCTGGAGGGACTGGAGGGGACTGGAGGGGGGCTGCTCCACCTTCGGTCGACTCTCGTAATGAAGGGGTCCGCGGTTCGAATCCGCGCGTCGGCTTAACGGATTTACAGGGAAAAGACGCCGCGTAGAGCCCTTCAGGGTGATTTGGAACACTTCCCTGCAAATGCGTGTTCCAATGCGCACTGCGCCGCGACCGGTACGACGGCGGGCGCTTCGCTCGAAGCCGGGTTCAGCGGCGACGCGAGCCGAAGCACGTTGCTTAGACCAGTTCACTGTGTCTCAGAGAGGGTCCCGAGCGCGGTCTTTGATCATGGAGCGCGGGTCACGCTGGTTCGCTGCGGGTACCTCGGCTCGGGTGGGGCTCTAGGATCGCGACATGGACCATGAGCTGTGGTCGGTTTACGACGAGATGGCCTCGAGCCACGTCGCGCCACATCCGTACAACGCGGCCGCGTAGAGCCCTTCAGGTTCGGGGTGATTTGGAACACTTCCCTGCAAATGCGTGTTCCAATGCGCACTGCGCCGCGACCGGTACGACGGCGGGCGCTTCGCTCGAAGCCGGGGTTCAGCGGCGACGCGAGCCGAAGCACGTTGCTTAGACCAGTTCACTGTGTCTCAGAGAGGGTCCCGAGCGCGGTCTTTGATCATGGAGCGCGGGTCACGCTGGTTCGCTGCGGGTACCTCGGCTCGGGTGGGGCTCTAGGATCGCGACATGGACCGTGAGCTGTGGTCGGTTTACGACGAGATGGCCTCGAGCCACGTCGCGCCACATCCGTACAACGCGGATTACGACCGACCCACCGTGCTCGCCGGTAGCGCGACTCCGCGGGGGCGGGCTCTTGGCTGCTCGGTTAGGGTGGCCGCCCATGGCGCCAAGGTCAGCAGAGCGATCGTGAACTCTGTCTCGAGTGGCTCTACTGAAACGCCGTCAACCCGAATTGAACGCGACCGGGTCGCGCCGTTGCCAGGTGCTCTACGGGCATGGTGCACGCGTTGGGGCAGCACGGCGGCGGCCGAGGTGAGGTGATCGTGACTTGAACGCCACCGGCGGCCCGGTCGTCTCGGTGCGCGAGCGCGCGCAGCTTGCGGCGCTGAAGAAGGTTCTCGACGGGGCCTCGTACACGGCCGAGACGGTCGAGGCGGCTGTTGCGGAGCGTGAGGAGCTCATGCTCTCGCCGGACCGCCTGCCGTACTACGCGTGGAGTTTGAACGCCGAGCCGCCGCTTCGCGAACTGGTGCGTTTGTTCGTGCTCGGCGAGGCGCTTGCGCTCGGCGACGCTGCCCGCGCGGTCGCACCTTCCGAGGTCGAGGTGCTCGTCGAGCTCGGGCTCGCCTCGATCGAGCAGGGGCATCTGCGCCCGCTCGTGCATGTGGTGCCGTTCCGGGACGTCGTCGTCGTGCACGACCTCGTCCTTCAGCCGCCTGGATACGACTACGTCAGTGGCATCTCGCCAGCCTCGCGGGTGCTCGCGACGCTTGCGCTCCGCCACGAGGTCGAGGCCGCGCTCGACGTGGGATCGGGGTGCGGGGTGCACGCGGTGCGCGCGGCGCGTCACTCCGCTCGAGTTGTCGCCACCGACTTGAACCCCCGCGCCGTCCGCCTGACCGCGCTCAGCGCAGGCCTCAGCGGGGTCGAGGTCGACGCGCGTGAGGGCGACCTGCTCGAGCCCGTCGGCGAGACCGCGTTCGACCTCATCCTTGCGAACCCCCCGTTCGTGATCTCGCCGGAGCGCGCCCACCTCTTCCGCGATGGAGATAGGGCCGGCGACGAGATCTCGAAAGCCGTGGTGGAGCAAGCGGCCGCACTCCTGCGCGAGGGCGGGTTCGCGCAGATCATGGTCAACTGGGTCTCGGCGCCCGACGACTGGAGTGCGCGGCCGCGCGACTGGGTCGCCGATCGCGGCTGCGACGCCTGGATCCTTCGCCTCGATCGCCGAGAGGTGCGGGAGTACACGAAACGGTTTCTCTACCCGCCGGGCCCGCTCGATTCCGGCTACGCCGCAGCCGTCGGCCGCTGGCTCGAGTACTACCGCAGTGAAGGGATCGGGGAGATCTCCGGCGGTTTGGTCGTGCTCCGTCGTCGCAACGGCCGGAACTGGACGCGAGCCGACGAAGTCCCATCGCTTGCTCCGTCCGCCGGAGATGATCAGCTCGTGCGCCTCTTCGCGGCAGTGGACGCGCTCGAGGCGCTCCCCAACGAGCGAGCGCTCCTCGACTGGCACGTCGGGCTACTCCCGGAGCACCGCCTCGACCAGACGCTCCAGTTCCGCGGCGGTCGGTACGAGGCGGGCCCGGCACAGCTCCGCGCTGTCGCTGGCCTCGGCATCGCCGGTTTCGTACCGGCCTCCGACCTACCCCTCCTCTTCCAGTTCGACCCGGCGCGGCCGCTCGGTGCGCTCCTCGAAGACGTCTCACGGCAGACGGGACGCGATCCCGCCGACGGGGTTCCGGCGCTCATGGCGACCGTGCGCAACCTGTACGAGCGGGGCTTCCTCACGCGCGTCTGACCATCACGATTTGTGTCCTTGGTTGACACCGGCCTCGCGACCGTGCGAAGATCGCGCCGACTGGGACAAACTGCGGTCCCTCCACCTCACGCTGAAAGGGGAGAGGAATGAATTATGCGTCGAAGCTCGGGATCGCCGGGGTTGCGGGGCTAATGGCGGCCTTCCCGCCCATTGCGGGGGCAAGCGTCAATACGGCCCACGTCTGTCACAGCACTGGCGCGGCTGCGAACCCCACCATCGTCATCGCGGTCTCCGAAAACGCGGTCCCCGCGCTCCTCTCGCAAGGCGACCATTTGGCCTTCAACCTTGGCAAGTTTCCCAACGACGTGTGGTTCTGCGGCTCGGGTTAGAAGAGGCGTCGGTCGCTCCATCCGGCCACGGCTTCCCGTGGCCGGATGAACATCCCCTGAGTCGACATGGTTCGCGAACTTATTCGTGTTGTGATGTCCGCCGATTCGGCCGAGTCTGACCTCGTAAAGTCGCGAGCCGAGGAGTTCGGCCATCGCCTCCACCTCGCCTACCGGTTCGAGGGTGTCAAAACGGTGACCCCTACGTCGTCGAGCACCATCTCTTTTGCACGGTAACCAGCGGCGTCATCGAACATGGTCGATCTGCTCTGTTCCGGGTTTCGCCCTCGCGTTCGAGAATAAGCGCGCCTGGCTGCGCCAGCGTACCCACGCTCGACGGCCGGAGCTGAGGCCCGACGATTGGAACACCGTTGGAACACATCCCTGGAGGGCCGTGGAGTACGGCGGAGTTCGGGAGAGTGGCAGTCTCTGTGCGGATACTGGAGTTGCCTGCAAATCAACCGATTTCGCGGCGTGTGATCCGTAAACTCGTAATGAAGGGGTCCGCGGTTCGAATCCGCGCGTCGGCTCCTCTATCTAAGCCGTTTCTGGGCCTTATTCGATTCCAGGATGGCCGTGCGTCAAGTCTTTGAGGCAAGTTGAGGCGATCGATCCGACCGAGTTGACCGCGGCGGTCTCGGCGGGCCGCTCGGTGTACCGAATCGACAGATATTGCACGTGCGGTCCCAGGCCGGGGATTGTCCGAGGCCCGCTCTCGCGGGCCTCGGGTCCTGATTCACCCTCGGTGCTACTCGCTTTACAGCGACGAGGGCTATCTCTGTCGATTGAAGAATGTCGGATGGAGCTATCCGCCACCCTTGACTTTCGAGCGAGTGCTCACGTACAGGTCGAGGCCCCCGAGGGTGCCGGTGCGACTCGAACTGAAATACAGTGTCGCTCCGTCCGGGGACACGTAAGGGTGGATGTCCGTGAAGCTGGTGTCGACGGGAGCACCGAGATTGGTCGGCGTCGACCATGGTGCGTCGACCGAGTCCCGAGTTGCGGTCCACACGTCGGTGCCCTGTCCTCCTGCTCGGGCCGAGTAGAAGAAGATCTCCAATCCGTCGTGACGCAGGCTCGGCCGGTTGTCGGCGGCGTCGCTGCTCAGTTCTGGAACCGCCGACGGCGTACCCCAAGAGCCGTCCGGCTGTCTCTCGGTCATGTACAGATCGGTATTCCCGAGGCCTCCCGGTCGGTCGCTCCCGAAGTAGAGCTGTGGGGCCCCGCCGTCGTTCTCGAAGTAGCCGTTCCCGTTCTCGTTGGCGGCGGTATTTACGTTCGAGCCGAGGTTCGTTGGCGTCTGCCAGCCGAAGTCGTCATGAACGTTGGTGCGGTACGACTGGTAGAGGTCGGCCGCTCCATAGCCGCCCGTGCGGGCGCTGGCGAAGAACATCCAGTGGCCGTCACGCGAGAACGACGGGACGAAGTCGTCAGCCGTTGAGTTGACCGTCGATCCGAGATTCGCGGGTGTTCCCCAGGCGTCGTCCTGCGAGTCTCGTTGCGCTACATAAATGTCGTTACCGCCGATACCTCCGGTCCGGTTGGAGTAGAAGTAGAGGCTCAAACTGTCCTTGGAAATCGCGGCACCGCTCTCTGTCGCGGACGTGTTGAACGTCGGCCCCAGGTTTACCGGCGTCGACCAGTCTGAATAGTTCGGCGAAGCAGCCGAAACCGCCGCTGCGATTGCAAAACAGAGGAGGACGACACTCGCAACGAGCGGCGTCCGATGTCGGACCATTTTTGTATGGCCCGCTCCCATCGCGAACGTTCTCTTCAGTGCCTGCGTCATTGGAATCTCCCTCTCGCATCGATCGCCTCGCGCGACCGTTGGAGAGAAGGAAACGCCACGCTGGTAATGCCGGGGAAACGGCCTAGTAACTGCTCGTGTCAGGTGTTACGTTCACTCCTTGGAATTCGGTCTCCTCGGCTCGCTGGCGGTGTGGGCGGACGGCAGCGAGGTTCACCTCGATGGCGGTAGGCAACGCGCGCTCCTCGCCATCCTGCTGACGCGGCCCAACGAGCTCGTGCCGACGGCGAGGCTCGTCGAGCAACTCTGGGGCGAGCAGCCGCCGGCGACTTCGGTCAAGGCCGTGCACGGCTACGTCTCGCGGCTGCGGAAGGCGCTCGGCGAAGGCGTCTTGGAGACGCGCCCGCCCGGGTACATGCTCGTGCCTCGAACCCGGCACCCTCGATGTTCAGCGGTTCGAGGCTCTGCTCGAGCGCGGGACGCGGTTGCTCGCAGAGGGTGCAGCCCAGGACGCGGCTCGGGTACTTCGGGACTCGCTCTCAGTCTGGCGTGGGTCGCCGTACGCCGACTTCCGATATGAGCCCTTCGCCCGCAACGAAATTGCCCGTCTGGAGGAGTTGCGGCTGTTCGCACTCGAGCAGCGCCTACAGGCCGACTTGGCAATCGGGCACGGCGCCGACGTGGTAGCTGAGCTGGAGACGCTCGTCCGGGAGCACCCTCTGCGCGAGGGCCTGTGCGGATTATTGATCTTGGCGCTGTACCGCGCCGGCCGCCAAGCGAGCGCCCTCGCGGCGTATCAGGACGCCCGGGTCAGGCTCGTTGACGAGCTCGGTCTCGACCCGAGCAAGGCGTTGCAGCAGCTCGAGAAGGCGATCCTCCTCCACGACCCTTCGCTCGACATCGCCGCCGTCGTGTCCCCTGCGACGTCTGCGCACGTCACGGCGCAGCTGGCCGATCCCACGACGACGTGCATGACTTGCGGTGAGACGAACCCGCGCGACGCAACGTACTGCCAAACGTGTGGGGCTCCGCTCAGCGCCGACGTCTCGGTCGAAGCGCGCAAGACCGTCACCGTCCTTCTCTGCGACGTCATTGCCGAGACGAAACTCGGGAAGCTGCTCGACCCCGAGTCGCTGCGTCTCGTGAACTCACGCTTCTTCGAGCGTGCTGCCGCCGTGCTCGAGCGTTACAACGGCTCGGTTCAGAAGTTCGTCGGCGCGGAGATAATGGCCGTCTTCGGCATACCCGCGGTGCGCGAGGACGACGCGCTCCGCGCGGTGCGCGCCGCCTTGGCCCTGCGGGACGACCTCACGGCGCTCGAGGCGGAACTCGCCCCCGAAATCCGGCTACAGATCCGGATTGGAGTCGAGACAGGCGAGGTTGTCACGGGCAGCCCCACCACGGGTCATGTGCCCTTCACAGGCGACCCGGTTGCGGCCGGCAGGCGGCTCGAGGAGGCGGCCGCTCCAGGCGAGATCCTCTTCGGCGAGGGGACGCACGTGTTAATTGCGCACGCGGTCGAGGCGACGAGGCTCGAGCCGCCGACGGATCGGCGCCGCGAGGTGACGGCGTACCGGCTCGAGTCGGTGGACGCGGATGCAACGGCCTTGCCGCGACGAGACGACACGCCGCTGATCGGCCGCGAGCCTGAGCTCGAGCTGCTTCGCGGCCTTTACGCACAAGTCGCCAGTGCCGCCGGTGCCCGCCTCGTCACGATCATCGGTGAGGCAGGAATCGGCAAGTCGCGGCTGGCGCGCGAGTTGCTCACCGAGCTTGCGGCGGAGGCGACGGTATTGGTCGGTCGCTGCCCGCCCTACGGCGAAGGGATCACCTTTTGGCCGCTGCGTGAGCTGCTCGGGCAGGCCGGTCGAGGCGAGGACGTGCTCGTGGGTAGCACGAACGAGGTCTTCGCAGCCACGCGCCGTGTGTTCGAGGAGCTCTCCACCGAGCGCCCCGTCGTCGCTGTGTTCGACGACGTCCACTGGGCGGAGCCGACGTTCCTCGAGCTCGTTGACTTCATCACCGCCCGGCTCGACAAGGCGCAGGTGTTGTTGCTCTGCCTCGGACGACCCCAACTTGCCGACCAGCGGCCGAACTGGTTTGAGGAGCCGTCGACTGCGCTCTCGCTCGGGCCGCTCGCGGAGACCGACTCGGAAAAACTGCTTGAGGCGCTCGGAGCCCCGATCGCGGTACGCTCGCGGATCGTTGAGGCGGCCGAGGGGAGCCCGCTCTTCGTCGAGCAGCTCGCGGCAAACGCCGACGAGCGAGGCGGGACGGGCGACATGCCCGGCTCGATCCGGGGCGTCCTCCACGAAAGACTCGACAGGCTCGACCCTCGGCAGCGCTCGGTGCTTGAGCGCGCATCCGTGGAGGGCCGCAGCTTCTCCCTAGGCGCGGTGCTCGACCTCACGCCGCAGGAGGAGCGCGAGAAAGTCCAGCCGCGTCTGCTCGCACTCGCGAGGAAGAGGTTCATCCAGCCGGACCGAAGTACCGCGGTCGAAGGCTTCCGCTTTCGCCACGCGCTCATCCGCGACGCGGCCTACGACGGCATCCCGAAGGCAACCCGCGCCGACCTCCACGAGCGCGTAGCGGCGCGGCTCGAAGCTCACGCAGACGAGGAGGCCGTGGTCGGCTACCACCTTGAGCAGGCGTTCCGGTTCCGGCGGGAGCTCGGCCGCCTCGACGTCGGGCTCGGCGTGCGCGCGAGTCGTTTGCTCCGGGCGGCAGGGTCGAAAGCGTTCGGCCGCAGTGACACGCCTGCGACTGTCTCGCTCCTGGAGCGCGCGCGCGAGCTGCTCCCCGACGACGACGCAGCGCACCCTAGGCTCCTGATCGAGCTGAGCGACGCGCGCCTCGAAGCCGGCGACATCGCCGGCGCTAGTAGTGACCTCGAGGATGCGATCGAGGCGGCGCGGCGGCGTGGCGACCGCGCAGCCGAGCTCCATGCCCTCATTCAGCGGCAGTACGTCGGCTCGATTTTTGCCTCCGGCGCCTCCCCCGAAGAGAACGTCCGGTTCGCGGTCGAGGCGATGCCGGAGCTCGAACGGCTCGAAGACGAGCTCGCGCTGGAACGTGCGTGGTTCCTCAAGGGCTACGGCGACTATGTGGTCTCCCGCTGGCGTGAGTCCACGGAGGCGCTGGAGGAAGCGCTTCGACACGCTCGCCGTGGGCACGCCCGCGCCGGCGTCGTCAACACGGACTTGGGCTACCTCGCTGTAACGCTGGTCTACGGTCCGATGCCCGTCCCAGCTGTCATCGCCCGAGTGGAGGCGGAGCTTCGGCTGGCAGCGGGCCCGGACCGTGCACTCCGGGCGTACCTCAGTCAAACGCTCGCGGGATTGCTTGCCATGCAGGGAAGCCTCGACGATGCGAGGCGTATCTACGCGGGTGCGGTCGCGACCTACGAGGAGCTCGACCTTCGTATCCGACTCGTCACGCGCGGCCTCGTAGGCGCGCAGATCGAGCTCCTGGCCGGTGACCCAGGCGCAGCCGAGCAGGAGCTCCGCTCGTGCGCCGAGATGTGCGACGCCCTCGGCATCCAGGGGTTCGCAGCCGTGCTTCGAGCGCGACTCGCCGACGTCCTTTACACACAAGGGCGCCTGCAAGAGGCGCAGGCGCTTGCACGCGACCTATCCGAGTCCGCGCCGCCCGACGAACTGTTTGCACAAGTGCTTTGGCGCTGCGCACTCGCGCGCATACACGCGCGGCGCGACGAGTTCGAGGATGCCGAACAGCTGGTGGGAGAAGCGCTCCGCCTCACTGAGAGCGTCGAGTGCCCTGATCTCCGTGTCGCTGCTCTCACCGCGGCGGCCGAGCTCGACGTGGCGCAGGGACGACGGGCCGAGGCGAGGCGCCTACTGGAGGAGGCGTCGCGGATTATGGAGGCGAAGGGCAACCTCGTCGCTCTCCGATCGCTCGAAGCAGCGCTCGCGGAGCCTGTCCTCGCCAGGCGGCACTAGCCTGATGTTGCTCTTCGGGAGCGTCGGCACCGGGATGGCAGCGACGCCGACGGATGATTTTCGGAGTACATCGAAGGATCGGCCAACAACAAGGCCATCGAGATCTTCAACGGGACAGGCGCCTCGATCAACCTGATGGAAGCGGGCTACAGCGTCGAGATCTCGGGTCGAAACCCGGGACACACCGTTTCCGCGCCGGCCCGTGCGGCGCGGATCAGTTCCTCCGCGGTGACGGGTTCGGCGTCTTCGAGCTCGTCGAAGACGTGGCCGTAGGTGTCGAGCGTCATCGTTGGTGAGTGGCCCGCCTGGCGGGCGACTTCGATGATCGTCCGTCGTTCTGCGATCAGCAGGGAGACGAACGAGTGGCGGAGGTAGTAGGCCTGGTCTGGCTGAGCCCTGCTTTCTTCGCGGCCGGCTGGAAAACGCGGTTGAGCCAGTTCCCGCGCCGCTTCGCGCCCTGAATCCCGTTTCTACGCAGCCCAGACTCCGACCGTCCATGGCGGCACGCAGTGAAGATGATCGAGCCGTCCTCGTCGGGTAGAAACCAGACCGGCGTCACGAGCGGTGAGCCGTCTGTACGGATGACCGCGACCTACGCCGTCCGTGTGCCGGTGAGCAGAAAGGCCCTTGGCTCTTCTGCTTCGACCGTACGCATCGCTGCACGAACGTTAGCCGCACGCTACGCGAGACTCGGTCGCCGGCCGGCGGCGGTCGATTCGTGGCGTTCGCTGCGAGCAACTGAACGCCCTCCACCGGACCGAACTATCCCTCGCCGTCATTCGCGCGGCGAGTACCGGCCTTCGGTGCCTGTCCGCGGTGGTTCGCCCGCTCATTGCATGTGGGTTTCCGGGATTTCCAGGTCAGCGGGTGCGGCCTACGGTCGAGCCACACACAAACCACCGCCGGGGGGAGCCAGGGGCATCGATCCCGGCGGGGGCGAAGGAGGAGACCATGGGAACCAGGAACCTTTCCGCATCGTTCGTCGCAGGCGCCGGGATCGCACTCGGAGTCGGGATCCCAGCCGCCCAGGCAACGGCGCCGACCGTGCACCACGCGTCGGTGAGCACACACATGACCAAGCAGGCAATCTCGGCTCTCGACGCGCGCTGGAACGGCGAGGCTGCGGTCTACAAGACGGCCCAGGCGCAGCTCGCGCAGGCTCGCGCACTGAAGGCGGTCGATGCTCGCTGGAAGGCCGAGGACTCCTACTACAAGTCGAAGCTCGCGTCGTTCGTCGCCCTGAAGGCAATCAATGCGCGCTGGGTCGCCGAGAACTCCTTCTACGGCCTGCGGTGAGCTTTACCGGATGACCGCCTTGTCCCCGCCTGCCGCGCGGTTTCGACGGACCTGCAGGTGCCACGTTAGAGTAGGCGGGGACAGCGAAAGGGCTGCTTGCGATGGCGGATCGAGAGTTCGTCGGCCGGGAAACGGAGCTCGCGGAGGTCGAGCGGTTCTTGCAGCGTTCCGCGGGAGGCTCGTGTGCGCTGCAGATCGACGGCACTGCGGGAGTGGGCAAGACGGCTCTCTGGACGGAGGGTCTAGCCGCCGCGCGACGCCGATCCTACGCGGTTCTCACCTCCCGTCCGGTCGAAATCGAGACGAAGCTCTCCTTCTCCGGGCTGGCCGATCTGCTCGAGCCGGTCCTCGGCGATGTCCTCGACGAGCTACCCGACCCGCAACGCCAAGCCCTCGAGGTTGCGCTTCTGATCGCACCGGCGCGCAGCCAACCGGATCAGCGTGGAGTCGCAACGGCGTTTCTCAACGCGCTCCGCACCCTTGCGCGCGATCGGCAAGTACTGGTGGCGATCGACGACGTGCAGTGGCTCGACTCGTCCTCCGGCCAGGTGGTGGCCTTCGCCGCTCGGCGCCTGGGTGCTGAACCGGTCGGCTTCCTGGTTACGCGCCGAGCAGTGGAGGGCGACCCTCCGGCCCAACGGGCCGACCTGGTGCTTCCTCCTGAGCGACTCGATCGAGTTTCGCTCGCACCGCTCGGCATCGCGGCGGTCAGCCGGCTCATCGAGACGGATCTGGGGAATCCGCTGCCTCCGTCGCTGCTCCGACGGATCTACGCGGTCACGGGGGGAAACCCGTTCTTCGCGCTCGAGCAAGCCCGCGCCTTGCGCGAGTCGGGCATCCAGCTCGGGACCGGCCAGGAGCTACCCGTCCCTGCGACGCTCCGCTCCCTCGTGCAGGGCCGGCTTGCCCGGATTCCCGTCGTCGAGAGAGAGGTTCTGCTCGCTGTCGCAGCGCTGGCCGCGCCGACCCGTGAGCTTCTCGTCTCGCTCGCCGGCGCGCTCGAGAACGGCTGGCCCCCGCTGATCAGCGCGTTCGAAGCAAGGATCGTCGAGGTCGTCGACGGGCAGATCCGCTTCACCCACCCACTGCTCGGGTCGGTTCTCTATGCCGACGCGCCGCTCCCGGTCCGGAAGGACCTTCACCGGCGACTTGCGGAGATCGTCCTCGATCCTGAGGAGTCGGCGCGCCATCTCGCGCTCTCCGCCGATGGTCCGAGCGAGGAGGTCGTCTCGAGGCTGGAGGCCGCAGCCCGCTTCGCGGCGGCCCGCGGCGCGCCGAGCAGCGCCGGCGAGCTGCTGGAGCTTGCGATCGGGCTCACGCCCCCGGATGACCGTTCGATCCTGTCTCGCCGGTACCGCGACGCCGCGCGACGTTGGGGTGCCGCCGGAGACATGGCCCGGTCTCTCGCGCTCCTCGAGCGAGCCGCGGCGATCGCCCCGGCCGGGTCCGAGCGCATGAAGGCGCTCATCGATCTCGGCCGAGCAACGTCCCACTCGGGTGATTGCAGGGGCGCCGCCGCATTCTTCTCGCAGGCGCACGACGAGCCTTGCGACGACGCGCGCGTGGTCATTTCACTCGGGAAAGAGCTCGGCTGGATCAACCACATGCTGGGGGATCTCGGGGCGGCGGAGCTGCATGCCGAGCAGGCGGTGGCGCTTGCCGAGAGGCTCGACGATCGTGCAGTGCTGGTCGAGACACTGGGCGACCTGGGGCTCATCCAGATGCTTCGCCGGCGCGAGGGTTATCGCCTCACGCTCGATCGGGCGCTGATGCTCGAGCTCCAGGAGCGACGAGACCGGGTGGGTGCCGACGAGTCTTCGGTCGGTTACTGGTGGATGACCGACTGGCAGAACGCGATCACGCTCGCCTGGGCCGGCGAGCTCGACACGGCGCGCGAGTCGCTGGAGTTGCTCCGGCGGCGCGCGACCGACCGTGGAGACGAACAGGCGACCCCCTACCTCGTCACGTGGCTGAGCTGGATTGCCTTCTACCAGGACGACTGGCCGGCGGCCGCGCGGTACGCGGATGAGGGCTACACAGCGTCGGTCTCAGCTCCCGGCGAGCGGGCCTTCGCCCTCGTGCCACGCGCGATCGTCGCCGCACACCTCGGCAACGTGGACGCTGCTCGTGAAGCGACGGACGAGGGTTTCAGGCTCGCAGAGCAGACGGGAATGGTCCCGGCGCGGTTCGAGCACCAGGCGGTCCGGGGCTCGCTGGAGCTCTCCCTCGGCGCTGTCGATGCAGCCCGCCGGCTCCTGGCCCCGCTTCCAGGCGAGCTCCGCGATCACGGCTTCGCCGAGCCGGCGCGCATCCGGTTCCATCCGGATCTCATCGAGACGCTGGTGGCATGCGGCGAGATCGTCGAGGCGAAGGAGCGCCTGGTGGAGCTGGAAGGAATCGCCGAGCGGTTCCCGCACTCGTGGGCGGTTGCCGCGGCGGCGCGGTGTCTCGGTCTACTGGCTGCTGAGGTGGGCGATCACGTCGAGGCGTTCGCGCAGTACGAGGCTGCCATCGCACGCCACCTCGTTGGAGGAGAGCGATTCCAGCGTGCACGCACAGAGCTGCTCTACGGAGTGGCGCTTCGCCGGGCTAAGCACAAACGTGCGGCGCGGGAGGCTCTGCTCGATGCGGAGCGACTGTTCGTCGATCTCGGTGCCGAGATCTGGGCGGCGCGGGCGCGGGGCGAGCTCCAACGCATCAGCGGCGCTGCTCCCCGGTCCGGTGGTCTCACCGAGACCGAGGGGCGAATCGCAGGCCTCGCGACCGCCGGGAGATCCAACAAGCAGATCGCCGCCGAGCTCCACATCACCGTGCGGACGGTCGAGTCCAATCTCACCCGGGTCTATCGCAAGCTCGGCGTCAGCTCCCGCGGCCAGCTCACGCAGCTTGCCCGCGAGTAGCGCCCGCCGCCGGTTGCAGCTCGCTGAAGGGACAACAACGGGGCAACCACGACCCAGCGAGATCGCCTGAACATCAGTGCCGAGCGCGGCGGCAGAAAGCGGACTACTCCAGTTTGGCCGAAACCCACCGAGGTTCAGCGGCTCTTCTCCTAATCCCAAGGTCGAAAGGGTGCGGACCCGTTACGAGCTCGTGCTGAGATCGGTTTGAGTGCGCTCGTCGAGGTCGCACCAGGGTCGCACGCCTCTGCAAAACAGGGTCATCAACGGCCACATGCGACACTCGAATCCGGCTTGGGTCAGCGGAATCTCAGCGCCGGGCTCGAACCGCGGCGTCCCTCGTAATGAAGGGGCCCGCGGTTCGAATCCGCGCGTCGGCTTCTTAGTTTAGTGGTGTTTGCAGGGTATTTCGATTTTGTATCCCGTCGGATTTGGCAACAGAGCCGATGCAACAGGCCCGACCGCTCGCGCATTCCTAGACGCTGGCTCCGCCAGGTTGGTTCGGGCGAGGTTCGTGAACGCTGACGCCGCCGACGCCGTGGTTTGACCTTCGAGTTCGAAGCCGAGCTCGCGAAAAGCAGAGGGCTCGCTGACCGCGACCCGTCGTCAATGGTCGAAGGAGAGCGGGCAGGGCGTTCCCCCGGACTGATGAAACGGCTGAGGTGGTAGAAGCACGTCATGTCACAGCGGATCTTCGCTACCAGCGTCGCATCGGTGTACCCCCACTACCTCACGAAGGTGACGAAGAAGGGGCGAACAAAGGACGAGCTGGATGCGGTCATACGGTGGCTGACCGGCTTCGACGAATCTGAATTGAACAGCCGCCTCGCCAAAGGCACGACCTTTGAGGAGTTCTTCGCCGACGCCCGACTCAATCCGAATGCCTCGCTGATCACGGGAGTCGTGTGCGGCGTGCGCGTCGAAGAGGTCGAAGATCCTTTGATGCGGAAGATCCGCTACCTGGACAAGTTAGTAGACGAGCTCGCCAAGGGAAAGCCGATGGAAAGAATCCTCCGGGCGTAACGCCTCGGCGACCCGCGCGCTCGGAGGCCACCGTCAGGCTACGATCGCGCAGCCTTCGAACGACGTGCCGCGATCAGTTCCCTGACGAGCGTCTTGGGCAGCGGATGATCGACGGGGAAGTGCAGTGCGCTTTTGGTCATCGTGTATCCCTCGAGCTCGGATTTGAGCTCCGGCAGCACCGAGCCGCTAAAGGGGAGGTAGCTGAGGTGATCCTTGAAGGCCGCGAAGCCGGCAACGATCTGGCCGTCGACGCGGAAGGCGGGGACCTTGTAGGAGATGACCTGTTCGGCGTCGGGGACGATCTCGAGGATCGTGCGTCGCAGCGCCTCGAGCGTGCTGCGCTTGGGCTCCTCGATCCCTCGGAGATACTCGTCAACGTTTTCGGCGGACAATCCTGGCCTCGCTTTGGGTAGTCGATTCAACGGGGAGTGTTGCGCGCTTTGAGTTTGCGCCAGCCGCCGGCGCGGTTGTCGGCGATGATCTGCTTGAGCATCGCCGTTAGGGCAGGGGCATTGATGGTGTCGTCGCGGTAGAAGGCGATCATCCGCGCCGTCTTGTTCTCGTGGCCAGCGGTAATGATCCCTTCTGGATCCGGGACAATCCCGCCGTCGTAGAGGAACAGGTTGATGTGGTCTTTGGTGGCAAGAAGCGCGCACACGTTGCCCTCGAGCACGAAGTAGGGTCGCACGGTCCGCTTGGACGTCTCGATCAGTTCCCGATCGGCGGCGTGAATCAGATCACGTAGCCGACGGCAGATCGCTTGCTGCCAGTCGGGGAGCGCGTCGATGTAGTCGTCTACGCGCGGATCGGTCTGATAACTCGGATGCGATGCGGTCATGACAGCTCTTGCAGACCCGACGCAGCTTAGGGCGCCTCACTCCTTCGCTCTGACTTCGATGAGAGCCCGCGTGTAGAGGAGCAGTTCCCTCCGGCCAACGGTAAGTTCGCTCCCTAGCTCGCCGAGGACGCGGTCGCAGTTCGGAGTAGCGTCAGCAGATCGTTGATGCTCCCGGAACCCTGAGCGGCGGTCTGACCGAGACCGAGGCGAGGCGACGCCTGGAGGCGCGGGGCAGGCCACAACGTGTGCGTACGAGCCGCTCGTACTTCAGGATCGTCCGTGCCAACACGCTGATGATCGCGAACGGGATTCTGTTCGTCTTCGGGGTACTGACGATCACGTTTGCCTCGTGGAAGGACGCATTATTTGTGGGGATCCTGGTCTCGAACATCGCGATCGGATCATTCAGGAGATCCGGTCGAAGCGTGCCCTCGACCACCGAGCCGGCTCTGGCACAGGCGCTCGCGTCATATGCAGCGAGCGCGCCCTCCCGCAACCGGACGCAAATGACACCTATCCCTGAGCGCTGATGATTGTGCCGGTCTTGCCCGAGACGACGACAACCTTCGGCCGCTGCTCCCCGAGGCGCCGTGTGACGACGACCATTAGATGGTGGTGGATGAGCTCGCCGGGCGATGGCTCTTCCGACTCGATCTTTTCGGGTGCCGTCGCGTAGTGGCGCTGAATCTCGCTCAGCTCGGGACTTGTCTCATCGGGCCTCGTCTCACCCTGCGCGCGCGACGGAACGTGGTCGTGCACGACTCGATATGCCGGCATGTGCTCGGCGACGATCTGCTCGATCTGTTCCGGCGAAGGGAGGGTCACGGCGCGGTCGCTTACCACCCGAAACCGAGACAGGTGAATTCGCGCAGTACCTTGCATTCGCACGCTCGTGCGACGGTGCCTCTACGACCATGCGGGATTGCCGCCGCGTAGTCGAGGTACTTGGCTTCGAAGAGCGCCTGCGCCGGGGGTGTCCCAGAGGCGATGCGCGTCCAAAAGGCGCGGTGGAGCGGCTCGCCGTTGTACGTATACGGAGCTTTGACGGGCGAGTAGTGCGAGCCGGTGCAGCCGACGAACGCCCGTGCGCCCTGTGCGAGGAATGACATCGCGATCGAGGAGCTCGGCGGCCGCTGCTTCAGCACCGCACTCGGCTTTGCGTCGACGGCCGGCACGTCTACGGTCAGCGCACCCCAACAACAGCCGCTCAGAACGACCGCGCCTTTCGCATTCGCGACGTTATCGACCGTCACAGCGACGGGCGACGCTTCGTCGTCCCGTCACCGTCTGGACGAACGGTGAACGTCGTCATCTCGCCATCGTCCGTATGTACGCGGATTGCCGTCTCGTGCCATCTCTATCTCTCCTCACGTTCGGGCTGGGCTCAGCACCTTCACGTCGCTATCTGCGCGGACCGGCTGGGCGAGCCAGCGGGCGCCTGTGTCCTCGATCAGGCAGAGCAGCTCGTCCTGGCCGAGGAACCTCTCCTCGATCCGCGTAACGATCAGCTCGGCACCACCGGGGACGCTCACCTGGTCGCCGGGGGCGATCTCGCTCGCCGGCTTCGTCGACCAAGTGGTTGCCCGGGGGAGAATCGCTTCGATCGCCTCGACGAGCTCCTCCGATTCGGGCAGTGTGGTCGGACGGAACCGCGCGACGGGCCTGCCTCCTGGCGAGACGAGGAACTTCTCGAAGTTCCACTGAACATCCCCCGCGGTCCCGGACCTGTCAGGTGTCGTTGTGAGTATGTCGTAGAGAGCGTGGCGGGCTCGGCCGTTCACGTCGAGCTTCTCGGTGAGCGGGAACGTCACCGAATAGTCCTCCGAGCAGAACTTGGCGATCTCCTCCGGCGTCCCGGGCTCCTGGCCGGCGAACTGGTCGCACGGGACGCCGAGCACGACCAGCCCGCGGTCGCGGTAGCGGTCGTAAAGTCGCTGCAGCGCGTCGTACTGCGGTGTGAGGCCACACCGTGAGGCGACGTTCACGATGAGCGTCGCTCTGCCCCGTAGCAGCATCGGATCGAGCGGCACCCCCGAAAGCGCTGTCAGTGGCACGTCGTAAGCGCTCGACGCTGACGGTCCTCGGGTCACTGCTCGAACACGACCGATCGGGCCGTGAAGCGAACGGGGCCGTCGCTGACAGACGTCTTCCCCTGGAGCTCGGCGGCCGACCCGTACTGGGAGACATCTTTACTCAACCCAATCACGACAAGGCGCCATTGCAGTTGGCCCCCGTATCGCCAGTCGAGCACACGCAGCAGCCGGGATCTCCGAATACGCCCACGACAAGCAGGGTCCGTGTAGAGCGTCACGCCGATCGGCTTCCTCACCATCCCACCCCCCAAAACGATCCTTTCACGAACTCGGCCCGCGCCTCCGTCTCGCCGGCCGGGCGACTGTTTGCGTGATAGCACAAGCTCATCGTGATCGGCCCACCAAGTCGGGAGAAAGAGACGAGGCGGGTTGGGGCCACGACGCCGCTCTGGCTGTTCGGTAGCTCTGATCCGGCTGCGCTTGGGCCGGTCCGCAAGTACCTTTTCAAGCGAAGTCCTGCCTGATCGGAACGCGACGTGAGGACGATCCCCGCGGCAGGACACCAACTGACGCGGTTCCAGAGCTGTTCGGTTCGAGCATTACCGTCACATCGACCCCCGCGAGGGCGTCGTCGACTTCGAACCTCAGCCTTGCGAGCCAACGCAGACAACGACAATCCGCGCTCCTCCCGCAGACGCCTCACGTTCTCCGCGATTGGCCGAATCGGCTCCGACAACACCCCGACAGCAGTCGCGCGGACGCTTTCGCCACATTAAATCAAGGCGCACTCGCTCTTTGCCGACTGTACACCGAATGGCAACGAATCTTGTCGCGCCGTCTCAAGCACGCCCGGAGCGTGTGATCTCACCGCGGATCGACGAGCTCGACCGCCTTCGAACACCACTTGAGCCTGGCGAGCGACTTGTCTTCGAGCTCTTCAACGAAGACCTCGCACCCGAGTGGGAAATCTATCTTCAGCCGCACCTGAACGGACTTCGGCCCGACCTCGTCCTTCTGCATCCGCATGCGGGCATCGCGGTATTTGAGGTGAAGGACTGGGATCTCGCGGCCCGCGACTGGCGGATCGAGCATCGCGCGGGCCGCCCGGTCCTCATTGGGAAGGACGAGAGTGGCCGCCGCTTCACAAAACCGAACCCGTTTGAACGGCTTCACCAATACCGACGGGAGATCGCCGAGCTCTATTGCCCGGCGCTGAACCATCGAGCCGGCCTCGCGTCTGTTACGGCCGGACTCATCTTCCCGTTTGCAGACGAGGACGAACTCGTCGACCGGTTCGACACCGGCCTCGAGCGATGGGCTCTCGACGCGGCCTCGCGTCGCTACTGCACGCTTGCAGGCGCTCGGAGCATCGGCAGTAGAGATCTCTCGCGCGTCTTCCCGGACCATGGCCGAAGGTCATCTCGACTCATGACATCGGAGATCGCGGAGGACCTGCGTCACTGGTTGGTCGAGCCAGATTTCGCCGCGGAGCAACGCGAGCGACCTCGACTCAGTCGTGAACAACTCGGCTATGTGAACAGCCGGACTGAGACTGGGTTTCGCCGGCTACGCGGGCCAGCCGGCTCGGGAAAGACGATGGTCGTCGCCGGCCGAGCGTCGACCATCGCCGCAGAAGGCAAGGACGTGCTCGTTGTCTCATACAACATCACGCTTCTCAACTACCTGCGTGATTGCACGGTCCGCTTCGGCTCCGAGCGCAACGCAATAACTTGGCTCCACTTCCACGGCTGGTGCAGGCGCATCCTCCGTTCGTGTGACGGCGACGACATCTGGCGGTCCCTCCCCTGGAACGACCCCTCGATCGATGAGTTGCTCGCCACAGCCACGCTCGAAGCCATCGACGCGAATCCCAACGTCGTCGATCGCTTCGACGCGATTCTTGTCGACGAAGGACAAGATTTTCGGCCGAGCTGGTGGAACGCGCTGCGAAGAACGCTACAAGCGGGCGGCGAGATGCTCCTCGTAGCCGACCGCGCGCAGGACGTCTACGGTCGCAACATGCTCTGGACAGAGAACGCGATGGAGGGCGCCGGCTTCAGAGGCTCATGGGCGACTCTCGACGCCAGCCATCGGATGCCCCAGAAGCTGATCGATCTGACCGCGGTCTACGTCGAAAGTTTCCTCAGCGACCGAGAGATCACCTCTCCGGTAGCACCCAATCAGCAGGAGCTTGATGTCGATCCGGTTGAGCTTCGGTGGGTACAGACCAAGTCTGACCATCTGGTAGACGCATCGATCGAAGCGATTCGCGCATCTGTCGCTACAAGTAGTAGTGGCTCGCCTGCCTCATTCGCTGACGTCGTTTTCATCTGCGATCGAAAGGACGTGGGATGGGCCGTCGTCGACCGCCTCGACCAACTTGGCGTCCGCGCAATCCACACCTTCGCAACCGACCCGAGGCAAGAGCGCCGGCAGAAGCTCTACTTCTTAAGGGAGACGCCCGTGTTAAGGCGACCACGATCCATAGTTTCAAGGGCTGGGAGGGACGACACCTCGTGATCGCAACCGGAGACAGCCACGGACAACGTGCGCGAAGCGCGGTCTATACCGCCTTGACACGGCTGAAGAGGCATCCGGACGGGAGCCGCCTCACAGTGGTCTGCGCATCCGATGAGCTGGAGGCTTTCGGCCGAACGTGGCCCCAGTTCGAACTCGCCGGCTGAGACACGTTCTCTCAGCGCTGTCGCGTGCCTCGCACTGACCGAGGCTTCCACTCGAGTAGCCGATCGGCCGGAACCCAGTCCGCGAAGAACGCCCGTCGGCAGTCTCGAGACCGAGGGCGCGGAGTTCTGTCCGCATCACCTCCGGAGCCAGGAGTCGCGGTACCGGCGTAGGGGGTGTGCCGGCTGCTCGATCGCATGGAGGCGTTCTCAGCGCGACGGGTGCTTCGACCTCAGTATCAGGCCCTGTGCTCGATCCGGTGTCGTTTCGTGCCGCGTGCTCGGCCCACGGGATGACCGGGCGGACGTTCAACCTCCGTACCCCGCACAGCGCGGTGCTCGACCATCCCGCAGCCGATATCTGGTGTCTGAGAGGGACTCGAGCCAGCTCGATCACCGCTGCGGCACTGCGTGACGCGAGCGGCGCGGACGACGCGTGAACGCCGAAATCCACTTCCTACTCGGCGGAGTCGAGCGCCGCCGCCCTTAGTGGAGCGGCGGCGGCGATGTTCCCCTTGGCCTCGTAGAGCCGGATCGCGGTGGTCACGGCAGCGTCTGCTTCGGCCGAGGGGCCGCCCGCTCGTTGCACCTCGGCGAGCACCAGCCAGGCTCCAGCTCTGAGGTTCAGGTAGTCGCTGGGCTCAGCGTGCTCGACTGCACGCTGCGCGAGTATCAGCGCTTCCGGGAGGCGGCCTCGATGGGCCGCAAGGCGTGCTTCGGCGGTGAGCCGGTTGACGGCCGTTGAGGTGGGGTGCTTCAGCGCTATGCCACGGCCATAGGAGAGACACTCATCGGCGTCGTCCCAGCGCCGCTCGTCGCAATACAGGTTTGCCAGCTTGTAGGCAGCGTTCATCCCTCGCTCGTCGATCGCATCGTCGCCGGAGTTGCGAAACCACAGCCACTGAGACTCGAGCTCCTGCTGGGCGCCGGCTCTGTCGCCGGCAAGCACCTTCGCCTCCGCGGCAATGCCTCGGTAGAGCCAAGATATGGTCATCTGGTTCGCTTCGTCGAGTACCAAGCTGCTGCGCCGGACGTGCTCGAGTGCCTCCTCGAAGCGGGCTGCCATCGCGAGCAGCAGAGCCAGAAAACGGGTCATCACCGCCTCGAGGGCCGGGTCATCCCGGCTCGACTCCTGCAGTTCAGCGCAGCGATACATCGCGTCGGCGACCGGCATCGGGCCGAGGCATAGGGTTCCCCCGAGCGTCATGACAACCCTCCGGCGCGTGGTCGGTTCCCCGACGGAGTTCGCGTACCCGAGGGCGCGTTCGAGAGCGGCGCAGCCTGCACCGATCTGGCCCTGGCGCTGCAGCGCCATGCCGAGCAGGCGCTGTGCCAGGGCCAGACCCTTCGAGTCACCACGCTGGGTGAACGTCGCAATCGCCACCTCGGCTGCCGTCCGAATCTGCTCGGGATCGACCTCCGGATCCGAGTACAGACGGTGGCCCGAGCGGTGAACCAGCGCGTGCGCCGCGATGCCTCGCTCCTCCAGGCCGGTTGCCGCGTCGAGGCTTTCCGCCAGGATCGCATCGGCTTCCGGGAACCGCCCGGTTTCTCTGAGGAGGTACCCGAGCTCGAGTTGGACACGTGCGCGCTCGCGGGGGTCGCCGATTCCGAGCTCGAGCGCGGTCGAGAGTCTCGTGGCTGCCTCGTCGTAAGCCGCCGAAACGATGGCCCCTTCGGCCGCGCGCAGGTTGTAGGCGACCGCTCGCTCGACGCCTGCGACTGCCGCGGCACGTGTGAAGTGGTGGGCAAGATCAGCCAGGACGGGGGCCGGATCGGCTGCGTAGACACGCTCGAGCGCCTCTCCGACGCGCAGGTGCAGCGCGGCGCGGCGGAGGCCCGCGATCCGGTCGTAGACCGCACGGCGGACGAGCTCGTGCGTGAAGCGGCAGGCAGGCGCCGCCTGCGGCAGCTCCTCGACCAGCCCCCTTCGAACGGACTCCTCGACCGCAGTGGCCAGCGTGCTCTCGGTTGATCCGGCCGCGTCTGCGAGGACTCGTAGGTCGAAGCGCGGTCCCGCCACTGCCGCGAGCTCGAGGGTCGCGGCCGTCTCGGGGGCAAGGCGCGACAGGCGCTGCCGCACGATGTCACGGAGCCTCTCGGGGCCGCGCAGCTCGGCGAGGGGCCGGGACAGCTGGACGCTCGTGTCCGACACCTCGACAGCGTCGCTCTCGCGCAGGTCGCGCCAGAGCTCGCAGAGCAGCAGCGGCGTGCCACCCGTCAGCTCGCCGAGCGCCGAAGCGAGTTCAGCGGGCGCCTCCGCGCCGGACGAGGCGCTGATGAACGTGCTCACCTCCGCGTCGGTGAGCCTGCCGAGCGAAAGCCGCGTCATCGCATCGAGGCGTGACAGATCGGCGAGCGTCTCCGAGAGCGCGGGCCCGATCTCCTCGCCCCGGTCGCGATACGTCGCAACGACGAGCATGTTCGCTTCCGGAGCCGAGCGGGCCAGACGGCGAAGAAGCAGCAGCGTCTCGCCGTCCGACCAGTGGACATCGTCGGCGACGAGGAGCAAGGGCTGGAGTCGGCTGACCCGGCCGAGCAGGTCTGCCGCGGCGCCCTGGAGCAGGTAGCGGTCGGACTCGAGGTCGCCCGGCGGAGCCGGCGGGCCGGTCAGCCGCTCGAGCTCGGGCACGAGCCGCGACAGCATCTCGCCGTGGTCACCAATGCACTCCGCGAGCGTTTGGCTATCGCAGATTCGGAGCAGGAACCTGAGCCATTCCCGCAACGGCTGGTAGGGCACACTGACTGCGGCATCGGAGGCCCCGTAGAGCACCAGCACGCCGCGGGCCACCGCCTCATGCGCCAGTTCGCGGGCGAGCCGAGTCTTCCCTCCACCCGCCTCGGCGGCAACAAGCGCCAGCCCGCCCTCGCCGCCCTCGGCCCTCTCGAGCAGGGTGCGTAGCGTGGCCAGCTCGCGCGAGCGGCCGACGAACGGAAATGGGGGCATCGGCACGAGCGCCCCCGGAAGCGGGACACGGTCAGCCGTGAGCAGCCGCCCACGTCGAAGTCCGAGCGCCGGGTCTTGGGTCAGGATCTGCTTCTCGAGCCGCCGCAAGGCCGCTCCCGGCTCGATCCCGAGCTCGTCCAGCGCTGCCCGTGCCTCACGGTAGGCCTGGAGCGCCTCCGCCTGCCTGCCCGACCGGTAGAGCGCGAGCATCAACTCCTCACGAAGGCGCTCGCGCTGTGGATGCTCCGCGGTAAGCACTTCGAGCTCGCCGACGAGGTCAGAATGGCGACCGAGCGCCAGGTCGGCCTCGATCCGCTCCTCGAGCGCTGCCAGCCTCATGTTCTGCAAGCGCCCCCCTTCGACGCGCGCAAACGGCTCCTCCCCGAACTCCGCCAGCGGCGGCCCACGCCACAGGTCAAGCGCCTCACCCAGCAGGTGCGACGCGCCGGCCGGGTCAGCGCTCCGCGCCTCGGCAACCAGCCGTTCGAACCGGTGCAGGTCGACGGCCTCCGGCTCCACCTCGAGCAGGTAGCCCGGCGGCCGGGTCACCAGCATCCCCGCCGGCAGCTGCTTGCGTAGCTGCGAGACGTACACCTGAACAGCCTTGACCGCAGTCTCCGGCGGATCACCCCAGAGCTCGTCGATCAGCCGCTCCCGCGCCAGCACGCGGTTTGAGTGCAACAGCAGAAGGGCGAGCAACGCCCGCTGCTTCGGCCCACCGAGCGGAAGCAGCGCGTCGCCGGCCCGAACCTCCAGCGTCCCCAGCAACCCGAACTTCATCCGTGCCCTCCTGCGGGGCCCTTTGACCCCGGCCGCTGGTCCTCTTGTACCTCATTGCGCGTGGTCGAGCCGGACCTCGATCGCCAGTGGAGCTCGTACGACGAGGCGCAGGCCGTGACGAACGGCTCTGGCGAGTTCTTTACCCACCCCCATACCGGTCCTTTACCGCCTCGCCGTCTGATTGTCCCGACGGGTCGCACCGGCGATCCACGACGAGAGGGGATCCGCAGTGAACGCTCGCACGAGAGACAGGCAGAAGATGTTGAGCAAGCGGGTCGCCGCGCCCACCCTGGCCGGCCTCGCGCTTGTGGTAGCGCTGTTCGCGACCGCTGCGACGGCTTCGACGGCTCCCGCACCGACGTTTACGGGCTGGTCGGCGCCGGTGAACCTCGGGCCGGTAGTCAACTCAGCGTCCACCGAACAGGGCCCCGCCCTTTCCGGGGACGGCTTGAGCCTCTATTTCTACTCCGGCCGATCGGGTGGGGTCGGCAGCGACGACATCTGGGTCTCACAGCGGGCCTCGGTGAGCGCTGCGTGGGGAATGCCGGCGAATCTGGGCCGAACGATCAATTCGAACTCGAGGGACTACGTCCCTGCGTTTTCGTCAGATGGCCACTGGATGTTCTTCGCCAGCGACCGTCCTGGTGGGTTCGGACCGCCGCCACCGGCAGCACCCACCCCCGACCTCTATCAGTCCTACCGCGCAGACATCCACGACGACTTCGGCTGGCAGACGCCCACGAACCTCGGCGCGAACGTGAACACCGCGGCGGCCGAGAACGGGAGCGGCTACTTCGACAACGGAGGCCACCCGCAACTCTTCTTCGGTAGCGACCGGATAGGTCCCGCCGGGTTCGCCGACCTGTACGTCAGCGACCGTCAGGCAGACGGGACATGGGGCCCGGCGACGCTGATTCCGGAGCTCAGTAGTACGGACACCGAGAACCGACCGACCGTGCGCCAGGACGGGCTGGAGATCTTCTTCTACTCGGGCCGAGAGCCGCGACTAGCCGGGTCGACCGCCGGATCGGCCGATCTGTGGACGGCAACCCGAGCCAGCGTCGACGCGCCGTGGTCGGCTCCAGTCAACCTCGGCCCGACCGTGAACAGCGCCAACAACGACATACACCCCTATCTGTCCTCGGACGGGCAGACGCTCGTTTTTAGCTCGACTCGCCCAGGTTCAGCCAGTTCTGACCTGTACATGACGACGCGCGATGCCACACCTACCGTGACGGGCTCCCCGGTGAGTGCGGTCGAGGGCGTGCCGTTCAGCGGCGCGGTCGCGACTGTGACCGATCCGGACACGGCGGCGACCGCCGCCGAGTACACAGCGACGATCAACTGGGGCGACGGCTCGCCCGTCGCAACCGGCACCGTGACCGGGAGCGGCGGCAGCTTCACCGTCACGGGTAGCCACACCTACACCGAAGAGGCCGGCTATCCCGTAACGACCACGCTCACCGACGTCGACACCGCGGCGAACGCGGCGACGGGGACGAGTAGAGCGACAGTTGCCGACGCGGCGCTGACCCCGGGGCTGATCAAGGTGTCGTGCGGCTCCGGCCCGTGCGCGGTCGCGTCTGGCTTCACCGACGCGAGCCCGTTCGGCACCACCGCCGACTTCACGGCGACGATCAACTGGGGCGACGGCTCGCCGACCACCGCAGGCGTCGTCGGCGTTGCCGGCCCGACCGGTTTCGTCGTGAGCGGCACCCACGCGTATGCCGACGATGGGGGTGGGCATACGGTCATGGTCACGGTGAGCGATGACGGCGGTAGCACCACGAGCAAGACGTCCCCTGCTGCGACCGGGAAGCTGACCCCGGACGCGACCGGGTTCGTCAAGGGCGACGCACAGTCCGCCGTCTTCACCGTCACCGCCGCGTGCTCGGCGGGCAGTACGGCCGGCGCGTGGCTGAACGGGGTCGAAGTGCACGACGGCGACTCCGTCCGCCTGAAGAGCCAGAAGGACGGCGACCAGTCGGTCAAGTGGCAGGGCAACCGGCTGAGCATGAACGCAACGTCCTTCCAGCTCGTCGTCGTCTGCACCGATTCGGCCGGCAACGAGGGCGCTACGGCGACGTCGCCGGCGTTTGGCGAGCAGGGGGACAGCCCGGAGTCGGTCGACCCGGGCAACGGAAACACGAAGTAGCGTCCTGAACGAGGCACGGCGGCGAGGGCTCCGCTACGGCGGGGCCCTCGCCATGACCTGGAAAGCGGCTCGACGAGCAGCGCCGCGCCGGGCCACGCCCGCCATCTTGTGCGGAAGGTCGCATCCGGCGACTGCGCGTAAACTCGGGCTACGTTCCTGTCGCACCCGCCCCGGAGAGCGCGGTGACGAGCCCCGGCCGCGCTGCGGTCATGCTCCTCGCGGGAGTCGGGCTCGCCCTCTTCGTGCTCGTTCCGGCGTCGGCGCGTACGCACCTCGGGTCGAAGTACGGCGGAGTGCTCGTTGTCGGCCTGAGCAGGGGTGACCCTGACTCGCTCGATCCGACGGTGGGCCGCAGCAGTTCGTCCATCCAGATCTTCCCGGCAATGTGCCAGCGGCTGTACGAGTTCGACGCCAACAAGCAGCTCGTCCCGGAGCTCGCCGCCGCACTTCCGGTGCTCTCGAAGGACAAGCTCAGCTATACGATCCAGTTGCGGCAGGGGGTCGAGTTCAACGACGGCACCCCGTTCGACGCGCAAGCCGTCGTCACCTCGGTCCAGCGGATCATGACGTACCCCGGCGCTTCCCGCGCCAGCGACTTTGCCGGCGTCGACAGCGTCAGCGCGTCCGGGCAGTACACCGTCGTCTACCACCTGAAGGCGCGGGACACGACGTTCATCGGCGGCAATCCGTACGTCCTCTCTCCCACGCAGCTGACCAAGCTCGGGGCCGACTTTGCGAGCGATCCCGTGTGTGTCGGCCCGTTCATGTTCGACCACCGCGTCGCCGGCGACAACGTCACGCTGATCAAGTCGCCCTTCTATTACGACAAGTATCACGTCTATCTGGACAAGATCGTCTACAAGCCGATGACCGATGCGGCCGCGGCCGCGGCCGCGCTCGAGGCGGGCGACATTCAGGTGCTCGATCAGGTCTCGCCGACCGAGTTGTCGGCCGTCCGGCAGAGCTCGGGCCTGCGCGTGATGCAGGGACCCCAGCTCGGCTGGCAGGGCCTCATCATCAACATCGGCAACAAGAACGGGCTCGGCAACCTCCCGTACACGAACACCGGCAGGCCGCTCGCATCGAGCGCGAAGCTGCGGCAGGCATTCGAGGAGGCGATCGACCGCAACACGATGAACAGGGTCGTCTTCGACGGCCTCATGCAGGTCAGTTGTAGCCTGATCGCACCCGCGGACACCGCCTGGTACGACGCCACGAAGGTCCCCTGCACGCCGTACGACCCCACGGACGCGAAGAGGCTTGTCGCCGCGTCGGGGTTCCCGAACCCGACCGTGCACCTGCTGATCTCGAACTCGACCGACAGGCTCCTCCTGGCGCAGTTCCTCCAGGCGCAGGAGGCGGCGGTCGGGATCCACGTCGTGATCGATTCGACCGACAGCGCGACGGGCGTGGCACAGGCAGCCAGTGGGAACTTCGATACCTGGTTTTTCGGCAACGCTCCGGGCAGCGTCGACCCTCACCTCCGCATCTACCAGTTCGTCGCGACCTCCGGGGCGAGCAACTACAGCGGCTACTCCAACCCGCGGCTCGACCTGATCCTCTCGAACGGGCTGAAGGCGACGAGCACGCAAGCACGAACGACCCTCTACCACGTCGCGCAGCAGATCATCCAGGGCGACCGGCCGATCATCGTCCTCTACAACCCGGTCACGTTCGCCGGGTTCAGCACGAATCTCAGCGGAGTGCATCTGACCTACAACGGCCAACTGAGCGTCGAGAACGCCCGATACAAGTAGCACGGGAGTTACCGCGGCCCCGTCGACACCTTCATCGTCCACGAGACCGGCGTGCTGCTCGCGTTCCCGTTCGTCATTTTCGCGATCGGCCTCGCCGCGATCCTCGGGCCGCCGTCCACGGACTGAGTTCCACCCACGTCGCGTCAGGAGAATTTGGAAGTAACGGAAAAAAGGTGGATAGTTTTCGTGTGCCCACCGACCTAGCCCCTCGAGCTCGACTCGAGTTTCGGCTCCTCGGCCCGCTCGAGGTCGCTCGCGGTGAAGGGTCGGCGATCGAACTCGGCGGCCCGCGGCAACGGGCTCTGCTGGCGCTGCTCTTGCTGCGTGCCGGTGACGTAGTCCCGAGCGAACGGCTCATCGAGCAGCTCTTCGGCGAAGCGGCCGGCGAGGGGGCCGTGAATGCGCTCCAGTCGGCGATCTCACGGCTGCGGCGGACGCTTTCGAACGGCGATCCGAACGGCCGCGACGGGATCGTCGAGACCCGGCCGGGCGGCTACCGCCTGAACGCCGATCCGGACCAAGTCGACCTTCCAGGCTTCGAGCGTCTTCATGAGCAGGGTCGACGCCTCCTTGCAACCGGCGACGCTCGAGGCGCCGCCGAGGCGCTTCGCGGCGCGCTTGCGCTCTGGCGCGGAGCGCCGCTCGCGGATCTGGGCACGGTCGACTGCCTGCAGACGGAGATCCGGCGCCTCGAGGAGCTCCATCTGGCAGCCGAGATGGACCTCGTCGATGCGGAGCTCGAGCTCGGCAACGCGACCGCGCTCGTCGGCCGGCTCGAGTCGCTCGTCGCGGCCCATCCGCTCCAGGAGCGCCTTCGCGGACAGCTGATGCTCGCCCTCTACCGCTCGAGCCGCCAGGCCGATGCGCTCGAGGTGTTCCGCGAGACGCGGGCGCTTCTCTCTGACGACCTCGGGCTCGAGCCCGGCAAGACGCTGCAGGAGCTCGAGCGGGCGATTCTGACCCACGACCCCGCTCTTGACGCATCTGCAGCGCCGTCCGGGGCGTTGGGCGAGGTGGTCGTCTGCCCCTTCAAGGGCCTCGCGTCGTTCGAGATCGGCGACGCAGAGTACTTCTGCGGCCGCGAGCGCGTCGTCGCCGACCTCGTCGCACGGCTCGCCGAGACCCCGCTCGTCGGTGTGATCGGGCCGTCGGGCGCCGGCAAGTCGTCGATCCTCCGAGCGGGGCTCCTTGCGGCAGTCGCCTCGGGTGCGCTGCCCGGCAGCCGGAACTGGCCGATCCTCGTCGTGCGTCCCGGCGCTCATCCGCGTGCCGAGCTCGAGCGCGCCTGCGGCGGCTCCCCCGAGGCGCTCCTCAGGGCGACCCCTGCCGGAAGCCGAGTGGTGATCGCGGTCGACCAACTCGAGGAGGTCTTTACGCTCTGCGCGGACGAAGCCGAACGTCTGGCGTTTCTCGACTCGCTCGTCGCGGCCGTGGTCGACCCACAGGGCAGGGCCGTCGTCGCCGTCTCGTTACGCGCCGACTACTACGGGCGCGTGGCCTCGTACCCCGACTTCGCCTCCCTGCTCGCACGCAACCACGTGCTGGTCGGACCGATGCGGCCCGAGGAGCTCGAACAGGCCGTCAGGCTGCCGGCGGAGCGGGCGAGTCTCGTCGTCCCGGACGACCTGGCCGCTGCGCTCGTCGGCGATGTCGCCGGCGAGCCGGGCGGGCTGCCTCTGCTTTCGACGGCGTTGCTCGAGCTCTGGCGGCGCCGGGACGGCAAGACGCTCAGGCTTGCGGACTACCGCGCCGCCGGAGGCGTTCAGGGAGCCGTCGGGCGGCTGGCCGAATCGGCCTACGCGAGCGTGAGTGAGCCTGACCAGGCGGTGATGCGCTCGATCATGCTGCAGCTCGCCGCCGGAGAGGCGGACGCCGCGGTTCGCCGCCGGGTTCCCGCCGAGGAGATCGTCCGCGGCCGTGACGAGGTCGCGCGGGTCCTCGGCGTCCTTGTCGAGGCGCGGCTTGTGACCGCCGACGACGGGGCAGTCGAGGTCGCCCACGAGGCCCTGCTCAGGGAGTGGCCCCGCATGCGCGAGTGGCTCGAGCAGGAAGCCGAGTCGAGGCGGCTCCGCGCGCATGTGGCCGCGTCGGCGCGCGAATGGGAGAACGGCGGCCGCGATCCGGGAGACCTGTACCGCGGTGCGCGGCTCTCTGCCGTCCTCGACTGGGAGGCCGGGCACACCGGCGAGCTCGACAGCGTCGAGCGAGAGTTCGTCGCCGCGAGCCGCGACGAGAGCGAGCGGAGCCTCGAGCGGGAACGGCAGCGGAACCGGCGGCTGAAGCTGCTCGTCGCGGGCGTCGGCGCACTGCTCGCGGTCGCGGTCGCGGCCGGGTCGCTGGCGCTCGTCCAGCAGCGGCACGCAAACCACGAAGCCACGGTCGCGCTCGGCCGGCAGCTCGGCGCCGAGGCCGTGGGTGAGCCCCGGATCGACACGGCGATGCTACTCGCGCGCGAGGCCGTGAACCTGAGCCCCTCGCCACAGACCGAGGGGACACTGCTCGCCACGCTGCTCCGGAGCCCGGCGGCGATCGCGAGCTTCGCGAGCCCGATCACCTCACGGCCGCAATCGCTTTCGGTGAGCCCCGACGGACGCACCCTCGCTGCGACCGACAACCACGGCGCCGTCCGCTTCTACGACCTCGTCCACCGGCGGCTGGAGGCGACCGTCCGTGGCTTCGGATACACGGACCCGGTCGCCTATTCGCCCGACGGGTCGCTCATGGTCGCCCCGGCGGGGGCCGTCGTGCCGCGCATCGAGGTCCGGAGCGCCCGCACCTACGCGATCGTCCGCGACCTCCCGCTCGACCACAGGTTCCTGACCCACGTCACGAATGTGGATACAGGGGTGGTCATCGGGCGGGACGGCATCGTGTATCTCGTCTACAACCTCGCCGAAGCCAACGGCTCCGAGGGGCCCGCCTACATCGAACGCTGGCGCCTCGCGACCGGCCGGAGGATCACGACCTCCGCTCCGGTCGGCTCGGACGGCTCCGAGGCGGTCACCCTCCTCGACGGCGGCCGGCGTCTCGCGATTCTCGGCAGCCAGACGCTCACGATCCTCGATGCGACGACGCTCGAGCTCGTCCATCGATACGACGTACGGATCGGGCCCAGCGTCCGCCCCGCGATCAGCCCGAACGGACGGACGCTCGTCATCGGCAGCAGTGCCGGAACCGTGTCGTTTCTCGACCTTGCCACAGGCCGGGTCACCCCCGGACTTGGATCGCACACGGCAGGGGTCACGACGATCGCGTTCTCCCACGACGGCCGGACGGTCGCCACGACCTCGACCGACGGGAGCGTGATCCTCTGGGACGTCGCGACAGCGACGCCGATCGAGCGTCTCCTCGGACACGCCGCTCACGTGGGCAGCGTGGTCTTCAGCCTGGACGATCAGACGCTCTACTCCTGCAGTCTCGACGGGGCGATCTTCGTCTGGGATCTCGGGACAAAACGCCGCTTCGGGGCGCAGTTCTCGACCTACAAGACACGCGCTCCGCTCCCGTTGGGCGGCGACCTGAGCGCCGTCCCGGCGCCGCTTGCCGTCTCTCCCGACGGGCGGCGCTTCGCGGTTCGCATCGCCGCCTCCGAGGTGGGGATCTTCTCGACCGAGACCACCGCGAGGGTCGGCAAGTTCCGGCCGGTGGTCGGCGAGGTCGCGGGCCTTGCCTGGTCTCGAGACGGCGTGATCGCGGTGACCGGCGACAGCGGCCACGTCCAGCTCTGGAGCCCCGGCACGAGCCTCGGGCGGCAGCCCCGTCTCATCCGGCAGCTCAGAGGGATGGGGTCGATCAACGGTGTGCGCGAGGTCGTGACGGCCGCGGCCTTCTCACCGGACGGCGGCCTCGTCGCGGCCGGCGACGTGAACCACACGCCGGGCGTCATTCCCTGGCGGTACGGAACGGTTGCCGTCTGGGACGCAGCGTCCGGGAAGCTGCTCTGGTTGCTTCGCAAGAAGGCCGGCTGGGTAACTTCGGTGGCCTTCTCGAGCGACGGCAAAACGGTTGCGGCCGCGTACGAGACTGGCCCGGTCGTGCTCTACGACGCCCGTACCGGCCGGCCCGAGCGCACGCTGCTCCCCGAAGGCGCAGGCGGCTTGTCCTACACGGCGCTCGCATACTCGCCCGACGGGACACTCGCGACGGGGAGCTGGTCCGGCATCGTCCAGCGTTGGAATCCCGCCGACGGGGCCGAGATCGGCCGGCCGACGCTGGTCGCGACGGCGCCGGTGGCCACGATCTCCTTCAGCCCGGATGGTTCGGTGTTCGCGACCGCGGGAGGATCGGACGATCTCGCCAAGTTGTGGACGGCCTCGACGCTCCAGCAGTTCGGCGCGAGCTTCCCGGGCACCTCGAGGGGATCCGGCTGGGGCAACGCCGCGTACACGGCCGACGGGAAGCATCTCGTGGTCGTCTGGGACGACGGGTCGACGCAGATCTGGCCCACCTCCGTCTCGGTGTGGGAGCAACACGCCTGCGCCGTCGCCGGACGCAGCTTCACCCGTGATGAGTGGTCTCGCTTCGTGGGCAGCCGCCCGTACCAGCCGGTGTGCGCCGGTCAGGTGCCTGTCAGCGGGCGGTAAGCCCCCGGTCAGGGGCATGTCGGAGGCTCCTTTGCCTCGGCCGCATTCCGCGGCCCGGCAAAGGAGGCACGAAGACATGCATCCGAAGCGCATCCTCATCACACTCGCCGTGCTTGCGTGCGTGGCCGGGCTCGTCGCCGCCACCGCAAGCGCGGAGCCGAAGAACCAGTGGCCGTTCACCCGCCCCGTCTCGAGCCACGTCGCCGGGGAGATCGTGACTTCCATTCCGGCCGCCGCCGTCCCGGCGGGAGAGCCGAAAAACGAGGCTCCCTTCGTAAACCGGGTCTCGGCCGATCCCGGCTATGCCGTCGCCCTACACGAGATCTCGGCCTACTACGCGCGCCCGGAGAGCTCGGCAGCGATCCGGCCGACGGCGGGAAGCGCCACGTCGGTCGGTGCCGGCATTGCCTTCCATGGGACGCGGCCGGCCCTGCTCGGCGCCGGCGCGCTTGCTCTGGGAGTGATCGGGCTCGCGGCTTTCCGCCGCCGTTCGCCGGGACTCTCATGAGCGCGACCGGCACCTCGACGCCATCGACCCACCAATCCGGTCGCCGCGCGCGATCGGCCAATCAGGAGGCTTCAATGAAGACGAACGAAGATTCGAGAAGCGAGAGGTCGGCGAACGCTCCGGGACGTGTGTGGAGTCTCTCGATGCGGCCGGGACGGGCGAAGGCCGCAGTCGGCGGAGCGGTGTTGACCGGCGCATTGTTGTTGTGGGGTGCGGCGGTCGTTGGTGCAGCGCCACTCGGGCAGGTGACCGTGTTCAGCGCCGGCTTGAATCCGGGGACTTCGCCGACGATGGGGAGTGCGGGCCCCGACGGCGCGGTCTGGTTCACCGACGGCGGAACGACGAAGGCGGTAGGTAGGGCCGAACCGGACGGGACGATCACCGAGTTCACGACCGGACTGAACCCGGGTAGTGCCCCGTTCAGGTTCGGCCGCGAAGGCCCGGACGGGAACATGTGGTTCAGCGATGACGGCTCGACGAAGGCGATTGCACGGATCACGGCGGACGGGACGATCGCCGAGTTCAGCACCGGGCTGAACACGGGTAGCAACCCCGGCAGGCTCGCCCCGGGCCCGGACGGCAACATGTGGTTCGTCGACAAGGGCACGACGAAGGCGATCGGGATGATCACGCCGGCCGGAGCGATCACGGAGTTCCCGCTTCCCGCCACGAGCAGCCCGAACAGCGTCAGGACAGGTCAGGACGGGAACATCTGGTTCACCGACCAGGGCACGCCCAGGGCGATCGGAATGATCAACCCGACGACGCATGCGGTCAGCGAGTTCAGCACGGGTCTGAACGGGGGCAGCTTGCCGCAGATCATCGAGACCGGATCCGACGGCGGGCTCTGGTTCACAGACAGCGGCACCACCAACGCGATCGGGCGGATCGACCCGACGACACACGCGATCCAGGAGTTCAGCGCCGGGATGACTCCCGGGGCCGGCCCGAACGGGATCGCGCTCGGCGCGGACGGCAATATCTGGTTCGCTGAGACGGTCACCCACGAGATCGGGAGCATCACCCCCGCGGGAACGATCACCGAACACTCGATCGGCGCGGCCGGCGGTCCTTCGGCTGTGACGACGGGCACCGACGGGAACCTCTGGTTCGGCGCCGCCGGAGGGCTCGGACAGTTCGGGATCGGCGCACCCGCAGCATCGGTCACAGCACCATCGATCACCGGCACCGACGGCGTCGCCGTCCCCCAAACATGCGGCGGCGACCTCTGGTCGACGTGGGCGGGCCAGCAGCCCTCACACGACGCGTACATCGCCGACGGTTATCAGTGGCTTCTCGACGGCACCCCGATCAGCGGCGCCAACTCGGCCACCTACACGCCGACCACGAGCGACGCAGGCCACCAACTCTCGTGCACCGCGACCGTCACCTACCCACTGCTCGAGATAACGGTCAGCGCCACCAGCCCGGGCGCGCAGGTTCAGAGCGCGGCCGATCAGCTCGCCACGCTCGCTACGGCAGTCAGAGAAGTCGGCCCCGGCAAGAGCCTCACCGCCAAGGTCAACCAGATCCAAACCCTTGTCGCCGCGAACAACACCCCAGACGCATGCGCCGCACTTGGCGACTTCGAGAACGAAGTCAAAGCCCAGACCGGAAAGAAGATCAGCACGACGCAAGGCGAGTCCCTCGCCACTCAGGCCCAAGACATCGAAGCCGCCCTCGGCTGCTAACCACAGTCGCAACGACGAGAGGACCAAACGGGGAGGCCCACAGTGGGGCCTCCCCGTCCGACATCCGCTTCCTCAGCCGTCTCGTTGGAGGGCCGCCAGCGATCGCGCGGGCGATCGGGGACGCGGCGCGGCTTCGAGAGCGTCGCGCATGATCGCCGATGCTGCGCGACCTCGGGTGCGATCGCGCTCGGGGATACCGACTCAGGATGACAAAATCGCCACAACGATCGGCAGCCTCATATTCCAGTCCTCATGAACTTCGGGTCATCTCTCGTGCATCTCGCAGCAGGCGGCACCGATCAGGGTCCGTCGATCCGAGCTTCTCGTCGAGGTCGATCTCGTACACACGGTTGCTCATTGAGGTGACCTCCCGGCCGTCGTGGGAACGCCGGCGTCAGGGCCGTCGAAGGCGGCGCGACCTGGGCCTGGCGCGAGCTGGATCTCTCCGCCTCCGAGCCGCTTCCCGCACTTCTCGCAGAGGAAGTCTGGGCCCACGTTGCCGCCGCAGCCGGCGTGGAGGGTGAGCCTCGGGGGGCCGTTGGGCGTCGGGTAGTGGCGGTCGCCCCATTTCATCATCACGATCAGCACGGGGGCGAGCTCGCGTCCCTTCGTGGTGAGCACGTACTTCGGCCGGCCCGGGCGCTGTTCGTCGGGGACGCGTTCGAGCACGCCCGCCTCGCAGAGATGCTTGAGCCTGGCGGTGAGGACGTTGGACGCGATCCCGAGGCTGTCCTGGAACTCCTCGAAACGTTCGAGTCCGAGGACGGCGTCGCGGAGGATCAGCAGCGTCCAGCGCTCGCCGACGATCTCGAGTGAGCGTGCGATCGAGCAGATCTGGTCGGGATAGTCGCGATTCAGCATCCCCCAACGATAGCTGACTTGCGTGACGCAAGCGAACTTTGGTAGGGTCTCGACTTGCGTGAAGCAAGCGAGATGAAGGAGGAGATCGTGACCGTTACCGAGACAGTGTTCCCTGCGACTGCCCGCCGGATCGAAACGGACGGCGGGAGCCTGAACGTCATCGACCGGCCGGGGGAGGCGCCCACCGTGGTGCTGATGCACGGCTTCCCTGATGACCACCACATCTACGACAAGCTGATGCCGCGGCTGGCAAACCGTGTCGTCGCGTTCGACTGGCTCGGCTACGGGGCGTCCGACAGGCCCGACGAGCGGCCCTTCGAGCCCGCAGCCCGGCAGGCCGAGCTGACCGCGGTCGTTGCTGCGCTCGCGGACGAGCGGGTCGTGCTCGTGGGCCACGACGCCTCGGGGCCCGAGGCGATCGACTGGGCAATCGAACATCCCGAGCTGGTCGAGCGAATCGTGCTCCTCAACACCTATTACGGGACCGGCCGCGCCTTGCGGCTGCCCGAGCTGATCGGTCTGCTCGCCGAGCCTCGACTTGCCCCGCTCGCGGATGCGATGCTCGACGACCCGCAGCAGCGTCAGTGGCTCTTGCGTTACACGGGCCGCGGGTTCGGCGCTGTCGAAGGCGACGAGAATGGCATCGCGGCGCGCGCGATCATGCCGCAGTTCTTCGGTGAGCGGAACGCACTGGCCGCAATCCGCGGCTGGACCGCCGACCTTCCGGCCGCTCTCGAACGGCAGGATCGGCGGATCGCTGCCGGCGCGCTTCAAACGCTGGAGGTTCCGGTCAGCGTCGTCTTCGGCGCCGCCGACCGCTACCTGGGCCGCGACCTCGCTCGTCATCTCGCAGGATTGTTCGTGAGCGCCGAGCTCGAGCTGATCGATGACGCCGGCCACTGGCCGCAATGGGATCAGCCGAACGCCGTCGCTCAGGCGATCGCGACCGTGACACGAAGGCGGTAGGTCATGCTCGAGAGACTCGCCACGTTCCTCTATCGCAATCGCCTCCGTGTGCTTGTCACCGCGCTGGTCGGCGTCGTGATCGCCGGCGCATTTGGGGTCGGCGTGACGAAACGGCTGAGCCCGTACGGCGACACCGACCCCTCGACCCAATCGGTCCAGGCGACGAGCCGATACCAGGCCGCCGCCGGGCGCCAGATCGACCCCGGGGTGATCGCGCTCGTCCACATCGGCAACGTCCACAGCGCCCACGCGGCACGCCGTGTCCGCCGGGTCGAGGCGGAGCTGCGCTCGAGCCGAGACGTCGCCGCGGTATCGAGCTACTTCGACAGCCACGACCCGGCCCTGCTCGCCCGCGACCGACGCTCGACCTATGTCGTCGCGTATTTCAAGCCGAAGTCCGACTCGAGAATCCAAGACGACGCTTCGCGTCTGGAAAGCGAGTTCGCCGGCCGGCAGGACGTCATCCTCGGCGGGCCCGCGATCGCGAGCGTGCAGGCCAACACGCAGGTCAGCCACGACCTCGCGCGCGCCGAACTGCTCGCTTTCCCGTTCATCTTCCTGCTCTCGCTGCTGTTCTTCCGCTCGCTCGTCGCGTCGCTCCTGCCACCGCTACTCGGCGCCCTCGCGATCCTGACGACGTTCTTCGCGCTGCGAATCGTCTCGAACTTCACTCACCTGTCGGTGTTCGCGCTCAACCTCGTTACCGGCCTCGGCCTCGGGCTCGCGATCGACTACAGCCTGTTCATGGTCTCCCGCTATCGGGAGGAATCCGCCGTGCACGGCTTCGGCGTCGACGCCCTGCGCCGCACGCTCGCAACCTCGGGCCGGGCGATCGTGTTCAGCTCGCTCACCGTCGCCGCCACGGTCGCTTCGCTCGCGATCTTCCCGCAGCGCTTCCTCTACTCGATGGGGATCGCGGGCGCACTCGTCGCGCTGATCGCAGCCACCCTCGCAATCCTCGTCCTACCGGCCTTGCTCGCCCTACTCGGGCCGCGGGTCAATGCGCTTGCCCCCAAGCGGCTCCAGCGCGCTGCCGACCGTGACGCGCGGCCGGAGGAATCAGGCTTCTGGTACCGGCTCTCCCAGTTCGTGACCCGGCGTCCGCGCCGGATCGCAGTGCTCAGCGCGGCAGCGCTGATCGCGCTCGGGATCCCGTTCGCGTCGATCAAGTTCCTGCCCATCGACGCCGGCGTACTGCCGGCGAGCGCGAGCGCGCACCAGGTCGACCAGGCGCTCCGCACCGAGTTCCCGCCCGGACGCACGGCGCCACTCGAGATCGTCGTCGGCGCCCCCGCCGGCTCCCCGCAGCTACGCGCCTTCGTCAACCGGATCCGCGCCCTCCCGGACGTCGCCGCGGTCGCGACACCGCACCCCGCCGGCCCGCGCCTCTCGCTCCTCGACGTCGCCCCGTCCACACCGACCTACAGCGCGCCCACGGAGCGCCTAGTCCATGACGTGCGCGCGCTGCCGGCCCCGTTCTCCGTCGGCGTCGCCGGCCAGACCGCGGGGTTCGTCGACCTCGAGCACAGCCTCGGAGCCCACCTACCGCTCGTACTGGCGGCCGTGATCGCCTCGACGCTGATCTCCCTCTTCCTGATGACCGGCTCGGTGGTGCTGGGGGTGAAGGCTGTGCTGATGAACATCCTCACCCTGAGCGCCGTCTTCGGCATCCTCGTCCTGATCTTCCAGCGCGGCCACCTGCAAGGACTGCTCTCCTATCGAGGCAACGGCGCGCTCGACGCAACCCAGCCGATCCTCCTCTTCGCGATCGGTTTCGGCGTCGCAACCGACTACGCCGTCTTCCTGCTCTCCCGGATCAAAGAGGCACACGACAGCGGCGTCCCCAACCGCCAAGCCGTCGCGATCGGCCTCGAGCGAACAGGGCGGATCGTGACCGCGGCGGCTCTCCTGTTCGCGGTCGCGATCGCCGCATTCGCGACCTCGAAGCTCGTCTTCATCAAGGAGCTCGGCCTCGGCACCGCGCTCGTCGTCCTGATCGACGCCTCGATCATCCGCGCCCTGCTCGTGCCCTCACTGATGGTCCTGCTCGGAAAGTGGAACTGGTGGGCGCCGGCGCCCCTACGACGCCTCTACACGCGGCCCCGGCCACCCGAGGCGACAGTTCACGGCCAACCCGTCGCCGGCACGAGCGACTGAGCCGAGATGAAAGCGATCTGCTCCCACGCGGCGAGCGGCAGGCTTTCCCGGGGAGGGCGGGCGCGGCCGCCCTCCCCGGGAAAGCAGCCCTAGGACTGGATCTTGACCGGCCCGCCCACCGTGTTGCCGACGGCGTGGACGGGGCCCGTGTCGGGCGGTGGGCGTGATCGGATTCCACGATCCTGCGGCGGCGGGGTTACGGCGTCCCGTGCCCGGCCGCGTTTTCGGCCGCGATCTTCTCGAGGTCGTCATGCTCCTTCGCGAACTGCTTGTTGTGCGCGTCGATCGCCTTCTGCCGTGCTTCCGGCTCGGCGGGCAGGGGGTCGATGCCCTGGAAGTCGATCGGCTGGAAGCGGCCGTTCTCGTCGACGAAGTACTGGAGCTCCCCCGAGTAGTGCTGGCCGTTGTCGAGCAGCCTCTGGCGGTACGCGTCCAGCGTCTCGATCGTCGTCTCGTTCACCGCCGAGCGCCAGTGTGCGGCCTCGGCCGTTGCGGCCGCGGCGACCTCGGGCGTCCAGGACTCCCGAGGCGCGAGGTCGATGAACCCGCCGCCTGCCTTGTCCATCACGAAGCCGATCCTCTGGTTCCCGTTGATCACCGCGCGCGCCAGGCCGTAGGCTCGCCCGCCGATGCCCGTACGGGACGCCTGGTAGGCGCCTTCGAGCTCGCCCTCGATCGCGGCACGGCGCCGTGGGTTGTCCGGCAGCATCTTGGCGACGCCGGTCGACCCGTCGGGAAGCGGAACGTCGTACACGCCGCCGCCTGCCTGGGTGACCGAACCCGGGTCGCCGACCGACGAAATCGGCTCGCTGCCGCTCAGGTCCCCGAGGTCCATGGCCTGCCCCCAGTCGCGGATCGGCTCCGGGACCGCTCCGGGCACGGCCGGCACCCCGGGATCTGCGGGCCCTTCGGCGGGAGCCGGGGTGACCTCGGGCTCGGCGGGTGTCGAGACAGGGTGAGTCTCCTCGTAGGGGCTCGCGGGCTGAGACTGGGTCGACTCCTCCCCCGGGACCGGCACGGGCACGCCGTCGCTCGGCGCCGGCCCGATATAGGTCTGGTCGCCCTCAGGCCCGACCGGGGTAGGGGCGGCCGGGTCGACAGGCTGAGTCTGCTCGTACGGGTTCGCGGGCTGCGCCTGGGTGGACTCCCCGCCCGGGACCAGCACGGGCACGCCGTCGCTCGGCGCCGGCCCGATATAGGTCTGGTCGCCCTCAGGCCCGACCGGGGTAGGGGCGGCCGGGTCGACAGGCTGAGTCTGCTCGTACGGGTTCGCGGGCTGCGCCTGGGTGGACTCCCCGCCCGGGACCAGCACGGGCACGCCGTCGCTCGGCGCCGGCCCGATATAGGTCTGATCCCCCTCCGGCCCCACGTGAGTCGGCACGCCGTCGACCGGCGCAGGGCCGATATAGGTCTGATCCCCCTCCGGCCCCACGTGAGTCGGCACGCCGCCGCCCTCAGGCGCGCCGCCGCCACCGCCTCCTCCGCCGCCCCCGCTCGGCGGCTCGGGTCCGCCGCCCCCGGTGCCGCCCGGAGGCTCGGCCCCGCCGCTCTTCGCAGCCCCGTCGGCGACCGCGGCGAGCGTCTGGAGGCCCTGCCCGAGGAGCTGGACCGTCTTCTCGTTGCGCGCCTGCACGCTGAGGCTCCTGTCGAGCTGGACGTCGACGATGGCGTCGACCGTGGCTGCGATCTGGGCCTCAGACGCGATCATGCCGGCCTCCTTGAGGAAGGTGCTCAACGGCCCTCCGAAGCTCCCTCCCGCGCCGGCTGCCCCCGCAATCGCCCCCGCGCACTCCGCCAGGAACGACGGGTCGCCGAAGATCGCGCCCCATGACTTTCCCTCGGCGCGCATCTTCACGACCTTCTCGCCGACGGACTTCACCCCGGCGGCCGCCTCGATCCCCATCACGACCTTGCCCGCGTCGCCGGCGCCGCCGAGGGTCTCGAACGTGGCCAATCCCTCCGCCAACTGCCCGCCCATCTTTCCGATCGACCCGGCCATGACGTGGTCGATGTCGATCCCGCTGACCCCGGTGTAGGCCTCCTGGATCTGGTGGTACTGCTTGTCGTTCCAGGCGACGAGACCGGTGTCGACGTCGAAGAGCGAGGCGGCGCCGTCGACGAGCCCGAGCAACCCGTCGGCCGCACCCTGGAAGAACCCGATCACCGCGTGGTCGAGCTGACCGCCGACGTACTTCAGCACGCCCATGTCCATCAGGAGCTTGTGCGCCTTGATTTCGATTCCCGTCCACTGGTCGGCCTTGTGCATCTGGCTGCTCGCCTCGACGAGCGCCCCCATCCGGAGCGCGTCGATCGCCTCTTTCACCGCGTCCATGCAGGCCGCGTACATGTCACGTACCTCGGCGAGGGGGTAGTCGTCGAGGACCTGCGCCGAGTCCTCCGGAATCATCTTGAGCGCGGTCTTGACCCGCTTGACGAGGTGTTGGCCCTCGTCCTTCCACCGCGCTTCGTCGACGACGATCGGAGCGTTCGAAGCCCGATCGAGGATCCGATGCTCCTTCCCCGGGGAGAAGCAGCCGCGCCGCCCGGGCCCGGCGCCCCGGCGGCCCCGGGCGATGCAGGTCCGCCGCCCGGGGGTGCCTCGGGGGTCGCGACGGCCGCATCTCGCTGGAGAGCTCCCGCGCCGATGAGCCTGCTCGTCGCTCTGTTGCCGGCCAGACGCTGCAACTCGGCGAGCGCAACGTAGCGCGAGTCGGCGTTCTCTCTGCCGCCCAGCGAGAAGTCGGGCTCCGGCTCCGGCCGGTCCGGTGTCCGCGTCGTGGAGGGCGACGGGCTCCGGCCGTCTCGCATGTCGTGAGTCTTCTGCACTGCTATCCCCGCTTCCGGCCGACCCAACTCGCGGAGCGTGGCGCATCGGGCTGGTCTGCACGATTGTAGGAGCGCCGTCTCGGCGTCGTCAACGCACCGTGCTCGGCCGCTCGTCTGCTTCGGGCCCGGAGCCCGTACCCGGGCCGCTTCGATCCTGGTAGACCCTGCCTAGATGTCCAACGCATCGGCTCGGCGCCTGCGCGTGGCCCAGATCCGCAGGGCGGTCGACGGCGCGCAATGGATGGTGGAGCTCTCGAGCGGCCTCAGCGAGCGAGGTTCGGCCTGTCCGAACACGAACCGAACACGGTTAGGTATCCGGCAGGCTGCGAAAGGAGATCACACCGTGAGTGAAAATCAGACCAGGGACTGGTTCGTCGCGAACGTCGGCGAGTTGCAGTGGCAAGAAAACGAGCTCGGCGTCACCTGCGAGTTCGACAAGCACCGCGAGCGTTTCGACGAGTTCGGGATCAACCTGACCGTCTTACAACCGCGACAACCGATGACGATGTACCACCGCGAGGGTTACCAGGAGGGGTTCCTCATCCTGCGTGGCGAGTGCCTGCTGATCGTCGAGGGTCAGGAAGTGCCGCTTCGCCAGTGGGATTACTTCCATTGCCCCGCAGATATCGCCCACGCGATCGTCGGTTCCGGCGAGGGGCCGTCGCTCGTCCTCGCTGTCGGGAGTCGCGTCGGCGCGGACGTGATCCTCTACCCTCGCGACAAGACCGCGCTCGAGCACGGCGCCGGAGTCGAGCGAGAGACACCCGACCCGAAGGAGGCCTACGCACGTTTCACGAGACCAGCTCCGAGCGTTCCGTTTCGCCGCGAATTCCTCGCCGACTAGCCCCACGGCAACGGTGCGAGAGGAAGGAACGATCGTGACGCCGGCGCGTAATCGGGTGACGCCGATGGGGGAGATCGAGGCCATCCCGCTCCGCGGCGCCTGGACGGGCAACCGTGGCATCCTCCATGCTGGCCGGGAGATCGTCCGCTTCCACGCGAGCGACCTCTGGATCACCTGCGCGCTCGAGTTCCGGGGGCGCTGGCACGAGCAGTGGCGGCCCCATCACTACACGTTCCTGTACTTCTACGACGAAGCGGTCTCCTTCGCTGCCGGACATCGCCCCTGCGCAGAGTGCCGTCGCGAGAGCTACAACGGCTACCGCGCCGCCTGGGCGGACGGACTCGGCGCGACTCTGCCGTCGGCGAAGCAGGTCAACCGGCAGCTGCACGGCGAGCGGATCCTCCGTGGCAGCCACCGCCGGCGCATCCACCGGCTGCCCTGGCACGACCTTCCAGACGGCACGTTCGTTCTCCTCGACGATGCGCCGGCCCTCGTCCTCGGCGACCTGCTCCGGGAGTGGACGCACGCAGGGTACGAGGGCCGACGGACGCGACCGACCCGCGGAACCGCCGACGTCGTCACACCGCCCTCGACCGTCGCCGTCCTCCGCGCCGGCTATCCGGTCCAGATCGACAACTCCGCGCGAATGAGCCGCTGACCCGAGCAAGCCGATAAGAGCTCATCGGTGCCGGGCCTGGGTTCGGGCCTCGCGAGTTCGCTGCTGCCATTTTCGCTTCTCTTCCCGCCGGAGATTGGCATCTGCTCGCACCGCGATCGATCGGAGCTCCCGTTCCAGCTTCAGCCAGCTGGCGTGGCGCTCCCGCGACAGCTCACCCGAGAGAAGTGCCGCCTTCACCGCACAGCCAGGCTCGGTGTTGTGCGAGCAGTCGCTGAATCGGCATCGCCGCGCGAGTTCCTCGACATCGGCGAACGTCTCCTCGAGGCCACCTTCCCACAGCTGCAGCTCGCGGATCCCCGGCGTGTCGATGACGACTCCGCCGCCCGGAAGCACGATCAGCTCGCGGTGGGTCGTCGTGTGACGACCCTCGTCATCGTCCGCTCGCGTCTCCGTCGTCGCCATCAGTTCGCGCCCGAAGAAGCGGTTGACGAGCGTCGACTTGCCGACGCCGCTCGACCCGATCAGAACCGCTGTCGCACCGGCGGTCAACCGCGCGCGCAGCACGTCGAGGCCGTACCCGGACACCGCCGAGACAACGTGCACGGGAACGCCGATCGCCACCGCCTCGACGGACGCCACCATCTCCCACGGATCGTCGAAGCGATCGGCCTTCGTCAACACGATCTCCGGCGACGCCCCGCTCTGCCAGATCGTGACGAGATAGCGCTCGATGCGGCGAGGCTCGAGATCCGGCCCGAGCGACGACACGATGAACGCGAGGTCGACGTTCGCCGCAAGCGTCTGCGACTCCGAAGTCAGTCCGGCAGCTTTCCGGACAATCGCGCTACGCCGCGGCAGCACGTCTCGAACGAGCCCGTCGCCGAGGCCCACCCAGTCGCCGACCGCGACCTCGACGTTCTCGTGCACGAGCCGCCCGGGCAGGCGGGTACGGACGATCTCCTCGGCCGTCTGCACGTCGAACGCAGCGCGGTGCGCCGCAATCACGCGCCCCGGCACGAGGCCTGGCTGCAAGTTGTCGGCGTGCTCCGATGTCCACCCGAGCATGCCGAGATCGAACTCGGACAAAGTGACGCTCCTTTTCGGAATGTGAAGGCAGGACGGCGCGGCGGCCGTCTCCGAAAGGGAGCTATGCCCGTCGCGCGGCTAGTCGGTCGAGAAGACCGAGGAGGCGACTCGTACAGTCATCATCTGAACGACCTCCCTCTTCGCAGAACGGAACGTTTCCAGGTTACGGTCCGACCACCGAGCCGTCAAGCGAGACGCTGCCGCCGAACTTCGGCTCGGTCCGCGTGAGCCGGTAGACGATGCTCTCGCGCCCGCCGGCATCCGGCCGGGAGCCGACACGAACACCTCCGAGCTTCTCGACGGCTACGCACGAATCGAAATGCGTGGGCCAGCATGAGCGACTAACCGAGTCGGGTCCGGATGTTGCGTCGTCGGAGCGGCGTTCGTTCAGACCGGCTTGCAGGCCGGGTCGTTCATTGCCTTGATCGCCGCGTCTGCGTCGGACTGCGCCTTCGCGGAAGTACCGGCCGGTTTGCCCGACCACATCGCATCGGGGGTGACCCCCGGGCCGATCACCGTGGCGCGGTACTTCTCGCCGTCGCCTTTCGGGTGCTCCCCGTGTTTCGCGAACAGGTAGCAGAAGCTTCCGTTGGCCGCGTGGGTGAGGAAGCTGTTCTCGCGCTTCCATCCCGAGCCGTAGGCGGAGTCGAACGTGTCGACATAGATGTTTCGGCCGAAGCTGTCCTTCGGAACACCCGCCGACGTCGAGGCAAAGCCGTAAACGCCTTTGCCCGAGTACTTGAAGGTGCCGAACAGGTGGTCGAGTCCCTGGTTGTTGTGGTCAGTCGTGATCTTGAGCACGGGCAGTCCGCCTGTCCAGTGCGAGATCCGCAGGTCCTTCGCTGCGTTCGCGCCCGTCGACTTGACGCCGTAGTTGTTCAGCTCTCGCTGCCATTGCTGAACGGCCCAGTAGGAGCCGTCGGGCGCCTTGCAGACCTTCACCAGCCAAGCGAGCGCTGCGCCCGTGTACTTCTGACAGGTGGTGCCGAAGGTCTTCCAGTACTTCTCGTCGTCCCACTTGCCATAGCCGCCCGAGTAGTCGAGCTTGAACGCGACCTGCTGACCACCCTTTTTGGGCGGCTTCGCGTTCACGGCGTTCCAGACGAGCAGGTGCTTCTTCGTCCCGCCCACCGTGTAGGTGACGAGCGCCTCTCCCTTGCCGTTCACAGCAAGCGAGATCGCGGTCGCGTTGTCAGCGATCTTCTCCGACGAGCGTGCCGCCGGCACCGCGGCGAGAGTAATCGCCGCAATCACGATCAGGAGCCGCAGACGGGCAAGCCTCATACCAACCGTCTCCTCCCGACGTTGCTGACAGACAACGCGGAGGATAGAGCAATCCGTCCAAGCCCGTCCTGAGCGGGCCGACACCCGTGGCTCTCTGAAACCCCGCCTCGACCCTCACGCTCCGATCGCGTTCGAGGTTGCGCCGTTCGCGAGGAGCGCCTCGACCAGGCCGGCGCCGCCGTGTCGCGGATCGCAGCGCGGTGGGACACACGCCTGACGGCCGGCAAGAGGATGGCAGAGCAGGCCGCGAAGAGCGCTCGGCGCCCACCGCTTGACAGCCCGCCCGAGTAGTGCGTTACTCGGCGCATGCCGGCCGAACCCAGCAAGGGTCGAGAGCGGCAGGCGGACGTCTTCCTGAACGGAGCACGGGGCCGCCGGCCCGCAGTGCCCGTCGACCCGGCTGCCCTCGAGGAGCGTGCCCGCGCGGGCCTCTCGCCCGAGTCGTTCGCCTACCTGGCCGGCGGCGCCGGGCGCGAGCAGACGGTGGGTGCGAACCGGGAAGCGTTCGAGCAGTGGCGCATCGTCCCGCGCGTGCTTCGCGACGTCTCGGCCCGGGACATGACGGCCGAGCTGTTCGGCCGCATGCTGCCGTCGCCGTTCCTCCTCGCCCCGATCGGCGTGCTCGAGCTGGCGCGCGACCGTGGCGACCTGCTCGTTGCCCGCGCCGCCGCCGCCGAGGGGGTGCCGATGATCTTCTCGAGCCAGGCCTCGGTCGCGATGGAGGAGTGCGCAGAGGCGATGGGCGAGTCTCCGCGCTGGTTCCAGCTCTACTGGAGCACCTCGAACGAGCTCGTCGGGAGTCTCGTCCGGCGCGCCGAGGGCTGCGGGTGTGAGGCAATCGTCCTCACGCTCGACACGACGATGCTGGGGTGGCGTCCGCGCGATCTCGACCTTGCCTACCTGCCGTTCCTGCGCGGCAAGGGGATTGCCCAGTACACGAGCGATCCGGTGTTCCAGCGGCTGCTCGATGAGGCGCCTCCGGTCCCCGGCGGCGGCGCGCCTACGCCGGCAGCCCTGCGTACGCTCGCGCAGCTTGCCCGCGCCTACCCTGGCTCGTTCTGGAAGAACCTCGTCTCGCCACGACCACGCGCGGCGGTCCGGCTCTTCCTCGACACGTTCTCGCGTCCCTCCCTCGAGTGGGACGACCTGCACTTCCTCCGCGAGTTGACCGAGTTGCCGCTACTCCTCAAGGGAGTCCTGAACCCCGAAGACGCCCGGACGGCCGTCGAGCGGGGGATCGATGGCCTGATCGTCTCCAACCACGGTGGCCGCCAGGTGGACGGAGCAGTCGGCTCGCTCGATGCCCTGCCCGGGATCGTCGAGGCCGTCGCCGGACGCGTCCCGATCCTGCTCGACAGCGGCGTTCGCGGCGGTGCCGACGCGTTCAAGGCGCTCTCGCTCGGCGCTCGGGCCGTGCTGATCGGGCGACCGTATGCCTACGGCCTTGCCATCGCAGGCGAAGCCGGTGTCCGTGAGGTGATCCAGAACTTCGTCGCCGATTTCGACCTGACGATGGCGCTCGCAGGCTGCGCCTCGATCCGTGAGCTGACAAGCGAGCGGCTCACCCGACCCACAAGGGTGGGCATTCCTCCGTGAGGCTTCAGGACCGGCAGCCCGCCCGTCTCCCGCCCTAGCTTGCGAACAAACGCAGAGGAGACCCACTCACCGTCCACGGCCGCGGAGCCACAGCTAACCTACGTAGTCAGCTCATTGTGTCCGCAAGCTTCGGGGGTGGTTCATGATCAAGGCGACGGTCTTCAACGACGCAGGCTGTCCGTGGGGGTATTCGGCGAACCCTGCGTTTCGAGTGCTCGAGTGGCGCTACGGAGATCAGATCGAATGGCGGCTGGTCGTGATCGGTCTCCGCGACAAGGTGACCGACGCGATGCGCGAGCAGTTCGATCCTGCCGGCGTGACACGGCTCACAGTCTTCCGCGACCGGTACCGGATGCCGTTCACGCTTCAGCCAAAGGCACGCGCGGCATCGACCGGGCGCGGCTGTCTGGCAGTCGTCGCAGCGCGCGTCCGGTTCCCCGGAACCGAGTTTCGGGTGATGCGAGCATTGCAGCTCGCGAACTTCACGACGGAGCTCCTTCTCGACGACGATGACCAGATGAGAGCGGCGCTTGCCGAGCTACCCGGGATCGACGCCGGTGCGATCGTCGAAAGCCTCGACGACGCGGAGATCGTGGAGGCATACGAGCGTGACAAGGCTGAGGCCCGCAGCGCCGCTGGAACGGCAGTCGAAGCGCAAGGCAAGGCGGCGACAACCGAAGTCGGCCTCGTTCGCTACACGGCACCCTCGGTCATCTTCGAGCGCGGCGGGCAGAGCCTCTTCGCCGGCGGCTGGCAACCCGAGCTCGCCTATGACGTCTGCATCGCGAACCTCGACCCCACGCTCGCCCGAACCCCGCCGCCCGAGACCGCAGCGCCGCTACTCGAACGCTTCCCGGATGGACTTACAACCGCCGAAGTCGCAGCGCTACTCGCCCCCGGTCCCGACTACGTCCCAGACCATGCAGCTGCCGAGCAGCACATGCTGAAACTCGTAGCAAACCGCGCCGCCACCCAGGTACGACTCGGGAGTGATTCGCTCTGGCAGGCGACGCGCGACGCGATCCCAAACCAGGCCGTGGCGGCCTGAGCCAGACGTCGAGAATCCCGCGGGGCGTCGCACGGCACCCGGATCAAGAACGATCCGTTCGAGAGCGTGCGCATCGTCGAGCAGGGATTCGAACGCGGCCGCCCTTCAACTGCGGGAAATTGCGCCAGGGCCCTCGCCGGCAGCGGGGCGAACTGCCGTTTACGCCGGGATCGCGCTTGCCCGTAGCTCGCGCTCGAACTTGCGCCAACTCTGCACACGCTCTGGCCGGAGCGCGCCTGAGCGAACGGCGGCGACGACGGCGCAGCCGGGCTCATTGGTGTGCAGACAGTCGCTGAAGCGACATCGGGCGGCGAGCTCGTCGATGTCTGCGAAGGCCTGATCGAGGCCGCCCGCCGACTCGCGGAGACGGAACTCGCGGAGGCCGGGCATGTCGATGATGGCGCCGCCGCCGGGCAGGAGGATCAACTGACGGAGGCTCGTCGTGTGCCGCCCCTGGTCGCCGGCCCCGGTTTCCGCCGTTGCCATCAGCTCACGGCCGACGAGGCGGTTCACGAGCGTCGACTTGCCGACGCCGCTCGCGCCGAGGAGCACGGCGGTCGCTCCGGGTTCGATCCGCGCGCGCAACCGCTCGCAGCCGGCGCCCGAGAAAGCGCTGACAACGTGAACCGGCACTCCGGGTGCGGCCGCTTCGACCTCCTCGACGAAAGGCTCCGGATCCTCGATCCGGTCGGCCTTCGTCAGGACGATCTCAGGTCTGGCGCCGCTTCCCCAGATCCCGACGAGACCCCGCTCGATCCACTCGAGGTCGATCTCGGCGCCGAGCGAGTCGACGAGAAGCACGAGGTCGATGTTCGCGACCAGTGTCTGGGAGCGTCTCGAACCACGGGCCGCACCGCGAACAAGGGCCGTGCGCCGCGGCAGCACCGACTGGACCGCCCCGTCGGAGACGCCCACCCAGTCACCGACGGCGACATCGACAGGCGCGAACCCCGACCCGCCTGGCGCGGGAACGCGTACGACACCGGCGGTGGTGGAGAGATCGAGCGCGCCCCGGTGAACGGCCACCACGCGGGCAGGCTCGAGACCGGGCTCCAGGTCGTCGCGCCACCGGGTGCTCCAGCCGAGCGCGCTCAGGTCAAAGGGGTGCAGAGGCCGTCACCGCGCCGCTCGCATCGACCGTTGAAATCGCCCGAAGGACGCCGGGCTCATTTGCCACGCGAGGTCTTCCTCACCTTCGACGTCTTCTTCGTCGCCGTCTTGGCCGCCGGGTTCAGCGGTGTTCCGGCGGCTACAGCCCTGAGCTTCTGCTTTCTTGTCGCCATCGGAGATCAGGCCTTCCCGAGGAGGCGCTTCCAGAACGGCGCGGCCTTCGTCTCGCTCGCTGGGGTTGGGATCGGTGAGGGAGCCGGCGCAGCGGCAGCAGCGGCCTCCGGCTCGATGCTCGGAGTCTCAGTCATGGTCACACCATCGATTCTGCGGCCGAAGCCGCCTAGACGGAGACGTGAGTCCGACAATCGCGACCGGGCTGAAACGCCACTCGGCCGCTCACGTCCTACCGTGGAGTCCTTTGAGTCTAGAGCAAGCACGGGCGGAGAGGTCTGCGCCCAGCCTGCGGATCGCACGCGGCCGATCGCGGCTACCCGGTAGGCAGGGCCGGCGCAGTGGGCGTCTCGGGCGCGCACATCCGCGGCGGCCGCCGTAGGAGTGCATGGTCTCCCTGCACGCCGGCGGCGCTGATCACGAGCGCCGATCCGCACGGATCGGAGGTGAACCCGCTGGGAGCGCTTACCGTGAACGTGCCCGACGACGAGGCCCGAACGACGACCGCCGGAGCCTCCGTGCCCGCCCTGAACGTCACCCGCACCCTTTCGTGCTGACGGAAGTGTGTCCCGTGAACGCGCGCCCCTGAGCCGTTCACGAAGCTCAAAGCCGGTGAGCCGAACGACCCTGCTCCAGCTGCCGACAGTGCTCCGACGGAGAGAGCGGTCAGTGCGGCGATGACGAGCATCGCGAATCGCATGTTTGAAATCTACCCCGAGGGGCGATAGCCAAAACATGTCGTGTCGCCCCGGGCAGAGTCCAGCGCCACCCGGGCAGACGCAATGAGATTCGGCTCGAAGCGAACCACCGCGACGAGCCGGTGGCAGGCGCCCATGAGGCCGACCGAAGGGGGACGAAGGATGAGACGTTCGACATGGCTACCGGCAATTGCAGTGGCGGTGGTGGTGCTCGTGCTCGGTGGCGCACTCGGTGTCGCGCGCACGGCGCACGCGTTCGATCCGACGAAGGCGCCGGAGATCCAGGACAGGTTGCTCGACGGGATGGCCGACTACGAGTTGAAGCCGACCGGTGACCTCCGGTCGAGCCGGCATCTCGACAACTTCACGCCGCAGCGCAACAACGGCTGCGGGGGCAGTTTCGGCGACAACGTCGAGGTGAACCAGAACTGCCTCAACATCACCGACCCCACGCTTCAGGGCCGGGGCCAGGCCGAGAACGAGACGGCGATCGCGATCAACCCGGAAAACACGCGCCAGATCGTCGCTGCCTTCAACGACTATCGCCGCGGAGACGGCAACTGCTACTCGAGCTACAGCTCGGACAACGGTAGGAGCTGGGCCGATTCGACGCCGCCGATGAGCTTCACCAACGGCGCGGCCGAGGGAACCCCGCGCGAGTACTGGCAGGGAGGCGGCGACCCGTCAATGGCCTGGGACACCCAGGGCAACGCCTACTACGCGTGCCAGATGTTCCAGCGCGGCGACGGAGACGAGCCCGAACCCCGATCTCTCGAGCGGGGTCTTCCTGTTCCGCTCGACCGGCAACGGGGGCGCCTCCTGGAACTTCCCGGCGCGGCCGGTGATCCAGAGCCCCGATCCGAACGGCACCGGGACGGCAGCGTTCATCGACAAGCCCTACATGACGGTGGACGACCACACCGGCAGCCCGTTCAGGGACCGGATCTACGTGACGTGGACGACGTTCGCAACCGACGGGACGGCCTACATCTACTCGGCCCACTCGATCGACTACGGGGAGAGCTTCTCGACCCCCGTCCTCGTCAGCACCAGCAGCGCCGCTCTCTGCGGGCAGACCTACGGCCTGGCCACCCCGCAGGGCCCGTGCAACGAGAACCAGTACTCGGATCCGTTCACCGGAAGCGACGGGGCGCTCTACGTCGCCTACAGCAACTTCAACAACGTCGTGTCCGGAAACGACAACCGCAACCAGATACTGCTCGTGAAGTCGACCGACGGCGGGCAGACCTTCAGCGCGCCCGTGAAGGTCGGCGACTACTACGACCTTCCGAGCTGCGACACCTACCAGGGTGCCGGCTCCGACCCCGGCCGCGCCTGCGTGCCGGAAAAGGGCACCACGACGCACTCGATCTTCCGGGCCACGAACTATCCGTCCGGTGCCGTGAATCCGGGCAACCCGTCACAGGTCGTCGTGACCTACGGGTCGTACATCAACCAGTACTCGAAGGAGTCGAACGGCTGCGTGCCGGCCGGGTTCGACAGCTCCGGGCTCAACACCTACACCGGCGTCAAGACCGCCAACGCATGCAACAACAAGATCCTCTACAGCGTCTCCAACGACGGGGGCACCTCGTTCACGGGCGGCGCAACGGGAGCCAACCCACGCACCCAACCGGTCGTGAACTCGAAGGGACAGGCGGGCACCGACCAGTTCTGGCAGTGGGCCGCCTTCGGCGACGACGGGAGCCTGGCGGTCTCCTACTACGACCGCCAGTACGGCGACGACGAGACGACCGGGAACCTCGACTTCACCCTGTCGGGCTCCCGGAACCTCACGACCTGGGGCCAGACACGAGTGACGTCGTCCTCGATGCCGCCGCCAACGGAGTTCTCGGGCCAGTTCTTCGGGGACTACACGGGGCTTGCAGCCTCCAACGACGCGCATCCGCTCTGGATGGACACACGCGACACTGATCTGTTCCTGTGCCCGGGCACGGGAACGCCCGGGAATCCGCCGGACGACTGCACGGGCACCGAGGACGGCGGGCCACAGAACGGCATGGCCGCGAACGAGGAGGACATCTTCACCTCGGGCGTGGGCATCCCGCACTGAGGACGCAAAGCCGGGAGGGGAGCCTCGAGCTCCCCTCCCGGTCGTCCTGGAGGGCCGTGCACACGCAGGCGCATCGCGCCTCTTCTCAGAACCCCGTGTCCGTGAGGCTTCCGACCTGGATCGCGGTGATCCTGAGCCCGAAGACGAAGGCTCCGATCCCGAGGCACTCGACGCTTGCCGTCCCCGGCCCCGCGTAGGTCTGCACCGTCTGCATGCTGACGTTGTCCGGTGTTCCCGGGCCGGCCAGGGTTCCCGTGATCACCGGGAACGCATCGGCCGCAAAGGTGGACCCGACGAGCAGCTCGCACGTGTCCGTATAGGTGTCGGGCGGGAGGCCTTCGAACTCGCCCATGTTCAGCGTGGCGGTGATCACGTAGTTCCCGGCAGTCGGGATCGTGAGGGTTCCCACGGTCGCAAGCGTTCCCGTCGTCGAGATGTCGCCCGTGCTGTGGGCGGAGTAGGCGTTGCTCACCCCGGCGGCACCGGTCGGTCCCGTCGCGCCGGTGGCCCCGGTCGCGGCCATCGGCCATGCTGGTTCATGTCGAGCGGCGCCTCGTCGTGGCTGCACGAGCTCCGGGCCCTCGCCGGCAATGAGGGGTCGATCACCCTGATGCTGGAGTTCGCGGTCACACGACCGCTCCCGTCGACCGGGTAGCAGAAATGCACCACTCCCCCCGGGTCGGGCACGTCGGCGTAGGCGATTCCGACTGCCGTGAGCGCACCTGCCGCAAGCACGCCGATGAGGATCCTTCTTCCGAATGGAGATCCCATCATGAGCTCCCTTCATCCCGAGTGTTGATACGCCGCACCCGGCGAAGCACACCATTGAGCAGGCTCGGCCCGGGGGCGCTGTGTGCCGACTCTGTCACGCGTTAGCGGCCGAGTCAATCGGATGGGCCGGGCACCGAGCGGCGCCGGCTACGGCCAGCGTTCGGGTTCGAACAGCGGCATCGACGCGAGGAATGGCTCGCAGAGCTCCGGTTCGAGGAGCGCGACACCGAGGTCGCCCTTGTACAGGCTGTCCGCGCTCATCCCACGTGTCCCGACGAAGCCGACCGCATGCTCCAGCCGACGTCGCGCCCTGTCGACGTAGGCGCCCTCCCCCGTGAGGCGGTGGAGGGCAAGGAAGGCATAGACCTGCCCCGCCGCGCCGCAACAGAGGTGCCCAGTGTCGGGTGGCGGGGACGTCCAGGCGTGTTCGCCTGCCATCACGGCGAGCTCGAGGAACGCGTCCTCGCCGAGAGAGTTGTGTGCCTGGGCCCACAGGAGCGTGTGCCCGGCGGAGCCGTGACACCAGCCCGACCACACCTCGTCGTTGTCGCTGCCCATGGGCCAGAATGCGCCCCCGTCGAGCCTCCGCGCGGCAGCGGAAAGGGAGTGCAAGGTCGCGACGACGGCTTCCGGAATCGGCTCGCCGCTTGCGGCGGCGAATCGCAACATCGCATACGCCGTGCCGGCCCAGCCGTGCGCGATCCCGAAGAACGGCTCGCTTGCTCCCGGCACGGCCTGACCCACCGGGCCCCAGATCGCAAGGAGGTCGTCGCGGCGCTGCTGCCCGAGTGCGAGCACTCGCTCGCGCTCCTCGTCGTAGCCGAGCGCCGCAAGTGCCTCGAGCACGGAGGCGCAGGCGATCAACTGGCCCGCATACCCGGTCGCAAGATCGGCTCTCTGCTCTGCCACGCTCGCGGCCGTAACCAGCTCGCCGATCGCCTCACTGAGTCGAAGCGGCTGATTGGCGCTGCACGCGATCAGCCCGTCGACGCAGTGCAGCCCCACAGCAGAGTGGTACAGCGCTGTCTTTCCCACAGTGTCCACGCTGAGGCCCCGGGCGTCGTCGAAGAAGGCATCCGCCGGCGAAGCCGCCTCTCGTCTGGCGCGCTCGATCCAGAGATCCGCAGCGGCAAAGAGGTCGGGCCGCTGAAGCAGGCCGCTCGCCCGGAACAGGAAGTAGGCGACGCCCGCTGCGCCGTAGTTCACGTTCGCGGAAGGGCGGGGAAGCGGCCGCGCGGCGATGTCCGCGGGATCGGTGAGCCGGTCGAGCGTGGCTTCGAGGAGCCCCGGCGGCTGCCAGGCGCGGGCCGAGGCCGATCGGGCGCCCGAGGCTGCAGCCGAGCGCACCGCATCTGCGAGATCGTCCCGAAACGTGGCAATGGACGGATAGCGGTCATGCGGGTCCTTGGCAAGCGCTCGTCCGAGGACGGCTTCCAGCTCCGGCCACGGAGGGATCCCGAGCCGGACGAACGACCGTGGCGGCAGCGTGCACAAAGCCTCGTGCCAGGCCGTCGTCTCGAGCCGTTGCTCCAGGTAATCGCAGCCCGTGAAGAGCTTGTAGAGCACGGCGGCGACGGCGTACTGCTCGCTCGCGGCACTCGGCAAGGGCAGCGGCTCCCCGGCGAGGAGAGCGCGAGCCGACTCGGGCGGGTAGTACGCCTCCACCCCGCCACGGAGGGAGGGGTGTCCCGGAGGGCCATGCTCGTCCACGGCGAGGCCGAAATCGATCAGCGAGACGGCATCCGCATCGAGATCGACGAGGAGGTTCGTGGGCTGGACGTCACCGTGGAGCACGCCGTGCGCATGCAGGTCCGCATACGCGTCCAGGATCCGAACGCAGATCGCGGCAAGGTGCTCGCGCGAGTTCGACACCCACGGGCGCCGTACCTGGGCGGCTGCGAGGAGGGACGGAAGCCCTCTGCGCCAGGCCACCACGAGGTAGGGCGATTCCTGCTCGGATCCGTCCTCGAGAAGCTTTGGCGCGCAGGCACCGTCGAGCCTCTCGAGGATCCGTGCTTCGTTGACGAGCGCGTGGCGGATCCAGCGGTCGGCATCCGGGGCGATGCGCTTGAGCACGCCGCGCTCGTCCGAAGCCGAGAGCACGAGGTGTACCTCCGTGTCCTCGAGCACGCGCAACGGCTCGAGCACGCGCCAATAGCCTGCGGTGTCCACGGGAGGGACCCGTGAGACAGGTGCGTCAGCCGCGGAGACGAGAAATCCGTCCCGAACCATCAACGAAAGGAGCTCGAAGCTGCCGTCGAGAACCTGGCGGGGCGCGATCCCAGCTCTGCGGCTGAATCGTTCGATCGCCTCGGGCACGCTCGTGGGAGAGCGAAACTCCTCGAGCAGATCGGCTGCCGCCCGGTCGACGAGGCGAGTCGTCCGGCGAGAGTTGCGCTTGGTGACTCCGTATTCTTCGGGGTCGGCCTCGATCGCCGCCCGCACGGAGGGATCGAGCTCCGCGATCGGGAACACGATCACCTCGTCGTGGAGGACGAGCGCCTCAGTCGTCTTCATCGCTCTCCCAGAGGCCCGGGGGAGGTTCGAACCGGTCGGGATCGATCCCGAGAATCGCGAGGCGCTCACGCGCAGCGTTGATGCGGTCGCGCTCCCCGCATTGCGTCATCGCCTCGGCGAGCTCGCCGCAGAGCCACGTCCGCCAGCTCCTCGGCTCGCCGGGCTCGTGCGCCGGATCGACGCCCCAGGACAGAAGCCCCTCGGGATCGACCGGGCAGGCGAACGGGACGCCCTGTGCCGGGAGCCCGACGATCCGTGACCGCACCGCCTCGGCGACTCTCAACGTCTCGTCGCGGTCACCGAAGTACGCGACCAGCTTGTCCGGCCGAGCGAGGTCGGCCGGCGTGGCTCCGACCTTGAACAGGAAGCAGCTGGACTCGGTGAGCACAGGAACGAGCTCCCGGAGTGCGTCCCGGATCGAGGTCGGAGCCGAGCTCAGGTAGAGCTTGTGGGCAACACCCGGGAAGCGCCACGCCCCGTCGCGCCTGACCCACATCAGCCAGCCACCGCGCTTTTCCTGGCGCTGACTCCGCCAGTGGCGGGTCAGCTCCGCCGGCCCTTCCTTCAGCACGAACTCACGAAGCTCGTGCTGCCCGGGCAGCGACATCAGGAGCTTTGGCGAGAGCGCCCAGCGATTGAACCCGTAGAGCCGGGCCGTCAGTGCGGCCGTGCTCTCCAACTCGAGCGCCGCGCCGTATCCCAGCGCAGCGTGCGACAACGTCGCGCTCGAGAGCGCCGACGCCGCTCCGGCTCGTGCCACCGCTTCTCTACCGGGCCGCTTCCGACTTCTCGGCGATCTGGATGACCTTCTGCAGGGCGGCCAGGTCGAGGACGAACTCCACCTCGCCCTCGCGGTCGACCAGGATCGCGCCGGTCGAATCGGGCCCCTTGCAGGTCGCACTGCAGCCGGTGCAATCGCCGCTGCACTGCGAGCACCCGTCGGTACAGATGCACTGCGTGGGCTCGAGGCAGTCCTCGTTCCACTTCGGGTGAAGCTCGAGCCCTTTCGTCGTCGGGCTCAGGCGCATCGTCAGATACTTGTGCTTGAACATTTTCCCTCCGTTTTGGGGATCGGGAAAGCGCCGCAGCCGGCGTAGTCTGACAGAGTCGGAGCCCGATTTCGACCAGGGCGGGAATTGGTGCCCGAAGGGGCAACCGGCCGGCTTCCCATCGACTTTCTCGCTCGTCAGGAGCCGAGGCGACAGCCGAACCGTCGACCGGCCGGAAGCACGAACGTGGGCAGAACCTGCTTTCCTTGACGGGTTGAGACGTCCCTTCTTGCTTGCGGCGATCGCTGCGCTGCTCTCGAGCGCCGGAGCCGGTGCAGCCGGCATCGGCGTGAACGACGACGCCGCGAAGGACCCGGCCGTGGTCGGCTGGTTCTATCCAACCCTTGCCGCCGAAGGGCTCACCGAGAGCACGATCACGCTTCGCTGGGACGAGGCCGCGCCCTCGGCGATCCCCGGGGAGGACGCGGTCAACCGAGCGATCACCGCTGCGGCGGCGAACGGCGCAATCGTCGAGCTCGACCTCTTCCCGCTCCACTCGATGGCGTTCACAGGCGGCACGAAGTGCACCTCGACGACCGATCCGCAGGGCTGCGGCGAGACGGCCCAGATCCAGGCGTTCGCCGCGTGGACGGCGTCGGTCGCGGCCGTGTTTCCGACGGTTCATCAATACGTCGTGATGAACGAGTGCAATCAGCCGCTCTTCGTCAACCCGCAGTTCGACGCCACCGGTGCGAATCAGGCGGCCGAGGTCTGCGGACGTGCGCTTGCCGCGGCCTACGACGCGCTCAAGGGCGCGAGCTCGCAGAACTTCGTCTGGGGCGTGGGCCTCTCGCCGCGCGGCAACGACAACCCGAATGCCGCGAGCAACGTCTCGGCCTCGCCCGTCAGGTTCCTCGCCGCCCTCGGCGCCTGGTTCAAGGCCTTCGCCGCAGCAACCGGGCGCACCCGTCCACTGATGGACGGGCTCGACTTCCACCCGTATCCGATCCCGCAGTCGCTGCCGTTCTCCACCGGCTATGCGGGAACGACGAGCGCGAGCATCTCGAACCTGCCCCGCATCTACCAGGCCTTCTACGACAGCTTCAACGGCTCACCGCAGCCGACGATCGGCCAGCAGGCCGGCGGGGGGCTCCCAATCTCGCTGAACGAGGTCGGGATCCAGACCGACTCGACCGGGAAGCCCGGATACGTCGGGACGGAGACCGCGGCGAACGCGGCGGGAGGCGTGCTGGGGCAGACGGCGACCGAGGACTACCAGTCGACGTGGTACCTGCAGATGCTCCAGCTCGTCGCCTGCGACCCGAACGTGCGGGAGGTCAACATCTACCACCTGATCGACGAGGCGGCGCTTTCGGGTTGGCAGAGCGGGCTCTTCTACCTCGACCGGACGGCGAAGGCCTCGGCGGGGGGCGTGCACGACTGGATCGCCTCGACGCGCGGCGCCTGTCAGGGCGCCCTGCATCCCTGGACGCCCTCCGGCGTGGCTGCCGCCCCGGCTGCGCCGCCGGTACCGCCTGCCGGCACGAGCGACCCCCGGATCGTCGTCGGCACGGCAGGACGGGTCAAGATCTTCGACGCCGCCACGCATACGCTTCGCCGGGTCGTCGCGCCGTTCGGGACCGCCTACGCCGGCTCGATCTCGCTCGGGCTCGGTGACGCGAACAGGGACGGCGTCGCCGACATTGCCGCCGGCCAGGGCCCCCTCGTGAAGGTGCTGAACGGCAAGTCCGGCGGGACGCTCGCCTCGTACTCGACCACGTTCAAAGCCGGCGTCTCCGTTGCGCTCGGCGACGTGAACGGCGACGGCCGCGCCGACCTCGTGGTCGGGTCGGGCCCGGGAGCCCCGGCCCGGGTCAGGGTCTACGACGCAAAGACCCACGCGCTGCTCGAGACGCTGAGCCCGTTCGGGACCTTCGCCGGGGGCGTCACGGTCGCGGCGGCCGATGTGAACCGCGACGGCAAGGCCGACGTGATCGTCGGGACCGGCCCAGGGACGAAAGCGCAGATCGCGGTCTACAGCGGCGCGACGAGCACGCTCCTCGAGACGCTCTCTCCGTTCTCTCCTTCCTTCACGGGAGGTATCTCGGTGGCTGCCGGCGACCTGAACGGCGACGGCAGGGCCGACGTCGTCGCGGGAACCGGCGCCGGAACGGCGACCGTGATCAGGGCCTTCTCCGGCGCGACGAAGTCACGTCTGCTCTCGTTCGCCCCCTTCGCGACGTCCTTCACGGGCGGCGTCAGCGTCTCCGCCACGGTTGGCCAGATCGTCGCGGGCACCGGGACAGGCGGCAACTCGCAGGTGCGTTCGTTCGACGGCAAGACCGGCGCTCTCGTCTCCGCGTTCCTCGGGGCGACCGGGTCGAGCGCTGTTTCGGTCGCTACGGGCACCTGAGCCGGCTGCCGGCGGCGTTCACGAGCGGCCCCGAAGCGTGAGTTGCCGCGCGTCCGGGCGAACGGTACGCTCGGGCGATGCAGGCGATCGGGGGTCCGTCCATCTTCGAAGGACTGCCTCCCGGCGCGCGCGATCAGTTCCTCGAAAAGCTCGAACGCAGGAAGTTCGCGCCCGGAGCGGTGATGATCGCGGCCGGAGATCGCTCTCACTGCCTGTTCGTGATCGAGCATGGGTTGGCAGACGTGTTCGTCACCGACCGGCACGGGGTCGAGCACCTCGTCGGTGGAGCAGACCTGGGCACCGTCCTCGGCGAGATGGCGCTGCTCCGGAACGAGCCGGCGGCGTGCACCGTTCGCGCGGCCACCGAGGTCGACGCTGTCGTGATCGAGCCCGACGAGTTCGAGCGGATCGCCGGCGAGTTCCCGCTCATCTATCGCAACCTCGGCGTGATGCTCGCGGACAAGCTCGCGGGTGCCGACAAGCTCGCGGCCGGTGACTCGCCCGGCGTGCTGATCCATCTTCACGACCACGGCGGCCCGCCGCTCGCCGCCTGGGCGCTCGCGTGCAGCATTGCCTGGCACACGCGGGAGGACGTTGTGCTCGTCGCCCGGGAAGGCGACCGCTACCGCGAGCTCGAGGACTTCGCCCGGCCCGGCGGCACGCCGGGCCATGTCGAGCTGAGGCTCGAGGAGCCGGGAGACGAGGACTCGCTCGGAGACGCCCTCGAATCGCTGTTCGAAAGACGCGCGACGGTTCTCGTGCTCGAACGCCCCGGCCGCTCGAAGCTGCCGGCCGCCACGCGCGGTCGACCTGATCGCGGCCGGCTCAACCCGGCCCGACGACTCCGTGCTCGCGCTTCGCGCCTGGGGCCCCGCCGACGAGGGGCGATGCCGTGACGACCGGCATCTACGACCTGCCCGCGCCCGGGACGAGCGACACGGCCATGCTCAAGGACGGCCTGCTTCCCACCCAGACCCCCGCGGGAAAGGCCGCCGGCCGGCTTGCCCGGCGGGTGACGAAGCTCACGGTCGGGCTCGCGCTCGGGTCCGGGAGCATGCGCGGCTACGCCCACTTCGGCGTGCTGAAGGGGCTCGAGGACGCGGGAATCGAGATCGACTACGCCGCCGGAGCCAGCGTCGGCTCGGCCGCGGCCAGCCTGCACGCGATGGGCAAGACCCCGAGGAGGGCGCGGCGATCCTCGATCAGTTCGCAGAGCGCATGTTCCGCATGACGCTCCCCGGTCGCGGCCTGCTCTCGAGCACCGGCATCCGCAACCTGCTCCGCAAGACCGCCGGCGAGATCCTGATCCAGGACCTGCCGATGCCGCTCGCGATCGTCGCCGCCGATGTCGAGAACCACAGGGAGGTCGTGATCCGCCGCGGGCTCCTCTGGCAGGCGGTGCTCGCGAGCATCTCGATTCCCGGCATCTACGCGGCACAGCGCATGGGCGAGTACACCCTCGTCGACGGCGGCGTCGTCAACCCGGTGCCGGCGTCCGTCGCCGCGCAGATGGGGGCCGACATCGTGCTCGCCGTGCGGCTCGTCACCCCGCGCGACCCGCTGGCCACGCCGCCGAGGCGATGCCCGCGCAGGGCCGCCCGCCCTCGGCGGTCGCGGTGCTCATGAGCTCGATCGACATGATGCAGGCGCATCTACCGCACGAGGCGCCGGGCGTCTCGACGGTCGCGATCATCCCCGAGCTTCGAGCACGTCCCCGCCGGCGAAGCTGCGCAACTTCGGGGACGGGCGCCGCTACTACGAGACGGGCCTCGAGGCAGTCGCGGCCGCCATGCCGCGGATCGCGGCCTCGCTGCCCTCGCTGCGCCCGTGAGCGCTGGCGCGCCGGTGCTCGCGGCGGATCCGCCGCTCGAGATCTACGCCGACGACGGGCTCGAGCTGTATTACCGCGCGTTCGCTCCGGACGGCGCCGCCCGCGGCGCGCTCGTCTACCTGCACGGGATCCAGAGCCACGGCGGCTGGTACGTCGAGACCGCCGCGGAGCTCGCGCGGCGCGGCTACGCCGTTTACCTCCCGGACCGGCGCGGCTCCGGCGAGAGCCTCGCGCCGCGCGGGCGACTTCAAGGATCCGGCACAGCTCGTCGCGGACGTCGCGCCGCTTCGTCGAGCTCGCCCGCCGCGAGCATCCGGAGGCGCCGATCGTCCTCGTCGGCGGCTGCTGGGGCGCGCGGCCCGCGCTCGCCTACGCGACCGAGTACCCCTACGAGCTCGCGGGCCTCGCGCTGATCGGGCCCGGCGCTGAAGGCGAAGGTCGACCTCGACGCCGGCCGAGAAGCTGCGCCGTCTTCCGCGGACGCCTCCGCGAGCCCGACCGGCCGATCCGGATCCCGCTCGAGGCGGAGATGTTCACCGCGAATCCCGCCGTACCTCGAGTTCATCCGCGAGGACCCGCTCTCGCTGCACGAGGTCACGGCCGCGCTTCTACTTCGAGCAGTTCTTCTGGGACCGGCGGCTGCTCGCGACGCGACGAGCTCGCGATGCCGGTGCTGCTGCTCCAGGCCGGACGCGATCCGATCGTCGACGGCGAGAGGTGTCAGGCGGCTGGTTCGAGCAGCTCAGGCGCGCCCGCGAAGCGCTACCTCCGCTACCCCGAGTTCGGCCACATCCTCGACTTCGAGCCCGAGCGCGAGCGGTACTGGGACGATCTCTCCGCCTGGCTCGACGAGGTGGTCTCCGAACCGCGCCGTCGCGCGCCGTGCCGGCCGGCGCACGGCGTCCGTCGCCGCAGTCGACCTGCTCACCGTCGAGCTTCCGTTCCGCTTCTCGTTCGGCCACGCGCTCGCCGACCCGCAGCTCGTCGACGAACGTGGTCGCGCGGGTCGTGCTCGACGACGGCACCGATCGGCTACGGCGAATGCGTGCCGCGCGAGTACGTCACCGGCGAGACCGTCGAGACCGCGCTCGCGGCGCTCACCGAGCGGACAGGTGCCGGCCCTGCTCGGGCTCGACCCGACCTCGGCCGACGAGCTCGCCGCCGCGATCGACGAGGCGGCACCGCCGGTCGGCCCCGACGGGCACCTCGAGACCGCCGCGCGGTGCGCGCTCGAGCTCGGGCTCCTCGACGCCGTTCGGCCGCCGGCTCGGCCTCTCCGGTGCAGGCGTGGCTCGGCGGCGAGGCGGCGAAGCAGGTGCGCTACGACGCGGTGCTCCCGTTCTCGAGCCCGCGCAAGGTCGCGATCCTCGCCCGCGTGATCAAGGCCTACGGGATCGGCCAGGTGAAGGTGAAGGTCGGCGACGACCTCGAGCGCGAGCTCGAGACGCTCGCGATCCTGCGCCGCCTGCTCGGCCCGGCCGTCGACCTTCGCGTCGATGCGAACTGCGGCTGGACGGCCGACGAGGCGCTCGACGCGATCGAGCGGATGCGCGCCTACGGGATCAGCGCGATCGAGCAGCCGATCGCGGCCGACGACCTCGCGGGCCTCGCCCGGCTCACCGCCGAGCTGCCGCGAGACGATCATCGTCGACGAGTCGCTGCGCACGGCCGAGGACGCCGAGCGGATCGTCGAGGCGCAGGCCTGCAACGCCTTCAACATCCGCGTCTCCAAGTGCGGCGGCCTGCTCGCATCGATGGGGATCGCCCGGATCGCGCGGTCAGCAGGGCTCGACCTGATCGTCGGCGCCCAGGTCGGCGAGAGCGGGCTGCTCTCGGCCGCCGGCCGCCATCTCGCGGCGGCGATCGGCTCGCCGCGCTACCTCGAGGGCTCCGGCGGCAGCCTGCTCCTGAAGGAGGACCTGACCGCCGAGCGCGTCGCTGCCAGGATACGGCGGCTGGGCGAGCACGCCCGACGGCCCGGGGCTCGGCGTCACCGTCAAGCCCGAGGTGCTCGAGCGTCACACGACCTCGAGCGAGACGATCCAGAAGGAGGCGTGATGTCGGTTTCGCCGCGAGACACGAAGGGCACCTCGACCGTCCAGCGCCTGCTCCGGACGTGGCTCGACTTCAGCGACGCGCACCGCTTCGACGAGGGAACGCGCGACGCGCGCGCGGTGCAGGAGCGCTACCTGCTCGGCGCTCACCAAGCGCAACGCCGACACCGCCTACGGCCGCGAGCACGGCTTCGCCGAAGATCCGCTCGATCGACGACTTCCGCGCGCGCGGTGCCCGCCGAACTCCTACGAGTCGCTCGAGCCCTACGTCGAGCGCACGCTCGCGCGGCGAGAAGCACGTCCTCACCGCCGACGACCCGCTGATGTTCGCGACCACGAGCGGCACGACCGGGAAGGCGAAGTACATCCCCGTGACGTCGAGCTACATGCACGAGTACAGCCACGGCGTCCACGTGCACCTCTACCGGATCCTCAACGACTTCGGGCACCTGATGGACGGGAAGTTCCTGGTTCCCGACCTCGAACGACGTCGAGGGCCACTCCGAAGGCGGACTCCCCTACGGCGCGATCTCCGGGTACCTGGCGCGGCAGCAGCCCGGCGCGATCAAGCGCTACTACGCGCTCCCGTACGAGCTCTGCAAGGTGAAGGACGTCGAGGCCAAGTACTACCTCACGCTCCGCCACGCGCTGATGTCGGACATCCGGCTGATCATGATGCCGAACCCGTCGAGCATGGTCATCCTCGGCGAGAAGCTGCGCCGAGCACGCCGAGGAGCTGATCGACGACGTCCGCGAACGGCACGATCAACCCGGCCTACCTCCCCGAAGGAACGCCGCCCGAGCTCGCCGAGGGCGCTCGAGCCGAATCCGCGACGCGCCGACGAGCTCGAGTCGATCCAGCGCTCGACGCGGCACGCTGCTCCCGATCGAGGTCTGGCCGAACCTCCAGCTCCTCTCGTGCTGGAAGGGCGGGACGATGCCGCTCTACCTGCGCAAGCTGCCGGAGCTCTACGGCGACACGCCCGTCCGCGACCTCGGCTACATGGCGAGCGAGGGCCGCGGCTCGACGCCGCTCGTCGAACGCGGGCGCGGCGCGGCGTCCTGAACGTGACGAGCCACTTCTTCGAGTTCCTGCCCGAGGAGCAGCCGCGACAACCCGGACGCGACGTTCCTCACCTGCGACGAGCTCGAGCCGAACCGCGAGTACTACGTCTACTTCACGACCTCGGCGGGCCTCTACCGCTACGACATCAACGACGTCGTCCGCGTCGTCGACTGGTACCGGCACACGCCCGTCGTCCAGTTCGTGCGCAAGGGCCAGGGGATGACCTCGATCACGGGCGAGAAGCTCACCGAGTCGCAGGTGACGGGCGCGCTCTGCGAGGCCGTCGACGACGGCGGCTTCGAGGTCGAGCACTTCACCGCTGCGGTCGAGTGGGCCGATCCGCCGCACTACGCGTTCTACGCCGAGCTCGGCGACGGCGATGACGCCCGACCGCGAGCGCGCGTTCCTGACGAGTCGATGGACGACAAGCTCTCCGTCGCGGAACATCGAGTACGAGGCGAAACGCGAGTCGCTCCGCCTCGGCGCGCCCGTGCTGAAGCGCGTCGCGCCCGGCACCTACCAGGCGATGCGCCAGAAGCGCGTCGCCGAGGGAGCGCCCGAGGCGCAGGTGAAGCTGCCGCAGCTCTCGCCGAACATGGAGTTCGGCAAGGATCTCGACGTGATCGAGGAGGTGCATCATCGATGACGGCCAGCTGACGGATCGCGAGCTCGTCGCGGAGACGATCGCGCGCGTGCCGCTCTTCCGCGGGCTCAGCAAGGATCACCGCGAGGACATCGCCCGCCACTCGACCCGGCGCAGCTATCCGCGCCGGCTCGACGATCGTGAAGCAGGGCGACACGAGCATGTCGTTCTACATGGTGCTCTCGGGCAAGGTCCGCTTCGTCCGCGAGGGCGAGGGCGGCGCAGGTCGACGCCGCCGAGGGCGGCCCCGGCACGTTCTTCGGCGAGATGGGCCTGATCGACGACACCGAGCGCGAGCGCACGGTGATCGCCGAGGAGCCGACCGAGTGCGCGCTGCTCGTCAAACCCGACTTCCAGCACGAGCTGCGCGAGGACCCGGAGATCGCGCTCGCGCTGCTTCCGATCCTGAACGGCCGGATCCGGCGACTCGAGGAGGAGCTGGCTCGGGCTCGAGCTTCAGCCGGCTAGCGGCGCCCCGGTGGCGTTCACCGGACGAACGGTGTTAGATGCCCTCATGGCGCAGCCGCAGCCGGGTTCAGAGCACGCCGAGGCCGCAGACGAAGCCGCTCCGGCTTCGGCGTCGCCGTCCGAGCTCGATCAGCTCCGGCGTACGTCGATGGCTGCGGAGCGCACCTGGCTGGCCTGGTGGCGCACAGCGCTCGGCGCCACCGCGGGGGCGCTCGCTGTGGGCCGGTTCGCCCCGGAGCTCCTCAAGGTCTCCGTGTGGCCCTACATTCTGCTGGGCTGCGGCTACGCGTCCCTCGCGGTCGGGCTGTTGCTCGTCGGCGCACAACGCCAGCGCGACCTGGAGCGCGCGCTGCGAACCGGCGGCCATCTACCGCTCCGGTTCCGCACCGTGGGGCTGTTCACGGTCGGCGGCGTCGCCCTCGCCGCGATCACCGTCGTGCTCGTGATCGCGCAGGCCTGACGCCATTTCAGGGGATTCCGGTCAGGGCCGCGTAAGGACTGCATGGGTGCCGACCCGCCGCCGGACGATGTGGGGTTCGTCGGCGATCAGGGAGCTACCGTCTTCGAAGGTCGCCCTTCCATCGTTCGCCCAGGTCAGCTCGAAGATCCCGGTCGCGCCCCTGACTCCCTTCACGCGGAGCCCGTTTCGAAAGCCCCGTCCGTCGCGCAGATCCTCGGCGAACTGCGCCACTGCTTCGAGGAATGCCGCCTGCTGCCTCGGCGAGAGCGCATCGAAGTCGGTGCCGAAGCGTGCGAGCCAGGCGAAGGTCGGCAGCGCCGCCTACTCGGACGGCCGCCGCTTGCGACCCTTGGCGCGAGCGCCGAGCGCGTCGAGGAGCTCGCGGTCGGAGGCGAATGACTCGACTCTGCCGGCCTCGCGGTCGGCGTCCGCCTCTCGTTCCCCTGACTGCCATTCCGGAGACCAGAACCAGGCCTGCGTCGCGTCGATCACCTTCTGGGGGCGCAGGAGGATGCCCTCGGGAGTCAGTTCCGCGTCGAGGAGGTCTCCCTCCTCGAGACGCGCGGCCTTGCGGATCTCGTCGGGCAGGGTGACCTGGCCCTTCGCTCTGACTGTCGTCCTCGCGACACTCGAATCCTACAGTAGGAGAGTCGTAATTTCCTCCGTTGGAGAGCTCGAGCTACTGGGCTGACGCGAGCGTCAACCCACCTTCGCCGACCGTCTCGCCGGTGCCGTTCAGGACGACCATCTTCACCACGCCTCCGCGCGGTACCGCCAGCCCGTCGGCGATCGCCTGCCGCGCCAGGCGCTCCTTCGCCCGATGCGGAAGCGGCAGCGGGCGGGAGGCGGCCTTGATCCGGGCGCGGCTCGTTCACGATCGCGGCATGCTCGCCGAGAGCGCCGAGGTCGATCGCCTCGACGCCGCCGTCCGCCGCCGACACGCGCAATACTTCGCGCACGAGCCCGAGCAGGTTGTTGCCGCTGATCGTCTCCAGCGCGGAGGACTGCTCCTGGATCCCGCCGTCGGCGCGCTCGTAGGACAGCCGCACCGTGCCGGGGCGGCCCATCTCCAGCGCTCCGAGAGAAGTGCGGATCCCCGAGCCCTCCGCAATGAGATTGTTGCCGAGGCTCGCGGGCTGCCAGGCCTTCGTGCCGAGCAGGCGGTTCAGCCACTTCCCCTCGGCGAGGCCCTGGACGACGACGGGCGTGCTCGGGTCGACCTCGGCCGGGATCCCGCCCGGGAACTCGAGGGCCCACTCGGCCTCGACGACGAGCGCGTCGTCTTCCCGTTCGGCGCTGATCGTCACCGAGCCACGCCCGACCGCCGGATCCACGAAGCCCTCGTACCGCGTCGGGATCCCGAAGAGGCCGCGGTGGGACGCGTCGAGCCTGACCGTGTCCGAGAACACCGGAAGCGAGCCGTCGGTGATCCAGATGCGCATCGACCGCGGATTGTTCGCGAAGAGGCCCGCCGGCGCAAATGTCTCTACGATCGGAGCATGGCGGGGGCTCCGCAAGTGCTCGAGCTCGGCGGCGGCTACGTGGCGATCACCCTGTCGCGAGCATTGCGCGAGCCGATCAAGCGGGGCGAGCTGAGCGCCACTGTCGTGAGCCGGGAGAACTTCCACGCCTTTCACGGGTTCGTCGGCGAGATGGTGACCGGCCGGATCGGCGCGGGGAACATGCTGAGCCCGGCGCGGCGGATCTTCCCGCCCGCCACCGTGCATGTCGCCGAGATCGAGGAGATCGACCTCGTCGGGAAGCGCGTGGTGACGAGCCGCCACCTCGACGGCGCACGCACGACGCTCGAGTACGACCACCTCGTGATCTCGCTCGGCACCACCGAGAACCTCGAGATCTATCCCGGCCTCGCCGAGCACGCCTTCAAGCTCAAGGCCTACGCCGACTGCCTCCGGCTCCGCAACCACCTCGTCGAGATGTTCGAGCTGGCCGAGATCGAGAGCGACGCGGAAGAGCGCCGGCGGCTGCTCACCTTCGTCGTCGCGGGCGGCGGCTATGCAGGAACGGAGCTCGCGGGCGAGCTCGCCGACTACGCACGCATCCTCACGAGCCGGGAGTACTCGCGGATCGGCCCCGACGAGTGGCGCGTCGTTCTCGTCCACCACGGCGCGACGATCATGCCCGAGCTCTATGGAACCTCGAGCTACGAGCGCGGCGCCCGCTCCCATCCGCGGTTGGTCGCATACGCGACGGCGCACGCCCGCGCGCTCGGTGTCGAAGTCCTGACCGAGACCTCCGTCGCCGGCGCAACACCGAACGAGGTCTTCCTCTCGAACGGGATGCACGTGCCGACGCGGACGATCGTCTCCACCTGTGGAACCCGCACCCAGCCTGTGATCGAGGCACTCGGGCTTCCCACCGACGAGCACGGCCGGCTCCTCACCGACCGCTACCTGCACGTCGAGGGCTACGAGGACGTGTGGGCGGGCGGTGACTGCGCCTCCGTGCCCCACCGCCACGGCGGCACGTGCCCTCCGGTCGGCCTCTACGCGCTCAAGCACGGCTCGCTGATCGGCTCCAACATCCAGCGCGCGGTGAGCGGGAAGCCGCTCGAGCCGTTCACCTACTCGGCCTTCGCGGCAGGCATCTCGATCGGCGGCCGAAACGCGGTCGGCGAGGTGCTCGGCATCCCGCTGCGGGGGAAGGTCGGCTGGATCCTCTGGCGGTCGATACTGCTTTATTACCTCCCGACCTGGGACCGTCGGCTCCGCCTGCTCGCCGACTGGATGATCTGGCCGCTCGTCGGCCGCGACATCGTGGAGCTCGAGCACGTCGCCCGGAGCGACTACGAGGTGCGCCACCAGTCGTTCGACGCGGGTGAGAGCCTCGCGCACTCGGCGCGTCCCGTGCGCTACATCCACGTGATCCTCGAAGGAGACGTCGAGCTCGTCCGTGACGGCGAAGTCGTCGGCACCCTCAATGCCGGCGAGCACTTCGGCCGGAAGGTGCTCGAGCTTCATCCGGCCGACGAGGCGCGAGCCGTCACGCAGGTGCGAACGCTTTCGCTGAAAGAAGACCAGGCGGAGAAGCTCCACGACCTGCTCGTCTCCGCGGGCCGGCTTCGCGCCAGAACGGAGTCGCTGCCGGCCGTCGATCTCGACGCCTGAGAAACGGCTTGTGCGGCCACGCCGCGCGCCGTAGAGTTACGGCCTCGTCGTCTTCAGTCGCCGAAAGGGGGGTGAGGTGCAGCGGTTCGTTCCGGCCAAGCTTCACGGCATTCTCGACTTCATGACCGTGGGGGTCTTTATCGCCGGCGGAGACATCTTCCGCGTGAAGAGCGCGCCGGCCTCGACCCTGCCGGCGCAGGTGATGGGACCGTCGGTCGTGCTGCTCAGCATGCTCACCGACTACGGCTCGGATAACGGCTTCGGTAGCGCACGGCTGCTCTCGATGAAGACGCACGTGAGGGTCGACGCCGTCCTCGCGCTCTCGGTCGGCCTCTCTCCCTGGGTCTTCGGCTCGTGGCGCAAGGGGTGGCAGTACTGGGCCCCGCAGACGCTCGCGATGTCGACCGAGCTCTTCTTCGCACTGACGACGGACCTCCACCCCGAGTAGATGACTTGTTCCCTGAGATCGTCTGCTTCGGGGCGCGAGCGTCCAACCGAAGGTCGGCAATCTGATGAGTGGTCTGGGGTGCGGCGTTGTTGTGCTTCTCCGATACATGACGTACCGGTGAAGCACTGCCGTGGTGAAGCGCAGGCCTCACGGAAGCCAGCCTCACCGGCTTCCATGAGGCCGGAGCGGCCCAGGTTGTCCAGATCGTGCAACCGGACACGCGAGATCGGGGAACAAGTCATCTAGTGCTGAAGAGGCTGGCGGCCCTCGTCACGGGGCGCCGTCTTGCATGGGTCGTGATCGGGGCCTGGGTGCTCGCCGCCGCGGCGCTCGCGCCGTTCGGGCTGAAGCTCGCCGACGAGACGAGCCAGGCGTTCCTGCTCCCCGGCGGCTCGCAGTCGGTTCAGGTGAGCAACATCCTGCGCGAGCGGTTCCCGGGCGGAGACCTGCAGCCGACACTCATCGTCTATCGCCGCCCCGGTGGCCTGACCGCTGCCGACCGCGCCCGCATCGCCTCGGATGCCCGGCAGGCGGAGCGCGTCCCGCTGGCGTTCGCCGTGCTCACGCCGTTCGGCCCCGGCCCACGCTCGGGCCTCGTCTCGGGACATCGCGACGTCGCCGTCACGATCGTCGCGCTCGAACCGAAGGGCGTCTACCGCGTCACCCCGTCGATCGACGCGCTCCGCGAGATCGCGAAGTCGAGCGGCGCGCTCGAGGTTCACGTGACGGGAACCTCCGCCTTCAGCAGCGACTTCGACACCGCGGTGAAGAGCGCCGACGGGACGCTCCTCGTCGCGACGGGGCTGCTCGTGCTGATCCTGCTCCTTGCCGTCTACCGCTCGTTCAAGCTCGCGCTGATTCCCCTCGCGAATGTCGCGATCGCGTTCGTCGTCGCGATCGGCGTGATCGACCTGCTCGCGCGCTCCGGGCTGACCGTCGACAGCACGTCCACCTCGCTCCTTCCCGTGCTGATGTTCGGGGCCGGAACGGACTACTGCCTGCTGCTCGTGGCCCGGTACCGCAGCTCGCTGAGAGCGGATCCCACCGCCCCGCGCTCCGCCCTCGCAACCGCGCTTCCGCTCGCCGCCCCGGCGATGATCGCGAGCGCGCTCACCGTGACCGGCGCGCTGCTCGCGATGCTCGCCGGCATCTCGGGCATCTACCGCGCCCTCGGACCGGTGAATGCGATCGGCGTCGTGATCGTGCTCTTCGCGAGCCTGACCCTGCTTCCCGCCCTCCTCTCGGTGACCGGCCCGCCGAAGTCGTGGCGCAAGGATGCCGAGAAGCCCGCCGACGAGGAGCACGCTCTGTGGGGGCGGATCGGCCGCCGCATCCGGGAGAGAAGCGGCCTCTACCTCGGCGGCGTGATCACCGTGCTCGTGGTCTGCGCGCTCGGCCTCAGCCTCTACCACCCGAACGCGGACATCCTCCACGTGTTCCGCTCCCAGACCGACGCGACCCGCGGAGCGACCGCGCTCCTGACCGGGTTCCCGCCCGGCGTCGTCGGCCCCGTCGACGGTCGTCGTCGAACGCACGAACGGCCCGCTCCGCCCCTCCGACCTCTCGGTCGTCTCGAAGACGATCCGCGCCGTTCCCGGCGTCGCCGAGGTCACCGCCGTCAGCCGCCGCTCGACCGACGGCCGCGCGGCCACCGTCTCCCTCGTCTTCGCCGACGATCCATACGGCGCGACGGCGCTCGACCGGATGCGCCTGATCCGCACCCGCCTCGCGACGCTGCCGTCCAGGGCTGCGGGCTCTGACCGGCGACGGGACTGCGGCACGCGTCGACCTGGAGGACGCCGCGAGCCGCGACCTGAAGGTCGTCGCGCCGCTCGTGCTCGCGCTCGTCTTCGTGACGCTGATCGTGCTCCTGCGCGCGCTCGTGATGCCGCTCTTCCTGATCGCGACCGTGATCCTCTCGTTCCTCGCGACCTGCGGCGCTGTGCCTCGTGCTCTTCAGGTACGGCTTCGGCCAGCACACCTTCGACCCGGTGCTGCCCGTGATCGTCTTCATCTTCCTGGTCGCGCTCGGCTCCGACTACAACATCTTCCTGATGAGCCGCGTCCGCGAGGAGTCCGCGGTGCACGGTACGCGCGAGGGGATGCTGCGCGCGCTCACGGCCACGGGGCCCGTGATCACGAGTGCCGGCCTGATCCTCGCCGGCACGTTCTGCGTCCTCGCCGTGCTGCCGGTCTACGACCTCTTCGAGATCGGCGTCACGGTCGGCGTCGGCGTGCTGCTCGACACGTTCGTCGTCAGAACCGTGCTCGTGCCCGCGGGAACATGGCTCCTCGGCGAGCGCTCCTGGTGGCCGGCTCGCACGCCGGGCCGGCTGCGGCGCGAGCGAGCCGACGAACGGGTCGTAGTCGAAGCGAGGTAGAGGACCTCTTCACGAGCAGCGTCCATCAGGTCGCCTGGAACGCGACAGCTCCACGTCCCGAGCGGCGTGCCGGCCGGGGTCACGACCGTGCCGGCGCAGACGTTCGGCTCGGTCAGGAGGCGCTGGCGCGGCGTTCCCAGCGGTCGTTCCAGGTCTCGCGGGCAAGCGAGGAGATCAACGCGCGCCGGAGCAGCCGCCCGTCCCGGGAGCGGCCGAGGATGTTGACGCGGAAGAGATGGTCGCCGATCGGCACGTCGACCGCCGTCTCGGCCGCAGCAAGGCTGATGGACTCGAGCTGGACGTAACTACCGCGAGGGTCGCGGCGCTCGCTGAAGCGAACCTCCCATTCGACGACTGCCGGCACCGGCTCCCAGGCGAGCGTCAGCCGATCGCCCTCGGCGCCTCGCTGCACGTCCATGTTGGCGACGATCGTCGGCCGGATCCGCAGGAGCGCCCTCGGCCCCTGTCGGGGAGCCGGTGCCCGCGTAGGGGCGGGCTCGCTCTCGCGGGCGAGCAGCGTGCGGGCGCGGAAGACCGACGCAACCTGGTCGAGCCGCTCGAGCGCCCTGCGCTCTGCCTGCTCGAGCGCTGCGTTCGAAGCGCGTCCGCGTGCGTCGCGCTCGCGCTTCGTCGCCGCACGGACACGCTGGGCGAACGCGTCGAGCGTCGGCTCACGTCCCGCGACGACCTGCGCGCGAGCCTCGTCGATGATCGTCGCGTAGGCGAGGTCGAGCGCGACGAGCCGTTTACCGCCGCGCTCGCCGTCGCTCCGTTCGGAAGCTTCCATCCCGGGAGAATGGCGAAACTCGACGGGTTACCGCAGTGCTGCCCGCCTCAACCCGTCGCCTCGTCCTCCCAGGCGCGGAAGCCCCCGATGAACGCGTTCGAGTTGCTCCCGAGCGTCGCGTTCGGAGGAAGCTCGTCGAGCTTCGTCGCGTTGCCGCCGCCGATCACGATCGAGTCCGGCTCGAGGGCTGCGGTCAGCGTCTCGGCCGCCTCGAAGACGAGCTCCTGCCACTTCTTGCGGCCGAACTCCTTGCGCCCGCGCTCCCCGAGATAATCCTCGAACGTGCGGTGCTTGAACGGCATGTGAGCGAGCTCCATCGGCTGGACGACGCCGTCGGTCACGAGCGCCGAGCCCAGGCCCGTGCCGAGTCCGAGGAACAGCATCGTCCCGCTCTCGTAGCTTCCGAGCGCCTGCATCGCGGCGTCGTTCATCACCTTCGTCGGCACGCCAAATGCGGGCTCGAACTCGAACCCGACCCAGCCGTCACCGAGATTGAACGGTTCCTTGACGACGTGCCCGTCGTGGACGGGAGCCGGGATACCGACCGTGACGACGTCGAACTTCCAGTCGCCGGCCGCCTCGAAAGCGCCTTTGACCATCTCCTCCGGCGTCAGCGTCGGGCCCGAGGGGACGCGACGGCGTTCCGTCTCGCCGCTCACGAGCACCTTGATGTGCGAGCCACCCACGTCGACCGCAAGCACAACCCGTTGCTCAGTCACCTGCTCCCCTTTCGGATTTCGGATGCCCCGGCGGTGCGAACCCTAGAGGCTCAGCTCGAGCACTTGCTCGGGTCGAGGCCGTCGTGCGGGAACGAAGCGAGCTGCCAGTAGCTTCCGAGCGGCTGGATCTTCCAGCCGGCGGCCTGGAAGAGATTGGCCGTCGGAGCGTTCGGGCCGGTGCTGATCACGACATAGAAGAGGTTGTCCCGCACCGCATCGAGGACGGCCGAGTCCGACGAAAGATAGAAGACACGGTGCTTGAAGGTCGGGCCATAGAGGTAGTACGCCGGTTCGTTGTCCCCGAGCACGCCGCCGACGCAGGCCGTCGGCGGCACGATTGCGTGGTAGGCGGTCACGGCGCTCGCATAGTCGGAACGCGAGTTGGTGGAGAGCGCTTTCGAGAGCGTCAGGTCCCAGGGCGGCCCGTACCCGTACGGGTTGAGGAGGGGCCTCGCCTGATTGTGCGCAAGTGTGGGGCCGACGACGATCAACGCAACCGCGAGGTAGGCGGCACGCGCAGCCGGGGCGCGCATCAGGCCGGCAAGCAGCGGTGCGGTCAGTACGGCGGGGCCCACGACGAAGCGGCCGATCCAGATGCTGAACGATGCCTCGAGCGCCATGAGGACAAGGAACAGCGGTATCGCGCAGGCCAGCGCGAGTTGACGCGCATCCACCCGCCGGCGCGCGTAGGAGTAGACGGCAACGGCCGCAGCGGCGAGAACTGCGGCGATCCCGAGCGGCCCGAGCGTCGAGTAGTTCTCGTTCGAGATGCGGGTCCAGGTCTCGTTGAGGTCGTAGTCGACGTAATGCGTGAAGCCGTTCGGCCCTCGAATCGGAAAGCCCCAGCGGGCGGCCCCGAACGCCACCACCCCCGACCCACAGAACACGAGCAGAGGCGCAATGAACGGAAGCCCCACCGCGACGCCGTCCACCCCGGCCTGCCCGGCACCACCCCGCCGCCGGATCGTCCAGATCACCGTCGCGATCCCGGCCACTACCCCGATGACTGCGAGCACGAAGATCAGGCGATCCGACATCACAGAGAGATCCATCCAGCTGTAGACGAGGTTGAAGGCGTTGGAGACGCTGCGCGGGTACGACGGTGACGATCGGTCCTCCGCGGCGCCGCTCCCGGCCGCGAGCAGGTGACCCGTGCTGATGATGTTCAGGACGAAGCTCCACATCCCGACGACGAGGAGCCCGGCGATTCCGCCAACCGTCCCCCAGGCGAGCGTCCGACCGCGGCCTTTCGCCCAGGCGACCCAGACGAGGATCGGCAAGACGAACAGGGTGTCGAGCTTCGTCCCGATCGCGAGCGCCACGGCCGCGCCCCCGAGGGCCGCTTCGAGGCGGCCTCTGCCGAGGAGGAAGCAGAGGGCGACTGCGGGGAGAGCGGCGGCGACCAGGTCGTTCTGAGCGTCGCTCGCCTCGATGGCTACCACCGAGAACGTCGCGACGAGGAACGAGGCGCAGGCGGCCGAGCGGATCTCGAAGCCGAGCCGCCTGGCTGCTCCGTACACCGACACGAGAATCGCGAGCTCCGAGAGGAACTGGGGCACGGCGATCAGGGTCCCGCTCTTCGTCGCCACGAACAGGAACAGGATCTGCTGCTCGGCGAGCGGCTGGAAGACGTTCATCCGGTTCGACGACGCGTTCGGAATCCAGTAGATGCCCCCGTGCTGGGCCCACGCAGCAGCCTTCGAGAGGTGATAGGCGAGAGCGTCGCCGTTCGTCGGCGGCACGGAGACGCCGAGCACGAACTCGTACACGAGCAGGACGAGCACCGCGACCGCGAACACAGCAACCACCGGATCCGTGAAGATCCGGCGCGCCGCCGCCTTCGCCGAGCCGAGCGGAGGCCGCGGGCGGCCGCGAAGCCACCAGAAAGCAAAGGCGCCGGCGAGCAGCACGGCCTCCGCAAGGACGAGCCCGGCGACCGTGACCTCCCGCACGGGCGACAACGCGAAGGTGACGAACCCGACGTTCGCGAGCAACGCAAGGTAGGCGGCGAGGAGTGTGGAGACGAGGCCGGAGAGACGAAGCGCTGCCGCGATGAGCAGCGCGAACGCGATCACCGCGGCGATGAGAAGAATCCCGATCACCCAGGCTTGCAAGGGCCGCCGATCTCGTCGGCAACGCTCAGCGAGGCTATGTACACCCCTCCTCGCCGCGGCATGACGCTCTCGTTGTAGGTCGCAAGGTCGCCGGGGATAGCCGACGAGCCATCGACAGCAAGTTGGGCCTCCCCAAAACCGTGGGCGGGCACACAGACGGGGATCACCCGGAACGTGTCCGAGCCCGACGAAGTACCGCCGACAGAGCGCTTACCGGAGGTCAGCTTGAACGGGAGCGGAGCTCCGGCCGACCGGACGAGAAACGCAACGCTCCGCAACTCGGCGTGCTTCTGGCCGACGGTGGAATAGACACGCATCCGCATCGGCACTCCGGGTCGCGTCCAGCCGTCGTCATAGAGGCCCGAGGTGAGCCAGGCGAGCCGCCATTTCTTGCCGGCATCGATCAGCGCACCCCCGTCGGAACCAAGGGCGACGGCCGGGCCGTCGATGCGAAAGCGCGTCTCCTTCTGGCTCTGGACGACCCAGCGGGTCGGCGACTCGGCAACCGCCCCGGTGTTCGCGTCAAACGAAAGACCGAGCTTCGGGAACCAGATACCGAGGTAGTCGAACGGGTCCTGACCATTGACCGTGGCGTCACGGACGATCGTCTTGTTGAACCACTCGAGGTCGATCCAGGCCTCCTCGTTCACGAACCAGTCGCTCGAGATCGGGTACGCGATGGCCGTGACGTTTGCGTTCGGGCCGACCTTGTTGTCGACCCAGTCGAGGATCCCGTGCTGCGACTGAGTCACGTATCTCGAGTTGCTGTCCCGGTGGTTGAAGGTCACCGCGAAGACCGCCGCAGTCGCGAGCGTCATCGCGATCGCGCAGAAGCCGAAGACCGAGATCGCGAATGCCTTCTTCCGCAGCCGCCGTGCACCGACGACAAAAAGGGTGGTGCCGATGACCGCAACTGCGATCAGCTCGACTCGTGTCGCCGAGATGCCGGCGCCGAGATTGACGGCCAGGACCGTGTAGATCGTCGAGATGGGCGTGTCCAGGTTCATCCAGTCGAACCGACCCCACGTCACGAAGGGAATGTCGCCGAAGGCAAAGCCCGCGACGACGAGCGCAAGCGGCAAGACGAGCGACCACCGCGGCTTCCTCTGATCGGTCACGGCGAGGGCGACGCCGATCAGCACAACCGGGACGAAATACATCAGGAATCGGTCGTGCACGTACGCATTGACGACGAGGTCGAAGTTCGTCGCCTGGACGAAGACGACGACGAACATGAACGCCGAGACGCAGGCGAACGCGTGGGCTTCGCGTGTCGATGACGGGCGGATGACGTTGGCGCCGATCCAGGCGAGCGCGACGACCAGCGGCACCACCCCGACCCCGAGCGAGAACGTCGCGAGATGCTCGACGAGGGAGCGCGGCAGACGGCCCCAGGCGAGGTGGGCCGAGTTCGAGTAGGCGCTGTAGATCCCGAGGACCGAAGACAGGCGCTGCCCCACGTAGAGCGTGAGCACCGCAGCCGCCAAAATGGCATAGAGAACGACGAGGATCAGGTGTCCCTTGAGCAGCGAGCGGCCGGCCGCTGCGACACGGTCTCGAACCCGGCCGGACGAGGCGCGCCCGAGCTCGAAGACCACGAGCGCGAGGGGTAGCACGACCACGAGGACGATCAACTCGCCCCGAGCGAGAAAGCCGAGCCCGATTGCGACAAGAGCAAGAAGGTCGTGTTTCTTCGACGGGGCGGAGATGCGACGACAAGCGCAAAGACGGCCCAGACCGACGCCGGGTAGGCGGCCACCTCCGTCATCAGGAACATCGACGTGACGATCCACGGCATGACCACCGTGAGCACGCCGACGACCACGGGCGCCCAGCGGGAGCTCGTCAGCCGCTTTGTCAGGAGATACGCCGGAATGCACGCCGACGACATGATGTAGGCGCCCTCGACCGCGGTCAGCCGGAGCTCGCTCGCCATCGTCCCGAAGATGAACAACGGAGCCAAGAGGACCGGGTAGAGCTGGGAAAAGCTGTGGATGTCGACTCCGTTGACCCGCGGCACGAGCGAGCCCGTCCGGGCGATCGACAGCGCGAGATGCGTGTAGCGACCGGCGTCGAAGTCGATGAAGTCCCGAACATACGAGGCAAAGGTCCCGAGGATCGAGCCGAGGACGAGCCACAAGAGGGTCGCCTGGACACCCGTCCGGCGAAGCAAGCGAAATGGCGGAAACACCGGGCTCACGCGCGGCGTATGGCTGCCGTCACCGTCGTGCTCCCGAGCGCCCGTTGCCGGGCGCGATCTTTCTCGGGTGCACGCCGGTAAGCGTACTCTCCGCCCTTCCGGGCATGCCGTCGGAACGGGTCGAGTCATCTAGGATCGCGGAGTGTCGGAACACGAGGCGGCGGTCGTCCCGGAGCCTGCGGTCAGCGCGGCGACCGAGCAAGCCGTGTTGTTCGACACGCCGAGCCTTGGGGCCCTGGCCTTCGGAACCCAGTCGGGGAGCGCAGCGCGGATCAGGGGACTGAACGGCGGGCGGGGAATGACCGCGCCGCTCGCGCGCGCCGCGATCAGAGGAATGGGAAATGCGGCAGTCGGGCGGATGCTCCAGCGCAAGCAGCAGTTCGTGAAGCAGCCGCCGACTCCCGAGGAGAAGCAACATGGCGAGGCCGGCGTCAGGGCGGACACCGCCAAGCACACGCCGCTCGTCTCGGCGGCGCGCGCGAAGTACGACGCGAAGGCGACGCAGCTGATCGGCGGAATGAAGTCGGACTGGGCCAAGAACAAGGCCGACCACGTTCCCGAAGACGTCACGAAGGAGACGGCGCCCAAGTACGCGACGATCACCGAGCAGGATGTCCGCGAGGCGTTCACGAGCGCGTGGAGCTCGGTCTTCTCGGTGCCGATCCCGGGACACGCGCTCGGCACGCTCGTCGGCCAGTGGAAGGCCGAGGGCGGCAAGCTCGGGATCGCCGATTTCAATCTCGGGAACCTCACCCTCCAGACCGGCCCCGACGGCAAGCCGATCGCGCCGGACAGCGACTACCGCAAGCGCACGGCCGGGGAGGGCCAGGCGTCGGGCGAGAAGGTCCCGAAGACCGCGTTCTATGCCGCCTTCAAGACGCTCGAAGACGGCGCGATCGGCCTCCTCCACCGCCTCGCCACCGGGCCGAACGGCGGCCCGGCGCTGCTCGCGGCGCTCATCTACGGCTCGCGCGAGGAATACGTCTATGTGCTCAAGAGCTACAAGTACTTCTCGGGCCCGGTCCGGAACATCATCGTCAAGGACCGCGATGGCAACGACGCGATCTGGTGGTCCGGCTATCTCGACTCGATGGCGTCGGTCCCGGAAGTCAACATTCCGCCGACCCCTCCGCCCCAGCCGCCCGGCACCGAACCGCCCCCGGGCGTCAATCCGGATGCCGGGGCCGATGAGCCCGGCGGGCAATCGATCGATCCCTCACAGACGGGGCCGTCGAGCAGCGAGGGACCGAACAGTTCGAACGATCCAGGCGCCGGCGGTTCGGGTGCGGGGGGCGCACCTCCGGGCTCGGACGGCGGCGGCGGTGCCGGTGGCGCACCGCCTACGGGCTCGAGGGATTCCGGTGCCGAGGGCGGCCCTCCGGCCTGAACATCGCCAGGGTTCCGTTGCATCGGCAGGAGGATCGGAATAGTCTCCCGGGTGTGGCCTCGTCGGTGCTACGCGATTTTCGCCGACGCCGCAAAATAGGAGGACGATCGCGCCCGCGTCGGGCACCGATTTCGATTGGAGGGAAGGATGGCGAATAGCTTGAAGATCAAGGTGAACGGGCTCACGCACGGAGTGAGTGCGAGCCTCGACACGCCGTTGCTGTACGTCCTGCACAACGAGCTCCACCTGCACGGCCCCCGCTTCGGCTGTGGCCTTGCGCAGTGTGGTGCCTGCTCGGTGCTTCTGGACGGCAAGGAGATCCGGTCCTGCGTCACACCCGTGGCGGCAGTCTCCGGGAAGAGCATCACGACGCTCGAGGGCCTCCCGGCTCTGTATGCGTCTCAGCGGGGAACGACGGCGGCGGCGCCGGCGCTCCATCCGCTGCAGCAGGCATGGATCGACGTGCAGGTGCCCCATTGCGGCTACTGCCAGAACGGGATGATGATCCAGGCAGCAGACCTGCTCGCAACGACGAAGAACCCGTCCGAAGACCAGATCCGCACGGCAATGAACGGACACCTCTGCCGCTGCGGAACCTATCCGAGAATCCTGACCGCGATCCAGCAGGCGGCCAAGGTCATGGCAAAGGCAGGTGCATGATGACCGGGCTCCTCAGTGAGAAAGCCTTCTCCCGCACCTCGTTCCTCAAGGGCGGCGGCGCGATGATCGTCGGCTTCTCGATCGCCGGCGGGATCACGGCCGGCAAGGCCAGCGCGGTTTTCGGGCCGCCGTCGATGAACGTCCTCGATTCGTGGCTGACGATCAACGCGGACAACACCGCCACGCTGTATCTCGGCAAGGAGGAGCTCGGCCAGGGCTCGACGACGGGCCTCCGCCAGATCGCCGCCGAGGAGCTCAACATGCCGTTCGAGGCGATGCGGTCCTCGCTCCAGGAGGACACGGCCGGCGACCATCCGGCCCAGAACCAGGGCCCGACGGTCGGGAGCGGCTCGATCTCGGGCGGCGGGCCGCAGCTTCGCTCGGCCACTGCCTATGCCTACCAGGCGCTTCTCGGCCTGGCCTCGGCGAAGCTCGGCGTGCCGGTCGCGAACCTCACCGCCGCGAACGGGGTGATCACGGGCGGCGGCAGTTCGGTCAAGTACTCCGACCTCCTCGCCGGAAAGCTCTTCAACGTGAATACCCCCGTGACGACGCTCGGCTCGGGCGTCGCGCCGGCGAAGGCGATCAGCCAGTACACGATCGTCGGTACCCGGATCCCGCGGATCGACATTCCCGAGAAGGTCGCCGGCACCTACACCTATGTGCACAACGTCCGCGTGCCGGGGATGCTGCACGGCCGGGTCGTTCGCCCTCGCGGCCAGGGAAGCTACGGCACGGGCGCGACCGTCCAGAGCGTGGACAGGTCCACGATCTCGCACATCCCGAATGTCCAGGTCGTCCAGGTCGGAAACTTCCTCGGCGTCGTCGCCCCGCGCGAGTTCGACGCGATCCAGGCCGCCGCTCAGCTCAAGGTGAGCTGGGTCACCCAGGCGGTGCTTCCGGGCGTCGGCAACCAGTACACGCTGATGCAGCAACAGGACGCTGCAGGCCAGACGGTGAACAAGATCGCCGCCTCGAGCGGGAACATCACCGCGGGCTTCCTCTCGGCGTCGAAGATCCTCGCGCAGAACTACGTCTACCCGTACAACATCCACGGCTCGATCGGGCCGGCGTGCTCGGTGGCGGACGTCACCCCCACGAGCGCGTTCGTCCTCTCGAACACGCAGGGCATCTACCGGCTCCAGGGGACGATCGCCCAGACGCTGAACCTGCCGCTGAACTCGGTTCGGGTGCAGTACTGGGAGGGGTCGAGCGCCTTCGGCCACACGACGAGCGACGATGCCGCACAGGCAGCAGCCGTGATGTCGCAGGCCGTCGGCAAGCCGGTTCGCTGCCAGTTCATGCGCTGGGACGAGCACGGCTGGGACTTCTACGGCCCGAACGAGTTCAACCAGGTGCGGGCGGGGATCGACGCGAGCGGCAACATCGTCGCGTTCGACTACACCTCGTCCGTCCCGTACGGCACGAACGCGCAGGAGACGACGAACGAGCTTGTCGGCTTCGGCCCGCTGACGTCTCTGACCGCGTCCGCGGGAAGTGCCGACACGACGAACTCGGGCACGCAGTACAACATCACGAACCGTCGCGTGACGACGAAGTCCGTCCCGCTCTACGGCGGGTACATGAAGACGGCTCCGCTTCGCGGGCCGGGCGCGCCGCAGTGCCTGTTCGCGTGCGAGCAGATGATCGACGAGCTCGCACATGCCGCGAACATGGATCCGGCCGCCTTCCGGCTCCAGAACATCGCCACGACGACCGACTCGGGCTTCGGAACGCCGGGTGGCCCGCGCTGGCTCAGCGCGCTCACCACCGTGATGACGGCCTCCAACTGGAAGCCGAAGGTGGCGGCGTCGAACCTCTCGAGCGAGCGGGTCGTGACCGGCCGCGGGATCGCACTCGGCAGCTTTGCGAACTCGCAGTCGGGGATCGTGGCCGACATCACGGTCGACAAGAAGAGCGGCGTGATCACGCCGATCCACATGTACGCCTCGCAGAACCAGGGCCTCGCGATCAACCCGGCCCTGGTCGAGAACCAGATGTCCGGCGCGATGATCTACGGCACGAGCCGCGCGCTCTTCGAGGAGATCGTCTTCAACAAGAGCCGCGTCACGAGCCTCGACTGGGTGACCTACCCGATCATGCGCTTCAAGTCGGCTCCGAAGGTGACGACGGTCGTGATCCAGCGGACGGACCTGCAGTCGACGGGCTCCGGTGAGCCGCCGAACTGCCCGGCCGGGGCGGCGATCGCGAACGCGTTCTTCGACGCTACCGGCGTTCGCATCCGTCAGGCCCCGATGACGCCCGCCGTCGTCCGGGCGACCCTGAAGGCCGCCGGGGTTTCCGCTTCCTAGCGGAACGGCTCGAGCAGTACCTTCGAAGCGGAGGGCCCGGCAACGGGCCCTCCGCTTCTCTCAACAGCCGGAAACGACCGGGTGTGCTGCCGGGCCGACCGGCACGCGGTAGCTGACCGCGAGCTTCCGCAGCTCTGCACGGTAGAGCTGCATGTCGGAGTGCGACCAGTCGCCGTGGGTCTGGCAGCGCCAGGCCGCATAGAGCTCGCGGTGGTAGGGGCTCGTGAGGCTCTCGTTGTGCCCGATCACGTTCCGGAGCTGGATGTGAAAGGTCTGCATGAGCCACACCGTGAGCGCCAGCGAGGCGGCGAGCTGTCGCGGGTCGTCGAGGATCTGCTGGTCGCTCTCGCCGACGTCCTCGATTCCGATCGAGGTGTAGTTGAGACCGACGGTGTGGCGGCACATCGTCGTCAGGGGCACGAGCTGGTAGATCGTCCCGTCGGTGTCGATCACGAAGTGGGAGCAGTCGCCGGGAAGCTCGTTCAGCTCGGGATCGGGCGTGTCGGCGGCGAAGGTGTTCCAGGTCGAGGAGAAGGTGCCGCCCGCCGTGTAGTGCTCGACGATCACGTTGGGGTGGACGAGCTTCCAGCTGTCGATCCCGTAGTGGCGCTTGGCGTAGGCCGCCATCTCCGTGCGCCGCTTGGCGCTGAACGGGATCGGCCTGGCGACGATGTGCGGTCTCGGCGCGGTTCCGGCCCGCTGCGCCGAGGCCACGGCCGCCGGCAATGCGGCGACCAGCACGAGCGCGGCGAGCCGCCTCAATGAGCGGCGAGCCATGCCTTCAGCTTCTGGATCCGCTGGTCCGCGGCGAGCAGCGTGGCCCGGGTCAACCGATGCGAGCGCGCGGCCTGCATCAGGACGGCATAGGCCTGTTTGCTGAGCGCCTCGCTGTCTGAGTAGAGAAGGACGTCGTCGCCGGCCCGGAGCGCACGCACGGCGGCGTCCGGATACCGGGCAATCGCCGGCGCGGTCATCGTGTCGGTGATCACGACGCCGCCGAATCCGAGTTGCTTGCGAAGGACGCCCGAGACGATCTTCGGCGAGAGCGCCGCCGGCAGCCGCGTCGGGTCGAGCGCGGGATATTCGGCATTTGAGACCATCACGAGCTTCACGCCGCTTCGCACCGCGTCCTGGAACGAGACGAGTCGCCGCTCGAGACCGGCCTTCGAGGTCGGGACGACGACCACCGCGAGATCCGTGTTTCCGGGCGCCGTTCCGAGGCCGGGGAAATGCTTGCCGGTAGCCGCCACCCCGGCCGACTGGAGCCCGCTCGCAAACGCCGAGCCGAGCCTTGCGGTCGTCGCCGGATCGGAGCTGAAGATCCGGCTGCCGAGGAACGAGCTCGCGGCATCGCCGATATCGAGAACCGGCGCGAGGTCGACATTCAGGCCGAGTGTGTGGAGATACCTGCCCGTCGCACGACCTTCCCGGCGCACGGACGGAGCACCGAGAGTGGCGCCCATCGTCTCGGCGGAGGCAGCCGGCGGCCCGGCGGAGAAGCGCTTCACCTCACCGCCTTCCTGGTCGGTCGCGATCAGGAGCGGCGGGTTGCCGCCCGCCTTCGCCGCACCCTGCAGCTGCGAGATCACCGCGGCGAGCACCGCTGGGGTCGTGATGTTGCCGCCGAAGATGATCACGCCGCCGAGCTGACCGCTCCGGATGCGGGCGAGCAGGTTCGCACTCGGCGTCGTGCCGTCCATCCCGCCCATGAGCGTCTGCCCTACGAGCCGGCCCAGAGACAGGCGGCCCAGAGAGGGTGCCGGACCCTCCGTCTTGGAGGGCTCACTCGCTCCCGCCCCGGCGAGCAGACCCGCAATGGCCGCCGCGACGATGACCGCCGACACTCTGTGGGCCGCGCGAGGCACGCCTCGATTGTTCCACGCCGCAGCACGCGGACGGTATCGAGAGGCTCTCCAAGCCCTCATCCGGCCGCCGTTCGGTTTATGCTCGCGTTACCCGTCCGCTCGGACGGGCCCGGCCGGCAACAACACGGAAAGCAGGACATACACATGGATGCGTTCATGAAGCTCTCCCGCGAGGCCCAGGGCATGCTCGTCGGGACGGCTCTCTTCATCATTATCTCGTTCTTCGGCTGGCAGGCCGCGAGCATCGACCTCGGGTCGTTCGGCTCGCATAGCGTCAGCTTCAGCCTCTGGCACAGCTTCTACGGGGTGATCATCGCGATCATTGCGATCCTGCTGCTCGCCTGGGAGATCATCAGGATGCTCGACGTCAAGATCGACTTCCTGGCCGGCGTCGAGCCGGGCGTGATCTCCACCGGGCTCGCTGTCGCCCTGGGGATCCTGACGATCATCCTCTTCCTCGACTGGAGCCAGATCAGGGCGTGGCCCGAGTACGTCGGGACGCTGCTCGCGATCGCGATCGCGGTGCTCGCTGTTCTCCGCGCCAGGAAGGAAGGCGTCGGGATGCCGGCGATGCCGTCCGGGATCTCGGTCGGCGGAGGCGGCGGCGCGGCCGCCGCGTCTGCAGGCACCACGGCTCCCCCGCCGGTCGCTCCCCCGGCACCGGCACCCGCAGCAGATCCCGCTCCGCCGCCCGCCGCAGATCTGGCGGAAGAGCCCGCGCCCGCACCTGCGGATCCGGCCCCGGACAGCCCAGCCGAGGCCTGACCCTCGCACCTCGTCCGTAGCCGGCGAGAGGTAGTTCCCTTGGGCGCCCGGGCAACCGGGCGCTCATCGTTTCGCGTGGCCTCGGACGCCGCCGCGATCCTCGTCTTCGTCACGATCGGCCTGCTCTCCCACCACGGCGGCGTTTCGTTCCGGGGCTACGCCAGGGATGCGCTGCCGTTCCTCGGCTGCTGGTTCGCCGCGGCCCTCGTCTTCCGGCTCTACCCCGCGGGCGGATGGCGCCGATTAACCGCGACCTGGGCCGTCGGCGTGCCGGCCGCCGTGCTCGTGCGTGCACTCGTCCTCGGCCGGCCCCTCGGCGGCAAGGAGCTGGCGTTCCTGATCGTTTCCTTGATCACGATCGGCGTGCTCGTCGTCGCGTTCCGTGGCCTCGTCAGGCTGCTCGAGTCGCGGACGAGCCCCGCTGCTCCATGATCCCGTCGATCAGCCCGTACTCGATCGCCTCCTGCGGCGTCATGAACCGGTCACGGTCGATGTCGGCCATCACCTGCTCCACCTCGCGGCCCGAGTGGCGGGAGATGATCTCGGCCATCTGCCGCGTGAGCTCGAGGACTTCGCGCGCAGCGATCTGGATGTCCGCCGGCGTGCCCCGGAAGCCGCTCGAGCCCTGGTGGATCATGATCTTGGCGTTCGGCAGCGCGTACCGCTTGCCCGCCGCGCCGCCGCAGAGCACCATCGCCGCTGCCGACATCCCCATCCCCATGCACACGGTCGCGACGTCCGGCTTCACGTACTGCATCGCGTCGTAGATCGCCATCCCGGCATAGGCGACGCCGCCGGGCGAGTTGACGTAGAGCCAGATGTCCTTCTCGGGGTCCTCTGCCTCGAGGAAGAGGAGCTGCGCCGCGATCAGATTCGCGACCGAGTCGTCGACCTCCTGACCGAGGAAGACGATGCGCTCCCGCAGCAGCCGCGAGTAGATGTCGAACGAGCGCTCGCGGGCACCGTCCGCCTCGAGCACCATCGGGATGACCTGACCGACCAGCATGAGTACCTCCTGTAATGTGCAACCTCCAGGTTGCTACTATAGCGCAACCGCGGGGTTGCGTGTGAACGGAGGTCGCTCATGATCCGCAAGGAGATCCTGCTTCCCGCGAGCCGCGACGAGGTCTGGTCGGCCCTCACCGACCCGGAGGAGCTCGAACGCTGGTTTGCAAACGACGTCGAGCTCGACCTGCGCCCCGGTGGCGGCGCGCTCTTCCGCTGGGGAAACGGCGAGTCACGCCATGCAACCGTCACCGAGGTCGAGCCGGGCGAGCGCCTCGCCTTCGAGTGGGAGGGCGAAGGGGAGGTGGAGTTCACCCTGGAAGACGACGGGGATGGGACCCTGCTGACGGTCGTGGAAACCTCGCCGTCCTGGTCGACGGCGCTCGGCCTCCAGGCCTCCTTCGCGTATGCCTGATCCCCTGGGGCAGGTCTTCTCGGCGCTCGCCGACCCGAGCCGCCGCCACGTCCTCGGCTTCCTCGCAAACCACGGCACGGCCACCGCGACCGAGCTGACCGGCGAGCTGCCGATGACCCGCCAGGCCGTCGCAAAACACCTGGTCGCGCTCAGTGATGCCGGGCTCGTCTCGGCCGAGCGGGCAGGCCGCGAGACGCGTTACCGGCTGACCGTGGCGGGCAGCGAGTGGGACGAGCGGCTCGACGCGCTTCGCCGCCACCTGGGTCGGGATCGCTAGCTTCACCGGATGGCGCTCTACGACCTCGTCGCCGCGCTTCCGCTCGAGCTCGAGAACGTCTCCTTCGAGCTTGCCGAAGTTGCGGTCTCGCCCGAGTTCAAACGGCGGACGACCACCGTCAAGCTCGCGGGCGGCGGGCTGAAGGGGCTCGGCGAGGACGTCACCTACGACGGCGCCGAGCACGCCCCCGAGCGCCTCGCCCACCCCGACCTCGCCGGAAGCTGGACGATCGACTCGCTCTCCAAGCACCTGGACGGGCTCGATCTGTTCCCGGTGGGCGCGCCCAACCAGGCCGCCTATCTCGACTACCGCCGCTGGGCCTTCGAGTCGGCTGCGCTCGATCTGGCACTGCAACAGGCCGGCCGGTCGCTTGCCGACGCGGTGGGCCGCGAGGCACGGCCGCTCACCTTCGTCTCCTCGACGCGCTCACCCGCCGACTGGCTCGCCCTGTATCCGGCGCTGAGGTTCAAGCTCGACCCCGTGCCCGACTGGACCGACGAGCTGGTCGCCGAGCTGGCGGCTCCCGGCAACGTCGATGTCGTCGATCTCAAGGGCGCTTACCACGGCACCGGCGTCGACAATCCACCCAACGCAGAGCTCTACCGGCGCGTGGCCGAGGGCTTCCCGGACGCGTGGATCGAGGATCCGGCGCTCGATCCCGAGACCGACGCCGTCCTCGAGCCGCACCGCGACCGGATCACCTGGGACGCGCCGATCCACTCCTTCGCAGACGTCGAGGCGCTGCCGTTCGCACCGCGCTGCCTCAACTCGAAACCGTCGCGTTTCGGCTCGGTCGAGCGGCTCTTCGAGTTCTACGATCGCTGCGCCGAGCACGGGATCGCGCTCTACGGCGGCGGGCAGTTCGAGCTCGGTGTCGGCCGTGGCCAGATCCAGCTGCTCGCCGCGATCTTCCATCCCGGCGGCTCGAACGACGTCGCGCCCGGCGGCTACAACGCCCCCGAGCCCGTGCCCGGACTTCCGGTGAGCCCGCTCGACCCGAGTCCCAGTCCGACGGGCTTTCAGCGCGCGGTATCCTGACGGTCGATGCGCGCCTCGTTGATCGTCGCGTTCTGCTGCAGCGCCGTCCTCTGCACCGCCGGGCTCGCAGGAGCCTCGACCTCGGCCGGCGCTCCCGATCCGTGCGTGTTGATCACGACCCTCGACGCCTCGACGGCTCTCGGCGGGACGCCCCCGAAAGCGAAGTCGAAGACTGTCGGGCTCTTCCGTAGCTGCACCTACACGGTCAAGAAGAAGACGATGACCGTTCAGACCCGCAAGCTCGCGAGCCAGTCGGCTTTCGACAAGGGCGCGAAGGCAACCAAAGGCGTCGTGTTCCCGATCCAGGGCATCGGCGCCGACGCCTGGTCGGCCAACGGCACGGTGCTGCTCGTCTGGAAGAACGGCACCGAGATCACGATGAGCTTCGCCGGGGTCGAGCCGTTCGTCGCGACCCAGCAGGCGCTTGCGAAGACCGCGCTCGGCCGGCTTTAGCGCTTAGGCCTGGCACCCGGCAATCCGGTTGCCCCACAAGAGGGGTACTGTGCCAAGACGGATACCACGCTGTGTTGCAGGCTCAGTGTTTCGGGAGGTCAAGATGTCTCAAATCGTTAATTTTGCTCCACGCCGGCTCTTGCTGGTGTCACTTCTTTCGGTCGTAGCCCTGGTGGTCGGCGTCGGCAACTCCGGCGCAACGGCGACCGCGCTGCCGACGCTCTATGTGACCTACGACACGTCCTGCAACTTCAAGATCACCACGGACAGTGGCGCAGCGGCCGGGTCGGCCGTGCCGTACGGCACCTACAACGTGCTCGTCAACACGATCTTCCCGTTCGCCGCCGGCGGCGAGGCCTCGTGCACGAACGTCGAGTTCCAGCTCACCGGCCCCGGCGTCTCGCTCTCGACCGACCTGACTCTCGGCGATGCCTCCTCGGAGTACGACACCGAGACCTTCCAGGCGAACGCGACCTACCGGGCGGTCGACAACAACCATCCGAACACCGGGGGGAGTGTCTTCTCGACCTCCAACACGCAGGTGAGTGCGGTCACCGCCCCGAGCGGGACCCAGACCGGCTCCGGAACGAAGTCCGGGACAGGGACGGGCAAGACCTCGGCGATCGGCACGTCGATCAAGTCGCCCTTGAGGGGAACGCTGACCGGCCTCGTGAGCACCGCGGGAGTGCTGTCTCTGACCGAGAAGGGAAAGCCCGTGAAGTCGCTCACCGCCGGCCGCTACACCTTCGCGGTCACCGACAAGTCGCGGAAGAGCTCCTTCACGGTGCAGGAGGTTCGCGCCGGTGCGACGACGGTGACGGCGGCGAGCTTCGTCGGCAAGCGGTCGGTGACGATCAATCTCAGGGCAGGCCAGTGGTTCTTCTATCCGTCCTTCGTGGGCAAGAAGAGCTACTTCATCGTCCTCGCCTAGCCTCGCCAATAGTCTGTTCCCAACTATTGCTGCTCGTCACGCTGAGGGATACGCTTGAGGGGTCAACGCTCGGGGGAGTCGGCATCGGCGAACTTCGTAGGTAGCTGAACCGCCGCCTCCCTCACGTGCTGGCCATAAGCATCGATGACAATGGGAGGATCGACGTGGCAAATAGCCTCAAGATCAAGGTGAACGGGCTCACGCACGGCGTGAGTGCGAGCCTTGATACGCCGCTCCTGTACGTCCTGCACAACGAGCTCCACCTGCATGGCCCGCGGTTTGGTTGCGGTCTTGCGCAGTGTGGTGCCTGCTCGGTGCTGCTGGACGGCAAGGAGATTCGGTCGTGTGTTACCCCGGTCGCTGCGGTGAGCGGGAAGAGCATCACCACCCTCGAGGGTCTGCCGGCTCTCTGGGCTGCACAGCGCGGAACCGCGGCAGCGGCGCCGGCACTGCATCCGCTTCAGCAGGCGTGGATCGACGTTCAGGTGCCGCACTGCGGTTACTGTCAGAACGGAATGATGATTCAGGCTGCCGACCTTCTGGCGACCACGAAGAATCCTTCGGAAGACCAGATCCGCACGGCGATGAACGGGCATCTCTGCCGCTGTGGGACGTATCCGAGAATCCTGACCGCGATCCAGCAGGCGGCCAAGGTAATGGCAAAGGCAGGTGCGTGATGACGGGTCTTCTCCACGAGAGGGATTTCTCTCGTAAGACATTCCTCAAGGCCGGCGGCGCACTCGTCGTCGGTTTCTCGGCTGCAGGCGCGCTCTTCTCCGGCAAGGCCTCGGCGGCGGCGCCGACGTCGGCCGGCTATCTGCCCGACCTCTCGAAGGTCGACTCGTGGCTCTCGATCAACGCCGACAACACGGCGACGCTGAAGACGAGCCAGATCGAGACCGGGAACGGCATCACCACCGGCTTCCTGATGGTGGCGGCCGAAGAGCTCAACATGGACATGAGCCAGATGATCTACGCCCGCCAGGACACCTGGGTCGTCGCCTCGACAGGCGGCGAGGGTGGCTCCAACGCCGTCTCGAGCAACAGCCCGAAGGTCCGCCTTGCGGCGGTCACGGCCTACCAGGCTCTGCTCAGTCTCGCCTCGACGAACCTCGGCGTCCCGGTCGCGAACCTGACCGTGAGCAAGGGCGTCGTCTCGGGCGGCGGCAAGACCGTCACCTACGGCGCGCTCGTCGGCGGCAAGCTGATAAACGCCACGATCCCCGGCAACACGGCCACCACCGGTGCGACTCTTCTCCCCGGCACGGCACCGTCGAAGCCGATGGCGAACTACACGATCGTCGGGACCTCCCCGCAGCGGATCGACATCCCGGCGAAGGTGAACGGCACCTACACCTACGTCCACAACATCCGCGTTCCCGGGATGATCCACGGCCGGGTTGTCCGTCCGCGTGGACAGGGTGGCGTGACCTCGACGAACTACGTGCCACTGACCGTGAATGCGACCTCGATCAGCCACATTCCGGGCGCGAAGGTCGTCCAGCTCGGCAACTTCCTCGGCGTCGTTGCGCCGAAGGAGTACGACGCGATCCAGGCGGCCGCCCAGCTCCAGGTCACCTGGAAGAGCGACCCGAAGCTCGCCGGCTCCGGCAACTTCTGGAAGGCCAGCCGTGCGGCCGCGGACGCCCTCCCGGCCCGGTACTCGACGGACACCGGCAGCGTTCCCGTCGCAGCTCGCTGCGTCGGCGCACAAGGTGACCGCGACGTACAAGTACCAGTACAACGGCCACATGCCGATCGGCCCGAGCTGTGCGGTGGCCGACGTCACTGCCAGCGGGGCGACGGTCTACTGCAACGCGCAGAGCATCCAGAGCATCCCGACGAACCTCGGAACCGGACTGATCATGCCGGGGGCCACGACGCCGTATCTCGGCCTGACGAACGCCCAGATCCGCGCGGTCTACTACGAGGGCTCGAGCACGTACGGTGCCGCCCCGTCGGAGCTGCACGATCCGGAGCAGGCCGCCGCGATCATGTCAAAGCTCGTCGGTGCCCCGGTCCGCGTGCAGTACATGCGCTGGGACGAGCACGGCTACGACAACTACGGCCCGCCGGAGATGATGGACGTCGACGGGCGGCGTCGACTGCGAACGGCAACATGACGGCGCTCGACTGGACGACCTACATCATCGGAGGCGCGGCGGTCACGCCGACGTTCGAGGCGACCGGTGCCGGCTCGTGGGCCGCAACTCAGCCCGCAGGTGCCGCAAGCACCACCGACACGATCTACAAGGTGGCGACGACCGGCAAGCGCGTGCTCGCGAAGAACATCCCGCTGTACAGCGGCGGCTTCCGCAACTCGTATCTGCGGGCCCCGAACGCACAGCAGGCGCACTTCGCCAGCGAGCAGATCGTCGACGAGCTCGCCTACGCGTCGAACATGGATCCGCGTCGCGTTCCGGACGCAGAACATCGACCAGACCACGATCATCGGCCAGAAGTGGCTGGCGGCGCTGAACGCCGTCGTCGCCTCGTCGAGCTGGAAGCCGAAGGTCGCGAACTCGGTGAAGCAGACCGGGAACATCCGGACAGGCCGCGGCTTCGGCTTCGGCACGTTCGCAAGCACGCAGGCCGCGATGGTCGCCGACATCTCGGTGAACATGAAGAGCGGCAAGATCACCGCGACGCATCTGTATATGGCGAGCAACACGGGCTTCACCGTGAGCCCCGGGCTCGTCGCGAACCAGATGTCGGGCGGCGCCATCATGGGCCTGTCGCGTGCTCTCTACGAGCAGCTCACGTTCACGAAGGAGCGGATCACGAGCCTCGACTGGGTGACCTACCCGATCCTGCGCTTCGCGGATTCTCCGCTCGTGACGGTGACGATCGTGTCGCCGACCGGCAACGTCGTGATCAACCCCGGTACGAACCAGGCGAACATCCCGGGCAACGCCGCCGCGATCGCCCAGGGCTGGAGCACGACCGGTGCCGGCGAGCCTGGCGCAGTTCCGCCCGGTTCGGCAGTCGCGAACGCGTTCTTCGATGCGACAGGCGTCCGGATCCGCTCGGCGCCGATGACCGCGTCGGTCGTTCGGGAAACGCTGAAGGCAGCGGGCGTCTCCTAGCTCGCTACGCACTCGCTCTCACGGTTCGGGCCCGGAAACGGGCCCGAACCGTTTAAGAGGTGACGAACGGGCCGGGACGAAGGCGCAGGCCAGGGCCCGGGTCAGAGCCTCTTCGCAGTTGCAGCGAAAGCGAGCCGGTCGCCCACAGCCGTCGCGGTTGCGGCTCGGGCGGCCTACGCCGTGACGGTGAAGGCCATCTTGCGCGCGCCGGCGTAATACGTCCAGCGGCCGGCCGTGAGCTTCAGCGTTGCCGAGCGCTTCCCGACGAACTTGACCCCGGTGAGGTTCTTCGCCGCCTTCTTCGGGCCGACGATGACGAAGCTGCCCTTCGGGTCGCGATCGGTCACCGCAAACGTGTAGCGGCCGGCCGGGAGCCTCGAGACGGTCTTTCCCTTCAGCGTGAGCGAGAGAACGCCCTGTGGGCTCAGCATCGCCGCGAGCGTCCCCTTGATCGCGACCCCGGAGCCGACGATGTCCGTATCCGTCGTTCCGTTGCCCGAGCCGAGCGACACCGTGGTCGGAGACACCGTAAACGCTGCCGAGAGGGTGTTGAAGCTCGTGTGCGTCACGGACGGCTGGTTCAAGTCCTGCGCCGTGTAGGTCGTGCTCGGCTGGAACGTCTCGGTGTAGGTCTCGTCCGTGAGGCAACCGCCGAAGACCGAGGTCTGGAGGTTGATTCCGGGCCCGGTGAGCTGGAACTGCGCGAGGCCCTTGCAGTACTGGAGGCCCGAGGCCCCGAGGGAGGTGAGCGGGACGGCGCCGAAGGCCTCCGGGGTGCGGACATCGACCGTGTACTGACCCGGGGCGAGCGAGGTGATCACGTTGCCGGCGTCGTTCTGCATCGTGAAGGTGCAATCGTTCGTGTAGACGAAGTAGACCGTCGGGAAGATCTTCGGCGGAACGGCGATCCGGCTGCTACCGGCCGGCACCAGCACGACGGTCGCAACAACCACCGCGACCAAACTCAAAAAGGCTCTCAAGCTGATCCTCACGACACACCCCCGAAGCCGGGACGACGCAGTGAACGCGCACTGCCTAGTAGTCAGGGTACCACTGCGATTGCCAGGTTCGCAGCCGATTTTCGGAGCTTTCAGGCGTCCGGTAGGAACGCGAGCAGCTCCGCTCCGTGCGCACGGAGCCAGTCCCGCTGAGCCCGCCAGCCGGGCCGGCGTTCGGCGACGAGCCGCCAGAACCGGGGCGAGTGATTGGGCTCGCGAAGGTGGCAGAGCTCGTGCACGACGACGTAATCGAGCACCTCGAACGGCGCGAGCACGAGACGCCAGTTGAAAGACAGCGTGCCGCGAGCCGAGCACGAGCCCCAACGCGTGCGCTGACCCCGGACCTCGATCCGCGAGAAGGAGACACCGAGCGCCTCGGCCTCCTCCTCCGCGACCATCGTCACGAGCTCCCGGGCCGCACGCCGGGCCTCCATTTCGGAAACCGCGCCCGCCTCGAGCCCGAGCCTCGGCACCTGGCGTGCCCGCTCGCGCGCGATCCACTCGCGGTGGGATTCGAGCACGGCATCGATCGCCGAGACAGACATTCGCTGGGGCACCGTCAGCCTGGGCGGCTCACCCCAGGGAACCGTCAGCCGCCAGCGCCGCGCCCGCCGGGAGCGGTGGATCTCGACGCGCTCGTTCACTCCCGAGACGCTATTCATCGGGTCGGCGGTCGGCCTTCGCGAGCGCCCGGCGCAGCGCCGGCTCCCGGGTCCGCGCGAACGCCTCGTCCCAGGTGAACCATTCGGCTGCGTGCACCTCGGCCGTGTCGGGCGCCAACTCCCCTGCCGCGACGACCTCGAACCGCAGGTCGAGGTGGTAGTGCTCGTCCCACGGAACCCAGTGCACGTCGACGTCGAGCAGCTCGGGACGCGCGAGCCGAACCTCGAGACCGGTCTCCTCGGCTGCCTCGCGGAGCGCCCCGTCGGCAGCGGTTGCATCGGCCGGCTCGAGATGTCCACCCGGCTGAAACCACTTCCCGCTCTTCACATGGTGGACGAGAAGCGTCCGCTCGCCGGCGTCGTCCACGACGATCGCCGAAGCAGTGAAGTGCGCCTCCGGCTGCTCCCGCGAGAACGGCCGCTCGAGGCTCGCCGCCCACCCACGCATCCGCTCGAGGTCGGCCGCTTCCTGGTCGTCCGCCGGCGCGTGCGCAGCAAGCAGGGCGGCGAGCGCCTCGCGATTCACTCGTACTGGAGTGCCTCGAGCACGTTCAGCCTCGACGCGCGCCGCGCCGGGAAGATCGCAGCCACGATTCCCGCGATCACCGCGGCGATCACGAACGCGATCAACTGCCCGACCGGCAGCGAGAACGCCGAGAAGCCGATCGCCTGTCCGATCAACACCGCGAGCAGGATCCCGAGCGGCAGCCCGAGGGCCGCGCCGATCAGCGATGGCAGCATTGGCATCATTAATCGTCCCGAGGAGGATTTTTTTCCGAAAGGCTGTGAAGGTTGGGTGCCGATCGCCCGCGATGTTTTAAAAGAGGTATTAAGTTTTCATCCGCTGTGTGCTGACGGCTATCTCGTGCCAGGCGCTAACCGGACCGAACGACACGACGCTGTTTATCGCCGGCATTCAAGATGGGTCTCGCAGTGGATCAAGGATCGAACAAAGACCAGCTATGAGCTGCGCCGATACGCGGGTTCACGATTGCTCGATATGGGCGCGACCATCTTCGACGTCCGGGATTTTCTTCGCCATCGCGACGTGCAGACGACGCAACAGTGGTACGCATACCGCCTTCAAAACCGCCAACTGCGAACCATCGGCATGGCGGATTTGATCCCAACGGAAATGACTCTCAATAATGACTGCTGACAGGCGGTGGACTGACTTCGGGGGCGGTAAAGATGCGCTGAGGAAAGGCACACCTTCGAGACCTTGTTAGAATGGATAGAGAGCGTTCACAATATCCCGAATACCCGGAAAACCGTGGGAGCGGAGCAACTCCTCGAAGACATAGATGCCATCTACTCCGGCCTAATGACACGCCCCAACACGCACCACAACCATGTCGCGTTATCTGATATTGCCGAAATCGTGCGCCGCGTGATCGACCTTGCGTTCAAAGGTGATCCCGGATGCGGAAAAGTCCTGTCTGGCGACCCTGCGTTCTGGAAGAAGCGGTCGGACCTTGCCGAGGCAAACTATTACTTTCAACAGGAGTTTTTGAAGCTGGAGTCTGCCCGTCCCGGAACTAGAAAGCGTTCAGCTCTACGCCGACTGAATTCAGACGATCATCCAAGATGCGACGATGGCTAGACTTGTCTTGCTGTTTTATGATCTCGTTTCACTTCCCGGCACGGAGCGTCACACGGGATTTGCGCCCGAGTCTAGCTGCATCGATTCTAAAGAACTACGCGCGCTGCCAAAGTTTGGACCATCGGACGAGTCCGTGAACGCTTGGACCGAAGTGATTGTGTATCCAATTCTGCAGACGGATGGAGCAGACATTGCGCGATGATCCGGAGATCGGAAGTCTGAGAAAGGCAAAGGACGAGAACGGAAAGTTTCACGTTTCGCGCCTGAAACCCCTAATCCGGCAAACCGTGAGAAGGATCGCTTCTGTACCGCGAGCGTCCTATTTCGATATATCGGATCCGCCCAGAGGTTTTTGGCAGTTCAGTAGGACACGCCTCTCGGCGGACGCAGTTTTATCCAGCGTCACCAACTAATCTCGTTGGGTGAAGCCTAAAACTTTGCGCTCATTCTTTTTTCCAAAAGACTAATGGGCGGAAATGAAGCTACGTGGGAAAACACGCGAGGATATCGAAGCGGCACTTGCCCACAAGTCCCGATCCGATTTACTCGACTTGATCTACTCCCTTATCACGATCGAGGAACTGTTCAAGCCGTCCGAGATCGCCGCACGATCACGATTGAATAAGCGAGCAGTTTTGCGCGATATCCGTGACGGCAAATTCGGCGATTACTACTGCCGCGCGGAGAACTCGATCGCGGTCCCAGCAAGCGGCGTGACCCGGTGGCGTGCCAATTTCGTCGGCACCGGCAAAAGCAAAACAGGAGCCCCGACAGTGACCTCAAGTTGCTCATGCTGACCGTCGCTCGCTACTGACAAGCCAGGCGCGGCGGAATACGAGCAGTTTCACTAAGGGTTCGGGCGCTAATCGCCGGCCAGAACCGATTTGTCCGGGGGAAAAATCTGTTTCGTGGGAAATAGACGCATTAGTGACGACTAATCACGTGTTTCAACCTAACGAACGAAGGAACGCGGTCCTTTTGCTACGGTTCTGGCTACCGAATTACGACTTTCTCGGGGAGCAACTGTAATGAGGGCCCCCGGTGGTTTTAGCCCCACGCATGCCTCCGGGAAACTGCCTTGACCGATCACCTCACACGGAAATTTTCTGCCTAACGAAACCTCTGTCTATCGCTGTCGTGAAAAAAAATGTGCCGTCTCGTGGCGCCAAAATTCTCGAGCGGATGAGGAAATACTTTGAGGTCATTAATTAACCTGAAATACCTAAAATGAACAATGATAATAGCGAGCATACTTCGATTCGATCGCTGAGCTTCTGCATCGTCAGAACGTTTTCTTGGAAGTTTTGGTGCATCATCTAGCCGGCGTAGAAGCGGCCGTGCTTGTGCTGGTGCAGCAGACGCTGCCTGAGGAAGCTCTTGACACCGTGAAAGAGGTGAAAGAGGACATCCTGTCGGGGATTCACGAAAAGATAATTGCCGAGGCAGAGCGCGACTTCGAGGATGATTGATGATTTAG
>CAVREC010000006.1:0-422731 GCA_963720045.1 uncultured Actinomycetota bacterium | reverse complement strand
CCTCGAGCGCGTCGGCGACCGATTCGGGGAAGTCGTCGCGACCGGCGAGCGACGCGCCAAGCAGTCGCGCCTCAGGGAAACGACCGAGCACGAGCAGCGCGAGGGACCCCGCGTAGCGGCCGATCGTCGACTCGGCCTCGGCGCACCCGAGCTCGAGCGCCCAGCGGGCGTACTCCTCGGCGCGAGGGTCGTCGCTCCGATCAACGCAGCCTTGATCGCCCCGATCGGCCGCCCCCACGCGGTCGGTCGCACGCTCCCAGCTCTCCCGCCAGCGCTGACGCGGCGCGGTCGAGCCACTCGACGGCCTCCTCACGGCGACCCGAGCATGAGCAGCGAGAGACCGGCGCCGTAGGCAGCATTCCCGAGCCGCACGAGCTGCTCGGGGACCCGGGCGGGCGATCCCGTCCTCGTATCGCTCGCGTTCGCGCGCAACGTGCTCCTCCAGTCCACGGAACGTTGCTACCGCCGGCGGCCGGCCGGCGGGCGCGATCCGCGGATGGGACGCCACGCCGGCGCTCGTCTCCGCGGTTTGCCTGGCCGCCGTCCTCTCCCTGCAGGCTGCGGTAGCGCCCGCAGCACGCCGACGACCACGACCGCGACTGGGGTGAAGAAGCCGGTCGCCGCGCAGCCGGACGCTCTGGCTGTGCTTCCCCGGACACACCGCCGACCCATGTTCGGGCAGCCTTGCCACGACCGTCATCCGCGCGAACGGCGCGAAAACGGTCGAACACGCCGGCACGTCCCGCGAATCCCCGCCGGTCGACTGCTTCTACGTCTACCCGACCGTGAGCAACGAGGAGCAGGGAAACGCGCCCCTCCGGATCGGCCTGCCCGCAGCTCTTCGTCGCGCAGGCTCAGGCGGCGCCCTTCTCGCAGGTCTGCAAGGTCTACGCACCGGTCTACCGCCAGATCACGAACCCGGCGCTCACGAATCCGTCGCTGCATCCGAGCGCCCGCGAGGCCTACGGCGACGTGCTCGACGCGTGGCGCGACTACCTCGCCCATGACAACCACGGCCGTGGTGTCGTCCTGATCGGCCACTCGCAGGGCGCCTACATCCTGAAACATCTGGTGAAGACCGTGATCGACCGCTCGCCCGCCGAGCGGCGCCTGCTCGTCTCGGCGATCCTCCTCGGCGGGCAGGTACTGGCGGCGAACGGCCCGGCGGACTCGGGCGACTTCGCGCACGTGCCCCCGTGCTCGTCCCCGTCGGCCACGGGCTGCGTGATCGCCTATTCGAGCTTCGATCGCAAGCCGCCGCACGGGGCGAGGTTCGGGCGCGAACCGAGCACGGCGACTCACGTCCTCTGCGTCAACCCGGCCCCCCCGGATCCGCCGCGGCCGAGCCCGTCACGCCTCTGTATCCGACGGCGCTGATGACGCTCCGTCGGCGCCTCGGGCAACGTGAGCGCGAAGACCCCCTGGGTCTCGTTCCCCGGCCAGTACACGGCACGGTGCGAGCGCTCCGGCACGGCGAGTTGGCTCCAGATCACCCAGACGCACATCCCGGGTGACGACCGCCCCGTCGTCCACCCGATGCTCGGCCCGAAGTGGGGCCTGCACCTGACGGACGTGAACATCGCGCTCGCAGACCTCGTTCGCGTCGTCGGCGTCGAGTCGCGCGCGTTCGCGAGGCCAGCCGGCCGGTAACCGCCGCCCGTAGAGACGGCACACATGCCCGCCGCCCCATGCGGTATTCTGTGAGTGCGGCTTGCGAGAGGGTTACCCGCGAGCCGACCTGTAGAGGGAATTTGGCCTGTAGAGGCAGTTCGGCCTGTAGAGGCGGCACCAACGGGTGTCGCGCCATGCACGAGACACTTACGCAATCTCCGGAGGTGTTGGAGACGTCCGACGGCATCCGAGCCGCGGCTCTCCGGGCCGAAGCCTGGGCCGGCGAGCCCTTTCTTCGCCCCGACGACGAGGATCCCGAGACGACCCTCCGGCCAGGGTCGGCGCTGCGGCACGCGCTCGACGATGCGCTCGCCGAGATCGAAGCGGGGCGAGCGGAGCCGTCCTCCGAATGGAAGGTGCGCTATGCGCTTGATGCTCGGCCTCGAGAGGGTGCTCTCGGAGAAGCCGCCGCGCCTCGCCTCGGGAACCGAGCTCCGCCGCCACCAGGTGGATGCGCTCGCCGGGATGCTCACCGAACTGATCGCCGCCGTCGAGAAACGGGAGGCGAACGGCAACGGCGAACGGCGCCGCCGCGGAGGAGATCGTCGACGAAGAAGACGAAGAAGACGATGAGCTCGCCGTCGAGATCGACGAGGCCGATGCCGACGCCGAGGCCGACGAGCTCCCCGCCGCCGTGATCGGCCCCGATCCCGGAGCCGAGCGCCGGTACCGGTTCCGGCACCCGACAGCCTCCGGCAAGACCATCGCCGCCGCCGGATTCGTCGAGGCCGCACGCAGCGAGGGTGTCCTGATCCTGACCCACCGGCGCCTCCTCGTCGATCAGTTCCGGCGGGAGCTGACAGACCACGGCTACGGCGGCGCGTTTCACCGATGTCGTCCTGACCGGCGCCACCGCGGCCCGCTCGAACCCGATCACGATCCAGACCTACGCCTGGTTTGCCCGCCACGTCGACGAGGTCTCGAGGTCGGCCTACGAACTCGTGATCTGCGACGAGGCCCACACCGCGCTCGGCGAGAAGACCTCTGCTGCGATCCGCAGCCTGAGCGAGCCGGTCTACATCGGCATGACCGCAACCGAAGAGCTGATCGCGAAGCAGGTCTCCGACGTCTTCCCGGCCTCGGTCGACGACCTTCCGCTCGCAGACGCCGCGCGCCGTGGCCTCATCGCCCCGCTCCGCTGCCTCCGCGTCCCGCCGGTCGCTGCGATCAACTCTGTCCCGATCGTCGGCGGCGACTTCGAGGAGCGCGCGCTCGCGGATGCCCTCGACCACGAAGCCCTGAACATGGCCGCGGCAACGCTCTATCGGGAACGGTTCGACGACGCGCCCGGGATCGTCTACGCCGCCGGCGTCGACCACGCCTACAACCTCGCGACCGCCTTCCGCGCCGCCGGCGTCAAGGCCGAGGCCGTCTCCGGACGCACGCCGCCGGTCAAGCTCGCCGCGGTGCTCGCCGCCTACGAGCGGGGCGAGATCGACGTGCTGATCAACGCGATGCTGCTTGCCGAGGGCTGGAACTCGCCGCGCGCGACCGTCGTCATGCACCTGGCGCCCACCGCGTCGAAGCGCGTCTACCAGCAGCGCATCGGGCGGATCATGCGCATTCACCCGCGGAAGGAGGCGGGGATCGTCGTCGACTTCGTACCGAAGGCGGCAACGCACTCCGAGCGCGTCGTCTCCCTGCACTCGCTCCTCGGAGCGGACTTCTACCGCGAGGGCGCCCGGGTCACTCCCGCGCCGCGCCGCCGGACACAGCGGCGCGCCCGGCGGAAGCTGACCCCGGCGAACTGGCTCGTCCCGGTCACGCCGACGTCGCCCGCCGCCTCGCCGTGATCCAGCGCGAGTGGCAGCGCATCGATCCGAAATACCTCGACGACGACGAGCAGCGGTTCTGGGCGACGATCGCCGGCCGCCAGATGCGCTTCGACGAGCGGCAGACCTTCGTCCAGAAGTTCACCGAGCGCGGCGCGTCGAAGGGGGCGCTCGAGACGTTCCTCGCGACCTGCGCGGCGCAGAACGCGAACCGGCGGTTACGCCTGATCGCCCTCGCCGACCGCGTCTCGATGCGCGTCGAGCGAGCCGACTTCGACGACCTCGTGACGCTCGTCACCCAGGCACCGCCATGGGAGAAGGATCGCGCCGCGGGCGTGCGGATCATGCTCCGCGCGATCGCGGACGGCAAGCCGGATGCGCCCGAGCAGATCCTCGCCCGCTGGACATGGCGCCTGGCACGCGCGGTGCGAAAGACGCTCGATCGCAAGGCATCGCAGGAATACCCCGATGCGAAACGGCTGCTGGGAGCGCTCGCGAACTCCCGCGGGAACCGCCACGAGGAGAACACGGCCCGGCTCGTCAAGGCCTCGCTCGAGATGCCACGCGACGTCGGCGCTGCACTACTCGCCACGGCCGAGGGCTACACGCCGAGAGCGACCAAGCTGCTCGACGAGGCCCGCGAGCAGCTCGGCTCGATCGAAGAGATCGCCGCCGCCCTCGCGGACGACCTTCCGGCACCGAAGACCACCCCCACGCGCACCCGGCGCCGGCGGCGGCGCAAGAAGCGGAACGGCGCCGAGACCACGGCGGCACCGGAGGCGGCGGCCGGCGAGAGCTCCGGCGCAGAAGCGGCCGCCCCGGCCGAGCATTCAGGGAACGGCGACGGCCCACCCGCCGAGACACGACGCCGGCGCAGACGGCGCCGCCCGGCCCAGGCCGCTGCGCCGACCGAGCCCGAAGCACCCGCTTCCGACCCCGAGTAGCCCAAGCCGGCTCCGAGTCCCCGCCCGCAACGGGAGACCAAAACCCGGTGTCTGACACCGTCCCTTGAGGTATTTGCCTCTGCGGTTAGCAGCTGCTAACCTAGCGCGGACTAACTTAGCGCCGACTAACAGAGTCCACTAGACAAGGGGGCATTCGAGATGAGGGCGAAGCTCTTCGCCGACGAGAACAGGAAGTGGTGGACGCTGGCAGCGGTCGCGTTCGGCCTCTTCATGATCATGCTCGACAACACGGTGGTCAACGTTGCGCTGCCGTCGATCCAGGAATCGCTCGGACTCAAGGTCTCCGAGCTCGAATGGATCGTGGCCGGATACGCGCTCACCTTCGGCGCCTTCATGCTGACCGGCGGCAAGCTCGCCGATCTGCTCGGGCGGCGCCGGATGTTCGTGGTCGGGCTCGTCGTCTTCACCGCCTCTTCCCTCGCCTGCGGTCTCGCCGGCAGCGCCACGATCCTGATCGGCGCGCGCGTCGTCCAGGGGCTCGGAGCGGCGCTGATGAACCCATCGACGCTCTCGATCATCACCGTCACCTTCCCCCCGAAGCAGCGCGGCACCGCAATCGGGATCTGGGCCGGCGTCTCTGCGCTCGCTCTGGCGATCGGCCCGCTCGTCGGCGGCCTGATCACCGAGCACATCAACTGGAACTGGATCTTCTTCATCAACGTTCCGATCGGGATCGTCGCCGTCGTCGCCGCCTACCTGTTCATCGACGAGTCGCGTGACAACTCCGCGGAGCAGCGACCCGACGTCCCCGGCCTTGCCACCTCGGCGCTCGCGCTCTTCGCGCTCACCTACGGACTGATCGAGGGAAACAGCTTCGGCTGGAGCTCGCCGCGGATCATCGGAGCGTTCGTCATCGCCGGCGTCTCCCTCCTCGCGTTCATCCTCCTCGAGATGCACCAGCGCCTGCCGATGCTCGACCTCTCGCTCTTCAAGAACCGGACTTTCACCGGCGCGAACCTCGTGATGCTGCTCGTCGCGCTCGCGATGTTCGGCGTCTTCTTCTACATCTCGCTCTACATGCAGCGTGTCCTCGGCTACTCGCCGACCGAGGCCGGAGCGGCGTTCCTGCCGATGACCGTCCTGATCGTGTTCCTGGCTCCGCTCGCGGGCAAGTACTCGGACCGGTTCGGGTCGCGCTACCTGGCGGGGGCGGGGATGTTCCTGCTCTCGGTCTCGCTCTTCCTCTTCTCGCGGTTGGGCGACCACGCCTCCTTCTGGCAGCTCCTGCCGGCGATGTTGATCGGCGGCACCGGCATGTCGCTGACGATGACCCCGACGACCGCGGCCGCGATGTCGGCGGTCGCGATGAACAAGGCAGGCGTCGGCTCCGCAGTGCTGAACAGTGCGCGGCAGGTCGGCGGCTCGCTCGGGATCGCGTTGATGGGCGCGATCATCGCCTCGGGCGTTCCGGGAGGGGCAGTCGGAAGCAGCGTTCCCGGAAAGCTCCCGCCGATCGCGGCAAGCCTGTTCACGAATGCGCTGCACTCGGCGCTCGAGGTGGCCGCGCTGATCGCGCTCGCCGGGTCGGTCGTAGCCCTGCTGACGGTGCGCAAGCCGGTCAGGCACGAGCACCCGGCGGCACCGGTCGTGATCGAGGCCTGAGCCGTGACCGCCTCCCCCACTCACGGAACTCCCCGGCCGAGGCTTCCGGCCGGGGAGCGCAGGCAGGCCGTGCTCGACACCGCCTGCAGCGTGTTCTTCGACAAGAGCTACCGCGGCGCGACCACCGCCGAGATCGCCCGCATGGCCGGGATCACCGAGCCGATTCTCTACCGGCACTTCGGCTCCAAGCGCGATCTCTACATCGCCTGCCTCGACGAGGCCTGGCGGATCCTCCGCGAGTTCTCGGAGCAGGCGCTCGAGCGCGATCCGGCCCGCTGCCTCGGGGCGATCTCCGATGCCTACATGGAGAAGCGCTCGAAGCTCCGGGTGGTGGACATGTGGATCCAGGCGCTTGCAGAGGCATCCGACGACCCCGTGATCGCGAATGCGGTGCGGGGGCAGATCCGGGACGCCCATGATTTCTTCGCGGATGTGATCCGGCGGGGACAGGAGGGCGGGGTGATCCACCCGGATCGCGATCCGGTCGCGGAGGCGTGGATCTTCGTCGGTGGCGGGCTGCTCGCAACGATCGACCACCGGCTCGGCGGCCTCCTCGGGGACGACCTCGAGCGTGTGCGGGCTTCGCGGCGCGCGTGGATGACCCTGGCGGAGTGACCGTCAGCTGACGGTGACTGCGAAGACCGGCTTGGCGCCGGACTTCGTCTCGATGGACCAACGCCCGGAAGTCAGCTTCACGGTCGCCGTGTGCGCACCGACGAACTTGCCTGCGGTGACAGTCACCACGTGCTTGCCGAGTGCGAGCAGGAAGCCGCCCGTCGAGCTCTTGTCGACGACCGAGACCTTGTAGGTGCCGGGAGCGAGCTTCTTGACGCTCTTGCCGCCGAGGGAGAGCGTGAGGCGGCCCGCGGAGCTGACCGCTCCCTCGAGCGTCCCGAGCGCGGATCCGGTGTTCGAGGTGGCATGGCCGCTCGAGGAACTCGACCCGCTCACCGAGCCCGAAGCGCTCGAACCGGAGGCAGACGAACCGGAGGACGCCGAGCCGCCGGAACCGGCCGCCGTGAAGCTGAAGACGACCTTCGGGTTCGCGTCGTTGAACCACGTGTAGGTAGCGCCCGCCGCGAAGTTGGCGTTGTAGCTGTTCGTCGAGGCGCCCGAGCTCAGGTTGTCGACGATGTTCTCGCCGGGCCCCTTGAGCATGAAGAACGGCAGATCGACGCAGCCGTCCGGGCCCTGCAGGTAGATCACATAGGACCCCGCGGGAATCACCGTCGGCGCTCCGCTCGCGCTACCGACGGGCGTCCCGTCCGGGAGCGTCATCGTGATCACGCCGTCGGCAGTGAAGGTGACGTCGAGTGCGTTGCCGGCACTCGTGCGCCCCTGCGCGACCGGCGCGAGCGCCAGCAGCCCGATCGCGACCAGCGCGACGAACCACCCGGGCCTCCTCCGGCGCCCCCCTTTCAGATCTTTCGGCATTCCGCTGATCATCATCCGACCTGCGCTCCAGGGTAGCCCTTCGACTGGGAGGTGTCACCCCGAGGCCTTAACCGAAGAGCCCCGGCTGCGGCACCCGGGGCTCTTCCTGTGAGGCGGTGCGCTTCATGAGGAGCTCGTAAGGTCGACTCTGCGGCACAGGCGACCCGACGCGCTTTGATCCTCAGCGCTCCCCCCGCACCTCTTCACGTTTCGAGGGGTGCAAAAGGTTGTGGTCGCCACTCTAGAACGCCGAGGCCCGCCTGTCAAGTAGAGAGGTCAAGCATCTTGGCTAGCGGGAACTTCACCGGAAATCCCGCATCAACGCAGGGATTCGTGGGATTGGAGCGTGCAATTGTCGTCAGAATCAGCTATTGTCCTTTTAAGGGGATTGCGCGGCGACGTCCCTTATTGCAGACTGCGCGAACCCCATGGCAATCGAAATCTCACGCTCAAGACACGGTTACGGATCGGGCGGCTCGCGCCTCGGTGACCGGCTCCGGCAACTCCGCGTTGCCGCGGGGCTGACCCAGTCCGACCTCGCCGGCGACCGGTTTTCGAAGGAGTACATCTCGCAGATCGAGCGCGGGAAGACACGCCCGACCCCGGAAACCGTCGAGTGGCTCGCGGTCAGGCTCGGCACCGACACGACGTTCCTCGCGAGCGGCGTCTCGAGTGACGAGCGCGCCCGCGCGGAGGCGACGCTCGCCCGGGCCGAAGCCCTCGCGGAGAAGCTCGAGTTCGAGCTCGCGATCGACGAGTATGCCCTCGCACTCGGGCCTGTCGTCGCGAGCGGCGCGGCAGAGCTTCGCGTGCGGCTGCTCTCGGGCGAGGCCTGGGCGCGAATGCAGCACGGCGAGGTTCGCACCGGGCTCGACCTGCTGGTCGAGGCACGTGGGCTTGCCGAGGGACCTGAGTTCTCCGACATCGACCGTGCCGAGATCGTGTTCCGCCTCGGCGTTGCGCGCTATCTCATCTCGAGCATCGCGACCTCGGTGGCGCTCTTCCAGGAGGCACTCGACCTCCTCGACCGCTCCGAGCTTCCGTCCGACCTCCTGCGCGCCGGCATCCTGACCTGGCGGTCGCGGTGCTACCGTCGCCAGCGCGATTACGAGGCCGCGCGGGAGGACGTCGAGCGGTCTCTCGAGCTAGCCGAGGCGATGCAAGATCCGCTGGCACTCGGCGAGGCGTACTTCCAGGCGTCCCTGATCGCCGAACGCGACGGACACTGGGTTCTCGCCCGCACCTTCGCCGAGCGCGCGAAGACGCAGTACGAGGTTCTGGCGGACCGGAGCAACGTCGGGCGCCTCCTGAACAACCTCGGTGGCCTCGAGTTCCTGCTCGGGAAGCCGGAGGAGGCGATCGCTCGGCTTCAGGAGGCCTTCGCCGTGGCGCTCGACCACGGGACCGACGACGACATCGCGACGATCCTGTCGTCACTCGCGCAGGTGTACCTGAAGACCGGCGATCCGGTCACGGCGGAAGAACACGCCCGCCACGCGCTACGGCGGCTCGTCGGGCGCGAGGATCGGGTCGACGAGATCGGCAACGCGCAGCTCGTCCTCGGGCGCGCACTCCTCGACGAGGACCGGCTCGAGGAGGCCGAGGCAATGCTGGCGGAGTCCGAGCAGTCCCTCTCCCAGCTGTCGTCAGGCCCCCATCGCGCGGCCGCGTGGGTCGCGCAGGGCGACCTGGCGACACGCCGGGGCGACGACCGGCAGGCGGCAGCGCTTTACCGGCGGGCCGCAGAGGCGCTGCAGGACTTCAGGTTCTAACTGCTTCAGGTAGCGGCGCGGCTTTCGCGCGTCAGGACTTCTAGCGGCGAAGGAGGTGAATCGAACTGTGGCAAGGTTTCTTGTCTTCATGACCGGCAAGCGTGTCCTCGTGCTCGGATCCGCAGCACTGGCTGCGGGGCTCAGCGCGAAGGGAATGGGGTCGTTCCACACGAACGGGTTCTTCGACGGACCGCACTGACCCGTCGGCCGCGTCACAGCCTCAGCCGGGCATTGCGACGCGGATGAATTTTCGGCGATCGGCTCGCCGAGCCCGGCCAACTCTGAATCTCGAGCGCGTAACGCGACGGCGCCGATAACGGCGTGTCAGCCGCTGCTTGCCTGCTCGAGGCGACGGTGAAATCCGGCGTCTCGGCGCGGAAGGAGTCGATCGCCCCCCGGCGAAAATCGGGACACCCAACACACGTTCCTCTCCCCGGCGGCGGCCTTCCCCAGGCCGTCGCCACTCTTTAACGGTGGGAACCGGCCGGTTGGCAGGCTGGGTGTTCGAGCCACGCCGGTACAGTGCGCCTTGATGGAGGCTTCGCTGCCGCGCTTCCGCCGGCTTGCGGTCTCGGCGCAGTCGTTCCGGCGACTCTCGCTCGCAAGCGCCGTGGTCCTGATTCTGATCGTCGCCTCCGGCGCAACGGTCAGGCTCACACAATCGGGGCTCGGCTGCGTCCAGTGGCCCACGTGCCAGGCCGGAAAGCCCTACCCCGACACGGGTTACCACTCCTATGTCGAATATTCGAACCGGATCGAGTCGGGCTTCGTGATCATCGTGACGCTCGCGACGTTCCTTGCATCGCTCCGGGTGACGGGACTCGAGCGCTGGGTTCGATGGGTGGCAGGAGCGGCGTTTCTCACCAGTTTTCTCCAGGCGCCACTCGGTGCCGTCACCGTGCACTACAAGCTGAACCCCTACCTCGTCGGCTCGCACTTCCTGCTCTCGATCGTGGCCTTGACCTTTGGCATCCTCGTCGCGATCGAGGCCTGGAACATCCGTGGCGAACCGGTCACGAGGGGGCTGCGGTGGCTTGGAATGGTGGCCGGTGTTTTCTGCGGGGCCCTGCTCGTGAGCGGTGTGCTCGCGACGGCGGCGGGGCCGCATTCGGGAGGCACGGCGGTTCCGCGGGTGTGGCGACTCGAGCCGGCGGTCTACGTCCATGTCCGTGCGACCGCGCTGTTCGCGCTCACGTTCGCCGCACTGATGGTGTGGCTGAGCGCGCGCGGGAGCCGGCACATCCGGGGCGCGCTCGTCGTGCTCGGGCTGCTCGTCGTCCAGATGACCGTCGGCGAGATCCAGTATCGAACCCACCTTCCGCTCGGTCTCGTGATCCTGCATGTCACGCTCTCGGCGGTCGTCTGGGCGGCGACCGTGGTGTTCGTGGCGACGCTCTGGCGGCCCAGTAGGATGGCTTGATGAGGGACAGGGCTTGACCGACGGGAGCGGAGAGCTCCGCTTCGAACGACGCCCCGAGCTCGAGAGCCCCGTCCTGATCTGCTCGTTCCGGGGGTGGAACGACGGAGGCCAGGGCGCCTCGCTCGCGAACGCGTTCCTCGTCCGTACCTGGCATGCCGAACAGTTCGCGTCGATCGATCCCGAGCTCTTCTTCGACTTCCAGATGACCCGGCCGCAGGTCTCGCTCGTCGATGGCCAGCGCCATCTCGACTGGCCGGAGAATGCGTTCCACCACGCACGCGTGAAGGGGGCAGACGACGGGCAACGCGACGTCGTGTTGCTCATCGGAACCGAGCCGAGCCTCCGCTGGAAGGCCTTCGGCGCCCTCGTCACCGGGATCGCGACGGAGCTCGGCGCGACGATGGTGGTCACGCTCGGCTCACTCCTCGCGGACGTCCCGCACACGAGGCCCTCGCCGGTGACCGCCAGCGCGTCCGAGGCCGACGTGCTCGAGAACCTCGGGCTGCAACCGTCCAGTTACGAGGGGCCTACCGGCATGGTCGGAGTCCTCCACGATGCCTGCCGCAGGCTCGAGATCCCATCCGTCTCGCTCTGGGCGGCCGTTCCCCACTACGTCCAGCTCACCCCTTCTCCACGGGCGGCGAAGGCTCTCTGCGACCGGCTTTCGCTGCTGCTCGAGATCCCGCTCGACACCTCCGAGCTCGAGGAGGCCGGGAACGCGTACATCCAGCAGGTGAGCGAGGCCGTTGCGGCCGACGAGGAGACCGCCGCGTACGTGGACGAGCTCGAGAGCCGCGCCGAGGAGGTCGACGAAGAGCTCCCGTCCGGTGAGTCGCTCGCAGCGGAACTGACGCGATTCCTTCGCGAGCGCGAGCAGGGGGACGACAGCCCCCCGTCTTCGAGCGAGCACTAACCAGCTCTGCGACCGCACGCCGATGGGCTCCGACCGGAACCGCATCGTCGCGATCGTCCTGTTCGCCGGGGCGGCCGTCCTCGTCGGGCTCGGGAACGTGGAGGGGCAGCGCCTTCTCTCGGGCCTCGGATTCGTGCTGTTCGCCCTCGGCGTCGGCGCGTTTCTCCGCTGGCGGAACGCCCAACGCGCTAGAGTTTTAGATCCTGAGGAGAAAACCTCCTACCGGAAAGAGGACAGCTGAGAATCGCACTCGCACAGATGAACAGCATCGTCGGCGATCTCGAGCGGAACAGCGCCCGGATCCTCGAGCTCACGGCCGACGCACGCGAGGCAGGGGCCGATCTCGTGATCTTCCCGGAGCTGGCGGTGACCGGCTACCCACCCGAGGATCTCCTGCTGCGGCCGGCGTTCATCCGTGCGTCGAGGCGTGCCGTCGAGCGGCTCGCGGCGGCGACCGACGGCATCGCCGCTCTCGTCGGCGCACCCCACCTCGACGCCGACCTCTACAACAGCGCCTTCGTCCTTGCGGGAGGCGAGATCCGTGGCGTCTACCGCAAGCGGTTCCTGCCCAACTACGGGGTCTTCGACGAGAACCGCTATTTCGCGCCGGGCGACGATCTGCTTCTGCTGCGGTTCGGCGACGCGATCGCCGGGGTGACGATCTGCGAAGACATCTGGCAGCCCGGCCCTCCCACGACCGACCTGGCGCTCGCCGGGGCGCAGCTCGTCGTGAACCTGTCGTCGTCGCCGTTCCACGTCGGCAAGGACCGCGAGCGCGAGGAGATGCTGCGCGTCCGGGCGCGAGACAACTCGTGCTTCATCGCCTACTGCAACATGGTCGGCGGCCAGGACGAGCTGATCTTCGACGGAACCTCGGTCGTCCTCGACGACGAGGGCGAGCTCGTCGCCCGGGCTCGCGGCTTCGAGGAGGAACTGCTCGTTGTCGATCTCGATCCCGTCAGCGCGGTCGGCCGACGGCTACGCGATGTCCGGCGGCGTTCGCTTGCTCTCGACCGCGGCGTTGCCCCCGCGCCGACCGAGCTCGTCCTTACTCCGCCGAGAGCTCAGACCTCCTTCCTGCATCCGGTTCCGGCGGCACCCCTCGACGACCTCGAGCAGATGCGCCTCGCGCTCGAGCTCGGCCTTCGCGACTACGTGGGCAAGAACGGCTTCGGGGACGTCGTGATCGGCCTCTCGGGGGGAATCGACTCGGCGCTGACCGCTGCGATCGCAGTCGGCGCGCTCGGTGCGGACCGGGTCCACGGCGTCTCGATGCCGTCGCGGTACTCGTCGGAGGCGACGCGTGCGGACGCAGGCCTGCTCGCGCGTTCGCTCGGAATCGAGTTCCGGGAGCTCCCGATCGAAGCGATGGTCGAGGCGTTCGGCGGCGCGCTCGCTCCCTCGTTCGTCGGGCGCGAGCCCGACCTGACCGAGGAGAACCTCCAGGCTCGCGTGCGGGGGACGCTGCTCATGGCCCTCTCGAACAAGTTCGGCTGGCTCGTGATCGCAACGGGGAACAAGTCGGAGCTCTCGGTCGGGTACTCCACCCTCTACGGCGACCTCGCCGGTGGGTTCGCCCTGATCAAGGACGTCTACAAGACGGATGTGTTCCGGCTCTCGCGCGCGCTGAACGAGCGCTCGGGGCGCGAGCTGATCCCACAGTCGATCATCGATCGCGCCCCGAGCGCCGAGCTGCGCGCCGACCAGCTCGACGAGGACTCGCTGCCGCCGTACCCGAAGCTCGACCGTGTCCTCGAGGCCTACGTCGAGCTCGACCGCTCGCGCGACGAGCTCACCGAGGACGGCTTCGACCCGGAGGTCGTCGAGCGCGCGCTCGCAATGATCGACCGCGCCGAGTACAAGCGCCGGCAGGCGCCGCCCGGCGTGAAGCTCCGCCCGAAGGCCTTCGGCCGCGACCGCCGGACGCCGATCACGAACCACTGGACCGGCTAGCGGGGAGGAGCGACGGGTGCGTGGCGCGGTGCGATTTCGCCGCATGCCTGTGGATGAGCCGTCACAGAGTTGGTACAGACACACCGCCTTCCGGCGCATACAATTGATGTTGAGGGCGGAGGGGTGCGTCCCCACCCTAAGGGCGGGGGTTTGGCTTGGGCCGCCGGCGGAGGCGGGTCAGGATGCGAGATCGGCGAGGATCGCGCCGAGGATCGGCACGATGATCGTGAGGGCGAGGCTCGTCCAGCCGACGACGACGAGGGTCGGGCGGGTGGACTGAGGGCGGCCGTCCTTGATCTCTCGCTGGAGGCGCGGCCCGAGGACGAAGTTGTGGAAGTAGGACGCCGTGACGAGCGCGACCGAGAGACCGACCTTCACCCAGAGCACGGTCTGGAACGGTGAGCGCGCCTCGTTCCAGTCGTGGCGGGCGAGCTCGACGCCCGTGAGCGCGAGGACGAGCAGCGACCCGTAGCCGATCGGGCGCCAGCGGAGGCCGAGCTCTTTCATCGCGCGGCCGCGCGGCTCACCGTCGAGGACGCGGATCGCCGGAACGCCGGCGAAGACGAGCGCGACCGAGCCGCCCAGCCATACCGCGGCGGCGAGCAGGTGAACGATGACGACGACCTCTTCCATGACGTCACAGGCTAGAGCGCACGCACGAGCGCGGCGAGCCCCGGCGGAGCGACCCGTTCGTCTGTCGCCTCGAGCTCCTCGAGCGTCCACCAGCGATGATCGGCCATGTTCTCGGCGGCCATGTCGATCGTCGGCGAGACCTCGATCCGGTCGACGCGCACGAGATAGAACGCGTCGTGCTGCCGGATCAGCCGGCGGCGGCCCGGACGGACGTGCGTCCGCTCGTAGACGAGCGGGCCGAGCTCGACCTCGCGGAGGCCGACTTCTTCGAGCAGTTCCCGGCGCAGAGCCTGCTCGTCGCTCTCCCCGGGCTCGACCCCGCCGCCCGGCAGGATCCACCAGTAGGCGCCCGGACGCTGCCACTTCATCAGGAGCAGGCGGCCGCGGCCGTCGATCAGCACTGCGCGCACGGCGGCGCGCGCCACCGGGTCGAGCCAGCCGTGCAGCTCCCGGAACCAGCGCAGCCGCTCCGCGTAGGGAACCGCCGCATTCGCGGGGGAGGTCGAGGGGAGCACGAAGAGCGAGGTGTCGTACAGCTCCCGCAGCTGGGCGCCGAGCTCCGGACGCTCGCCGAAGAGGCCACGGTAGGCCTCCTTGCCGACGAAGGCGATCGCGTTCGGCTCGAACCTCCGCGCGATGTCTTCGAGCCGGCCCGCATCGAAATCGCTGCGGCGGAGGTCCCCCGAGCCGGGCGTCGTCCGGGACGCCGCATTCGTCACCCCGAACCCGAGCTCGAGGAGGCCGAACTGCTCGAACGGCTCGAAGAGCCGAGGCGTGAAGCCCGCGTCGTGGAGGAGACGCCAGAAGTCGTTCCGCGGATTCGCGAAATGGGCGTGCGCCGCCGCAGAGACCCGGCCGGGATTGATGCCGCAGAAGACGCAGCTCAGATTCGGGGCGAGGACGTCGGGGACGTCAGAGGCGGGAGCGGCCACGCGGCCGACAGCGTGGCACACGCGAGGTCCAGGTCGCGGTGCAAACCCAGGCACTCGGAAGCGGCGCACGCGGACGACCCTTGACCGGCGGTGCGGCGCGGCGGCGCGACGTCCAGCTGGCGCAGATGGGAGTCATGCGGCCTCCCGGGCCCCGGAACCCTCGGAGGCGGCCGCCCCCTCCGACGATTCGATTCCTCGCTCCGCGGTGTCTTCGTCGCCGAATCCGAACCGGAGGATGCTGACGGTCTCCTCGCGGCGCCCGCCGTAGCAGCGGGCGTAGCATTCAGCCTCCGTGAGTGGCCTGAGCCTCACGAACGCTCACTGTAGGTCCCGGACCGGACGGCGTTGGCGGTGGCGACCCGGTCGCGGTAGCGTCCCGCGCGTGAGTCACCCCGAAGGCGAGCAGATTGTCGACGTCACGATCGAGGCGGTCCGCGACCGCTTCCACACGCTGAACGTCCCCATGGCCTACTTCGACGGCCCGGCCGGCACGCAGGTGCCGGACTCGGTGCTCGAAGCCGTCTCCGGCTATCTCCTCACCGCGAACGCCAACGCCGGCGGGAAGTTCGTGACGTCGATGGTGACCGACGACGTGATCGGATCGGCACGCGCCGCCGCCTCGGACCTGCTCGGAGTCGCAACCGACGAAGTCACCTTCGGCGCCAACATGACCTCGCTCAACTTCGCCCTCTCACGCACCGCAGCGCGCGAATGGAAGGAGGGCGACGAGATCGTCGTCACGCGGCTCGACCACGACGCGAACATCTCGCCCTGGCTCGAGCTCGCCTACGACAAACAGCTGACCGTCCATTTCTGCGAGATCGACAACGAGTGCCGGATCGACCTCGACCACCTGCGCTCGCTCGTGAACGAGCGCACGAAGGTCGTGGCGTTCCCGATGGCCTCGAACGCCGTCGGGACGATCACGCCCGCGAAGGAGATCATCGGGATCGCGCACGAGGCGGGGGCCCTTGCGTGGGTCGATGCCGTGCATTTCGCGCCCCATGGCGACATCGAGATCGCCGAGCTCGGCTGCGACGTCCTGCTCTGCTCGCCCTACAAGTTCTTCGGGCCGCACCTCGGGCTCGCCTGGGTGCGGCGCGGTCTCTCGGAGAGCTGGCGGCCCTACAAGGTCCGCCCGCAGTCGAACTCACCCGGGCAGCGGCACGAGACGGGCACCCTGCCGCACGAGCTGCTCCTCGGGTTCGTCGCCTGCGTCGAATACCTGCAGGGGGTCGGCTGGAAGTTCATCAACGAGCACGAACGCAAGCTCGGGCAGCGCTTCCTCGACGGACTCCCCGACGGCTGGACGCTGCACGGCCCCCCGGCGATGGAGGGACGCGTGTCGACATTCTGCGTGTCTCCGCCCGACGAGACGCCGGCCGAAGCGGCCACGCGGCTCGGCGCCGCCGGCTTCGCAGTCTGGGATGGGAACTACTACGCCGTCGAGGTGTTCAAGCACCTCGGCCTCGACGAGGGCGCGATCCGGATCGGGATCGTTCACACGAACATGGAGGACGAGGTCGACCGCCTGCTCGCGGCACTGCCGAAGCGCTAGCTCGTGACCGCCAAGGACTATTCGGGCACGCCGCTCGGGAAGAAGCTCGGCGCGAGGCCGGGCGTCGAGGTTCTCGTGTTCTTCACTGCTCGGCGCTCGGAGCTCGAGACGCGGCTCCCGGCGCTCAAGGCGTTGCTCGCTCCGGCGGACGGTCTCTGGATCGCGTGGCCGAAGAAGGTCTCGCCGCTCGAGACGGATCTCGACTTCGACGCAGTGCAGTCGGCCGGGCTCGACGTGGGGCTCGTCGACAACAAGAGTTGCTCGATCGACGCCGACTGGCAGGCACTTCGCTTCGTGTTCCGGCTCGCCGATCGCTGATGCGACGTCGCGGCAGTCCGAGGTCAGTCCCCGCCGGCCGTCCCGCGCACCGCCCAGGCCCGCGCATGCACGACGAACGGCTCGCCCGGCGGCAACGCCGCGCGGCAGAGCTCGCGTAGCCGCTCCCTCCGTGGCGGATCGAGGCGCTCCACGAACGCCGAAGTCGGCCCCACTCCGAGCTCGAACGGCGCCCACCATTCCTCGAAGCTCGGATGCTCGACCGCGACCGTCAGGGTCGACTCGTCGAGCTCGCCGAGGCCCGCCTCACGAAAGAGCTCTGCGAGGTGGCCGGGACGAGTACCCGGTCGCTCGGACTCTTCGGGGGCGGCAGGGTCGAGCTCGTGGGCGGCGAGAAAGAACGGCGTCAGCGGCCCCTGCCCCCCGGCCGCGTGATCCCAGACGCACGCCGCGACGGGGCCCCCCGAACGCGTGACGCGGGCCATCTCGCGCAGCCCGGCGACCGGGTCGGTCATGAAATGGACGACGAGTTGCGCGATCGCCGCATCGAAGCTCGCGTCGGGAAACGGCAACTCCTCGGCGGCCGCACGCTCGACCCTCACGCCGGGCTGCCGTTCGCGGACGGCTTCGACGAAGCTCTCGGACGGGTCTACCGCCGTAACCGCGCCCGGCCCGACCCGGCCGACGAGCTCTGCCGTGAGGAGACCCGTGCCGCAGCCGACGTCGAGCACGGTCTGGCCGGCCGCTGACGCCCGCCAGGTCCGCGAGTTGCACGGAGAGGTGCCTCGAGTAGCGACCCATGAACCGGTCGTACGACTCGGCTGGCACCTCGAAGCTCACCGACTCAATCTACGGGCTGAACACTGATTAACGCTGCCGCAACGATCGTTAAGCCGAGGTTCCGCGACCGCCGGTTGACTGGTGCTGTGCCGAGACCGGGAGCCCCGAACCGGTGAGTGCAGTCGCGGTCGCGCCGGCCGCGAAGGCCGAATCGGCACGGACCGGATCGCGTGCCGCATACCCCGCGATCGTGGCGTGGTGGGCGGCCTCGCGACTCTTCGTCATTGCCTGCGCCGCGGGTGCGCAGGCGATCCGCTGGCCCGACCGGAGCTGGCACCCCGGACTCTCGAGCCATCCGCTCGTCTTGCTCGGGTTCTGGGACGCGCGCTGGTACCGGATCGTCGCCACCCACGGCTACCTGCTCGTCCCCGGCCGGTTCAGCGACCCCGCATTCTTCCCGCTGCTGCCGGTCGTGGAGCACGGTTTTTCACTCCTCAGCATCCCGGCCCTCGTCTCGGGCGTGGTCGTCGCGAACCTCGCGCTGCTCGTCGGGCTGCTCGCAACCTACGAGCTCGGAAAGACGGTGCTTTCCGAGGCGGATGCTCGTCGTTCGGCGTGTTACCTCGCGATCTTCCCGTACAGCTTCGTGTTCTCGATGGCCTATCCGGAAGGCCTCGCAATCGCGGCTGTGGCGCTCGCCGCCCTCCTTGCGACCAGGCAGCGCTGGCTCGCCGCGAGCGCCTGTGTGGCGGTGGCGACACTCGCCCGCCCGCAAGGCGTGTTCCTCGTGCTGCCGCTCGCGGCGATCGCGTGGCAGAGCTGGGGCGAGATGCCGGAGCGCAAGCGGATGGAGGCGGTGGCGGCTTTGCTCGCAGGGCCGGCGGCGCTTCTCTCCTTCTCCCTCTATCTCTGGCGCACGGTCGGGAGCCCGGTTGCCTGGAGCCAGGCCGAGGTCGCGTGGGGCCGGTCGTTCTCGATCGACGGGCCGGTGAGAGCGGTTCACGAGCTCTTCCTCGCGCCTGCGCATCACAACGAGTGGATCTACCGCGACCTCGCGTTCTGCCTCCTCTATCTGGGCTTGCTCGGCGCGGCGGCATGGGCACGCGTGCCGTGGCCGTGGCTTGCCTGCGGGGCGGCGATGGTCCTCCTCCCCCTTGGCAGCGGCACGTTCACCTCCGACGGTCGCTTCGGGCTGCTCGCGCTGCCGGTCTTCTGGGGGCTCGGCGCCCTCGGTCGAAACGCAGTCGTGAACCGCGCGGTGCTCACGATCAGTCCGATCCTGCTCGCGGCGGCCGTGCTGACCCTGCGCATGAGGTTCCCCTGATGAGGCTCGGCGTCCGCGCAGTGGTGCCGCTGCTCGGGGCGATCCCGGTCGCCGGAGCGATCGCCGGCGCCTCGTTCGCCCTCCAGAGCAGCCTCAATCACCCACCGCCCGGTTCGACGCTCGCGACGGCCCTCGTCACGAAGCTCGAGCGGCTCAGGGACATGCGGACGCTCGAGATCGTCCCGGGGCTCGGAACCGTGCGAGCGACGTGCTCGACGCGGCATCACGCGGACCATCTGCTGCTGGGAAAGGGCAGGAGAATCGTGATTCGAGGCACCCGGGTCGTGAGGACGACGGGCCCGACCGAATCTGCCTCCCTGGTCGCGGCGGAAGCAGAGCTCGCCGGCTGCCCCGGATTCCTGGCCGATGACCTATCCGGCCGGCTGATGCTCGGTGAGGCGACATTTCGCCGGCGAACGCAGGGCGGTCTCATCTTCAGGGTCCACGGCCCCGCACCGCTGATCGAGCTGACCGTCGCCCGCCGCTCACTCCGCCCGCTCCGCATCCATCTGGAAGGCGACGGCATCGCCGGTACCGCGGAGGTGGTCACGTATCCCGACCCGCTGCCGAGCACGCCGGCGCAGTTCCTCGCGCTCGCCGAGTCCGGCCTCGCGCGAACGCTGCGCGTGTTCTGGAACCCGAAGCTCCACTGGTACGACGAGCGGGTCTCGAAGCGGTGGAAGCCGGCCGAGCCGCTCGCTCACCTCTGGGCCGCCTTCCCCCTGTTCGAGGCTCTCGACACCGTCGCGCTCGCGGATCCGACGAGCCGCGAACCGCGCCGCCGTGAACACGTTTTCCAGCGGTGCCGAGCGGTACTTCAACGCGGCCCTGAAGCCGGTCGGCGGCTATGGCTACTACCCGGGACAGACAGATCCGCGCGAACACACCTTCTTCGACGACAACGGCTGGTGGGAGCTCGCCTACCTCGATGCCTACCGGGCGACGAGGAGCCCGCGCGACCTGCGCGACGCCGAGCGGGCGTTCCGCTTCATCGCCGTCTCCGGCTGGGATCACCGAGCCGGCGGAACGTGGTGGGAGACCCTGCACGAGCACAAGACCTCCGAGCCGCTCGCGGCCGAGATCTATGCCGGCTTCGCCCTCTACCGCGCGACCGGCGTCCGGTCGTACCTGCGCACCGCCGAGACGTTCCTCACCTGGGCCGACAGTCACTCCTGGAACGCGACTGCGCATCTCTACGGCCGGAGCTCCACCGATCCCACGGTGCTCGACTACGTCGAAGGGATGATGATCGGCGCCCAGCTCGAACTGTGCGAGATCCGGAGGAGCGCCGGTCCCTGCACGAAGGCCGAGCAACTCGCGCGCGCCTCGGCGGCCGCGTTCCCTCGCTTCTCCGACTGGACTCCGGCGGCGGACGTCGTGTACCTGCGGTTCCTGCTCGACCTCTATCGCGAGGACGCCAACCCCGTCTGGTACCGCGTCGTCGACGACAACGCGCGCCGGGCAGCGCGGCTGGCGCGTTCCGAGGACGGGCTCTACTTCAAGCGCTGGGACGGCGGCAAGTTCCCGGCGCGCCTGCTCCAGCCGGACGCCGCGACCCTCGGCCTCTTCGCGCTGGTCGGCGGCACCGAGCCTCCGGGGCCCGCGCCGCACTGACAGCTCCCGAGACATCCCAAGGCAGCCACCGGCCCAAGCCCGGCCCCCGCCCTATCTGGGTGGGGACGCCGTCCCGCCACCCTCGCGATCGATTCTATCGGCGCATCGTGCGTGCAACCGTGACGGCTCTGTGACAGCTGTGCCCGAGCCGCCTTTCGGCTGACGGCGGGAACCGGCTAGTCGTAAAGGGCCCGGGCGCGGGCCCAGCGAGGATCGTCGCGATGGATCGGGTCCGGGTCGATCCCGCGGGCCTCGGCGATCGCGAGGGTCAGCAACTGGAAGCGGACGATGTCCACCACGGGATGGATCGTGGGAACGAGCGTCGTCTCGCAACCGAGCTCACGCAGGGCGGCAACGGCATCCGCCGCACGCTCCGCTGCACGGCCGGTGCCCTCGAGGATGTAGGCGCGCACGGTCTCGTCGATCGCGGCGAGGTGCCCGTGGAGAAGCTGCTCGGTCTGATGGGCTCCGGCCGAGACCCAGGCGCCCTCGCGCAGCTTCAGCACGGCCTCCTGCGCGGTGGGCCAGTCGCGCCCGGCGCCGGCGACGAGAATCTTCGACTTGCGCCGGGACGGGCTCGAGCGGAGCGGCCAGGGCCCCCTCGACTCCCGCCGGCAGCCCGGAGATGTCTTCGCCGCGCATCGCCGCCACTGCCGCGACCGCACACGTGTAGCTCGCGGTGTGGCACCACGACCGCTCGATCTCCGGCGTGCAGACGACGACCTCCTCCGCAAGTTCGCCGAGCGGCGAGTCGGCTGCACCCGTCACGAGCCACTTCGGCCCCGGAAACGAACGCGCCGCCTCGAGGGTGAGCGGAGTTCCTCCCTCGTGCGAGAGGCAGACCATCAGGTCGGCCTCAGGCGGCGCGAGCACGGCCTCGAGCGCCTGCACCGCGAAACCGCCCGTCTGCGCCGCGTGGAACGAGGTGCCGCAGCCGACGAAGACGACGCTGCGCACCCTCTGGCAGCCGAAGCGCACGCGGCACGGCCCGCAGCCATTCCGGCTGGACGTGAACGGCACGACGGGTCTCGCCAGACATCGCCTCTCTCTATACCATCGCGGCGTGGCTGTGTTCGAACACGAGAAGCTCGGCAACGGCCTGCGCGTGCTGACCGCGCCGCTGCCCCACGCCCAGTCGGTCGCCTGCTTCGTGATGGTCGCGGCGGGCTCGCGCTACGAGCGCGCCGAGAACCGCGGCATCGCGCACTTCGCCGAGCACATGTTCTTCAAGGGCACCGAGCGCCGTCCCAACTCGCGCGACCTGACGACGCTGATCGACGGGATCGGCGGCGAGTTCAACGCGTTCACCTCGAAGGAATACACGGGCTACTACGTCCGCTGCGCCGGCGAGAAGCGCGATGTCGCGCTCGACGTCCTGCTCGACATGCTCCGCCACTCGAAGTTCGAGCCGGAGGAGATCGAGCGCGAGAAGGGCGTGATCGTCGAGGAGATGAACATGTACCAGGACACGCCGCGCGACCACATCGGCACCGTCTACGAGACGCTGATGTACGGCGACAACCCGCTCGGCTGGGAGATCATCGGCACGAAGGACACGGTGAATGCGGCGAGCCGCGACACGTTCACCGACTACGTCGACGAGTGGTACACGGCCGATCGCATGGTCGTCGGAGTCGCCGGGATGGTCGGCGACGAGCTCACGCCGATGCTCGAGGAACTGCTCGGCGACGTGCCGCACGAACGGCGACCGCAAGCCCGCACCGGCGCAGCTCGACCGGCCCACCGGCCCGCGCGTCTCGGTTCACTACAAGGACGCCGAGCAGGCCCATCTGATCCTCGGCTACCCGAGCATCCCGATCGACCATCCCGATCGCTACCCGCTCCAGATGCTCTCGGCCGTGCTCGGCTCCGGCATGTCCTCGCGCCTCTTCCTCGAGGTGCGCGAGCGCCGCGGCCTCGCCTACTACGTCCACGGCGCGAACCACTCCTACACCGACGCAGGCTCCCTCTACGCGCAGGCCGGCGTCGACATCAAGCGCATCGAGGAAGCGATCAAGGTCACGATCGAGCAGTTCGAGCTGATGGCGAGCGAGAAGGTCGGCGCCGACGAGCTCGAGAAGTCACGCTCGATGGTGAAGGGCCGGTTCGTGCTGCGCACCGAAGGCCCGCAGGGCCTGATCATGTACGGCCTCACCCGCGAGATCCTCGAAGGCGCGGCCCTCGAGCCCGAGGAGCTGCTCCAGAAGATCGACGCCGTCACCGCCGAGGACATCCAGCGCGTCGCCCGCGACCTGATCGCGAACGACAAGCTCCACCTCGCGGTGATCGGGCCGTTCGAGGACGACGAAGAGCGCTTCCTGAACGTCGTCAGCTAGACCCGGCCCGCGCCCGCAAATCCGCCGAGCGAGCCGTCCGCCCGGCCCAAAAACCGGTGTCTGACACCGCTTGCCCGCTTACCTCGCGAGGCGTCGTCCGTTGACAGCCGCGTGTCTGACACCGCTTGGCAACGCGATCAGCCGGCGAGCTCGGCGTACACCTGCACCATCGCAGCCTGATCGAGCAGCGTCGGGCCGCGGCCGGCGAAGTGGAAGAGCCCTGTCCTCGGATTGCGCGAGTGCGCCCACGCCTCGTCGGCGAACTTCTCGATCGCCGCGCGGTCGTGGCGGCCCGCGACCGCCGAGCCGAGCTCCAGCAGGTCGCGATAGAAGATCGCGAGGAACACCGGGGGCTCGCCCGAGGCGAGCGGGTCGCCGATCGCCTTCAGCGCCGCGTCGGCGGTTCGCTCCGCGTCGGTGAGGTAGCGGCGCTCTCCGGTTGCGCGATAGAGCTGCACGCCCGGCGGCGATCATCGCGCCCTGGTTGTAGCTCCAGGTGTGCGTGTCGACCTTCCCGCCCAGGTCGATGTGGTCGGCGATGAGGCCGTTCGAGAGCCCGAGGCATCGCTGCGTCCAGGCATAGGCCCTCTGCGCCCAGCCGAGATAGGCGCGCGAGCCGGACTTCTCGTAGAGCCGCAGCGCGAGGAGCGCCGAGTTCGCCGTGGTGACCGTGTTGCGATCGTGATTCGCGCCGAGCCTCGTCCAGAAGACGCCGCCCGGGCACGGATGGGTCGAGTCGTCGTCCCAGCCGTCCTCGACGAGCGTGAAGAGCTGCGCCGCGGTCGCGAGCGGCGCCGGGCTCTTCGTGACCCGGCTCGCCTCGACGAGGCCGAGTGCGATCCAGAGGTTGTCGTCGTAGTACACGACCCCCGAGCCCCCGTACACCGGGGCGAACTCCGCCGGGCGCCCGGGCTCCGGATGGCTGTACGCCGTCAGCGAGCGGATCCGTTCGAGCAGATCCGCCCGCGTGTCGCCGCTCGCGCCGGGCAGCCCCGCCAGGTCGACCGTCGCCCAGAGCGCCTGCGAGAACGGCCAGGCCTGAGCGCGATGCCGCGGCGGATAGGTGCCCGCGTACGAGTGGTCTTCGCTCGAGTAGAAGTAGCGCTGCATCGCCGCATACGCGTCGAGCGCGCGAGAGCGCGCAACCGCCCGGCTCGTGTCAGGACCGGCGCCGGAGCCGGAGGCTCCCACGCTCGCCAGAGCAAGGCAGGCCACCAGTGCAGCAAGACGGCGGACCACCCGTCGAGGGTAGCGAGGCTACGGCGCGAGGTCGTACGGGAAGTGCGTCAGGTTCTCGTAGCCGTCGTCGGTCACGAGCACGAGGTCCTCGACCCGCAGCCCGCCGAAGCCACCGCGGTAGACGCCCGGCTCGATCGCGAGCACGTCGCCCGCGACGATCTCCTCGTGGCCGACCATCCCGAGGATCGGCTGCTCGTGAACCTCGAGCCCGACCCCGTGGCCGAGCGCGAAGAGGAAGCCGTCCTCGGCCGTCTCGCCCGCGATCTTCGTCCGCTGCGTGAGATGGCCTTCTGCCTCGAAGACCTCGCACGCGAGGTCGTAGAGGCTCCTGCCGGTGATGCCCGGGGCGAACGGCGGCGAGAACGAGCTCGTGCGCCTCGACCGACAGCCGGTGCCATTCCGCGACCTCGTCCGGAACCTCGCCGACGACGAACGTCCGGCTCATGTCGGCGAAGCACGCCGACTCGGTGTCTCGCGGCCAGAGGTCGATCACGATCGTCTCGCGGGCGCGGAGCTTCCCGTGACCCAGGTGATGCCCGATCGCCGACTGCGCTCCGTGCGAGACGACGAACTCGTCGGCGGCGGCTCCGTGGGCCATGAACTCGGCGGAGATCGCCTCCTTGACGAGCTCGACGGTCAGCGGGTGCCCGTCGAGCTCGAGCACCCCCTGGTGGTCGGCAGCGGCGTCGGCGCAGAAGCGAGGCCGCCGCAGCCATCCCGGCCTCGGCGGCGACCTGAGCCCGGCGGATCCCGGCGAGCTCGGCGCCCGTCTTGACGCGGCGGCGGTCGGTGAAGAAGTCGCGCTCCGGATTCAGCTCGATCCCGGCGGCCCGCAGCGTGTCGGCGGTGAGCACCGGGAAGGACGCCGGAACGATCGCCCGCTCGACGCCGAGCGCCTTGACGGCACGCAGGTTGATCTCGTTCGCCATCTCGGCATACGACCGCGCCGTGCGCCGTAGCTCGTCGAGGCCGAACTCCTCCGGCGGATGGAAGGTGTACTCGCCGGCCGCGGAGATGATCGGGATCTCGGTCGTGCTCACGACGATGTGCCGCTCGCCGTTGCGCTCCACGTAGAGGAACGGATCCCCGACCGCGACCGGAACCTCGTGCCGGAGCTCCGGAGAACGGATCGTGTCCGCGTACATGACGACGTCGCCCATCGGCCGCACCCTACCGAGCCGTCAATCCTCGGGCGAATCGGCCCCGCGGCGGCGGATCTCGTCGACCACCGTCGGATCCGCCAGCGTCGTCGTGTCGCCGAGCGGCCTGTTCTCGGCGACGTCGCGCAGCAGCCGCCGCATGATCTTGCCGCTGCGCGTCTTCGGAAGCTCGGGCGTGAAGACGATGTTCGCGGGCTTCGCGATCGGCCCGATCTTCACCGCGACGTGGTTGCGGAGCTCCTCGAGCTTCTCGATCGAGCCCTCCGCCCCGCCCTTCAGCGTGACGAAGGCGACGATCGCCTGGCCGGTCATCGCGTCGTTCCGCGCCGCAACGGCGGCCTCGGCGACGTCGTGGTGGTCGACGAGTGCCGACTCGACCTCGATCGTCGAGATCCGGTGCCCCGAGACGTTCATCACATCGTCGACGCGGCCGAGCAGCCAGAAGTCGCCGTCGGAGTCGATCCTGGCGCCGTCGCCGGCGAAGTAGACGTCACCGTACTTCGACCAGTACGTCTCGCGGTAGCGGGCATCGTCCCCGTAGATCCCGCGCAGCATCGCCGGCCAGGGGCGCCGCAGCACGAGGTATCCACCGCCGCCCGGGCCGACCTCCTCGCCCGCTTCGTTGTAGACGGCGACATCGACCCCGGGGAACGGCTTCGTCGCCGAGCCGGGCTTTGTCGTCGTCACGCCCGGAAGGGGCGTGATCAGGATCATCCCCGTCTCGGTCTGCCACCAGGTGTCGACGATCGGGCAGCGGCCGCCGCCGACGTGCTCGGAGTACCAGATCCACGCCTCGGGATTGATCGGCTCGCCGACCGAGCCGAGCAGCCGGAGCGAGGTGAGATCGCGCCCGGCCGCATACTCGGGGCCCCATTTCATGTGCGTCCGGATCGCAGTCGGGGCGGTGTAGAGGATCGTCACGCCGTAGCGCTCGACGATCTGCCACCAGCGATCCTTCTCGGGGAAGTCGGGCGTCCCCTCGTACATCACCGAGGTGGCCCCGTTGCAGAGCGGCCCGTAGACGATGTAGCTGTGCCCGGTCACCCAGCCGACGTCGGCCGCGCACCAGTAGACGTCGGCCGCCGGCTTCAGGTCGAAGACGTAGTGGTGCGTCGTCGCGGCACCGACGAGGTAGCCCGCGGTCGTGTGCACGATCCCCTTCGGCTTCGCGGTGGTGCCCGAGGTGTAGAGGAGATAGAGCAGGTCCTCCGCGTCCATCGGCTCGGGCGGGCAGTCGGCATCGTCGACGGCGAGCTCGTGCCACCAGATGGTCTCGGCCCTCGGTCATCGGCACCTCACCGCCCGTGCGGCGGAGGACGAGCGAGTGCTCGATCGCGGGCGCAGCCTCCATCGCCTCGTCCGCCGTCGTCTTCAGCGAGACGGTCGAGCCGCGGCGCCAGGCCTCGTCCTGGGTGATCAGCACCTTGCACCCCATGTCGACGAGCCTGTCGGAGAGCGAGTCGGCCGAGAAGCCGCCGAAGACGACCGTGTGAGGCGCGCCGAGCCGCGCGCAGGCGAGCATCGCGATCGGCGCCTCGGGAACCATCCCCATGTAGATCCCGACCGGGGTTCCCTTGCCGACGCCGAGCGCCTTCAGCGCGTTCGCGCATCGCACGACCTCGCGCTTCAGCTCGGCGTAGGTGATCGCGCGCCGGTCGTCCGCGGGCTCGCCTTCCCAGTGGAACGCAACCCGGTCGCCGAGCCCGTTCTCGACATGCCGGTCGACGCAGTTGTAGGCGATGTTGAGCTTGCCGCCGAGGTACCACTTGGCGTAGGGCCGCTCCCACTCGTAGAGCTTCGTGAAGGGCTCGAACCAGGTGACGCGCTCGCGACCCTCGCGCTCCCAGAACGCCTCGAACTCCTCGTCGTAGATCCCCGGCTTGGCGTTGGCGCCGGCCGCGAACTCGGGCGACGGTGGATAGCGCCGCTCCTCGAGGAGCATCGTGTCGATCGTGTGTTCCTGGGGTTGCTCGGCGGCGGTCACTGGCTCATCTCCTCTCGCGAAGCTTATGCTCACACGCCCGGGGGATCCGGCGCCACCCGCCTCGTTGTCGTTAGGTTTGACGGATGGGAAGCGCGCTCGATTCTGCCCGGAAACTCATCGAGGAATACGACTCCGAAGTTCAGCGGCTCCTGCCGGCCGGCGCGGACATCTTCGACGCGCACCTCCATCTCGGCCACGACATCGACGGGATGGTCGGCGACTACGACGCGCTCGAGGGGATCATGGCCGCATACGGGATCTCCCGCGCGTTCATGTTCTGCCTCGACGAGCCCGACCGGCATCCCGCGTTCAGCGCCGCCAACGACCGTACGCTCGCGTTCGCGCGAGCGCTCGAACGGCCGGCTCATCCCGTTCGTGCGGCTCGACCTGAACGAGTCGCCGATCGAGGAGGCGAAGCGCTGCCTCGACGCGGGCGCGCGCGGGATCAAGCTGCACCCGAGGGCGCAGCGGTTCGACGCCGCCGACGACCGCCTTGCGACCGGTGTTCGCGCTCGCCGAGGAGCGTCACGTCCCGATCCTGATCCACGGCGGCCGCGGCCTTCCCCCGATCGCAGACGGCCTCGCGAACCTCGTCGAGAGACACCCCGGCGCCTCGCTGATCATCGCCCACGCCGGGATCGCCGACCTCGCGAACCTGACCGCGAAGATGGCCGGCCGCAAGAACGTCTTCTTCGACACCTCCACCTGGAGCGTGATCGATCTCCTCGACCTCTACCACCGGATCCCGCCCGAGCAGATCCTCTACGCCTCCGACTTCCCCTACGGCCAGCAGCCGGGCTCGCTGTTCATCGCCCTGCGAAGCGCGCACCATGCCGGGTTCGACGACGCCCAGCTCCGGGCGATGCTCGCCGGCAACGCGAACCGGCTCGCCGACGGCGAGGAGCTGCCGGAGCCGACCGCGCCGGTCGGCGGCGGCTCGATCGAGCAGCCGCTCCAGCTCGCCCGGATCCACGTCTATCTCTCGCAGTCCGTTCCGTTCATCTGGCTGCGCCAGCCGGACACGATCGGCGTGCTCGGGCTGGCGCTCAACGCCTGCGCCGAGCGGAACGGCAACGCCGAGACGACGACCCGCATCGCCGAGCTGATCGCGACCGCGGCGGCCCTCTGGACGCGGCTGCCGGACACCGAGGACGAAGCTGATCGGTTCGCGCTCTTCCGGACGACGGCCCGGCTCGTCCAGCTCGCCGACGTCGAGGCGCTGACCGGTGCCTGAGCTCAACGTGAACGGCGGGAGCTACCCGCTCGAGGCTCCCGTCGGAACCTCCCTTGCCGAAGCGCTGCGGGACGAGCTCGGCTTCACCGGCACGAAGATCGCCTGCGGCGAGGGCCACTGCGGCGCCTGCACCGTGCTCGTCGACGGCGCCCCCGTCCTCTCCTGCATCACGCTCGCCCACCGCGTCTCCGGCCGGGAGGTGACGACGATCGAGGGCCTCCGCGAGCATCCGATGGTCGATTCGTTCGTCCGCGCCGACGCCGTCCAGTGCGGCTTCTGCACGCCCGGCCAGATCGTCTCGGCGGTCGCGCTCGTCGAGCGCTCGCCGGACGCCCTCGACCGAGGAGATCCGCCATCGCATGGCCGGCAACCTCTGCCGTTGCGGCACCTATCCCAAGATCGAGGAGGCGATCCGCACGTGGCGCGACTGATCCGCACCGAGAAGGAGGTCGAGGGGCGGTTCGAGGAGGTCTGGCTCGTCGTCGAGGAGGACCCGCTCGAGCAGTGGCCCGCGGGCCCGCGCGAGGTGGTCGGGCGCCCGGCGACACGCGCCGACGGCCTCGGCCGGGCACGCGGCGAGGCGCTCTATACGGCCGACCTGAAGCTTCCCGGGACGCTGCATGCCGCGGTTCTGCGCAGCCCGTTCGCGAAAGCCAGGGCGACGCGGGTCGACCTGACGGCGGCACTCGCCGCGCCGGGAGTGCGCGGCGCGATCGGGCCGGACGACTGCCCGAGGGTCTCCGCCGAGTGCAACTACGAGGGTGCCGCCGTCGCGGCGGTCTGCGCCGACACGCTCCGCCAGGCGAGGGCCGCCGTCAAGCTGATCGAGGTCGACTGGGAGCAGCTCGAGCCGCGGCTCGACGCCGACGAGGCCGTCGCCGCCGACGAGGTGCTCGATTCCCGCACGAACGAGCGCGGCGATCTCGAGCGCGGGCTCGCCGAGGCCGACGCAGTGGTCGAGGGGACATATCGAACGCAGGTCGTGCTGCACAACTCGATGGAGACCCACCAGTCGGTCTGCCGCTTCGTCGGCGACTCGCTCGAGGTCTACACCTCGACCCAGTACGTGTGGGGAGTCCGCGCCGAGCTGGCGGAGACGCTGGGAATCGAGCCCGACCGGGTCCGCGTGATCTGCGAGTACATGGGCGGCGGCTTCGGCTCGAAGAACGGCGCCGGACGACTACACCTACGTCGCGATCGAGCTCGCGCGGCGCACCGGGCGGCCCGTCCGCTGTGCGCTCAGCCGGCGCGAGGAGCACCTCGTCGCGGGAAACCGCAACGCCACGATCCAGCGCCTCGTCGTCGGCGCGCGCGAAGACGGCACGCTCACGGCGCTCGGCGGCGAGTTCGTGAACGCGATCGGCTTCGCGGGCTGGAACTCGATGATCGAGGGGCCGATGCAGACGCTCTATGCGTGCCCGAACGTGCGCACGACGGCGAACGGCGCGCAGCTCAACCTCCCGCCGATGAAGGCCTTTCGGGCGCCCGGGTACGTGGAGGGGACGTTCGGGCTCGAGTGCCTGCTGGACGAGCTCGCCGCGAAGCTCGGGCTCGATCCGCTCGAGCTCCGCCGGCGCAACCACGCAGACAACGAGCCTGCGGCGGGCCGCGAGTACTCCGGCAAGGAGCTGCTCGAGTGCTACCGGCGCGCCGAGCCGCACTGGGAGCGGCGCCACGAGGTACGGGCCCGCTCGACCGAGACGGTCAAGCGCGGCGTCGGGATGGCGTCGCAGATCTGGTTCGGCGGCGGCGGGCCGCCGAGCTACGCGTGGGTCCGCATCGGCTCGAACGGCCACGCGATGGTGGTCACCGCGGGCCAGGACGTCGGCACGGGGACGAAGACCGCGCTCGCCCAGATCGCCGCCGAGGAGCTCGGCCTTCAGCTCTCCCAGGTCGCGATCTCGGTCGGCGACACCGATCGCGGCCCCTACGCCACGCTTTCGGCCGGCTCCTCGACGGTCCCGTCGATGGGCCCCGCAGTGCGCGCGGCGGCGGCAGACGCACGCCGGCAGATCCTCGACCTCGCGGCGCAGCGCTTCGACACGGATGCCGAGGGACTCTCGCTCGATGGCGGCTCGATCGTCCTTCCGGGCGGCGAGCGGCGGCCGCTCGAGGAGATCGTCGGACTCCTCGGGAACGGCCAGATCCTCGGCTCGGGCGCCCGCGGGCCGAACCCGGCCGGGATGACGGTGCTCACCTTCGGCGTCCAGGTCGTCGAGGTCGCGGTCGATATCGAGACCGGCGAGGTGACCGTCGAGCGCGTCGCGGCGATCCACGACGTCGGCCGCGTGATCAACCCGCTCGGCGCCTCGAGCCAGCTCGAGGGCGGGATCATCCAGGGAATCGGCCACACCCTCTCGGAGCAGCGGCTGAACGACCCGGCGACCGGCGCTCTCCTGACGCGCACGCTCGATGCCTACAAGCTGCCGACGATCGCCGACGTTCCGGAGATCGTCGGCGAGCTGATCGACGTGCCCGATGCGCACCTGACGAACCTCGGCTCGAAGGGCATCGGCGAGCCGCCGATCATCCCCATCGCCGCCGCGATCGCGAATGCGATCCGCGACGCCACGGGCGCCGACATCCGCTCGCTCCCGATCACCCGCGAGGAGATGCTCGCGGCGCTCGCCGCCGCCCGGCGGAAGGGCTCGCCGAGGACAAGCTTCCGGTGGCCGGATGACGGTCGCGACCGGGCTCCGGATCGTGCGCCCGAGAGCATCGAGGAGCTCGAGGCCGGCCCCGGCGCGGTGCTCCTCGCAGGCGGGACCGAGGTGGTTCCCCAGCTCGAGGACGGGCTGCTCGAGGCGGACACGCTCGTCGACATCTCCGGGCTCCTGCCGCGCGGGATCTCGCGCACCCGCATCGGCGCGGGGGCGACGCTCGCCGAGCTCGAGGAGAGCGAGGAGATCCCCTCTGCGCTCCGAGAGGCCTGCCGGCTCGCAGCATCGCCGCAGCTCCGGAACATGGCGCACGATCGGCGGGAACCTGCTCCAGTCGACGCGCTGCTGGTACTGGCGCCTCCAGTATCCGTGCCGCCTCCACGGAGGCGACCGCTGCCATGCGCGCGAGGGCGAGCATCGCGAGCACGCGATCTTCGGGAACGACTTCTGCGCCTCGGCGCACCCGTCGGACCTCGCGGCTGCGCTGCTCGCGCTCGATGCGACGGTCCGCACGAACAGGCGCAAGCTTCCGCTCGCCGACCTCTACCGGCTTCCCGAGGCAGGCGACGTTCGGCTCGTCGACGATCGAGGAGGGCGAGGTGCTGCTCGAGCTCGAGGTGCCGCCGTGCGATGCATCCGTCTACCTGAAGGCGATGGACCGCAAGCGGTTCGGATTCCCGCTCGTCGGAGTGGCGGCCGTGCGGCGCGGCGATACGACGGCGGTCGCGCTGGCCGGCGTCGCACCGACCCCGTGGCTTCTCGACGGCCCGCTCGATGCGGCGACTCCGCTTCCGGGCACCGCTTACAAGGTCGAGGTTGCGCGGGCGCTGGTGTCACGCGCGCTCGCTACCATCGAAGCTCGATGAGGCGCCCCGGCACCTTCGTCCTCGTAGGCGTCCTTCTGCTCGTCCTGGCGGCCGCGGGCTGCGGCGCCAGCAAGACGACCTCGACGACGACGACCAAGGAGAACGGCTGTGTCGTGGTCAAATCGCCTCCGGCCTTCGCGGCGCACAAGGAGAAGAAGCCGACGGCGCTGCTCCCGACGGACAAGACCTACGACATCACGATGGTGACGAACTGCGGCAGCTTCACGTTCCGGATCGATCAGAAGCAGTCGCCGAACGCCGCCGCATCCTTCGTGACGCTCGTCCAGCGCGGGTTCTTCAACAACACGATCTTCCATCGGATCGTTCCCGGCTTCGTGATCCAGGGCGGCGACCCGACGGGCACGGGCGGCGGCGGCCCCGGCTACACGACGATCGACAAGCCGCCCGACGCCGCGAAGTACACCCACGGCGTGGTCGCGATGGCCAAGACCGGCGCGCAGCCGGCAGGCGCCGCCGGCAGCCAGTTCTTCATCGTCACGGTCCCGAACGCGAACCTCCCGGCCGACTACGCGATCATCGGCAAGGTGACGAGCGGCCTCGACGTCGTCGACCACATCGGCACCCTCGGTGACGCACAACAGCAGCCGACCCAGATCGTCGAGGTCGAGCAGGCGTCCGTGAAGAGCTCGTAACCGCGGGTGATCTCGGCCATCGTCCTCGCCGCGGGGGCAGCAACCCGGTTCGGCTCCCCGAAGCAACTCCTTCTTCTCCCCTACGTTCTCGCGGGTCTCCAGGCCGCGCCGGTCGACGAGGTGGTGATCGTCTCCGGCGCCTACGAGATCCCCGACGACGGCTCGCTCGATCTCGAGGGCGCACGTGTCGTCGCCTGCCCGGACTGGGCGGAGGGCCCGGGCGCGAGCCTCCGCTGCGGCCTCTCGGCGCTCGACCCTGCGGCGGAATCCGCGCTCGTCGTCCTGGCGGACGGCCCGTACATCGACCCGCGCGCGATCGAGCGGGTCCTCGCCCACCGCGACCAGGCCGAGTTCGTCGCCGCGACCTACGACGGCACCCGCAGCCACCCGGCCGTGATCGCCCGCTCGCTCTGGGACAAGATCCCGAACGACGGCGGCCGCGAGCTCGAGGCGCTGCTGATCCCGTGCCAGGACCTGATCGCGCCCGGCGACATCGACACGCCCGACCTGGCGCGCGATCTCTGAACGTGAGCTACAGGGTCGGACTCCCGGATCCGGCTGCACGAGGTCGGAAGTGCTGCGCGAGGCGTCCGGCGAACGTGAATGACCCTCGAGAGCGGCGCGGTCAGTCGATCGAGCTCAGGAAGGTCTCGACCGCGTCCAGGAACGCCGCGGGCTCCTCGACGTGCGGCATGTGGCTCGAGTTCTCGAAGAGCACCCACTCCGCGCCTGGGATGCGCTCGTGGATCTGGCCGACGATCAGCGGGGTCGCCTCGTCGTGACGGCCCGAGACGAGAAGGGTCGGCGTCGTGATCTCGTGCAGCCGGTCCGTGATGTCCCAGGCCTTCAACGACCCGACGACGTGGAACTCGCTCGGGCCGTTCATGGCGTGGTAGACGGCCGGGTTCGCCGCTAGCTGAGCGAACGTGCGCTGGACGCAGTCCGGCATCGGCACCAGGCGACAGAGGTGGCGCTCGTAGAACACGGCCACGGCGGCCTCGTATTCGGGATCGCCGGTCGTGCCCGCCTGCTCGTGCCGCGTCAGTGCCTCCTGCACGTCCGGCGGCAGATCCTCGCGCAGACGGTTCGCCTCCGAGACCCAGAGAGTCATGCTCGCCGGCGAGTCGGCGACGACGATCCCCCGCAACCCGTCCGGGTGGTCGAGCGCGTACTCCATCGCCAGCATCCCGCCCCACGACTGACCGACAACGGCGTGGCGAGCCGCTGCCGAGGTGCCGGACGAGCTCGGCGAGCTCGGCCTTGAAGAGCCGAGGCGTCCAGAAGTCGGCAGGCGCATCGGGCAAGAGTTGGCTCTTACCGCAGCCGAGCTGGTCATAGAGAACGCAGCCGCGGCCGGACCGGCCGAGCTCGGCGATCGGCTCGCAGTAGTCGTGCCCGGCACCTGGGCCGCCGTGACAGATGACGACAGGAGTCTGCGCCGCACCCGGGTCGAGGTCGCCGACGACGCGGTACCAGGTCTCGTAGCCGCGCCACTCGAGATAGCCACCCGGTCCGGGCATCGGACACCGAATCATGTCACGCGGGCGGCGCTGGGCGTTACAATTGCGTCATGCTGCGGCGGACGGCGACTGGAAGCGCGTTGGAAGGCGCCTGCCGCTCCTGCATGCGGCTGTTGACGGTGACACTGCTCGTCGCCGCGACGGTGGTCGCGGCACCTGTCGCGCTCGGTGCCCGGAAACCGGCGTTCGTCGGGCCGACGATCGACCATCCGAGCCAAGCTCCCGACTTCGCGCTGCGCGACCAGCACGGCGCGCTCGTGCAGCTCTCGCACGAGCAGGGCAAGGTCGTTCTGATCACGTTCCTCTACACGCACTGCCCCGATCTCTGCCCGGTCACCGCGGGCAACCTGAACACGGCGCTCGGACTGCTCGGGCCCGCCCGCAAGCACGTGGCCGTGCTCGCGATCAGCGTCGATCCGAAGGGCGACACGAAAGCGGCCGTGAAGCAGTTCGTGCGTGCGCATCGGCTGCGGCCCGAGTTCCACTACCTCACGGGAACGCGGCCGGCGCTCGCCCGCATCTGGCAGCGCTACGACGTCACGCCCGTCAAGCCGAACGGACCCGACCCCGACCACACCCTGTACATCCTCGTGCTCGACCGCCGCGGGATCACACGGGTGCTCTTCGACTCGCTGGCCCAGCCGGCCGCGATCGCCCACGACGTCCGCCTGCTCCTCCCGAGCTAACGGAGCGTCACCGGCTTGCTCGTCGCGATCGGCGTCCAGCCGTCGGTGTCGACGAGGACGACGCGAACGCGGGCCGGGCGGCGCACCGGGATCACCGCCTCCGAGACGTAGTCGAGGGTCGCCCGGCGCACCGGCCACCAGCCGAATCGCTCCCGCAGGTACACCTCGACGAGGAGCTTCGCGTAGGGATCGCTCGGCCTGACGCTCACGTCGATCCCCGTTCGTGTCGGCTCGACGTGCACGCGGCGGATGCCGACGATCATCCGCCGCGACTCGCTCACCGCATTGCCGGATACCGCGCGGAACTCACCGGTCTGCTCGGCGCGAACGTTCACCGTCCAGGTGCCGTCGGGCGCGGGCTTCGCGGTGGCCACCGTCGTGAAGCCCGCGCCGGACGCGCGCCCCTCGATCCGCACGGATCTCGAGGGGTCGCGGTGCGGCCGTCGAACTCGACGGATCGCCGACCGGCACGGCCGCGGTGGGCAGCACGCCGAGCGTCAGCTCCCTGACGTCGATCTCGCCGGTGATGCTGGAGTGGATCGTGCAGTGGTAGCGGTAGGTCCCCGGCGTCGTGAAGCGGACCGCGAAGTGGCCGCCCGGCCCGACGTGCCCGGAGTCGAAGCGGCCCGTGTCGGAGGTGACCGTGTGCGTCCGCTGGCTCACGTTCGACCAGAGCACCGTCTCGCCGGGAAGCACGTCGAGCTGCGAGGGGCCGTAGGCCGAGAACTCGATGCTCACCTGCTCGGGTGCTCGCGCAGGCGCACGCGCCGGCGCAGCCGGCACCGCAACGAGCAGCCGATGCCGAGGCAGGCCGCGAGCGGCGCGAGCCTCATTCGGAGACGCGGTAGATGCCGATCATTCCCATTTCCATGTGATCCTCGACATGGCAGTGGTAGAGCCACGTGCCGGGCGCGTCCTCGCGCCAGCGGATCTCGAACGACTCCGCCGGGCCGACGGTCTGGGTGTCGACCGTCACGCCGTCGGGGTCGACCCAGCGGTGGCCGTGGACGTGGAAGGTGTGGAAGTCGGAGCCCATCGCCATGACGTCCCACTGCACGAGCTGCCCGACCTTCGCCCGGAAGATCGGCGTGTTGCCGACGAAGGCGCGGCCGTCGATCGTCATGAACTTCCCCATCGGGGTGAGCACGACCTCGAACTCGCGGTCCGGCGGCTGCTGGTGCCGGCCGAGGATCGAGAGCATGCCGTACATCCCGCCCGCGATCGACTGCGTCATCGACGGCGAATGGTCGTGATAGGGCCAGACACCCGCGGAGTCGGGCCCGGCAGTCAGCCGGTAGGTGTAGGAGTGGCCCGGCAGCACGTCGGCGCCGGGACCGGAGAAGCCCGGCAGGTAGGAGCCGTCCGAGCTCGGACGGTAGGTCACCCCGTGGAAGTGCATCGAGTGCGGCGCATGGCGGAGCGTGTCCATGTTCTTGAAGTGGATCACGAGGTGGTCGCCTACCCGCGCGTGCAGCAGCGGGCCGGGAATCACGAGCCCGTCGGCGTTCTGCCGCGGCGCGTTCGGCTCGGGCCGGCGCCAGTGCGGGCTGTAGAGGCGGTACACGACGGTTCGCATCACGGTCTGCGCCGGCGTGAGCGTTGCGGCCCATGATCGCGTCGTGCCCGTTCGGCGCGATGTTCCAGGTGACCGGGACCGCGGCGATCCAGTACTCGATCGTCTGGCTGCGAGGGCCGTCGCCGGAGAACGCGAGCGCGTAGACGCCGACCCCTGCCCACGCCCACGAGGACGAGGATGCCGGCGAGCACCGGCATCCTCGCCCTCCTCGAACAAGCGGTGCGAACAAGTCTCAGGTGACGACGAGCTTCGCCTGCATCCACGGATGGATCAGGCACATGAAGTACAAGGTCGTGCCCTTCGGTGCGGTCACCTTGAGGTCGATCGACTCGCCCTTCTTCCCTGTCCCGGTCACGCCGGAGTCGCCCGGCTCGTTGACGGCGGCGGCGTGTTCTGACCCACGCCGTTCTCGAGATACTGGTACTTCGGCGGCGCATCGCTGTTCGGGTTCGCACCGTGCGCCTTGGCGAGCTCGTTGCAGATCTTGCAGTTGAAGAGCTGCGCCGCCGTCTTCGGCTCGTCCTTCGCCGCGACGACCGTGAACGTGTGCGGGCCTTCATCCGCCGCCAGGTTGACGATGTGCAGCGTTCCACCGGACGGCACGGAGTACATGTCCTTGTTCCAGCGGAGCGTGTCCTGGACGAACCGGTTGATCTTGATCTGCGGCGGCACCTCCACCGCCTTGATCGTGGTGACGGCCTGGCGGAGCTCCTCTTCGCGCTGACGCCGCCCGCCAACACAGCAACGGCGACGAGCCCGAGGACAACCGTATAGACCAGCTTTCTTGGAGACATCGACTTCCTTTCCGGCCGAACGAGGCCGTCAACGACACGACATGGGGGCGTCTCTGCGCGGTCGCAGGAGCCAATCCTAAAGCTCCGAGACGGAACGAAGACGAACGAACCGCCGTGCCTTCGGGGCTCGATGAACAGACGAGACTCGGGGCCGAAAACTGCGCCCGGATCGACTCAGACCGCCGTCTCGGAGTGAACGAGCTCCCGGAGGCGGCCAAGGACGTCCGGCTGGGTGGACGGAAGAACCCCGTGGCCGAGGTTGAAGATGTGCCCGGGGCGGCCGGCGGCGCGGGCGAGGATGTCGCGGGCCGACAGCTTCGATGCGGTCCCAGGGCCCGAGCAGGACCGCCGGGTCGAGGTTCCCCTGGACGGCGCGATCCTCGCCGGCGAGCTTCCAGCCCTCGTCGAGGGGGATGCGCCAGTCGAGGCCGATCACGTCGCCGCCGGCGTCGGCCATCGCCGGGAGCAGCGCGACCGCGCCGGTGCCGAAGTGGATCGACGGCACGCCGGCCTCGCGCAGCGCGGTGAGGACGTGGGCCGACCAGGGCGCGGCGAACTCGGCGTAGTCGGCGGGTGAGAGGGCGCCGACCCAGGAGTCGAAGAGCTGGACGGCGTCGGCGCCGGCCTGCGGCCTGGGCGACGCGTGTAGGCGGCGAAGGTCTGGGCGAGCTTCTCGAGCAGGCGCGTGCCAGACGGCGGGCTCGCGGTACATCAGGGCCTTCGTGACGGCGAAGTCGCGCGAGGGCTTCCCCTCGACGAGGTAGCCGGCGACCGTGAACGGGCCGCCGCAGAAGCCGACGACCGCCTGCTCGGGCTTCAGTTCACGGCGGACGGCGCGGATCGCGTCGAGAACCGGCCCGACGGTCTCGGCCGGGTCGGGGATGCGCAGCGCCTCGACCGCGGCGCGCGTCCGGATCGGCTCGCGCACGACCGGGCCGACGCCCTTCGACGAGCTCGACGTCGATGCCCATCGCGACGACCGGGGTCATGATGTCCGCGAACATCACCGCCGCGTCGACGCCGTGGCGGCGAACCGGCTGGAGCGTGACCTCGGCGGTCAGCTCGGCGGAGCGGTTGATCTCGAAGAACGCGTGCCGCTCGCGGATCTCGCGGTACTCGGGCAGCGACCGCCCGGCCTGCCGCATGAACCAGATCGGGGTGCGCTCGACCGGCTCGCGCCTCGCGGCGCGCACGAGGAGCGGTTCCACACCCTCTAGACGACTTGTTCCACGATCTCGGGTACCTGGATGCACGATCTGGACAGCCTGGGCCGCTCCGGCCTCATGGGAAGCCGATAACGCTGGCTCCCCCGTGAGGCCTGCGCTTCACCGCGGCAGCCCAGCTCGCGCCCCACGAGAGACGATCTCGTGGAACAAGTCTCTAGCCGCTCCATGGCGAATGGGCCGCTAGCCGTCCGTTGGGGCGAATGGACACTCGAGGCGCCGCAGGCCGGCGCGGTGTCGGTCGCGCGGGTCGAGCTCGAGAACACCGGCACGGTGCCGTGGCGCGACGACATCCGCCTCGCCTATCACTGGCTCGACGACCGCGACAATCCGATCGTCTGGGACGGTCTCCGCACGGAGCTGCCCCCGGTAGCGCCGGGCGAAACGGTGACCGTCGAGGCGCGTGTCCGGGCGCCGATCCCTCCGGGCCGCTACCGCTTCGCGCTCGATCTCGTCGCCGAGTTCCGGGCGTGGTTCTCGGAGCTCGGGAGCGAGCCGGCCTGGGCCGGCATCGAGGTGAAGCCGCGCGAAGGCGCTTCGCACGCCGAGCTTCCCTCGCGGGTCGAGCCCGCTCCCGACTGGGCCGAGCGGGTCGGGGCGGCGCATGCGGAGGGCTACGGGGTCGTCGCGGGCACGATCGAGTGGGAGGGCGGGCTCGGCCATCGCCGCCCGCGCGAGCTCGCTCCGTACGCGCCGGGCCCCGGGCCGGGTGCCGGGTTCTCGCATCCGCTCGTGTGCCCGTCCGTCCTCGAGGGGATCGAGCTCGAGCGGCTGCCGGACGTCGCCGGACTGCCGGCGTTCGCAGCGCCTGCCGAGGAGCCCTGGGTCTACGACGGCCGGATCGTCCTGCGCGCCCGGCCCGGGCCGTTAGAGCTCGAGCGCGAGCCGGTCGTCGAGCCGGCTGAAGACGATCGAGCCGAGCACGAGCGCGACGACCGCGGCGACCACGAGGTAGAGCACGTCTCCCGGCATGCGGTGCGTGGCCGCTCCAGAGGGCGTCGCGGAGCGCGGCGATCGGCGGGGCGACGATGTTCCCCCACGTCAGTACCTGGATCAGCTTGTGGTGCGAGGCCTCGCCCGGATCGAGCGTTGCGAAGCTCCAGAGGATCGGCGTCAGGAAGAACCAGGGGAGCAGCGCCGCCGTGAGGATGTGCTCGACGTCTCGCAGCATCACGTTCAGGCACGCGACGATCAGCGCAAGACCGGCCACGAACGCCGCGTAGACCGGCGCGAGCGGGAGCACGAGCCAGACGGTCGTGCGGGCATCCGGGATGAAGATCAGCGAGAGCACGATCAGGATCGCGAGCATCACCGCGAAGGTGATCGCCTGGGTCGCGACGACCGAGAACGCGACGAGCTGCCGCGGGAAGCGCACCTTCTTGATCAGCTCGCCGCTGTCGACGAGCGAGCGCGCGGCAGTCTGGAGCGAGACCGCGAAGAAGATCCAGCAGGCGATCCCGGCGAGCAGGTAGAGCGGGTAGTGCGGGATCCCCTTGGTCTTGTTCCAGACGACGCCGATCACGATCAGGTAGACGCCGACGAGGGCGGCCGGATTGACGAGCGACCAGAGCACCCCGAGCACCGAGCCGCGGTACTTCGCGTGGAAATCGCGGCGGAAGAGATTTGCGAACAGCTCGCGGTACCGGACGAGATCGGTGTAGACCGCCACCGGGCCAGTGTAGGCGGGAAGCGGAGGCGAGACCTGCGTCTAGTGTCCCCGGGGATGGCCGTTCGCGTCATGGAAGGCTCGCGGGACGTCGCCTCGGGCGCCCGGCTGCGCGTAGGTCCCGTCCGCGAACCCCCACCCACCCTGGGGAACAAGGAGCACAGTAGCGGCGGTGCAAGGTGTCCTTCGTAACGGAAGTGGGCCGAAAGTGAGCCAGCTGCGTGCACGCTTGAAGCGCGACGGGAGTGGGGCAGTTAATCCAGGTCGGAAGCGTTGAAGAAGAAGGAAGCGGTCGACGAGTAAGGGAAGTGAGGACGGGATGACGATTTTCCGGCGGTGGTGGTGGTCGGGGCCGTGCTCGGCGCGCTCGTCGCGCTGACGGCGGCGGCGGCAGGCGCAGCGGTACCGCAGGCGAGGTGGTACTGGACGATGGCCGTTTCGCCCACGAATCCGAAAGTGCTCGTGCTCGGGACGAACGCGGGCCTCTACCGGTCGCTGAACGGCGGCAAGACCTGGCACACGACCGGGCCGACGAACCTGAACGCGACGAGTCTCGTCCGGGTCGGGAACACGATCTTCGCCGGAGGGGTCGTCGAGTCGCCGATGGGCCCTGCCACGCTGACGGTCCACGGCCAGTACATCGTCCCGACGGGCCAGGGAGTGCTCGAGGCGAGCGCGAACGGAGGCTCCACGTGGCAGCAGCTCCATCCGAGCGGCCTCCCCGGGCTCGCCGTGCAGGCGCTCGCGACCGATCCGGCGAACGCCAAGTCCCTCTATGTCGAGCTCAAGAACGGTGCGCTCTACACCTCGGCGACGGCGGCCGTTCGTTCCGGCTCGTGACGCACAAGGTCGGCGGAACGCCATGGGCGCTCGCGATCACGCAGCCCGGCCACCTCGTCGCTGGCGACATGACGACGGGCAACTTCGTGAGCGCAGATGCGACGCACTGGCTCGACACCGGCTTCACTGATCCCCAGAAGAGCAAGATGGTGATGGAGTACGCGGTCGACCCGACCGACCCGACGCACGTCCTCATGTCGAGCTACGGGGTCGTCAGCTCCACCGACGGCGGCAAGACCTGGGGGAGCTCGCTCGATTCGAAGGTGATGTTCGGCCCGGTCGCCTGGGCGGCGACCACGCCGACCGTGGCCTACGCGGTCGGCTTCGACAGCCTCGCTCTGGCGGACGAACGACGCCGGGAAGACCTGGACGAAAGTCACCTAAGCCGCCACGCACGACCTGATCGGGCAACGCAGACGGCCGGAAACCGCCTTGTGAGCAGCCGGGCCGGAAAGTAGCGTCCTCACAACGTGCTAACGGCAATCGACTACCCTCAACGCCTGTGAGCACCGCCGTGGCGATCCTCGCCCTGCCGGTCGCCGCCGGCGTGATCTGGGCACTTCTGCGCTCGCCTGCGCGCGGACGCCTTCTTGCAGTCCCGCGCGAGGATCGCTGGCATGACACCGACACGCCGAGCTTCGGCGGGATCGGGATCTTCGCAGGCTTCAGCGTCGGCCTCTGGGCAGCGGCTGCTGCCGGCGCGTTCGACGTCGATCGCGCGTTTGTCGGGATCTACGCGGCGATCGCGCTCGTGTTCGTCTGCGGCCTCATCGACGACCTCTACGGGCTCCGGCCGCTCGCCAAGTTGTCCGCGCAGGGCGCCGCCGCCGCGATCGTGATCGTGAGCGGCACGCACGTCCAGCTCGTGCACAACGAGATCATCGGAGATGCGATCGCCGTCGTCTGGCTGATCGGGCTTGCGAACGCGTTCAACCTGCTCGACAACATGGACGGCCTCGCTGCGACGCTCGCCTCGATCGCGTTCTTCTTCTTCGCCGTCGACGCGGTCACGGTGCACCCCGACGACGCGACGCTCGCGTTCGCTCTGGCCGGCGCTTTCGCGTGCTTCGGCTTCCTGCCGTTCAACCTCCGGCGCCGCGGCCGCGCGCTCGTGTTCATGGGCGACTCGGGAAGCCAGATGCTCGGCTTTGCACTTGCCGCGCTCGGCCTCGTCTCGAGCTGGAAGGTCGCCGGGACCACGGTCGCCACGCTGATCCTCCCCGTGCTCGTCCTGGCGGTGCCGATCCTCGACACCTCGCTCGTGACCGTGGCACGGTTGCTCGACGGCAGGCCGATCCATGAGGGCGGCCGCGACCATTCCTCCCACCGGCTCGTCCGCTACGGGCTCTCCGAGCGCGCACGCGGTGGCGCTGCTCGCGGCGATCGCGTTCTTCATCGGCGGCTCGAGCCTTGCCTACAACGTACTCGGGAGCTACCAGTACACGATCGTCGGCGTCGTCGTGACGTTCGTGCTGCTCGTCCAGTTCGCGAGCTTCCTCGCCGATGCGGACCGCCGCCCGCAACTCGGCGACTCGGCCGGGTTCACGCAGGTCTTCGCCGTTCACTGGCGGCGACTCGTCGAGGTGCTCGTGGACGTGGTCGTGATCACCGGGTCGTTCCTCGCCGCCTACGTGATCGAGTTCGGCTGGCCCGGAACAGACAGCCAGCGTTTCGTACGGGATCTGACCCTTCCCGTGATTCTGGCAGCGCGCTTCCTCGTCTTCATTCCATTCGGGCTCTACCGCTCGGTCTGGCGATTCGCCGGTGTCCGCGACGCGATCGCCGCGGCGGCCGCCGTCGTCGTCTCGGAGCTCGTCGCTCTCTCCTTCATGGTGCTCACCCAGGACATGCGCGACTTCAGCCGCTCGTTCTTCGTGGTCGACGCGCTGATCTGCATGGTGGCGATCGTGGCGTCTCGCTTCGCCGAGCGGACGCTCCTGATCGGCAGGCGCTCCCACGACGGAACAGCCCGAAAGGTGCTGATCGTGGGGGCCGGTCGCACCGGACGGAGCCTCATGCGCGAGCTCCGCGAGACAGCCGGCGAGCGCGTGATCGGGTTCGTGGACGACAACCCTCAGCTCCGCCGCCGCAGCCTCCAGGGGACTCGCGTCGTCGGCCGTACCGATGAGCTGCCGCGCATCCTTGTCCGCACCGAACCGGACATCGTGTTCGTGACGATCCCCGACGCACCTCGAGAGGTCCTCGACGCGGTCGTCGAAGCCTGCGCGGCGCTCGAGGTGACGTGCCGCTTCGCCCGGCGCGAGCTCGACCTCGAACCGCACGTCGCGTACGGCGCAGCCTCAGAGTGACCTGCCCGTGACGACAGTTCCCGTCCAGAGCTCAGGGACACGCGTGCGGCGCCGAACCCTCGTCGACCGCCTGCTCGCGATAGTCCCGGTCGTCGCGCTGGCGCTGACCGTGCTCGTCTTCTACCTCGTCGAAGCCTGGACGAGAAAGACACCGTGGGTCTTCACCGACGAGCTGGAATGGACGCAGATCTCGCGCTCGATCGCCTCGACCGGCCACGCCGCGCGCCGCGGGGACCCGCTGTTCTTCAAGTCCGTCTACGCGTACGTGATCGCCCCGTTCTGGTGGATCCACTCGACGAGCACCGCCTACGCCGCGATCAAGTACGCGAACGCGGTGATCATGTCGCTCGCGGCCGTCCCGACCTACCTGCTCTCGCGGATGCTCGTCTCACGGCGCACGGCGCTGATCGTCTCCGTCGCGGCGGTGGCGATCCCCGGCATGGCCTATGCCACCTCGATCGTTCCCGAGAGCCTCGCCTATCCCTACTTCATGCTCTGCTCGTGGCTCGCCGTCCGGGCTCTCCGCTCGGGCCGACGCCTCGACGTCGCGATCGCGTTCGTGTTCCTGCTCGGCGGCTACTTCGTCCATCAGCGCGAGTTCACGACACTCCCCGCCGCGTTCGCGATCGCCGGTGCAACGCTGTGGTTCACCGGCCCTCGCGGCCACACCATGCGCCGGAACTGGACGCGCGGGGACACGATCGGCTTCTTCGTGCTCCTCGCGGGCGCGCTCTTCCTGTTCAACCGCGTCGTGCTCCAGCACCTCCACGAGTGGCAGGTGACCACGCAGTACGACAAGAACCGGATGATCGATCTCGGCCTCGACGGCGGCCTCTCGCTCGCGGTCGGCCTAGGCCTCCTGCCGGTGATCGGCGGCCTCGCCTCGCTGAGGCTTCCCGAGCGGAGGGGCGATCCCACCTACCGCGCCTACGTCGCGTGGACGGCGACGATCATCGCGGCGATCGCCGTGTACACGGCCGACAAAGCTGCCTACAACTCGACGCAGTTCGGCACGTACTGGGAGGAGCGGCCGCTGATCTTCATCTCGCCGCTCCTGCTCCTCGGAACGGCGATGGCGCTCCAGGCGAAGCGCCTCGACAGGTGGGCCGTCGGCGGAGCGACGGCGCTCGTCGGGGTGATGGTGCTGTTCAAGACCGTCCAGCTCGGCTGGCCCTACTACGAGGCACCGGGATCGGCGATCCCCGGGGCGCTCTCCTACTACGAAAGCTGGACGCAGCACGACGTGCGGACAAGCCTGATCGTGATGCTCCTCCTCTCCGTCTCTGTCCTGCTTGCCCGCCGGTGGCGCGCGGTGGTCGTCCTCGCGGTCGCGCTCGGGTTCGTGTGGATGCTCGCAGGCGAGATCACGATGACCGTCGGGATCGACCGGGCCGCGAACCAGTTCAAGGCAAACCTCCCGGCCGACCCGAGCTGGGTCGATAGCACGGTTCACGGCGGCAGCGTCACCTTCCTCGGCCAGGGGACGAGCGACCTCGACGGTGAGAACCTGACCGAGTTCTGGAACCGGTCGGTGAAAAACGTCGACGGCCTCGACGGGCCGGGATACCCACCTGGGCCGACGAGCACGCCGGTCCTGCTCTCGCCGGACGGGAGACTTTCGGATCTCGACCGATCGCAGTACGTCCTCGCCGACTCGGGGGTCGTGCTCGACGCGAAGCAGGTTGCGCATCCTGCGAACACGGCGTTCGTCCTCTACCGCCACACCGGGCCATGGCACCTCCTCGACACCGTTCAACAGGTCTACTCCGACCACTGGTGCCCGAACTGGTGTAGCTACACCTACTTCAGGCCCCACCAACGCGGAACGCTCGTTGTTACGCTCGGTCGTGAGGCATACAACGGCTCGGCACCCGCGGCCAAGGTCAGGGTCGCCGTCGGGTCGGTCCGGATCGACCAGAGCAACGGGGTACAACTCGGCGACGTGACCCACCACATCCACCTCCTCGTTCCGAACGACAGCAACCGAATCCTCCGGATCCCGGTGGAGACGCCAGTGCGCGTGGTGGTCTCGACCGCCGACGCGACATTGATCCCGCCGAACCCATCCGACAACCGGACACTCGGCGTGCAAGCCGGCTTCAGCTTCAAACCAACGAAACCGTGAACGCCGAGCGGGCGGACGACGTGCCGGGGGGCGGTACGGGCTTCCGGGTCGAGGTCGCGCGCACCCTCACGGAGCTCGAAGAGCTGAGGCCGGTCTGGGACGAGCTGCCGTGGCAGCGCGAGGAGGCCGTATACGAGTTCTTCGTCACCCGCCTCCGGACCCGAGCGGACGTGATCGGCCCGTACGTCGCCTTGCTGACCAACGGAGGAACCGCGGTCGGCGGCCTCGCCGGCAGGATCGAGTGGCGCCGGCTGCAGACGGCCCTCGGCTACCGGGTCGTGTACGCCCCCCGCGTTCGCCTGCTCCAGATCGTGGACAGTGGCGTCGTCGCCGAGACCGGCCCCGCGCTCGTCGAGTTGGCGGGGCTCGTCGAGGCGGTGCTCGAGAGCGGCGAGGTGGATGCGGTGGCGTTCCCGCCGTTCGCGCTCGGATCGAAGCTCGAGGCCGCGTTCGGGACGATCGGCGGCTTCCTCGGCCACCAGCCGCTGATCGCGCCGTGGACGCGACGGCGGCTCATCCTTCCCTCCGATTTCGAGGAGTTCATGACCTCGCGAAGCCACAAGACCCGCAAGGGCGTGCGGCGAGACGCCAGGAAGCTCGAGGGGACCTACGGCGACCGCCTCTCGGTGGAGATCCTCCGGACGCCCGGCGATCTCGAGCGACTCGTCCACGACTCCGACCGCGTTGCGGGATCGACCTACCAGCGCCGGCTCGGTGTCGGGTTCGCGGACACCGCCGAGCAGCGGGCGGTCGCGCGGATCGGGCTCGAGCACGGCTGGGTGCGCGGCTACCTCCTCTACCTCGACTCCGAGCCGGTCGCCTACTGGCTCTGCACCGTGTTCGGCGACACGATGGTGCTGAAGAACGGGGGGTTCGACGAGACCTACGCCTCCTACCGCACCGGGATCTACCTGCTGATGCGGGTGATCGAGGACGCCTGCGGCGACCCCGACCTTCGGGTCCTCGACTTCGGGCCCGGCGATGCCGCCTACAAGCAGCAGTTCAGCAACGAGAGCCACGAAGAGCGCAACCTCGTGCTGTTCGCGCCCACGTTCCGCGCCCGGAGGATCAACGGCGCGCGAACGGCGATCCTCGGGCCGGCCCGGCTCGCAAGGGAGGCGCTCGACGCCGCAAGGCTCACCGACCGTGTCAGGTCCGGCTGGCGCGGCCGCCGCGGTCTGTGAAGGTTCGGACGGCGATCCGCCGCGGGCCGACGATGCTCCGGTCGGCGTTGCGCGACCTGAAGCACGGCCGGCCGCTCGGCGGCACGATCAGGACGCGCTTCGCGCACCTCGGCGCCTTCCACACGACGAACTCGCCGTACGCCGACCTCGACCGTCTCTTCGCCGCGGTCGAAGTGGGCCCGGACGATGTCATCGTCGACGTCGGCTGCGGGAAGGGGCGGGCGTTGAACTGGTTCCTCGACCGCTACCCGTCCAATCGGATCACAGGGATCGAGCTCGATCCCGAGATCTGCGCGAAGACGGCACGCCGTCTACGCCGAGAGGAGAACGTCACCGTCCTCTGTGGCGATGCCCCGACGCTCCTACCCGCCGACGGCACGATCTTCTATCTCTACAACCCGTTCGACGGCACCGTGATGAGCCGCTTCGCGACGGCTCTGCTCGAGCTACCGGCCGCCACGATCGTCTACTACCGGGCGAGCTTTGTGGAGCCGTTCCGTGCGAGCCCGCGGTTCACGGTGACCGAGCTCCACGACCCCACACTCAGAGAGCGCGCAGTGATCGTCACGCTGCGCTAGCGCCCAGGAGGCCGCGGCGCCGGAGCCGGACGAGGATCACTGCCCAGGTGGCTGCGAACGCGACCGTCGAGATCAGCACCGCGGCGCCCGCGCCGGTGACGCCCCACTCCTTGCCGAAGACGACGATCAGCGGCAGCATCACCGCGGTCTCGACACCGTGCGCGACGAGGCGCAGCCCGGGCCGGCCGATCGTCACCGGGAAGGTCTTCGTCCAGCTCAGGACGAGCTGGATCGCCCCCGCCACGACGATCAGCCGTGCGGCCGGCACCGCCGGCAGGTAGCGGGCGCCGAGCACGACCCGCACGAGCCAGGGGAGCAGCAGGAGCAACGGGACGATCGCGAGCGCGGCGAGCGCGGCGACCCCCTTCACGTAGCTGCGGATCGCCGCGAGCACGACCTGGGGGCGGCCGTGCTCCCAGTCGCGCGTCTGCTCGCTGAGGAGGATCATCCGCAGCGGTGAGGAGAGCGCGGCCAGGCCCGTCTGAGGCATCTGGGCGGCCCTGAAGAGCCCGACGGCGCGCGAGCTGCGAACGATCCCGAGCGTGAGCGGGGCAACCCAGGTGCGGACGGAGATGAGCCCGGTGTAGGCGGCGCTCTGGGCAACGAACCGGATCAGCGGACGGCGGTCGTCACCGAGCGGCGCCGGCCTGGCCGACGGGAAGCGGCGAAGCCCCCAGAGACCGATCCCGAGGATCGACGCGGTCGTGATCGCCTGGGCGACGACGACACCGACGACCGCAGCGGTCACGCCCCACTGGGCGCCGATCGCGATACCCGCCAGCCGGAGGCCCATCGAGACGGTCAGCCAGGCGCCGCGAAGGTCGTAGCGGCCGCCGAGGATCAGCGTGGCCGCCGAGATCGACTCGAGCGCCTGGAGCGGCGGCAGGATCGAGGCGACGAGGAGCGGCCGCTCGAGGCCGGCGCCGCCCTTGAAGATCGAGTCGGCGTACGGAGCGATCGCGACGGTGAGGACGGTCGCCACGAGCGAGGCAGCGACCTCGCAGGCAAACGCGACCCTGACGAGCCGGTGGAAGCGGCCCCAGTCGTTCGCCGCGGCGTAGCGGAAGCCGTATTTCACGAGCGCGTCGTCGCTCGTCAGCCAGACGATCAGCGCGAGGAAGTCGGCCGCGCCGATCACGATCGTGAACCGGCCGGCCCGCACCGGCCCGAGCACGCGCAGCACGACGAGCGAGGCGAGAACGCCGAGGGCAACCGAGGCGTAGACGCCGGCGAACGCGGCCAGCCGGCGCCGGGTCAGGCCGAACAATTACTAGCTCGCGCTACAGAACACGCGGCCTGCCCGGTGCGAAAGGGCCATCGCCACCGGCCCGGTGCGCTCGACCACGCCGAGCAGCGGCACCACGAAGCCGGGCAGCGCCTTGCGCTGCGGCATGAAGAACGGCCTCACCTCGATCCGCGAAAAGCCCGCCTCGCGCAGGTCCGCGAGCACGGACTCGGCGGAGTTCTCCGCCTGGCGGAAGTCGAAGACGAACTTCTTCTGCGTGTAGGAGGCAACGTGCTTGAAGAACGCGACTCGATCCTCCGGGTAGTAGAACGCCCGCAGGCACACCGTCGCGTCGACCGGCTCGGTGGGGGTGTAGTCCTCCGACCGCGCGGCGACGAACTCGAGGCCGGGGTGGCGGCGCTTCGCCTCCACCACCATCTGCTCACTCGAGTCGACTCCGACGTAGCCGAATCCGTGCGCGGTCAGGGGCCCCGCCATGATCCCGTCACCACAGCCGAGATCGACGATGCTGTCGCCCGGGGCGAGCGCGGGCCCGAGATCGACGATCATCTGCGCCCGGCGGACCGAGTAACCGGAGGGGTCGGCGTACTCCCTCTCCGAGAAGCCGGGAGCGAGCCTGTCGTATTTCTCGTTCGAGCTCACAGTGCCCTCAGTCTTTCAGGATGCTTGCGCACGAACCGGAGGATGCCTTTCCAGTGCCACACCGTGCGCCGGGTGAGGAAGCGACGGTCGGTTTCGGCCTTGTGCTCGTGCCGGACAACCGCCCCGGGAACGTACCACCGCTCCCAGCCGGCGAGCTTCGCACGGTACTGGAGGTCGATGTCCTCGCCGTACAGCCGGAACCCCTCGTCGAGGCCGCCGAGCTCCTCCAGCATGGCCCGCCGCAGCAGCAGGAAGCCGCCGAGCATCCAGTCGGCCTCGATCGGGCCGGTGGGCGACGCCTCGTCCTGGTGGAGGTGGTGTTCCTGCCCTACGAGCCGCCGCAGCGGCGTGCGGCGGACAATCGTCCCGCGAACCGTCGGGAACCGTCGGCGCGAGGGCTGAGGGCTCCCGTCCGGGTAGACCATCGCGGGGCCGGCGACACCGCAGCGCGGGTGCTCCTCCATGAATTCGCTGAGCACCGCGACCGCGCCGGCCTCGGCTACTGCATCCGGGTTCGCGATCAGCACGGCGTCGCAGCGGGTACGGGAAACGCCGAGGTTGACGTTGGCCGCGAACCCGAGCGGCCGGTCGTTCTCGAGCGTGTCGCTGCCGGCGGGCGCCGAGCCCGGGACGTTCGCGATCACGAGGAGCTCGTCGACCTGCGGTTCGAGCGCCGGCAGCGACTCGGCGAGCTCGGCCGCGTTGCCGTGCGAGACGACGATCGCGGACACCTTCACGCCAGCACCTGGCGGTAGACCTCGGCGGTGCGGCGGGCCGTCTCTGCCCAGGAGAAGAGGGCCGCACGCGCGATCCCGGCGGCCGAGAGGCGGTCGCGATCGGCGATCGCTTTCCGAGCCGCGGCACCGAAGTCGCCGTTCTCGGCGTACACGGCCGCATCGCCGCCGACTTCGCGCAGAGCCGGCTCGTCGGCGGCGACCACCGGAGTTCCGCTCGCCATCGCCTCGAGCACAGGCAGGCCGAAGCCTTCGAAACGCGACGGCAGCACGAGCGCCGCAGCCCCGCGGTAGAGCTCGGCGAGCTCGCTCTTCTCGACGTAGCCGCGAAGCTCGGCCCCGCCCGCCCGGAGGCTCGAGGCGAGCCCGGCGTCCTTCTCCGGACCGGCTACCACGAGCGGCAGCTCGACCGCGCGGGCGGCGGCGAGTGCGGCGAGCGGATCCTTTCGCGCCTGGATCGCGCCGACGAAGAGCAGGTAGCCGTCGTGAGCGCCGCCGGGGGCGAAGCTGGGATCGACCGCGTTCGGTGTCACCGTCACCTTCGCCTCCGCGACCCCGTACCGATCGACGAGGTCGGCCTTGGTGCGCTCGGAGACCGTGACCACGCGGTCGGCGCGCCGCACGGCCCGCGGCACGACCGTGCGGAACGTCAGCCGGTCGAGGGCGCTCATCGAGGTGTCCTTCGCCTCGAACGAGAGATCGTGCACCGTCACCACGGACCGGCCGCGCCACCCGAGCGGCAGCGCGTACTGGAAGTGCGCCAGCTCCGGCCGGAGGCGACGAAGGAGCCGCGGCAGCGAGACGGCCATCCTCGCCTCCTGGAAGCGAGCGGTGAGCTCGATCGCCTCGATTCCGGCTGGAACGAGATCGGGTCGGCGCGTGACCGCGGCGAACGTCAGGTCCGGTGCGGCGGCGGGCAGCTCGCGGAGCAGGTTCGTGACGTAGGTCTCGTCGCCCGTTCGCCTCCGGCCGAGGACGTCGGCGTCGATCAGGATCACGCGACCTCCTCGTAGACCGCGCGGGTCGCCGCCGCCACGTCCGTCCACGAGGCACCGCGCCGCGGCGTCGGCCTGAAGGCGCGGGCGATCCCTTCGCGGATCGAGGCGGTGTCGAGCGGATCGACGACCACGGCATCCTCGCCGGCGAGGGCGGCCATCGGCGAGCCGCGGCTCGTGACCACGGGGCAACCGCAGGCGAGCGCCTCGGCGACCGGGATCCCGAAGCCCTCGTAGAGCGAGGCGTAGACCAGGCAGCGGGCGCCGCGGTAGAGCGCCGCAAGCTCCTCGTCGTCGACCTCGCCGAGCCACGTGACGTTGGCGGGCGGCTCGACGTTGCCCCAGCCGCGAGCGCCGACGATCCGGAGCTCACCGTCGACGGCCGCGGCGATCCGCGCGAGGTTCTTCCGGGGCTCGAGCGTGCCGACGGCGAGCGCGTAGTCGCCCTTCGGCGGCAGGCCCGTCGGGGGTGAAGACGTCCTCGACCGCGTTCGGCACGATGCGGATCTTCGCCTCGGGCACGCCGAGCAGGGCCGAGAGCTCGCCGGCGGTGAAGTCCGACACGGCGATGATCCGTGCGGCCGCGCCGACCACGCGCGGCACCGCGAGGCGGGAATAACGTCGCGTCCACCGGTTGAACCATTCGGGATGGCGGAGGACGGCGAGGTCGTGGACCGTGACCACGAGGGGTGTCTTCGAGCGGAACGGCCCACGGAAGGTCGGGCAGTGGACGACGTCGGCCCCGGCCACGCTGGAGGCGCGGGTACCAGAGCGCGTCGGCCGCGACGCTGCGCAGGCGCGAGGTTGCCGGAAACGACGTCTCCTTCAGCGGCACGTCGAGGTGCGCGAGGAGGCCGCGCAGGTAGCGCGCGGTTCCGGCCCGCGTCTGGCGGAGCGGCGTCGTGTCGATCCCTACGAGAATCGCCGGTACCCCTCGAGGAAGAGCTCCCCGGTGCGCTGCCAGGAGAACGTGGCGGCGTGCGCGAGCCCGAGGGCGCGGAGCTCGGCCGAGCGTTCCAGCGCCTCGCGGATCGCCTTGGCCATCGCCTCGGGACTCTCGGGATCGCAGCGGACGGCCGCGCCGCCGGAGGCCTCGTCCAGCGACGGATGCGACGAGGCGACGACGGGAGCACCGCAGGCCATCGCCTCGGTGATCGGCATCCCGAACCCCTCGAACCGCGATGGATAGACGACAGCGGCGGCACCGCGGTAGAGCGCCGCGAGCTCGTCATCGCCGACCCGCCCGAGCCGGGCGACTCCCGGCCGGTCGAGCTCGGGCTGCTCGCCCCAACCCGAGCCGCCGACGACCGCGAGCTCGAGCCCCAGGTCGTCAGCAGCCCGAAGGCCTCGACGAGCGTGCCGAGGTTCTTCCGCGGCTCGAGCGTTGCAACCGTGAGCAGGTACGGCTTCGAGCGCTCGGCCTTCGGCCCCTCGGGGGTGAACTCGGCGCCGATCCCGGGATGGGCGACCACGATCTGCCCGCGCGGGTAGCCGAGCGTCGCGGCGGTGTCGTCCGCGGTGAAGGCCGAGTTGGCGAAGATCACGCCGCAGGAGCGCGCGGCATTTGCGTACTTGCGGCCGTGCATGGCACGCGTCCGGCCGGTGACCCATTCCGGAAAGTGCAGCGGGACGAGATCGTGGATCGTCGTCGCCCGCAGCCCGGCGCGCTGGGGCGGATACATCCAGTCGGTGAAGTGGAGCACGTCGAAGGCGCCGAGGAAGCGCTCGGCAGGCGGATACCCGAGCCGTGACCACGCGGTGCGCCAGGCGTGCGCGAACGGCAGGGTGCGGAGGGCCAACTCGACCGGGATCCCCTCGAGTGCCTCGGGGATCGCGCGCCGCCCGGCCGGGGAGGTGGGCGCGAACGCGACGACGGTGTCGCCCTCTCGCGCCGCCGCCTGCGCCAGGCCCGCGAGCGAGCCGCGGATGTAGTTGTTCACGCCGGTCCGTTCGTGCGAGAGCGGAGAGACGTCGAAGGCGATCCTCACCGTGGCGGCGTGTAGTTCCACGCGAGGAAGTGGGCCCCGAGCGGCCGCAGATCGGTCGACCCCGCTTGTACGCGTGCCGGGACGAGCGTCCTCCCCGCCGTGAAGCGCACGTTGCAGCGGTGGCCCGCCGACGGCATGAGCGGGACATTCAGCGTCGTCTCCTTGCTGACCGGAATCGTCGCGCGACCGACGATCCGGCCTCCCTCCGTCGCAACGACCGTCTGCGGGCGTTTGAAAAGCCGGTCGTCGCCCTGGAGCGTCACAGTGAGCGAGCCTCCCGTGCACTCGACGCGGTGGTAGGTCGCCGTCTTCCCGGACCAGGTGTCGTTCCGGTAGAGCCCGCCGACGTGCGAGAGGATCACGATCGGGCCGTTCACGCGATAGAGATCCACGCCGAGTGGGTCCTGCTTGATCCGCTTGCCGCCGAGCTCGACGGCGCTATTCGCGAGCACGTACTGCGCGGTCACAGGCTTGCCGCCAACAACGAGGTCGCCATTCGAGGCGCGGTTCGCGTCGATCTCCGGGAGCGGATCCCGTCTGAGAGCGCCGTCGACGTCGTAGACCTTCCCGACGCTCCGGTTGAAGAACTCGTTCTCCCAGACCGGATACGCCGTCGGCATCGAATCCGTCCAGAGCACCGAGACCTTCGCGTTCGGGCCGACGAGGTGATCGATCCAGTCGGAACGCGACAAGTGCGTGCCTGCCCAGGAGGAGCCGAGCGAGGTCTTCTCGATCCCGTGGACGCCGTATTCGACGACGTATGCCGTCAGCACGAAGTATCCGGCGACGAGCGCTGGGAGCACGAGCGCGAAGCGGCGTGGAAGTACGACGAAGAGCGCTCCGGCGGCAAGGCAGACGGCGAGCGCGGCCCACTTGACGTCCCCGAGCGAGATGACGTGATCCTGCGCCCACCACCACGGGAGCATCGCGAACGTGTCGGAGACGGCGCTCGTCGTGATCGTCCGGCTGAACGGAATGAAGAACGGCAGCCCACCGGCAATGACCGCAGCAACGATCAATACGCCGCGCCGGCGTGTGACGAGGCCGTCGACCCCGAGCGCGAGCAGGGCGATCAGCGCGAAGGGCGCGAGGTAGAAGAGGTTCCGCTCCTCGATCCGGTCGACCGAGGTCTGCGAGGCGAACAGCGCAACCTCGACCGTGAGGAACACGGAGATCGTGAGCGAGGCCACGGCGAAGGCGCGGCCGGCGGGCGTCGAGGCCCTCGGAGCGAGCCACAGTGCGAGCAGCGCGGCGAAAGGGATCACGCCGACGTAGAGGCTGAACTCGGCGACGTGGTAGAGAAGGTAGTGCAGGAACCCGTCGACCGTGTAACTGCTCGTGGTGGCGGCGCGGTAGGCGCCGAGCAGGCTGAGCGGCGAGCGGCCCCTCGCGACCGTGCCCGCGAGCGCGAGGAGCGCGCCGCCTACGAGGATCGCGTAGAGCGTCGCGAACGGTCGGAGCGCCGTGCGCAGGGGCCGCCGCTCGACGAGGGCGAGGATGACCGGTGCGACCAGGATCGCAGGGATCAGCGCGACGGCCTGTGCTCGTGTTTCGAAGGCGACCAGGCAGACCGTGAGCAGCACGAGCTGCCGGCGCCAGGTCGGCGCCTCGAGCATCCGGACGAACAGAAACGCCGCGAGCACGAACAACGGGTAGAAGGCGTTCTCCGTCATCAGCATCCCCGTGTAGAGCATCGAGGGCACGAGCACGGTGAGCGCTGCCGCCGCCAGCGAGAGCCCCGACGGCAGCAGGCGTCGCGCGAGGAAGTAGGCGGGAATCGCGGTGAGCGACATCACAAGCGAGTCGATGACCTTCGCGGCCCGGTAGGCGTCCGGGATCGCAGAGAAAAGCCACCACGCGGGCGCGATCACGACCGGGTAGACGAACCCGTATCCCGTCGAGGGCACCCCGCGGACGAGGAAGTGCCCGTGCGCGGCGAAGCTCTTCGCGAGCTCCGAGTAGACGATCTCGTCGATCATGATCCAGGGTGCGGCGTTCGCCCGTCCGACCGCGATCCAGATGCCGGCCGAGACGATCACGATCGCGGCGAGCCAGACTCCTGCCGGCACGGCGACTGCCCGGGTCCGAACGGCGGTCACCGTGCTCAAACGAGCCCCGCCTCGCGCGCGAGCCGGGCGAGCTCGGCGGGATCGTCGTAGCCGATCTTCGCGGCCTCCTCGGCGATCCGTAGCAGGACGGCATCCTCGACGATGGCGCCGCCGGCTGCCTCTTCGAGCGCCTTCGTATAGGAGTCGGCGGCGGCGCCGAGGTCGTGCTCGGCGCGGATGTACTCGCGGGCGCTCGCGCCGAGCTCGTCCCGGTGGGTCACCGCCAGCTCGAGGGCGGCGGCGATCGTGGGAACCTCGTAGTCGTCCACGGGGATCCTCAAGGCCACGCCGTCGGGGAGCTCGGAGAACCAGCCGACGTCGGAGACGAGCATCGGCTTCCCGAGCGCGAGGCCGCGGATCACGGAGCCGGAGGTCTCGCCCATCGTCGGCGAGCGCAGGTTCACGAGCACGTCGCAGGCGGCCATCAGCGACTCGAACCGCTCCTCGGAGACGCGGTGCTCCCTGATCAGCGCCTCCCCGCCGATCCCGAGGCGCTCGAGCCGCCGGTCGAGATCGAAGCGCTCGGTCGCCTCGCCGACGAGCAATAGCCGAGCGCCGGGATGCTTCTTGCGGAGGAGCGTGAAGGCCTCGAGGAGCGCCGGGATCCGCTTGTTGATGTTCAGGTGGCCAAAGCAGCCGACGAGCGGATCACCGTGGAGCGGCTCGGGCACGACCGCAGTCTCGGGCCACGCCGGGTGCGGAATCCGCCAGACCGGGCCGCCGTATCCGGCCTCGCGCACGCCGCGCTCGACGTAGGCCGAGTGGACGATGAGGCCGGTTGCGAGGTCGAGGATCGTGCCGGTGAGGGGGAAGCGCTCGGGCTGGGTCTCCCAGATCAGCGGCAGCAGGTTGTCGAGCACCCCGAGCCCGATCAGCCGGCCCGGGACGCCGAAGTCGCGCTCCATCGCGTCGAGGTAGGCGCGACCGTCGCCGCGGCCGAGGGTGATCCCGGAGATCAGGTGGTGCAGCACGAGCTCGTGCAGGACGACTACTCCCGCCCGCTTCCTGAGAGCGTCCACGATCCAGCCGTGCGCTTCCGGGTTGTTCCCGATCTGATAGAGCGCGATGTCGCCGGTCGGGGCGCGCTTCCCGGGGTCGGCGACGACGATCTCGTCGATCCGCTCGCGGAGCGCGGGCAGCAGCAGCTCCGAGTAGTCGGCGATGCCCGAGTGCGAGGGCGGCATGGGTGAGAAGTAGGCGACCTTCATGCGAGTAGCGCTTGGATGCAGGCGTCCCAGGTGATCTTTTCGGCAAGCGTCCTACCGGCCTCTCCGAGCGCCTTCGCTTCGTCTCGGTGGCCTGCAAGATGTGAAAACGCCTCGGCGAGCGCAGAGGCCTCGGGCGCGACGACGAGCCCGGTCTCGCGGTCGTGGACGACCTCGAGGGGGCCGCCGGCATCGAGCGTCGTCACGACCGGCTTGGCCGAGAGGAACGACTCGTAGGGGACCATCCCATAATCCTCGTCGACCGGGGCGTAGTAGACGGCGAGGCAGCGGGCGTAGAGGTCGGTGAGCTCGTCGGGCTCGACGCGGCCCTTGAACTCGACCTGCCCGTTGAGCCCGGAGGCGAGCCTCTCGAGCCGGCCGCGGTCGGGGCCGTCGCCGACGATCACGATCTTCAGCGCCGGGTCGGCCTTGGCGGCCTCGATCAGCAGGTCGATCCGCTTGTAGCGGTCGAGCCGGTTCACCGAGAGGACGAAGTCGTCATAGGTGTCTGTGCGGAAGGCGAGCTTCTGCGGCGGCGGCGGCAGGACGGTGGCGTCGAGCCCCGAGTACCGTTTGAGGCGGTCGGCGACGTTGCCGGAGATCGTGAAGATCTTTCGCGCCTCCCCGAGTGCGACCCTGTCGAACCGTTCGACCGCGAGCTTCGTCGCACGGTCGCCGGGCGCCTCCGAGAACTGCCGGAACTCGGTGCGGTCGAAGTCGTAGGCCTGCCGGAACTGGTGCACGAGCCAGACGACCTTGTTTGCGTGCCGGATCCCGTAGGAGGGGAACTTGGTCGCGATCACGAGCTCGACGGGCTTCGCGGAGTTCCCGTTCACGTCGACGAGCCGCCAGAGGAAGGCCTGGTCGAGCACGTGGGCTCCGCCCTCCCAGGCGAACGGGACCGCGACGAGCTCGACCTCGTGACCGCGCAGCCGGAGCTCGTCGGCGAGCTGGTCCGCGACGACCTCCGCCCCGCCGTAGACGAACGGAACCTGAGGCCGGCAGACGGCGATCCTCATGGATGCTCGAGCCGGGCGATCCGCTCGTCGAGATCGTCGATCAGCTTCAAGACGGCGTCGTTGAACGCCCGCTGATCGGCAAACGCCGGCTCGACATACCACCGCATCAAACGCCGCAGGACGAGCTTCACGGGCCCGCCCTTGCCGACGAGCGGACGCTCCGCCGAAACGGCCCACAGCCGCTCCGCCTGATCCCGCGTGGAAAGCCGCACCTGCGCAGGCGTGACGTCGGACGCGCGAGGCCCTGCGGCGCGTATCTCCTCCTGCAGCCGCGCGAACATCGCGGCCACGTCTGTCCGCTCCTCGGCCATGGCCCGAAGTGTAGGCGGGGCTGGTTACGGAGCGGTAAGCACGACGGGGGGTTAGGTGGAGGGTCTCCCTGAAACGCCCACAAAGCGACCGACTCATCCGCGTGGTCGTGAAGTGTCGGAAGGCCAGGTTACGACGGCGAGAGAGACCGGTCGCGAGATGGGTGTCACACCACTGTCGAAATGGGCTCTAGGGAGAAAGAAGCGTCCTAGAAACGGCTCGATTGCAGTCGGGCCGAGGGTGTTCCGGTTTGCACGGCCTGGGGTGGACGGACTCAAGGCTGTCCGTCCACCCCACGCCTCGACTAGCTAGCTAACGCCAGGGCACTGGTTCTTGCCCGTGGTGGTGTTGCCGCTCCCTGTCAGCGTGCCGTTCTGCTGGCATTGGAGCTTCCCTTTCACGGTGTTGCCGCTGATCGTGTTGCCGTTCGCGGCGTTGTTGTGGAACATGAGGTTGCCGCCGATGGTGTTCGCGCCGCACCCGCCGATGTTCCATGGAACGCCGGAAGCGGAGTTGTGTACTTCCGCGTTTCCGGAGATCGTCGTGTTGCAGATGACGTCGGCGTTGGCGCTGAGCGGATCGCTGGCGCCGGCCGCGTTAGCTGCCTGCAGGTTGCCGTTGATCGTGACACTCTGGATTCTCACGCCGGCCGTCTGCTGGAGCGTGAGGTTGCCGTTGACGGTGACGTCGACGAGGTCACACCAGGCGCCTTGCGGCACGGTCAGGTTGCCGCTGATCGTCGTCGCGTTGAACGCCTGGTTCGAGCAGCTGATGTTCACGTTCGAGCCGCTGTTTCCGCCGGCGCTCTTGAGGGTGGTAGAGAGCGGCAGGGCGGAGCTGGCGTCGGCGTCGCCGACCCAGATCGTCCTTCCGTTCGGGTCGAGCACCCACTGCTGTGTTTTCTCCGACCAGTAGGAGAGCTCCCGGGGCGGGACGTGCAGCGTCACGGTCTGCGACTGGCCTGGGTCGAGTGAGATGCGGTCGAACTGTGCCAGCGACCGAACGGCGAACTGGATGCCGCTCGGAGCATCGGACGGTGGTCCGACGTAGACCTGTGCAGCGTCCGCGCCCGAGACGTCTCCGGTGTTCTTGATCGAGAACGTCACGTCGACGCCTCCGTCGTTCGCCGGAGACACGCTCAGGCCCGAGAACCCGAACGTCGTATAGGAGAGCCCGTATCCGAACGGGAACTGCGGTGTGATGCCCTCCTTGTCGAAGAAGCGGTAGCCGGTGTAGATCCCCTCGCTTTCAGTTGTCTGGCCGGCGGCGGGGCAGGTTGCGCCGGAACCGGAGATCACCGCGCATCCGCCGTTACCGTTCAGCCGCTCGGGGTGTGTCCCGGTGGTGTCACCCGGGTAGAGCGGCGTCGTCTCGTTGTAGCCCCAGATCGTGTCGGTCGGGTTCGCCGCCCAACTGAGCGCCGTATGGCCGCTCGGATCGGCGAGACCGAGTAGCAGCCGTGCCATCGCGGTGCCGCCCTCCTGGCCCGCGAACCACGACTCGAGCACGCCCTTGACGTTCGGAAGCCACGGCACGAGAACCGGGTTCGCTGTGTTGAGAACGACCACGGTGTTGGGGTTGGCAGCAGCGACCGCGTTGATCAGGTTCGTGCTCGCGGCTGACAGCTGTGTCGGGGCCGAGATCGTCGTTCCCGCGAGGCTGGGATTCGGGGTGCTCGACGTCGCGCCGGTGCCGTCGTTGACGAACACGAGCGCGAGCTTCTTCCCGGCTGCCGCTGCTGCCGCGTCCGAGATGTCACCGATGGTGCGGTTGTAGGCGAAGCGGAAGCTCGCCGGCACGCACGGCGCCGGAACGGCTGCGACTGCCGGGTTGCCCCCCGCTGCGGCCGCGGGCGGCGTCGAGAGGCAGTTCGTGGCGTTGTTGACCGTGATGCTGATTGCGTGGAAGCCGGCCGTCAGCTGCGACTGTGCCGTGCCGCAGTTGGTCGTGCCCGGCTCGAGCGCCGCGTTCCCGGTCGCACACGTGCGGCTGATCATTCCCTGGTCGAGCGACCCGGCAGTCGTCGGGTTGCTCGGTACGGTTGCTCCGTAGACGTTCGCGGTCGTGGCATTGAGGTTTAGTTGCGTTCCATCGAGCGAGAACGAAACCGCGTCAGCAGGGGTGTTCGTCTGGGACGCGTTTCCAGCGTTGAACGCGCTGCATGTTGTGAGCGTCGGATCCGACGGCGGGGTATTGAACTGGCCCGTCTGCGGGCAGTTGAGGGTGGTCGGAAGCGTCGGGCTCTGCTGGATCGCGAACGTATAGGTGTCCGCGGTGGGAACGTAGAGGTACCCGCTCCAGGTGTAGGTGTGGCCGGCGGCGAGCTGGTTGCCGTTGACGGCCTCGTGGTCGATCGCCGTCGTGTCCTTCGTCGGTGCGCCGCCGTCAACCGACCGGTTCAGTCCGCCGATGCCGGCCGCGCTTGCGGTTGTCGACAAGGCTGATGTCGGCACGGTGATCCCGTCGGGATCGGTCGCGGCGACGAACGTGAAGGCGCCCGGGTTGCCGCTGAAGCCCTTCAGCTGCTGGAGCGGATTGATCGCGTCCCGGCCGATGAAGCCGGTCGAGGCCTCACTGGTCGGATCGGCGATCGTGTGGTTTGCGCTCGAGCCGGTGACGAAAATGCCGCCTGCCAGGTCGGCGTCGGTGATCGGCAGCGCATTCCCGTCGTTCTTGAGGAGAGTGCCGCCTTCTTCACCCATGCGCTCGACGATGCCGGCGTCGCCGGTCGTCGTCCCGAGCTGGCCGGTCGAGCCTGTCGGGAGAAGCGCGGTGCCGCTCCGATCCGAGCCGACTCCACCCGGGTTGGTGCAGGACGGGGAAACCGGTGTGTCGTTGCAGCCGAGCAACCCGAACCGCTGCTCCGCGTACAGGATGCGGGCGAGCGACTGGTTGAACACCGAGATCGGCAGGTTGCCGTCGACAACCGAATCAACCGCGGTGCATCCATATGTATTGGGGCAGCCTGAACCGCCGAAGCCCTGGAAGTTGTTCGGGATCCCGCCGACGTGAACCGCTCCGGCCGTGCTGCACGGCTCGGCGTTCCCGGCCGCATCGGCGCAGGTGCTCCCGGTCGGGTCGGTCTGCTGCCCGCCGCTCAGGGTTGGATTCGCGCTGAAGAACCCGTTGCTGGTCGGCATCTCCTGGTCCTCGCCCTGCATCAGCCCCGAGGTGCTGTGCGTTGCCGGGTAGTCCGACCCGACGAGGGCTTTCGAGCCCCAGAGACCGCGCAGAACGTAGTTCAGGCTCAGCGGCTGCTCGCACGAGAAGTGCGACTCGTTGAGCGGCCAGGTCTGTGGATTCTGGCCGGCCAGGGCGAACGGGCTCGGTTGCGTGAGCGCTGAGACCGTCGAGGGCAGGGACGTCGACGTGTCGCGCCAGATCTGGTACGAGCACATCGTCGCTGCGGCGCCGGCGTTGACGAAGCCGCCCTCGTAGGGAGTCAGATAGAGCTCGTGCAGGCCCTGGTCCTGGATGTCGGTGTTGGCGTTCTGGTTCTGGCCGTTGTAGACGACGAAGTGCTTCATCTCCGACATCGCGCCGTCGCTCTGCATGCCGTTGATCTGCGATCCGACCAGCTGGCTGCTCAGGAAGGGGTCCTCTCCCGTCGTCGTCAGGTTGCGGCCCCAGTTCGGAAGGCGGTCGAGGTCGGTCTGGGGGCCGAACATGCCCGTGACCATGAAGGCGCGGCTCTCGCTGCCCTCGGTTTGACCCCACGCGTTCCCGAGCGCGCGGTCGAACGTCGCACCGAGCGACATGAGCGTGGTCGGTCCGGTCGATCCGCGGGCGTTGTTGCCGGACGTGTTGAGCACACCCTGGGCATCGGTCCAGCAGATCTGCTGGATGCTCGGCGTCGTCCCGGTCGGTGCGCTCACGGGGCCGACGTTGTGACAGGACGGGCTCGGCCCGTCGTGAAGGAGCGCATCGGCGTTCGCGAGCTGAGCGCGAGTCGGCGGGTTACTCGGCTCGAGCTGAGCGATGAGGCTCAGCACCGCCGGGGTATACGGCGCCGCGGCATCCACCGGAGGTGAGCTCGTCTCAGTGGGTAGCGGTGCCGAAAGGTCGTATGGCACGTTGCTCGGCACTCCCGTTGAAGCAGCGGACACCCCGAGCCCCAGCGCGAGCGCCGTGACCGTGGTGAGCGCCGAAAGGAACGTCGCCTTGACTAGGCGGTTCTTACGTTGGCTAATGAGTCCAATCACGTCGATCTCCTCCAGAATGAATCGACAACTGCCGGTAGAGGCAGCCCGGACAGAAAGAACGGTGAACCACAACGGTCGATCAGCGTCCGCGAAGCCGTAGCTCGATTTTTGCGTAGCTCGGCATCAAAAAACATCCTGAAACCTATGAGGTTGGAGAACCCCTGTCAAGCATGAATTGGAAAGTGGTACCCGTTCAGCTAGGGCTCAAACGACGGTTTGTCGCGCAGCCAAGACAGGCCTCCCGGGTCTCCGGGATTAACGACGAGCTCTAAATCAAATAAGACTGGAGATACCCGACGTGGTGACCCGACTAACGCACGCCCCAACCTGTCAGTAGCGTTCTGAGGCCCGGCTCGGCAAGGTGCGGGCGCTGATTGCTGAGGACCGCATACCAGAAGAGCTGCTGCGCGACTGTGGTCGCGGCCGGAACCGACGCGGCGCGACCGTAGCTATAGAAGAAGAAGATCAGCGGTGCACAGGCGAGCACGCGCGCCGACTCGAGCGCTGAGGCAGACTTTTCGGGCCCACCCTCGTGGCAAACTCCGAGCACCTTATCCCGCGTCTTGGGCGTGTAAGTCACGTCTTGTACCTGGAAACTCTGGATGTCCGGATGCGCTCTATACAACTCGAGGACGGCCCGGCGTACCCGTGTGAAGGAGATGGGTTGCACCGGAGCGACGAGTATCGTGTGAGGCTTCGACGAACTCGATTTCGACCCCCCGCAGCCCACGACGCCGGTCAGGAAAACCGCTAAAAGTACGATGCACATGATTCGTCCCAACGACGTCATCTCGATCCTTCTCCTGTCCGGGCGACTCGCAGCAAGTACCGGGACTCGAACACAAGAATAGTCCGAGCGCGCGGACAATGACCACAGAAGAACACCCACCCGGAGCGGGCATGCGCACGATGCGAGACCTGAGCATGCTCCGGGTGGTCGACGTGGTGCACCGGCGCGGCGCGGCTAGCCGAAGCGAGTTGGCCCGCCTGACGGGTCTTTCACGAAGCACCGTTGCCGCAGTCGTCAGCGACCTCCAGTCGCGCGGACTGATGCTCGAAAGCGTCGAGGACCGACAAGCGGCTGGCCGTGGGCGCCCCGCTGGGCGACTCCGCCTCAATCCGGCTATGAGCGCAGCCGTCGGTGTCGATTTTGACCATCGCCACGTGCGAGTTGCCGTCGCGGACAGCAACTCCACGATCCTGGCTGAGCGTACCGAGCCAGCAGATGTCGATACGTTTGCCGATGCCGCCCTCGACCTTGCCGCGGAGATGATCGAAGAGTGTTTGGCCGAGGCAGACATCGAGCGCAGCCGGGTGATCGCGGCCGGAATGGGCCTTCCAGGCCCGATCGATTCGCGAAGCGTCAGGGTCGGGCAATCGGTGATTCTCGCTAGTTGGGCCGGACGCGAGGCCGGCGAGGAACTTCAGCGCAGGATCGGCATTCCAGTGAGGTTCGACAACGACGCCAACCTGGGTGGCCTTGCCGAGGTTTCCGTCGGCTCCGGGCAGGGATTCAACAACGTGATCTATCTCAAGGCCTCCTCCGGCATCGGCGCCGGACTCATCCTTGACGGGCGGATCTATCGAGGGGCCACCGGGATTGCAGGTGAGATCGGCCACGTCCACGTCCGTTCGGATGGGCCAGTTTGCCGCTGCGGAAGCCGAGGGTGTCTCGAAACCGTCGCGAACACCAGCGCGATCCTTGCTCTCCTGAGGAGCACCTACCGTCAGGATTTGGCTCTCGGCGATGTGTTCGATCTCGTCCAGAGCGGAGACCTCGGCGTTTGCCGTGTGATCGGAGATGCTGGTCTCGCCATCGGCCGTACGCTTGCGGATCTCTGCAATGTCCTCAATCCAGAGGCGATCATCGTCGGGGGTGAGCTCAGCGCTGCCGGTGACGTGCTGCTGGACGGGATACGCGACGCGATCCAGCGGTATTCCCAGGCGGACGCGGCTCGGGCGGTGCAGGTCGTCAGGGGCGTCCTGGGCGACCGCGCTGAACTACTCGGCGCGCTCGCCCTCGTCAATAGCGATGCGGATCCCGTGCGCGCGATGATCAATAGCGCCTCCGCCACGGCGTAGGGCCGCCACGACAGCAACCGAGCTCCACACGTGGTTGGCTCGTCGGCGGGAACGGGCGAAGGGGGTTGGCCCCCAGCGTTAGCGGTCGATCGTGGACATGTGGCTTCGTTGGGGCGTTCTCCGGGCGCAGGATGCCGTTCGGGGCGGGCTCGATCGGGATGCTTTCCAGCGCTCGGCCGCACGTCTCAGAGACCGTGGCATGCTACGACCTCATGAAGCCTGTCGCAGGTCGGCCGAGTCTCACGATGGAGCTCTCACCCGAATGCGACGGACGTGATCGTCGCCGACCTCGGCTCAAAGTCATAGACGCAGGCGGGTGACTACGATTCGCCGCATGAGGCTCCGAGTCGCCCTGGCTGCGGTGATGCTCGCGCTCGCAACCGCCGGGGCGGCAGCCGCGAGCGTCTCGTACTTCGAGACGCCGTCGAAGAACATCGTCTGCGGGTACTTCTCGGGCGCCGGGCAGACCGAGCTCCAGTGCGGGCTCGCGAGCGGGCTCGTGCCGCCGGGGCCGAAGCCGAAGGGCGGCTGCCACGGGATCGATCCGGCGAGTAACCGGCTCGAGCTCTCGCCGACGGGCCGGCCCGCCGGGTTCTGCTCGGGCGATGCAGGAGTGTTCGCGAAGCGGGGCATCGCCCCGGTGCTCGCCTATGGACATACCTGGCACAAGGGCGGGTACACCTGCAGCTCGACCTCGAGCGGGCTCACCTGCCGGAACGGTGCCGGGCACGGGTTCTTCCTGAGTCGCTCGAGCTGGCACTCGCTCTAGGCGTTGGCCCCCGGCGACGCAACGATTCGCCGGCGCCTCGTCGTGCGCGGGGTCGTGCAGGGCGTCGGCTACCGGTTCTCCGCGGCCCGGGCGGCGAGCCAGCGCGGAGTTGCGGGATCGGCGGTGAACCAGCCTGACGGATCGGTCGAGGTGATCCTCGAAGGGCAGGCCGACGATGTCGTCTCGATGATCGAGTGGTGCCGGCGTGGGCCGCGCGAGGCGGTCGTCGAGAGCGTGCAGGTGATCGTCGAGGAGCCCGAGGGGCTCTCCGGCTTCAGCGCCTGGTAGCGGTAGCAGGAGCGCCGCCGCTTCTGGGGCAATAGGCTTGCCCGGTGCCGGCGAACTTCCAGCGGTTCCTGCCGATCATCCTGATCGTCTTCTTCCTGATCTTCGTCGTGCCTTCGATCCTGCACAGACACTCCTCCTCGAAGGGGCCGACGCGCAGAGACAGTGTCAAACCAGACGATCGCGACGATGAACGGCGTGGACAAGGCCGAGATCGCCTTCCGGGCGGCACACGGTGGGTACACCTCGAACGTGGCCGATCTGCTGGCGCTGGATCACTCGCTCGGCAAGGCCTTCAGCCAGGGCATCGTCGCGTCCGTGAACGCCTCCACCGATCGCCAGACCTACTACGGGCAGGTCGCGAGCGTCAACCTCGACCTGATCCGGGCTCGAAGCGGGGGCAAGGTCATCCTGAAGAGCTGCCTCGTCGTGAAGTCCGGCTCGGGTGTGGCCTGCCCCGGCACGACCGGCGCCAAGACAACGACGACGGCGACGACGAGCACGACCACGACCACGACGACGACCACCACAACCGGGCAGTAGCCCTCCTCCGGCCAAGGTCGCTCGGCCTAGGATTGAGGGCGATGCTCGTCGGGCTCACCGCACTCACCTGGGTCATCCTGATCCCCGCGACCATGTGCTGGCCCGTCGCCGGGTTCATCGTCTACCTCGTCTGGCGCTCGTCCAGGCACCATGAAGAGGCCGACGCCGCCGAGCGCAAGCGACTCCTCGACGCAGCGGCGGCAGCGCAGGCGCCTTCGGGCCCCGGCGGGCCCGCGGGCTAGAGCTTCGTGCTCGGGATCGCGCTGCTCACGCTCGTGCCGGGCGAGCTCGGCGGGAGCGAATCCGCGACCAGGGAGCTGCTCCGTGCACTCTGGCGCAGCGGCACGCTGCCCTACCGCGTCTACCTTCCGCCGGTTGCGCCCGACTCGGCCGAGGGACTTCCCTCCACGGTCGTGGACGAATACCGCCGCGCCCAGTCGATCCCGGCCCGGCTCGCCGCGATGAGCCTCGCGGCGGCGCGGCCCGGACCGCTCGCGAAACGGCTCGCGGAGGCCGACGCCGTTCACTACCCGCTGACGATCCGGATCCCGCCGCTCGCGGTGCCGAGCGCGATCACGCTGCACGACGTCCAGCACCTCGATCTGCCGCAGCTCTTCTCGCGGGGCGAGCGCGCCTTTCGCTCTCTCGCCTACCACCGTTCGGCCCGGTCCGCGCGCGTGGTGATCGTTCCGAGCGCGTTCGTCCGGGACAGGGCGGTCGAGCTGCTCGGGGTCGAGGCGGGGAAGATCCGCGTGATCCACCACGGGATCGATCACGAGCGGTTCAGCCCGGAGGACTGCGCGCGCGAGCCGTTCCTGCTCTACCCCGCTCGGCCGTGGCCGCACAAGAACCATGCACGGCTGTACGACGCCTTGGCGCTGCTGCGCCGCGAGCGGCCCGGCGCTGCGGCTCCTGCTCACCGGCGGCGGTCACTCGGGCGAGACGCCGGAGGGTGTCGAGGCGCTCGGGAACGTCTCGCTCGACGAGCTCGTCTCGCTCTACCGTCGCGCGGCCGCGCTCGTGTTCCCCTCGCTCTATGAGGGGTTCGGGCTGCCACCGCTCGAAGCGATGGCTTGCGGGTGCCCCGTCGCCTGCTCGGACGCGGCGTCGCTGCCCGAGGTTTGCGGAGATGCGGCCCGGTACTTCTCGCCCGACGACGCCGAGGGAATGGCCGAGGCCGTCGCGGAGCTGCTCGACGATCCGGCGCCGTGGGTCGAACGCGGCCTCGCCCGGGCGTCGGAGTTCACCTGGGAGCGGGCGGCCGCGCAACACGAGGACGTCTACCGCGAACTGCTCCGCGTAGCCTGACGCCATGTGCGGAATCTGCGGGATTCTCGGGCGCGACGCTGTCGATCCTTCGCTCGTCGAGGGGATGAACGCGGCGATCGTCCACCGCGGGCCCGACCACGGAGCGGTCGCCTCCTACGGCCGGTGCGTGCTCGGGTATCGCCGGCTGTCGGTCATCGACCTCGTCACCGGCGACCAACCGATCGAGAACGAGAACGGCGAGGTCTGTGCGGTGTTCAACGGCGAGATCTACAACTTTCCGGAGCTCCGGCGCGAGCTCGAGGCGAAGGGGCACGAGATCCGCGGCACCGGCGATTCGCCGCTGATCCCGCACGCCTACGAGGAATGGGGCCTCGAGTTCGCGCGGCACCTCGAGGGGATGTTCGCGATCGCACTGTGGGACCGCGCACGAGAGCGGCTCGTGCTCGTTCGCGACCGGCTCGGAAAGAAGCCGCTTCTCTACGCACGGCTTCCCGACGGCTCGCTGGCGTTCGCCTCGGAGACGAAGGCGCTGCTGCGACTGCCGTCGCTGCCGCGTGAGCTCGACCTGGAGCAGCTCGACGCGTATCTCGCGCTCCAGTACGTGCCGCGATCGGGGCTCAAAGCGGTGGACAAGGTTCCGCCGGGCTCGCTGGTCGTCGCCGAGGGCGGCGGCGTTCGGGTCATTCGCTACTGGCGCCCGGCGCCGGCGCCGGCAGGCGGGGACTGGATAGAGCGCGTGCGCGAGGAGGTGACCGCGGCGGTGCGGCGGCGGCTCGTCTCGGATGTGCCACTCGGGGCGCTGCTCTCGGGCGGGCTCGATTCCTCGGTGGTCGTCGCGGGGATGGCGGCCGCCTCTCCGGAGCCCGTGCGCACCTTCACGATCGGATTCTCAGACGAGGCCTACGACGAACGGCCCTACGCGCGTGCGGTCGCCGAGCAGTTCGGCACGCGGCACGAGGAGCTCGCGGTCGATCCCTCGCCCGACCTCCTCGACCGCGTCACGACGGCGTTCGACGAGCCGTTCGGGGACGAGGCGGCGCTGCCGATGCTGCTCGTCTGCGAAGCAACGCGGGCTCACGTGACGGTGGCGCTCGTCGGCGACGGCGGCGACGAGGCCTTCGGCGGCTACGAGCGCTACCGGGCCCATGCGCTCGCATCTCGCATCCCCCGCTTCGCCGGGGTGGCGGGAAGCGCCGCACTCGGTGCGATTCCCGCAGCGCGACGGCAGCCGCGCTCGACGCTCTTCCGCGCGCGGCGCTTCCTCGACGTGGCCGCCCAGCCGGAGCGGGATCGGTACGCGCGGCTCGTCGAGGTGTTCCCGCTCGAGCTGCGCCGGCGACTGTGGACGGACGAAGCCCAGGCGCACGCGGCGGCCACGATGCTCCCCGACGATCCCGACCTGCGGATCGTCGACATCGAGTCCTACCTGCCGGGCGACCTGCTCCCGAAGAGCGATCTCGCCTCGATGGCCGTCTCGCTCGAGCTCCGCTCGCCGTTTCTCGACCACAAGGTGATCGAGCTCGGCCTGGCGCTACCGCCCGAGCTCGCCCGCGGCAAGGCGGCTCTGAAACAGGCCTTCGCCGCGGAGCTGCCGCCGGAGATCGCCGGTCGCGGGAAGACGGGGTTCGGCGTCCCGCTCGATGCCTGGTTCCGAGGGGAGCTCAGGGCGATTGCCGAGGAACTACTGCTCGGAGGGGCCGACCGCGGTCTCTTCCGCCGCACGGAGCTGGAACGCCTCCTCCATCAGCACGCCCACCGGCGCGCCGATCACGGCCACCGGCTCTGGTGCCTCTGCACGCTCGAGCTCTGGCAGCGCCGCTACCTCGACGCGAAATAGTGGTATGACGGGCGAGGGTGTTCGCGCTCGGGCTCATCGCCGCGCTACTTGCCTCCGCGCTCTTCAACCTCGGGGTGGCGTTGCAGGCGATCGAGGCGCAGAAGGCGCCGCGGGCGCTCGGGCTACGGGTTTCGCTGCTCCAGCGGCTGCTCAAGCGCCCGGTCTGGCTCGCCGGGCTCGCGCTTGGGCTGATCGGAATCGCGCCGCAGGCGCTCGCGTACTCGCTGGCGCCGTTCGTGGTCGTCCAGACCTCGCTCGTCGCCGGGCTCTTCCTGTTGCTCCTGCTGAGCGTCCGCGTGCTCCACGAGCACGTCGGGATCTTCGACGTCGTCGGCGTAGCGGGAATCATCGCCGGAGTCGCCCTCGTCTCGTGGGGAGCGCCGGCCCACAGCGAGACACATCGCGCTGGGCTCGCAGTGGTGGCGGTCGCGGTCGGGCTCGCGATCGCGGCGGTCGGGCCGCTCGCGCTGCGCGGCACCCGGGCCGATCTCGCGATGGTGTCGATCGTCTCGGCCGGCTGCGGCTTCGCAGCGACGAACATCGCAACGAAGCTCTTGAGCGACGACCTCGACCTCGGGAACTACGCGAATGCCGGTGCCTGGGCGATCTACGGGCTCGGGATGGGGATCGCCGCGACGCTCACCAACATGTCGGCGTTCCAGCGCACCCCCGCCGCGACAGTCGTCCCGGTGTCGACCGCGGTGCAGACCTTCCTGCCTGTCGTGCTCGCACCGCTGTTCCTGCGCGAAGCCTGGAGCTCGAGCGCGGTCGACGGCGCGCCGACCCTGGCCGGAATCGGGGTTGCCATCCTCGGCACGCTGCTCGTCGCCCACGGCGATGCGGTCAGCGATCTCGCGGCCGGCGGTGCGAGCTCCTAAAACGCGAGCCCCCGCCCTCAGGCTGGGGACGCACCCCTCCGCCCTCAATGCAAATTCTACGTAGGCGCGGGCCTCGTGTCTGTACCAACTTTGGAACACCTTCCCCAGGGTGTTCTCGTCCGAAGACCTGCGGCGGGCCGCACGCTCCAGCCGAAGGAGCTACGACGAATGGCGCGCTGCCTCGAGGTAGCGCAGCACCGCGAGCACGCGGCGATGGTCGCCGTCGGCCGGGGGGAGGCGAAGCTTCACGAAGATCGAGGTGACGTGCTTCTCGACGGCGCGCTCGGTGATGAAGAGCCGGGCGGCGATCGCCGCGTTCGAGCGGCCCTCGGCCATCAGCGAGAGCACCTCGCGCTCGCGCGGGCTCAGGTCGTCGAGCGGGTCGCCGCGCCGCGCCCGGGCGAGGAGCTGGCTGACGACCTCGGGGTCGATCGCCGTGCCGCCGGCGGCGATCCGGTCGATCGCCTCGAGAAAGTCACGGGTCTCGGTGACGCTGTCCTTGAGGAGGTAGCCGACGCCGCGGGCATCCCGGGCGAGAAGCTCGCCGGCGTAACGCTCCTCGACGTACTGCGAGAGGACCAGCACTGCGAGCTCGGGACTCCGCTCCCGCAGCTCGAGCGCGGCACGGACGCCCTCGTCGGTGAAGGTCGGGGGCATCCTGACGTCGACGATCGCGACCTCGGGAGCCTCACGCGCAACGACGGCGAGGAGCTGCACCGCATCGCCGGCGGTCGCCGGCGACCTCGTGGCCGCGCTCCTCGAGCAGGCGGATGAGGCCGTCGCGGAGCAGCACCGAATCCTCGGCGATCACGATGCGCACGGGAGCTCCACGGTGACGGTGGTGCCGCCTCCCGGCGGGGAGACGACCGAGAACGTGCCGTCGACCGCGGCCGCACGATCGGCGAGCCCGGCGAGGCCCGAGCCGTCCGCGTCTGCGCCGCCGCGGCCGTCGTCTGCGACCTCGATCCGCAGCGCACCGTCGGCGCGCCTGACGCCGACCGACGCGCTGCGGGCACCGGCGTGCTTCGCGACGTTCGTCAAGGCCTCGGCGACGATGAAGTAGGCGTTCGCCTCGACCGACGCCGGAGGGCGAACGGGCACGTCGACGTCGAGTTCCACGGGCACGGGCGAGCGGGCAGCGAGCGCAGAGAGCGCGGCGTCGAGCCCACGGTCCTCGAGCACGGCCGGATGGAGCCCGCGCACGAGATCGCGGAGCTCGACGATCGCGCGCTGCGCCTCGTGGTGGGCCTCGGCGACGAGGTCGCGGGCACCGGCCGGATCCTCGTCGAACTTGTCGAGGGCAAGACCGAGATCCATGCCGAGCCGGACGAGTCGCTGCTGCGCCCCGTCGTGGAGGTCGCGCTCGATGCGGCGGCGTTCCTCGACGGCCGCATCGACGGAGCGGGCCCGCGTCTGCTGCAGCTGCTCGATCCGCGCGTCCTTGCCCGACGCGCCGAGCAGGGAGCGGACGAGGATGCCGTCGAGCCGCGCGAAGGGGCGGATGACCCACGGAGCGGCGAACGTGAGCAGCAGGCCGACCAGCGAGGCAACGGCGAGCTGCCAGGCCGAATGGACGTATGTCCCCCGCCAGATCTCTGGGCCGCCGTTGGGGAGCGCCCACGCGTAGGCGGGCAGGACGAGGGCCGAGAGGGCGACCGACCAGATAGTGACGGCCACGGTGAAGTTGACGACCCCGACCGGCAACATCAGGAGCAGGTACGCAGACGCCTTCCAGTTGGCGGAATCCCGGAGCGGGGTGACGAGCCAACGCAGGAAGCCGTCGCCGGCGGGGCGCATTGGCGGCGCGACCACCTCGACCTTCAGGAACAGAGCCGCGCGCACCCTGTCGAACCATCCGAGCCCGCGGGCCGCGAGCAGTGTCCCCGCGAGGATGGGCACACCGACGAGCGTGATCAGAAGCCCGATTCCGGTCGAGAAGCCGGTCACGACCACCGTGAAGCCGACGATCCCGAAGACCAGGTCGAGGAGAAGCTGGCCCGTCTCGCGAAGTGCGCGTGCCGCGGTCTTCATGCGCCGCACTGTAGGCCCGCCGGCGTTGCGGCGACAGCCTGCTGCCCAGCGTCCTTCGGTGCGGGTAGCTCTACTTGGGGGCGCCGTTCGCGGAGGCCACCGGCAACGCCGACGGGTCGAACTCCACGGCGCCGTCGCCGCGAACGTCGAGCCAGTGGCGGTAGACCTCCTCGGTCCGTTCGGTACAACGAAGCTCGGGGAACCGCTCGATCGCGCGACGGCGGGCCTCCAGGCCCATCGCGGCTGCCCGCGCGGGATCGGCCGCCAGGGTGAGCATGGCCGCCGCGAGCGACTCCGCGTCCCCGGGCGTCACGAGCAGCCCCGTCTCGCCGTCTCGAATGAGGTCCTCCAGCCCGCCGATCGCCGCCGCGATCACGGGGCGTGCGCGCTCCATCGCCTCGAGCGCGACCATCCCGAATCCCTCGCCGAGCGACGGGACGACAACAGCCAGCGAATCCTCGACCGCCTGCTGCACCGGCGTCACGTGGCCGAGGAAGCGAACGGCGCCGTTCAACCCGAGCTCGCGCGACAGATCCTTGAGCCCGTGCTCGAGCACTCCGCGCCCGGCGATGTCGAGCGTCACGTCGGGGCGCTCGTCGAGCACCTGCCGGAACGCTCGCAGGAGCACGACGTGACCCTTGATCGGGATCAGGCGCCCGATGCAGAGGAAGCGCGGCGCCTCGCCGGCGTACGCCTTCGGCTCAGGCCCGGCAGCGATCCCGTAGTGGACGATCTCGAAGTCCGGCTCCGGGAAGCCTTCCGTCTCGGACAGGTAGCGCGCGAGGCCGCGCGAGATCGCGATCTGCCGGTGGGCGAGCGCGCCGATCGTGCGGTCGCCGAGCGCGAAGATCCTTCCTTCGCGGAACTCGTTGAAGCCGTGCTTCGTCGAAAGCCGAATCGGCACCCCGGCGAGCGTCCCGGCCGTCTGGCCGTAGGCGTCGGCGTGGACGAGGTGCGTGTGGAGGATCGTCGGGCGGTGGTTCACGAGGTAGGAGAGAACCTGCACGAACGTGCTCGGATCGACGTCGGTCTTCATCTCGATCCCGTCCACGGGCACGCCGCCCGCCTCGAGCGCCCGGGCGAACTCCCACGCGCCGGGCTCCTGCTCGTGGAGCATCAGGAAGCGGATGTCCCAGCCCCGCTGTACGAGGGCGGGCAGGAGCTGGAGGAGGTGCGCCTCCGAGCCGGAGATGCCGGCGACCTTCTGGACATGGAGGACGGTCACGGCGTAAGGGTACGTCGTCGCCCTTCGGCCCCCGTGTGAGAAGCCGAGAGCGGGTGCGGCTTGTGTTGCCAACAGGTGTCAGACACGACCTGGCAACACGCCCCTCGACGAAGCACGCTCCTTCGTCCGTGCGGTTTCGCGCTGCAAAAGGCGGTGTCAGACACCGGATTTTCGGGCCGCGCGGGTCACTGGGTCGAGTCGGTCAGGCCTCGATTGCGATCGCGAACATCCGGTCGCCCTCGATGCGGGCGTACACCGGCCCCGAGTCCAGGAAGCTCTCCCAGTCCGGGCCGTACCTCGGGACGTAGACGTCGAGCAGCGCCTGCCTGAAGCCGGCGTTCTCGCTTGCCCGGACGTCGACGGGAACGGCGCGGCCGTGCACGGTCACGGCGAACTCCTCCCGGGGGAGATGCGTCGCCGTCACGTACGGGCGCTCGCGGATGTGCCGGAATCGAACGGATTCGGGGCTCGAGCCGAAGTGGAAGTGGCCGCGATAGAAGATCCCGTCAACCGGGCCGCCAATCGGCCGGCCGTCCTCGGTGACCGTGGCGAGGACGAGGAGGCACATCCCCGCGAGCCGCTCCGCGAGCTGCTCGGCACCGACGCGGCGCTCGTGCGTGTGGATGCTCCGCAGATGTGCGCCCGCGTTCTCGTAGCTCCGGTCGAGCAGCGCTTGCAACGCCGCGAGGTCCGAGGCGGTCTCGTGCACGGCTAGAGGAAGTCCAGGTCGCCGAGCTCGAAATGCGGCTGCGCCGGGAGCGGCTGGTCGGGATGGAGCGACTTGCCGAGCAGCGTGAACTTACGGCCCGTCGGGAGGTAGCCCATGGACGCGCGGCCGCGCTGAAGCCACGGGGGCAGGGCGGCGATCACGATCTTCCCGCGGGCGGCGCGGCCCGCATCCCTGAGGAGATCACCCTTCACGGCGGCGACGACTCCTAGACGGCCGCGGCCGGTTCCGATCGCATAGCCGCTCGCGCCTTCGAGGAGCCTGTACTCCGTCGGCGACTCGGTGTAGCGCCAGTTCAGCCACGTCGCGTCGCGGAGCACTCTGTCGGTATCGCCGGGCGCGTCCTCGATGCCGCCGCTGAATCGCTCGACCGCCGGCGTGCTCGGTTTACCGCTCCAGAGCCGCCACCTCGACCACACCTTGATCGGCGGGAGCGACGACCAGCCGAGCTTCCCGAGGAACACCGGCGCCGAGGCTGCGTTCGGCACCGTCAGCAACAGACGGACGCCGAACCCGCGCACCCGTTCCTCGTTCGCCTCCTCGAGCTCGCGGAAGATGCCACGCCCCCGGTAGTCGGGGTCGGTCGCGACGCGCAGCGGCATCCCGACCTCCAGCCGCTCTCCGCCGATCGACATCGGCACGAAGGCGATCGCAGCCGTCCCGACCGTGCGGCCGTCCTCCTCGGCCAGCAGCACCGACGCGGGCCGGAGCGGATTCCGCTCGTAGAACCACTCGAGCTCGGCCTCCTCGGGACGCTTGCCCCAGACCCGCTCCATCAGGTCGGCAACGTCGGCACGCCTGGACGGGTCGTACTCGACGACCTGCACGGGCCTAGCGGGTCGAGGTGCCGAGCGCCTGGTTGAACAGGCGCCTCGCGTGGGTTCCCGCGACCGTGTCCTTCAGCGAGATCAGGTCGCAGGCACCGGAGAGCACGAGGTCGAACGTCCGAGCGGGGTACGGCTCCACGTTGTAGCGCCCGAGGCGGAACGGGTTCGTTCCGGTTCCGTTGGCCCGCGAGATCGAGGTGAACGCGATCTCGTACCCCGCCTGCTTGAGGATCGACTCGTGCACCGGATGGAAGTGCGCCTCCGAGCCCTTCACATAGGCGTAGGCGCGAACGGGCCGACGGAGCTGCTCCTCGAGCTTCAGCTTCGAGACCGCGATCTCGCGGACGGACTCGTCGAGCGTCACCTCCGCGAGCGGCCGGTGGGCGATCCCGTGCGACTCGACCCGCACGCCGCTCGCGTCGAGCTCGCGCATGAGGCCCCAGTCGAGCGTACGGTTGCGCATCCCGCGCTCGACGAGATGGGTCTCGTGTGGCAGCGGGGTCTCGTCCTCCATGTAGGCGACCGGGATGAAGATCACCGCCGTGTAGCCGTGCTTCGTCAGCACCGGCAGCGCGTTCTCGAGCGTGTCGCGGTATCCGTCGTCGAAGGTGATCAGCACCGCCTTCTCGGGCAGCGGCGAGCCGAGCGTGTAGTGGTCGAGCACCGCGTCGAGGTCGACCACGTTGTAGCCGAGCTCGCCGAGGCGCGTGAGCTGCTCGTCGAACTTCCGCACCGGCACCGTCGTCGGATTGTCGGGAAGGTCGTTGACCTTGTGGTACATGAGAATGCTGAGCGTCTTCTGGGCATCCGGCTGGAGCCGGAGCGCGGTCGAGGTCTCGCCGATCGTGCGGTAGAGGGCGTTCTTCACGACCTGCTTTGCCTGCTGGGCGGTCATAGGTGGATTCTATTCGCGGCGCCCGAGGCGCCCGGCGCGGAAGTCCCGCCACCCGGCGAACACGGCGCCGAAACCTTCGCGGCGGTGACCCGAGCCGAATGCCTGCACGCCGTGGGCGGCGAGCAGCACACCTCGGCGGCGCCAGGTGCCGACGACGCCGAGAGGTGCGTAGCGCTCGGCCACCGCGAGCGCGTTCCGGGTGCCGTAGTAGAGCGTCGCCGGCGAGCTCTCGCCGCCCGAGGAGCGCGAGACCTTGTGCCAGATCCGCCCGGCCGGAACGACGTACAGCCGGTGGCCGGCCGCGCGGGCCCGAAGCGACCAGTCCGTGTCCTCGTAGTAGGCGAAGAGCCCGGTGTCGAACACGCCCACCTCCTCGAACACCGCCCGCGGGACGAGCATCGCCGCACCGCAGATCCGCTCGGTCTCCCACACCTCGCCGAAGCGCGAGTCCGCCTGCTCGCCGTAGCCGCGCTGGCGCCCGTTGTAGCCCTTCCGTGGGTCGTATCGCGCCCCGGCGAACCAGATCGTCTCCGACGGCGGGCCGAAGAGGATCAGGGGGCTGAGCGCAGCCGCATCGGGGCGGCGCCCCGCCTCCTCGAGAAGGGCGCCGAGAAAGCCCGGGTCGACCTCGACGTCGTTGTTCAGGATCAGCACCCACTCGGCACCGAGCTCGAGCGCGCGGCGGATCCCGACGTTGTTTCCCTCGGCGAAGCCGAGATTCGCTTCGTTCACGAGCAGCTCGACCTCCGGGAACTCCGCCGTGACGGCCTCCACGGTGCCGTCGCTCGAGGCGTTGTCGACGAGGATCGTGCCCAGCGCGGGCTCGGAGGCCACCGCCAGCGAGCGGAGGCAGGCAAGCGTGTCCTCCCGGCGGTTCCAGGAAAGGACGACGGCTATCACTGGACCGGGCGAAGCGGCCAACCTAGTCGGGAGCCGGGGCCACGAGACCTGCGAGGAGCGTGCCGGCTGCGGCGTCGAAGCGCGCCGGTTCGCCGTAGGGCCGGGCGACGAGCAGCGCGCCCTCGAGCCCGCCGAGGATCCCGCGCGCGGTCTCGCGATAGCGCCCCTCGACCCGGAGGCTCCCCTCGTCGCTCCCCTGCTCGAGGACCCGCTCGAGCCAGGCTTCGTTGTCGTCGAAGAAGCGCAGGACCGCGGCACGCATTGGCTCGGGGAGCGTCTCGTACTCGGCCGCGAGCATCCCGCAGAGACACATCCGGTGGTCTCTCAGCACCGAGCCGTAGAGCTCGGCGTAGTCGGCGAGCTTGACCGGGGCGGCGACGGAGCGCGCGTCGATCTCGGTGAGGGCATCCGCGAAACGCGCCGCGTAGCGGGAGATCAGGGCCTCGCCGAGCTCGGCCTTGCTCGCGATAGTGGTAGTGCAGGCTCGCCTTCGTGACTCCGAGCTCGCCGGCGACGTCTGCGTAGCTGAAGCCGTTGAAGCCACGCAGCTGCACGAGCCGCTCGGCCGCATCGAGGATGCGCCCGGCGGTCCCCGAATCTGCCTGGCGGCTCGAGCTCATCTCCCTATCCTCGCGGATCTCTCGCACCCTTGATCTTTTACCTACTAGTAGGTAGAACTGCAACAGCAAGCCCCTGACCGAGCAAGGAGGCACATCATGTCGGCAACGCACACCCACGAGACGGAGCACAAGAGCTTCTCCTCGCCCGACGAGACGCGCGAGTTCCCGAACGGCGTCGCGGAGATCCTCGAGGTCGGCGGCGGCCAGGTAGGCCGCCTTCGCTTCGAGCCCGGCTGGCGCTGGTCGACCGACCTGAAAGGGATCGCCGGCACCGAGAGCTGCGAGGCGCCGCACTTCCAGTACCACCTGAGCGGCCTGCTCGCGATCAAGATGGACGACGGCACCGAGCTCGTGGCAGGGCCGGGCGACATCACCTCGCTTCCGAGCGGACACGATGCGTGGGTCGTCGGCGACGAGCCGGTCGTCGTCGTCGACTGGTACGGCGCGAGCAACTACGCGAAGCCGGTCTAGGCCAACTGGCGGAGGTACGACCAGGCTCCCGTCAACCCCGAGGGACGCCACAGGGCGAGCGCGCCCGCGTAGAGCACGAACCCGGCAACCGCCCCGGGCACGGCTCCGAGCAGGAGCCCGGCGAGACCGAACCCGAGCAGGGCCGGTGCCGCGCAGGCGGCTGCGGCGCCGAGCACGCCACGCGTGGTGGCCGGGAGGGCCCCGAGCGAGGTGAGCAGCACGCCGAGCACGAGCGCGGTCGTGAGCGCCATCCCGGCCGCGATCCCGGCAAGCCCGAGCCAGGACGAGCCGGCCCATTCGAAAAGGACATGCGCGCCGAGCGCGGCCAGAGCGAGCAGCGGGAGCCAGCGAGCACGGCCGCGGACAAAGAGCAGCGGAAAGGCGACCGAGAGCGCGATCGAGCAGATCATCCACGGCGAGAGGTATGCGACGAGCCGCCCGAGCTCGGCCCCGGTCCCGCCGCCGTAGCTCGAGCCGAGGGCGAGCTTCGCGACCGGTGCGCCGGCCAGAGCGAACACTCCGGCGGCTCCGGCGACGATCGCGAACGAGACCCACGAGGCGGCGACGATGTGCCGCGCCGTCCGCGCGGGCGTGAGCTCGCCCCGTGAAAGCGGCACCGACGAGACGAGCGCGATCGAGGTTGCTGTGACGGCGACGAGGAGCGAGGCGATCAGGTAGGCGTAGGAGAAGGTTGTCGGTCGCCCCGCCCCGAGCCCGCTTGCGAAGCGGTAGCCGATCACGTAGAGCCCCTGCAGCGCAAACGGCAGTGAGACGCCCTCCACGAGCATCCGCAGCCGGTGGAGGACCTTGCCGCCCGGCCGTCCGAGGCCGCCGCGCGAGACGACCGCCACGAGCGGAATCGTGACCGCGACCGCACCGTTCAGCGCGAGCCCCCACCCGAACGCCTGCACCCCGTGGCCGACGAGGGCGACGATCGCGAGTAGTCCCGCAATGCCTCCAGCCGCGTAGCCGAACGCGGCGGTGCCGTAGTCGTCGAGCGCCGCGAGTGCGCTCGCGGCGATGCCCGCGTACACCTGGGCCGCCGCCGCCGGGATCAGCCAGGGCAAGAGCTCGGCGGCACTCGAGCGGGACTCGCTTCCGCCGGTCAGCAGCCCGGCGACCCAGTGCGGCGCCGCGATCGCGAGCACGACCGCCGGAACGAGCGGAACCGCAAGCGCCGCGGACCACGACCCGACCTCGCGCCCGAGCGCCCCTGCAGCGCGCGCCCTGGCGAACTCCGGCAGCACGACGACGCGCAGCGCGCTCGCGACGAGCACGATCGCCAGATACACCGCGTAGGCAGCGAAGAAACCATCGGTCTTCGTGCCGTGGCCGAACTTCCTCGCCAGAAGGGCCCCTGCAAGACCCGCGGACGCGCTGACGGCCACGGTCGAAAGGCCGGTCAGCAGGCCGCTTCGTGCCGCACTCCGACGACCTGAATGACTACCCTGCATCGATGCCCGGCGACGATAGCGTCATCTGGTCGGCCGGTGAGCTCGACGCGCTCCGGGTCGACCTCGGAGATGCCTACAAGGGACGAACCTGCCTCGTCACGGGTGCCGACGGCTTCATGGGCTCGCACCTCACCGACGCGCTCGTCGAGCTCGGGGCAGATGTCGTCGCCTTCGTCCGCGCGACCTCCTCGGGCGCGCTCAACAACATCGGCGCCCAGCGGGAGCGCCTCGCCCGCGTCGTCTTCGCCGACCTCACCGACAAGACCTCGATCGACTACCTGATCCGCGACCTCAAGCAGACCGCAGACAAGCCGTATGTCTTCCACCTGGGCGCGCAGGCACACGTCGGCGAGTCGTGGCACCGGCCCTACGAGACGGTGATCGCGAACACGGTCGGGACGCTCAACCTCCTCCAGTCGATCGTCGACCACGACCTCGAGCTCGAGAAGTTCGATACCGCGGGCACCTCGGAGGAGTACGGCAACGTGCGCGAGTCGGTCTCGGACCACCACGACTTCGACGAGAGCGGCGGCCTCATCCTGCACGAGCGCTCGCCGATCAACCCGAAGTCGATCTACGCAACCTCCAAGGTCGCCGCGGACTTCCTCACGATGAACTATCACGACGCCTACGGCGTGCCCGGAGTCGTGACGAGGATGTTCAACAACTACGGGCCGCGCCAGAATCCCCGCTATGTCACGGGAACGATCATCACGCAGGCGCTCGAGCGCCCGCAGGTGGAGCTCGGCCAGCTCGACCCGCTCCGCGACTTCTGCTTCTGCACCGACGGCGTGCGCGGGCACCTCACCGTCGCGGCCTGCGGGAAGCCGGGAGACGTCTACGTCTACGGTCAGGGCGAGAACATCTCGATGGCCGACTGGGCGGCGCTGATCCTGCGAGTCGGCGAGGAGAACGGCTTCTGGCCGGCCGGGCGCGAGGTGGTCACGACAGCCGCGCGCTTCCGGCCGGGCGCGAGCGAGGTCATGGCCCTGCGCGTCGGCTACGAGAAGCTCAAGTCGGAGACCGGCTGGGTGCCGAAGGTGAGCTGGGAAGAAGGTGTCCGGCGCACGATCGCCTGGTATGCCGGGAACCGAGACCGCTGGATGGGCCGCGTCGACTGGATGAAGGGCGGCTAGAAGATGACCAGCTCCACGAGATCGTCTCTCCCGGGGCGCGGGCTGGGCGGTCTGGGGCGCCGCGGCGGTGAAGCGCAGACCTCACGGAAGCCAGCCTCACCGGCTTCATTGAGGCCGGAGCGGCCCAGGCCGTCCAGATCGTGCAGCCGGGTACGCGAGATCGTGGAGCTGGTCATCTAAATGCGCGCGCTCGTCACCGGCGGAGCCGGCTTCCTCGGCTCGTTCCTGGTCGAGCGCCTCCGCGACCGCGGCGACGAGGTCTTCGTGCCGCGGCGGGCCGACTACGACCTGACGCGCTGGGACGACGCGGAGCGCCTCTTCGAGGCGGCGCGGCCGGAGCTCTGCTTCCACCTCGCTGCCGAGGTGGGTGGGATCGGTGCGAACCGCGCGAACCCCGGCCGCTACTGGTTCGCGAACCTGACCATGGGCACGAACGTGCTCGAGCTTTCGCGGCTCCACGGCGTCAAGAAGCTCCTCGTGGCGGGCACCGTCTGCGCATACCCGAAGTTCACTCCGACCCCGTTCCGCGAGGACGACCTCTGGAACGGCTACCCGGAGGAGACGAACGCACCCTACGGCGTCGCGAAGAAGTCGGTGCTCGTCGGCGCACAGGCCTACCGGGAACAGTACGGGCTCGACAGCGTCTATCTCCTGCCGGCGAATCTCTACGGGCCCCGCGACAACTTCGACCTCGAGACCTCGCATGTCGTGCCGGCGCTGATCCGGAAGATGACGGAGGGCACCGACCGGGTCGTGCTCTGGGGCGACGGCTCTCCGACGCGGGAGTTCCTCTACGTCGAGGACGCCGCCGATGCGTTCGTGCGCGCGGCCGAGGTCTATTCCGGAGCGGAGCCGCTGAACATCGGCACCGGGTTGGAGATCTCGATCGGCGAGCTGGCGACGACGATCGCGGAGCTGACCGGGTTCGAGGGCGAGATCGTCTGGGACGACTCGATGCCGAACGGCCAGCCGCGCCGCCGTCTCGACACCACCCGCGCCGAGTCCCTTCTCGGCTGGCGCGCCCAGACGCCGCTGCGCGACGGGCTCGAGCGCACGATCGCCTGGTACCGCGCGCAGGCGCCCCTTCATGCCCGCGGCTAGCGCGGCGGCGCCGACGCGGGTCGCACGGGTCGCCGAGGGAGCCGGGCGGCTGCTCGGCCGCCTCGATTTGTGGACCGCGCGAATCCGCCCGTGGATGGTGCTCGTCCCGCTCACCCTGCTCGGCTACGGCGTCGCCGCGTGGGTCGGCTCGAAGGCCGTGCACACGGGCTGGCTCTACTACAACGGCGGGGACGGCACCTGGTACTACACGACCGCCTGGATGCTCGGTCACGGGATGATCCCGATCTCCTCGATCGGCTACGGCTACCCGATGCTGATCGCGCCCTTCGCGCGAATCGCCGGGCCGAACATGCTCAACGGGCTGCCCTACGCGATCTTCTTCAACGTCCTCGTGCTCATGCCGATCGCGCTCGTCAGCATGTACGGGCTCGCGAAGGCGCTCGCCGGGCGAAGGTTCGCCTACGTCGCCTCGGCGCTCTGGGTCGTCGGGCCCGTGATCGCGATCCCCTATTTCCTGCTCAAGTACCACCGGCCCTACGTCGGCCTGCAGCTCCCCGCCATCCTCGGCCTGAACACGCTCGGTGACTTCCCCTCGATGGTCTGTGTCGTCGTCGCGGCGTACTTCGCGCTACGAGCACTCGGAAGCGGCGACGACCTCGACGCGCTCACGGCCGGGCTCGCAGCGGGGCTCGCCCTGGCAGTGAAGCCGGCGAACGCAGCGTTCCTGCCGGCTCCCGCCCTCGCGCTGATCGTCGCCCGGAGGCCGCGCGCCCTCCTCGTCTTCACCGCCGGCCTCGTGCCGTCGGTGATCTGCCTCTCGCTCTGGAAGTACCGTGGCCTCGGGTACCTCCCGCTCCTCCACGGCAACCAGCTCGCGCTCGCCGACGGGCCCGGGAAGCCCCAGCTCGTCGGTTCACTCGACTTCCGCCAGTACTTCCACCTCTCGTGGCATCAGCTCCAGCAAAACCTCGATGGCTTCCGGGAGTTCACGTGGAGCCGCCGCCTCGTCGAGTGGGCGGTGCTCGCAGGGCTCGCCGGGCTCTTCCGACGTTCGGTGCCCGCGGCCGTGCTGATCGGCGGCTGGCTTGCGTCCTACCTACTGATCAAGGGAACCTCGGTCGCGAGCTTCTACGGCGGCAGCTTCTTCCGGTACATGGCCCCCGCGATTCCGGCGGCGTTCCTCCTCGTGCTCTCCATTCCGTTCCTGATCCCGATCGCCGGACGACGGCTTGCCGCGTTCGGCGACGTCGCGACGTGGCCCGTCACGAGACGCTCGAGGCGCGTCGCGGTTGGGATCTGCGCGTTCCTGGCGATTGCGCCCATCGTCCCGATCCTTGCCTTCGACCAGGCGGCGGACGCGTCGACGGCGGACTACTCCACGGCCTCGTTCTTCATGCCGGCGAACACGTTCCCGCTCCACGCGAGCGTCCACGGCTCGGCGGTCACGCTGAGCTGGCCGTCGCAGAGCGCCCGCGGCTCCCGGGTCAGATACACCTTCTTCCGCGGTGAGAGCGATCCGCTCGTCTGCACCCGGCCCCCGCACGGCGCCGAGATCTGCATTCTCGGACCCACCGGACCCATCGGGGGAACCCACAAGACGACGTTCACGGACACTCCCCCTCCAGGGCACTGGACCTATCGCGTCGAGGTGATCTCGAGCGTGCCCCCGATCTCGAGCGACATGATCCTGCTCAGCCGGCCGGCAACCGTGGCGGTTCCGTAGCTATGAGTCGGGCTCGCCGATCCGCGATTCGAGGAGGGCGAGGCGCTGGGCGAGGATCGTGTTCTGATCCGAGAGCTTCGAGATCACCGTCGAGTAGTGCAGGAGCACGAGGATCACGAAGAGGAGACCGACAGCGAAGAGCACGGCCGGTGGGTAGGTCGAGACCCCGAACCAGCGGGCGATCGTGTTCAGACCGCCGCGCCAGGCCGAGAGCGCGACGAGCACGACGCCTGTCGCGAGCCACAGGATCGCGTAACGCTCCCTGAGCCGGCGCGAGCGGATCAGCTCGAAGACGACGAGCAGGAGCAGCACCGAGACAGCGGTTGCGGCGATCGAGGTGCGGAGCGGGGTCAGTTCGACTCCTCCAGAGGCGCGACATCTCGGCGGAAGAGGTCGACGAACACCGCGAGCAGCACCTTGATCATGTAGTAGACCGATCCGAGCGCGCTGATCGAGGAACGGCCGTGCTCGCGCTCACGCATCGTCACGGGCACCTCGCGGACCCGGATCCCGCGGCGGATCGCCATCACAAGACCCTCGACCTCGGGGTAATCCAGCGGCAGGTCTGCCGCGAAGAGCGCGATCGTGCGGCGGTTCAGCGCCTGGAAGCCCGAGGTCGTGTCGGTGAGCCGCTCGTGCGCGATCCAGGAGACGACGCGGGCGAGCACGCGGATCCCGACGCGGCGGGCCGCCGACGAGCGGTAGCCCGTGTTGCCGATGAAGCGCGAGCCGATCGCAAGGTCGGCTTCGCCGGCCGTGACCGGCGCGACGAGCTCGCGGAGCTGCGCAGGGTCGTGCTGGCCGTCGCCGTCGAGCCTCACCGCCAGCTCGTACCCGCCCTCCCAGGCGTAGCGGAACCCGGTCTGGACGGCGCCTCCGATCCCGAGGTTGAACGGGAGCCTGACGACGTGCGCCCCGCCTTCGGCGGCGGCCTCGGCGGTGCGGTCGGTCGAGCCGTCCGAGACGACGACCACCGCGAGCCCGGGATCGAGTTCCCTGAGCTCGGCAAGAAGCCGGCCGATGTTCCGTTCCTCGTTGTAGGCCGGCACGATGGCGATGCGCCGCACGGCCGCGAGCGGCGCGACGGCGGCTGCCGGAGAGAGCCCGAGCTCGGGTGGAAGAGACTCAGCCGGAACGGGCTCAGCCGACATGCGCCTTGACGTCGAGGTCGAGCAGGTCGAGGACGCGTCGGGCGCGATGGCGGTAGGTGTGCTCGTCGAGCACGCGCTCGCGGGCACGGCGGCCCATCTCCTCCGCCTGCGCCGGATCGTCGAGGAGCGCGCGGTAGGCCGCCACGGCCTCGGCGGAGTCGTTCGCGACGATCAGCTCCGAGCCCGGTTCGAACCAGCGCTCGATCCCGTTGTAGGGGTTCGCGACGATCGCCGCACCGGCCGCCGCGAGCTCGAAGGGACGGCACGACGAGGAGGCATAGACGCTCGCGTGCGAGCGCCGGGTAAGGCACAGGTTGACCCTGGCGGCCGCGATCGCGCGCGGGAACGACGGGAACGGAATGTCGCCGAGCAGCCGTGCGTTGCCGGTGTCGCCGAGGAAGTCCTGCCCGCCGAGCGCGAAGTCGAGCTCCGGGAGCTCGCGCGAGGGCTCGCCGACGAACGCCTTCATCCACTCGCGCCTGAACTTGTCGCCGTAGCCGTAGAAGAACACGTCGGCCTCCTTCTCGACCGGCTGCGGGGAGAAGAACTCGGGATCGGCGCCCCAGAACACCGCTTCAGCCCGGCGCGCGCCGAGCGCGAGCAGGCTCTCGAGGCCGCCCTCGGAGTTCGAGAGCACGAGATCGTATTCGCCGGGATCGGCGCCGTGGTAGTAGTTGAAGCCCGTGTCCATCCCGCCGAACTCGGGCAGGCTCATCGGGACGTCGCCGTCGTAGAAGACGACCGGGATCCCGAACCGGTCGCGCAGCGCTTCCGGGATCCCGCGCAAGTGCGCCATCGGAACGGTGAAGACGATCACCGCGTCGGGCTTCTCCCGCGCGACGAGCCGCTCGAGATGCCGGCGCCAGCGGGGGGTGACGACGCGCCAGATCGCCTCGCGGGTCAGGCGATCTCCGAGCGAGTCGTCAGGCGAGTCCTCGGCGCGGCGGAGGTACCGATCGCCCTTGAGCCGCGCCGCGAGATCGCGCGCCCACGCGTACGACTCTCCTTCGCGGTATGCCGGATTCGGCGCGCTCCGCCACCACGGGGTCTCGATCGGCCGCCCGCGGTAGGGCGCGACGACGAGCTCGGCGCCCTCGTCGTGGAGCCCTTTCCAGAGCTGCCACCAGGCCGGCGTGCAGCCGTAGCGGAAGTCGAGATCGACCGCGGAGGCCACGCAGAGCAACTTGGGGGCGCGCACGGCCCTAAGTGTCGCAGGAGGCGGTTACGGCGCCGTAAGGCTTGGGGCCTGCTGAGCGCTCAATGATCGACGCGGAACGTGACGCTGACGACCGATTCGACGTCCTTCAGGAGCGAGGAGGTGTCGTCGACCCCGTAGTCGCTGACCTCGGTCGAGTTGCGCGGGGTGATCTGGTAGACGCCGAGCTCCGTGTGCTGGACGGCGCCGAGGTGGGCGCCGAGGCCGGCGGCGATCGTGGCGGCGCGCTCGCGCGCATCGGCGACAGCCAGGCGGAGCGCAGCGAACTTCGCCGACGTGAGCCGCGTCGAGAGGTATTCGATCGGGTCGACTGCGACGTCCGTGCCGCCGGCGAGAAGGTCGCCGACGTGAGCGGCGGCCCGCTCGAGCGTGTCGATGTCGTTCGTCTGGATCGAGTAGTCCTGGCTGACCCGCCACGCCGGAACCTGGCGGAACGCGGGCTTCTTCAAGCCGGTGCGGACGCTGACGGAGACCTCGTCCACCTCGATCGGCGGCTTGAAGATCGCGTTCGCGGCGAGTCCCTCCCGCGTGAGGTACGCGTCGATCTTCGCGACCTTCGGGCGGAGCGCCCCGATCGCCTCGGTCGGAGTCGACTCCTGGGCAGAGGTATGGAGGCTCCAGGTCGTGAGGTTCGCGACGATCGGGTACCTGGCCGAGCCCGTGACGACGATCGTCTCGTGCGCCTGCTTGACGCTCTTGAACCCGTTCACCGCGATCGACGCCGACACCGGCAGCGCGATCGCCAGGCCGACCACGACCGCGACGAGGCCCGCGAGGTATGAGAGGTTCGAGCGGTGATCAGGCATCTATGCGACGGTACCCCGGCGCCGAGCCCGGCCTCTCCCTGGGCCAGCCGAAATGAACCGTCCCTGAACCGGGCCGAGACCCCAAAAGCGGTGTCAGACACCAGCCCGAGGCGCACCGCCGGTGGGAAGAAGCCCTTTCCCCAAGCGGCTTCCGCGGCCCCGAAGCGGTGTCAGACACCGGGTTACAGGCCGCGGAATCCGTAGGCTCAGGCCGTGCGGCTCTTCGTTCTCGCCCGGCACGGGCGCTCGCTGCTCAACCTGCAAGGGGTGGTGAACGGCGATCCCCGGGAGACCTCGGGCTCGCGCCGGCGGGGATCGCCGAGGCTCGCGCGCTCGGGCGGCAGCTCTCCGGGCTCGCGATCGACGTTGCCGTCGTCTCACCGTTTCCCCGAGCCCGCCAGACGGCGGAGGCCGCGCTCGAGGGGCGTGACGTCCCGCAGGTGGTCGACGAGGAGCTCGGCGACATCCGGGTCGGCGAGCTCGACGGGGGGACGCTCGCCGACTACCGCGCGGCGACCGCCCACGGCGACCGCAATCGCCGGTTCCCCGGCGGCGAGAGCCTGAACGAAGCCGCACGGCGCTATGCGGAATCGTTCGAGCGGCTGCTCTCGCGAGCCGAGGCCGTCACTCTCGTCGTCTCGCACGAATACCCGGTTCGCTACGCCGTCAACGCGGCCGGTGACGGCGAGCTCGACGCCCCGCTACACGACGTCCCGAACGCAACGCCCTACCTCTTCGACGAAACGGGGCTCGCGCGCGCGGCGGCGCGGATCCGCGAGCTCGCTCAGTAGGTCTTGTACGAGCCCCGCGAGACGAAGATCCCATGCCCGTGGCCGTTCGTGCACGTGACGCCCGCCGGCTCCGAGTCGCAGGTGAACGAGCCCTGCTTCCACTTCGTGCCGTAGGCGAGGACGACGTAGTGCGGATGCTCGGTGCCCGGGTCGTAGAGCGTGCCGCCGGTGCAGGTGATTCCGCCCTTGGTGCGCTGCCCGAGCGAGAAGCCGGCCCAGTCGACGCCGAAGGGCGCCGAGCCGCAGTAGTGGCGGAGCTTCGCGGTGTAGTCCGCCTGCGCGATCCCGCAGTTCAGCGACTCCGGCTTGCCGGCGAGGAGCAGGCACGTGATGTTCTTCGACGGCGAGTGGAACCCCGGCAGGTTCTTCGCCTGCGCCGCGGCAGGAAGCAGCAGGGCAAGTGCGCAGAGCGGTGCGGCGAGCGCCGGGCGCACGCGCGAGACTAGATCGTCATCGGCTGGACGATCAACCGGTAGCCGCGCTCTTCGAGGGACCGGTCGAGGATGTCGACGATCTCGTGGTTCGTTCCGGGAACGCTGTCGCCGATCAGGGGTGACCAGTCGTCCTCCTCGATGTCGACCTCGCCGATGCTGACGCCTTTGGTGTCGAAAAGCTGAATGACGAGCACGGCGGGATGCTATCTGCCCGAGGTTTTGCTCGCCCAGCCTGGCTCGCTCGGCTACGCTGGTTGCATTATCGAGCGAGTATCGGTTGCGCGACTTGCGCCTCCACTGCCCGTTCTTGAGTTTGGCAGAGGAGGTGTTTTTATATGGCAACTGGAACCGTGAAGTGGTTCAACGATGCGAAGGGCTTCGGATTCATCACTCCCGCCGACGGCGGCAAGGATGTGTTCGTGCATTTCAGCGCTGTCGGAGGTGACGGCTTCAAGTCCCTCGCCGAGGGTGCGAACGTCGAGTTCGAGACCGAAGAGGGCCCGAAGGGCCCGCAGGCAAGAAGCGTCACGCTTGTCTAGCGTCTGAGCTCTGAGGCGCGTCTCTGCTCGTCAGAGCGGAGGCGCGCCTTTTTCGTTCAGTACGCGCCGCGCCGCGCAACGACAGCCGGCAGCGTCTTCCCGAGGATCGTGACGTCGAGCCAGAGCGACCAGTTCTCGAGGTAGTAGAAGTCGAGCCGCACGAGGTCGTCGAACGAGAGGTCGCTGCGGCCCGCGATCTGCCAGAGGCCGGTCATCCCCGGCAGGACGTTCGAGCGGCGGCGGTGCCACGGCTCGAGCTTCGCGTGGTCGCGGAGCGGAAGCGGGCGGGGGCCGACGAGCGACATGTTGCCGCGGAGCACGTTGATCACGTTCGGGATCTCGTCGAGCGAGAACCGCCGCAACACGCGGCCGACGCGGGTGACGCGCGGGTCGTCGCGGATCTTGAAGAGCGCGCCGCTTGCCTCGTTCGCCTCCTCGAGCGCGGCCTGGCGTCCCGCCGCTCCCGCGACCATCGTTCGGAACTTCAGCATCCGGAAGTTCTCCTCGCCGAGCCCGACCCGTTCGTCGGCGAAGAAGACCGGCCCGTGGGAGGTGAACTTGACGAGCGCGGCGATCACGAGCCAGAACGGCAGCCCGATCACCACGATCAGCGCCGAGACGACGAGATCGAACGAGCGCTTGACCACGAAATCCGCGCCGGCGAAGGTCGGCGGGCGCACGTCGAAGAGCGGCACCGCCTGGCCGGGCACGTACTCCCCACGCTCGATCAGGAGCTCGGTCGTGCGCGGTGCGATCCGCACCCGGACGCCGCGCCGGTGGGAGGCGTCGACGAGCTCGAGCAACTCGCTCTCGCGGAGGCCGTCGTCGGCGACGATCAGCTCGTCGAGCGCCCCGTCTGCGCCGAGCGCGGCCAGGACCGCGGGCCCGGGCTCGACTCCGCCCGCGAACTCGTAGTCGATCCCGCCACGACTCGAACCGAGCGTTGCGCGCAGATGCGCGATCTGGCCGGGATCGCCGACGAGCAGCACGCGCCGCCGCACCCCGAGCGAGCGCAGGAAGACGCCGCTCAACGTCTCGTAGCTCCAGCGCAGCACGCCGATCGTCGTCGCCACGCAGATCGCCCCGACGATGTAGAGCCCGAAGGTCGTGAAGTCCTGCCCCGTCCCGATCGCGAAGGCCAGCGTCAGCACCGCGACGAGGACGACCGAGGCGACCACCTTGCCCGAGCCCTCGCGCAGCTCGCGCGGCCCGTAGAGCCCGTTGCGCCAGAAGACGAGCAGCAGGAGCAGGATCAGGAACGCGAGCCAGTCGGCCTCGACGTCCCAGAGGAGATTCCAGAGGATCGGGCTCGGGTCGCGAACGAGAGAGCGAATCGCCAACGCGAGGTAGAGCCCGACCGTGAGGCCGCTGATGTCGATGGCGACGAGCACGACGATGCTCGCGGCACGCCGGATGAAGGCCCGCAGCGGGTTTCGCTGAAGCGCGAAGGGTCGGACCGCGCGGGCATCCTCGGGCGGTGACGGAGACGGCAACTTCGCGGGGACGCTCATCACGCTGAAGCTTACGACGAGAGCACGATCTCGCCCTTGATCGTGGGCCCGTGGAGCCGGACCACGACCCCGGGAAGCGGGCCCGGATTCCAGCTCCACGCCACCGGCTCGCCTGCAAGCGTGACGCGACGGGGCGGCCGGGCGGCGGGAACGAAGAGCTGGACGCCCCGAGGCTGGCGCGTCAGGGCGAGCGTGGCGCCGTTCGTGGCGAGAAACCCGGCGCGGCCCGGATGGGTCAGCTCGTTCACGCCCCACCAGGATCCAGTCGCCGTTCGCAGGTTGAACGGGACGACCGCTCCATCCCCGCATAGAGCGGGAACTGGTCGAGCGGTGTCTGGCGCGTGAACGACCGGCCGCCGGCGACCTTCTCCCCGGAGTAGAGATCGACCCAGGAGCCCGGCGGCAGGTAGACGGTCGGCGTGGTGCCGGGGCCGGCCACCGGCACGGCGAGCAGATCCGGGCCGACGAGCGTCTCGAAGTTCGCGCCCCAGGCCTTCGGATCGCCCGGGAAGTCGAAGGCGAGCGGGCGGAGCACCGGCCGGTGGCGCTGCAGCAGGCCGTAGAGGTAGGGGAAGAGCTCGTAGTGCAGCACCGCCGCAGCCTTCAGCCCCGCCATCGCCGCGGCGCCGAGCGTCCACGGTGTCGAGTTGGCGCCGACGCCGCCGACCTCCATCACCGGCGAGACCGCCCCGAACTGGGCCCAGCGCACGAACAGATCCGCGGTCACGTACGGCGGCCCCTGGTACCCGCCGATGTCGGAGCCCCACGTGGGGAAGCCGCTCATCGCCATCGTCTGTCCGGCCACGATCGCCCGCTGGAGCCCGACCCATTCCTCCGGCAGATCGCCCGACCACATTCCCGGAACGAGCGCCTGGGAGCCGACGGTCCCGGCCCGGAAGATCGCCGCGGCGCCCTTCGGCAGCGCGCCCATCACCGCTCGCTGATAGAGCAGCGGGAAGTCGTTCGTGAGCGAGAGGCTGATGCTCCGCAGGTCGTTCTCGTCACCGCGGTCGGCCTTTACGCCGTCGATCCCGAGCGCGACGAGCGCGCGGATGCGTCGCTGGAACTCGGCCACCACCCCCGGGTTGCGCAGATCCAGGAGCGGCGAGCCCCCGCCGAGCGGCTTGCCCGGATAGCCCTGCGGGCAGATCGCGCGCGGCGAGACCCAGAGCATGAAGAGCACGCCGCGGGCGTGCACCTCGTGAATCAGACCAGCGGGGTCGGGGATCAGCGACTTGTCGAAGGTGAGGACGCCGTTGCATTGCTCCCACCGGTTGTCGAGGAGCACCCAGCCGAGCGGGATTCCCGCTGCCTGGAACCGCGAGATGTCCTCGAGGATGTCCTCGGGCCCCTTCACCTGGTCTCGCCACTTGATCAACTCGAGCTCGGAGGGCGGCGGCACCACGGGCTCGCCCGTCTCGGCCAGGTAGTCGGCGAGCGTCTGGGCGAGCGAGCCGACGTAGAGGTGCTCGTGCAGCTCGGTGCCCTGGAGGCAGACCTCCGTCCGCGTAGGAAGGGGCGGGAACGAGCAGGCGGGACCATCGGGCGCGATCTGGCAGGCATCACCCCCGGGCGATCCGGGAAAGGCCATCGCGGCCGGGTTCTGGCTCGCGAGCCGGAGCCCCCACCCCGCCGAGCTCCCGAAGTACGGGATCGGCGTGTAGGAGCACAGGTAACCGACCTCGACTCCGAGAATCTGGCCGTGGAGGTCGACCGCGTCGTCGTTCTCGCCCCCGCCGAAGAAGTGCTCGTTCGGGGCGGAGTCGAATGCGTCGTACACCTGTTGCACGCGGGTCCCCGGATGCAGGGCGAGGTCGACGTCGGCGCCGGTTGCCGTCTGCGTGACCTTGACCGTTGCGGTGCGGCGGCCGCCCGGCTCGCTGGTCGCGACGTCGTAGGTGTCGCCCTGCCTCGAGATGACCTTCGTCAGGAAGTACTGGTCGCCCGTCGGGGAGACCTGGTAGCGGAGCCGTGCGTGCTCGTCCTCGGTGACGACCGTCTTCCCGTCGCGGAGGATCGTGATCCGGAACGGATTCGTGTCGATCCGAAGCGAGATCCCGCGTGACGCGTGGTGCGAGCCACCGCAGCCCGCGAGCGCGACCACGGACGCGAGCGCGACAGCCAGGCGGCGCAACGTCGGAGGGCGCAGGTTCAGCCCGAACATACGGCGTGCCAGGGAACCTCGCGGTCGGTGGCGAGCTCGTCGAGCCCGGCCGGCCGCCGGCGCCGTGCGAGCAGGCGCAGCGTCGCGGCGAGCGCGGCACGGCGGCGGGGCTCGAGCAGCTCGTAGTCGTGGAAGTGCACGTGGACGACCGGCGGAAGCTTCCTGTGGAGCGAGCGCGCGAGCGCGCCGAGCGAGTGCGTGGTCGGCAGCTCGAGCAGCCGCCGGCCGTCGAGAAGGCGCACCCAGGCGGGCTGGTCGAGCCCGGCACGCGGCGAGTCGGGCGGCAGGTAGGGGGGCCGCCAGGCGGTCGCGGTGCAGTCCACGTACCCGAGGTCTGCCACCGCCGCCATCACCTCGGAGTCCGTGTACCAGCCGCCTCCGCAGAAGAACCTCGGCTCGAGGCCCTGCTCGCGCAGCCAGGCTCCCTCGCGGAGCACTCCCGCCGCGGGGTCGGGCCCGGTCGGCCGGGCGTGCGTCGGCGACGTCCAGTGGATGTGGTGGCCGAACGGCCCGTGCGCCGCCGCCTGGCGGGCGCGCCCGACGAACGCTCCGAGGTTCTCGCCCTCGGCCGGCGGGCGCATCAGCGACGCGATCCGAAAGCCGCCGGGCTTCGCCTCGAGCAGGCGGAGGTAACGGCCCCAGACGAGGTCATCGAGCGGACGCTCGACGTGACACGACACGACCGCGTAGCCTTGAGTACCGGGCATGGTGCGAGATTGGGCGGACTCCTCGGCGCTTGAGCGCCCGGCCTCGAACCGGCCAAGCGCATGAACGCGGCGATCGTACACACCCCGGCTTGACGAGGACACGTGCCTCTGCCGTCGTGATCGCGGTCTGCGCGCTGCCGCGGATCGTGCTGCTCTACCACGAGCGCGTCGGGGTGACCCAGAACTTCGAGAAGTCGAAGCAGCTCGCCCAGATGTTCGTCGCGAACGGAACGTTCGGCTACATCCCCGGCCATCCGACCGCCTACACCCAGCCGCTCTACGGGTTCTTCCTGATCCCGATCTTCTGGATCGCCGGCTTCCATTGGTGGTCCTTCGGGACGGTGCAGATCCTGGTCGCCGTTGCAACGTCGCTCTGCGTCCTCGAGATAGGCCGCCGCTTCCTCTCGCTGCGGATCGGGCTGCTCGCCGCCGTGATCGCAACCCTTCAGCCCTACCTCGTGTGGCACGACATCCACGGGAACCGCGAGATCCTCGACCAGCTGATCGGGGCGGCGCTCTTCGGCCTCACGCTGCTTGCCGCGAGCCGCCGCTCGGTGTGGACCGGCGTCGGCCTCGGTGTGGTCGCGGGGCTCGGCGTGCTTTCGAATGCCCGGCTGACGCTGCTGCCGCTGCTCCTCGCTGCGTTCATCCTCTGGCGCGGTGCCGGCTGGGCCGTCGGCGATCGCGGTGCCGCTCGTCGCCGCCGTCACCGTCAGCCCCTGGGTCGTGCGGAACAAGGTCGAGCTCGGCTGTTACGCGATCACGACCGACGGCCGCGCGCTCTGGAAGGCGAACAACGCAAACACCTACAAGACGCTTTCGAGCGGGCTCTGGCTCGACCAGGTGCAGGACCTGCCGCAGCGGCTCGTGAAGCGGATCCCGCCGCTGTGGGTGACACCCGAGGCCGCCGGCGCCGAGTGGCGCTACAACCATCGCGTGATCGACGTTCCCGAGTGCGCGCAGCAGTCGGCCTACGAGCACCTCGTCTTCAAGTTCTGGGAGCACCACCCGGGCGAGAAGGTCAAGCTCGCCGGGCAGGCGACCGAGATGCTCTGGAGCCCTCGCGCCGGGCTCGAGGGCGCGCAGGAGGCCGGGGTCGACAGCCTTCGCCAGTGGGCCGAGCCGCTCTACACCGTGCCGCTCTTCCTGCTCGCGATCGCCGGGCTCTTCTGCGTGCCCGCCGCGTTCCGGGCGCTCGCGATCATCTTCGTCGCTCTACGAGACTGCGGCCGCCTGGGTCTTCGCGGGCACGACGCGCTACCGGGTGCCGTGGGACTTCGTGCTCGCGTTACTCGCCGCCGCAGCGCTCGACCGTGCGTGGACCTGGTTTCGCGAACGGCGCGCGTGAGGAAACGGATGGATCGCAGCCGCCGAGAGCAACCCAACCGGAAACGCCCTCGTCAGCCGACGTTCGGCTCCTGGCCACGGACTTGATCGGTTGGTGGCGGCGACCTGGGTGCCCGCTCTTCGTGTGGGCTCTCGCCAGCGGGAGTCTTCTTTGCTGACCTGCGCCGTCTGGGGGACGATCGCCGTTTCGCCTCTCGACGTGGAATCACGGCGACGGCGTCCACTACCTCGGCCAGGCGCGTCACGGCTTCACGCTCTTTCCCTGCGCGAGCTTCTACGCATTCAGGTCGTGCGGGAACGCGGCATGGTTCCCGGGTTATCCGTGGCTGACGCGCTTGCTCGCGACCCCGGGGCTCGATGCGGGCGCCGTCGCGCTTGCGCTGACCTGGGCGTTCAGCCTCGGCACGCTCCTCCTGCTCTGGTTCGGCTTCCTCGACCGACGCCTGAGCTCGCTGTCGCTGGCCGTGCTCGTCTACGCCGCTTTCGGGCCGGGGCAGGTGTACGGCTACGCGATCTACCCGCTTTCGATGCTCATCTTCTTCACCTTGCTGTACGTCTGTCTGCTCGAGCGCGAACGATGGCTTGCCGCCGGTCTCGCAGGCATCGGGGTCGTCCTCGCCTATCCGGTCGGAGTCGCCGTACCGGCGATGGCCGCCCTCTTCCTGCTCGTCGTCCAGCGGCGGGCCCCGATGCGGGAGCGCCTCCGGCGGATCGCGCTGGCGGTCGGCCCCGCCGTCGGAGCGTCGGGGTCTACCTCCTGGCGCTCCAGATCTCGGTCGGCCATTGGGACGCCTACTTCCTGCTCCAGGCGAACTACGAGCATCGCCTGCGAACGCCCCTCGGGACCACCTACGACGCCCTGAAGTCTCTCTTCCGCCCGGCGCCGTTCGCCGTCCGGAACTTCCTGTCGTTCAACGAGCTCCTCGTCACCGCGGCGCTCGTCTGCGTGATCATCGACCGCATCGTCCGGCGGCGCGACCGAACCGTCACCGACATCCTCCTGCTCCTCTGCCTGATCGGCATCTGGGTGATCCCGGTTTCGACGAGCCACGAAACGTATTCACGTGGCGAAGCGGCGCTTCTGCCGATCGCCATTCTCATCGGAAAGCTGAAGCCTCCGCTCGCCATCGGCTTCGCCCTCGCCGCCGTTCTCCTCGCGATCCCTATGGAGATCAGCTTCCTTCACGACTTTCTCAACTGACGCCGCTCGGCGACCTCGAGCAAGCGGTCTGCCCAGTGCCCGGTGGAGTGCCTCGCCTCGACCGCTGCGCGGAGCCGCAGGCCGAGGGCGTTTCGATCGGTGCCGGCAAGCTCTCGCGAGCCGCTCGGCGAGGCCGGCGGCGTCCTCGCGGGCGAAGCGGAGCTCCGGCGGGAGCAGGTCGTCGAAGCCGGAGTTCGAGGCGAGCACGGGCATGCCGGTCGCGGCCGCCTCGTAGACGACCTTGTCGAGAGCGCCCTCGCGCATGTTGTTCACGAGGACGTCGCGGCTCGCGAGCAGGGCGGGAACCTCGGTGTAGGGAACCGGGTCGAGCACGGACACGCCGAGCGCAGCGGAGCCGGTCTGCCTCACCTCGCTCCTCGTGCGGTTCCCGAGGTGCCGCGAACCTCGAACTCGACACCGGCGAGCCTCGCGGCATGGGCGATCGTCTCGTAGCCCTTTGCGGGCGAGGTGCGGCCGAGGGAGACGGCGCGGAGCGGGCTCGAGGCGGGGCGCTCGACGTAGGCGAAGGCCTCGGTGTCGATCCCGTGGCCGATCGCGGCGACCTTGCCGGAGCCGATCGGGAACGAGCGGCGCTCGACGCTCAGGATCGCGGTCGAGAGCCGCTCGGCGACGACGAGCGTCCGGCTTCGCTTCCAGTGCGTGAACCAGAGCAGCACCGGCACACGGCGCGGCCGGGCGAGCGGCGCGGCGAGCAGAACGTAGCGCGGGACCATGTGCGCGACGAAGGCGAGGGGCGCGGCGAGAGCTCCCGCTCGAGCGCCGTCAGGAAGAGCCGAACGCGGCCCGCCTGCGAGGGCGAGCCGAAGACGTGGACACGGCAGTTCTCCGGCAGCGACGCCCTCGACCGCGCGGTCGGCGAGGACGACGAGCTCGTCGACGCGCTCGGCGAGCGCCCTCAGCTTCGCGACGGTGGCTCCGAGCACGGGGTCGGCCGGATCGACGACCTGAGTCGCGAAGATCAGTCGGCGCGTTCACTGCGCGAGCGCCCTTTCGACGACCGCCCGGACGCGGGCGGCATGGTCCTCCGGTGTCGTGATCCACTTCGCCGCCGCGTCGGCGGCATCGGCGCCGAGCCGGCGGCGAGCCCCTCGTCGGTCACGATCCGCTCGATCGCAGCGGCGAGGCCCGCGGTGTCGCCGGCGTCGACGAGCAGGCCGGTGACGCCGTCCTCGACGATGTCGGGAATCCCGCCGGCACGGGTGCCGATCGACGGCGCGGCCGCGGACGAACGCCTCGATCGCGACTCGCGGCAGCCCCTCCGAGGCCGACGGCAGGAGCAGGGCACGCGCCGCGTCGATCGCGGCGGCGACCTCGGACGGGTCGAGCCGCCGGTCCCAGGTGCAGCCCTCGCGCTCGAGCTGCTCCGCCAGCTCGCTCAGCGTTCCCTGGCCGATCAGGTGCAGCCGGGCGTCGGGCACGCGGCGCGCGACGAGCCGCCAGGCGGCGGCGAGGCCCGTCGACGTTCTTGTAGCGCTCGAGCACCCCGACGAAGACGACCGACGGCGAGTCCGGCACCGGCTCGCGGCGGCCGGTCGACGAAACGCGTCGAGATCGACGAACGCCTCGAACTCGGCCGCCGGCTCGACTCCGGCCTCGCGCACGAGGCCCGAGGTGTAGGGCGAGAGCGTGCGGACGGCGGCGGCGCGGCGGAGACCGAGTCGGCCGAGCGCGTCGGTGAGCGGCGAGAGCACCCGGCGAAGCGGCGAGCCGTAGAGCCGCGTCGCCGTGCGCCAGTCGCCGTGGATCTCGACGACGAGCTCGCGCGCCGGCCGGGATGAGCCCGGCGAGCAGCGCCTCGTAGGGGCTCTGCGCCAGGATCACCTCCGCCCGGTGGGCCCGCGCGAGCCGCCTGACCCGCAGCGGCAGGAGCAGCCAGAAGAGCGGCCCGTCGAGGAACGGCATGCGCCCGACGAGGTGGAAGACGCCGTCGTCCTGCGCGCGGCCGTCGGCCGAGGTCGCGAGCACCCGCAGGTCGAGCACCTCGCCGAGCGCGGCGAACTTCCGGGCGCGCCCGGGCGGGAGCGGCAGCGTGTACCGCGTCCTCGCGACCATCAGGACCCGCGGACGTCGCGTCATCGGCGCCGCTTTCACATGCGGCCCCGTGCGATCGTCGCCTCGACGAGGGCCCGCACGCGCCCGGCGTACTCCTCGGGCGTCGAGACCCAGCGCGCGGATGCCTCGGCCGCAGCGGCGCCGAGCCGGACGGCGAGCTCGTGGTCGGTCACGATCCGCTCGATCGCGTCGCGCAAGGCCCGGGGTGTCGCCGAAGTCGACGAGGAACCCGTTTACACCGTCCTCGACGATGTCCGGGATCCCGCCCGCGCGGGTCCCGATCACGGCGCGGCCGCGGGCGAACGCCTCGATCGCGACCCTGCGGCAGGCCCTCCGAGGCCGACGGCAGCAGGAGCGCGCGCGCGTCGTCGAGCGCACGGGCGAGCGTCGGGCGGCTCGAGCCGCCGGTCCCACCTCGCGCCACGCCGGCGCGAGCTCCTCGGCGACCGTCGGTCAGCGTTCCCTGGCCGACGAGGTGCAGCTCGGCCTCGGGCACCCGCGGCCGAGACCAGCCGCCAGGCCGCGGCGAGCCCCTCGACGTTCTTGTACCGCTCGAGCACGCCGACGAAGAGCACGCGCGGGTCCTCGGGCACCGCCACCGCGGCTCGCCGAAGGCCCTGAGGTCGGAGTACGTCGTGAAGACGCCGAGCGGCGCACGGCCGCGCGACTCGAGCATCGAGGCGGTGAAGCCCGAGACGGCGCGGTGCCCGTCGGCGTGGTCGGACGCCGAGGCCGGCGACGGCATTGCTCGACCGGCCGCAGGAGCGCCGCGGGCCCGGGAGCCGTAGATGGCTCGACCACACGCGCCAGTCGCCGTGGACCTCGGCCACCACGAGCGCACGCGAGCGGGCGAGCCGCACGGCCAGCTCGACCGCCGCCGCCTCGAACGGGCTCTCGGCGATCACGACGTCCGGGCCGGAACGAGCGCAGCTCGCGCGGCGACGACCGCACGGCAGCGCCGTGTAGAAGCGCGGCCCGTCGAGCGGCGTCGGCGCGGACGAGGTGGAAGCGCGGGTCCCGACCCGTGCCGCTCGCGACGACCCGCACCTCCATCAGCTCGGACAGCGCGTCCCACTTGCGCGCGAGCCCGGCTCGAGCGGCAGCCGGTACCGCGTCCGGCCGACGAAGAGGACGCGGGGCGTCATCAGCGCGCCGCCGAGATCAGGATCTGCTCGAGCCGCCCGTACACGCGGTCGGGAGCATAGTCCGCGACCGACGGCACGCGGCCGCCTCGCGCAGCCGCTCGGCGAGCCCGGCTCGGCGAAGAAGCGCGTCGATCGCCGCGGCGAGCGCCTCGAGGTCGCCGGGCTCGACGACGAGGCCGTTCACGCCGTCGCGCGACGACCTCGGCGACGCCGCCGGTCCGCGTCGCGATCACCGGCGTGCCCACCGCGAGCGACTCGACGACCGTGTGCGGGAAGTTCTCCCACGCCGAGGAGAGCAGCGAGGCGTCGCCGGCGCGGAAGAGCTCGAGCACCTCGCGGCGCGGGAGCGGGCCGAGGAAGCGGCCGTAGCCGAGCGCGCTCGAGCGCCGCCCGGTCGGGCCCGTCGCCGGCGATCGCGAGCTCCACCCCGGCCCGGCGCGCGGCCTCGATCCCGACGTCGAGCGACTTCTGCGCGGTGAGCCGGCCGGCGAAGACGAGCGTCGGCCCGTCGAAGCCGAACTTCTCGCGCAGCTCCTCGCGCGGGCGCGAGCTCGGGCAGCGGCGGCGCCGGGTTCGGGAGCAGCGACACGCGGCCGGGTCGACGCCCCAGCCGACCGCGAGCTCGCGCAGGTAGGCCGAGGGCGTCACGACGTGGGCGGCGCGGCGCACGTCGGCGTCGCGGGCGAGCCGCAGCGGAGCGGTCTTCAGCGCCCGGGCTCGCCTGGAACTCCTCGAGCGAGCCGTGCCGAGCCCCCAGCGGCGGGCGCGCTCGTAGGCGGGATCGGCGGTGAGCTTGGTCGACGAACGGCGTTCGCGCGAGCAGCGAGCCGAGCGAGGAGCGGCCGAGCATGCCGGTCGTGTAGACGACGTCCGACCGCGCGCGCGAGCGAGCGCAGCAGCCGGACGGTCGCGACGTGGCGCACACCCGGCGGCAGCGTCCGGCTGACCCAGTGCACCGGGTAGGCCTCGGCCGCGGGCGGCGCGTCGGCGGTGATCGCCGCCTCGACCTCGTGCCCGCGCTCCTGCAGGAACGCCGCCACCTCGGGCGCGTGCGAGGCGGGGCCGCCGACGTCGGGCGGCCAGATCCCCGAGACGACGAGGACCTTCACGGGACCGCCACCTCCGGCCGTCGCCCACCCGGCCTTGATCCGCACGCAGCAGGATCGACCAGATCGCGCAGAAGACGACGGTCGCAGACGAGCATCGCGCCCGCCGCGCCGGTCGCCCCCCAGCGCGAGGCGAAGATCAGGAGCAGCGGGATGAAGACGGCGATCTCGATCGCCTGCACCCGACACGCGCAGCTCGGGCCGCCCGATCGAGACCGGGAACGACTTCGTCCAGCCCCAGACGAGCTGAAGCGCCGCGGCCACGAGCACGAGCCGGGCCGCGTCGGTCGCGTGGGCGCGGAACGACGGCGCCGTAGATCCCGATCAGGAACGGCATCACGATCCACAGGATGGGGACGGCGACGACCATCAGCGCGCCGGTGCCCCTCACGTAGCGGCGATGCATCGCGAGCACCTGGTCGTGGCGGCCGGCCTCGAAGTCTCGCGTCTGCTCGGTGAGCATCACGAGCCTCGCCGGGGCCGAGAGCGCGGCGAGCCCGGTCGCGGGAGCCTGCGCGTTCCGGAAGTACCCGGTCTCGACGATCGGCGCCACCACCGGCACGAGCGACGTGCCGAGCGTGCAGCCGCGCGGAGTCGAGCGACGAGGCGAGCGTCGAGGAGACGAGGAAGCTCCGGAGCCTCCTGAAGTCCTCGCCGATCGGCTCGAGCGGGGCGGTCGGGAACCGCCTGTACGCAAGGATCCCGGCGATGCCCGATCGAGGCTGTCGAGAGCAGCTGGGCGACGACCATGCCGATCACGGCGCCGATCACGCCGTACTGACAGCCGATCGCGAGGCCGGTCAGACGAAGGCCCATCGCGAGAGCCTGGAAGCCGCCGCGGATGTCGTAGCGGCCGCGCAGGATGATCGCGCCCGCCGCGACGTTCTCGGGCGACTGGAAGAGCGCGATCAGCGACGCGAGCAGCATCGGCACGACGACGCCGCCGGTGCCCCAGACGACCCGCGAGAACGGCGCGAGCGCGCAGATCACGATCGCCGCCAGCAGCCCCCCGAGCAGCTTGAACGCGAGCGCGACCCGGAACAGCCGCCGAAGCCGCCCCCACTGCTCGCCCTCGACGTAGCGGAAGCCGAACTTCACGAGCGCCTCCTCGATCGTCAGGTCGAGGAGCTGCTGGAAGAACGTCGAGGCCGCGATGACGGCGGCGAACCGGGCATACGCGTCGAGACCGAGCTCGCGAGTCGAAACAACCGTCGCCAGAAATCCGAACCCCGTCGCAACGTACACCCCGATCGCGGTCGCCGAGCGGCGCCAGATGACACGGGAGCGCACGGGGAAGCCAGTATAGTGGCCGATCTTGACCTTCCGCCTGGGCGCTCGCGACGCACTCCCGCTCGTTGCCGCCGCCGCCATTCCTCTCGTCTTCCTGCACGTCCGCTATCAGGCGCACGTCGCCGTCGGCAAGGTCGATGTGTACGGCTCTGACGTGGCGATCGTGGTCGTACTGGCCGCAGCCCTCGCCGCCGGGCTGAAGTTCGGCTGGGAGCCGCTTCGGCGCGGCGAGTGTGCTGTGGATCGTCGCTGCGGCCTTCCTCGCGCTGATGTTCGCGTCGTGCTTCTGGCGCCCGCTCGGAGATCTCACCACACACCTGACGACTTTCTCGAAGTACGCGGAGTACGCGCTGCTCGCGCCCGCGGTCGTCCTGCTCTTCCGCCGGCCGGTCGACCTCGACCGCTTCCTCGCCGTCTTTGTCGCCTGGGCGGTGGCCGCCGGAGGTTGGGGTGCGCTGATGTTCTTCGGCGTGGTCGACGATCCCGACGGCCCGCGGCCCGGCCAGCGCGAGGTCTCCTTCCTCGGCCACCAGCATCTCGGGCTCGTTTACGGGAGCGGCCGTCGCGATCGGCTTCGCCGCGATCGCACTCGGTCAGCGCAGGCGGCTCGCGGTGGCCGCGATCCTCGGCGGCGGGATCGGCGTGATCGTCGACGCCTCGGTGTTCGCCTACCTCGGCACCCTCCTGGCTGCAATCGCGGTCGTCGTCGTCACCTGGAGGCTCCGGACGCTCAACCTCCGCGCGCCTCGTCGCGATCTGCCTGACGCTCCTCGTGATCGGGAGCGGCGTCTACGTCCTCCGCGGCTCGGACGTGACGAACTACCTGGCTTCCTCGGGGTGACCGAGCGCGCCCAGTCGACGAAAGGCCAGGTCGAGACGGGCGAGCAGCGGACACTGCTCCTCTGGATGGGCTGGCAGATGTGGAAGGACCACCCGGTCCTCGGGCTCGGCATCGACCGGTCGAACACCGGCTTCCAGCCCTATCTCGCCGCGCCTCGAGCGCCGCTTCCCGGGCGAGCCCGCCCAGGCCTACCCGTCGAAGGCGAACCCGTGGGGCGTCCAGAACTACTGGCTTCAGCTCGCATCGCGACACTCGGGGTCCTCGGTTTCGTGCTCGGAGTCGCGACGTTCCTCGTGGGCCTCGTGCTCGCGTTCAAGAGCGTCGCCGGCAACCCGTTCGTCGGGCTCGTCGCCGCGGTTTCATTCTCGTCGCCGCCGGGACGTGGAACGCGATCGGGATCGTCCCCGGGTGCCGCTCGAGGCGCTGACCTGGATCGGGCTCGGGCTCGGCGCCACCGCGATACCGCTGGCCAACACGGAGCCGGAACCCATCCGAGTATGATTTTCGACTCCTTGTCCGACGGGTCAATCGCAAGCCCTGTCGCGGATCGCCGGGCCGGTTTCGGTGTCGGCATTCGAGCGGCTCGCAGGCTGGGCGCTCCCGGTCGTCTTCGTGCTCCTGTTCGTCGCGGTGAAGTTCATGCCGGGGATCACGAAGGGCAACTCGACGGTCAACCTGGCCGATCTCGCCCTGCTCGCCGCGACGATCTGGGCTGCCGTCCGCGTCCAGCGGGAGGGCCTCGGGGCCCTGCGCGGCTCATTCTGGCTCTGGGTCGCGATCCTCGCGCTCCTCGGCTACCTCGTCGCCGCATCGCTCTATCCGACCCGCTCGGATCCGTTCTACGCCTGGAAGACCCACCTCGGAACGGCGATGAAGTTCGCCGAATACGCCGTGCTCGTGCCGGTGACCGCGATTCTTGTCCGCGACGAGCGCTCGCTGCGCCGTCTCTCGGCGGTCGTCGCGTGGACCGCGGCGGTTGCGGCCGTGGTCGCCGTACTCCAGTTCGCCGGCGTCCAGATCTTCCAGGCTGCGCAGACCGGGACACGGCAGCCGGCATTCACCGGAATCTCCGTCCTCGGAACCCTTGGCGCCGCGGCGATCGCGATCGGCTTCGTCGCCGTGCTCATGCCCGGGGAGCGCCTCCCTCCGGGTCACGTCGCCGCGCTCGCCGGCGGGTCGTCTCGGCGATCTTCTCCGGCGAGGCCGCCGCGGGGATCTCCATCGCGCCTGATCACGATCGCCTCGCTGCTCCTCGTCCGGCGGCGGCATCGACTTACAGGCCGCCAGTTCGTGATCGTGCTCGGTGTGGCCGCGGTCTGTGCCGTCGGCATGCTCGCGATGCGCAACGGCGACATCTCCCAGTTCCCGAACACGATCGCGAAGAAGCAGAAGGCGCAGGAGGTCAACACCTACTCGCAGCGCGCGCTGATGCTCTACATCGGGCTGCGGATCTGGGAGGCGCACCCGCTCTTCGGCACGGGCTGGCAGTCCATCCGCGAGCAGCATGTCTACTCGCCGTTCCTCGCCGCCGCCCATCGCCGCTTCCCGAACCAGCCCGAGGAGGCGTTCCCCTCGCCCGAGCACCGCTGGGGTGTCGACAATGCCTACGTCCAGTCGCTCGCCGAGCTCGGCATCGCGGGCACCGCGGTCTTCCTTGCGTTCCTCGCGACCGGCGTCGGGATGGGGATCCGCGGCTCGCTGCGAGCGCCACCCGGAGAGGCTCTGCTCGCGCTCACGGGACTGCTCTGGCTGCTCGTGACGATCGGGATCTGGGCCGGCCAGGGGCTCTTCGCCGGAACGGGCTTCGCCGCGCTGCCATTCTTCGGGCTCGGGCTGATCGCAGCGCAGCGGGCTGCCGGGAGGACCGCGTGACGAAGGTGCTCGTCACCGGCGGTGCCGGGTTCATCGGCTCGAACCTCGCGCGAGCACTCCGCGAGCGCGGCGACGAGGTGCGCGTCCTCGACAACTTCTCGACGGGCTCGCGGCGAATCTCGACGGCCTCGGGGTCGAGATCGTGGAGGGGGAACTGCGGAGCTACGAGCGGGTCCACAACGCCGTCGCGGGGTCGAGGTCGTGTACCACCTCGGCGCCCTCGGCTCGGTTCCGCGCTCCGTGCAGGATCCGCTCACCTCGAGCGCCGTCAACATCGAGGGAACGCTCAACGTGCTGCTTGCCGCGCGCGACGAGGGCGTTCGCCGGGTCGTCTTCTCCTCGTCGACCTCGGTCTACGGCACGAGCGCCGCGCTCCCGACCCGCGAGGACTCGCCGCTCGACCCGATCTCGCCCTACGGCGTGGCCAAGCTCGCCGCCGAGCGTTACTGCAGTCGCCTTCTCGCGCGTGTACGACGCGTTCGAGACGGTCGTGCTGCGCTACTTCAACGTCTTCGGGCCCCGCCAGAGCCCCTCGTCGCAATACGCCGCCGTCGTGCCGCTCTTCATCACGGCGATCGCCGCCGGCCGCCCGGTGACGATCCACGGCGACGGCGAGCAGTCACGCGACTTCACCTTCGTCGACAACGTGGTCGACGGCGACCATCGCCGCCGCCCACGCGGAGGGAGCAAGCGGCCGAGCCTTCAACGTGGCGGGCGGCGACCCGGCCAGCGTCAACCGCGTTGCCGACACGATCGGCGAGATCCTGGGAAAGCCGGTCGAGAAGAACTTCACCTCCTCGCGGCCAGGAGACATCCGCGACTCGTGGGCCGACTCTCGGCGGCGCGCGAGGTGCTCGGATACGAGCCCTCGATCTCGCTCGAGGACGGCCTTCGCCGGACGGCCGACGCCCTCCTCGGCCGATAAGAAGATGAGCGAGCACGAGCCGATCCGCGTGCTGCGCCTGATCGCACGCCTGAACGTGGGCGGGCCGGCTCTGCACGTCTCCTACCTCACACCGCGACCTCGCCTCGCGCGGCTACGAAACGACTCTCGGCGCCGGCTCGCTCGCGCGCGGCGAAGGCTCGATGTCCTTCGTGGCCGATGACCTCGGGCTCGAGGTTCGCCACGTCCAGCACCTCCACCGCGAGCTCTCACCCGTGCTCGACCCGCTGTCTGTGAAGCGCGTCGTACAACTCATCCGCGAGGTGCGGCCGCACATCCTGCACACGCACACCGCAAAGGCAGGCGCGCTCGGCCGGAAGCGCCGCCGTGCTCGTCGGCGATGCGCGACCGCCGATTGTCGTGCACACCTTCCACGGCCACGTCCGGCGCGGCCACTTCGACCCCGTGCGTGCGTCAGTGTTCAAGGAGGTCGAGCGGAGCCTTGCGCGGGTGACGACCCGCCTCGTTGCCGTGAGCCCCGAGGTGCGCGACGACCTCGTCGAGCTCGGAGTCGCAACGGCGGAGAAGTTCAGCGTGATCCGGCTCGGGATCGACCTCGACGGCCGCATCGCCGCGGGCAAGACCGACGGCGCTCCGCTGCGGCGGCTCTTCGGCGTGCCGGAGGACGCCTTCGTCGTCGGCTGGATCGGCCGGATGACGGGAATCAAGTGCCTTCCGGACGTCATCGCGGCGGTCGCCCGTCTCCGCGCTCGAGGGTCGATGCGAAGCTCTGCCTCGTCGGCGACGGCCCCGACCGCGAGGAAGTCGAGGAGGCCGCCTACGAGCTCGGGATCGCCTCGCACACGTTGTTTGTCGGCTACCAGCGGGACGTCGCGCCCTACTACGGCCTCTTCGACGTCCTGCTTCTACCGTCCGGGAACGAGGGCACCCTTGAGTCGCGATCGAGTCGCTGGCCGGCGGAACGCCGGTCGTCGCGACGGGGGTCGGCGGCATTCCAGACGTGGTCGAACACGGAACCGACGGCTTCCTCGTCCCGGTCGGGGAGATCGAGGCGATCGCCGCCGCCCTCGAGCGCCTCGCCCGCAACCCGGAGCTCCGCGGGGAGATGAGACGCACAGGCCGCGAGCGAACGCTCCCGAGATACCGGGTCGAGCACCTCGTGGACGACATCGACTCGCTCTATCGCGTGCTCCTCGCCGAGCAGGGACTGCCGCTGCCGACCCTGGCCGCCGACCGCGGTACGGTCAGCCGATGACCCGGGCCCTTCCGCCGACTCAGCCCGCGCCGAGGGCTGGACGGAACGACCTTCCGAGGGAGCTCTCGACGTGGGGCTACCCGACGTGCGCGACGAGCGTCTTCGTCGCACCCGGGCTCGGGCCGTAGAGGAAGAGCAGCGTCGGCTGCGCCTTTGTGATCTTCACCACCACCGACGTTTTCGCCGGGGCGGTGTCGCACTGCTGCTGGGTCAGTCCGCTTCCGGGGCCGGGGTCAGCCACCACGTTCAGCTTGTGCGAGCCCGGCGAGAGCGGGAAGTTGGCGGCGTTGTAGTTGCTCACCGTCGCCGGCGTCGTCGGGTTGTTGGAGTCCTGCGCCGGCTTGCCCGTCGTGAGGACGTTGTCGGGACAGGTGCCGTCGATCCGCAGGTCGACGTCGCCGTATTTCGAGGTACCTTCGATCAGTCCGCTCACGTTGACAGTCAGCAGTCCCTTGCCGCCGGGCGGCTTGAGCAGCGCGGTCTTGAGGTCGGCGCTCTTCGGCGGCTCGACCTCCGCCACGGTCGCGAAGGTCGGCTGGTTCGGGCTCGCGTTCGTGCCCATCACGACGGTTTCCTGCTGGCCCTGCACCCAGCCGGCGTTCGAGATGTTCGTCCCCGACCGGAGGCCGTCGACCGGCTTTCCGAACACTCTGGAGCCGGCGGGGAAGATGTAGAGGTTGGCGTAGCCGGCGTCAGACCGCGGCGATGCGTAGCCGGAGATCTGGCCGTAGCCCAGATTCGAGATCAGCGGCTTGTCGGTCTTCGCCGGCTGGGAGGTGTCGTAGAAGTCGAGTGCCGGCCCCGGCTTGACGCCGTGCACGAGGAAGAAGTTGGCGATGCGGATCTTCCCGGTAGGCGGCCCAGCGGGCTCGAACCCCTCCGCGTGGTGCAACCGGGCACCGGCGGCGGAGGTGACGGCCAGCGCGGCAGCCACAGCGAGCGCAGCGACGAGCCTTGCACCCTGCGGCGGCCGTCGGCGGCGGCTCCGTCCCACCAGATCCGTCTCACCACTCATCGCACCTCAGCCGCGTTTATAGCACCTCGAGACGCGTGACGAGCCGGCTCAGTCGCTCGCCGCCATCTCCTCGAACGCGTTGAACGAAGGCTTCTTCTTCCCGTGTCCGTGATCAGACCCGACTGCCAGCCGTTGAGGTTCGTGTCGTCCTTCAGCAGGAACCAGAGCATCATGTCGACGCGCGGGTTGCCGCGGGCGATCGCGAAGGCCTGCTTCAGGTAGGCGGACTGCTTCGCATAGGAGACGCCGAAGAGGTGGTCCGGCGGGTTCGTCTCGTAGCCGTACTCGGTGATCCAGATGCGCTTGTTGCCGTAGAGCTGCGTGACGAGCTTGATCAGCGTGTCGAGGTTGCCGAGCTCGACCGACTCGCCGGCGCCGTCGGGCGTTGCGGGCGTCTCTGACGGCTTCCCGTAGTACGGGTGGTGGGCCCACGCGTCGAAGGTGACGAGCCCGTCGGCCTTCACGGCCCGGAGAAAGGAGATCGGCGACACCGACGGACGGCTGCTCGAGGGGTTGTTGTTGCCGCGCGGGGCTGTGGCTCCGCAGGCGACTCGCTCCTGGGTCAGGCCGCTGCCGTGGACGCCGTTGTAGATCGAGTTGCAGATCTTCGCGTAGTTGATCGCGCTCAGCATCACCCACTTCCTGCCGTCCCGCTTGTACTGCGGCTTCAGGAAGACCGGGTTGTTCGGCTCGTTCCAGGCGAGCCAGTCGCGCACCTTCGGCAGAGTCTTCCCGTCGGCGACGTAGGTGCCGCTGTAGCGCAGGGCCGCCGCATAGGCGAAGGAACGGAGCGCCGACGGATCGAGCGGAGCGACGTTCTGGCCCTTGCCCTTGTTCGCCCAGGCGGGGGTGCCGTAGATCGAGAACACGACCTGGATCCCGGCGCTTGAGAGCTGCTCGACGATCGAGTCGTACGGCGCCCAGTCGTAGGACGGGTCGGCCGGGTTACTCGGATGGACCGGCCGGCGGCGCGACACGCCGAGTGAGCCGCCCCAGTAGAGCGTCATCCGCGCCACCTGGACGTGGAGCTTCTTGTAGAGCGCGACCGTGGTCGCGGTCGGGCCGTAGCGGAGCTGCGCATCGTCGTAGATCCCGACCTGGAAGGAGTGCGACTGTGCCGCCGGCTGCGCCACGCCCGGCACGAGCGCCGCACAGAGGACGACCGACGCGATCGCGATGTAGGCGCGCATCAGGCCTCGACGGGCTCGCGGCCGAGAGACCGGATCCAGCGCCGGAGGCCTTCGTCGAGATCGATCTCGGGCTCCCAGCCGAGGATCTGGGAGGCCTTCGTGATGTCGGGCCGCCGCTCCTTCGGATCGTCGACAGGCAGCGCCTGGAAGACGAGCTCGCTCGAGGAGCCCGTGAGGCGGATGCAGGACTCCGCGAGCTGGAGCATCGTCACCTCGTGATTCGGGTTGCCGATGTTCACCGGCAGATGCTCGTCGGAGCTGGCGAGAAGGTAGAGACCACGGATCAGGTCGTCGACGTAACAGAGCGAACGCGTCTGGGAGCCGTCACCGAACACCGTGATCGGCTTGCCCTCGATCGCCTGATGAAGAAACGTCACGGTCGCCCGGCCGTCGTTGCGCCTCATTTTCGGGCCATACGTGTTGAAAATACGAGCGATTGCAGTATTCACGCCCTGCTGATTGTGGTAGGCCATCGTCAGCGCCTCGGCGTAGCGCTTGGCCTCGTCGTACACACCGCGCGGGCCGATCGGGTTGACGTTGCCCCAGTAGGTCTCGGGCTGTGGGTGCACCTGCGGGTCGCCGTAGACCTCGCTCGTGGAGCTGATCAGGAAGCGGGCGCGCTTCCACTTCGCGAGCCCGAGCGCGTTGTGCGTTCCCTGCGAGCCGACCTTGAGCGTCTGGAGCGGCAGCCGGAGATAGTCGATCGGGCTCGCCGGGCTCGCCAGGTGATAGACGAAGTCGACCGGCTCGTCGATCCAGATTCCGTCGACGACATCCTGGTAGACGAAGCTGAACGCCGGGTCGCGAAGGTGCTCGATGTTCTCGAGCGAGCCCGTCTCGAGGTTGTCCACGCAGATCACGCGATGGTCCTTCTCGATCAGGAAGTCGCACAGATGCGAGCCGAGAAAGCCTGCACCGCCGGTGACAACCGATGTCGTCATTCGGCCCCATCGTACTGGCGGCCCCGGAAACCACACGAGATCCTCACGTGCCGATAACCGGACGCGGTCGTCGGCGCGCAGCGCGGCGAGCAGGAAGCAGAACGTCGCCACGAGCAGTCCGTTCCTGAGCAGCAGCACCCAGACGCTCCAGTCCTGGCGCCGGAGCCCGAAGCGGTCGGCGAGGTACTCGAGCTGGCTCAGCGACAGCGCCGCGAGGAAAACGAGGGTGGCGTAGAGCCCGCGCCGGCCGGCGGCGAGCGGCACGAGTGGAACGAGCCAGGTGAGGTACTGCGGCGAGAGCACCTTCCCGAAGACCACGAACCCGGTCACCGCGGCCGCCCAGGCCGTGACAAGGCGGGCGTCGTCGTCGCGGCCGCGCCAGTAGACCCAGGCGACGACGAGGACGAGGACGACGGAGACCACCGAGCTGATCAGGCCGACGGTGTCGGCCGTGAGCCCACCGAGGTCGATCGAGCCCGGCTTGCCGTCGATCCAGCCGACGTGGTGGATCCCGAGCTTCGAGACGACGAGCAGGATCGAGGCGCCGAGGCTCTCGATCTGGAGGTGGCGGCGAAGCTGCGTCCAGAAGCTGAAGCCGACCCCGCCCGGGGCGAGCAGGAAGAACGGAACGACGAGGACCGCCGCCGCGATCACGAACGCCCCACCCGCGCCGGCGAGCGAGCGCACGCGGCGCGCGGCGATCGGCACGAGCACCGCGGGGTAGATCTTGAGCGCGGTCGCCGCCCCGAGCAGCGCGCCCGTCGTCCGGTCGGAGCCGCGCAGGAGGGTGACGAGGGCGAGCGTCGTCAGGAGCGCCGCCACCGGGTCGTAGCGGTTCAGGAACACCGGGCCCATCAGGACCGGCGCGAGCACGAGCGGCGCGAGCCGCCACGGGCTCAACCCGAGCCGCGAGACGACCGAGGCGGAGCAGAGCGTGAACCCGACGCCGCAGGCGGCCATCAGCAGCTTGAACACGAGCACGTAGTGGGCATTCCAGATCAGTGCCGGCAGCGCGAACACGGGGATCGCTCCGGGCGGGTACTCCACGTAGAAATCGCGGTAGGGGATCCGGCCGTGCAGGACGAGTGCGCGGCCGTAGCCGGCGTAGGTGCCGACGTCGCCCGGATAGGCGTGGCTGAAAAGCCCGCCGTAGGCGACCGCACACGAGAGCGCGAAGAGCCCCGAGGCAACAACGGCCGTCCGGTCGGGGCGGGCGGTCAGCACGGTGGCCGGATCAGTTGAGCTGACGCATCCAGTCCGGCGGCACCTGGCCGGCCGGGCCGGGGACCGGCTGGTCTGCCGGATGCGAGTCGGGCGGCGCAAGCTCGGGCCCGTCGTAGTAGCTCTCCTCGGGGAACGACCAGAACCAGTCCTCCCCCGGCTCGAAGCTCTGGACGATCGGGTGCCCGCTCGCCGCGGCGTGCGCTCTCGCGTGCCGGCTCGGCGAGGAGTCACAGCAGCCGACATGGCCACACTGGGCGCAGCGGCGAAGGTGGAACCACCAGCCGGGCCCCTCGCCGGCGAGGCATTCGACGCAGCCCGTGCCGCTCGGCGGCACCTCTGGATCGATCGCCTGCTCGCTCATCTCGGGAACGGTACCGGGAAGCTCAGCCCGGATCCACCGAGGCGCGTGATCGCGGGGCGTTCGACTGGGCCGTCGGCGGCCTGGCGGCCCAGACGGACGCACCGCCCGCGCGAATCGGTGGATCAGGGCTCAGGCCGAGCCGGGCGGTGCGCTCTTCCCGCCCGCAGGGCCGCGCCGCCAGACGACCTTGAAGGAGCTCCCGCCCCGGTCGAGCGTGCTCGGAAAGCCGCGTGCGGCGTCGGCGCTCGCGAAGATGCCGGACGCCGCGCTTCCCGGATCGAGGCCCGAGCTGATGAAGTTGATCACCCGCGTATGCCAGCGCCGGCTCGAGATCGAGCCCCTGCCGTCTGTGGAGGTTGCGGAGGCCTTCGTGAACCTGACTGACCCGAAGTCGGTCATCGGGTCGATCTGGTGGCGGCCGTGGCTCAGAACCGCGGGCGCCTCGACGATCCACTCGGCCGAGCTGCCGTCGGGCGCGCGCATCTCGACCGTCTTCGAGAACTGCTCGTGGCGGGTGACGTCGAGAAGCCTGAAGTGGACGCTCGCCCTCCCGAGCCTGACCGAGGCGGCGATCCGGTCGCCCGGCCCGACCCGCATCGTGAGCGGCGTGCTCTCGAGAGGCCAGAGCTCGAACCACGCGAAGTACTCCGCGTTGCCGTCGTCGAGGCAATCGGCCTCGGTCCCCGTCTGCTCGAGCTTGTAGGAGCTCTTCAGCTCGCCGCCGAGCCCGACCCAGAACGCAGAGCTCGTCTCACCCGCCGACCGGCCGAAGCACTGCGCGACCGGCTCGACCCAGCTCGCGCTGACCGACTTGAACGCGGCCCCCGTCGCGGCGTAGCCGGACCAGTTGTCGCTCTTCTTCGCGCGCGGAGAGGCGCCGGCCGTCGCGCAGAACGCGGCGGTAAGCAACAGGGCGACGACCGCGGCCCGGGGGCGCATCCTGGCTCAGCCGCGGCCGAGGCGCGCGTCGACGCCGCTCAGCTTCGCAAGCGGCGCGATCAAGGCCTGCGTGCCCTTGGCGCCGTAGCCCTGCGCCCGCGCGGCGATGTAGAGCTGCTCGGCGAGCGCGAGGCCCGGGAGCGCCAGGTTCATCCCCCGCGCTTCGGAGAGCGCGATTCCGAGGTCCTTCAGGAAGTGGTCGATCTTGAAGCCCGGCTCGAGGTCGCCCTTGAGGATCCGCGGCGCGAGGTTCGAGAGCGCCCAGGAGCCTGCCGCGCCGCCCGAGATCGTCTCGAGCGCCCGTTCGAGGTCGAGGCCCGCGCCGTAGGCGTAGAGGAGCGCCTCGCAGACCCCGATCATCTTCGAGGCGATCGCGATCTGGTTCATCATCTTCGTGTGCTGGCCCGCGCCGGGGCCGCCCTCGTGGACGATCGTCTTGCCGAGCTTCTCGAAGAGCGGGAGCACGCGCCCAAAGGCGGCCTCGCTGCCGCCGACCATCACGACGAGCGTTGCGTTCCGGGCCCCGACATCCCCGCCGGAGACGGGCGCGTCGAGCGCGTCGACGCCGCGCTCGGCGGCCGCCGTCGCGATCTCCTGGGCGAGGGTCGGCTCGCTCGTCGTCATGTCCACGATCACCGACCCGGCTGCTGCGGCGCTCAGGATCCCGTCGGGCCCGAGCGTCACCGCTCGAACATCGGCGGGGAACCCGACGATCGAGAAGATCACGTCCGATCCTGCCGCGACCTCGGCCGGTGAGTCGCACCAGGTCGCACCCGCGTCTTCGGCGGCTCCCGCCGAGCCGCGCGTCCGGGTGAACACGCGCACCGGATAACCGGCGGCCAGCAGGTGCCCGCACATCGGGGCGCCCATCACACCGGTCCCGATCCAGCCGACACGGGTCTCGAGGTCAGTCACGTTCCCGCAGCTTATTCGCAGGTGAGCACCGCGCCGTGCGAGGGCGTAGGATCAGCGCGGTGGCAAGAGGGAGCAAGAACAGCAAGGTGGACGCGCTGAAGGGCATTCCGCTGTTCGCCGGAATGTCGAAGCGGGACCTGGCGATGCTCGGGACGATCGCCGACGACCTCGATGTTCCAGCCGGGAAGGAGCTGATCGTCGCAGACGAGCCCGGCCGCCAGTTCTTCGTGATGCTCGAGGGCGAGGCCGTCGTCAGGCGCAAAGGCCGCAAGGTCAACACGCTCGGTCCCGGCGACTTCTTCGGCGAGATCGCCCTGCTCTCGGACAGGCCGACGACCGCGTCGGTCACGATGACGTCGCCAGGAGTCGTGGTGGTCATCACCCGCGGGAACTTCAGCCGCCTGCTACGCGAGTCTCCTCCGCTTCAGCTGAAAGTGCTCACGGCCGTCGCCGAACGGCTCCCGGGCGACTGACAGCCGCTCAGAGCGACCAGGTGATCGGCTTGCCGTACGTGTACACGAGCTTCCTCGCGTGGGCGCCCTTCGGGATCGCGAAGCTGATCCAGCCGCGGACGCACTGCTTAGGCCCAAGGGGTGTCACGTGGAGCGCCGGCAACTTCGCGGACACGGGATCGAGGTCGACCGTCGCCCCGTTGCTCAGCTTCACGGTGAAGAACGAGGGAATCGCCTCCGTGCCCTTCGGCGTGTGGGCGCTCGTGCAGATCGAGACGTCGGCGCTTTCGAGCGAACCCTTCGACGAGACGGCGTACAGCGTGATGAAGTTCCCGGTCGGGGTCGTACGCCGGTCGGGGAGCTTCGCGGCAGTCACGGACGCGACCGCGACCACGCCGAGAAGAACGGCGGCGGGCAAAGACAGCCCACGTTCGGCGAGCGCGCCTCACTGGAGCTACATCATAGGCCGCCGTGCGAACTAGCTCTTCTTCTTCTTGCCCTTCTCTTTCGCATGGTGGCCGTTGCTCTCGATGGCCTTCTCCAACGCCCGGCGCTCGGCCTTCTTCTGCTGCTTGCGGAGCTTTTTCTTCTGGGCGCCCATGTCTTCACTGATCGTAGTCGTAAACCGGTCGCAGGACTGGTCTCGAGACTCATCCCTGTCGCTACGAGTCGCCCCTCAACGCAGGTCCTCGTACGACTCCATGACGATCGTCACCAGCGCCGCCCGCTCGGTCGACGTCGTCGAGCACATCTCAGAGTGATTGCGAACGGCCCTTACCGTTCAGGTTCGAACGTCGGCGCGCCCACACTGAGCCGCTTGGCTCACGGCTCCTGCGGCGCGGAGGCTGCCACCCTGAGCGTTCCGGCGGCCGGAGATATCCGCCCTGGCCCCGCGCGCCGATGCGCCGATACGACGGATGAACGAGACACGGCTGGGCCCGTCGGTGGGCGTTACCTGGTTCCGGCGTGGAGCAGCAGCTGACGCTCGCGTGCGAGCGCATCACGCTCCGTCGACAGGCGCTGCAGCGCGGCGGATTGCTCTGCATTGGCAACCTCGAGCTCGTTGATGCGGAGAAGTAGCGCGCGGCGTCCGCTGAGATACGGGATCGGTTCGGGCAGTCCGTGAGCATTGGCGATCTCGCCCTGGATGGCGGCGTAGTCGGCTTCGTCGCTGACACGCTCGTGCCCGTCCTCGTAGTACATGAGCGCGACGGCGGCCAGGGCCAGTGCGCTCCGCGATCGCGTCAGCCGCAGCATCATCTCCCAGTCTCGAGCCGCGGGCAGCTCGACGAAATGCGCCTCATCGAGGCCTGCGCGGTGGGCGACCGCTCCGTGGTCGGTGATCGCCTGACGCTCGAGCACCTCACGGCTCCACGGGAGCAGATTGACATGGGGCACGAAGGTGTGTCGGTGTCCGTCGTCGAGATTGCCGTACTGCACGATCACCGCGCCGTACAGAACATCCACGTCCGGCCTGTCGCCGAACGCCCAGACGACCGAGCGGAGCCAGTCGGGATGCATGACGTTGTCATCGTCGAGGTACGTGATGAACGCACCGCGTGCGAGGTCGAGACCGCGATTGAGCGCCTGGCTGTGAGTTCCGTCGACGCGCTCGCTGCGAAGGCGCGAGTCGGCCATGGATGCGAGTAGCTCGGGCGTACCGTCCATGCTCGAATGGTCGATGATCACGAGCTCCCAGTTGGGATAGGACTGCGCCTCCACGGATGCAATCGCGCGGGTGATTACGTCGGCGCGATTGCGCGTGCACATGACGACCGAGACAAGTGCGGCGGCGGGGACCTCGGCATGGCGGATCCACTCCGTCGTCGCCGTAATCCGCTCGTTCCTGGCCATGCGCCGTGCGGACTCATGCAGCAGCGTCACCTCGCGCTCCAATGATTCAACCCGTCCGCGCAGCGGGATCGACGAACCGTCTTCCATGCCCTCATTTCTTCTCTGCGACACGCCCGCTACCTGCTTCGACACCATCGACGATTCCAGCCCGACGCGAAGCCGCCGAATGGCACTCCTTACGCACGCGATATGGCCCTAGCGGTCCGGCCACTAGCGCGGCTGCCAACCTCGGAAGAGGCCGGCTGTCCCGGGCCGACGCCTACTTCGTCCGGCGAGATCTCGCTGAAGGGCGGCGGCCCGCCGACTCGGGCACTGCAACGCGTGCGGCCTGTGTTCTTGCGACGCTCGGATTTCACGACGTCGCGGCCATTTGTCGGTAGCCCCCGCGGAACAATCAACCCGCCTCGGGGTAGGGCCGATTCGCCGAGCAAGCTGCACGGTTCTGGATAATGCGTGGCGTGGTGGTGACCTCTCGGTCTGTCGCAGGAGGTTTCGCAGAAGGCCCTGATGCCCAAGCCCGGATGGACGAGGCTCCGGCCCGGGGCGTCGATGCGCAGCAGAAGCGTCCGCGATCGTGAGCCAGGCCTTGAACGACGGAAGCGGTCCTTCCGACCATGCGATTCTCCGTGATCATCCCCCTCGAATCGCATCGGGGACTCGCACTTCACTGTGTTCGAGCCTGGACGCAGGAGCAGGTCTTCCCACGCGAGCGGTTCGAGATCGTGATCGCGAGCCCGACGGGCCACCATCCAGACCAACTCGACGAGATCCGCAGCCTTCTCGGCCCGCACGACCGGCTCGTGCACTTTGAGGGGCACCACGACATGGACCTCTGTGCCGAAGCTGCGAAGCAGACCCGCGGCGAGCTGTTGCTCTTCACCGAGTCGCATTGCCTTCCCGAGCCGGACACGCTCACCCAGGCCGACCTCGCGGCAAAGCAGCGACCTGAGCTCGCCGGCTTTCAGCTGCCAATCGATACCGATCACGGGCAACCTGCTCTCCGAGGTCGAAGCGATGTCGTACGGGCGAGACATCGCGTTCGGTCTGATCGAGCATCCCTGGCGTAAGGTGCTCGACCAGTGCTTCGTTATCCGTCGGGAAGCCTATTTCCAGGCGGGAGGCTTCGAGCCGGAGTTCGGACACTTCGCCGAGTGGTTGATCGCTGCCCGGTTCCATACCCTCGGCTTGCCGATCGGCTACGTGCCCGCAGTCCGGATCCACCATCTCTACAGCGGGCAGTTCGGCGAGTGGCAGCGGTTCACGGCGGACTTCATCGAGGGACAGATGAGATTTCTTGGGCTCGAGCCGAGCGATCCGCTCCGAACGATGTTCGACGAGGTGCCCGAATGGTCGGGTCGCCATTCGCTGCAGCGCGATGCGTCGCGTCGAATCTGCCGTCTGCTGACGCGCGACCTGCGAGCCGCCGGCGCCTCGAGCGGACGGGTCTCGAGGCTCCGGGAGTGGCACTGGGGGCTCCTCGCGGTCTGGGCGTGGCGATCGGTGGCCGGAGACGCGGCCGTGCTCGTGCGAGCCCCTGTGCAGCGCATGTCGGCGCGCCTTCTCCTGCAGGCTGGACCTGCTTCTTCGGAATCGACCACGTGCCGAGCGGCGTCTCGCACGCTGTTCCGAGGCGATCGCGAGACTCGAGCGGACCCGGTTCTTGCGGAAGCGGCGCCGCGATTCGCAACGCAACCCGACCGGGATTCTCCCGCTCGGCGGTCACGCGGGCTCCTGGAAGCCGGGAGTGCTCTCCGAGGAACACGGGGTCGGGTTCCACCTGGCTTCCGGCACCGGCCTCGAGGCGATTCGCTGGTCGGAGCCTGCTGCCTACGTCGAGCTCCCGCTCGCTCTCGGCCGCTACGAGATCAAGCTGAATTGGCTCTTTCGCCCACCGACTCGCGGCAGGGCGAGCCTACGCTTCTTTCTCGACGAACGTGAGCTTCCCGTCGAGAGCGCCAGCATCCATCAGGATCATGCCGAGCTCCACCTCGAGATCGCCGACTCCTCATCGCCCCCGCGCCTCGGCTGGGTCTGCAGCGCCCATCATGCCCAAGGGGACGAACGGGCGCTCGGCCTTCCGGTCACGAGCATCTCCTCGACCCGCGACGAGTCGCACCTGGCCGGTGCTCCGGTGTCGAGGAGCCGTCAGGTCATCGGCAGCGGAGCCCGCCGCGCGCCTTCGAGCGCCTGACTGCCGGGGCCCCTCTGACAACGAGGAGCAGCTAGCGCAGGTCCTTGTTCGACTCCATGTCGAACCACATCGCAAAGAGCGTGAACTGGCTGCCCGAGATCAGGAGCAGGGCGACGAGGACGATCGTGGCCGGGGTGATGCCGTGGCCCAGCAGGCGTAGCACCGTCTCGATGATCCCGAGCGCCAGGCCGACGCTCGTCATCACGATCCCGAGGAGGTAGAAGAAGACGAGCGGGTGGAAGTCGCGGATCACGTACTTCTCGCGCATGCGCCAGAAGAAGCCCTTGAGGAGCAGCCAGGAGATGCGGGGGACGACCTTGCGGATCCGGATGCCCGAGCGCTCGCCGACGTTGTAGATCGGCCGCGACGGGACGTCGCGGACGCGGGCGTTGATCACGTTCAGGTGCACGAGCAGGTCATTCGGGAAGCCGTAGCGGGTGTAGACCCGGTCGAGGTCGAGCCGTTCCAGGGTGTCCAGGGAGATCGCGGTGTAACCGGCCTGGGAGTCGGCGACGTGCCAGTAGCCGGAGGCGATCTTCGTGAGCAGCGAGAGGACGGCGTTCCCGAGGTAGCGGCTGCGCGGGATCAGCTCCCAGGCGCGGCCGCTGATCAGGCGGTTCGCCTTCGCGTAGTCGACCTCGCCGCGGAGCACGGGGCCGGCGATCGTCTCGAGCTCGGCGGGATCCATCTGGTTGTCGCCGGCCATCACGACGGTGACGTCCATCCGCTCGGCCATCGCCCGCTTGTAGCCGGTCACGATCGCGGCGCCGACGCCGAGGTTCCGCTCGTGCGAGACGACCTCGACGCGCTCGCCGGCGGCCCGGGCGCGCTCGGCGGTGGCGTCGCGGGAGGCGTCGTCGACGACGACGATCCGGTCGACGAAGCCCGGAATGCCGGCGATCGTCTCGGCGACGAGAGCCTCCTCGTCGAACGCCGGAACGACGACCGCGACCGTCTTGCCGTCGATCATCCGACGAGGCGCACGCGGAACAGCACCCAGATCGCCCGGAAGCCGTCGCGCCAGGTGATCTTCTTGCCCTCGTCGTGCGTCCGGCCGTAGTAGGAGATCGGCAGCTCGTAGATCCGGAGCTCGCGGCGGCAGACCTTGCCGGTGATCTCCGGCTCCAGCCCGAAGCTGTTCTCCCGGAGGTCGAGCGAGCGCAGAACGTCGAGCCGGAAGGCCTTGTACCCGGTCTCCATGTCCGAGAGCGTCGTGTTGAAGAGGACGCAGGTGAGGAGCGAGAGGAACCGGTTGCCGACCAGGTGCCAGAAGAGGAACGCGCGCTGGGGTCGCCCGCCGCGGAGGCGCGAGCCGAAGACGACGTCGGCCACCCCGCGGACGATGGGCTCGATCAGCTCCGGCACCTCGGCCGGGTCGTACTCCATGTCGGCGTCCTGGATCACCGCGATCTCGCCGTCGGCGGCCGCGATCGCAGTGCGGATCGCGGCGCCCTTGCCCTGGTTTCGCTGCCGGATCACGGTCGCGCCCGACGCCTCGGCGATCGCGGCCGTGGCGTCCGTCGAGCCGTCGTCGACCACGATCACCTGCGCGTCGAGGCCGAGCGCCTCGATCCGCGTCAGCACCTCGCCGATCGTGGCCTGCTCGTTGTAGGCCGGGATGAGGAAGGAAACCTTCACGCGCGCGATCGTACTCGGGCGCCCAGCCGACCGAGCCCGCGGCTCAGGCTGGAAGCGGGGTCCGGGCCGCGCGCAGGCCGAGAATGGTCGCGATGATCGCGCCGATCAGGAGGCCGATCACGGCACCGATGAGCACCGAGTTCCGCCGGGAGCGAGCGACCTGCTTCGAGCCTCTGGCCGCCTGGATGATCAGTGTCTGCTCGACCTGATTCGCCTGGTAAAGCGCCTGCTGGGTCGTGAGCAGAGTCTGCTGCGTCTGCTGGTAGTTGGCAAGCGCAGTGTCGGAGGCGTTCTGGAGCAGGAGGCTCTGATCGAGGCTGAGGTTCGGCTGGGCGAGCGCCTTGTTGATCGCGTCGATCCGTGCCCTCTCCGTCTTGAGCCGCCGAGTGAAGTTCGCGATCTGGTTGTTGATGATCCCGATCGACGCCGTGACGTATTTCGACGTCGTCGTCTGCTTGACGATCTGGGCGATCGCGTTCGCCGCGTCCTCGGCCTTCTTCTTCTTGGGGAGCTGCACGGTGATCTGCACGAGAACGGCGTTGCGGTTCGTCGACGCGGAAGTGGGCGAGCCCGTATTCAGGTCGACGCCCGCCGTCGAGACGTGCCCGCGCAGCTGCCCGATCCCGATGCCCGCCCTGTTGGCCGCCTCCTCGAGCGTCGAGGTCGAGGTCGCGATCACGTTGATCGCAGATGCGCTCGTCAGGTAGGTCTGGATCGGGCTGCCGTTCGTGCCGAAGGCCTGGCCGGGCGCGATCAGCGCGGTCGCGGTGAAGGTGCTGCCGCCCTAGAGCGACCAGACCCCGCCGATCAGCGCGCCGACGACGAGCCCCGCCGCCGCGATCCACCAGCGCGAAAGGAGCGCATGCCACCACCCGCGGAGGTCGACGTCGCGCTCTGCTCCGACATCCTCCGGCGCGCTCATGCGGACGGCACTCTAGACGACGCCCATTGCCACTGAGCCCGGAGACCGTCCTCGAGCGAGACCGAGGGCGCCCAGCCGAGCTCTGCCCGTACGCGCGTCGTGTCGGCGCTCGTGCGGCGCTGGTCGCCGGCGACGGCCGGGCTCCGCGCGGTATCGAGCGTGCGGCCGGAGATCCGTTCGAGCAGCTCGATCGTCTCGTTCAGCGAGGCCTCGAGCGCGCCGCCGACGTTGTAGGTGCCGGTACCGCCCGTGGCGGCCGCGACCGTGGCGGAGACGATGTCGGAGACGTACGTCCAGCCGCGGGACTGGTCGCCGTCGCCGTAGACCTCGAACTGCGACCCCGACGCGAGCGCATTGACGATCCGGGTGAAGGCCATGTCGGGACGCTGCCTGGGCCCGAAGGCGTTGAAGTAGCGCAGGACGACGCAGTCGAGCCCGAACTCGCGCTCGTAGGCGGCGGCGAGCTGCTCGCAGGCGAGCTTCGTGATCCCGTACGGGGAGAGCGGCTGCGGCCGGGTGCCCTCGTCCGTCGGGTAGCGCTCCGCCGCGCCGTAGACCGACGAGGAGGAGGCGAAGACGACGCGGACGCCGGCTCGCGCCGCCGCTTCGAAGACGCGCTGCGAGGCGAGCACGTTGCGCCGGAGGTAGGTCGGGAAGACGTCGCCGAAGCTGCGGACCCCGGGCTGGCCGGCGAGATGGAAGACCGCGGCGTACCCGGTGAAGTCGAGATCGTCCTCGGCCAGGTCGAGCGTGAGGACATCCAGGCCGCGCGCGTTCTCTTCCTTCAGGCCCGGGTCGTAGTAATCGGTGAAGCAGTCGATCCCGATGACCTCGTTGCCTCGCGAGACGAGCTCCTCTGCCAGATGCGACCCGATGAACCCGGCCGCGCCGGTGACGAGGTACCTCATGCACAGCCAGCGTAACGGCGCGGTCAGGCGTTGCGGCCGGGGATCGGCTCGAGCCCTCCGGCCGAGCGCTCCAGGATCACCTGCGAGAAGAACCTGGTCATGATCACGCCCTCCCGGAACTCCCCGAAGCGCGGCTCGGGGCGCTCGCCGCGCGCGAGGGCGAGCGCGAGCTCCGGGAAGCCCGAGCCGGCCGCGGTCGGCAACGGAAAGCCGCCGCCGAAGCGCGGGTTGACATCGGTCACCGGGAGCGATCCGTCGGGCTCGCGGAAGCACTGGACGTTCGCCGGCCCGGCGATCCCCATCGTCTCGGCGACGAGGCGGCCGTGCTCGATCAGGTCCTGCGTCCTTGATCGTCATCCCCTTGATCGACTCGCCGCCCTTCGACTCGATCATCGTCCGCGGGACGGCGCCGAGGCAGCGCCCGTCGAGATCCGAGAAGACATCGATCGAGAACTCCTCGCCGGTGCAGACCTGCTGGATCATCGACTCCGCCGTCGTCCGGCGAAGGAAGAAGTCGAGCTCCTCGCGATCCTCCGCTCGGTAGATATGCCGAGAGCCGAAGCCGCGCCGCGCCTTCACGAGGACGGGAAATGGAGGCTCGGCGGGAAGCTCGGCCGGAAGCCAGGTGGGCGGGCTTGCGATTCCGTTCGACTCGAAGAAGCGGCTCGCGCGGTACTTGTCCTCGCAGAGCCCGATCGTCTCGGGCCCGGCCAGCAGCACGAGCGCGCCGAGCTCGTCGCGATTGGCGGCGAGAACGCGGTGGTCGAGGTCGGCGAGCGGGACGATCAGCTCGACGCCGTGCTCGGCGACGAGGGCGGTCAGCGCGTCCGCGTAGCGCGGAGTCGTCGACGGGCGGCACCGAGGCGCGGACGTCGGCGGCGTAGAGCGCCGGCGCGAGCTCGTTGAGGTCGGCCGCGACGGTCGTCGCGCCCGCGCGGCCGAAGGCCTCGACGATGTCGACGCGCTGCCCGGCACAGGTGAAAAGGACAACCGGCACGGGCGGAACCTACACTCCGACGCATGCGCCGACCTGTCGAGCCTCAGACCGCGATCGTCACCGGCGCCACCGGGCAGGACGGCTACTACCTCGTCCGGCGCCTCCTGGCCGACGGCTGGACCGTGCACGCGGCGGTCCGCGACCTCGATGCGGCAGAGGCGGTGTTCGGGATGGACGAGAAGCTGCACCTGCTCCGCCGCGACATCCGCGACCCCGGCCCGCTGCGTGCGCTCGTCGGCGACGTCCGCCCGGAGGAGCTCTACAACCTCGCCGGAGAGAGCAGCGTCAGCGCCTCCTTCGACGACCCGCAGGCGACGTGGGAGTCGAACGCGCACGTCGTCGTCCACCTGCTCGACGCGATCCGCCTCGACAGCCCCGCTACCCGCTTCTACCAGGCCTCCTCGGGCGAGATGTTCGGCTCGGTGCCGGGCGAGAGCGTCGTGCACGACGAGACCGCGGCCCTCAACCCGCAGAGCCCCTACGCGGCGGCGAAGGCGGCCGCCCACATGCTCTGCCGCAGCTACCGCGAGGCCTACGGGATCCGGATCGCCTGCGGGATCCTCTTCAATCACGAGTCGCGCCGCCGCGGCGAGAAGTTCCTCTCACGGAAGGTCGTCGACCACGTGCAGGACCTCCGCGACGGGATCGCCGACTGGCCACTCGCCCTGGGAAACCTGAAAGCCCAGCGCGACTGGGGCTTCGCGCCCGACTACGTCGAGGGGATGCTCTCGATCCTGCGCCAGGCCGAGTTGCGGAAATTCCCGGACCGCGCCGAGTGCTATCGCGACTACGTCCTCGGAACCGGCAGCTGCATTCGGTCTGGGAGCTCGCCGACCGCGCCTTCGCGCTCGCGGGCTTCGAGCTCGACGGAGCTCGAGGGCGATGACCCGCTCGCCTGGTTCGCCCGCCTCGGCGACCGGGAAGACGCCGTCGTCGTCGATCCTGCGTTCATCCGCCCCTCCGACCCGAAGGCGATCGCCGCCGATCCGACGCGGATCGAGGTGGAGCTCGGCTGGAAGCCCCAGCCGGGGCTCGATCGGTTCCTCGGACATGCTCGAAGCACCGACGAACTTCAAGCTCCACCTCGGCGACGGGCGACCGGTCGAGTTGGCTCGTCGAAGCTTCGCAGTGCCTTCAGCCTCCCGGCGTCGAGAGGTCATCGTCCTACCACGAGGCGAGCGTCATAGGATCGCTCGATGCGGTGCGTCGGTCTCGGTGTACTTCTGTTTCTCTCGTCGGCCGGGACGGTGCAGAAGTACGCCGGCACGGCGGCCGCTGTCGCGTCACTGCTCTACTGCTCGTGGCTGGCCGCGTCTGTCGTGTACCCATATGCTCGAGCGAGAACTCGGCTCGATCGCCGTCAGGCACTCCTGGCAGCGGGTGTTGGGCTGCTGCTTCTACCCTGGCGCTGTCGTCGTGTACCCGCACGCAAACGGGCATGCTCCGGGTGCTGCGGCGGACCGCGAGACGCCGCGAACATCGGGGCGCACCGGCCTCTCGGCGAACACCCGCTACGGGCGCTCACATATCTGGGCACCCGATCTCGCGACTCCCGGTGCGCTCTGTTCGCCGCACCGTTCTACGCTGCTCTCGGCAACAGCGCTTATGCCAACGTCTTCTGGCTCGCTGTCCTGGTTGCACTCGTCGCGCTCGTGGGAGCTTCGCTACCGCTCGGCGTCGCCGTTGTCTCCACGACTGTCGTCCTTTCCCCCGGTCTTCTTCGCGAGTACCTGACAGGAGGCGACCTGATTGCAAACGCTGTCTACGTAGCGCTTACCACCGTTGCGGTGTATCGCCTCTCCGCCGGCCGCTATGCCGGACCGCTCGCCGCAGTCGCCCTCGGGGTCGCTCTCGCGTCACGGGCGAACTTCGCCCTCATCCGATCCCTCTCGGAGCAGCACTCATCGGACGCGAAGGCCTCCGTCGCGCCCTCGTGCCGATGCTCGTCTCGGTTGCTGTAGCCCTTTCCCTGATTGCGGTGGCTTTCGCCCGGCCGGCAGGTCGCGACTCCCTTCGTGTCTCCGACCACCTCAGCGCCCTCGGGCGACTCGGCTCGACGACAACCGTTGCGCTCGCCATCGTCATCGCCGTGATTCTGGCCCTTCGCACCCGCGATTGGAGTGAAGGAGCCGTTCTCGGCGAAGCAGCAGTCGTGCAGGCGCTGTTTCCGATCGCCCTGGTACTCAACGCGAGCGTCGATACGTCCAGTCTCGACTTCACTCCACTCGTATCCGGCTACGGCGTACCGGCACTCCTGCTCTTCCTTCCCTGCGTCGCGGTTGCTGGCCACCGCCTCGTCACCAGGCACCAGTTCGATCTGCAGCCGGGGAGCCTCAATAGACGATGAACGGCAGCCCGACGAGCGCACAGATGCCCGAGCAGAGCCAGCACGACAGGCCACGCTCGGCCGCGGAGGCGGTCGAGCGCATAGCCGAAGCCGAGGGCCCAGGCGCCGGCGGCCGAGAGCATGTAGGTCGCCTTCAGAAGGTCGCCGTCGTCTGTCCAGTAGCTGACCGCGAAATACAGGTAGCCCATGATCGCGAGCGACCGGGAGCAGGACGACCGCGAGCGCCTGCGGCCGGCGCATCGACGCCCGGGCCATCAGGAGAAAGCCGACGAGGGCCACGAGCGTCGGGAAGAGGCCGAGGAGCGACTGGACGACGAGCCAGTGGCGCTGCCCTGCCGTCGGGCTCGTCACGGGCGTCTTCTTGCCGGTCGGGGAGCCGCTGTGCCAGGCCCAGACGCCGAAGTAGTCGCCCCAGAGGCCGTCGTAGGTCACGGGGATCCAGCGTTGGTAGTGATGCTTGCGATACGGCCTCGTGACGACCCCGGGAATCCCGAGCCCGAAGTAGAACGCGGCCGGAAGCGGTGAGGGCTGGGCCGGCTGCGAGAACTCCGGCTGCCCGCCGTAGGTCAGCGCTGGTGGATGTACCAGGGCGCCGGAATCACGACCGCGAGAGCGAGAACGACCGTGAGCTCCCGCCAGCGGCGGCCGGCAAGCAGCGCGAGGACGACCGCCGCGACCGTCCAGAGCGCGAACGCCCGCACGAGCTGCGCCGTACCGAGCGTGACCCCGAGCGCGATCATGTAGCGCGGGTTCGCGAAGGTGCGGACGCAGAGCCAGAGCGCGAGCGTCGAGAGAAGCAGCGAGAGCGGCTCCGGATGGAACATCGCCTCGGTCTCGACCACCACCGGGAGCAGGGCGACAAACGCCGCCGCCCCGAGCTCGATCCGGCGCCGGCCGGGCCAGAGCTCGCGGGCGATCGCGGCGACGAGCAGGATCGTCCCGAGCCAGTAGGCGATGTTCAGCACCTGGGCGGCGCGGTCCGGGTCGCCCGAGCCGAGCTCTCTCGCGACCCAGTCCACGGAGCCCGCCAGGAAGTAGAACCCTGGCGGCGTGTAGTACTCGGTCGCGGTGGTCTTGCTCGGATGCGGGAGCTTCCAGCCCGGGATCAGGCCGTCCGCGTACTGCATGTGGGCACCGGCGTCGTAGCCGCTCCCGGTGGGGTAGTGCGCGGCGTTCCAGAGGCCGAGGCACGCGACGAAGACGCAGATCGCGACGAGCGGTCGGCGCCCCCGTGTCCGGCTAGTCAGCCTGCTTCCAGCCACCGGTCTCGCCCTTGTAGGTGCCGCCGAAAAGAGCGAGCGGGGTCCGCAGCAGGATCTTCAGGTCCACGGATGCCGAGTGGTGCCGGACGTACCAGAGGTCGAGCTCGATCCGCTCGACCCAGGGGATCTCCGCCCGGCCGTGGATCTGGGCCCAGCCCGTGATCCCCGGCCGGACGTCGAGCCTGTGCAGTTGCCGCTCGTCGTAGCGCTCGACCTGGTAGCGAAGCGTCGGCCGCGGGCCGATCACCGACATCTCGCCGCGGATCACATTCCAGAGCTGGGGCAGCTCGTCGAGCGACAGCCGCCGCAGCAGCGCGCCGGTGCGTGTGATGCGAGCGTCACCCCGGTTGACCGCGAATCCCGTACCGATCGTCTCGGCCCCGACCACCATCGTGCGGAGCTTGAGCAGCTCGAAGTCACGGCCGTCCCGGCCGACCCGGGTCTGCCGGTAGAGCACGGGCCCGCCGTCCTCGAGCTTCACCGCGAGGGCCGCCACCGCAAGGACCGGGCTCGTGACGGCGAGGCCGAGCCCGGCGATCGCGCAATCGAGCGCGCGGTTCATCTGGGCCCCTCGGCGGCCTGCCACGTCGCCGGAACGCCGCGCCGCAGATAGTTCCAAAGCGCGACCACGGTCGCCCAGGTCACCAGCACGTAGTAGCGCGCGATCCCGACCCCGACGCCGGCCGCGGCCAGGAGCACGAGCTGGCCCGCCAGGACGACGTCGTACACCCATCCCTGCGCGACGAGCGCCAGCGAGGTCGCGAGCAGCAGGATGTGCAGGATCCCGCTGGCGTAGCGCAGATGACGATGCGAGACGAGCGCGACGCGATAGCCGGGCGGCTGGTGACGAAGCATCTTGCCCCGCAGCACGATCAGCCAGCAGTGCTCGAACATGCGAACCTTGCGGTGGTACTCGGTCTCATTCGACGGGCGTCGTCTTCTCGCGGGCGACGGCAGCCGGCTCGTAGACTGCCCGCCGACCGCGCTGGACCATCACGTACGGCAACGAGAGGTCGTGCCCGAACCGGGGGTCGACCTCGACGTAGTCGGAGCGGCGCAGAGCATAGATCGAGCCGTTGCCGCCGGTGACCGATCCGAGGCTCGACTCGGCAGACCGCAGCGCCATCTCGTAGCGCCAGTAGAGACCCTCCTTGTTCGACCCGTCGCCTGTGTCGAGGCGCAACTGGCCACAAACGTAGGCCACGTCGGGATCCGCGAACGGCTCCACGAGAGCGCGCAGAGCGTCGGCCTCCCAGAGAGCGTTCGCGTCGGAGAAGGCGACGATCTCGGACTCGGTCTCCCGAACGGCCCGTGTCCTGGGCGGCGACCTTGCCGCCGCGAGGGTTGCGAATCACTCGTGCGCCCGCTGCCTCGGCGAGCTCATCGGTCCCGTCGGTCGATGCGTCAGAGGTCACGACGATCTCGAGTCGCTCGGAGGGGTAGTCGAGAGCGCGCAGGTTGGCGATCCGCCGCAAGATCACCTCGGCCTCGTTATGAGCCGCGACGATCACGGCGACCTGCGGCAGTAGCTCTTCGCGCGACGGCCGCGCGGCCGCCACCCGACCCACGGCCTCTGCCGCGAGTGGGTAGAGCACATGCGTCCAGGCAAGTGCGGCTAACGATGCCCAGAAGATCACCGCGACGGCGATCACGTCGGCCGCTCTGACGCCGACGGCCGGTCAGCCTTTGCGCCGAGAAGACGCCGGTAGAGCCGATCGACATCGCGCACCAGCCGGTCGACCGAGTAACGAGCGAGCACGTGCTCCCTGCCCGCAGCCCCGAACTCGTGCCGGAGCTCGGGCTGCCGAACGAGATCCTCGAGCCTGTCGGCAAACGCCTTTGTGTCTCCGGCCGGGACGAGAAACCCGACCCGGCCACCGTCGAGCACATCGACTGCACCCCCGACATCTGTCGTGACGACGGCGCAGCCGGCCGCGAGTGCCTCGATCAGCGACACCGGGGTCCCCTCGTTCGCCGAGCTCAGCGCCACGACGTCACTGGCACGGTAGATCGAGCCGACGTCCCGGCGAAATCCGGTGAACCGCACCGCATCAGTGATCCCGAGCCGTTCCGCGAGCTGCTCGAGGCCGTCGCGGTTCGGTCCGTCGCCGACGAGAGCGAGCACTGCGTCGACTCCACGTCCGCGCAAGTCGGCGAACGCGCGAAGGAGATCGTCGACCCGCTTGATCTCGGTCATCCGACCGAGCCAAGCGACCAGGAGCTGGTCCGGCGCGACGGAGAGCTCTTCACGCACCCGGTCGCGCGCATCCTCCGGAGCTGCGATCCGCTGGTCGAGATCGAGCCCGAGCCTGACGACCACGAACTTCGACTCCGGCGCGACACCGAGGTCGACAAGATCGTCGCGCACCTCGGGGCTCACCGCCACGAGCACGTCCGTGCTATGCGCCAAGAAGCGCTCGACGCCGAGAAAGAGCCTTGACATCAACGGGGAGAAGTATCCGGTGAGCACGTGTCCGTGGTAGGTGTGAACCACGACCCCCGGCCTGGCACGTCCCGAGAGCAACGCCGCTGCCCGGCCGAGCGCACCGGCCTTGGCGGTGTGCGTGTGAAGCACGTCCGGTCGCTGCGAACGGATCAGCCCGACCAGGCGAAGCAGGGCTCCGAAGTCCGCGAACAGCGAGAGATTGCGCTGAAGCGAGCCGATGTAGAGCGGTCGAACACCCGCCTCCGACGCGACGTAGTCCATCGAGCCCTCGTTGGAACCTATCCGCCCCGTCACAAGCGTCGTCTCGTAACCCAGCGGGGCCAGGCCTTTCGTCAGGTAGGCGACATTGAGTGTCGGCCCCCCCACGTTCAGCCGGGCGATCACACGGAGGATCTTGATCACTCCCTCTCGACTCGATGCCTCGAGCACCTCTGTGATCAATGCGCGGTAGCGCTCGATAGCCACCGGCCGGTCGCCCTCCCGTTCGACCCATTCGCGCCCGTTCCGGCCGAGCTCGGCGAGCTCGCCCCTTGCGGCGTGGCAACCACGGATCGCGGCCGCCAGGAGATCGGGAGACGCGGCAGGCACGCGGAACCCGCAGTTCGCCGCCTCGACGACGTGGGCCGTCTCGCTCTCGGCGTCGACGGCGGCGATCACGGGTCGCCCGACCGCAAGGATCCCATAGAGGCGACTCGGCACGACGTATCCGGCAAGTCCCGGCGCGAGACCGACCACGTGCACATCGGCGCTCGAAAGGGACTCCGAGAGCCGCTCCCGGGGCTGATAGGGAAGAAAGCGAACGTTGTCGAGGCCGAGGCGCTCAACCAGGCGCATCACCTCGGCACGCCGCGCGCCGGACCCGACGATCAGCACCTCGAGATCGTCGAGATCGCGCAGGCGGTCCGCGGCATGCACGAGCGTGTCGAGATCCTGTGCGTGGCCGACATTGCCGGAGTGCATGACGACGAACTTCCCGGCGAGCCCGTTCTCGAGGGCCCATTCGTTCTCTTTCACCCTGGGCTCGAGCAGCGACACGTCGACCCAGTTCGGAATCACGCGGATCCGCTCGGGCGGGGCGCCCTTTGCCTCGAGTCGCATCCGCATCGTCTCGCCGATGGCGACGACCCGGTCGGCACGCCGGAGATAGAACGAGACGGTCCGGCGCAGTGCCCCGATCGCGAGCGGGTTTCGGAGCCTCCCGAGCGTGCTCGCGATCTCCGGGAAGACGTCCTCGCAGACGACGATGAGCGGCGAACGATGCCTACGGGCGAGGAAGACGGCCGCCGCGCCCAGCATCGGTGGGTCGGTCATACAGAGGACGACGTCGGTGTCCCCTGCCTTCAACCCGCGGACGAGGGCGGCACCCATGAACGTCAGGTAATTCAGGGCCCGGCCCGGAATGAGGGCCCGGTCGAACGAGGTCGACGGCACCCGCTCGATTGTGACGCCGTTCTTGATGACCCGCGGTGCGTGATGGTCGGCGCCCTGGACAGCCCCCGTGATCACATGGACGTCGTAGTCGGCCGCGAGCGACTCGCAGAGCTCGGTCAGCAGGTGCGCCGATGCCTCTGGCCCCGGCCAGTAGTACGCGTTGAGGATCAGAAGCCGAGGCCGGTCTCGACTCGGGGGTTCGGCCATCGCCCCAGGCTAGATGACATGTCCCACGATCTCGCGTGTCCTGGATGCACGATCTGACCGGCCTGGGCCGCTCCGGCTTCATGGACAGCCGATGAGTCTGGCTTCCCGTGAGGCCTGCGCTTCACCGCGGCGGTGCCACCCCAGTACGTCCGGTATTGCAGAGGCACACGCAACGCGGCACCCCAGACCACTCGTCAGATAGCCAACCTTCGGTTGGACGCTCGCGCCCCAGAAGCAGACGATCTCGTGGAACAAGTCATCTAGATGAGCGGTTCGAAGGGGGTGCGGTCCATCCGCGCCGCCCGCCAGACGCTAACTTCCAGCCGGCTTGCGAATCCTGTTCGCCACTCCTGGCTATTGGCCCTCGACCGCCTTCGGCGGGCCGGTGTCGCAGACGCGCGAGCTGGCGCGCGGCCTCTCAGCGCGTGGTCACACGGTCGAGGTGGTGACGACGAGCCTGGCCGCGCTCGATCAGCGGCCGAACGCGATGACGCGGGCAGCCGATGTCGACGGCGTGACGGTTCACTACCTGGGGACGCCGGTGCGCTACCGCTGGATGGGCGTGACTCCGACGATCCATCGTCGGCTCTCGGCGCTCGAGCGGCCGGACGTGCTCCACGTGTTCGGGTTCCGGGACTTCGTCGGCACGTTCGCCGCCGGCTGGGCCCGCCGGAAGGGGGTTCCGTACCTGTTCGAAGGACTCGGGATGGTTCGGCCGATGTTGCGCAAAGTGGCGCTCAAGCGCGCCGTGGATGGCTCCGTCTACAGGCCTGTCCTCGACGGTGCAAGGCTGCTCATTGCCGCCTCCTTGCGCGAGCGCAACGACTACCTCGACGCGGGTGTCAATCGCGGAGCGCATCGTCCTCAGACCGATCGGGTTCCCGGAGCCGGCCGCTCCGCTGAGCCGGCCCGGCCCTCTCCGAAAACGGCTCGGACTCGACGCAGCGGTGCCGCTCTTGCTCTCGGTAGGCCGGGTTGCGCCCGGGAAAGGGATCGACCTGCTCGTGCGGGCCCTTCCCAGGCTCGAAGGGACGCACCTCGCGATCGTCGGCCCGGACGACCGCGGGACCATGGGCGAGCTGGCCCGGCTGGCGCAGAAGCTCGCGGTGAGCGATCGTGTTCACGCCGTCGGTGCATGGCCCGACTCGTTGCCGCTGCTCGAGATCTACAGCGACGCGGATGTGTTCGCCCTCGCCTCCGAGTACGAGAGTTTCGGAGTTGTGGCCGCCGAAGCAGCCGCGGCCGGCATCCCCGGGTCGTGACGGACCGGTGCGGGATCTCGGATCTCTTGGCTGACGACGCCGCGCTCGTCGTTCCCTTCGATCAGGCAGCCGTATCCGCGGCGCTCTCGAGGCTCTTCGGGGACCGCGAGCTTCGCACGCGGATAGGCGCGGGCGCGCACGCCGTCGCTGCGACCTGGTCCTGGGCCCACGTGTCCGCGCTGCAGGAAGATCTCTACCGCAAGGCACTCGCTGGCTGACCTGGCGATCGTCGGCCAGGATCCCGGGTACGCCGGCGGGGTGCTGGCGCAGACCGAGGCGCTGTGGACCGCGGCCTTGTCCCTCGGACGGGAGCCGGAGCTCCACTACCTCCGCTACCGCAGGCTCGACGACTCGCGACGGGAGGCCGCCCTCGAAGGACGGGCGGTGTCACCCATCGTTCCGAACCTCGAGATCGCCAATGTCCTCGCTGCCGCCGCCATCGTTGCCAGCCGGATCCGTTCGTCCGACGCGCGCTTCATCTGTGCCGCGACCGCCTCGAGCGGCTTCGGCGCGGTCCTGGCCCGCAAGCCATACGGCTACTGGGTGGGCACGTCGCTCTCGGACGAAGGCGCATCTCGGCGAGCTCACCTCGGTCGGTCACGCCGGGCCGCCCGTGCGGCGAGCGATCCCGGCCTTCGGCTGCTCGAACGAACGACGCTACGGCAGGCGGAGGTGAGGTGGGCGACCTCGCCCGCCTCGCGCAGGGCTGTGGCCGAAGCAGCCGGGGTCCCGGAGTCGACGATCCGCGTGGTGCCGATCCCGATCGACCCGGTGAAATTCGCTCCGGCCGACGACACCGAATGGGAGCGCGCCCTCGAGACGCCGGAACTCGTCTTCGTCGGACGGGCCGACGACCCGCGAAAGAACCTCCGACTCCTGCTGGATGGGTTCTCGATCCTTCGACCTCGGCTCGGAGGCGCAAGGCTGACGCTGATCGGCACCCCTCCCGAAGGCCCGCTGCCCGACGGGCGTCACCGCGGCCGGGAGGCTTCCTTCGATCGCGGCCGCACTTCGTCGTGCGAGCCTGTTCGTGCTCCCCTCCCGTCAGGAGGGGTTCGGGATCGTCGTCGCCGAGGCGCTCGCCTCGGGGGTTCCGGTACTCGTGACACCGTGCGGCGGGCCGGAGGATCTTGTCCGCGAATCTCGGGGCGGCGAGGTGCTCACGGGCTTTCGGCCGGACGAACTGGCGGAGCGTGCATTGTCTCTGCTGACCGACCTCGACCGGCTTCGCGAGATGCGACGCTCCGGCCGCGAACTACGTCGTTCGAGAGCACGATCCGATTCGATCTGCAGAGCGCGCTCGCCGAGGCATTGGAGGTGCTCGACGAGAGTGGCTGACGTCGCCGTTGTGATCGGCAACCACCAGGGAGCCGCGGTGCTCGATGACTGCCTCGCGAGCATCGCTGCCCAGACTCATCCGATCGACGAGGTCGTCGTGGTCGACGGAGCGTCGACCGACAACAGCCGGGAGATGGCCGAGCGGCACGACGCCCGGTTCCTCGCCGCGCCCAATCTCGGTCTCGGATTTCTCTACAACCGCGGCGTCGAGGCCGCAGGAACCGAATACGTCTTGCTCCTCAACAACGACGTTTCGCTCGATGAGGAATGTCTGGAGTTGCTCGTCTCGGAGCTCGATCGCGACGAGACCCGATTCGCAGCCGATCCGACCCAGGTCGAGTGGACCGGGGACGCGGTGGTCCACGCACGGACGACCATTCGCCGAGGCCGGCTCCTCCACGAGTACATCCCGGGCCTGCATCTGGACTCGCTCGTCGCCGCCTCCAGTGTCGCGCCAACGGTCTGCGCCAACGGTGCCGCGATGCTCGTGAGGCGCTCGATGTTCCTGGAGCTTGGCGGCTTCGACGAGACATTCTTCATGGAATGGGAGGATCTCGACCTCTGCTGGCGCGCCTGGTTCCGCGGCTGGGCGAGCGTCTACGTACCCGGACGCGCGCCTCAGACATCGAGTCGGAGCCGTTACCACAGCGGCTGTCGCCCCCAGGCGGGCGGCGTCCTCGCATCACAACCTGATGCGATTCGCCCTCAAGTGCCTCCCGCCGGCCGCCGCCGCGCGAGTGGTTGGCGGCGAACTCCTTCGGCTGGCGCGTCACCCGATGGCGATTGGCTCGGGCTCTGGGATGCTCGTGCGCGAACTTCCGGCCGTCTGGGGGGCCCGCCGCAGGCTGCGTCCCCACCGCCCGACCTTTGACGATCTGCTGTCACTCTGACGACTCTTCCCGCCGCCGCGGCCGACCGATTCGCGGCGGGCAGGCGGCAGGAAACCGAATGTCGAGCGGCTAGGCTAAAGCGATGGAGAGCGTAGAGACCGCGCCGCGCAGAATCGGTCGCGGAGCGCGCCTCCAGCATCAGAGCCGCGCGCTTCGCGTGATCGCCGGATCCGAGTTCAAGCTGAAGTACGCGGGTTCGGCGCTCGGCTACATCTGGTCCGTCCTGAAGCCGCTTGCGCTGTTCACGATCATCTACCTGGTCTTCAGCCACGTCTTCCGGCTGGGCCGGATCTCGCAGTATTACCCGGTCTCACTCCTGATCGGGATCGTCCTCTTCAATTTCTTCTCGGACGCGACTTCGATGGGCATGACATCGCTCGTGGCGCGCGAGTCGCTCCTGCGGAAGATGAGCTTTCCGCGCCTCATCATCCCAACCGCCGCCACGTTGACCGCAGCGATGACGTTGTGCGTCAATGCCATCCCCGTGACGATCTTCGTGCTCTTCAACGGGATCACGCCTCGCCTCGACTGGCTTCTCGTCATCCCTCTGATCGTCGAGCTCTATCTCTTCATCCTCGGTCTCGCACTGATTCTTTCCGCCCTCTTCGTCCGACTCAGAGATATCGGGCAGCTGTGGGAGCTCATGCTCCAGCTCATCCTCTACGGTTCCCCGATCATCTATCCGATCGGCTATCTGCCCCCTGCGCTCCAGAAGCTCGCGTTCGTAAACCCGCTGACTCAGGTACTGCAGGACATCCGCTCGCTGATCCTCTACCCGGACCTTGCTCCGAACAAGATCACGGCGGCGCAGGCCTTCAGCTCACCGGCCGGGACGCCTGATCCCGATCGCGGTGACCTTTGCGACCCTCGGGATCGGATTGACGATCTTCCGCAGGGAGGAACCGTGGATCGCGGAGCGCGTGTGACCGGGCCGCCCGCAATCCAGGTCCGGAACGTCTCCAAGAGCTTCAACCTTCCGCATCAGCAGCGAACGACGTTCAAGGAACATTTCCTCCATCCGTTCGAGCGGACCTTCTACGAGCATCAGGTCGCGGTCGACGACGTGTCGTTCGAGGTCCGGCGCGGTGAGTTCTTCGGAGTCGTCGGCCCGAACGGCAGCGGCAAGAGCACCCTGCTGAAGATCATGGCCGGCATCTATCGGCAGGACGCCGGTGAGGTGCGGATGGAGGGTCTCGTCTCCCCGTTCATCGAGCTCGGTGTCGGTTTCAGCCCGGCGCTCACGGGTCGCGACAACGTTCGTATCAATGCCACGCTGCTCGGCGTCTCCGCCGCCGAGCTCGCGAAGCGGTACGACGAGATTGTCGCGTTCGCCGAGCTCGAACGGTTCATGGACCAGAAGTTGAAGAACTACTCGTCGGGCATGCAGATGCGCCTCGCCTACGCGATCGCGATCCAGTGTGACTTCGACATCCTCTTGCTCGACGAGGTGCTCGCAGTCGGCGATCAAGGCTTCCAGGAGAAATGCTTCGAAACCTTCAGGCGCTTTCGCTCCGAGGGCAAGACGATCGTCCTGGTCACACACGATCTCACCACGATCGAGGAGCACGCGGAGCGAACGCTGCTTCTCCGCGGCGGCAAGGTCGAGGCGCTCGGCCCGACCTCCGAGGTGATCCCGCGCTACCGGGACGAAACCCCGGTGTTTGCCTGACCGACCTCAGGCGCTGCGGATGATCGCGTCCAGATCCTCGCGGCCCACCCTCAGGCCCCGGCTCAGGTAGTACTGCGCGATCCCCTCCTCGACTCCCTTGCGAGTCGCCGACAACCACTGCGGAGCGCCGCTGCATTCGGCCACAGCTCCGATGCGTCGACGAAGACGAAGGGCGGCTGTGCCGGGGCTCGGATGGCGGCTTGCAACACCAGCTTTCGCAGCCATGTCGAGTACAAGTCGTACTGCTCGCCGACCGCGGTGGCGCGACGCTCCGGTAGAAGGGACCGTCGGGCAGCGGCGTGGAGAGCCGGCTCGTGAGCATGCGCCGGTAGTCGTCGTCGATGGGGGCCATCGTCTCGACGAGCGCGTCGAACGAGCCGGCGACGTCGTCATCGAGCGACGCCAGGTGAATCGGCTGGCCCGCCGCCCCTTCGACGATCTCACGGAGACGCGGCCCGGGTGAGCGGCAGAGAACGACGGGGGCGTCGCCGACGCGCATGTACCCGGGGTTTCCGAACCATTCGGACGCGACTTGGACGACGCCCTGGCCGGCGTCGTCCAGCATCGCGCAGAAAGGAATGCCGGCGGGAGGCACGTCGGAATGGCTCCGACAGCCCGCCGACATCTAGACAGAAGCCGAAGACCCCGTTGGCCCTCGCCGCTAACACGTCGGGGGCCGTCGGAGCGCTCTCGGACGACCACGATGAGCTTGGCCGGTGGGTCCGCTCCGTTGAGGGCCCATGCGGGAGCCGGGGGTCGGCGGCTACTCGCGACAACCGCCAACAACCTCTCGAGACTGTCGACACTTGCCGACCACCGGAGCTCGCGCAGTGCAAAGGCACGGCCCCCGGCGGCGACTCGCCTCCCTAGCTCAGGGTCATCCATGAGCCGTTCGACGACAGCCACGATCTCGGCCGCATCGCCGCGCTCGAGAAGAATCGCCTCGACGCCGTCCCGCAGCTCGAGACCGATGTTCGTTCTTGGGAGCACCACCGGACGGCCCGAGGCGAGATACTCCGGAAGCTTCGACGGGAAGCGAAAGTCGTTGAACGGTCCCGGGCCGCCCGGCTGGATCAGGATGTCAGCCGCGGCGAGAAGGTCGGGGATCGACGCGCGAGGGACCCAACCGAGATCGCGGAGCCCCGAGCCGAGAGAGGGAAATGTCGCAGCCACCCCCGAGCCCCAGCCGGTCTTGACGAGGACGACGCGTCGCCCGTTTCGGCGTAGCGCGGCGACGGCGGCGTAGAGATCCCGCACCTCGCCCCGGTTCAGCGCGTGCACGTTCCCGGTGTAGACGATCGCCGTGTCGGCGGGATCGAGGCCGATCTCGGCCCGCACGTCTTCACGCAACCTCCGGGTCTCGAGCACGGACTCGTCGAACCCTGCGCGAACCAGGGCGGCAGGTACGCCTTCGGGCACGAGCCCGAGGAGCCGATCGACGAGTATCGTCATCCCGGCGGCGTGCTCCAACAAGCGGGCGCCGCGAAGCGGATGCCACTGGCGGGGCTGGATGATCCGATCGAGCTCGGGGAGGGGAAGCGCCCGAAGGGTGGCGGAGTCCGCGCCTCCCAGTTCGCCTGAAAGAACCACCTCGTCGTTGTCTTCCAGGTGGACGAGGTACGGGCACCCGTGAGACCGGACAAGCTCCACGGTCAGTTCCCGCACGAGCTCCCGAGGCGTGAACGCGACGATGAGATCGGGGCCTCGGCCGTCCGGGAAAACGAGCGGCCCGACGCGGGCCTCGTCGTACGTGAGCACAGGAAATGCGGGGCGACCGACATCTTCGACGGAGTCGGCGTTCTCCGGTACGGCGATGATCGGGGAGTACCCGCGCCGATGGAGCTCGCACGCGATCGCGTAGACGTGCAACGCGCTGTTGCCGGTGAAATCGCAGTGACTCACGAAGACGAGGTTCGCGAGGCCCGTTCCCTCGGGCCCGGCGCCGCCGGGCGCCGCTGGCAGATCCTCCTGCCTTCGCGGGCCACGAACGCCGGCGTGACGGACCCAGGAAAGCGCGTCGACGAGGAGCCTCTCGTCAGCGACCTCGTCGGGGAGCGTTTCCGCCGCGCGCGGAACGAGCGACTCAGGCCGCGGCTCGGTCAGGGCCGGAATCCGAACCTCACGCCCGATCGCGCGCTTCAACGCGCGGCCCGGCACGGTGAGCCCGAGTGACCTTCGAAGGCGGATCACGCGAGTCTCGATTGGCCCTGGCGGTCTTCGCTGATGGTTCATTGCGGGCAGTGAGTGGCGGGGTCGACGCGGGTTTTCCCGCTGGCGCATGACCCTATCCTGCGTGGTCGCTCGTGCGGCAGATGCTCCGCGCGAGGGGGCCAGCACGTTCCTGGGCAAATACGCCGATACGATTGCGCGTATGGCTCTCTACGGACAGGACGCCGAGATCCGGTTCCTTGCATCCGTCCTCCCCAAGCTGACATGCCGATCGGTGATCGATGTCGGCGCCGAGCGGGGCGGGTTTACGGAATCGATGCTTGCCGCCGGCGCGGCTGAGATTCATGCAATCGAGCCTGAGCCCATGAATATTGAGTCCCTCCGTGAGCGCTTCGGTCGGGACCCTCGCGTAACCATCCACGAAACGGCAGTCGACGCGAGCGACGGGACGCCGAGCTCCATCTCTCGAGCTCGCCGTCCGGAGCCCCGGTCAGCTTCGGCCATACGTTGACCCGGCGCGACGACTCGACAGAGCTCGTCTGGGCGGATGCGATCACAGTGACCACGCGCTCTCTCTGCTCACTCGTCGCCGACGGCGTCCTTCCGGCACGCGTCGGAATCGTGAAGATCGACACGGAAGGCCGCGACCTCGCCATCGTCTCCGGCCTCGGGGATCTCGAATGCGATGTGTTGATGACAGAGCACTGGACCGATCTGCCTCGTTCACTCGGGCCATGCCCGTGGACGGCCGACGAGCTCCTTGCGGAGGTCTCGCCACGAGGATTCGGCCATTTCGCATGTTTCGTCCACCGCGGGGAGTGCACAGCCCTCCAGTGGGACGACGGCCGCGTGGAGGTCGGAGCGGCTGCAAACCTCGTCTTCTTCCACGAACGTGTGCTGGCGGACCTCCTGACGGATGTGTTGGCGGCAGCCTCGGAACTGGCACGGGAGGCGGTTGAGGTCGCGGAGCGTCGACGCGAGACGATCACGCTCCTGGATACGGAGCGGGAGCTCCAGGCAATGAGGCCGCAGCCCGGCTCGAAGCTCTCAACGAGCTCGAACGCGACAGCGAGGAGGCCGCAGAGCGCCAGCTCGAGAAGATGGCGGCCCTGGAGGCGGAGCGACAGCGGCAGACAGACGAGGCCGCAGCGCGTCTCGAGCTCATGGCGACCCTCGAGACCGAGCGTCAGCGGCAGACCGAGGAGGCCGCAGCGCGGCTGGAGGTCATCGAGGAGCTCGCTCGCCGGCAGTCGGAGCTCGAAGTCCTCGACGCAGACCTGGCGGACGTCATCCGGTCCCAGCGACGCGAGCTCGAGGACGCGCTCGCAGGACTCACAAACGGAAGGGACGACCTTTCCCCACGAGAGGCCCGAGCCCTGGTCGAGATCGCCCTGTTACAGCTCAGGCTTGTCGACGAGCGGCTACTCATCCCTCCCGCGCCACAAGGTTTCCCACGGCTCCGATACCAAACAGGTCGGATGCGGGCTCTGACCGTTCCGCGCCTCGGACGTCTACGACACTACGAGCCGCGCCCGCTCCAGGTACCCGCGAGATATCTCTCGACGCGGGCACCTGAGATTGCGCCGGCGATCTCGATCGTGACCCCGTCCTATCAGCATCGACGGTTCATCGAGCGCACGATTCTCAGCGTCCTGGGACAGGACTATCCGGCGATCGAGTATGTCGTCCAGGATGGCGCTTCGACCGACGGGACGGTGGAGCTCCTCGAGCGCTATTCGGCCCGTCTTGCCGCCTGGAAGTCGGAGCCGGACACCGGACAGGCGGACGCGATCAACCGTGGGTTCGACAACACGACGGGCGAGATCATGGGCTGGCTCAACTCGGACGATCTGCTTCTCCCCGGCGCTCTCGCGTATGTCGGGTCGTATCTTGCCGCGCACCCCGAGGTCGACGTCGTCTATGGAAACCGCCTGCTGATCGACGACAACGACAGCGAGATCGGAGCGTGGATTCTCCCTCCGCACGACGACGTCGCCCTCACGCTCGCCGATTTCGTCCCGCAGGAGACGCTCTTCTGGCGGCGTCGCATCTGGGACGCCGCCGGGGGGCGGCTGGATCCCAGCTTCGGCTACGCGATGGATTGGGACCTGCTCCTTCGCTTCCAGGATGCGGGAGCAACGCATGGTCCGGTCTTCCCAGGTTCATCGGCGCGTTCAGGATCCACGATGAGCAGAAGACCACGGCCTCTCTCCGGCTCGGCGAGCTCGAGATGGCGACGCTCCGAGAGCGCGTTTTCGGCCGCCCCGTTCCGGTCGGCGAGGTCAGCGAGCGACTTCGCCCCTATCTTCGCCGGCATGTCGCGTATCACGTGCGACAGCGAATCGTCGACCGCGTGCCCTCGCGCCGTGTGCTGGTCGAGACCGGGAAGCCGGGGTGATCGGAGGAACGGAACGGCCGGCGGCGGGTTAGCCGGGGTTCCATCAGCGTCGAGGTGCTGGGCCGCTGATGCGAGGAAGACCGAGGAAATGGCCCGGATCGGCCGTTCGCTCCACCGGTCGGCACGTCAGCCTAACTCCGGGTCCCCTACACTCGAGCCGTGAGCCACCCTGACCATGAGGCCGATGAATTAGCGCAACACAACCGAATACAGCTCGACTACTTCGAACGTGCCGGCAAGCATGCGATGCGCCCGGCCGACTCGTACTACATCCAGAACCAGGTCGACCATCTCGTCTCGTTCGCGGGTCTCTCACCCGGTGACCGCGTGCTGGACGTCGGCTGCGGGATGGGTCGCTACACGTTCGCCATCGCCGACCGCGGGGTCACCGTGGAAGGACTCGACCTATCCGAGTCGCTGCTCGAGCGGTTCCGCGAGTTCGACGGCGGCCGGTACGAGATCCCCCTCCACTGCGGCGACGTTCTCGAGCCGCCGGATGAGCTACGCGGCGGCTTCGACGCCGTCATCGGCTTCTTTACCCTCCACCATTTACATGACCTGGTTGGCTGTCTGCGTGCTATGGCGTCGCTGTCCAGGCCGGGGGGTCGGATCGTCTTCCTCGAGCCGAACCCGTTCAACCCGCTCTACTACCTCCAAATGCTGCTCGTACCCGGCATGAGCTGGCGAGGCGAGAAGGGAATCCTGAATATGCGTCGCGAGAACGCGTTCACGGCGATGCGGACCGCGGGCCTTTGCGAGCCCGTGCTCGAGCGATTCGGGTTCCTGCCTCCATTTCTCGTCAACAGGAGCTGGGGTCCTCGCGTCGATCGGACGCTCGAAAGCTTCCGGCCGTTTCAACCCTTTCTCCCGTTTCAGCTCTTCCGCGCCGAGGTCGGTGCGCATCAGACGCCCGCCTAACTTGCGGGCATGCTTACCTGACCGCGATCTCGGAGATCAACGCAGAGGCTCGGCGGCTGTCGGGCGCGAGCAGCTTTGCATCGCGTGACCACAGCAGCTCGATCTTGCGGCGAGCTCGTGACGGCGGAAGTGGAAGACGTAAACGCAACTTGCCCGCGTCGACGTTGCGAGAATAAGCGGTCTTTCCGTTGACAAGGACTCGAAGCTTCTCCCGCGGATGCGTCGGGAGGACCTCTGCGTCGATTGAGAGGTGACCGCGCGGGCCGCCCGAGAGATAGACGTACGAGTCGCGGCCGACCCACCCGTCTTCATAGATCCCCGAGTATTCGAGCCCGGGGTTGCCCAGGTCGGCAGGGAAGTGCCGGAGCGTCGACGGCGCATGCAGATGAGCGTATTCCGACGCGGGGATGACGGAGATGTCGCGGACGTAGGATGTGAGGAATCGAGGATCGATTGCGAGGGACTTCCCCCAGAGCCCGGTGACCCCGGGTCGACGCACGAGAGGGAGTTCCGCCTTCCTGCCCATGTCGGTGACGAGATAGGGCGCGCCGTCGATGACCTCAGGACGAAGCGGCCCCGAAAACACTCTTGCAGACCCGCTACCTACGAGGGGAAGTGGATCTCGTGACGACCCGACCACCGCGGCCGGAGGGAGACGGGTCGAGATCCCCGTGCCGGCCAAAGGACTGGTGGTCAGCGTGAGCCTGAGTCGAGAGCCGGAACTCACTCCCAACAGCCGGAAAAGCGCGAATCTGCCGGCCCCGGAAAGGGACTTTCCCGTGAACCACGGATCGCCGACGAGTTGCCAGAGGCTCACCGCCCGTCGGTTGAGCGGCAGCGTCGGAGGTTGCCCCCGGTTCGACGCCACGTAGGCCAAGAGGTTCCTCGCCTTCGAGCATGGGATGACCTCGAAGTCAGGAGAACCCTCGGGCAGTGAGCTGCGGTTCAGGGCAAGCTGAGTTCCGGTTGGAAAGAAGATCTGGCATCGTCCATGTCTCATGACCCTCGCTGCGTTGGGGTCGATGCCGAATTTGATCGACGTACTACCGGTCTGCAGCGGGACGGGAAACGTCTTCTCCCGCCACGGCAGGCCGAAGACGTTGCGGCTGAGGAAATAGAGGGGTCCCGCTCCGGCTGCGGCGCCCTGAAGCTCGAGCAATGTGAGGTTCTCCGTGGCGGACACAACCGGCTCGCGTGTTGACGCGAGGAGCTTGTCGAACGCCGGCAGCACCCCCCGCCCCGACGCGTGTGGAAGGTCGACCGGATTCCGGCTCTGGGCGACGTAGACATTCTGGGTTCGGAGCTGAAAGCCGATGAGGACGATGAGTAGGCCGCCGACGGCTACGAGTGCCCGCCGCGTCCGGAGTGATCCAATCCAGAACAGCAATTGCTGCCGCCATGAACGGTTGGACATACATGTAGAGCTTGAAGAGTCCGAAGTCATTTGAGCGTGACGCAAGCTCCAACGCGACCACGAGGTCTGCGATCACGATGATCCCGGCGGCTGCTCCGGTCCATGCGAGACGGATTGTGATGACGAGAACGCCGACCAGCAGCACGGCGGAGACGACGATCGACGTCGTCATCCAAGCTGCAGACGGCTGGGCGAACATGCTCTGGATCCCGGTGAGCCCGGCGAGCGCGTCGGGCACGAGTGAGTACGCAAAGAGTCGTACGGGCTCGTGCGCGCTCGCCGTCCCGGTGTTGACCTGACCGCGGAGAAAGTGAAGCTCGTGTGGGAGAAAGGCGTTGGTGGCAACGACGATCGAGGCGACCGGGACGCTCCAGAGAAGAGCGAGGGATCGCGCCGCGAGCTGCCTGCGTATCCCCAGCAGAACGACGTAGAGCCCGTAGGCGACGAGAAACACGAGCGTGAGCTCTACGTAGACGACGAAGAACGCGACCGCCAGGATCGCGACGATCACGAGATCGGGGACAGAAGACCCGGCCGTCGGTGGAGCTCGGGACGCATCAGCCAGGAGGCGAGCGCCGCTGCAAGGGCGAGTCCCCAAACCTGGGGCATGAGCGCCTGCAGGGCTCCGTACGTGGCGAGCGGGGAGACGACGAGGAGCCCCGCGGCGAGCGCGGAGACCCACCACCTCCGTGCCGATTGCATGGCGAGGGATCCGACCGCGCAAACGCAGCCCATGTTGAGCGCCAGGAGCATCGGCATGTAGACGCTTGCCGGGGACCGCCCGACATCGGCCGAGAGTGCAGCCACGCCAACCTGTACACCGGGGCGGATGCCTTGGAGGCCCAGGACCTGAGCTGAGGACGGGAGGTTTCGGTCCTGCGCCAGCGCGTGGAGGTCTACGGGGCTCAGAAGGCCGTGGTGCAGGAGCTCGGCTGCGGCCAGGACGTAGTAGCTCATGTCGCTGTTGGCATTTCCGATCCAGTCGAAGCCGAACTGGAGCAGCGGGCGCCCGACGAGGACGAGATCGACGACTGCGAGAAGAGCCACGGGCGCGACGGCCAGCCGCAAGCGTGGGTGACGCCAGGCGAGCAAGGCGATAGCGGCGGTCACCTCGACGATTCCGACCGCTCGCCCACCAATCTCCATCGGGGTTCCTGCGACGCTGAGGACGATCAGGGGCACGACCCAGAAGGCCGAGCCGAGTACGGGTGCGCTCAGGGCTGCACGGAGATCACGAGTGTCGATTCCAAGCGCCACGAGGCCCCCGAGCCCAATGAGGGACCACACGACGAAGAGCACGAGCGCAAAGACAAAGGCGAGCAAGAGGTCCGAGCTTAGTCGGAGGTTCTCTCTGGAACCGCAGAGCTCGCGCGGTGGCGCGCGGTCGCCACTCGCTCGACGTGGTCGTTCGTCACGTCCTCGATCGCTGCGAGGGAGACCGCCCGACTCTGCGAGAAGAGCACGAACAGGGTGACGAAATTACCCAGGGCCACGAGCGAGATGATCAGGGCGCCCAGGACGGTGAACGTCGCCCAACCCGGTATCGCAGCATTGGTGAAGAGCCTGATCGCGACCACGACAACCGCGAGCGAGGCCCCGAGCACGAGGGAGACCACGAACAGTGCAAGTGCTCTGATCGCGATGCGATCCGTGAACGGCATGAGCATCCGCAGCCCGTGCATGCCCAGGCGCCCGAAGGTCATCTTTGACTTGCCCTCGAATCGCTCTCCCCTCTCGCATGGCACGTATACACGGGGGACGTCGAGGGCGAGGAGGGTAGATGAGTAGGAGAGATCGAACGTCGGATGGAGAATCAGCTTCTTGGCGACCGCTCCGGGCATGACGGCAAAGTTCCCGGTCTGCACGGTCGTCCCAGTCAGAACGCGGAAAAGGACCCGAAAGCACCGATAGAGCACCCTGAACCTCAACGACTCCTTTCTCTTCGTCCGGACCGCTAGGACGACCCTCGTCGGCGTTTCCAGCTCGCCGTGGAGTTGCGTCAAGAGCCGTGGCAGATCCTCCGGGCGATCCTCTCCGTCGGCGTCGAGCGTGACGACCAGATCGTCGTCACAGACAGCTGGTAGCGCCTTGCGAAGCCCGTAAACGATTGCGCGCTGATGGCCCAGGTTGAAGGGGGGCTGCAGCACAACGACGTCGTCGAGCTCCCGCAACAATTCGATCGATGGGTCTTGGCCGGCTGTGTCATCGATCACGACGAACTCCACCGAACCCGGCTCATGGGGAGTGTGTGGATCCTCGGCGAGAACTTCCAGCAGTCTGCGCCGCAGGACGCGGAACGACGGCACGTCGCGATAGACGGGTGTGACGATCCAAACGGTCACGAACCGGCGCCCTCAGTCGCCTTTCAGCTCAGCGCAGACTCGGCGGTTCAGGGGGATCGTGGCGATCCGCCCGGCGCGAGATCGAGCGTTGCTCACGCCGGCATCAGCTGAACCGAAGCTCGAGCGATCGGCATCATCCGGTCGCCGGCCTCGCACGACGGCGCAACGATGATCACTTGAAAGCTGGTCGGCGGCGATATTGGTCATCTTGGCCTGCGACGGAAGCGACGGTGACCTCGGAGAGACACTGCCTGAATGCGCTCTCGTGTGGCGCTCGCGACAACCCTGACGTCCGACATCCAGTGCCCTCCTCTGGGGACTCGAAGCCATTCGCCTGAGCTGCAAGAGCGTCATTCTATCGACGATGCTCCCCTCTTTCTCGCCAGACCACCCGAGTCTCACAAAGTCGGGGCTTGGCCCCGACTCCGCGAGGTGATACAGCGTCTCTCGTCACCGGCGGGGCGATCCGGGGGATCGAGGGGTTTTCGCCCGTGTCTACGATCACGCTTGATGGATGGCGCGCCCGATCCAAGTTCGTGCTCGGGGCGGATCTGATGCGCCGAGGCCTAGGCCGGCGAGCGCGCCCGGGGCGTCGCCGCTTGACATCTTGACGCGCTCGATCCGACTCCTCGAGGTCGGGCTGCGCTGGCCGCCGGAGACATTCATCCAACGGAAGCTCGCCGGGCTTCGCCCGCCACGGCGTGCATTCGACCGTCGCCTCGGCGTTCTCGGCCGGCGAAGACTGGCGCCCGCCGCGTGCCAGGGATCGAGCTCGTGCGCCTCGGCTCGCCCGGCGAGCGCGTGGCGGCTCTCGGTCGCGCGGACATGCCGCGACGCCGTCGCTCTCGCACTGCGCGACCGGGGATGCTCCTCGCAGGCTCGTTCGCACGACACGAGGCCCGTCAGCCCCTGCGCAACGTCTTGCCTCTCGCGTTTGCCAAGCCCGACGTCCTCCACTTCGAGTGGGAGTCGCAGGCGGTCCGCTACCTGCCGATAGCGGAGGCGCTCGGCCTCCCGTTCGTGATGAGCTGCCGCGGGTCGGGAGTCAACATCCATCCCCACGTGGGCCTCGGGCACGTCTCCGCAGGCTACGCGGAGGCCTTCGCGAAAGCGGCGGCGGTCCACTGCGTGTGCGAGGCGATCAGGGACGAGGCCGTGGGCTACGGGCTCGATCCGGCGAAGGCGGTCGTGATCCGCTCCGGCGTCGACTCGGCCCTCTTCACGCCCCGGCAGCGCGAGCGAGCCTCCGTGCTTCGGGTGCTGAGCGTCGGGGCCCTGCACTGGATCAAGAACCTCGAGGACGGGATCCGGGCCGTGGCGCTGCTCGCCGCGCAAGGCGTCCCGGTGCGGTACGAGATCGCCGGCGCGGATCCGCTGCCCGGAGACGCGGCCAAGCCGAGCGACCGCCCGAAGCTCCTCTACCTCATTCGCGAGCTCGGGCTGGAGGGTCACGTCGAGCTGCTCGGGGAGCTCTCGCACGCCCAGGTACGCGAGCGAATGCTGGCCAGTGACGTCCTGCTCCATCCGAGCCTCTCGGAAGGAATCCCGAACTGCGTCCTCGAGGCGATGGCCTGCGAGCTGCCGGTCGTCGTCACCGATTGCGGGGGGATGAGAGAGGCCGTGACGGACGGCGTCGAGGGCTTCGTCTGCCCGCCGCGCGATCCAGGGGCACTCGCGAGCGCACTCGGCCGGCTCTGGGACGATCCGGAGCTCGGGAAGCGGATCGGTGAAGCCGGCCGGCGGCGGGTCCTCGCCGACTTCACGCTCGAAGCGGAGACCGAGGCGTATCTCGAGTTGTACAGACGTGTGCTCGGGCTCGGCGACGCCTTCTCGGCGAACGGGCATGCAGCGGCGCGTACGATCCTGCCGTGACCGCAATCCTCGGGTTGAACGCGTATCACGGGGATGCGGCGGCGGCGCTCGTCGTCGACGGCGAGCTCGTCTGCGCGGCCGAGGAGGAGCGGTTCAACCGGGTGAAGCACTGCGCCGGCTTTCCCGCGCTCGCGGCCCGCTGGTGCCTCGAAGACGCCGGGCTCGAGCCGGCTCAGCTCGACCACGTTGCGATCGGGCGCGACCCTCGGGCGAACCTCGCCGCGAAGCTGCGACGGGTGGCACGGAGGCCGCCGAGCCTCTCGTTCGCGCGCTCGAGGGCGCGCAACGCATCCCGTGTCGGCGGCTCCGGCGTGCGTGCCGCGCTCGCCGCGGCCCTCGAGGTGCCCGAGTCCTCGCTCGGCGCGACCCTGCACGCGGTCGAGCATCACCGCGCGCACGTGGCAAGCGCCTACTACGTCTCGCCTTTCGACGAGGCCGCCGTGCTCTCGCTCGACGGGTTCGGCGACTTCGCCTCGGCGATGACCGCCAGGGGGCAGGCGCACAACCTCGAGGTGACCGGCCGCGTGTTGTTCCCCCACTCGCTCGGGCTCTTCTACACCGCCGTCACCCAGTGGCTGGGTTTCCCCCACTACGGGGACGAGGGAAAAGTCATGGGCCTCGCCCCCTATGGCGACCCCGAGCGGCACCTTCCGGCGATGCGGCGCATCGCCCTGGCCCACGGCGACTACTTCCGGCTTGCACTCGAGTACTTCACCCATCACCGCCGCGGCGTCGAGATGACCTGGGAGGACGGCTCGCCGGCCGTCGGCCGGGTCTTCTCCCAGCGGCTCGAAGCCGAGCTCGGCCCCGCGCGCAGCGCCGGAGAGGAGCTCTCGAGCCGCCACATCGACGCCGCCGCCGCGCTCCAGGCCAGGCTCGAAGAGCTCGTCCTGCACGTCACGAGCTCGCTTGCCGCCTCCAGCGGCTCGCGCAACCTGTGCCTGGCGGGCGGCGTCGCGTTGAACGCCGTCGCGAACGGCCGGATCCGCCCAGAGACGGCGTTCGACGAGCTCTGGGTCCAGCCCGCCGCCGGCGACTCGGGCACTGCGGTCGGTGCTGCCTACTCCGTCTGGAACGACACGCTCGAGCGCCCGCGTACCTTTGCGATGAAGCACGCGTATACCGGGCCGGCCTACGGCGAGCCGGAGCTCGTGGCCGCCCTGGACGCTGCGGGCCTCGAGGGCGAGCGCCTCGACGACGACGCGCTCTTCGCCCGCGTGGCCGAGCGGCTCGCAGCCGGCGACGTCGTCGGCTGGTTCCAGGGCCGGATGGAGCTCGGGCCCCGCGCGCTCGGCAACCGCTCGATCCTCGCCGACCCGCGGAGCGCCGGGATGAAGGACGTGCTGAACGCCCGGGTGAAGCACCGCGAGCCGTTCCGGCCGTTCGCCCCCTCGCTCCCGTCCGAGGCGGCGGGCGACTGGTTCGACCAGGACTATCCCTCGCCCTACATGGTGCTCGTCTACGGGGTGCTGCCCGCCAAGCGCGAGCTCGTGCCGGCGATCACCCACGTCGACGGCACGGGCCGCCTCCAGACCGTCGACGAGGACGCGAATCCGCGCTACCGCCGGCTGCTGCACGAGTTCGAGGCGCGCACCGGGGTGCCGATCCTGCTGAACACGTCGTTCAACGAGAGCGAGCCGATCGTGATGAGCCCCGAGCACGCGATCGAGACGTTCTCCAAGACACGGATCGACCTGCTCGTGCTCGGGAACTACGTCGTGCTCCGCAACGCCTCGGCGTATGCGGAGAGCAGCGACTCGGTCGCGACGGCCCACGAGTAGGCCTCCCCGGCCTTGGCGCGCGCCGCGCGGCCGAGCCGGGCCCGGAGCGCGCCGTCGCCGAGGAGCCGCTCGAGCGCGGCCCGCAGCGCCTGCGGATCTCGGGCGGGCACGACGAGCCCGGTGACGCCGTCCTCGATCGCGTCGCCGAGCCCGCCGGCCGCGGTCGCGACGACCGGGCGGCCGTACGCCATCGCCTCGCGTGCGACGACGCCGTAGCCCTCGCGCCGGGAGGGAACGCACACGACGGCGGCCGCCGCGTAGTAGGCGCCGAGCTTCCCGGGCGCGACGAAGCCCACCGCGTCCGGCACGCGGGCCCGGAGCGGGCCGTCGCCGACGACGACCAGGGGGATCCCTTCGGTCGCCTCGAGCAGCTCGAGGATCCCCTTCTCCTCGCTCAGCCGCCCGGCGTAGAGGACGTGCGGCGGCTCCTCGGGCGGCGTGACCTCGGCCGGAACGTCGATGCCGTTCGGGATCACGCGCACGGACCGGGCCCCGAGCGCACGCCCGCCGTCGGCCAGGAACTCCGAGCCGGCGACGACGACGCGCGCGCGCCGCAGGAGCGGGCGCGCGAGGAACGGCACCCGCCGCGCGAGCTCGAGGTCCGTGCCCCAGAGCTGGAGCACGAGCGGCTTCCCGGTCGCAAGCGCCGGAAGCGCCGAGGGAATCCAGTGCGCGTGCACGAGATCGGCGCGACGCGAGGCCCGCCGCGCCGCACGCGCGAAGAGAACGAGGAAGGGCGGGAGCGCGAGGACGAGCCACGGCCTCGCCCGCAGGTTCTGGACGATCCCGTCGCCGTGGGCGATCCCGAAGCTCGGAAAGTCGGCGGGCGAGACGACATCGACGTCGACCCCGGCAGCCCGAAGCGCCTCGACCTGTGCCGCGACGAACGCCCCGGCCGCGTCTCCGGGCGACCGCGGGTAGGACGTCGTCACGACGCAGACGCGCACTACACCCTAGGTGGCGCGCGCGGGCGTGAGCGCGGAAGCGGCACGAACGGCACGGCGGGCCGGCTCCGGTTTCCCGAACACGAGCGGCACCGCGAGGGCGAGCGCGAGGAACACGTAGACGTAATAGAACTGCATCGTCAGGTAGAAGAAGTTCGCGGCCAGGGTTCCCGCGAGTGCCGCCGTCCAGCCCCACGCGAGCGGCCGCACGCGGGCCGAAAGCGGGTCGCCGGCTCGCGCCAGCGCGTTTCCGACGTGCCGGCCGGCGGCGAGGCGGACGAACACCCAGAGCAGGAAGAGCGCGAAGAGCACCGTCCCGACGATGCCGGTCTCGACGATCAGCGAGACGTAGAAGGAGTGCGGGCCCCAGTTGGTCTTGCCGGTGACCTGCTGGTAGTAGATCGAGAAGTTGTTCAGACCGAGCCCGAGCAGCGGGTGGCTGTGCAGGATCTTCGGGATGAAGCTGTAGACCTGGAAGTGCGCCGACTGCGACGCACGCCCCGTCTGGATCCGCGAGCGGATCACGACCAGGAAGAAGTGGAAGCGCGTCACGACGACGATCGCGAGCACCGCGAGCGCGCCCACGACCGGCGCGATCAGCGCCCGCGACCGCAGGTAGCCGCGGTAGGGCAGCAGCAGGATGAGCGCCCCGACGCCGAGCCCGAGCAGGCCGCTGCGCGAGAGGGTGGCGATCTCGACGATGAGCATGAAGCCGATCAGCGCCCCGAGCTTCCGCTTCAGGCGGTGGCCGGTCTCGAGGCGCAGGTACATCGGCGTCAGCACGAGCAGCGGCACGATCAGCATGATCCCGAGGTGGTTCGGGTCGCCGGTCAAGGCGTTCGGCCGGTACACCGAGGATCCGTTCACCGCGCCGTAGATGTTGATCTGGCTGGCGCCGCCGGTGAGCGGCGAGATCAGCAGCGAGTCGAGGTTCACTCCGGCCTGCGCGGTGACGAGCTGGGCGACGCCGTAGGCGGCGTTCGCGGCGATCCCGCCCACGAAGAAGGCCAGCGTCCGCCAGTAATAGGCGACCCCGCGCCGCGAGAGCCACGCGACGCCGAGCGCGAGGAACGTGAAGTGGATCCCGAACTTCACGAAGCCCTTCACGAACTGCGAGAACCCGGCCGTGGTGTCGAGGTTGTAGAACCCGAGCAGGTAGACGATCGCGAACACGAGACCGAACAGCAGCAGCACCGCGCTCGTCCGCGGGAGGGTCGGGCGGGAGATCACCGCGTAGGCGACGATGAATCCGATCGCGAGGACGTCCGACAGCGCGAGCGCCGAGCCGAAGGCCCAGTGCACCTTCTCGAAGGTGCAGCAGAAGATCGTCGCCAGGAACAAGAAGCTCGCGACCTTCCTCACTGGGCCTCCGAGACTCCGTCGAGCCTACGTCTCATTTCACCTCCAGGGTGTGAAGCAGATCCGCCAGCTCCTGCACCCGGGTGCGGCGGTCGAGCTTCGTGCGCCACTCGTCGTCGAGCTCGACCGGCTCGAGCTTCCCAGCGTCGAAGCGGTCGCGCATCGCCGCGAGCTCGCGGGCGATCCCGTCGATGTCGTCGGGCGCGACGACGACCCCGGCGCCGGTTGCCCTGATCAGGTCCGCCGCAGCACCGTCGGGCGGGACCACCGCGAGGATCGGGCGCTCGGCCGCGAGGTACTCGAAGACCTTCCCGGAGAGCACGCCCCGCCCGCGGCCGCCCGCCTCGGGGATCAGCAGCAGCAGCGCCTCCGAGTCGCGCTGCAGCTCGAGTGCGCGGCGGTGCGTGGCGTAGGGGATCAGCTCCATCCGGTCCATGATGCCGGTCGCCCACTCGCGGTCCGACGATCTGAAGTCGCCGACGAAGCGGGCGAGGACTCCGTCGACCCGCGAGAGCGCCGTCAGGAACGGCCGTGGATCGCGCTTGCCGAAGAACGAGCCGGCGTGCGTGATCCGGAACTGCTCGCCACGCGTGTACTCGAGGGGCGCGAAGTCGGTGAAGTCGGAGCCGTTCGCGATCGTGACCACCGGTCCCCGCGGGCTGCGGCTGCGCATCTCCTCGGAGATCGCCTCCGAGACGGTCACCGTCGCATCGGCGTTCCGTGCCACGAGGGAAGCCACCGCCTGCACACCCTGCTCCTTCACCCGGACCGCCAGGCGCTGGGCGTCGCGATGCGGGTTGGCGACGATCGAGTCGCGGAGGTCGGCGACCCAGCGCACGCCGGTGGCACGCTTCACGGCCGCGCCGATGAAATGCACAGAGGGCGGCGGGGAGGTGGTGATCACGACGTCGATCCCCTCCTCGCGCACGATCCGGATCGCCGCCGGGATCGCGGTGAGGTTGTAGCTCACGTTCTCGTCGGGCAGGAGGAGCCGGCGGCTGAAGAGCGATGCCTGGCGGACGTAGCGCTCGAGCCCCATCGTTCCGTGCAGCTCCTCGGCAGGCTTCCGGCCCTGGGGCCCGATGAACCGCACGCGGTGAACCCACGCGAGCGTCGGCGGCGGCAGGTCGTCGTCGCGGTGGATCCACTTCGGGTCGTCGGGAGCGAGTACGTGCGTCTCGATCCCGAGCTCCGGCAGGTGCGTCGCGAACTTGAGGGGCCGCTGGACGCCTCCACCGCCGGCGGGCGGAAAATACAGCGTGACGAGCAGCACCTTCATTGGCTGAGATGGACGAGACGACCATTCTTCGTCACAGCCCAGGTGGCACCGTACATGCGCGGGATCGAGGGGTCGCCGGTCGCAAGCCAGTGCGCGACCTGCTTTTCCCGGAGCACCGGGTCGTTGGCCTTCGTGTTCGCGACGTGCGCGACCGGGGCGGCGACGACATAGACCGGCGCGACGGCCGCGATCTCGTAGCTCGTAGGGAGGGACGCGATCACGACCGAGCCCTTCGGGAGTGTCTTCAGCCGAGCGAGGAGCGCCGGCGAGAGCGCGGTCCTGTCGGTCGGGTTGAGCGGGCTCCAGCGCGAGAACCCGTGCCAGGCCACCGGGAGCACGAAGAGGAACGCGGCCAGTGCACCGAGCGTCCATTTCTCGACCGGCCGGTCGCGGGCGAAGATCAGTCCGAGGACGAGCGCGACCGCACCCCCGAGCAGGGCGAACCAGGTGATCGCCGCCGGGCCGCCGTGGCGGAGGCCGTAGGCGAAATCGCCGGGCCAGCGGCGCTGGAGCAGGAAGCCGGCGACGAAGGCAAGGGGGAGCAGGAACGCACGTCGGGTGAGCAGCGCGAGACCGCCTGCGAAGGCAAAGGTGAGCGGCACGAACCCGGCCGCCCGGCGCGACTGCGAGAGCGAGACGGCATTCGAGAAGCGGACGAAGAGCTCCGGCACGAGCATCAGCGCGAGCACCGCGACCGCCCCGCCGAGCACGAAAGCGCCCCAGCGCCGGCGGGCGGCGAAGCCCGCGAGGGGCACCATCGCGAGCGCGGCGACCGCGACCGCGCCGGTTCGGCCCGGCACCTCGGCGGCGAGTCTGAAGTGATGCACCGATTTGACCACGAGCTCGTTGCCATAGTGCGAGAGCGTCAGGGCCTGTAGAGCGGCGCTCGGATTGACCGAGAGCGTCTCGTCGACCACCGGCTTCAGCCAGAGCACCGTGAGCCCGACCGGAACGAGCGCCGCGGCGATCGCCGTCCACGAGCGCCGCCACTCGGGCCAGCGGACGAGCGCGTAGGCGCCGAGCGGGATCAGCGCGAAGAGCGCGTAGGTCGGGTGGACGAGCGCCAGCGCGCCGAACGCAACGGCCACGGCGGCCAGATCGACGCGCCGCCCCGATTCGGCGTAGGTGAAGTAGAGCGCGAACGCGGCCGGTACCATCAGCTGGCGCGAGGAGGTCGCAGGCAGCGCAAGCGAGACGTACGAACCGCCGTTGCCCGCGGCGAAGCAGTAGATCCCGAGCGATGCCGCGAGTACGCCGAGCCCGCCCGCCGGCGACCGGAACACGGCGAGGCCCGCCTCCCACGCCACGAGGCAGGCTATCGGCACGAGCACCGAGGCCTCGCGGTGGACCACGACCGAGGGATCGAGCCCCGAGAGCTTCGCGACGAGGGCCAGGAACCCGTGCCAGAGCGGGAACGCGTAGCCGGGATGAAGGCCGCCGTGTGCGAGCTCGTCCACCGAGCGCAGGTGCAGGTGGCCGAGGTCGAGGAGCTTGCGGACGCGGCCCTCGTGGAAGAGCGCGTCGCCGACGACCGCGCCCTCGACGTGCCAGAGCGCGATTCCGAGCGCTGCCCCGCCAACGAACACGCAGGCGCGGATCAGCCCGGTCGGCTCCGGGTCGGCGTCGGGCAAGGGCTCCGCGCGGCGGCGGACGCCTCTCGATGCCCCGACGAGCGCGGCGACGAGCCCGATCGCTCCGAGGATCGAGACGGCGAGCGAGATCGTCCCGTGGACGATGAAGACGGCCGCCCAGGCAAGGAACAGGCAGCCGAACGCCCACACGAAGCCGGGCGCGGTCCCGCGCTGCCCGAGCGCCCACGCGACGAGGTACCCGGGAAGCAGCACGATCCCGGTCGCGAAGGCGAGCCTGACGTATTCCGTGATCATCCGATGGAACTACTCATCTAGCAGCGCCTGCACGTCGCCCGAGGCGAGAAAGCTCGCGCCGTCGCGGTAGGCCTGGCCGCGCTCGCCGCGGAAGACGAGCGCGCGAGCCCGCAGCGACCAGAGCAGGAGCACCCGCGCTCGCGCGGCCTCGCGCGGCCCCTTGTGCTTGTCGAGGTACCGCAGGATCCCGCGCAGGTTCTCGGTGTAGAGACGCCCGCCGTGCGAGGCGCCGCCGAGGTGGACGACCTCGGCAGCGGGCGTGAACCACACCTCCCATCCGGCCTCACGGAAGCGGGCGAGCCAGTCGGTCTCCTCGCTGAACATGAAGAAGCTCTCGTCGAAGAGCCCGACCTCGTCGATCGCCTCGCGCCGCACGAGCAGCGCCGCGCCCTGGAGCGACTCGACGAGCCGCGGCAGGTCGTGCGGAAAACCGCCCCCGTAAAAGGCATTCAGCGCGTCGGTCCCCGGCCCGAGCTTGCGCAGGAACAGGTACTCGGTCGCGAGCCGCCAGAGCGTCGGGTCGCCGCGGACGGAGCGCTGGAGCGTCCCGTCCGGATTGAGCAGCCGCGGCCCGACGACCGCGGCCCGCGGGTGCGCATCGGCGAACGCAACGAGGCGCTCGAGACCATTCCGCTCCACCCACGCATCCGAGTTCAAGAGGAACGCATAGCGGCCGCCGCCCGCTCGGATCCCGGTGTTGTTGCCGCCGCCCATCCCGCGGTTTTCCTGCTCGATCACAGTCACCTCGGGGAATCGCTCCCGCACGAGCGCCGGCGTGCCGTCGGCGGAGCCGTTGTCGACGACGATCGTCGCGTACCCGGCGACCGAGGCGAGGCAGCGCTCGATGTAGGCCGCCGCGTTGAAGGTCACGACGACGACCGAGACGGCGTCAGCCATCCGCGACCGGAACCGGAGCCCGCCGGGCGCCCTCCCACAGGATCACGATGAGCCCCGGCAACGCCAGGAGCAGCGTCATCAGGAAGAAGATGAAGCCCGTCGCGAACGCGGCATCGGAATCGACCCCGATGCGCGTCAGGAAGCTGACGAAGAACGCCTCGCGCACCCCGGCTCCGTTGATCGTGAAGGGCACGAGCATCACCAGGAAGAGCAGCGGCCCGAGCACGACGTACGGGCGCAGCCCGAGCTCGACTCCGACGGCCCGGCCTCCCGCCCAGATCGCGGCGATCCGGCAGAGCTGGGCGAGCGTCGTGATCCCGGCGACCGCGAGGAGCGTCCGGGTGTGGTGGCGGTACCCGTGGATTCCCTCGTAGGCGGCCCGGACGACAGGCTCGATGCGCGCGCGTCGCAGCAGCGGCACGGAGCGGCGGAGATGGCGGCGAAGGCGGGCCGAGAAGACGACGAACCCGGCGGCGATCGTCCCCACGACGAACACCGCCTCGACCCAGAGGTAGGGCCCGACGGGATAGTGGCCGAGCGCGAGCAGGAACCCGACCGCGACGAGGACGAGCGTCACCGCGCCTCCGATCGCCCGCTCGAGCACGACCGACCCCGCGATCGGCGAGCCCTCGCCGGGGTGGCGCTTCGTCGTCTCGAAGATCCGGGACGCATCGCCGCCGACGCCGGTCGGGAGCACCTGGCCGACGGCGTAGGAGACGAAGTAGGCGCGGGTGAGCCAGAGGAGCGACTCCTCGACGCCCCGGGCGCGAAGCAGAAGCTTCCAGCGGTAGGCCTGCGGGGGCACCGTGATCACGGTGAGAAACGCCGAGAGCGCGAGCCAGCCGATGCTCGCGTCGGCCATCGTGTGGGCCGTCTGGCCCAGGTCGATCTTCGAGACGATGTAGAGACCGGCGAGACCGGTGACGAGCACCGTGCCGACGATCCGGACCGAGCGGTTCTTCGGGCTCAGCCGCCGACGGAAGGCAGCGAGGCCTACGTTCGGAGGCGACTTCTCATCTGGCACTCGTGCTCGCGACATCTGACTGGGCGACGACCTGCCGGCGGGTATCGCCCGGGACGGCGTCGCCCGGGAGAGGGCCGTCCGGGAGTGCCGGCGCATCCGCCGTCACGAAGCGTATGCGCTCCGCAGCGGCATCGGCCCGGGCAAGGGCCTCATCCGGAGTCGCACCTGCGGCGAGCACCGCCCCGGCCCGGTCGGAGGAGCGGCGGAGCGGGCCGAAGACGTGGCCGGGCCCGCGGTAGAACCGTGTCGAGACCACGCCCTTCTGGCCGTCGGGCATCTCGATCGATTCGAGCTCGCCCGGCGGAGCGAGCAGGAAGCGCGTCGCGGCGGCGGCGATCGAGGGCCGGAACGCCCTGGCGACCTCGCCGGGAGCAACCGGGCGTCCGAGCGCCGCCGCGAGCGCCAGCGCGTTCAGGTCGATCCCCGTGACGAGCTCGACGAGCTCCGCGTCGTGTCCGCCGGCGAGCCTGGCCGAAACCTCGATCACCTCGGCGCCCCCGCGGCTCATCCGGAGCTGGGTGAACGAGGGGCCCTCGTCGATTCCGAGCGCTTCGACCGCACGGCGCGTCACCTCGACCGCCTCGGCGGCATGCGGCGAGGGCCAGGTCTGGGCGAGCGTCACCCCGAACGCCGACTCCGGAGCCGAGCGGCGGTCGACCGCCGCGAGTGGCAGGAACTCACCCCCGGCCGAGAAGCCGGTCACCGTGACCTCGTCGCCGTCGACGTACTCCTCGACGAGGATCGCGCTCCGAGAGGCCGCCCGTGCCGTCGCGAGGGCAGCGGGAAGCCGCGAACGGCTCGAGACGATGGACAGCCCCCGGGCTCGAGTGCGGTCGGCGGCTTTCACCACGAGCGGAAGCGGCAACTCGATCTCACCTTCGTCCGAGACGAGCTGCCAGCGAGGCTGCGGAATGCCTGCGGCCTCGAGCGCCGCACGCTGCCTGGACTTGCTCGTGGCGAGGATCGCGGTCTCGGCCGAGACAGGGTGCGCAAGCCCGAGCTTCTCGGCCACGCGGGCGGCGACGGCGACGGATTCGTCGGTCCCGGGGGCGATCAGGCCGGCGAGGGGCAACGCCGAGGCGAGCCGCTCGATCGCGGTCTCGTCCTCGATCGAGACGATGCAGCGCCGGTCGGCGAGCCCGAAGCCCGGAGCGCCTGGATCCCTGTCGCAGACGGCCGTCCAGATCCCGTGAGCCCGCGCTGCCTCGAGCAAACCGAGCTGCGCCGGGCCCGCTCCGAGGACGAGCAGGCAGCGCACTCGGTCGGGCGGATTCGCAGCCACTCCCTCATTGTCACTGCCGGGGGCGACGGCGGCCCAACGAAAGGGCGCGGAAACCGCGCCCTTCGCTCCCGCGCAACTCGCTCAGCGCTGGCCTGCAGGAACCCGGTCGAACCGGTAGTTGGCGTCGAGCCGCTTGGTCTCGGCGACGAGCCGGGCGATCGCGGCGGCCCTTGCGTGGCGGGCGGAGATGTCGTGGACGACGACTCTACGGTGAGCCGCAACGGAGTAGTGGGTGTTCGAGGCGGTCGGCGAGCCAACGGGGTCCTGCCAGCCTGCGAGGGCTGAAGGGGCGAGAGTGGCGGCGGCGATCGATGAGGCGAGAAGGATGCGGATGGGCTGCGACTTGGTCATCTCTGGTGCCTCCTGGCTGCGGTGGGGATCGATGCCCTCATGACCGTATGCCCAACCCCTTGCGGCGTCGTTGACGCCGGTTACGCACGTTGTGTGCCCGCCGTGACACAAAGCGAGGCGCGGGCGAGATTTCGCCCGCGCCTTCGCGCTGCGCAATTTGCTTTGTGCTCAGGCGTGTTCGATGCGAACTCTGTCAAGGCCAACGCCGGCGCGCCGGCGGAGAGCAATCGCGGAGGCAAAGAGGAGACAAGCTCCGAGCGCCATGAGTGCCCCCACCGAGGCGTCGATCCAGCTGAACCCCGCGCCGGACGAGCCGACGGAGTCGGTGAACGGCGGGGTGTTCTTCGGCTCGCCGGCGGCCTCGAGCTTCGCGAGCTCCGCGACCTTCGCGTAGGCCAGGGCGAGGCCGGGATCGCCGCTGTAGGTCGCATTGAACGGCGTCTCGCTCTTCGCCTCGCCCTGCGGCGCCGCGGTCTGCGGGGTCGAGGCGGTGGAGTGGATGCTCGGGCGCGGCACGGAGTAGGGCGCCGTGAACGGAACCACGTTCTTCGCCTCGCCTTGCGCTGCCGGCGACGCCGCGGCGGCGATCGCACACGGAGCAAAGCACGCGGCGCCGGCGAGTGCGGCGACCGCCATCCGGATCGGGTTCGACTTGCTCATCTTGGACCTCCTGTAACTGGCTTCGGCGGTTGATCGGTGCCGTTCGACGGTAGGAGCGTCCCGGCGCAACGTCGTTGCCTGCCACGACGCACTCTGTGTAACCGCCGTCACACCGCAAAAGCGGCTCCACTCTGTCCCGACCGACGGTAGGCGACCGTCCGCCGCGCGGAATCGGCCCCACTGCCCAGATTGGGCCGACGGAGCTACCTAACTTCGTTGTGTCAGTTCGAGCCGGGCGGCCTTCAGGCTCGCCTCCGCGCGAGTGCGGACGCCGAGCTTGCGGAGGACCGCGGCGACGTGGTGGTCGACGGTGCGTTCGGAGAGGACGAGCCGCGCGGCGATCCGGACATTCGGGAGCCCCTCGGCCACGAGGCCCAGCACCTCGAGCTCGCGGACGGTCAGTCCCCACGGGTTCTGGCGGGTCGTCGGCCGCGGGCCGCGCGGCAAGCGACGCACACCTCGCGCTCGTAGGCGCCCCGTAACGATCGCAGCCGCCGGCCGAGCGTCGAGCTCGTGGAGCTCATCCAGCGATCGCCGAACGAGCTCCTCGCTCGAGGCCTCTGACAGCGCCAGCGCAGCCTCGTAGGGAAGCCCGCGCGCGGCCCAGTCGCCGGCAGCATCCACAGGCTTTCCGTCGAGCTGCAGGAGATAGGGCCCCGAAGCCCCAGGCGGAGCCTGCGGATCGAGCCCGGCGCGCCGCCGCCACGTCACGAGCTCTCCGATCAACAGACCCGATCGGCGCTCGAACGCGAGCGCGAGTGGTTTCTCGGTTGCGGCGGCGACCGCATCCCGATCGCCTTCGAGCCAGGCCGTTTCAGCGCGCGCCGCCGCGACGGGGCCGAGCCGTGGCAGCTCACCGGTCGGCTCCGAAAGCCGCCAAGCCTGAGCGAGCAGCGTCGAGTGTCCCGTGTCTCCGCGTCGAGCACGTACGAGTGCGAGCACGACGAGCGCAATGATGCGCGGCATCGTCGAGGTCCGCTCGATTCTGAGTACCGCCTCGGCGGAATCCGCCGCATCGGCCCAACGGCCCATGTCGAGCTCGAGTCGTGCACGGTGGGCGATGAGGTAGAGCCTGAACAGCTCCAGGCCTCGGTCGCTGCAGTAGTCGATCCCCGCATCGACATACGGCTTCGCGACGATCGGGCAGCGCGCGCGAAGAGCCGCGCCGGCAATGACGACGTACACCTTCCCGATCTGCGCTTCGAGCCCCGCCTGCTCCGCTTTCTCGAGGCTTCGCCGGAGCGTCCCAACGCCCTCTGCGGCGAACTCGCAAGCCCCGATTGCCGCGAGGGCGTTGACGGCAATTCGCGAGTCGTCGAGGTGCTCCGCGAGCTCGAGGGCACGAACGCCCCATCGGACCGCCTCTTCCAGGCGTCCGGCATCGACGCACGTGCCGGCAAGACCCGCGTAGGCCCTCGCGAGCTCGTGTCCCGGCGGCTGGGTCTCGAGCAGTTCGACGGCTGCCCGGGCGGCCTGCTCGGACTCTCCCGTCCTGCCCGGGCACCAGAGGAACTCGGAGAGACGGCGGAGCGCGTCACCCTCCTTGAGCGGGTCGCCGAGCCTGCGGTGGTGATCGAGCGCCCCGTTCATCGACTCGATTGCCTCGCCGTTCTGGTCCGTCAGGTAGCAGGCGTCGGCCCGGCGTTCGAGGAGGTCGGCTCGGCCGGCCGGAGACAGAGCCTCACCGAACCGAAGCGCCCGCGCATACTGGGCGGCGGCCTCGCGGTGGGCACCCATCGCGGCGGCCCGGCCGGCCGCCGCAGGAGCGAGACGAAGAACCGCCACGGCGTCGCCTGCCCCTTCGGCATGGTGGGCCAGCCGCGTGAGGTCGGCGCTCGCCGGGCGGTCGGCAAGCGCCCTGAGCACGGTCGCGTGCAGCTCGGTCTTGCGGTTGAGCGGAACCGCCTCTTCGATCGCAAGCCGAGCGAGCTCGTGGCGGAACGCCACGCCCCCGGGGACCTCCGCCAGCATTCCGGAAGCAAGGCATTGATCCAGACCGGCGAGCTGCTCTCCGAGGAGGGCCCTGAGGAGCGGAAGGTCGGCAGGCGGCGATGCGATCGCGACCGCGTCGAGTGCGTCGCGCGCCGCAAAGCTGAGCGGAGCCGCCCGCGCGAGGACAGCGTCCCTGACGAGGGCCGGGATCTCGCCCGCTCCTACCGCGAGCGCCTCGACGACGAAAAACGGATTGCCGGCCGTCTTGCGATAGAGCTCGAGGGCATCGACGTCGAACGACGCGGCGAGCCGAGCGACTGCCTCGGATGAGAGCGGGGCGAGCTTCAGGCGACGCACGACCTCACCTGTCGCGAGCTCGCCGAGCACCCTGCGAAGGGGGTGGCTCCGGTCGAGGCCCTCGTCCCGGTAGCTCGCGACGACGAGCGCAGGGACGGCTTCGAGCCTCCGGACGAGGAGGATCAACGTGTCGAGCGTGGCCTCGTCGGCCCAGTGCACGTCTTCGAGCACGAGAATCGTCGGCGAGCGAACGCACAGCTCTCGAGCAAGGGATGACGCGACGTCATGCGGCATCGAACCGGCTGCGATGACCTCCTCCAACTCGCCGCCGGTCTCCTCCGCCACCGCAAGCAGCGGCCCGAGCGGACGCGGCGCGAACAGGGGGTCGCAGGAGGCCCAGAGGATCCGAACCGAATTCTCGCGCGACTCCGCAAACCGGCGGAGAAGCGTCGTCTTTCCGACACCTGCCTCGCCGCCGACGAGCACGATGGTTCCTCGGGAGTCGCCGCGCACGACGTCGAACGCCTCGTCGAGCGCGGCGAGCTCGAAGGCACGTTCGAGCAGCTCGCTCGAGACGGCAGCGGGAGAGACCTCTGACACGCCGGTTCATCATGCATCCGCCGAGCCGCCGCTTCAACGCCGGAGACCAAGATGGGTGGCGCGCCGCCCCAAGATGGGCAGGGAGGGGACCCGGGCCGGATCCCCTCCCTGCGAAATCGCTAGGCCGCGGCTTCGAGCTCGGGCGCGCGCTCGAGCGCCCGCACCCTGCTCGGGCGCCGGCGGATGAAGAACGCGGCGACCGCACCCACCGCCACGACCGCAGCACCGACGTACACGGCGTTGCTCGTTCCCTTCACGAACGTCTCGGCGGTGCTGTATCCGCCCGCGTTGGCGAAGATCGAGGCGAGCACCGCGACGCCGAGCACTCCGCCGAGCTCCCGGATCGCGTTGTTCGCTCCGGAGGCCTGGCCCTGCTCCTCGGGACGAACCGCCGAGAGGACGACGTTCGAGACAGGCGCGAAGAAGAGCGCCATCCCGGTTCCCGAGACGATGAACGGGAGCACGATATTGCTGTAGGGGAGGGTCGTCGTCGTGATCGCCGCGATCCACGCCAGGCCGATCGCCTGAAGGGCGAGCCCGGCGGCCATCAGCCGGTGGCCGCCGATCCGGTCGGACATCGCACCGGCGATCGGCGCGACGAGCATCGGCATCGCCGTCCACGGCAGGATCCGGACGCCCGAGTCGAACGGCGTGTAGCCCTGCACGGTCTGGAAGAACTGGGCGAGCAGGAAGATCGAGCCGAACATCCCGAAGGAGAAGAGGAGCGAGGCGAGGTTCGAGAGCGCAAAGGCGCGGTTCTTGAAGAAGCGCATCGGCAGCATCGGCGCGGGCGCTCTGAGCTCCCAGAGGACGAACAGCACCATCACGACGAGCCCGCCGAGGATCGCGCCCAGGATCGCGGGCGAGCTCCAGCCGAGCGCGTTCCCGCGGACGAGCCCCCAGACGATCCCGAGCAGCCCGACGCCGGCGAGCACGACGCCCGGCAGGTCGAGCCTGTCCGACGGACCACGGCTCTCGTCCAGGCGGAGCAGGACGAGTGGGATCAGGACGAGCCCGATCGGTACGTTCAACCAGAAGATCCAGTGCCACGAGATCCCCGAGACGACCGCACCGCCGACGAGCGGGCCGAACGCGACTGCGAGCCCGGTGATCCCGCCCCAGGCCCCGAGCGCGAGGCCCCGCTTCTCGGCCGGTACGGCGGAGGCGAGGATCGTGAGGGTCAGCGGCATCACGATCGCACCCCCGATCCCCTGGAAGGCACGGGCGATGTCGAGCGCGAGGATCGACGGGGCAAGAGCAGCGGCCGCAGAGGAGACGGTGAAGATCGCGAGGCCGATCGCGAGCATCCGGCGGCGGCCGAAGCGGTCGCCGAGAGCGGCGCCCGTGAGGAGGAGCACCGCAAAGGTGAGGGTGTAGGCGTTGACGGTCCACTCGAGCCCGGAGAGGCCGGCCCCGAGATCGTGGCGGATGACCGGGATCGCGGTCGTGACGACGAGGTTGTCGAGTGTGACCATGAAGCCTGCGGCCGAGGTGAGCAGGAAGGCCCAGAGCAGTCTGTGGTTGTTCTCTATTTTGTGACTCATCACTTACCTCCGACTGAAAAAAAGATCGACTGGAAAGAGAATTCAGCAGTCCTCGTCCTTGTGAAGACCGTCGTGGAGCTCCTGCGCCCACTCGTCGGCCCGCTCGCCGAACTGCCCCATCGAAGCAAACACGTTCAAGAGCATCCCGTTTGCGAAGAACCGGGCCACGTGCTCAGGCGGGAGACCGGAAACACGCTTCGCATAAGCCACGAGATCGCCGAAACCCTGGCGGACGACCTCCCGGATCTCCGGATCGTCGCAGGCCGCGTAGGCCTGCATCTGGGCCCGTAGCCGAACCGAGTCGGTCGCGAGCTGATCGACATATGCCCGACCCATCGCCTCGAGCGCATTCCCGCCGCGTAGCCCTTCTGCCGCCCGCTGGAACATCTCGAGCGTCTCCCGGAAACAGCGTGTGACGACGGCCCTGAAGAGCTCCTTCTTCGTTCCGAAGAGCCGGAACACATAAGGCTGCGAGATGCCGGCCCGCCGGGCGATGTCCTCGGTCGAGGCCCCGTGGAAGCCGCGCTCGGCGAACTCCAGCATCGCCGCATCGAGGATCTCCTCACGACGGGCGTCCTTCGTCTTGCGTTCTGTCGTGACTACCACGTCGGCAGGTTAGTGATGACTCACAAGTTTGTCAAGCCTCTCTCCTCGCTCGTCCGTTTTTCGCGGTGACGGCTTCGGTTATACTACTGGTATGAAAACGGCAGTCTCAGTTCCGGACGATCTGTTCCGGCGCGCAGATGAGCTGGCTCACAGGCTGGGCAAGTCGCGGAGCGAGGTCTACCAGGACGCGCTCGCCGAATACCTTGCACGGCGCGAGCCCGGAACGCTCGCGGCTCTCCTCGACCGGGCGCTCGACGAGATCGCGCCCGGGACCGACCGGTGGGCTGGAGAGGCGGCACGCCAGGCGCTCGCACGCAGCGAGTGGTAGTCGGGCAGGGCGATGTCTTCTGGGCCTCGCTTCCCGAGCCCTCCGGCTCGGGACCCGGCCTCAGGAGACCCGTCGTGGTGGTGCAGGGCGATGCGTTCAACTCGAGCCGGATCGCGACCGTCGTCGTCGTCCCGCTGACGAGCAACCTTCGCTGGGCGGCGGCTCCGGGAAACGTCGTCGTCCCGATCTCCTCGAGCGGGCTACCGAAGGACTCGGTCGCGAACGTGTCTCAGATCGTGTCCATCGATCGCACGGTCCTCGAGGAGCGCGCGGGCCACCTGAACGCGTCCGAGGTGTCGCTCGTCCTCGACGGGATCGACGTCGTGCTGGGCCGCGATCAGGGGTAGAGACTCGGGCGTGAGATCAGCGCTGAGTCACGAGCTTGCCGAGTGCTGCGGCCACCCGGTCGAGCTCCGACTCGGTGAGCCGCGTGTGGAACGGGAGCGCGAGCGCGGTCTCGAACGCGTGAGCGGCGCCGGGGAAGGTGCCCTGATCCGAGTAGGCGGCGAGCAGCGGGAGGGAGAACGTCCCGATCTGTCCCTCGATCCCCTGCGCCCGTAGCCCGGCGAGCACCTCGTTGCGGTTCTCGACCTGGACGATGTAGGCCTGCCAGCCGTGGACGTCGCCCTCGTCTGCCACGGGCAGCGTCACGGGAAGGCCGGCGAGCCGCTCGGCATATCCCGCGGCGATCCTCGTCCGTGTCGCGAGCAGCTCATCGAGGCGGCGGAGCTGGGGTAGCCCGACCGCGCAGAGGATGTCGGAGAGCCGGTAGTTGAGCCCCGGGGCCGGCATGTCGGCGTCGGCCAGCGAGCGCCAACCGTGGTTTCGGAGCTGCGCCATGATCGAGGAGACCTCGTCGTCGTCGGTCGTGATCCCGCCGCCCTCGCCCGTCGTGACGATCTTCCGGGGGTGGAAGCTCTGGCAGGCCACGAGCCCGAGCGACCCGCACGGACGGCCGCCTCGCTTCGCGCCGAGCGCACCGGCGGCATCCTCGATCACGAGCAGGTCGGGCAGCTCCTCCATCCGCGCGGGGCGGCCGAAGAGGTGCACGGGCATCACCGCCTTCGTCCGCGGCCCGACCTCGATCTTCGCCGGATCGATGTTCATCGTCACCGGGTCGACGTCGACGAGCACCGGCCTCAGGCCGGAGAGCGCGACGACGTTCGCTGTCGCCGGGAACGTGTAGGCGGGAACGACGATCTCGTCGCCCGGTTCGAGCCCGAGCGCGAGCACGGCGAGGTGAAGGGCCGCGGTTCCTGAGGAGACGGCGAGCGCGTGACGCGTCCCGCAGGCGAGGGCGAGCTCGCGCTCGAACTCGGCGACGAGCGGCCCCATGGTGAGCTGGCCGCTCTCGAGCACCTCGGTGACGAGAGCGATGTCCTCGCCGCCCGTGTCGGGCCGGGCGAGGCGGACTGTCTCTACCTGCTCCGGTACCACTCGATCGTCCGGGCGAGACCGTCGTCGAGCTCGACCTCCGGCTCCCAGGCGAGGAGCTCGCGCGCCTTCGCCACGTTCGGGATACGGAGCTCGACGTCGACGTAGCCGAGCGGTGCGAACTCGATCTCGCCGGAGCAGCCGGTGAGCCGGATGATCCGCTGGGCGAGGTCGTAGATCGTCACCGACGAGCGCGGGTTGCCGATGTTGAACGCCTGGCCGACCGCCTCGCCGCGCTCGAGGCAGGCGAGGACGCCGCTGACCATGTCGGTGACGTAACACCAGGCGCGGATCTGCGAGCCGTCGCCACGGACCGTGAGGTTGTTGCCGGCGAGCGCCGCCTCGATGAACGCGCGGATCGCGCCGCCGCCGATCTGGCCGGGGCCGAAGACGTTGAAGGGGTGGACGGTGACGGTCGGGAGCTTCAACTCGTCGTGGTAGGCGTGGGCCATGTGCTCGCCGGCGAGCTTCGAGACGGCGTAGGTCCAGCGGGCCTCTCCGACCGAGCCGATCGTCGAGACCTGGCCCTCGCTGACGTTGTAGGCGTGGGTGCCGAAGACCTCGCTGGTCGAGAAGTCGACGAAGCGCTCGAGCGTCTCGATCGTCGCGAGCGCGGCCTCGAGGGCGTTGTAGGTGCCGATCACGTTCACGCGCATCGTCCTCACCGGGCTTTCGAGCACGGTCTCGACCCCGGCGATCGCCGCGCAGTGGACGAAGTGCGTGGCGCCCTTCGCGAGCTCCTTCAGATGAGGGCCGTCGAGGACGTCGCCTCGGTGAAGGGTGAAGTTCGGGTGATCCGCGAGCTCGGTGCCCGAGAGGGCGTCGCGATGGAGGTTGTCCACCGCCACGATCTCGTTTCGCTCGACGAGCTCGCGCGCGAGGGTCGTCGCGATGAAGCCGGCGCCGCCGGTGATCAGGATCCGTTTTCCTTCAAGCACGACGGCGAGTCTAACCGCGCCCTATCGTGCAGCCTCATGGATCCCCTGGCGAAGGCCCGTGCGGAGGCAGAGGCGCTCCGCTCGGTCTCGGCCGCTCCCGAGGGCGGCGGCGTGCGGAATCGGCTGTCGCAGGCCGCCGAGCCGCTCGCGCGGGCGCAGCGGGCCTTCAACGACGCGGTGCTTCGCGTGGTCGATGCGCTGTCCGAACGGGTGGACGATGCGGCGGCGCGGGCCGGCGAGGCCGAGCGGCGCAGCCGGGAGCTCGAGGAGAGGCTGCTCCGGCTGGAACGGCGCGGCGGCGAGGGCGGGCCGCGGACGGTGGCGGCTCAACCGCGCCAGGACGCACTGCCCGACTACTTCGCCTTCGAGTCGAGGATGCGGGCGCCCACGGCTGAGGTACGCGAGCGGCAACGGCCCTACGTCGAGCTGCTCGCAGGGTGCGGGCCGGTGCTCGATCTCGGGTGCGGGCGCGGCGAGTTGCTCGCCTTGCTGCGCGATGCCGGCGTCGCGGCGCGTGGGGTCGATGCCGACGGGGACATGGTGGCGTTTGCGCGGGGCGAGGGCGTGGAGGCGGAGCAGGCCGACGCGCTGGCCGCGCTCGAGGGCGTCGAGGCGGGCACGCTCGGAGCCGTCACGGCGCTCCAGCTCGTCGAGCACCTGCCGCCGGCGGCGCTCGTCCGGCTGCTCGAGCTCGCCGCCTCGAGGCTCCGCCCGGGCGGCATGCTTGTCCTCGAGACGATCAACCCGGTGTCGCCGCAGGCCCTTCGCAACTACTTCGCCGATCTGACGCACGCGCAACCGCTCGTCGCGGAGACGCTCGAGCTGCTCGTGCGCGGGGCGGGGTTCCCGGACGTCTCGGTGCGCTTCCTCAACGCTCCCGCAGAGGGGCTACGCGAGGTCGAGCTTCCGGCGGGCGCGGAATGGGACGCGGCTCGGTCGGCGCTCGCCGCGAACCGGCGGCTGCTCGGCGAGACGCTCTCTGCGCCGCTCGACTACGCGATCGTGGCGCGACTCGCCGACGACTAAGGTCGGGACGTGAAAACCGTTCTTTTCGTCGGCGCCGGCCGCCACCAGCGAAACGCGATCCTGCGGGCGAAGGAGCTCGGCTTGCGCGTGCTCGCGGCGGACAGGAACAAGGACGCCCTGGGGCTCGCCGAGGCCGACGTTCCTTTCGTCGTCGACTTCTCCGACGTCGAGGCGGTGCTGGCAGCGGTCGCGGACGTCGAGTTCGACGGCGTGCTGACGGTGTCGGCCGATCGGGCCGTGCCCGTGGTGGCGGCCGTGGCGGAGGCGCGCGGGCTTCCCGGGATCGGCACCGCGACGGCGCACCTGATGACGCACAAGGTGGCGATGCGGCGACGGCTCGCCGAGGACGGCGTTCCCCAGCCGCGATTCTCGGCGCTCCGGATCCTGTCGGAGCGCTATCGCGCGGCCGAGGAGGTCGGTTTCCCGGCGGTGCTGAAGCCGGCGGATTCCGGCGGGCAGCGCGGGATCTTCGTCGTCCGGTCGGTCGGCGAGATCGAGGCGCACCTGCACGAGGCGGTGTCGGCCTCCCCCACGGGCGAGGCGATCCTCGAGGAGTACGTCGAGGGCATGGAGATGAACGGGATCGTGATCGCCCGCGGCGGCGAGGCCGAGACGCTGACGCTTTCGGATCGGCGCCGCCCGCCCGGGGTCGGGTTCGGCGTCGGCTGGATCCACGTGTATCCACCGACGGTGTCCGGCGACCAGCTCGCCGAGTCGGAGCAGATGGCCTCGCGAGCTGCTCGGGCGCTCGGCCTCGGCACCGGGATCGCGTTCCCGCAGCTGATCGCGGCTGACGACGGGCGCGTGGTTGTCGTCGAGGTCGCAGCGAGGATCCCCGGCGGCCAGATGTCCGATCTCGTCCGGCATGCGGTCGGCGTCGATCTGGTCGAGGTGCAGTTGCGGATGGCGCTCGGCGAGGAGCTGCCCGATTCGCTCGTCAGGCCCGCCTTCCGCCGGCCGCTCGCGATCCGCTTCCTGACCGCGGCGCCCGGGCCGCTCACCCCGGGCCGCGTCACCCGGGTCGGGTCACTCGAGAAGGTGCGTGCCTTCCCGGGCGTCGTCCAGGCGGACACCTATCTCGTCGAGGGCGAGGTGATCCGGCCGGTGCGGCTCGACGGCGATCGCCGGGGGTACGTGATCGCGGTGGGCGACACGAACCTCGAGGCCCTCGATCGCGCGGAGGCTGCCGCCCGGCTGATCGACGTGGACGTCGAGCCCGTCGAGCGCGCGTGAGCTTCCGCAGCTCTGTGACACTTCCCGGCATGCCGACGCCGGACGCGACCCAGGGTCTTCGGCCCTTCCCTGCCGGCCGACCCGTCCCCGCGGCGCTCGGGTTGCACCCCGCCGCTGTGGAGAAATCGTTCCAAAGTCGGCACAGACACGAGCCTTCGAAACCCGTACAATTTGCCTTGAGGGTGGCGGGTTGGCTTCCCCACCCAGGGTGGGGCTTTGCCCGGATCGCGGCCGTTTGGGACAGAGGCCGACTCGACGGCGAAAGGGGCCCGCTCGACCGTGCCACGCCGAACGGGCGGCAACGACGATGACCTGCGCGTTCTCACTCGACCACTACGGCGAGCTGCTCGAAGCCGCGAAAACCGGCGGCTACCGGTTCGCGGGGTTCGACGGGGCTCCCGAGCCGGGCGTCCTCGTCCTCCGTCACGACGTCGACCTCTCGCTCGAGTCCGCCGTCGCGCTCGCCGAGGTCGAGGCCGCGGCAGGGGCCTGGTCCACCTGGTTCCTGATGACGCGCTCGAGTCTTCTACAACCTCGGCTCGGCCGAAGGCGAGCGCACGATCGCGCGTCTCCGCGAGCTCGGCGGGCGGATCGCCCACCACGCGGTCTGGCCCGCGATCGACCTCGACGACCGCTTCGAGCCGGTCGTCGCCTGGCACAACCCCGATCCCGAGTACATGACAGCCCCGATCGCGGGCGCCGTGAACGTGATGACCGACCCCTGGTTCGATCCCGGCCACTACCGCTCGGACTCGAACCAGCGCTGGCGGCACGGCTGCCCCCACGACCAGCTCGAACGCGGCGAGTTCGAGTGGCTCCAGCTCCTGACCCACCCCGAGATCTGGGCCTACGACGGAGAGACGATGGGCGAGACGATGCAGACGTTCCTCGACGCCGACCGGGCGGCGAGGCTCGAGCACCTCCGCGCCGACCGGATCGACCTGGAATGAAGCCGATCACCGTCGTCGTGACCGCCTCGGGCGCGCCGGGCACGGCGGCGCTCCTGCGCGGCCTGCGCGAGAACGGGGAGCGCGAAGTTCGCCTCGTCGGCACCGACATGAGCGAGCGCTCGATCGGCCGACACCACTGCGACGCCTTCCACCTCGTCCCTGCCGGCTCCGACCCGTCGTTCCCGGAGGCGATCGCCGAGATCGCCGAGCGCGAAGATGCCGCCGCGATCCTGCCGCAGTCGTCGTTCGACCTGGAAGGCCTCGCGGGGTCGAGCCGACTCGGCGGCGCCGCTGTCCTCGTCTCCTCGCAGGACGCGATCCACCGCTCGAACGACAAGGCCGAGAGCTACGCCTTTCTGCGCCGGCTCGGACTGCCGGCCCCCGACTTCCGGCGCGTCAAGGGCGCCGCGGAGGTCGAGGCGGCGGCGCGCGAGCTCGGTTACCCGGAGCGCCCGGTCTGCTTCAAGCCGGTGTTCTCGTCGGGCTCCCGGGGGTTCCGGATCCTCGACCCGACCGTGGATCGTGCTGATCAGCTCCTGCGCGAACGGCCCGGTTCGGTCTCGATGCTGCTCGAGGACGCGGTGGAGATCCTCGCCTCGGTCGACGACCGGACCGACCTGCTCGTGATGGAGCTCGCAACCGGACCCGAGCGAACGATCGACGGAATCGCCAACGGCCGCGAGATCGTGCTCGGTCACCCGAAGACGCGCGAGGCGATGCGCGCCGGCCTCGCGATGTACTTCGTCACGCTCGAGGATCCGGAGCTGATGGAGCTCGGGAATGCGATCGTCGCGGAGCTCGCGATCGAGCACTTCTTCAACATCCAGCTCGTCGGCGAGTACGTGATCGAGATCAACCCGCGGATCTCGACGATCGTCTACCAGGACGACCTGAACCTGCCATACCTGGGGGTGAAGCGCGCGATCGGCGAGATCTCCGACGACGAGCTCCGCGCCTTCACGCCGCGAATCCGCCCGGGCCGCACCGCGCTGCGCTATTTCGACCAGCTCGAGTTCGATGCGAACTGACCCCGTCCCATGTTGTCAACCGGTGTCAGACACCGGCAGGCAACATTCCGCTGCGCCATTCAATCTGAGCATCCAAGCGCTTTCGAGCCCCAAAGGCGGGGTCAGACACCGGGTTTGCGCGCCCGCATCGCGGTCAGGGGAGGCTTCCTGGGCACGTCCCGAACCGGCATGACGCTCCGGGTCACGCACGCTCCCGTGAACGTCGCCGGGATCCCGTGGGAGAACGTGCAGGCCCAGCGCCGGAAGGGTGTCGATGCCCGACTCGTCGTCTTCAACCGCGGGAAGCTGCATCCCGAGGCCGACATCTCGCTCGACCGTCACGGCGCGCTACCGCGCAGGCTCGCCACGCAGTTCGCCGCCCTCGGCCGCCTGCTTCCGAGCACCGACGTCTTCCACTTCTACTTCGGGCTGACGCTCGTGCCGCCGTCACTCCAGTTCCCGATCCTCAAGCGGCTCGCAAGAAGAGCGTCTTCCACTATCTCGGCTCCGACATCCGCGGCAAGCGTCCCGACGAGCTGCGGGACGGCAAGCGTGCGGGCGCAGAGATCGTCGGCTCCTACGCGGCCCTCCGCTGGGTCCCTGAGGCCCGTGTCGTCCCGCCGGGGCTCGAGCTCGGCGAGTTCACCCCGGTTCCTCCGACCGACAACCCGAAGCCGCTCGTCGTGCACGCCCCCTCGAACCGCGAGAAGAAGGGCACCCGCTACGTGATCGAGGCCTGCGAGAAGCTCGAGCTCGAGCTGGACATCGTCGAAGGCGTCCGCCACGACGAGGCGCGCAAGCGCTATGCGCGGGCAGACATCGTCGTCGACCAGCTGAACGCAGGCTGGCACGGCGTCTTCGCGCTCGAGGCGATGGCGCTCGGCAAGCCCGTCATCGCCCACCTCGACGAGGAAACCGTCGAGCGGAGCGCCGAGGGCTACGGGCTCCGCGTCCCGATCGTCCCCGCGACGAAAGACACGCTGGCCGACGCGCTCCGCCCGCTCGTCGAGAACACGGCGACCAGGCGGGAGCTCGGCGCCGCAGGCCGCGCCTACGTCGAGCAGGTCCACGACATCGACCGGATCGCCGACCGCCTGCTCGCGATCTACGCTGAGTTGTAGGTGCTCGCAAGAGAACTGAAGCGACTGGGCGGCCAGTCGGCGATCTACGGCCTCGGGGGGATCGTCTCCCGGCTGATCGCGGTCTTCCTGTTGCCGCTCTACACGAGTTATCTCGGCCCCAAGGGCTTCGGGCAGATCGCAACCGTCGTCGCGCTGATGTCCGTACTCGCGATCGTGCTCCGCCTCGGGATCACGAGCGCGTTCTTCCGCTTCTACTTCGACTCCGAGCACGAGGAGAGGAAGACACTCGTCGTCCGCACCTCCTTCTGGTTCACGATGGGGATGGCGACGCTCGGGCTCGTGCTCGGCTTCGTCTTCGCCCAGCCGATCGCCGACTGGCTGAACCTCAGCCCGGCGCTCGTCCGGGCCGGCTTCGTCGGCCTCTGGGCGCAGATGAACTACGCGCAGGTGACAGCGCTCTTCCGGGTCGAGGAGCGTCCAGTGGGCTTCGCGATCGCGAGCGTCGCGAACGTGCTGATCACGATCGGCTCGACGATCGTGCTCGTCGTCGGCTTCCACAAGGGCGCCCTCGGAGCGGTGATCGGGAACTTCATGGGAACGCTCACGGTGTATTTCGTGCTCGTGGCCTACCGCCGCTACCAGCTCGGCTTCCAGTTCGATCGCAAGCTCCTGCGCGCGATGAACCGCTTCGGGCTCCCGCTCGTCCCCTCGGCGCTGGCCCTCTGGGTGATCAACCTGATCGACCGCCTCTTCATCAATCGCTACAAGGGGCAGGCAGAAGTCGGGATCTACTCGCTGGCGGTGAGCATCGCATCGGTGATCGTGTTCCTGCTGACGGCCTTCCAGCTCGCCTGGCCCGCGTTCGCCTATTCGATCCGCGACGACACGGCGGCCAAGCGCACCTACGCCTACGTCCTCACCTACCTGCTCTTCGTCACCTGCTGGATGTCGCTCGCGTTCGGCTCGACGGCACCCTGGATCGTCCATCTGATCAACCCCAAGGGCACCTTCGAGCGCTCGGCCGAGGCCGTCCCGATCCTCTGCTTCGCGACCGCCGCGTACTCGGGGTACTCGGTGCTCGCGATCGGGATCGGCCGGATGCGCAAGACGCAGCTCAACTGGGTCGTGAGCGGCGCTGCCGCGCTCGTGAACATCGCGATCAACATCGCGCTGATCCCTGTCTACGGGATGATGGGCGCCGCCGTCTCGACGCTCATCGCCTACCTCGTGCTCTTCGCCGGCATGTGGTTCCGGAGCCGCCAGGTCTACCCGGTGGCCTACCAGTGGCGACGCATCTTCACCCTTTCCGGCGTCGCCGTGAGCCTGACGGCGGTCGCCTGGGAGATCCATTCGCTTCCGGCCGCGATCGTGCTCACCGCGATCTACCCGCTCGTGCTGTTGGCGCTCCGTTTCTATCTGCCCGCGGAACTGACCCGTCTTCGCCGGCTCGCACCGGGTTAGAACACGAAGCAGGCGTCATGCGATGACGCCGAGACCTGCACCGTGTGCAGCAGCCTCCCCGACGGCGTCGAGCACGCAGAGCGTCCCGTGCGCAAGCGACGGGGTGAGCACGAGGCCGTCCGGCCCCGACTGCACGTTGTAGGAGCCAACGGGGATCCGGGTCTCACGACGGACCGAGCCATCCACGAGCGACTGCACCCGGAACGTTCCGGCCACACCACTCGTGACGTAGGCGATTCCCTTCCCGAACGTGACGTGCTGCGGGCCGGGACCGGCCCTGAGCGGGCCCGGGATCTTGCCGCCGGCGAAGATCGCCATCTCGCCTGCTGTCCCCGCCGTCACCCAGACCCGCCGCCCGTCGGGGAAGAACCCGACGTCGTGCGCGAGGAACGGCGGCGAGACACGGCGCTGAAACCGCGGCCGGGCCGGATCCGAGACGTCGACGACCGCGACCTGGCGCGCGCTCGACCCGAGGGACGTCCAGAGAGTGCGGCCGTCGGGAGCCAGCGAGAGGTGACGGGCGGGGCCGCCGAGCTCGACCGAGCCGAGCACGGTGCCGCGGCCGACGTCCACCGTCGAGACAAGCCCGTGCCCCGAGTCGCTGACAAAAGCATGGACACCGTCGGGGTGACGAGCCGTGTAACGCGGGGCCTCGAAGCCGTGGAGCACATGGCGGACCGCGCCCGTCCTGCCGTCGAGGATCGTCACGAGCCCGCTTCCCGTATGGCAGACGAGCGCCAGGCCCGTGCCCACGCGCTCGATCGACTTCGGCCCGGCCGAGACCGAGATCGATCCGAGCACGCGACCGGCGGCGAGATCGACGACCGCGATCCTCGACTCGGTATCGCAGGTCACGAGCCCACGCGGCGCCCTTGCTCCGAACGCGGGAGCCGCCCGGAGCACCAACGGGGCGGCTGCAAGCGCGAGGAAACGGCGGCGGTTCATGGGCCCGGCACCGCCAGGGGAATCGTCTCGTGCAGGCCGGAGCCCGCAGCCGTGAGCCGGAAACATCCGGTCTCGGGAAGCCGCAGTTCCGTACGGACGATCCGCCAGCCGCTGCCGCCACGTACCGTGAGCCGCCGCGCAAACCGGAGGGGCCGCGGAACGCAGGTGACGCCCAACTTCCCGACGGAGCAGTGGATCGCCCCGTCGGTCGAGAAGCCAAGCGCGGCGCCGGCCTTCAGCGGCCCGCCCGTGATCGTGACCGGGCCGGTAAACGACGGCGCGACGGCGACGAGGGCCCGGTGCAGGTAGGCGCCGCTCGAGTCCGTGAAGTCGCCGTCACGCGAGATCGCCGTGCGGTAGGAGCCGTCGACGAGGTAGACCGGTCCGGCCGACAGCCCGCTCGAGACCTTCGGCCCCCAGGGCACGAACGCCTTTTCCGCTCGGGCAAGCTGCGCCGGCAGCGCCCGCTCGAGCGGCATCGACGGGCAGCGGAGGTCAGGCGCGGCGCCTCCCGCCGCCGCGTCCCCGGCAAGAGCGAGCCCCGAGACGAGCAGCGCGATGAGCAGGTGCTCAGCCATTCGCCGCCGCCGGGACCGCGGAGGAGTGACCACGGCGCCGGAGCGCGATCGCGACTGCTGCGACGAGGAGCGGAAGCCCGAGCAGGCCGAGCGTCCACCACGGGAACCGATCCGGCGCCGAGGCAGCCGGTTGGGAGACAGCGTAGGTTCGCGTGTCGATCGCAAACGAGGGCGCGCGGGCCGAGGAGCGACTTGGCGCAACCGCGAGCGAAAGCGTGCGGCCGCGGTCGCGAAGGGTCAACCGCATCGCACCGATCGCTGTCTGCGCACCCGTCCACGGCAGTCCGACGCAATGGGCCACGCCGCGCACCGTGTCGAGCGCGTGAACGAACGGATAGCCGCCGACGTTCTCGTAGAGCGTGTAGACAAAGCGTCCGCCGGCCGAGGTCGTCCGGGCCATCGGCGAGCCCTGCATCACCCAGCCACGCTGGGTGCGGTCGGCAATCGAACCGGGAAGCAGCCGGCCGCGCTCGAGGTCGTAGGCACGGACGAGATAGCGCGTCTGATCGATCTCGGAGACGTACTGGATCAGGTAGAGCATTCGGCCGTCCGGCGAGATCGCGTCGTAGGCGTACCGGCCGCGGAGCGACACGGTCGCGCGGCGCCGAAGGCCTGCCGGGGTGAAGATCGCGAACCGGGTCGTTGCCCAGGTGCAGCGCTCCGGCTTGCAGGTGTACGGGTTGAGCTGCGCGAGCACGAGGGTTGCACGATTCGCGGAGAGGCCGCCGGTCGCGCCGTCGTAGGCCACCGTCGGGATGCCCCAGCCGCCCTGCAGCGTCGTGAAGCGAGCTACCGGTCCGCCGCGCAGAGCCAGCGCCTCGAGCACGGTCGCCTTCCCGCCTCCGACGGCGACATAGCGGAGGTCGCTGCCGATCGCGCCCGCGCCGCCGTTCGACGCGCCTGGCGAGGGGCCCCCGTCGGCGAGCGCAGCCGGGGCGGCGCCGAGCACGAGCAACAGGACGAGCAGCTGAAGGCTTCTGCGGATCATCGGTACCTCCTCGATTTCCCCTGATACGTCCCGGGGCGGCCGGGAGGTCCCGAGACGGACCTCCCGGGCTCGCCGGCGCGTAGAAGAAGAACGAGATGGACCTCAAGCGCGCAACCGCTCGTATAGTCGGCAGCGGATGGCCGATTCGGCTCGCCAGGAGCAGGCCTGGGTTCGCGAAGCCCGGGAAGGCTCGGCCTCGGCGATCGAGGCCCTGTTTCGCCTGCACTGGCGCCGGGCCTACCGTGCCGCCTTTCTCGTCGTCCACGACGGCGCCGCCGCCGAGGACATTGCCCAGGAGGCCTTCCTCGCCGCGATCCGCCGCCTCGACAGCTTCGATCGAGGACGGCCGTTCGGCCCGTGGCTGCACCGGATCGTCGTCAATCGCGCGATCGACTGGACGAGAGCCCGCCAGCTCCGGCGCGAAGCGGGACTGGCGGAGGCCGAAGCACCCGATCACACCACCGAGCTCTCGGACGACGCACTCGCCGCGCTCGCCGCGCTCACGCCCGAGCACCGGGCCGTGATCGTGCTCCGCTACGTCCTCGGCTACTCGCCCGGCGAGATCGCCCGCCTGCTCGAACTGCCGCGCGGCACCGTGAACTCGCGCCTCCGCCGCGGCCTCGACAGCCTCTCCGAGCGGATGCGCTCGTGAGGCAGGAGCTCGAAGCGATCGCGATCCCCGACGAGGCCGGCGCCGAGTCGCGCGCCTGGGAGGTCGTCGCGCGGGCATTCGCCGAGCGCGAGCCCGTTTCGGCACCGAGCCGCCGACGCCGCCTGACCCTGCCGGCCCTCGCAACCGCCGCCGCCGCGGTTGCCCTGATCGCGATCGCCGTCTCGCCCGCCGGCTCGGTGATCCTGCACTCGGTCAGACAGGCCGTCGGGTTGAGAGACGCCGCGCCCGCGCTGACCCGGCTTCCCGCATCAGGACCGGTCCTCGTCTCCTCCGCCGCCGGCCCTTGGATCGTCCAGCCGGACGGATCGAAGCGCCTGCTCGGACGCTACACGGAGGCGTCGTGGTCGCCACACGGGCTCTTCGTCGCGGTCACTCGAAGGCACGAGCTGCTGGCCGTCGACCCGAAAGGGAACGTCCGCTGGTCGCTCGCGCGCTCCGGCCGTGTCTCGCTGCCGCGCTGGGCCCCCGACGGCTACCGCATCGCTTACCTCGACGGGTCGGCTCTCCGGATCGTCGTCGGTGACGGAACGGGCGACCACCTGCTCGACCAGCACATTGCCGCCGTTGCCCCGGCCTGGCGGCCGAGCGCGGCGCACGCGCACATCCTCGCCTTCGTCACCGCGGCAGGCCGGCTCGTGATCGTCGACGTCGACAGCGGCCGGGTGCTCGGGCGGCGGCAGCTTCCCGAGCGGCCGAACGCGCTTCTCTGGTCGTCCGACGGCCGCAGGCTGGCGGTGGTCGCCCCACACGAGCTGACCGCGTTCGGGGCTTCCGGGACGAGGCTCTCCTCGATCCACGTCGGCCGCAAGCTCGGAGCAGCCGCGTTCGTCCCCGCCTCCCACGAGCTGACCGTCGTCCTCGGCGGCATTCGCAGCGACACCGTCACGTTCGATCTCGACAAGCCCCGCAGCCGCCCGGCGGAGCTCTTCTCCGGCAGCGGCCGCTTCAGCGGGCTTGCCTGGTCTCCCGACGGACGCTGGCTGCTCCTCGCCTGGCCGACGGCCGACCAGTGGGTCTTCGTTCCCGCCGGCGACGGACGAATCGACGCCGTCGCCGGGATCGCAGGCCAGTTCTCGCCGGGAAGCCGTCGCCGGCCGCCGACCCTCCAGGGCTGGTGCTGTGCACCGGGCTGATCAGCCGTCGAAGGCCGCCGTCGCCGCCGCCTCGGCCTGACGCAGGGCGAGCGCGCGATTCACAGCGTTCACGACCGCCTCGAGCGAGGCCGTGGCGATGTTCGAATGGAGGCCGACGCCCCAGACGGCGTCGTCGCCGACGTCCGCCTCGACGTAGGCGGCCGCCATCGCCGAGGCGCTCGCGGCCATCGCGTGCTCGTGGTAGTCGCGAACCCGAACGGTGACCCCGAAGCTCTGCTCGAGCCCCTCCACGAGCGCCGCGATCGGTCCGTTCCCCTCGCCGCGGATCTCCTGCGGCTCGCCGTCCACGAAGATCTCGGCCGTGATCCGGTCGGTCTCGGCGCTCTCGAGCGTGTACCGGCCGAGCTTGTAGGGGCGGCCGTACGCCAGGTAGTGCTCGTCGAACACCGAGAGCAGCTCGCCGGCGGAGAGCTCGTCACCGCGGGCGTCGGTGATCGCCTGGACCTTCTGAGCGAAGTCGATCTGGAGGCCGCGCGGTAGTTCGAGGTGATGCTCGGTCTCCATCAGGTAGGCGACACCGCCCTTCCCCGACTGCGAGTTGACGCGGATGATCGCCTCGTAGGTGCGGCCGAGATCCATCGGGTCGACGAGCAGGTACGGCACGTCCCACCGCTCGGAGTCGGAGCGCTGCTGCGCGTACATCCCCTTCTTGATCGCGTCCTGATGCGAGCCCGAGAACGCGGTGTAGACGAGCTCGCCCGCATACGGATGACGCGGGTGAACCGGCAGCTCGTTGCACGCCTCGACGATCGCCTTCGCCTCGTCGATCTGGGAGAGGTCGAGCCGCGGATCGACGCCCTGGGTGAAGAGGTTCAGCGCCAGGGTCACGAGATCGACGTTGCCGGTGCGCTCCCCGTTTCCGAAGAGCGTCCCCTCGACACGCTCGGCGCCCGCCATCAGACCGAGCTCGGCGGTCGCAACAGCGGTGCCGCGGTCATTGTGCGGGTGAACGCTCAGGATGATCTGGTCGCGCGAGGAGACGTGCCGCTGAAACCACTCGAGCCGGTCTGCATACACATTTGGCGGGAAGGCCTCGACGGTCGTCGGAAGGTTGATGATCATCCGCTCCTCGCTCGTCGGCCCCCACTCGGCGATCACCGCCTCGCAGATCTCGAGCGCGTAGTCGTCCTCGGTGCCGTGGAAGCTCTCGGGCGAGTACTCGAACTCGATCTCGGTCGCCGTCTGGCCGGCGAGCTCGCGGCAGAGCGCGGCGCCGCGCACGGCGAGCCCCGTGATCCCGTCCTTGTCGAGCCGGAACACGACCCGCCGCTGGGTCTCGGAGGTCGAGTTGTAGAGGTGCACGATCGCACGGCGCGCACCGTCGATCGCCTCGTAGGTGCGCTCGATCAGCTCCGGCCGTGCCTGCGTGAGCACGGCGATCGTCGTGTCTGCGGGAATCCTGTCCTCTTCGACGAGGCGCCGCACGAAGTCGAAGTCGGTCTTCGAGGCCGACGGGAAGCCGACTTCGATCTCCTTGATCCCGAGCCGCACGAGCAGGTCGAACATCCGCTGCTTGCGCTCGGCGTCCATCGGCTTGATCAGCGACTGGTTGCCGTCGCGGAGGTCGGTCGAGCACCAGATCGGCGCGCGGTCGACGACCCGGTCCGGCCAGGTGCGGTCGGGCAGATCGACCGTTTCGTACGGGCGGTACTTCCAGTAGGGCATGGTCATGAGAGCTCGCTCCTTCGTCATCGGACAGACTTCTCCCGGCTTTCGCTCGGAAGCAGAGGACGGGTATGTCGTCGCATCGATCCCCTAGCGGGGAAGGAGCAGGCCAAGCGCAAGGAGGCCCACGGCATCGCAAAGCACTGGGCCGGAGGGCGTTGCACGTGTGCCGATGAACATCCTTCGAGGATAGCCGGAGCGGACGAAGATCGCAAAGTCGTGAACCGGACCGACTGAATCGACGTATCACGAGTGTGGTTGCGTCTGCCTCAGACGTGCTCGCCTTCTCTCCGGAGCTTTCAATCGCCGGCTGGCGCGAGCTCCTTGCGATCGAGGACCCTGAGCTTCGCGGCGACCGGTCCCGGGCCTACCTCGAACGGCTTCGCTGGCCCGACGGTGTCCGCTGCCCGCGCTGCGGATCGGGGCTCGCGACACCCGTCGCGAGCCGCCACCAGTTCGATTGCCGGGAGTGTCGCTACCGCTTCAGCGTCACATCGGGGACCTATCTCCACGACTCCGCCGTGCCGCTCTGGAAATGGCTCGTTGCCGTCTCGCTGCTCGTCGAGTCCGAGGACGGGTTCCCGGCCCATCGCCTCTCCGCCACGATCGGCGTGAGCTACAAGACGGCCTGGTCGCTCGAGCACCGGATCCGCGCCGCGATGGGAGCCGACAATGACGGGGCGCCCCCGAACGGCTCGTCTCCGCCCGCGCGGAGCTATCACCAGGTGAGCCCGCGCTACCGGGCGGCCTACGCCGCCGAACGGGCCTGGCGCGAACGTCACGAAGCAAGCCCGGATGCGTTCGCCGACGCGCTCCGGGCGCTGCTTCACCCCCGCTGAGGATCAGCGATAGCTCTCCCAGGGAGACTATTGCGTCCGGCCGGGTAAAAGCACAGACTTCACGTTGGCTTCGGGCGGTGGCCCCCCCGAGGCCGGCGGTCGGGGACGGCCGCCATCCTGAATCGGGCCCGGAAACGGGCCCTGGCTTTTTTCTGCCTACCGGACTCGAGCCCTCAGGACTTTGCGGTCCGGCACGATCACGCGGCCGCGGCGAAGCCCGATTGTGCCGCGCTCCTGCTCGTCCCGAAGCACGCGGTTGACGGTGGCGCGAGCTGTGCCGGCGAGCTCCGCGATCGCTTCCTGGGTGAGTGGGATCTCCGCCTCTGCGCCGGGGCCGGCGTACAGATCGGCGAGCTCGGCGAGCCGCCGCAGCACACGCCGTTCCGCCGGGACGTAGAACGCCTCGAGCAGGCGCTCGTTCAGGATCCTCACCTCGCCGGCGAGAAAGGTGATCAGCGCCTGGTTGATCGCCGGGAACTGGCCACGGAGGCGCTCGAAGTCCTCGTGGAACACCGAGAACGTCTCGGCCCCCTCGAGGGCGGCCACGGTCGCCGCCCTGTTCGCGCCCTCGACGATCACCGCCATCTCCCCGAAGCTGTCCCCCGGCCCGCGCACCGCGATCGTCACCGTGTCACCGAGCGGCGACATCACCCGCACGGCGAAGCGCCCCTTCGTGATCAGGTGCAGCGAGTCGGCCGGATCGTGCCGGTGGAAGACGACCTCGTTCCGGCCGAACGTCCGGCGGCGCGCGACCGAGAGCAGAAGCCGAACCTCTTCGGCCGGGACGCCCTCGAGCAGCCGCCAGTCCACACTCGCCCTCCTCCTCCCCTACCCGATCGCGCGGTAGACCTGGAAGACCTCGGCGAACTCGCGGTTCACGTTCGTGCCGTGGATGCGCGCGAGGCTGCGGATGTACTCCGGGTCGGCGTAGCGGCGGTGCTGCTGGGAGGCGTACTGGGCGAGCGCGGCCTCCTTGCGGTCGAGGTGGCGGGCTTCGAGGGCGATGTAGGCCTGGTAGGCGAAGTCGAGGTTGTTCCAGGGGATCTCGTAGCCGAGGATCGTCGTGCGCTTGAAGGCCCGCAGCCCCTCGGTCGCGATCGCCTGGTGGTCCTGGTGGATGTCGTGGAGCGAGGGCTGGAAGACGACGTCGGGCTCCCAGTCGTTCCAGATCTCGATCAGGAGCTCGAGGATCTCCTGGCGGTGGTCCGGGAAGGTGCGGACGTCGAAGTCGTGCACCGTGAGGTTCGCCGACGGGATTCCGAGCTCGGCGGTCGCGGCCGCGACCTCGTGGCGGAGCGTGTCCGGGGGGAAGCCCTCGGGGCAGCGACCTGGTGGCGATCGAGAAGGCGACGTAACGCACGTCGGTGCCGTCCTCGACGAGCCGCGCCATTGTGCCGCCGCAGCCGAACTCGCCGTCGTCCGTGTGCGGCGCGAGCACGAGCGCGCGCTTCCAGCCGCCGATCATCCCTTCTCCGCTTGCCGGTAGGCGACCGCGCTCAGGGCGAGCGCCGCCCAGAACAGCGGGTCTTCGATCAGGGCGTTGTAGAAGAGGCTGTGCACGAAGATCGCGACCAAGGCTAGACCGAAGGCAAGACGCGCGCGGCCGGTGGGCGTACGGCCGCGGTTGCCGCCGGAACGGGATGGTCAGCGCGCAGACCACGAGCCAGGCGAGCGCAGCGAGGCCGGGAATCCCGGTTTCGGCGGCGACGGTGATCGGCGCGGCGTGCGAGGCGCGGCCGGCCTTGTGTGTCTGCTTCGCGTAGGCCTCGATGAACCCGCCGGTGCCGACGCCGATCAGCGGGTGGTGTACCGCGATCTTGATCCCGGCCGTGACGAGCGGCGCCCGGCCGTCGGTCGCGTGATGGATCCCGGCCTTGCCGATCACGCGGTGGCGGAGCTGCGGCACGCCGAGCGTGAGCCCGACGAGCACCGCCGCGGCGAGCGCGAGCGGCAGGATCGCCTTCCGGCGCCAGAGCACGATCAGCGACGACCGCGATCCCCGCGGCGAGCGCGACGAAGCTCGACTGCGAGAACGACGGCAGGAGGCCGATCAGGGTCGCGGTCGCGAGCCCGGCCGCGATCCAGGCCTCGCCGCCGCGGTCGAACAGCACGAGCACGAGGCTCGCGAGAATCGCGACAACGAGGAAGCGCCCGTAGATCGACGGGTCGTAGAAGACCGAGTTCACCCGGAAGTACCAACCGACCGGGGCGTAGGCGTTGTCGACCGTCACCTTCGGGTTCCAGTAGATCGTCCGCGTCAGGTACTGCTCGACGCCGATCGCGGCGAAGACAACGGCCATCGCGGCGAGCTCGACGTAGAGCACCTTCACCCAGCCGATCCGCCACGGAAGCCGGGCGAGCGCAGCCGCGATCAGGCCCAGCGGGAGCATGTAGAAGAGGAGATAGACCGCGCCGTCGTGAAGCTTGCCGGCGATCGGACCAGAGCAGGCAGATTCCCGGACCAGCCGATCAGGAGCGCAGCGGGCCAGGCGAACGCCCCGAGCACAGGCCGCTCGCGCTCGGGTGGCGGGGCCGGGGCCGCCGGCTCTCCCGCGTGCCGTCCGCGTGGCTCGAAGATCTTGCCGGCGCGCCACCTGGCAAAACGCTGGGAAAGAGCAGCTCGGCGCCGAGCGCAACAGCGGCACCGGCGACGACGAGGTAGAGCGGCACGAGGAGATTCGCCTTCGTCGCGCCGACCGAGACCGGAATCCGCGCCGGCGCGCAGGCGAGCACGGCCACGGGAAGCATCCACGGACGCCGGATGAAGAGCCACCCGGCGAGAGCCGCCGCGATGACCCCGGCTACCGCAGCCGCGGCAAAGGCTCGATGGTGTCCCGACGGTGCGAGCTCGAGCGCGAGGAGCCCGCAGCCGACGGCCCAGGCCGCGAGCCCCGCGCCGCGCCAGCGCCGCGTCGGGGCGAGGAGCAGGAGCGACAGCCCGAGCGCCCCGACGAGGCCGCCGAGACGCACGATATCCGCGCTCATCCGACGGTCACGGTCGCCCTGGCCGTATGACCCGAGGCGGTGACATACAGGCTGTAGGTGCCGGGCTTGCGGCGGGGCGCGCAGGCGGAGCGTGTGCGACCGTTGGGTGCCGTGACCGCGGTCGAAGAGCCAGCTGATGCTCTTCGCGTCGGTGAGGACGAAGACCGCGAAGCGCCGGTTGCGGGTCGCCGAGATCTCCGTCCGGCCGAGCGCGATGTAGCGGATCGTGACGACGGCGAAGGGGAAGGGCTTCGAGCGGTTCCCGGCCACATCCTGGGCGGCGATCGAGAGGACGTAGCGCCCGGGCGGCTGGAGGACGCCGTCGACGGTGCCGCCCCATTTCAGGACTCCCCGCTGCTTCAGGCTCTTCGTGAATCCGGCCTGGCGGCTTCCCACGAGCAGCACCGCGTGCGCGGGCTCGCTCAGCACGTAGGGCACGCGGAAGACATCGTTGCGGCGGTCGCCGTCAGGAGAGATGTGCGTGTACACGCGGTGCGGGACGTGCGTGACCGACGGCGGCACCGTGTCGAGCACGATCGGGTTCGGAAGGGTGATCGTCCGGTGGTCGCCGGTGAAGCGGATCACCGGCTTGTAGGTCCCGTCCGGCAGGATCGTCACGCCGTCGTCGGCGGTGCCGTCCAACTGCAGCATCACCTCGCCCTTGGGGAACGTCCGCCCGGCGACGATCGTCGAGACCGGCTTGCCGTTGCGCTCCATCCAGACCTCGATGTGCTGCTTCTTGCGCAGCCTGAAGTTGATGTTGACGGCCTGGTAGTGGCAGTTTTTCGGATTGCAGGTCGGCGAGAAGATCTTCGGATAGATCTTCGTCCCGTAGATCGGGCTGAGCTCGGTCTTCGCGCCCTCGGTGAGGGCGAACGCGACCGCAGTCGCAGCCAGCAGTGCGACGCAGAACGCGGTCGAGAGCACCCGGGCCACGGCCCGGTGATTCTACGCCGCCTCTTGGGCCGCGAGCCGCCGCAAGCGCACGTTGTAGAGCAGCCAGAGGCCGAGCACGAGCGACATCGCCCCCAGCATGATCGCGATCACCCAGTTCGCCTGCGGGACCCCGACGAGCTTGATCCCCGAGAGCAGCAGCACGACGCCGAAGCCGATCCGCAGCCCCGCTCGGGAACCCGGATCGAGAGGTGCGAGCCGATCAGCACGCCGGGGATCGACCCGGTGAGGAGCCAGAGGATCGCGTGCTTGTCGACGTCACCGTGGATCAGGTGCGAGATGCCGGCGACCCAGAGCAGCACCGCGGCGTGGAACATGTCGGTTCCGACCATCTTCGACGCGGTCAGCGGGTAGGCGAAGAGCATCGCGAGGCCGAAGAACGTGCCGGAGCCGACGGAGGTCAGGCCGACGACGAAGCCGCCGAACGCGCCGATCGCGATCGCGATCGCCTTGTCGCGCGTGGAGAGATGGAACGGCGCGTCGCTGCTTGCCGCCTTGATGAACGTCCGGGCGAGGAAGCCGGTGCCGCCGAGGATCAGCGCGCCGCCGACGATCTTCTGGAAGTTGCTCATGCTGTTGTCGCCGATCGTGTTCGCCACCTCGACCCCGACGAGCGAGAGCGGCGCCGAGCCGACGAGCATCCAGACCGCGAGCCGCGCATGCACCGTGCCGAGCATCCGGTGCCGCGCCGCGCCGAACGACTTGAAGATCGCCCCGTGGAGGATGTCCGTGCCGACCGCGACCTTCGCGTCGAAGCCGAAGAGCAGGATCAGGATCGGCGTCATCAGGCTGCCGCCGCCCATCCCGGTCATCCCGACGAGCACGCCGACGAAGAGCCCCGCGAGCGTGAACTGCCAGGTCACGCCGGCTGCCGCCGCACAGGCCGGTCCCCCGCCCTTGGGTGGGGACGCACCCCTCCGCCCTCGAGATCAATTCTACGCGCGGAGATGTCATCGCGTTTGAGCCAACTTTGGAACGGTTTTTCCACAGGAAGCGCTGCGCCGAGCCTCGGCCGCGGCGGCCGCTCGGGCCGGCCACGATCACGCCGCCGGCCGCGGCGGGATCGGGCACGAGACGAACGGGCGGCCGGTGAGCCGGCGGCCGAGCTTGTAGGCCTCGCACCCGGTGCAGAAGCCCGTGGTCGCAGCGAGCAGCGCCAGCGCGGCGACGAGCAGCCCGAGCCCGACGCCGAGCGCCGTCAGGCCCGCGGCATAGGCGAGCGAGGCGGCGGAGAGCACGGCGAAGCCGACCATGTTCGCCGCCCGGGGCGGGCGGGAGTCCTCGAGCGCACCCTCGCCGAACCGCGGCTGGATCAGCTCGAAGTACGCAAGACAGGGGAGGCACCAGCGCCGGCCGAGGGTCAAGCCGAGAGCGAGCTGCAGGGCGAGGAGCGCGAGCAGCCACCACCAGCCGGTCGCGACCGCGAGCAGCGAGACGACTCCGACCACCGTCTGGTTGAAGCGCGGCGCGCGGGAGTCGATCACCTCGAGGTCGCGGTAGGGATCGGCGGCCACGCGTCACTCGGCGCTCAGCACCATGCCCGCCGCGACGGTGTCGTTCGTCGCCTCGTCGATCAGGATGAAGGCGCCGGTGGCGCGGTTTCGCTCGTACGGGTCGACGGCGAGCGGCTCGGCGAGCCGCAGCCTGACGACGCCGAGATCGTTCAGCTCGAGGCGCTCCGGCGCGTCCCGGTTCTCGAGCGTGTGCATGTCGACGACCGAGATCAGCTCCTCGACGATCGCCCGGGACGCGCGCGTCGTGTGCTTGACGGCAAGTCGCGCACGCGGCTCGAGCGGCCGCTCGCTCATCCAGCAGAGCTCGGCGGTGAGCTCGCGGGCGACGATCGGCGGACGCTCCGGATCGGCGAGCATGTCGCCGCGGGCGACGTCGACGTCGTCCTCGAGGCGAATCGTGACCGACTGCGGCGGGATCGCGGCTTCGAGCGGGCCGTCGAACGTCTCGACCGCCGCAACCCTCGTCCGCCGGCCCGACGGCAGCACGACGACCTCGTCGCCGGCGCGCCAGATTCCGCCCGCGATCTCGCCGGCGTACCCGCGGTAGTCGTGGTGCTCGTGCGACATCGGCCGGATCACCCATTGCACCGGGAAGCGCCTGTCTTCGAGGTTGCGGTCGGCGGCGACCTCGATCGCCTCGAGGTGCTCGAGCAGCGTCGGGCCCGTGTACCAGGGCATCGATTCGCCACGATCGACGACGTTGTCGCCCTGGAGAGCCGACATCGGGATCGCGCGGGCGTCGTGGAGGCGGAGCCGCTCGGACAGCGCGCGGCAGGTCGGCCTCGATCTCGGCGAAGCGCTCCGCCGAGAAATCGACGAGGTCCATCTTGTTGACCGCGACGACCACGTGCGGGATCACGAGTTGCGCGGCGATGTAGGCGTGGCGGCGCGTCTGCTCGACGACGCCGTTGCGCGCGTCGAGAAGGATCACCGCGACGTCGGCGGTCGATGCGCCCGTCACCATGTTGCGCGTGTACTGAACGTGGCCCGGCGCGTCGGCGAGCTGGAAGCGGCGGCGCGGCGTCACGAACGAGCGGTACGCGACGTCGATCGTGATCCCCTGCTCCCGCTCGGCACGCAGGCCGTCGGTGAGGAGCGCCAGGTTGACGTAGCCGTCACCGCGGCGGAGCGAGGTCTCCTCGATGTGCTCGAGCTGGTCGGCGAGGATCTGCTTCGTGTCGTACAGCAGCCGCCCGAGCAGCGTCGACTTCCCGTCGTCGACCGAACCGGCGGTCACGAGCCGGAGGAGCTCCGACTGCATCATCTGCTCGGAGGTCGCCATCAGCGCTCGTCCTAGAAGTACCCATCGCGCTTGCGGTCCTCCATCGCGGCCTCGGAGACCCGGTCGTCTGCGCGGGTCTCGCCGCGCTCCGAGATGCGCGTCGCCGCGATCTCCTCGACCACCTCGTCGATCGTGACCGCCCGCGACTCGACACCGCCGGTGCAGGTCATGTCGCCGACCGTCCGGAAGCGAACCCAGGCCTCGAACGGCTCCTCGTCCGGGAAGCCGCTCGACGTGCTCGGAGACCGCATAGAGCATCCCGTCGCGGCGGAAGATCTGGCGCTCGTGGGCGAAGTAGATCGACGGGAGCTCCAGGTTCTCGCGGGCGATGTACTGCCAGACGTCGAGCTCCGTCCAGTTCGAGATCGGGTAGGCGCGGATCTGCTCGCCCTTCCGGATCCGCCCGTTGTAGAGATTCCAGAGCTCGGGCCGCTGCGCCCGCGTGTTCCACTGGCCGAAGTCGTCGCGGAAGCTGAAGATCCGCTCCTTCGCGCGGGCCTTCTCCTCGTCGCGCCTGGCCCCGCCCATCGCCGCGTCGAAGCCGTGCTCCTCGATCGCGTCGAGCAGCGTCGTCGTCTGGAGGCCGTTGCGGGAGGCGCGAGGCCCTGTCTGCTCGGTGACCCGGCCCCTGTCGATCGAGTCCTGGACGTTCGCGACGATCAGCCGCTCGCCGAGCTCCTCGACGCGGCGGTCGCGGAACTCGATCACCTCGGGGAAGTTGTGGCCGGTGTCGACGTGCATCACCGGGAACGGGAACCTCCCCGGGTGGAACGCCTTCTCGGCGAGGCGGAGCAGCACGATCGAGTCCTTGCCGCCGGAGAAGAGCAGCACCGGCCGTTCCCGCTCGGCGGCGACCTCGCGCATGATGTGGATCGCCTCGGACTCGAGCTCGTCGAGGTGGGAGAGCGTGAAGGGCGCGACGACCGTGCTCATGCCGCGATCTCCTCTCCGATCAGGCCGAGCTCCTCGAGCTTCGCGAGAACGATCGCCGCGCTCTCCTGCGGGCTGCGTCCTTCGGTGCTGAGCCGGAGCTCCGGATCCGTCGGCTCCTCGTAGGGTCGTCGACGCCTGTGAAGTCGCGGATCTCGCCGGCGTGCGCCATCGCGTAGAGGCCCTTCGGGTCGCGCCGCTCGCACTCGGCGAGCGAGGTCGCGACGTGCACCTCGACGAACGTCGCGTTCTCCTCGACGAGCGCCCGCGCCTGCTGTCGTGTTTCCTCGTACGGCGAGATCACCGAGACGATCACGGCGGCGCCGGCCCGTGCGAGACGCGAGGCGACCCAACCGATGCGCTCGATGTTCGTGTCGCGATCCTCCTTCGAAAAGCCCAGCCCCTTGGTGAGGTGCGTGCGCACGACGTCGCCGTCGAGGCGGTCGACGAGGACGCCCGCGCTCCTCGAGCTCCTGCGCGACGATTCCGGCGATCGTCGACTTGCCGGCGGCGGAGAGCCCGGTGAGCCAGAGCACGAATCCGTTCATGGCGCGACCGTCCCGCGTTCCGGCAGCCGGGACGTGGAGGCCGCATTCGACCTTGTCGGAGCCGGTCCAGCGGCCCTCGCGCCCGGTGCCCGGCTGGGTGCAGTGCGTGCAGCCGATCGACGAGTAACCGCGATCGTGGAGCTCGTTGTAGGGGAGGCCGCGCGCCTGGATGTAGTCCCAGCAGCGCTGGTCGTCCCAGTCGGCGAGCGGGTTTGCCTTCCAGAGCTCGTGGCCCTCGTCCCAGCCGACCTTCGGTGCGTTCGCCCGCGTCGGCGACTGGTCGCGGCGCATGCCCGTGATCCACGCGTCGAGCTCGCCGAGCGCCCGGTTCAGCGGCTCGACCTTGCGGATCGAGCAGCAGAGGTCGGGCTTGCGCTCCCAGAGCGCGTCACCGTGAACCTCGGCCTGCGCTGGCGAGCGTCGGGCCCTTCGTAGATCTCCACCTTCGTGTTGTAGCGGCGCTCGACCTCCTTCCAGACGGCGTAGGTCTCCGGGAAGAGCACGTGGGTGTCGAGCGCGAACACGCGGGCGCCGGGATCGATCGAGAGGAGCATGTCGAGCAGGACCGACTCCTCCTTCTGGAACGAGCAGGCGAGCGAGACGCGGCCGGGGAACGCCGAGAGGAGCTCGCGGAGGATCTCCTCCGCGGGCATCGACTCCCAGTCGAGCTCAGGAAGCTGCGGCCGGCTCGCCACCGAGCAGCATCTCCTTCAGGGTGTCGCCACGGAGCCCGAGGCGCAGGGTCTCGAGGGCGATGACCTCGTCGGGCGGGATGTTCCCGAGGTTCACGTCGGCGCCGAAATGCTTGATGAACCACGCCTGGCTCGACTTGGTCGGCGCCTCCCAGACGAGGTCGTGGAAGTCGATCTCGTGGGCGATCTCGTCGACGAGGCCCGTGCGCATCTCGCCCGAGGGGCGGAAGAGCCCCGCGGTGCCGCCTTCGCGGCTCTCGGTGACGACCTTCCAGGCGCCCGCCGCGAGCTCCTCCTTGATCCACTGCACCCACTCGTAGGGAGCGAAGACGACCTCGGAGTCCTTCGAGCCGACCTCGGAGAGCACGGTGAAGTCGCGGGCGAAATCGGCGATCAGCTCGAGCTTGCGCTCCCGTGGGATCTCGACGGTGCCGTCCGAGATCTCGACGTGCGTGATCCCGAGCTCGGTCGAGCCACGACTTGTATTCGTCGAACATCCCGCGCACGTAGACGACCTCGAAGAACGTGCCTCCGAGGACGACGCGCTTGCCCGAGAGCACCTCGAGCTTGCGGCGCAGGTTCGGGGTCACGTAGGCGGTGCCCCAGCCGAACTTGACGATGTCGATGTAGTCCCCGCAGGTATCGAGGATGTCTTCCCACGCCGCCGGCCCGAGCCCCTTGTCGATCACGTGGGTGAGGCCGCCGTCGCGGGTGAGGTCGAGGTCAAAAGCGGGCAAAGATCTCCTTCAGCTTCTCGTTGGCAGCGGCCTGGACGTCGTGGTAGAGCGAGCCGCCGTGAGCGTCGATCCCGACGGTGAGCGGGCCGAAGTCCTTGACCCGGAACCTCCAGAGGCACTCCGGCATCAGCTCCTCCCAGGCGACCTCCTCGATCTCCTCGATCTGGGTCGTCTCGAGCGCGGCCGCGCCGCCGACGATCGCGAAGTAGACCATCCCGAGCCGCCGCATCGGCTCGATCGCCTCGTCGGGGAAGCCGCCCTTGCCACAGATCGCTCGGACGCCGTAGCGCTCGCCGAGCGGCTCGGTGAAGCGCACCATCCGGGCGCTTGTCGTGGTGCCGATGCAGACCTTCTCGTAGCGGCCCCGCCCCTCGGCATCGGTGCCGACCTTGCGGACGTTCGGGGCGGTATGGAGCAGCAATGCCCCGCCGAGATCCATCGGCGGCTCGACGCCCTCGTCGAAGATCCGGATCTGCGTCCGGTCGCGAATGCCGATGATGTGCCCCTGCACGATTACCTCGTCGCCGGCACGAAGCTCGAGGATCTCCGCCTCGATCCGTGATCGGGAAGGTCAGCTCGTGGACAGCCATGCCGCACCTTTCTGTCCGAAAGAGACGCCCTGTCCGAAAGAGACGCTCCGCAGCCCGAGCCCCCACCCAGGGTGGGGAAGCCAACCCGCCACCCTCAAGGCCAATTCTACGGGGTTCGCGAGGCGCTGTCTGTACCAACTTTGCAACGATTTCTCGACGACACGCGAGGTCACTGCGGTCACTGCGGTCACGGCGGTCACGGCTCAGGCCTCCCGGTCGTACTCGATCTCGCCGGCGGGCGAGATGTGGGCGCTCGCGCGGCGGGCGGCCCAGCACTGGTAGTTGACGGCGACCGGGTTCAGGGTCATGTGCGTGTCGGCGTGCTCGATGTGGCACTGGAGCACCGTCACGTCCCCGCCGAGGCCCATCGGGCCGATGCCGGTCTCGTTCAGCAGGCCGTAGAGCTCGTCCTCGAGCTCGGCGACGATCGGATCGGCGTTCCTCGTTCCGATCGGGCGCATGATCGCCTCCTTCGCGAGGTGCATTGCGTAGTCGGCGGAGCCGCCGATCCCGACGCCCACGATCCCGGGTGGGCACGGCTTGCCGCCCGCGCCGACGATCGACTCGAGCACGAACCGCTTGATCCCGTTCACCCCGTCGGCGGGGACGCACATCTTGAGAAAGCTCATGTTCTCGGAGCCGGAGCCCTTCGGCACGCACTTCACGTCGAGCCCGTCCCAGCCGGTGACGAACTCCCAGTGCACGATCGGCAGCCGGTAGCCGATATTCGGCCCCGTGCTCTCGCGCGTGATCGTGTGCACGGCGTTCGACCGCAGCGGGTGCTCGATCGTCGCGCGCGCGGTGCCGGCGCGGAGCCCGTCGTAGATGAGCGCCGGATGCAGCGGGAAGCCGTCGCCGACGCGGCAGTGGTAGACCGCGATCCCGGTGTCCTGGCAGACGAGGTTCTTCTCGGAGTCGGCGATGCTCACGTTGCGATGGATCGTCTCGAGCACGCGCTTGCCCGGGACCGAGGTCTCGCGGTCGCGCGCGGCGGCGAGTGCATCGCGGAGATCCTGCGGGATGTCCTTGAGCGCCCAGACGTAGAGGTGCGCGGCGACGTCCTCGACGGCCCCCTCGAGATCCGTGGCCACCGCGCTCATCAGGCCGCCTTCCCGGCGGCAGCGCACCCGGCGCGCCGCCCGAAGACGACGCATTCCAGCAGCGAGTTGCCCATCATCCGGTTCCGCCCGTGGGTGCCGCCGGCGATCTCGCCGCAGGCGTACATCCCCTCGAGCGTCGTCTCGGCGTCCCGGTCGATCACGAGCCCGCCGTTCTGGTAGTGGAGCACGGGGTAGGTCAGGATCTTCTCGGCGAGCGGATCGATGCCCGCGGCGCGGTAGCGGCGCAGCATGTACGGCAGCGAAACGACGGCGTCGGCCTCGGAGATGCGCGTCGTGTCGAGGTAGACCGCCGGCCGCCCGTCGGGCGTCTCGACGCCACGGCCCGCCGTGACCTCGTCGACGATCGCCTGGGCGACCACGTCGCGCGGCCCGAGCGAGTCGGTGAACTCCTCCCCCTCGGCGTTCAGAAGCACCGCACCGTAGGCGCGGGTGGTCTCGGGGATCGAGTAGCCCTGCATGTTCGCGGGCCACGCGCCGCCGTTCGGGTGGTACTGAAGTGCGTCGAGGTCGCGCGACTCGGCACCGAGCTCGAGGGCCATCCTCGTGACCTCGCCGGTCGCATTCGGGTGGTTCGTGGAGAGCTCGCCGCGCGCTTTCGCCTCGGCATAACAGCGCCCGCCGGCGGCGAGAACGACGGTCGAAGCGTCGATCGTGTGCTCGCCGCACACCGCACGCCAGCCGTTCGCGAACGGACTCGAGCGCCTGCAGGGGTGCGTTCTCGAACGACGTGCCCGAGCCCGCCTGCCAGGCCTCGCGCAGTCCCTTCGTGATCGCATGTCCCGTACGGTCACCGACCTGGAGCAGCCGCTTCTGCGAGGCGCCACCGCACCGCGCGAGCCGATACCCGCCGTCGGCTTCCCGGGTGAACTCGACGCCGAGCTCTTCGAGCCACGCGATCGCGCTCGGCGCCTCGGAGGTCAGCACCTCGACAAGCTCGCGGTTTGCCGTCTCGTGCGACGACCGCCAGACATCCTCGGCGTGCTGCTCGGGCGAGTCCTCGGCGCCGAAGGCGGCCTGGATCCCGCCTTGGGCCTTCGAAGAGTTGTTCGCCTGAAGCGAGCCCTTGGTCGCGACCGCAACACGGGCTCCGGAACGTTCCGCCGAGACCGCCGCCGCAAGGCCCGAAGCCCCGCTTCCGACCACGAGCACGTCGAAGAGATCCTCGCGGGTCATAGCCCGAACCCTACCAGACTAAGCTAATCATACGAATCAATGATGCTTATTTGAATTGGACGTCTCAATAGATCGAGCGGAGCATCGCTTCGATCTCTTCTGACGAAGCCGGGCGGGGATTCTGTTTGTTCCCCATCCGGCCGGCTGCCATCGAGGCGACCGCCGGTAGATCTCCCTCGGGCACGTCGAAGTCGGCGAGGCACTCGATGCCCCCGAGCCGCGCGAGCTCCTCGACCTTCGCGGCTGGATCGTCCTCGGCCCCGATCGCCGCCCCGAACCGGGCCACGGCGTCGGGGACGATGGCGCCGTTGAAGCGGAGCGCAGGCGGCAGCGTGAGCGCGTTCATCGCCCCGTGCGGAAGGCCGAACGTCCCGCCGAGCGCCTGCGCCATCGCGTGCCCGAGCGCCAGCCCTGCGAGCGAGAGCGCCTCGCCGGCGGCGGCCGCTCCGTGAAGGAGCCAACCGCGAGCCTCCGGGTCCTGCGGCGTTTCGACCACACGCGGCAGCCAGGTCGAGATGAGGGCTGCGCCCTCGAGCGCACACTCGTCGCTCTCCTCCGTTCGTGTGCCGTAGAGCGCCTCGGCGCAATGGGCGAGTGCGTTCAGCGCCGTGCCGACAGTCAGGTCGCGCGGCAGCTCGAGCGTCAGGCCGACCTCGTAGACGATGCCGGCAAGCCGGGCGCCTCCTCCGCCGCCGACGATCCGCCGTGACGCATCGCGGATCCCGAACCCGGTCGCCCACTCGGCTCCCGAATACGTCGTCGGCACCGAGACGAGCCGGAGCTCCGTTCGGGACGAAGCAGCCTTCGCGGTATCGATCGCCGAGCCGCCGCCGATCGCGAGGAGCCCGTCGGCATCGGCCGGAACCTCGATCCGGTCGGACGGCACCTCCGTCCAGTGACCCGCCGTCTCCAGATCGGCGACGGCGTCCCAGCGACGGCTCGCGACGAGCAGCGGGCGGGCGATTCCGATCTCGCCCAGGACGTCCGGGAGCTCGTCGAGCGACCACCGGACGATCACTGGAGCCGCTCGCGGGCGAACTCGACGAAGGCCCTGGCCGCGCGTGTCTCCGCCCGCCCGGCCGCCCGGACGAGGTAGATCTCGCGTTCGAGCTCGAGCCCCTCGACGCGCGCCTCGGCGAGAGTCCCTGCGACAAGATCCGATTCGACAGACGAGCGCGAGATGAACGTCACGCCGTACCCACCTCGGACGGCGCTCGTGGCCGATTCCTGCAGCCCGAGCTCGAGCCGCACCTCGAGATCGCGGAGCCGTGTTCCGACACGGTGCAACTCGTCCTCGATCAGCTGGCGGACGCCGGCACCTTCCTGCATCACGATCAGGCCCGCCCCGCGAAGCTCGTCGAGGCTGATCGTCTTCCCGGCAAACGGATGCCCGGGCGGGCACGCGAGAATCACCTCGTCACGGAAGAAGGGCTCGAAGACAACGCCGCGGTGCCTCCTCGCGGCACCGACGACGCCGACCTCGAGCTCCCGCGCTGCGACCCGCTCGACGATCGTCCCGGTGTCGAACACCCAGAGCACGACGTGAAGCCCGGAATGGATCGCCTGGAACTCGCAGAGCAGGTGTGAGAGCACGATCCCGCCGGGCCCGGTCGAGGCGCCGATCTCGAAGGTTCCCTCGAGCTCCTCCGTCCCCTCCTCGACGACCTCGGCGAGGACCTGCTCCTCGAGCGCGAGCAGACGCTGCGCGCCTCGATAGAGCCGCATCCCCGCCTCTGTCGGCTCGACCCTGCGGCCCGAACGATCGAGGAGCTTCGTTCCGAGTCGCTTCTCGAGCGCCTGGATCTGAAGGCTCACCGCGGGCTGGGTCACGCCCAGCCGCTCGGCCGCCTGAGAGAAGCTACGCCGCTCGACGACCGCGCAGAAGGCCGAAAGCTGCCGGGTGTCCATAAGTCAAGCTTATATCTCCGCTCGTAGCTCGAGCCGGTTTCCGAACGGATCGTGGGTGAACAGCCGATCGACGCCTTCGATCTTCGTGTCGTCTTCCCACGCGACGCCCGCGTCCGCGAACCGAGCACGCACCGCGCCAAGCTCCGAGACGAGCAAACCCGGATGGGCCTTGCGGGCGGGAGAGAACTCCGCCTCGACGCCGACGTGCAGCTCCTGGGCGCCGGCGCGGAACCAGCAGCCCCCGCGGGCCCGGATGGGTTCTGGCTTCGGCAGCTCCTCCATCCCGAGGAGCTCGCCGTAGAACCGCCTCGCCGCGGCCTCGCAACCGGCCGGCGCGGCGATCTGGACGTGGTCGATCCCGGTTACCGTCACCCCGGAAGCTTTACCATCGACTCGTGGCGGTGCAGCTCGAGGACACGCTCGTCGGCGGCTACCGTCGGCTGGCGGCCGAGGCGCCGCGCCGTCGGATCGACATCGAGCTGCGGGCGCTCGACGTCATCTTTGCCCTCTTCTTCGGCCTGGTTCTGCTTCCGTTCGCGGCGATCATCGCCGTGCTCATGCTCGTGACGAGCGGCCGGCCCGTCCTCTACTCCGGAGAGCGGGTCGGGCGCGGGGCGCGCTTCTTCCGGATGAGGAAGTTCCGCACGCTGACCCGTGACGCCGAATCACGTCTCGGGCCCTACCTCGGCGAGGAGCTCGTGCGCCTCACCGAGCTCGAGTACACAGGGGTCGGACGCTGGCTGAAGGCGACGCAGCTCGATGAGATCCCGCAGCTCTGGAACGTCCTCCGCGGCGACATGTCGTTCGTCGGGCCGCGCCCGATCAGGGCGCGCTTCTTCGCGGAGCTCGCCGGCGAGCTGCCGGCGTACTGGCAGCGGCTCGTGGTGCGCCCCGGGCTCACCGGGTTCGCCCAGGTCCGTCATGGCTACGAGACCTCGATGGCCGAGAAGCTCGCCCACGATCTCGAGTGGATCGCCGACCGCTCGGTCCCGCTCTACCTGCGGACGCTCGTCTCGACCGGCTTCCGCGTGATCGGGCAGGTGCTAGGGCGCAGCGGCTGAGCCGAGGTTGGCGTCGATAGCCGCGAGGCAGCGCGCGAGCGCGGCCAGGTCGGCCGCGTCGATCCCGGCCATAACCTGCCGCTGAAGCTGGATCACGGCTCCGAGCAGCCGGGCATGGAGCTCGGTCCCGGCGTCGGTGAGCTCGAGCCGGCGCACGCGGCGGTCGCCGGGGTCGAGCCGGCGGCGGACGAGACCCGCGGCCTCGAGCCGATCGACGTGATGTGTGATCGTCGCGCCTTCGAGATGGACGTGCCCGGCGAGTGCAGCCTGGGTCACGGAGCCGACATCCGCGAGCCCACTCAACACGACCCAGATCGGAAGGGACGCGCCCTGGCTCGCGAGCAGGTCCTCGAAGGCCTCCTTCATTGCCTTCGCCGTGAAGACGAGCTGTCGGCCGAGAGGCTCGTGCATGGAGGGCGGCTTCACCATTTCGTTAGATGATAGATGATTTGACATCTCACGATCGCCCGGTATCCTGCCACCCAATGCTGGCCCGTCTCGCACACCTGATCGTCCGCCGCAAGTGGATCTTCATCGGCGCCTGGATCGTCCTGACGTTGTTCGGCATGTTCGCCGCCTCGGCGGTCTCGAACCGCTGGTACCAGAGCTTCTCGATCCCCGGCTACGCGGCCTACGAGGCGAACCAGCGGGCGCTGAAGACCTTCGGCACCGGCGAGCAGGCGCCACTCGTCGCCGTCTTCCATACGAAGGGCGACATCACGAAGCAGGGCGGCATCGCGAAGGCGATTGCCGCGGCGGCCGCGGTCAACCCGGGCTCGCGCGTCTCGTCGTTCTGGTCGACCGGCAGCAGGATCTACGTCTCGAAGGACGGGCAAACGGCGTTCGCGGAGATCTACCCGCCCGGGAACACCGGGTTCACCGCGACCACGCATATTCCGCTCGTGCGGGCGAAGCTCCTGGCGAGCACTCCCTCGGGTGTCCAGTCCTACCTCACCGGACGCGATGCGCTCGAGGCGGCGTCCTCGGGCGGGAACGGGCCGAGCGTGCTCACCGAGGCGGCGATCGGGGCGCTCGGGGCGCTCGTGATCCTCTTCTTCGTCTTCGGCACTCTGCCCGCGGTGCTGATGCCGATCGTGGTCGCGGGCGCGTCGATCCTGAACACCTTCACGCTCGTCTGGATCCTCACCTACTTCACGAACGTGTCGATCATCGTCCAGTTCCTGATCGCGCTCGTCGGCCTCGGCGTCGCGATCGACTATGCGCTGCTGATGATCTTCCGCTTCCGCGACGAGCTGCGCGAGGGCGCGAGCGTGGAAGCTGCGATCGTCGAGACGATGACCCACGCCGGCCGGTCGGTGATCGTCTCCGGCTCGACCGTGGCCGTCGGGCTCCTCTCGATGGTCTTCCTGCCGCTTCCCTTCATCCGCTCGATCGGGATCGGCGGGATGCTGATCCCCGCGGTCTCGGTGCTCGCAGCAATCACGCTCCTCCCGGCGCTGCTCGCCGTGCTCGGGCTGAGGATCAACAGCATCAGGGTGCTGCCGAAGCGCTTCATCGACACCGGCCACCCCGAAGACGGCTGGTGGGGCCGCTGGGGCCGCGCCGTCACGAAGCGGCCGTGGCCCTACGCGCTGGTCGGCCTGACGATCGTCGGCGTCCTCGTCTTCTACGGGTTCAAGCTGAACCCGAGCGAGGCGCAGGTGAAGGATCTGCCAGGCGCCGGAGACGCGATCGCCGGCCGGACCGTGCTCGCCGCCGCGGGGATCTCGCCGGGCGTGATGAAGCCGTTCGTGGTGCTCGTCGAGAACGGCGGCTCGACCGGCCCAGTCGTCTCGACGCTGCAGCGGACGCCGGGTGTGGTGGGCGCCGTGGCGCCGACCGGCGCGGGTTGGCGCCGAAACGGCGACAGCCTCGTCGAGGCGTTCCCGAACGTCGACGGCGCCTCGAAGGGCGTCCGGCCGATCATCAGCCAGATCAAGTCCGAGCTCAAGGGCTCAGACGCCACCCTCGGTGGGGTCGCCGCGGAGGATCGCGACTTCGTCTCGGCGGTCTACTCGAACTTCCCGTACGTGCTCGCGTTCGTCGTGCTCCTCACGGTGATCCTGCTCACACGTGCATTCCGCTCGCTCGTGCTCGCGATCAAGGCGGCCGTGCTCAACCTGCTCTCGCTCGCGGCCGCCTACGGGATCATCGTGATCATCTTCCAGCTCGGCCACGGCTCGGAGACGCTCTGGGGCGTCCACGCGACCCAGTCGATCATCCCGTGGATCCCGCTGATGATCTTCGCGTTCCTGTTCGGGCTCTCGATGGACTACGAGGTGTTCATGCTCACGCGCATGCGCGAGGCCTACGACGAGACCGGCGACACGAACACGGCGATCCAGCTCGGCCTCGCTCGCACCGGCAAGCTCGTGACGAGCGCGGCGCTGATCCTGATGTTCGCGTTCCTCGTGCTCTCCTCGAGCCCGGGAGTGGACATCAAGCAGTTCGGGATCGGGCTCGCGGCGGGGATCATCTTCGACGCCACCGTGATCCGCGCCCTGCTCGTGCCGTCGATCATGACGATCCTCGGCCGCTGGAACTGGTGGCTGCCGTCGGTCGCGGCGAAGGCGCTGTTCGTGAAGGCGAGCTCGGCCAAGCCCCGCACCGAGCCTTCCGCGGCCTAGTCCTATCTAGACTCGGTCCCGTGTGCGGGATCTGCGGAATCGCCTCCTCGAAGGGGCGGATCGACCGGAAGCGGCTCGCCGCGATGTCGGCAACGATCATCCACCGCGGGCCCGACTCGGAGGGCACGTTCGTGAAGGGCGGCGTCGGGCTTGCCGCACGGCGCCTGGCGATCATCGACCTCGAGGGCGGCGATCAGCCGATCTCGAACGAGGACGGGAGCTGTACGGTCGTGCAGAACGGCGAGATCTACAACTTCGCCGAGCTGAACCGCGAGCTCGAGCGCGCGGGTCACGTTTTTCGGACCCGTTCGGACACCGAGACGATCGTCCACGCCTATGAGGAATGGGGCCTCGGCTTCGCGGAACGGCTACGCGGGATGTTCGCGATCGCAATCTGGGACGGGCGGCAGCGGCGGCTCGTGCTGGCGCGAGACCGTTTCGGGATCAAGCCGCTCTCTTACCGCGACGTTGACGGCGAGCTTTCGTTCGCGTCGGAGCTCGACGCGCTTCCCAAGGGGGAGCTCGATCTCGACGCGCTCGAAGCGTTCCTCGCGACGAACACCGTCCCGGCGCCGCTCTCGATCTTCCGGGAGATCCGCAAGCTGCTGCCGGGGCATTTGCTCACCTGGGAAGCGGGGGCCGTGTCGGTATCGCGGTTCGCCCGGCCGGGCCCGCTGCCGGTGCGGGCCGACGACGAGGCGGAGCTCGTCGAGGAGTGCCGCGCGCGGCTGCGAGACTCGGTGCGCGCGCATCTCGTGTCGGACGTCCCGGTCGGGGTGCTGCTCTCAGGCGGGGTCGACTCGGGACTGCTGACAGCGCTCGCGGCTGGCGAGTCCTCCGAGGCGGTGCGGACGTTCTCGATCGGGTTCGAGGAGCAGTCGTTCGACGAGCTGGCGGGGGCGCGGGCGGTTTCTGCCCGGTACGGCACCCGGCACCGCGACCTCGTCCTGCGACCGGACGCGGCGCTGCTGCTCCCGGCTCTCGCAGATGCCTTCGACGAGCCTTTCGCGGATTCGTCGGCCCTTCCGACCTACCTCGTGTCGCGTCTCGCGGCAGAAGACGTGAAGGTGGCGCTCTCCGGCGAGGGGGGCGACGAGCTCTTCGGTGGCTACTACACCTACGCCGCGGATCTCCTGGCGGAGCGTTTCGGGCGGCTTGCATCGCTCGCGGGCCCGGCGGTCGAGCGGCTGCCGTCCTCGTCGCGGCGAGCGAGCTTCGACTACCGCGCGAAGCGGTTCGTGCGAGCGGCACACCTGCCGCCGCTCGAGCGGCACGAGGGCTGGAAGACGATCTTCTCGGCAGACGCGCGGGCGGAGCTGACCGGGCGCGTGCACCCGTGGGATCCGCTCTCCCTCGAGCGTGCCCGCTTTGCGGAGACCGAGGGCTCCGACCTGCTGGCCCGCCTCCAGGACGTCGACGTCGGCGGTTACCTCGCCGACGACCTCCTCGTGAAAACCGACCGCGCCTCGATGGCGTGGTCGCTCGAGACCCGGGTGCCGTTCCTCGATCCACTCGTCGCGTCATTCGCCTTTTCGCTTCCGACCCGCCTGAAGGTCCGCGGGCTCGACAAGAAGCGCCTGCTTCGCAAGGCGGCCGAGCCGCTGCTCCCGCGGTCGGTGGTTCACGGGCGCAAGCGCGGCTTCTCGATTCCCGCCGCCGCGTGGCTTCGCGGGGAGCTCGAGCCGTTCGCCCGCGAAACGCTGGCGCCCGAGGTGCTGCGGCGCCAGGGCTACCTGCAGCCCGCGGCGGTGACCGCGGTGCTCGACCGGCACGTCGGCGGCGGCGAGGATCTCTCGCGGCAGCTCTGGGGGTTGCTCGCGTTCACGCTCTGGTACGAGAGGCACGTCGAGGGAGTCAGCCGCGAGGTTGCGATCGAGGCGCTGGTCTCGGGTTGAACGCCCCCACCACCCCGAAAAGACGGGGCGAGAATCGACGGCTCCAGAATCGACGGGTCCGGGCTTCCGAGCTGTCAGTTTTCGGGTACCCACCTCCCGCCCCAATGCCGTCAAGGCTACTCCGGAAGGTGTGACGCGCGTGTACCGGTTTGTCCCGAGGAGCGGGAGGTGAGGGTCTGGATCGACATGACGGCGAGCGCCCATCCGCTCGTCTTCCGGCCGCTCGTGGCCCTGCTCGAGGCGCGAGGAGACGAGGTGGAGATCACCGCGCGCGACTACGCCCAGACGCTGCAGCTGATCGAGCAGCACGGGATGACCGCCACGACCATCGGCCATCACGGCGGGCGTTCTCGGCTCGGGAAGGCACGGCAGCTCTCCTCACGGCTGGGCGCCCTCCGGAAGTGGGCCAAGGGCCGAGACTTCGACATCGCGCTCGCTCACGGTTCGCACGAGTTGACGATCACGGCGCGCCGCCTCGGCATCCCGAGCTCGACGACGTTCGACTACGAGTGGGCCTGGCTCCAACATCAGCTCGGCTGCAGGGCGGCAACGAAGGTCGTCGTGCCCGACTCGATCCCGGCGGAGCGCCTTGCCCGCTACGGCGCGGTGCCGCCGAAGCTTCTCTTCTATCCCGGACTGAAGGAGGAGTACTACCTCTCGGACTTCGAGCCGGTTCCCGCGGTGCTCGCCCAGTTCGAGCTCGACCCGGCGCGAACGCTCGTCGTGCTCCGGCCGCCGCCGGACGTGTCGCTCTACCATCGCCATTCGAACCCTCTCTTCCCGCAGACGCTCCAGCACCTCGGCCGGCTCGAGAACGTCCACGCAGTGGTGCTGCCGCGCACCGAGGAGCAGCGCGACTACGTCCGTTCGCTCGCACTGCCGTCCGTGATCGTGCCGGAGGAGGCGATCGACGCGCAGAGCCTGATTGCCTTCTCGGACGTGGTCGTTTCGGCCGGCGGGACGATGAACCGGGAGGCCGCGGCGCTCGGCGTGCCGGTCTACACGACCTACGGCGGCCGGCTCGGAGGGGTTGACGAGGCGCTGATCCGCGACGGCCGGCTGCGACCGCTCACCGACCCGCGGGCGCTCGAGCTCGGCAAGCGCGCCGCCGGTTCCGGCAAACGCGTGCTCCGCGATCCCGCGGACCTACTCGAGCTTCTACTTTCGGCACGACCCGCCTGACGGCCGCCGAGGTTCTCAGGCGACGGCAACGCCGGAGAGGACCTCGAGCAAATCCTCGCCATACCGTTCGAGCTTCGCGGGGCCGACACCCGGCACCTCGGCGAGCTCGTCGAGCGAGCCCGGCCGGGCGTCGGCAATTGCGACGAGAACGCTGTTATGGAAGACGATGTAGGCCGGAAGCTCCTCCGTCTTCGCGCGCGACTTGCGCCATGCAGCCAGCGCGTCGTAGAGCGCGGGATCGGCGGCCGCGGCGGCCGGCCCGCGAGACGTCCTCGGCTCACGCGCAGGCTCCGGTAACTTCACGCTGAGACCGAGCTCCGAGACGAACATGCTCGGCCGCTTCGACCAGGTGATCGCGAGGAACTGCCTGGCGCGGGTGATCCCGACGTAGAAGAGCCGGCGCTCCTCGGCCTCGTCCTCCGCGGTGCGGGCGAGCTTCGAGGGGAGCTCCTTCTCCTCGAGCCGCGGCAGGAAGACGGCATCGAACTCGAGGCCCTTGGCGCGGTGGTAGGTCATCAGGTGGATCCCGCGGGCGCTCCGGCCGCCCGGGTCGAACCGGTTGCGCAGCTCCGCGGCAAAGCCGGCGCAGGTGAGCTCCCCGTCGTCGAGCTCCGAGGCAAGCCGCACGAGCCGTGCGAGGTCCGACTGCCGGGTCAGCTCGCGTTCGCCGAGCTTGTCGGGAAGTGAGTGAAGCATCCCGGCCTCCTCGGCCAGCTGCCTCACGCGCCGTGCGACACCGGTCGAGCCGTCGCGGTCGAGGAGCTTCAGCAGCCGGCGGGCGGCGTCGCGTTGGACGAGGGAGGAGCCCTGAAACGGGATCCCTGCATCGTGGAAGGCCTCTTCGAAGTCGGCCAGGCGGGCGTTCGTGCGGGCGAGCACCGCCATCTCCTCGAACGGCGTTCCTTCGGCCGCAAGCCGCTTTGCCTCGGCGGCGACCCAGGCGTCCTCGTCCTCGGGATCCGCGAAGCGCCGCGCTACGGGCACCGGCCCCGAAGGCCGCGTCGTCCTCAACGTCTTCTCTGCTCCTCCGAGGAGCGGCACGAGCCGGTTCGCCAGCTCGAGCACCTCGGGGCTCGAGCGGTAGTTGCTCTCGAGGCGAACGACGGTGGCGGCCGGGAAGCGCTCCTCGACCCCGAGCAGCCAGCGCGGCGAGGCGCCGGTGAACCGGTAGATCGACTGGTAGTCGTCGCCGACGACGCAGACGTCGTCTCGATCGCCGAGCCACAGGTCGAGCAGGGTCTGCTGAAGCAGGTTGACGTCCTGGTACTCGTCGACCGTGAATGCGCGGTACCGGTCGCGGAACGTCGCGCGAACGCGGGCGTCGCCCTCGTGGAGCCGCACGGCCAGTTCGAGCAGATCCTCGAAGTCGATCTCGCCCCGCGCCGACTTGCGCCGCTCGTACTCGCGATAGACCGTGTCCATCAGGTCGACCGGAATCGGCGGGGCGTGGTCGCCGACCGAGCCGCGGTAGCGCTCGGGCGGGATCCGCTGAGCCTTCGCCCATTCGATCTCGGTTGCGAGGTCGCCGGCCGGACGGAACTTGAACGGCGCCGGCAACCCGTTCGCGATCTGGCGGAGGAGCAGCGCCTTCGTCGGCAGGATCCGTCCAACCGACCCGGGGGCGAAATGATGCAGCTGCGCGAGCGCTGCCGAATGGAAGGTTCGCGCCGCGACTCCGGCCACCCCGAGCGCCGCGAGGCGCGACTTCATCACGCCCGCCGCCTTGTCGGTGAAGGTCACCGCGAGGATCTCCGAGGGACGGAACGCGGCGGCCTCGACCTGATGGGCGATCCGGCGGGTGATCGTCGTCGTCTTGCCCGTGCCTGCGCCCGCGAGGATGCAGACCGGGCCGCGAATCGCCTCGGCGGCGCGCCGCTGCTCGTCGTTCAGCCCCTCGAGAACGTCCACCCGGCAACCCTACCCGGGGCCCCGGCCGAAGTCTGTAACAGATGCGTGCAGCGGGACTAGTGGAGCGTGTCTTCGAGCACCGCGTCCGAGGCGATGCGCTTCGGCGCGGCGACCATCAGGCGGAGCCGGGCGGTCACGCCGAGCACGTCGTTCTCGGCTACGAGCCCTTCGAGCTCTGCGAGCTCCTCGTCGAGCCAGACCGGATCGATCGGCGGACGCGTCGCCCGCATGATCTTCGGGTGCTTCGTCGAGTCGACCTCCTCGTCGGCGTTCCAGAGCACCTCGTGCATCTTCTCGCCGTTTCGCGAGCCGACGAACTCGATCTTGATCTCGTTTTCCGTGCGACCCGACAGCTCGATCATCTGCCGGGCGAGGTCGATGATCTTCACGGGCTGACCCATGTCGAGGACGTAGACCTGGCCGCGGCCGCCCATCGCGCCGGCCTGGATCACGAGCGAGGCAGCCTCCGGGATCGTCATGAAGAAACGTGTCATCTCCGGGTGGGTGACCGTGACCGGGCCACCACGCTCGATCTGGCGGCGGAAGATCGGGATCACCGAGCCCGACGAGCCGAGCACGTTCCCGAACCGCACGGCAACAAAGCGCGTCGCGACATCGTCGCGATGGGCGAACGACTCGACGATCCACTCGCAGACCGCCTTCGACTGGCCGAGGAGATTCTTCGGCTTCGCCGCCTTGTCGGTCGAGATGAAGACGAACCGCTCGACGCCGAACTCGACGGCCACCTGCGCGATCACCCGCGTCGCGAGCACGTTGTTCGTCACCGCCTGGATCGGGTTCGACTCGAGCATCGGCACGTGCTTGTAGGCGGCGGCGTGGAAGACGACGTCCGGCGGGTAGCGCTCGAACACCTGACGCATGTTCGCCGCGTCGCCGCAGTCTGCGAGCACCGGCAGCACAGCGGTGAAGTGCCGTTCGTCGACGAGCTCGCGCTGGACCTCGTAGAGCGCCGATTCGGCTTTGTCGACGAGCACGAGCCGCTTGGCCCCGAGCTGGACGACCTGCCGGCAGAGCTCGGAGCCGATCGAGCCGCCGCCGCCGGTCACGAGCACGACGCGGTCGCGGATGTAGCCGGCGATCGCCTCGAGGTCGACCTCGACCTGCTCGCGACCGAGCACGTCCTCGACCTGAACCGACCGGATCTGGACGGCCAGGTTCACGTCGCCGGCGATCAGCTCGTGGAGCCCGGGGAGCGTGTTGACCGGGATCCCCTCGGCACGCGCCGTCTCGACGATCTTGCGACGCAGGTCTCCCGGCGCGGAGGGCATCGCGATCAGCACCTCGTCGGGCCGGTGGTCGCGGATCAGGCGGCCGAGCTCGTCGGTCGTGCCGAGCACGCGGACCCCGTGGATGCGGAGGTTCCGCTTGCTCGGATCGTCGTCGACGAAGCCGACCGGGGTGTGCGCGAGCCGCGGGTTGCGCTGCATCTCGCGCACGACGAGCTGGCCGGCGTCGCCGGCGCCGACGACGAGCACACCCTTGCCGCGGGCGACGACTCCGCCTTTCGGCCGCTCGATCAGCGAGCGCGCCAGGAGCCGCGTCCCTGCCACGAACGCCATCAGCAGCAGGAAGTCGAGAGCGACGATGCGCTTGGGAAGCGGCGAGGTGTCGTTGGGCGGAATCGCGTAGAGCGCGAGGTCCGAGAGCAGGCACGCCGCCGTCACTCCCTGGACCGCCCTCCACATGTCCTTGGTCGAGACGTATCGCCACCAGCGGTTGTAGAAGCCGAAGACGACGAAGACGCCGAGCTTGATCCCGATCACGGAGGCGAACACACCCCAGGAGAGGAAGTTCCGGTAGTAGGCCGGGACGTTCTGGCTGAAGCAGAGGAAGAACGCGATCCACCAGGCCGCCGCGATCAGAATCCCGTCGGCGACGAGCTGCCAGACGCGGTGCTTCGTGAACGGGAACGCGATCATGCGCTGACGAGGCTCGACGCACGGCGGAGGACGGCGACGACCTCCGCCTGCTGCTCCTCCGAGATCCCGCCCCACATCGGCAGGCACAGGTTCTCGGCCGCGGCTTTCTCGGTCTCCGGGAGATCGCCCGCCGAGTAGTCGAGGTAGCGAAGTGCCGGCTGGAGATGGAGCGGCGGCTGATAGTAGGACGCGAACCCGATCTCCGCTTCTTTGAGTGCAGTGGCGAGACGGTCGCGCTCGAAGGAGCGGATGCAGTACATGTGGTAGACGTGGCCCGGCTCGTCGACCGGGAGCTCTGCGATCTCGCCGAGGCCGAGCTCCTCGTAGCGCGCCGCTGCCTCGCGCCGGGCGGCGTTCCAGCCGGGGAGATGCGGCAGGAAGATCCTGAGCATCGCGGCCTGCACGGCGTCGAGACGCGAGTTGTAGCCGATGAGGTCGAAGTCCTTCTTGTCGCGCGAGCCGTGGAAGCGAAGCATCCGGATCCGGTCGGCGAGCTCGGCGTCGTTCACCGAGACCAGGCCGCCGTCGCCGAGGGCGAACAGGTTCTTCGTCGGGAAGAAGCTGAAGGTCGAGGCGATGCTCGTCGCGATCCCCAGGGAGCCGAAGGCCTGGGCTGCGTCCTCGATGATCGGCACGTCGAGCGTTCGAAGATCGTCGATCGCGGCGGGCCGCCCGAAGAGATGCACCGGCATGATCGCCTTCGTGCGCGCGGTGATGCGGCGTGCGACATCGGCGGTATCGAGGTTCAGCGTTCCCGGGTCGATGTCGGCGAAGACCGGGGTGGCACCGACTCTCGCGATCGCCTCCGCGGTGGCGTAGAAGGTGAAGGCCGGGCAGATCACCTCGTCGCCGGCGCCGATCTCGAGCGCGTCGAGCACGAGCACGATCGCGTCGGTTCCGTTCCCGACCCCGATCGTCTGCTCGACACCGAGTGCCTCGGCGGCCTCACGCTCGAAACCCTCGACCTCCGGGCCGAAGATGAAGCGTCCGCTCTCCAGCGTCCGCTCGAACGCCGCCATCAACTCCGGAATCAGGGGCGCGTACTGCGCCTTTACGTCAACGTGTGGAATCGGCACTGCCGGTCATCGTAATCGACCGGCGCCACCGGATCACGAGGACCGCCGCGAAAACGACCACCGTGAGCACGATGAGCGCGTCCACGTAGACGAAATCGTGATGCACCGAGCTCCAGCTCGTGCCGACCGCCCAGCCGATTCCGGCGAGCACGGCACAGAAGAGCGCGATACCCGCGGCGGCCGAGAGGATGAAGCGGCGGAAGCCGATCTCGAGGATTCCGGCGGGGATCGCGACGAACGAGCGGACAAGGGGGGTGGCGAAGCCGAGCGGCACGGCGATCCCTTCGAAGCGTGCGAACCAGCGTTCGGCGCGGGCGATTCGCGCCGGCGTGATGTGGACGTATCGGCCGTAGCGTTCGAGGAGCGGATGGCCGCCGCGGACGCCGATCAGCCAGCCGCCGGCTGCGCCGAGCGTGTTGCCGGCAATCCCGGTGACGACCACCGCAAGATAGGCGGGCAGCCCCGATTTGAACTCGTGGCCGAAGAGCGAGATCGAGCCCGCGAGCGCTCCCGAGGCGAGCGCGCCGCCGTAGAGCATCGTCACCTCGCTCGCCGCCGGCAGCACCGCGGCGACGGTCATGAGCAGGAAGACGGCGAGGAGCCCGTGGTTTCCGATCAGCGAGGTCATGGAGGCGAGGCTACCGGGTGGGTCAGCGGTGCACCGAGAACGGCGACGAGTAGGACGCCTGTCCGACCGAGCTCGTTTCGGTGACGACCGCGACGTAGGAGCCCGGAGGGGCCTTCGCTCCGCCGCTGATGGTTCCGTCCCAAGCGAGCGACTGCGCGCCGGCCGCGAGCTGCACGGCAGGCAGGGTCGCAACCTGGGTTCCGTTCGCTGCCTCGATCTGGAGCACGACCGAGGCCGGCCGAGAGAGCGCAAATGCTGCATGGAGGCCGGCCCCGACCGTCACCGACCGTGGAACGGCGAGCCCGCTGAGCGTCTCGTCGAAGACGAAGGTCTGGTCGGCCGTCGAGGCTCGGTTCTCGTTGTCGGTTGCCTGGACGTTCCAGTGCCAGGCGCCCTCGGCATCGAGCCCGGTGAAGCTGAAGTGGAATGCCCCCGGTTGGCGGCTACCGGAGTCGATCGGGTGGCTCGTGCCGTCGGGCGAGGTCACGACGGCGGTGACGGTCGAGGGCTGCGTGATCCGGTAGGTGAGCTGCACGCCGGCCGCGGCATTGCTCTTCCCGATCAGAGCGGGCACCGGTGGCAGCGCGTAGACGCCCGCGTACTGAACGAGCAGCGCCTCCTTCACCGGCACCTGAGCCGAGCCCTGCATCGGCTTCGTGAGCGGCTGCCCGTCGAACGCCGCCTCGACGAACCGGCCGTACTGAAGACCTGCGGCCGTCGTCGGCCCCGAGGCTCGCCATCGTCTTCGCGAGCTCGTAGGTCGTCATCCCGACGCTCGATCCCGGCCGTCCGCCTTCGACCGCGACGAGGATCACGTGCCCATCGGGAAGCTGCCCGACCGCCGCGCGCGCCTGCCTGGTCGTCAGGTCGGTCTCGTCGAAGTTCTCGCCGGTCGCGAACACCGGCTTTCCGCCCTTCACGAGCAACGGCCCCCCGCCGAGCGCGGAGACCACCGAGCCCCACGCGTCGGGAAGGATCAGCCGCACCGTCAACTGCGTCCCCTGCGGCGCTTCCGCCTCGAGCTTCGCCGCTGCGAGCCCCGTCGCGACGAGCACCGCTCCGTCGGCGGGAATCGGCACCGAGCCCGAGCCGAACGACGAGACGCTCGCCGTCAGGTCGGTGTTGATCTTCGCCGCCGGGAACGGCTCGAGCACAACCACCGCGGCGTTCGCGACGTTCGGCGTCGCAGCACCCCACGCCGGGGTGAACAGCACCGTCTGGCCCGAGCGTGGCTGCTGGTTCACGCCGGAGAGCGGCCGCCGCTGGCCCGTCCCCTGCCATGTGCCGCTGAACGAGATCCGCCCGACGTGCATCCCGCCCGCCCCGTCGAAGCCGATCGAGGAGTGTGCCGGCGTGGGAGTGTGCTCGAGCACGCCGCCGATCACCACGATCCCTTCCGGCACGGCATTCCTGCCGCTGAAGAAGTCGCCGTTCACACCCGCCGAGACGGCGTTTCCCGAGACCGACTCCTCGAGCTGGGTCATCGTCTCGCGCGGGCCGGTGACCGTGCCGCCGCCGAGCACCGGCCCGATCGCGGTGAGGCCGACGGGCGCCGGCGCCGTGATCACCGTGTAGGCGACCGGGCCGTGCGGCGTGAGCTCGACGTGCCGTTCTGAGGTGACGCCCGGCGTGAGCGGCACCGGGCCCTGCGCCGAGGCGAGCGGCACGAGCAGCACGGCCAGGACGCCGCAGGCGAGGAGGGAACGCATTACCCCGATCGAGGCTAGCCGAGGTCTAAGAGGTTTTCGTTAGGACGGGGCGTGATGACTAGTTCCAGACGCGAACTTCGCGGTAGAGCGTGTCGCGCTGCACCGGGATCTTGCCGAGGCCCTTGATCGTCCGGACGAAGTCGTCGGTCGAGGCGCGGTAGGTCGTGCCGGCCGCGGAGACGACGTTCTCCTCGATCATGATCGAGCCGAGGTCGTCGGCGCCGAACTCGAGCGCGACCTGGCCGATCTTCATCCCCTGGGTGACCCAGCTCGACTGGATGTGCTCGATGTTGTCGAGGTAGATGCGCGACACCGCCTGCGTCAGCAGGTAGTCGAACGAGGTGGGCATCGTCTCGCGCGGCACGAGTGCGGCGAGCCGGTTCCCGTCGTTCTGGAACGTCCACGAGGTGAACGAGCGAAAGCCGCGTGTCTCGTCCTGCAGGTCGCGGATCCGCCGCATGTGCTCGACGCGTTCGGCCCGCGTCTCGACGTGGCCGTACATCATCGTGGCGGTCGTCGACATCCCGAGCCGGTGTGCGTGCCGCATCACGTTCAGCCACGCGGCAGTCTTCGTCTTCTTCGGCGCGATGATCTCGCGGACGCGGTCGACGAGCACCTCGCCGCCGCCGCCCGGAATCGAGTCGAGGCCTGCGTCGCGAAGCCTCGTCAGCGTCACCGGGACGGAGAGCTTCGAGCGCCGCGAGATGTGCTCGATCTCCGGCGGCGAGAGCGCATGCAGGTGGACGGTATAGCGCTCCTTGATCGAGCTGAAGAGATCCTCGTAGTACTCGATCCCGAGGTCGGGGTGATGGCCGCCCTGCATCAGTAGGCCGGTGCCGCCGAGCGCGAGGGTCTCCTCGATCTTCTTGTAGATCACCGGCTTCGGGAGCAGATAGCCCTCCCGCCGGTCGCCCGGGCGACGGTAGAAGGCGCAGAAGTCGCAGTCGGTCACGCACACGTTCGTGTAGTTGAGGTTCCGGTCGACGATGAAGGTGATCCGGTCGGGATCGGTGCGGCGCGCGCGCAGCTCGTTGGCGGCGCGGCCGACGGCGATCAGGTCGCGCGATTCGAGCAGCGTGAGCGCCTCGGCGTCGTCGATCCGCTCGCCCGCGAGCGCCTTGTCGAGGATCGCGGCGGTGGTCATCACGGCCGTGCTCATACGGTGGCCCCTGCCGTCACGAAGCGGAGCTCGGGCACCTCGTCGAGCTCTCCGACATCGCGGGCCATCTCGAGGAACGTGTAGAGCCCGGCGCGCTCGCGCGGCCCGAAGCGGTAGCGGAGCTTCTCGAAGTACCGGGCGAGGAAGCCCGGCGGGTAGCCGTAGAGCGCCGAGGAGTCGAACGCGAGCTTCTCCGGCTCGCTGCGGGCGGCGCGGATGGAGGCCGACGAGTGCCTCCTCGAGCTCGAGCAGCCCGGGGTGGGCCGGGACCGGCACAGCCCAGACGGCGAAGACCATCGGCAGGCCGGTGCGCTCGAGCCAGAGACGACCGAGATCGTGGTGGGGGGTCGGATCCTCGAAGGCCGACTTCAGCGCAGCATCGCCGATCAGGAGCTTCGCATCCGCCTCCTCGCCGAGCGGAACGTGCGACGCCCCGGGGACGAGCACCTTCGTCAACACGACGGAGGTTGCAGACTCGGGCGTCACCGCAACGGTCTCGATCTCGGCGAGGGGAACTCTCGAGACGAGCTGGATCGAGTCGACCGCCCCCTCGCTCGAGACGCAGAGCCGCGGGAGCAGGAGCAGGGTGTCGGCGTGGCGCGCGTACTCGATCGACGAGATCGGGGCGGCGTCGATCTCGCCGGCGATCAGCCGCCGGTTGAGCTCGGTCGGAACGCCGCTGACCTCCTCGTACTCGGCATCGACCCGGTAGAAAACGGGCGCCATGTTCACGTACGAGATGCGGCCGAGCCGGATCACGAGCGGGCCATCCGCGAGCACGTGGCCCCGACTGAGATGCCCGAGAAGGCCAGGCCGCGCCGCGTTTCGCTGTCAGTTTTCGGGGACCCACCTCCCGCCCCTGATGCCGTCCAGGCTACCGCGAAAGGTGTGACGTGTCTGTACCGGTTTGTCCACAGCCGGCCGGCGGCGACAGCGCCGAGATCGGTCGCGGGAACGGCGGCATCGGCGGCGGCGCTCATGCCTCCCACGCGTCCCACCGCCGCACCTCGTTGTAGAGCGTGTCGCGCTGCACCGGAATCCGCCCCGCGGCGAGCACCGTGCGCACGAGCTCCTCGGTCTTCTGCTCGGTCCCGGTCGTCGCGCCGGCGGCGCGGAAGATCTCCTCGCGGACGATCGTGCCCTGAACGTCGTTGGCGCCGAAGTGGAGCGCGACCTGGGCGACCGGCATCGTCAGCGAGATCCAGTAGGCCTTGATGTTCGGGATGTTGTCGAGCATCAGTCGCGAGACAGCGAGCATCTTCAGGTCTGCGGCGCCGGTCTGGAATCCGAAGCCGCGCCGCTCGAAGACGGTGTTCGCGGGATGGAACGCAAGCGGGATGAACGCGAGGAAGCCGCCCGTGCGATCCTGCTGCTCGCGGAGCCGCAACAGGTGCTCGATGCGCTCCTCGTAGGTCTCGACGTGGCCGTAGAGGAGCGTGCAGTGCGTCGGGATCCCCATCCGGTGGGCGGTGTCGTGGACGTGGAACCAGGTGTCCGCGGGCTCCTTGCCGGGTGCGACGAGACGGCGGACGCGGTCGGCGAAGATCTCAGCGCCGCCGCCCGTGAGCGCCCCGAGCCCGACCGCCTTGAGCTCACGCAGCACCTGCTCGTGGCTGAGCCCGGAGAGGGTCGTCATGTGGTGGATCTCGGACGCCGTGTAGCACTTGAGGAACACGTCCGGAAGCGCCTCGTGGAGCTTCGCGATCGTGTCGCGGTAGAAGTCGAACGTGACGTGCGGGTTCTCCCCGTTCACCATGTGGATCTCCGTGAAACCGGTGAGCTGGCGCTGCGCGAGCGCGTCCGCAACGAGCTCGTCGGGGGTGATCGTGTAGGCCTGCTCCTGCTTCTGGGTCGCCGCGAAGGCGCAGAACTTGCACTTCACGCGGCAGACGTTCGTCTGGTTCAAGTAGACGTTCTGGACGAAGTAGACCCGGTCGTCGCCGCCCCGCACGCGGCGGGCGAGGTCGGCAAGCTCGCCGACGGCGAGGAGGTCGTCGGACTCGAGCAGCGCGAGGCCGTCATCGAGCTCGAGGCGCTCTCCGGCCTCGATCTTGTCCCGGATCAGGCCCAGCGTGGTGTCGACTGCGATTGCCATCAGATGACTCGTTCCATGAGATCGTCTCTCCCGGGGCGCGAGCTGGGCGGTCTGGGCGCCGCGGCGGTGCCTCTCCAATACCGGACGTACTGGGTGCACCGCCGCGGTGAAGCGCAGGCTCACGGAAGCCGCCACCGGCTTCCATGAGGCCGGAGCGGCCCAGGCTGCCCAGATCGTGCAGCCGGGTACGCGAGATCGTGGAACGAGTCATCTAGGAGGCCCTGTCCACGACCGCGTAGGTGAGCGACTCGAGCTCCTCGCGATGCGCCGAGCCCCCGACGAACGACCGTGCTTTCGCGGCGTAGTCGAGCGCGGCCTCGCGCGAGCGCGCGAGCGCATCGGTTCCGGCAACCCGGACGAGCGCCCCCTCGAGCGGCCCGCCGGCCAGCGCGCGCCGGACGACGTCGTCCTGCTGAGCGGCGAGGAGCAGCGGCATCGTCGGCGTTCCCTCGCGAAGATCGGTCCCGGGAATCTTCCCGGTCTCCTGCGTCTGGCCCGCGCAGTCGAGGATGTCGTCGGCGATCTGGAAGGCGATCCCGAGCGCGAGCCCGTAGGCGGCGAGATCGGGGTCGCCGCCGGAGCCGAGCCGGCAGGCCGCCTCGAAGAGCTTCCCGGTCTTCAGCCCGCAGCGTTCGAGATACGCGTCGATCGACGTCTCGGGACGGTGGGTCTGGGCGCGCTGCATCGCCTCGCCCCGCGCCAGCGAGAGGCACGCGTCCGCAAGCACGGCGACCGCGGCGGAGTCCTCGGTCTCCGCCAGCTCGGCGAAGGCACACGCGAAGAGGTAGTCGCCCGCCGAGAGCGCCGCGCCCGCGCCGAAGACCGACCAGGCCGCCGGGGCGCCACGACGCATGCGGGCGCCGTCGACGAGATCGTCGTGGACGAGCGTGGCCATGTGGACGAGCTCCGTCGCGACGCCGGCGGCGAGGAGCAGCTCGCTCTCGCCGTCGGACGCCGAAAGGAAGCAGAGGAGCGGCCGCAACCGCTTGCCGCCGGCGGCAAGCGCCTCGGTCGCGACCGCCGAGACGGCACCGTTGCGCCGTCCGACCGCGCGGGAGAGCCGCGACTCGAGCACGGCCATATACGCGGCAAGGCCCGGGGTGGCACCGACCGAAGCGAGGGCGTTCACGCGGCGACGCCCGTATGGAGCGCGATGATCGAACCGGCGAGCAGCCGGAACCTGACCGACTCGAAGCCCGCGCGCTCGAGCAGCCCGGCGAGCTCCTCGGCCACCGGGAACCGGGCCACGGATGCCGGAAGGTACGCATATGCGGCGCCGCCGGGGAGCACGCGTCCGAGGAGCGGCACGATCCGGTCGAACCACAGCGAGAAGAACGGCCGGAGGAGCCCGCGCGGCCGCGTGATCTCGAGGATCGCGAGCCGGCCGCCGGGCCGCAGGACGCGGCGGAGCTCGGCCAGAGCGAGCTCGAGATCGGCGACGTTCCGGACGCCGAAGCCAACGGTTGCGGCATCGAATGCCCCGTCTCCGAAGGGCAGCGCGAGCAGGTCGCCCTCGACCCAGTCGAGCTCGGGCGCCTTGCGCCGGGCCCGCTCGAGCATCCGCGGCGAGAAGTCGAGCCCCGTCACGGAGGCCGCTCCGGCCCGCAGGTCTGCGAGCGCCAGGTCGCCTGTGCCGCACGCGCCGTCGAGCACCCGGTCGCCGGGCGAGACGACCGACGAGGCCGCAAGGCGCCGCCAGCGCAGATCGAGCCCCACGGTCATCACGCGGTTCATCGCGTCGTAGACCGGGGCGATCCGGTCGAACATCGTCCGCACGGACTCAGGCGCGAGGCTCACGGCTCTCCTCTCCCCACCGCTCCGACATCGCGTTTGCAAGCCCGACCTGGTCGAGAACGCGCGCGATCACGAAATCGACGAGGTCATCGATGCTCGACGGCTTCGAATAGAAGCCAGGCTCGAGCGGAAGGATCGTCGCTCCCGCCCGGCGCAGCGTCAGCATGTTCTCGAGCTGGATCGCCGAGAGGGGCGTCTCGCGCGGACAGAGGACGAGCTTGCGCTCCTCCTTGAGCGCGACCGCAGCCGCGCGGTGGATCAGATTCTGACTCATCCCGCCCGCCAGCGCGCCGAGGGTGCCCGACGAGCACGGGCAGATCACGTAGGCGTCGACCCGGGAGGAGCCGGAGGCATAGAGCGAGTGCCAGTCGTTCGGATCGAAGACGGACACCGACTCCCCGGCGCCCGCGATGAGCCGCGCCAGCACCTCGTCGCGCGAGAGCAGAGCGTCGTCGTAGAGCTCGGTGGCGAGCACCTGGATCCCCGCCGCCGAAGCACAGAGCCCGACCTCGCAGCCGCCGGCCGCGAGCGCCTCGATCAGCCGCCGGGCATAGGGCGCTCCCGACGCGCCCGTGATGCCGACAAAAACGCGCATCACGACAGCCTATGCGCAGGTCGCGAGCTCGGCGCGGCTACTTCGGGCCCTTCGAGGCGTCGAGGAAGACGGCGAGCTGGTGGAGTTGGGCGTCGGTCAACGCGCCTCCGTACTTCTTGCCGAACTTCGGCATCGTGGTGTTCCCCGACTTCGACGGATCCGCGACGTACTGCTCGAAGAACTCCACGCCCTGATTCGAGGCGCCGATGTTGCTCAGATCCGGGGCGCCGGCGTTACTGATTCCCTTCCCGAGGTAGGTGTGGCAGTTCATGCAGCCCACCGACGTGAACAGGTATGCGCCCGCAACTGCAGTCGGGTTGTTTGCGAAGCCCTGCTGCTTCGCAAAGAGCGGGACGAACTGCCGGAGCTCCGAGGGGAGCGACTCCTTCGCGGTCGCACCGCGATAGGTGAGGATGCCCATCGAGATGATCGTGAGGACAGCCGCGACCATCGCAACGGGGCGCCTTGCCGGGTGCCGCTCGGCGCGCACGTCGAGGAACGGCATCGAGATCAGGAGCAGCAGCAGGATCGTCGGGATCCCCACCGTTCCGAGGATCACCGTCGAAGGCCACTTGAAGATCCGCAGCAGGTAGAAGAGGAAGTAGAAGTACCAGTCGGGCCGCGGAACGAAGCTGAACGTGCCGGGGTCGGCCGGCTGGTCGTAGAGCTTCCCGAGCGCCCCCGACGCGGTCGACGCATGGTCGCCGGGGACGGACCACTTCCAGATCACGGCGAGCACGATGATGACGATCACGACGACGAGCGACATGATCGTGTCGTGCAGCATCGGGCCCGGGAAGAACGGGCGCCCCCGCTCCCTGACGTCTTCCTTGTACTGCTTGAAGACGCGCTTGCGCTCGAGGATCCGGTCGTTAGCCATGCGTTCCCCGTTTGACCGCCTTGGTCGCGTCATCGTGCGGCGCCGAGCCGTTCGGGCCCGAGCCGTTCTTGGACGGCGGCGGGACCGGCCCGGAGCCGGCGGCTTCCTTCGACCAGGGCGGCGAGGTGACGCCAAGACGGATCACGAGGTACATGTGCAGGCCGATCAGCCCAGCGATCGTCGCCGGGAGGATCAGCATGTGGATCGAGTAGAAGCGGCTGATCGTCGTCGCGTTGATGTAGGTGCCGCCCTGCAGGAACTGCGCTAAGAACGGCCCTAAGAACGGCGCCGTGCCGTTGAGGTTGATCCCGACGGTCGTCGCCCAGTACGAGGTCTGGTCCCACGGCAGCAGGTAGCCGGTGAAGCCCTCGGCGAGCCCGGAGGCGAGCAGCAGCACGCCGATGATCCAGTTCAGCTCGCGCGGATACTTGTAGGCGCCGAAGAGGAAGACCCGGCCCATGTGGAGGAACATCAGGATGATGAACACCGACGCACCCCACTTGTGCATCCCGCGGACGAGCCAGCCGGCCCAGAGGTCGTTCGTGATGTACTGGATCGAGGGGTAGGCCGTGGTCGTGCCGGGCTGGTAGTACATCGCGAGCACGATCCCGGTGACGGCCTGGACGCCGAACGCGGTCAGGGTCGCGGAGCCGAGCGTCTGGAACCAGTTGACGTCACGAGGGACGTTCCGGAAGAGGAAGTACCGGACCGCGCCGACGAGACCCGAGCGCTCCTCGATCCAGTCGAGCGGATAGAGGATCTGCTCCTGGGGTGTTGGCTTGGAGCCCGCCATCAGTGGGGAGGTTGGATCGGGTACAGCCAGGACTCGAGGCCGGTCACGTGCTCTCCCGGGAACGTGTAGGTCGTGGCGTAGATCTCCGCCTGCGCGCCCTTGTTCACGACGTGGGAGACCGAGAACGGCTTGCCGATGAAGAGATGGTCGTTCACGATCGAGAACGAGTAGCGGTCGAGCGCCCGCACGGGAGGCCCGGCGACGCGGTTGCCCTCGGTGTCGTACTGACCGCCGTGGCAGGGGCAGCCGAAACCCGACGGGTTCACGGGAATCAGCGTGACGTCTTCCTTGTATTGCTTCGTCTTCGCATGCTCGACGACGCCGTTCGGCGCGACGGGGCAGCCGAGGTGGGCGCAGTGGTTCGAGAGCACCGTGAAGCTCGGCTGCTCCTTGAGGAAGCCGTTGTTGCGGATGAACGCTGTCCGGCGAGAGACGTCGCCCTCATCCGGGTTCGACTGGAAGGTCGTGATCACGAAGGTGCCGTCCTCCGGGAACTCCGAGATCGGGCCGACGTCCTGGGGCTTCACGCCCTGCTTCAGGAACGCGGGGCCGACGGCGAAGCCGAGCACCGGGAGCGTGATCAGGCCGCCGATCACGGCGCCGAGCCCGAGCGTCGTGCCCTCGAGGAACACCGAGCGCGACACGGGCTCCTCTCCCGTCGTCGTCCGCGCGGGTCGCGGTACCGCAGCCGGCGCTCGAGGCAGCTTCTTCTCGGGCTCGACCGGAGGCGCCTCTTTGGCGAGTCCGCTGCCCCGCGTCAGTTCCCTGACCCAGAGAAAGAGGAAGAGCACCGCGATCGCGGCGCCGATTGCGACGATCCACCAGGAGACGACAAAGCCGACGAGCAGCACGACGACTCCCAGGGCGAGGCCGACGGGCCAGAGGCTGGGGCCAGGAGCGTGAGGGTGTTCGCGGCTCGGTTCCAAGTCGCTAGCAACAAATATCACAAGCGGTTACCTCGTGACCGAAGCAACCAGGGCCTGAAACTATGCCGAAAATCGGTCCGGCTTGCTGCGGGAGCGGGTCAGAACCCGTACTCGGCCCAGCGCCGATCGACGAGCGCCCGGATCTCGGCGCTCATCTCGATCTCGGCAGGCCATGCTCGAGCGCCCTCTTCGGGCAGCTTCGCCGTGGCGTCGATCCCGAGCTTGCCGCCGACGAACTGCCGCTCGGTGGCGTGGTCGAGATGGTCGGCGGGCCCCGAGGTGAGGACGACGTCCCGCGCCGGATCGACGTTCGCCCCGGCATAGAAGGCGACCTGCGCGTAGTCGTGCGGATCGACGTGCGCGTCGACCACGATCACCATCTTCGTCAGCGAGAGCAGCCCGAGCCCCCAGAGCGCGTGCATCACCTTCCGGGCGTGGGCGGGGTAGCTCTTGCGGATCGAGACGATCGCGCAGTTGTGGAAGGCGCCTGCGACCGGGAGGTCGTAGTCCACGATCTCGGGGAGCGTCGCCCGGATCGCGGGCAGGAAGATCCGCTCTGTCGCCTTGCCGAGCCACGCATCCTCCGCCGGCGGCTTGCCGACGACGATCGAGGGGTAGATCGCGTCCCGCCGCATCGTCAGCGCGGTCAGGTGGAAGACAGGGAACGGCTCCGCGTCGGTGTAGAAGCCCGTGTGGTCCCCGAACGGGCCCTCCTCGGTGAGATCGCCCTGCTCGACGTAGCCCTCGAGCACGATCTCGGCTGCGGCGGGAACTTCGAGGTCGACGCTCACGCCCTTGACGACGTCGACCGCCTCGCCGCGCAGGAACCCGGCGAACATCAGCTCGTCGATGTGCTTCGGGAGAGGGGCACTCGCGGAGTACGCGGTGATCGGATCGAGGCCGAGCGCGACCGCGACCTCCATCCGCCCGTCGCTTGCCCGGAAGTCGGCGCGCCCGTCCTTGTGGAGCTGCCAGTGCATCGCGGTCGAGCGAGGGCCGAGCACCTGCATCCGGTACATCCCGACGTTTCGCGAGCCGGTGCGCGGATCGCGCGTGATCACCGCCGGGAGCGTGATGAACGGGGCGGCATCGAGCGGCCAGCAGGTCTGGATCGGCAGGACACCGAGGTCGATCTGCTCGTCGCGCAGGACGATTTCCTGGCACGCGCCCTTGCGGACCGTGTTCGGGAGCGAGTCGGCGATCGACTTGAGCTGCTTGAGGCCGCGGAGCTTGTCGGCAAGACCGGCCGGCGGCTGCATCTCGAGGACATCCGCGAGCTTCGTTCCCACCTCGTCGAGGTTCGCGACGCCGAAGGCCAGGCACATCCGCCGTTTCGTGCCGAACTGGTTCACAAGCAGCGGATGCTCGCTGCCGGGACGCTCGAAGAGGAGTGCCGGCCCGCCGGCCTTGACCGTCCGGTCGACGATCTCGGTCACCTCGAGGTGCGGATCGACCTCGGCGGTGATCCGCCGAAGCTCACCCTCCCGCTCGAGCAGGGCGATCCACTCCCGCAGATCGGCGAAACCCACTAGTAAGAACCGGGGCGACGCGCCTTGCGCCTGTGACCGACGGCCTTCGTGAGCTGGCCGATGGCGATCACCCCGAGGAAGACGAACCCGACGAGCAGCATCGCCGTGATGATGTTCAGCCCGTCGCTGGCGGCGTCGAAGATCACCGCGGGATCGTACCGGCGTCCTGAAGGCTCGACGACTCCATCCTCGTCGTGTGCCGGTGGAGCGCGCCGGCGACCTCGCCCTCGGAAGGGTCGCCGCCGAGCGATCTGGCCGCCTCAACCCAGGCCGCGCCGTCGCCGCCTTCCCCGGCGGCACGAAGGGACGCGCAGCTCGAGATCAGCTCGGCCATCGCGGCCACGGCCTCCACCCCGCCTGCCTCGGAGATCCTCACGAGGCCGTGTGCGTAGAGATAGTCGCCAAGCAACACCCGCTCGCTCTCCTCGCCGGCGGCAAAGAGCCGGGGCCTCCCGTAGTGGACGAGGTAGGCCTCGTACACCGTCTCGAGACCGAGCGCGAACACCTCCGGAGCAAGCGGTGAGAACACGGCAACCGGCTCCTGCTCGTCCGCGGGCCGAAGCGCAGCGCCCCAGAGCGGGCTCTCGGCCCGCGCATCGGCGGCGATCGACCCGAAGGAATCCATGCCGCCAGTCTGCCTGCCTGCTCGCGACGACGTCCAGATTGCCTGAACGCCGCCGGCGCCGAGGAGCGAAAACCCGGTGTCTGACACCGGCCATTAGGGCTGGGAACCCGCCTGGGTGATGGAGCTCCGCGGTCTGGCACGCTGTCGTCGGGCCGTGCCCGAGACCGATGTTGTCAGGAAATCGAGAGCGCGGCCGGTCGATCTCTAGACTCTCGGACGTGGCGGAGACGGGCACGGTCACCTTCTTCCTGTACTTCGACGACGAGGCCCAGGCCGAGCAGGCTCGTACCGCGCTCCTCGCCGATGGTTTCTCGCCCTTCCCGGTCGACCCGCCCGAGGAAGACGATCCGGCGTGGTCCGTGCTCGCAGACAGGGAGATGCACGACTCGGAGGTCGAGACCTACATCGGGCGCGTCCGCACGATCGCCGGAGCGGCGGGCGGGCATCTCGACGGGATCTCGACGCCGTGGCCCGGCCACCCGGCCGACTCGCCGCCGCGCCGCAGCTAGTCAGGCGGCCGCTGCCGCGACGGCCGCGATCGTCACGTCGATCTCCTCGTCGCCGTGAGCGAGCGAAGGGAACAGGCACTCGTACTGGCTCGGAGCGATGTAGATCCCGGCCGCAAGGAGCCTGCGAAAGAGCTCGGCGTAGCGCTCGGTCTCGAGCGGCTGCATGCGCGTCACCGCGGGAAGCGGCGCCTCGCCGCGCAGGAAGAACGTCAGCATCGCCCCGACTCGCTGCACGAGCCCGTAGGGCGCAAGGCCCGCCTCGAGCCGAGCACCCCGGCGCTCGAGCTCGTCGTACACCGCCGGGTCGCGGAGCCGGCGAAGCACCGAGAGGCCGGCGGCCGTAGCCAGCGGGTTCCCGGAGAGAGTTCCGGCCTGGTAGACCTCGCCGCCCGGTGCGAGCCGCGACATGATCTCGCGGCGCCCGCCGAACGCGGCGAGCGGCAGCCCCCCGCCGACGATCTTCCCGAGAATCGTCAGGTCGGGACGGATGCCGAAGCGCGCCTGTGCGCCGCCGCGCGCGACCCGGAAGCCGGTGATCACCTCGTCGAAGACGAGCAGCGCGCCCGAGGCGTCGCAGAGTGCGCGGAGCGCCTCGAGGAACCCCGGCTCTGGCGGCACGCAGCCCATGTTCCCCGCGACCGGCTCGACGAAGATCGCGGCGAGATCCTCGCTGTGCCGCTCGACGGCCGCGGCGGCGAGGTCGACGTCGTTGTAGGCGACAACCGCGGTATCCGCGACCACCGCGTGGGGGACGCCGGGGGATGCCGGAATCCCGAGCGTCGCGAGCCCGGAGCCGGCCTCCGCGAGGAACGGATCGGCGTGACCGTGGTACCCACCGGCGAACTTGATCACCGTGGAGCGGCGGGTGTGTGCACGCGCGAGCCGCAGGGCCGACATCGCCGCCTCGGTTCCGGAGGAGACGAGTCGCACCTGCTCGATCGAGGGCACGGCGTCGGCGATCTCCGCGGCGAGCTCGACCTCGCGCTCGGTCGGGGCCCCGAAGCTCGTCCCGGCAAGCGCCGCCTCACGAACCACCTCGACCGTCTCCGGGTCGGCGTGGCCGAAGACGAGCGGGCCCCAGGACATCACCCAGTCGAGAAGCCGCCGGCCGTCGGCGGTCTCGATGTAGGCGCCCCGGCCGCTGCGGACGAAGAACGGCTCGTCGATCCCAACCGCCCGCATCGCACGGACGGGAGAGTTGACACCGCCGGGGATCAGCTTCTGCGCCCGATGCCAGAGCTCAGAGCGGGGTGTCAGAGCCAGGAGGCGAGCTCCTTCGCCCAGTAGCTGATCACGATCTCCGCTCCGGCTCGCCGGATCGCGGTGAGCGATTCGATGGCGGCCGTGCGCTCGTCGAGGTGCCCGGCCGCCGCCGCCGCCTTCACCATCGCGTACTCGCCCGAGACGTTGTAGGCGCCGACCGGAAGATCGAAGCGCTCGCGGACCGCACGGATCACGTCGAGGTAGGGAAGCGCCGGCTTCACGAGCAGCACGTCGGCACCCTCGGCAACGTCGAGCTCGCATTCGCGCAGCGCCTCGCGGACGTTGCCGGGATCCATCTGGTAGCCGCGCCTGTCCCCGAACGACGGCGCCGAGCCGGCGGCCTCGCGAAACGGGCCGTAGAAGGCCGAGGCGTACTTGGCGGCGTACGAGACGATCGGCGTCTCCGGCAGCTCCGCGCGGATCGCCGCGATCCGCCCGTCCATCATGTCGCTCGGGCACACCACGTCGGCGCCGGCCTCGACGTGGGAGCAAGCGGTGCGCGTCAGCAGCTCGAGCGAGGCGTCGTTGTCCACTTCGCCGCCGCGGATGACGCCGCAATGCCCGTGCGCCGTGTACTCGCACAGGCAGACGTCGGTGAGCAGCAGCAACTCCGGGAAGCGCGGCCGGAGCGCGCGCAGCGCCTGCTGCACGATCCCATCGTGGCTCCAGGCGCCCGAGCCGTCGTCGTCCTTCTCCTCCGGGATCCCGAAGAGGATCACGGACTTCACGCCGGCCCGCAGGAGCTCCTCGCACTCTCGCACGACGCCGTCGACGGTGTACCGCGACATCCCCGGAAGCGCCTCGTTCGGGAGCGCCTCGGGCGCGACGAAGAGCGGCATCACGAGATCGTCGAGCGAGAGCGTCGTCTCGCGCACGAGCTCCCGGAGCGCCGGCGTCCGGCGAAGGCGACGAAGCCTGGTATCGGGGAAGGCGCCCACGTTCACAGGGTACGGCACGCGCTCAGACCAGACGCCGCTCGTGCCTGTGGTACCACGGCGAGATCAGCTCGAGCCGGTTGCGCAGCCGGCTCGGGGGCGGTGCCGCCGCCGGTCGAGCCCCGAGGCACTCATCCGCGGAAACCTCGTACCGCGGCAGGAGCGGTGACAACGTGGATGCCGGATCCGAAGGTCCGGCCTCATCCGATCTTCTCGGGTTGAGCGGGCTCCGGGATCGGCTCGATCTCGACCGGGATCGCACTTCCGCCCACCCAGGGCTCGAAATCGATCCGCTCGGCGAAGAACTCCCACACCGCGCGGCCGACGGCCAGGAGCGGGAGGGCGATCAGAGCACCGACGAGACCGTCGAGGTTCGTCCCCGCGAGCAGCCCGAAGATGACGAGGAGCGGATGCAGCCGAAGCACGCTCCCCATCACCTTCGGCACGACGACGTGTCCCTCGACCTGATGGATGAAGAGGAAGAGGAGCACGACCCAGATCACCGAGAACGGATGCACGACGAGCGCGTAGATCGCGGGCGGGATCGCGCCGAGCCACGGCCCGAGATAGGGCAGGACCTCGGTGAACGCGACCCACGCGCCGAACAGCAGGGCGTAGTTGTCGGCTCCGGGCAAGAGCCCCGTGACGCCGAGGATCCATAACCCGATCCCGGCGGTCGCGCCGATGATCAGGCTGAGCAGGATCTGGCCGCGGATGTACGAGACGAGGGCGTGCTCCATTCGCGAGATGAGCGGCCTGCCGCCGTGGGGAGGGAATCGCCGGTCCACGGCGCGCGCAAGCCGTTGCATGTCGAGGAGCATGTAGATCGAGACGACGAGCACGAGGACCCCGTCGAAGAGGGCCTTGCCGATCGAGACCGCGGCGCCCTCGACGAAGTTGATGATCCGATGGGTGTAGCGGCCGACGTCGCGCTCGCGAACCCGCTCGACGAGCCGGTGCCCGCTCCGCTCGATCTTGACGCTCCGCAGGTGGTGATCGTCGAGCCAGGTCTGGAGCCGGTTGACGTCGCGGTCGGCCGACGTGAGGTGGGTCTGTCCGTGCGCGGCGGTGAAATAGCTGTTGAACCGCTCGGCGGCGGTCTTCGTCTGGCTCACGACGACCGTGCCGAGTGCCAGCAGGATCACGAGGAGCGTCGCCGCGAACGTGAGATACACGAGTGCGACCGAAACGCCACGCCGGACCTTGAACGCCCCCAGCGTCAGCACGATCGGATCGAGGAGAAGCGCGATCAGCAGCGCGATCAGGAAGAGGAAGAGCGTATGGGCGACCGCCTGACCGAACACCCACGCGAAGAAGACGCCGAGCGGAAGCGCGACGAGTTGGATCCACCGCGGGATCTCGATTCGCGGCGGCGGGCCGGCCGGAGCGCTCACGGCTCCGATCGTACAAGCGGTCCCGGCAGAAGAAGCGTCCGGCCGCCTGCCTGGGGCTGGTCGGTCGGCGAGGATGGTGCCCTGGCCCTCGATTTCGACGCCGTTCCGAGGGCGCCGGCGAGCGTTACCCGGTTGAACGACTACCCCGGGTCCGGTACGGTCCTCCCAATGTCGCCGCGCCCGGCCCCAGGGCGGGCGGCGCGTTCCCGCCGTCATCGCACCGACGCTCGGAGGCGCCGTCTTGCTCTCATTGCCGCAATTGCCGCCGTTGCCGTCGGGACGCTCGTCGTCACCGCCTTCGGCAGCAGTAGCGAGCCGGCCGCAGGGATCACGGCGCCCGCGAGCGCCGCGCGCCTGCTTCCGGCCGGCCCGCCGACACCACAGGCCGTCGCCAGGCTCGGGGCGCTGACGATCGACCTCCCGGTGAACCAGAGCCGCCTGACCGCGATCGGCTACCACCCGGCCGCCGACGGCGCCCTCGGCCTCACACCGCTCGGCACGCAGGCGAACCAGGGCCTTCTGCGCCGCTTCGTGCACGCGATCTTCGGCGGCGGCTCGGGCTCCCCGCACTGGTACCTGCTCCCCGGCGGCGGCGGCCCCGCGACCTCGGCGCTCGACGTCGGTGCCGGACCGGGAACCGACGTCTACGCACCCATCCCGGGCACCGTGGTCGGGATCGAGAAGGTCGTGATCAACGGCCAGGTTCACGGCCAGCGGATCGACATCCAGCCCACCTCGGCACCCTCGCTCGTCCTCTCGGTCTCGAACATCGCGGTCGATCCCTCACTCGCCGTCGGAGCGTCGGTCACCGCCGGCAGCACCAGGCTCGGCACCCTGCTCGACCTCTCGAAGATCGAGACGCAGTCGCTCTCGCGCTACACGAACGATGCCGGGAATCACGTGCTGGTCGAAGTGCACCCGGCCGCGACGCTCGCGGTCAGGTGAGCTAGTGGAATGACCGGCAACGTTCACGGGTTCCTGGCCCGCTATTACGCGGCGCGAGAGCCCGCCCTCGTCCTTGAAAAGGCACCCAGCCTTCCCGCAAACGATGACGGACTCTGGCTTGGTACTAGCGACCCAGTAACCGGCAAACGTTGCCGGTCAGTCCACTAGTGCGGCCTCTCCACTCTTGAAGATCCTGTTTCTCGGCGACGTCTTCGGCGCGCCGGGCCGGCGGGCGGTCGAGGCGAGGCTTCCGGCTCTCCGCGAGGAGCTCGGCGCGGACTTCTGCATCGTGAACGGAGAGAACGCCGCCGACGGGCGCGGGATCACGGCGAAGCTCGCCGAGCGCATCCTCGCCGCGGGCGCCGACGTGATCACGCTCGGAAACTGGGCCTGGGGCCAACATGGCTTCCCGCCCTATCTCAACGGAACAGACCGGGTGCTGCGCCCCGCCAACCTCTCGCCGCACACGCCCGGGCGCGGGCTGACGGTTGTCGGAGGCGTCGCGGTGATCAACCTCCTCGGCGACATGACCCTGAACCCTTTCGAGAGCGCGTTCCTGGCGGCCGACCGCCTTGTCGAAGAGGCGCTGCGCGAGACGCCCGTCGTGATCGTCGACTTCCATGCGGAGGCGACGAGCGAGAAGATCGCCCTCGCCTACTACCTCGACGGCCGGGCCACCGCAGTCCTCGGAACGCACACGCACGTGCAGACGAACGATGCGCGGGTGCTCCCCGGCGGCACGGCCGCGGTGACCGACGCCGGGATGACGGGCCCGCACGACTCGGTGATCGGCAGCCTCCCGGATGGCCCGATCAAGCGGTTCACGACCGGGCTGCCGGTGCGGCTCGCGGTCGCCTCGGGTGACGTCCGGATCGAGGGCGTGCTGATCGAGTCCGACGTGAACGGCCGGGCGACGAGCTGCGAGCTCGTGCGCGTTCCGGTCGAGGGCGACTAGGCGATCGCGAGGGCGCCGGGGAGCTCGTCCTCGGCGGACACCGCCTCGGCCGCCTCGGCCGTGCGGGGCATCAGGAACGCGATCGCGACGAAGGGGAAGAACCACACGAGGTAGTGGTAGATCCAGTAGGTGAGGACCGCCTCGAACCCGATCAGGAGCGCAGCTGAGAACGCCGCGATCTGAAGCGGCGTGCGGTGGCGCGGCCAGCGATACAGCGCGAGGGCGCCGACCACGAGCAGCGCCTGCAAGACGTTCTGGAGCCAGTGGAGATCCGGCAGCCCTTTCGCGTGGTACTGGCGCCAGTCCCAGATCGAGAACGGCGCGGAGCGGCCGAACTGGTAGCCGAAGGTGTGGTGGAAGAAACGCCGTCGCAGCGTGCACCGGCGCGCCGTCGAGGAGCAGGATCGAGAACGCGGCGGCGGCCGCAACGAGGGCGCCGACGACAAAACGAAGGCGAGAGCGGTTGTCACGCGAATCGGGATAGCCGGACCAGAGCGGAAGCAGGACGAGCGGCGAGAACTTCACGAGGGCGCCGAGCATCCCGAACGCGCCGCGAAGCGCCGGCGAGCTCAGGAAGTAGAAGCCGAAGATCAGGAGCGCCGGCTGGATCATGTCGTTCGTGTTCGAGTTCGACGCGTACTGCGAGAACGGCCAGGCCGCCCACGCAAAGGCGAGCGTCGCCGCAAGCGTCGACCCGCCGAAGCGCCGGCCGACGAGCCAGAGCCCGACGAGACACAACGAGTCCCAGAGGATGGAGGTTGCGTGTGCCGCCGGGAGCGAGTCCCAGACGCCGCTCCAGCCGAACGCGAGGTAACCCGGCAGGTAGGCCTCGTACGAGACCGGGCCGTACGTGTCGCCCTGCGCATCGGCGGCCTCGCAGCGGCCGTTCGTCTGGATGCGGTTGCGGATCTCGCCCGAGGAATCGGGCGGCCCGCACGGGGGCCTCGTGCCCTCGATCGGGAAGTTTCCGTAGGGCACCTGCCCCGTGGCGATCCGCTGCGCACCGATCACGCCGGAAAGCCCGACGTCGATCACGTTCGAGTGCTCGACATTGAGGGTTGCGCGAAATCCGAGCAGGAAGACCGTCGCGCCGACGAGCACCCACACCGGCCAGACGCTCGAACCGCGAGGGGCACGTCCGGTGCGGCCGATCCAGAGCGAGCGGGCGAGCAGCCAGGCGAAACCCGGGTAGATGAGCGGCATCGCCGCGAAGATGTTCCCTCGGTTGAAGAACCAGAGCGAGACCGAGAACGAGAGCATCATCAGCAGGTCGAGGTTCCGCAGCGAAAACACGCGCCGCCAGTCGACAAGGCCGATCAGGAAGGCCGCGCAGAAGCCGAGCCAGACCGAGTAGGAGTTGATCATCGTCCCGCCGAAGGCGCCGTTTCCGCCGCGGGCCATCCCCCAGGCGACCTGCGGGCCGGTCCAGGCCGTGAGGATCGAGCCCGTGACGTCGTCGATCGTCCCCGTGACCACCTCCCCGGCCTTGCCCGAGAAGACGTTGATCGTCCACGTGCCCTTCGAGTAGCTCGCATCGATCGTCGGGTGCGCGGGGTAGCGCTCGAGCCACGCCTTCACCTTCGGGTCGCGAAGGAGGATCCGCTCGGCCCCGTCCCCTGTCAGCCTCGCCTTGTGTTCGGGTGACGGCGGCGAGACGTCGATGTGAAACGGGATCGTCGTGCGTCGACGTCGTCGTCGTCGGGGCTCCGGCGGCATGAGCGGCCGGGGCGAGCGCGACGGCTACGAGCGCGACCGCCGCGAGTCTCAGCGGCGAAACGACCAGAGCTTGTTCCCGAGGAAGTTCAGCGGCGTCACGATCATGATCGCGATCGCCTGCGCCACGATCTCGCCGACGCCGGCCGAGACGAGGAGCGTCAGCACTCCGAGGTTCGCGGCGTAGACGAACCCGGAGACCACGAAGAAGCGCATGCCCTGATAGCCGAAGTGCCCGCGTTCGGCCCGGAACGTCCAGTGGCGGTTCCACCAGTAGTTCCAGCTCGCGGCAACGACGAAGGAGACGCTTGCCGCCGCGAGGTAATGGAGGCCCGCGGACTTGAGCAACAGGGTGTAGATGCCCAGGTTGACCAGGTAGCCGCTCGCACCGACGATGCCGAACTTCGCGACCTGGATCCAGTTGGCCGGCCGGAGAAGAGCCTGCACTGTGCGGTTTTCGAGCACGGCCACTCGAGTCGAGGCTAGCAAGGGCATCACGGGGTATTCGTTAGCGTTCGTTGCGGATCAAGGGAACGAAGCTGGCGGGGACCGAGGCCAGGAGGCGCGGGCCGCCCGGAGTCCGCTCGAACACGCAGAGCGCCTGGGAGCGGCGACCCGTCCGCAACGGCAGCGCGATCCGGCCGCCCTGGCGAAGCTGGCCCCAGACGGCGGACGGCACCTCCGGTGTGGCCGCGGCGACGGCGACGGCGTCATACGGGGCGAACTCGGCGAGCCCGAGAGCGCCGTCGCCTTCGTGGACATGGACGTTCGCACACCCGGCGGCGGCGAGGGTGGCGCGGGCGGTCTCGGCGAGCTCGGGGATCCGTTCGATCGTGTGCACCTCGGCGGCTAGCTCGGCCAGCACGGCTGCGGCGTAGCCCGAGCCCGTCCCGATGTCGAGAACGCGCTCGTCGCCTTCGAGCTCGAGGGCCTCGCAGGTCAGCGCGACGATGTAGGGCTGGGAGATCGTCTGGCCGTAGCCGAGCGGGAGCGGGCGGTCGTCGTAGGCGTGGTCGCGAAGCTCTTCGGGCACGAAGGCCTCGCGGGGGACGCGCTCCATCGCCTCGAGCACGCGCTCGTCGCCGATTCCGCGACGGATGAGCTGGCGCTCGATCCAGGACGGCCGCGACCTCACGCCAGGCGGCCGCTGCGACCGCCACGCCGAAGTGGGCGAGCAGGAGGCCCTTGATCGCGGTGATCGACGCCGGCGGCTCGCCGAGGCCGACCGTGAGCATCGGCACCTCCGAGTCGGCCGGCGCGAGCGAGCCGTGGCTGCCGCCGCCGAGGTGGTGCCGTCCGGCCAGGTCGACGAACTCCCAGCCGTCTGCCGCCGAGACGAGCACCTCTCCGGAGTTCGGGTTGCGGAGAGCGCCTTCGGCGCGAGCGCGCCCGTCGGGGTATTCGTCGAGAATCGCCGGGTCCTCGGCCCCGTCGCGGCGGGCGATCACCTGACCGTCCTCGAGGAAGAGCGCCACGTCCACCGAGGGCTCGCCGTCGAGCGCGAGTGCCAGCCGTCGCGGATCGTCGCCGTACAGCATCGCGGCGCGGTTCGAGGCGGCCACGAACGCCCCGGGGACCTCGAGCCGGGCCGTGTGCGCGATCGGCGTCTGCCCGTGATCGGAGCAGAGCACGACGGCGTAGCGCTCGAGGAACGAGTCGGGCCCTCCGGCCGCGTCGAAGAGGGCCGCGATCGCGGCGTCGGCGCGCCCGAGGGCTTCGTGCGCCGCGTCCGGACCGAGCGCGTGGGAGGCGTAGTCGTAGTCCGGCAGGTAGTGGACGAGCAGGTCGAAGCCGTCGCGCGTCACGAGCCACCGGCCGATCGAGGCCGCATAGCCGTCGATCGAGCCGAGCGAGCGGTTCAGGAACGCGATCGGCGCCCCGGTGCGGATCGGACTCGTAGACGCTGTAGAAGAAGAAGCGCTTGGGGCCGTGCACGGGCGGGAAGCCGGGGATCGGCGAGACGTGGCGGTTGCGGCCGCGATAGGTCGTGATGTTGATCGCCGCGGTCGTGAGGCCGGCGTCCTCGAGCGCCTCGAAGATCGTGTCCGTGCTCCGCAGGAGGTGCCGCTCGTTCAGGTTCACGACCGTGTCGCGTACCCCCTGCACGAGGCCCGAGGCCCGCAGTGGCCGCGAACGACGACCCGTACTCGACGATGCGCTCCTCCTCGCGGTTCCACCAGATGAGATGAGGGATGCCGTGATGCTCGCCGTGCCCTCCGGTTGCGATCGAGGCGAGGCAGACGGGGGTGAGCGAGGGGAACGTCGAGGAAGCGCGCCGATAGCTGCCGTTCTCCAGCAGGAAGCGCAGCGCCGGAGCGTCCGTGGCCTCGAGCATCGAGGGCGTGAGCCCGTCGATGATGATCAGGACGACTGGCTTCGGGGCCGGGACGCTCGACACGAGCCGATCAGTCGCGCGCCAGCGTGCGCAGCCCGGCGTAGCGCTCGGGTGTCTTGCGCCGGAGCCGAAGCGCGAGCAACGGCATCGCGACCGCCTCGAGCACGCCCGCGACGGGAATGAACGCGATCGCAGCGCCTGCGATCGAGACGACCCCGACGAGCACCGCGACGCCACCGCGCGTGCCGCCGCGCCGCAGGGCTCCCGTCGCGACGATCGCTGTTCCGAACGCACCCGCCACGGCTCCCGGCACCTCCGGCAAGCGCCTCCGGCCAGGCGAAGACGGCGATCCCGATCGCGACCGCACCGACGGCCCCGATCGCGGCGGCCAGCGGCCAGCGCAAGACGATTCCGGCCGCGAACATCCCGAGGGCGACGCCGACACCGGCGAGCACGCCGATCCAATACCAAGTGCCCATCAGGCTTCGAGTGTACTCGGCACCGAGGTGTAGCCAGCTAGAGCGGTACAGCCGGCACCGGGGTGCCGCCGCTACGGCGGAGGCCGGACCAACCGAAGGGCGCCGCCGCTCACGCCCGCGCTCGAGGCTCTCGGGATCCGCGCCGAGGCGCTCCCCGGGCCCGCCGCTGTGGAGAAACCGTTCCAATGTTGGTACAGACAGCGCCTGCGAACCCCGTAGAATTGGTAGTGAGGGTGGCGGGTTGGCTTCCCCGCCCTGGGTGGGGCTTTGGGCTGTTGCGTCGTTTTTCCTCGGCGACCGACGAGTTGCAGGGCGCTTCTTCCGACTGGCGAGGAGTGTGGCGCGGAGCTCGGGAGTGCCCCTCGAGCATCGCGGCGGCCGCCCTCGCGGCCGCCGCGGCTTGCAGCTTCGGCAATCATCCCGCCCGATGCATCCGATCGCCGCCCTGCGCCGCCTCCCGCGTTACCCGCTCGAAGCATTCCTCTGGACTCGGGCGCTGATCTGGGCCGCCACGCTCCTCGCCTACCTCGTCTTCGAGGCCCAGTACGCCCAGCCGCTCCACACGGGCGGCGCGGAGGACGTCGTCCAGCACGACGTCGGGTGGGGGATCGACGTCTGGGGACGCTGGGACAGCGGCTGGTTCCTCGGGATCGCCCATCACGGCTACGCGGATCCCGGCCACTCGACCGCGTTCTTCCCGGCCTACCCGCTGCTCGTGCGCGGCGTCGGCTGGTTCTTTCTCGGGCACGATCTGCTCGCGGGCGTGCTCGTCTCGCTCGTCGCCTCCGCCGTGGCGTTCGTGCTGCTCTGGAGGCTCGCGGTGACGGTCCTCGGGGAGCGCGTGGCCGACCGCAGCGTCCTCTACCTGGCGATCTTCCCGACAACGCTCTTCCTCGTCGCCGTCTACAGCGAATCTCTTTACCTGGCACTCACGGTCGCTGCGTTCCTCTCGGCGGTCAGAGGGCGCTGGACGTGGGCCGGCATCGCGACAGGGCTTGCGGCCCTCACTCGCGTCTCGGGAGTGATCCTCCTGCCGGCGCTCGCGGTGATCGCCTGGCGGTCGCCGAATCGACGAGGGGCACTCGGACGGCTCGCGCTGTCGCTCCCGATCATGGCGCTCTGGCCGCTCTACCTCGGGATTCATTACCACCGGCCGTTCGTGTTCCTGACGGCACAGCGCGCCGGCTGGGACCGCCATCTCTCCTCGGCGGGGCCGCTCGGAGGCGCCTGGGACGCTCTGGTCGCGGGCTGGCGCGCCGTCCGACAGCTCCTCGCCGGCGCGGGCCACACGTACTTCTCGAATCCGGATCACAGCGCGATGTACTACGCCGGGCTGAATCTCGAGCAGCTCGCCTACGCGGTGTTGCTCGTCACGCTCGGCATCTATGCCTGGCGCGTGCTCGGCGCGGCCTACGGGATCTTTGTGATCGGCAGCCTCATCCTGCCGTTTTCCGATCCCGTGCCGATCACGCCGCTTCTGTCGATGCCGCGGTTCGCGCTCGGCGTCTTCCCGATATTCCTCGTTCTCGGCAAGCTCGGCGACCGACCGCGGCTGAACACCGCGATCCTCATCGGCTTCACGCTGCTCCTCGGGATCAACCTCGCCCGCTGGGTGCTCTGGATCTGGGTGGCCTAGCGGAGGACGTCGAGGGCGTTTCTGTCGGCCTCGAACGTCGCTTCGGTCACATCGCCCAGATCCTCCCCATCAGCCTGCAGCGGCAGGGGCAGATCGCAGCTCACCGCGAAGCTGTCGAGGTCATGTCCTGTCAAGACACGGGAGTCATGGGCCAGCTTGCCGCGGAACCCGCGGAAAGCGAGGCCCGGGATCCAGGTCGGCTTCACCTCGCGCGCGGCGACGAAGTCGAGCCCGGCCTCGAACTCGGCGGCTCCCGAGACCTTGATCGCCAACGGTCCCGCGTAGGTGTAGGGCTGGCCGTTACACACGAGGAGTGACGCGGCACGGCCGTAGCCTTCGATCGAGAGCGTGGGCTTCAACCGGAAGCCCCTTCCGACGATCACGCCAATGACGGTGGCGGCGTAGATGGTGTTGCCCGCCCTCCGCCCGTCGCGGTCACGGCCGCGGTGGTCGACGCGCCGAACGGCCTCCGCATCGAAGCCGATCCCGGCCGAGAAACAGAAGCGCCGGCCGTTCACCCGGCCGAGGCTGATCGAGCTCGTCCGGTCCGCCTCGAGCGCCTCGCCCACGCGCTCGGCTGCTGCAACCGGGTCACGCGGCAATCCGAGCGCACGGGGGAAAACGCTTGCCCCACCGCCGGGCACGAACCCGAATGGGAGCTTGCCGGCCGCACCGTTGATCGCCTCGTTGTAGGTGCCGTCACCCGAGAAGACGACGACGGCGTCGGCCTCGCCGACCGCCGCGGCAGCGAGCTCGGTCGCGTGCCCGCGGCGCTCGGTCTGGCACACCACGACCTCGGCGTGACGCTCGAGCGCAGCGGTCACCTCCCCGACACGCTGCCGGGTCACCTCGGTCGAAAACGGGTTGACGATCAGGACGACCCGGCGCACCCGCCGAATCGTAGTTCCCTGCTTCAACCTCCCGCGGGGCGCTCGTGCCCGCGAGACGAGCCGTCAGTGTGCCGCGCCGCCCGAGTACTCGCCGCCGGCGCCGTTCGTGTCGGACGTCATCGCGAGCCAGACGAGAACGAAGATGTCCACGACGATCGCGGTGATCGCGAGGCCCATGATCCAGGCCTGATTCGTGCTGAAGGTCAGGCCGACGAAAACGGAGGCGACGAGGGCCGGAATGCCGAACCACAACATCCAGCGCTTCTGCTCGGTGGAATGCATCTCCTGAACGGAATGCCCGTGAACGGGCACGAGGTGCACCGCGGGGGCATCACCTACGGATACGGCTTCGGTAGTCGTCGCGACTGCGCTCATTACTCACTCCTTCAAAGGTCGGCGGTCAGAGGTCGGGCGCAGTCTCCGCGCCGCTATCGATCGCACGAATTAGTAGCACATGCCGTTATTTCGACCGGAATGGGCCCGGCTTGAAATCGTGCCGAATAGCACGAGGATTGTCCTTGTGCGAAAGGGCACGATTTCGGGAATCGTGGCGAAATGCACAAGGGAATGTGACGAACGGCACGAGGAGGCCCGGACGCCGGCAACGCTCATGGACATAGAGTTGAGCAAGAGGCCGTCGACCCGTTCGCGCAAGCGGTGAAGAAGGAGGAAGCGATGTCTGGAACGCCGGTTTATCTCGGGCTCCCGTCGACAGAGACGTGCCCCGCGGACATCTTCTGGAGCGACGTGCCCGGCAGCCTGTTCCGAAGCGACGAGTCGTCCGGCTGATGACGGCCGCCGCGGGCTGACGCTCGTCCCGTGAGCCACGGCACCAAGGTCTGGACCGCCCTCTGGGCGGTCTACATCATCTGGGGATCGACCTACCTCTTCATCGCGATCACGGTCGAGACCCTCCCGCCCCTCTTTGCGGTTTCGACCCGCTTCATCCTGGCCGGCGCGATCATGGCGGCGGTCGTCGTTCAGCGCGGCGGGACGATGCGGATCTCGAGGCGGGCATTTGTCTCCTGCGTGATCATCGGCTGCCTTCTGCCGGGCGCAAACGCCGTTCTGTTCTACGCCGAGCGGGACGTCCCGACCGGCCTCGCCTCCCTGATCATCGCGTCGGTGCCACTGTGGGTCGTCCTGCTCCGGCTCCTGCTCGGTGAACGCGTTCCGACGCCCGTGCTCGTCGGGGTCGGGGTCGGGTTCGCGGGGGTGGCAGTTCTCGCCCAGCCCGAGGGTGGTGCAACTACCGTCGGGCTCGCGCTGTGCGTGCTCTCGGCGGTGATGTGGTCGATCGGCTCGGTCGCCTCGAAGCACTTGACGATGCCGGCCGACGCGTTCGCGGCCACCGCCTGGGAGATGCTCGCGGGAGGGTTCGTGATGCTGCCGTTCGGCCTCACCTCGGTCGGATCGCTCTCACCGTCGACCTCGTCGATCCTCGCCTGGCTCTATCTCGTGACGATCGGCTCGGTCGTCGGCTTCACCGCCTACACCTGGCTCCTTGCGAACGCCCCTCTCGGGCTCGTCTCGACGTATGCCTACGTGAACCCCGTCGTCGCGATCCTGCTCGGTCTCCTGTTCCGCAACGAGCAGGTCACATGGCGAATCCTGATCGGGGCCGCGATCGTCGTCTCGGCGGTTGCGCTCGTCGTGCGGAGGGAGCCGCCCGCCGCGACCCAGCCCGAGGAGGGGGTGCGTTAGAGCCTCTTGAACCTCAGAGGCCGACGATGTCGTCGAGCGTGACAGGGGCTCGCGTCAGCTCACGACCGGTGGCGTCTCTGAGCGCCGCGACGACCGCGGCGGTCGAGACCACCGTCGGTGGCTCGCCGACGCCCTTCACGCCGTAGGGCGCGTTCGGATCGGGATCCTCGATGATCACCGACTCGACCGGGGGCATGTCGAGCGTCGTCGGGATCAGGTAATCGGTGAAGCTCGCGTTCGTGATCAGCCCGTCGCGAGTCTGGATCTCCTCCATCAGCGCAAGCCCGAGGCCCTGCGCGATTCCGCCTTCGATCTGGCCCTCGACCGACTGCGGGTCGACGGCGCGCCCGACCTCCTGGGCAGCGCCGATCCAGACCACCCGCGTGAGGCCGAGCTCGACGTCGACCTCGGCGACGACCCGCATCGCACTGACCGCAAAGGAGACGTGTGCGCGCTCACCTGTGATCTGGCCGTTCTCGGGATCGAGGGGGCTCGTCGGCAGGTGGCGGTAGATCCGCTCGACGTCGACCTCGCCTCCCCCGAGCGTCTCGCGCTCGGCGAGAGCGGCCCGGCACGCGTCGCGGACCGCGCCCGACACCATCCAGGTCTGGCGTGAGGCCGAGGTCGAGCCGGCCGACTCGACGGTGGCTGTCGACGGCGGCGCGAGCCGGACCTCGGCGATTCCGAGCTCGGTCCGCGCGACCTGGAGGATCACGTTCGTGACCCCCTGGCCCGCCTCGGCAGCCGCACAATGCACCTCGGCCGAGCCGTCGGCCAGCAGACGCACCCGGGCGGCGCAGTAGTCGTCGAATCCCTCCGAGAAGGCGATGTTCTTGAACCCGACCGCGAAGCCGGTGCCCCGGCGCACCCCTTCGCCGCGCGTGGTGTTTCCGGCGCCGCCCGGGAGCCGGAGCGGGTCGCGTGGTAGCTCCTCGGCCGGAGGCGGCACGAGAGCGGCGGCCGCCCGGATCACCTCCGCGGTCGGGAGGGAGCAGTCGATCCGCTGGCCCGTCGGCAGCGTGTCGCCCGTGCGCAAGGGCATTGCGAAGTCGAAGCTCGATCGGATCGAGCTCGAGGGCCGCGGCGAGCTTGTCCAGCTGGGCCTCGCCCGCGAAGCAGGTTTGCACGGCGCCGAAGCCGCGCATCGCTCCGCACGGCGGGTTGTTCGTATAGACGACCGTCGCTTCGAGCAGCGCGTTCGGAACGGAGTAGGGGCCGCAGGCGAATGCGGCGGCGTTCGCGCAGACGGCCGTCGAGCTCGACGCGTAGGCGCCGCCGTCGAGGAGGATGCGCATCGCGACGGAGACGAGCCGGCCGTCGCGCGCCGCGGTATGTCTTGCCCAGATCTTCGACGGGTGCCGGTGGACGTGGCCGGTGAAGGACTCCTCGCGGCTGTAGACGATCTTGACGGCGCGGTTCGTATGGAGCGCGAGCAGCGCGGCGTGGATCTGCATCGAGACGTCCTCGCGGCCGCCGAACGCGCCGCCGACCCCCGCGAGATGGACGCGCACGCTTTCGAGCGGCAGCCCGAGGCACGGAGCGATCTGGGCCCGGTCGACGTGCAGCCACTGCGTGGCCACGTGGATGTCGATGCCGCCCTCGCCGTCGGGGACGGCAAGGCCCGACTCGGGGCCGAGGAACGCCTGGTCCTGGATTCCCGTCTCGTAGACGCCCTCGACGGAGACCTCGCCGGCCGCGTCCGGGTCCCCGTGCCTGACGACGAGCGTCCGGACGACGTTCGGACGTGGATCGTCGCGATAGCCGTGCCCCTGCGTCGGGCGGTCGGGGTGCAGCTCGGGGCCGTCGGTCGCCCGCTCCATGTCGGCGATCGGCTCGAGCGGCTCGTAGTCGATCGCGATCTTCTCGGCCGCGCGACGTGCCTGCTCCGGATGGTCGGCGGCGACCAGCGCCACCGGCTCGCCGAAGTACCGGACGAGGTCGCCCGCGAGCACCGGCTGGTCGCGGAACTCGAGGCCGTAGCGCTTCTCGCCGGGAACGTCTCGGTGGGTGAGGACGGCGTGCACGCCGGGCATCGAAACGGCCTGCGAGATGTCGAGGTCGCGGATCCGGGCGTGTGCGTGCGGGCTCCGGAGCGTATGGCCGAAGAGCATTCCCGGCGCCGAGAGGTCGCTCGAGTACGCGAACTCCCCCCGCGTCTTCGGCACGCCGTCGGCGCGGGGCACGATCTCGCCGATCCGGCCGAGCGGGACAGTCGCAGGGATCGCGGCCGTATTCACCGTTCTCCCGCAACGACGGCATGACACACGAGCCCGGGCAGCGCAAAACGGCCCCCCTCAACGTGGTCCCCACCCTGGGTGGGGAGCAGGACCACCCTCCACCCGCCAGGATCATCGCCCGCGAAACGCGATGAGCGCAAGGTGTCCTTTGCACCAATGTGGTTACACCTCTGGGCTCCGGACGCTCCCGGCCCGGGGCTCGTTCTCGGCTCGACACTTCGTCATCCGGACATGTTCCCCGCGGCGAGGCGCACCGCGTCGAAGATCTTCTCGTACCCCGTGCACCGGCAGAGGTTTCCCGACAGTGCCTCGCGGATCTCGTCATCCGAAGGGTACGGAGAGCGCGCGAGCAGATCGGTCGCCGCCACGACGAGGCCCGGCGTGCAGAAACCGCATTGCACGGCTCCCGCCTCGACGAAAGCCCGCTGCACCGGATGCAGCACCTCCCCGTCTGCGAGCCCTTCGACCGTCGTCACCTCGTGGCCGTCGGCCTGCGCCGCGAGGACGAGGCAGGCACAGACGAGCACCCCGTCGAGCAACACCGAACAGGAACCGCACTCGCCCTGCTCGCACGCGTTCTTCGAGCCGGGATAGCCGAGCTTCTCGCGCAATGCGAAGAGCAGCGACTCGCCCTCCCAGCAATCCGCCTCGGCCTCTGCGCCGTTCACCCGGAGCTGGATCCTCACGACATCGTCCTCTCGAGAGCGCGCGTCGTGAGCACCCGGAGGGCGTGGCGGCGATAAGCGGCTGTCCCGCGAACGTCGTCGATCGGGACTGCGGCGGCGGCGACCCGGTCGGCGAACGTGTCGGCTTCGCCGCGGGCTGCCGTGACGAGCACCGGCCGCGGCCCGGCCGAGCCGAACGACGCCCGCAGCTCCTCGCCTGCAGAGAGAGCGAGTGAGACCACCGCGATCACCATCGCGTTTCGCGGCCCGACCTTCATGAAGGTCTGCCGCATCCCGGACGGCCTGACCCAGACCGCCGCGATCAACTCGTCTGGCTCGAGCACGGTTCGCTTCACTCCGGTGACGAACTCGCCGAGCGGCACCCTGCGGGAGCCGCGCATCGAGACGCACTCGATCTCGGCGCCCTCGACGTGGAGCGGCGGTACCGCGTCTCCGGCGGGCGAGGCCGTCGCCAGGTTGCCTCCGATCGTCCCTCTGTTGCGGATCTGCGGCGAGCCGACGGTGCGGGAGGCCTCGGCGAGCGAAGGCAGAAGCGACGCGAGCTCCGGCATCATCGCCTCCGCGTAGGTGAGCCCCGAACCGAGCCGGAGCGAGCCCTCCGACTGCTCCCACCCGCGCAACTCGGACACCTCGTTCAGGTTCAGTACGACCGCCGGCCGCGCACGGTCGAAATTCAGTGCGACCATGAGATCTGTCCCGCCCTGGATCGGGATCGAGGCCGGATGTTCGGCCTTCAGCGACAGAGCCTCGGCGAGGCTTCGCGGGGTCAAGATCTCCATCGCGGGAACTGTACGGTTCGAGCCCATGATCCTCTCCGGAGCCCGCATCGTGACGATGGACGCAGCGGCCACCGAGTACGAGCGCGGCTGGCTGCGGATCGAGGCCGGGATCGTCGCCGAGCTCGGCGAGGGTGACCCACCCGGCCCCGCCGACGACCTGCACGGCGCGGTTGTCACGCCCGGGCTCGTCAACACCCATCACCACCTCTACCAGACGCTCACACGCGCCCGTGCCCAGGACGCCGACCTCTTCACCTGGCTGCGCACCCTCTATCCGGTCTGGGCCCGGATCGACGACGAGATGCTCTACGCCGCGGCGCGGACCGGCCTCGCCGAGCTCGCGCTCTCGGGTTGCACGACTGTCTTCGACCACCACTACGTCTTCCCGCACGGCGTGTCGGGGCTGATCGAGGCGGAGATCGCCGCGGCCCGGGAGCTCGGCGTTCGGATCGTCGCCTCACGCGGATCGATGGACCTCGGTGTCTCGGACGGCGGCCTGCCGCCGGACAACCTCGTCGAGGAGATCGACGGCGTGCTCGCCGATACCGAGCGCCTCGCCGGCCTCGCCGACGGCGCGATGGTGCAGATCGCGGTTGCGCCCTGCTCGCCGTTCTCGGTCACGACGCGACTCATGGAGGAGTCCGCCGCCGCCGCCCGCAGGCTCGGGCTCGTGCTTCACACCCACCTGGCGGAGACGGTCGAAGAGGACGCCTACTGCCGCGAGCTCTACGGCTGCACCCCGGTCGAGTACCTGGAGCGTGTCGGCTGGCTCGAGGGCGACGTCTGGTGCGCGCACTGCATTCATCTCTCACCCGCGGAGATCGAGCGCTTCGGACGCCACGGCGTCGGGGTCGCGCACTGCCCGACCTCGAACCTCCGGCTCGGCGCGGGAGTCGCGCCGGTGCGCGAGCTGCTCGACGCGGGAGTTCGGGTCGGGCTCGGAGCGGATGGTTCGGCCTCGAACGAGCGGAGCGATCTCTTCTTCGAGGCCAAGCAAGCGCTACTCGTTGCCCGCGGCCGCGGCGGGCCTGGAGCGATGACCGCGCGCGAGAGCCTGCGACTTGCAACCCGAGGGGGCGCGAGCGTTCTCGGCCGCGCTGACATCGGCTCACTCGAACCCGGGCGGCGGGCGGACCTCGCGATCTGGCGGACCGACGGGCTCGAGCTCGGCGGGGCCGAGGACCCGGTTGCCGGGCTCGTCTTTTCGGGGCCCCATCGCGTGGACCGGCTTCTCGTCGGCGGCGACGACGTCGTGCGTGACGGGCAGCTCGTCCACGCAGACGAAGCCGAGATCGCCCGCGCTCACCGGGTGCAGGCGGCGCGGCTCGCGGCGTGACCTGGTCGCCGGGCGACATCGTCGTCTACCGCGCTCTCGCCTCCGACGGGCGCTACTACTCCGGTCTTCCGCTGAGCATCCTCCACGACGGCCCCGAGGCCGTGGTCGGGACACTCGGCCACGGAACGGTCGTCTCGCGACCCGTCGCCGCCGATGGGCGCGACCTCCGCACGCTCCCGCTCGATGAGCGATGGGGGCCGCGTGTCCCGCTGTTGCGGCCGTTTCTCTTCGACGAGGGCGCAGGGAGGCTCGTGATCGTCTTCCCGCGCGGCCGCGCATACGCGATCTGGATCTTCCGCGGCCCGGCGCGCGTGATCGGCTGGTACATCAATCTCGAGGACCCCCAGGTGTTCGCGGGCCGGACGATCTCGACCCGCGACCACATCCTCGATCTCTGGGTTCCCGAGGAGACCCGCGAGGCGCGATGGAAGGACGAGGACGAGCTCGAGGCTGCGGTCACGGCCGGCATGCGAACGCGCAGCGAAGCGAACGCGTACCGGGCAGAAGGCGAGCGCGTGATCCGCGGGCGGCCCTGGCCGACCGGCTGGGAGGACGCCGAGCCCGACCCGAGCTGGCCGGCGCCGGAGCTCTTCGACGGGTGGGACGTGGCGTAGAGTCGGGTGGATGAGCGCCCAGACGGAGGTTGGCCAATGAGCGTCTCGACTCACGTCCTCGACACCGAGCGCGGCGCGCCGTCGGCCGGGGTGCGCGTCGAGCTCTGGCAGGAGGAGAGCCTTCTCGCCTCGGGCGACACCGACGAGGAAGGACGCATCCGCTCGCTCTCCGAGGCCGGGCCCGGCAGCTACCGGCTCGTCTTCTACCCGTTCTCCCCGTTCTTCCGACGCGTCGAGTTCGAGGTCGAGCTCGGCGAAGGCCATCACCACATCCCCCTGCTCGTCTCCTCGTACGGGTGCGCGACCTACCGCGGAAGCTGACCGTCGAGGAGCTGTCCGAGCTCTTCGAGGGCCGCACACGCTTCGTCGAGCTGCTCGCGGAGCTGAACGATCCGCTCGGCCGCGCACGCGAGGTCGCAGCCGGCCTTTCGGACGCGGAGAAGAAGGCGGTGCTCGACGCCCATCCCGCGATCGGCGCCCGGCGGCTGTCGGCCCGCTCCGCCGGGGAGCAGGGCGCCGATGAGGTCCCCGCTCTGGACGAGCTGAATCGCAGGTACGAGGAGCGGTTCGGCTTCCGTTTCGTGGTCTTCGTGAACGGACGCCCGAAGCGGGAGCTCGTGCCGATCCTCGAGGCGCGGCTAGAACGCACTCGCGAACAGGAGCTCGCGACGGCGCTCGACGAGCTCGTCTCGATCGCGGAGAGCCGATGGCGGCATTCCTAGCCCCGGGCGACTACTGGTGGGGCTGGGGCGACCTCATCTTCCGCTGGCTGCACGTCGTGGCCGGGATCGCCTGGATCGGCTCGTCGTTCTACTTCATCGCCCTCGACAACCACCTCGAGCCTCCGGCCGACCCGGCGGACGCCGCCCGCGGTGTCGGCGGTGAGGTCTGGGAGATCCACGGCGGCGGCTTCTACCGGATCGAGAAGTTTCGCGTCGCGCCCGAGCGACTTCCGGACAGGCTCTACTGGTTCAAGTGGGAGGCCTACACCACGTGGCTCTCGGGCTTCGCGCTCCTCGTCGTCGTCTACTTCGCGCACGCGTCGAGCTTCCTCGTCGATCCGGCCGTCGCCGACCTGACGACCTGGGAGGCGATCGCGGTCTCGGTCGGCGGGCTCGTCCTCGCCTGGCTTGTCTACGACGCCCTCTGCCGGATCCTCGCCGGGCACGACCGCGCGCTGGCGGTTGCGATCGCGGCCTTCGTGGTGCTCGCCGCCTGGGGCGCGGGCGAGCTACTGGCCCCTCGCGCCGCCTACATCGAGGTCGGAGCGATGCTCGGCACGATCATGGCCGCAAACGTCTTCTTCGTGATCATCCCGATGCACTGGAGGCTCGTCCGGGCGAAGGAAGCCGGCCGGGAGCCCGACCCGGCGTGGAACGCACTCGGGAAACAGCGGTCCGTCCACAACAACTACCTGACGCTGCCCGTCGTCCTCGCCATGCTCTCGAACCACTTCCCGTTCACCTACGGACACGACAACGCCTGGCTGATCCTGGTCGCGCTGATGGCGCTCGGGGTCTGGATTCGCCATTTCTTCAACCTGCGCCATCGCGGCCGCAACGCCTGGTGGATCCCGGTGAGCGCCGCTGTCGGATTCGTGGCTCTGGCGATCGCGATCAGACCCGCGTCGACCGCCTCGAGCGCGGCCGGCCCGCCCCCGAGTTTCGCGACCGTGCAGTCGATCGTCGCCAACCGCTGTGCTCCGTGCCATTCGCTCACCCCGACGCAGCCGGGATACAGCTCGGCGCCGGCCGGGATCTTGCTCGACACCGCCGCGCAGATCAACGCGAACGCAGCGTTGATCCGGTCGGTCGCGGTCGACTCGCAGGCGATGCCGCTCGGGAACGTCACCGGCATGACCCAGGCCGAGCGCAACGCGCTCGCGCGCTGGCTCGCCTCGCGCTAAGTTGCGCGCGTGCTGGAGATCGTCGCCGCCGGTTTCAGGTTCCGCGCCCGCCTCGAGGAGGTCGAGGCTCCGGTCACGGTCGCTGCCTTCAAGGCGATCCTTCCGTTCGAAGACCGGATCATTCACTGCCGCTGGAGCGGCGAGTCGAACTGGATCCCGTGGGGCGACCGCGAGCTCGGGATCGGGCCGGAGAACGCGACGTGCTTTCCCGCGCCTGGACAGCTGCTGCTGTATCCAGGCGGGGTGAGCGAGACCGAGCTGCTCTTCCCCTACGGCCACTGCGCGTTCGGCTCGAAGGCGGGGGCGCTCGCCGGAAACCACTTCGCGACGATCGTCGACGGCGGCGAGCGATTCGCCGAGCTCGGCCGGCTGACGCTCTGGGAGGGCGCTCAGCCGATCAGCTTCCGCCTCGGCGCGGACTGAGCTCGAGGTACCGGCGGTTCGGGGCAGCGCATCGCGGCGCTGACGACATCGGTGTCAGACGTCGAGTTCGGAGCTCCGCAAACGCTCTCGGTAAGCCGAAAACCCGGTGTCAGACGCCGGGTTTTCGATGCGGAGGTGCGGTCGGCCGGCCGGCGTCGCCTCCGGCCATGAGCAGGCCGATCTCGTCGATGCCCGCGCCGGCCTGCACTTCGCCGGCGATCGCGCCCTCGTAGATCACGTCGATCCGGTCGGCCAACTCGAGGATCTCGTCGAGGTCCTCGCTGAACATCAGCACGGCCGCGCCGCCGGCCGCCGCTTCGCGAAGGTAGGCGCGAACGGTCTCGGTGGCGCCGACGTCGAGGCCCTGGGTCGGCGAGGCGGCGATCACGACGCGCGGGTTGCCCGAGAACTCGCGGGCGATCACGACCTTCTGGAGGTTGCCGCCCGAGAGCTGCCGCGCCGGGAGCATCGGCCCGGGAGTCGCGATGCGGTAGCGCTCGATCAGGCGAACGGCGCGCTCGCGGATGCGGCCGAGCACGAGCAGCGGGCCGCGCGAGAGCGAGGGATCGCGGTAGGAACGAAGCACGAGATTCGAGGCGATGCTGAGCCCGGGGGCCGCCCCCGTCGCCATCCGGTCCTCCGGGATGAAGGCGATCCCTGCGCCGAGCGATGCCTGCGGGTCACCGAGGTGAAGCTTCTTCCCGGCGACGGTGATCGCGCCGCGCTCGGGCCGGAGCAGCCCCGCGATCGCGTCGGCGAGCTCACGCTGCCCGTTCCCGGCGACTCCGGCAACCGCCACGATCTCACCGGCACGAACGACGAACGAAACGCCCCGCACGGCGGACTCGCCCCGGCTGCCCGCAACCCAGAGGTTGTCGACCTCGAGCATCGGCTCCCCCGGGTCGGGCCGCGCCTCCCGCACCGGGTCGGCGAGCTCGCGGCCCACCATCAGCGCCGCGAGCGAGCGGGGCGTCGCTTCGGCCATCGCCACGGTCGCAACCGAACGGCCACCGCGAAGCACGGTGACCCGGTCGGACACGGCTTTGACCTCGTTCAGCTTGTGCGAGATGAAGATCACGGTCCGCCCGTCGGCGACCATCTGCCGCAGGGTGCCAAAGAGCACCTCCGCCTCCTGCGGCGTGAGCACCGCCGTCGGCTCGTCGAGGATCAGGACCCGCGCATCGCGGTAGAGCGCCTTCAGGATCTCGACCCTCTGCTGCTCGCCCAGCGAGAGCTGCCAGACGCGCGCCCGCGGGTTCACGTCCATCCCGTAGCGGTCCGAGAGCTCGCTCACCTTCGCCTCGATCCGGCCCGGATCGATCCGGAACGAGGACCGCTTGCCCGGGCGGTGCTCGCCGAGTGCCATGTTCTCCGCGACAGTGAACGTCTCCACGAGCCGGAAATGCTGGTGCACCATCCCGATCCCCGCATCGAGGGCCTCCCGTGGATTCGCGAATCGCACGGGATCGCCGTAGAGCACGATTTCGCCTTCGTCGGGCCGGTAGAGCCCCGTGAGGATGTTCGAGAGCGTGCTCTTGCCCGCTCCGTTCTCCCCGAGGAGCGCGTGAACCTCGCCGACCGCCGCCTCGAAGTCGACTCCGTCATTCGCGACGACACCGGGAAATCGTTTCGTGATCCCATGCATGGCCACGGCGACCCCTGTCGGGATCGCCGTGGCCGGTTCTTGCTGAGTCGACGCGTCGCTCACCGGCGACAGGGGCTACTCAACCCTTCGCGCTTCCGATCACGCCCTTCACAAGCCAGTTCAGCGAGTAGAGCTGGTTCACGGTCAGCTTCACCCCGGGCTTGACCGCGAGCTTGCCCTTCTGGTCGTAGAGCGGCCCGGTGAACTCGTAGAACTTCCCGGACTCGATCGCGGCCTGCTTGGCAGCGATCAGCGACTTCGTCTTCGCACTGACGCCCGGGCCATACGGCGCGAGCGCGGTGAACCCGTCCTTGATCGAGCCGTAGTAGAAGCCGGGCTTCCAGCTTCCTGCCATCGCAGCCTTGACACGCTTCAAGTAGTACGGGCCCCAGTTGTAGACGGACGCCGTCAGCCACGACTTCGGCGCGAACGACGAGGAGTTCGAGTCGTACCCGACCCACGGGATCCCGTGCTCCTTCGCGACCTGACCGGTGGCTGTCGAGTCGACGTTCTGGCCGAGCACGTCTGCGCCGGCGGAGACGAGGCTCTCGGCAGCCTGCTTCTCCTTGGCCGGGTCATACCAGCTGTTCGTCCACACGAGGTGCACCTTCGCCCCCGGATGGGTCAGCTGAGCACCGAGCGCGAACGCGTCGGCGTGCCGCAGCACCTCCGGGATCGGGAACGCGACGACATAGCCGATGTTCCCGGTCTTCGACGCCGCTCCGGCCGCCATGCCGGAGAGGAACACGGTGTCCTCCGCCGCACCGAAGTACTCGGCGAGGTTGGCCGACTGATCCGTTCCGGTCGCCTGCTCGAAGATCACGTTCGGATACTTGGCGGCGAACGCCTTCGAGACGTAGCCATACGACGTCGCGAAGATCATCTTGTAGCCCTGCGCGACCAGGCTTTGGACGGTCTGAGCGAACTGGGTGCCGACGGCGATGTTCTCCTTGTACGTCGTCTGCACCTTGCTGCCGAGCGCCTTCTGGACGTAGAGCCGCCCGTCGTCGTGCGCCTGGGACCACCCGCCGTCGTTGTGCGGTCCGACATAGATCCAGGCCACCTTGTACGGCGTCGCCGCATGACTCGCCGCCCCGGCGCCCGTCAGCGCAAGCGCCAATGCCAACACTGCCAGCGCGAGTGCGCCAGCCTTCGCTCTCCCTCTCATACTGCTCCCTTCCTCGACCCGTCCGCGGTAACAGAACCACTCGCGACTATAGGGAATCGCGCCATTCGGGACTAGACCCTTTGACGCAGTTTCCCGGAGTCGGTTTGCCGCGGCCCTCTTGCCTCGGCAAAACCGGTACAGACACGTCACACCTTTCGCGGTAGCCTCGACGGCATCAGGGGCGGGAGGTGGGTCCCCGAAAAGGAACAGTTCGCTAGATCCGCGCCTGTCTCTTTTGGACGTATGTGCTCCCGGACGGGTCTGGGCATTCGGACTGCCTGGCCCTTCGGACGGTCTGCGCTCTCGGCTCGCCCGTACTCTCAGCCGGCTCGGGAAGTGAGCGCGGCCGTCACGGGCGCCTCGACGCTCCAGGGAAAGTCGATCCAACGATCGGTCCGGCGCCAGACGTACTCGCATTGCACCGTTGTGCGCGGCTTCTCGTACAGAACGGCGCAGCGGATCTCGGCGACCTTGCCTTCGAGAAATCGCTTCACGAGCGCGAGGGTCGCACCGGTATCGGCGACGTCGTCTGCGATCAGCACCCTCGTCTCGGAGAAGTCGACGAGGTCGGGCACCGGCGGGAGGAGCATCGGCATGTCAAGGCGCTCGTCGATGCCGGTGTAGAACTCGACGTTCATCGTGAAGGTGTTCTTCACCTCCAGCGAATAGGCGAGCGCGCCGGCGACGAGCAGGCCGCCTCGAGCGATCGCGAGAATGATCTCGGGCTGGTAGCCGTCTTCGTGGACGATCTCGGCAAGCTCGCGGGAACCCGTACCGAGGTCGGCCCAGCTCATCACCGTGCGCTCGATCTCGCTCACCGCGCGATCCTATCCAGTGCCGCTGCGAGAACCGAAACGGCGAGCTCGATGTCATCGGCGCTCGAGAGCTCGTCGGGCGAATGGCTGATCCCGCCGTTCAGGCTGCGGACGAAGAGCATCGCGGTGGGCACGCCCGCGGCCGCCAGGATCCCGGCGTCGTGACCGGCGCCCGACGGCAGCTCCGGAGCCCCGGGCACCGCGGCGCGCAATGCCTCGAGTGGGGCGCCGCTCATCGCGACCGGCTCGACCCGACGGCTCGGGACGAACCCGACGGCGGCGATCAGAGCTTCGAGCTCGGCGGAAGACGCGGCACGCACGTCGACCGAGGCCACGGCTCGCGCGGGGATCACGTTCGCGATGCCCGGGTCCACCTCGAGCCGGCCCACCGTGGCCACGGTGCCTGGAAGGGCGGCCGAGCGGACGCGGAGCACGAAGTCCGACGCGGCCACGAGCGCATCGTCGCGCACGTCCATCGGGGTGGTACCGGCGTGGTCGGCCCGTCCCGCGAACACGACCCGCCCCTGCGCCTGGCCGAAGATCGCGGAGACGATCCCGAGGGGCTCGCCGGCACGGGCGAGCACCGGGCCCTGCTCGACATGCACCTCGAGGTAGGCCTGCGGCAACACCCCCGCCTCGACGCAGGCCTTGCTCCCGGCGCAGCCACGCTCCTCGTCGCGGAAGGCGACGACCGCGAGCGGTGCGTCGGTCATGCCGGCCGCCTCGACGGCGGCGACCACTCCCAGGGCGCCGTCGAACCGACCGCCGCCGGGGACGCTGTCGAGGTGCGAGCCCGTCCAGACCGCCGCATCGCCGCGCCGGCCGAAGGTGTTCCCGGCGGCGTCCACCTCGATCTCGAGCCCCGCGTCGGCGAGCCACACGGCGAGAAGCCGGTGCGCGGCGTCCTCCTCACGCGAGCCGCCGATCCGGGTCGCACCGATCGCGTAGAGCTCCTCGAGACGTTGCAGGACACGATTCATCGGCGCATTCTTGCTCAGCCGGGGACGCCGCGAAGAAGCCGCCAGCCGGCGAGCGGAAAGAGCGCACTGACCGCGAAGCCCGCGCGCCACGAGGTGCTGCCGACGAACGCACCGAAGGCAATCGGGAAGATCGATCCCGCGATCGCAAGCCCGGTCTGCTGCATCCCGAGTGCCGTTCCGCTCCGCGCGTGCCCTGCGGTCTCGGCCACCGCGGCAAACGACAGCCCGTTCCAGCTGATCGTGACGCAGCCCATCAAGATGAGCGCCGGGACGAGCAGCCCGAGCGGAGCGGCGAGCAAGACCGTGCAGCAGACGACGAGCACGGCCGAGCCGACCGCGATCCGTCGCAGCGGCCGGATCCGGCTCTGCATGAGGTCGGACCAGCGACCCGCCCCGATCCTCGTCGCGATCCCGAAGATGTTCAGCACCGCGAGCACCGCACCGGCGGCCGCAGTCGACATCGCTCGCTCGGCATGCAGGAAGACCACGAGGAACCCGACGAGGCAGACCTGCGGCTCGAGTAGGAGCGCGCTTCCGGCGGAGACGAGCCAGATGCGGCGGTCTCGAAGCGGCTCGAGATCGGCACTGGACGTTCCCGGGGCACTCGAAGCGGGCCGCTCCCGGAGAACCAGAAAGCCCGTGACGGCGCCCGCAAGGATCACCGCGGCGAGCGTCAGGAGGGCCGGTCGGGTGTCCTCGCCGGAAGAGATCGCGGGCAGCACGATCGCGACCCAGGCGCCCGCGATCGGAACCGCGCTCTGACGAAGGCCGAGCGCGAGGCCGCGATCGCGGGCGTCGAACCAGTGCATGACCGCCCGACCGCTCGCAGAGTTCACGCTCGCGCCGAAACCACCCGCGAGAAAGAGCAAAGCGACAAAAGCCGGGAACGACGAGACGAACGCGCTTGCGGCGACGCAGAGCGCCGCCGCACCGAGGCCGCTTGCGAGCACCGCGCGCTCGCCGAAGCGGTCGGCGGCACGGCCCCATGGGTAGAGCGTCCCGATCGAACCGAGCGAGGTCGCCGCGAGCATGAGGCCGACCTCGGTGAGCCCGAGGTCGAAGCGCACCCGCAGCTCCGGCGCGAGCACGGCGATGCCGAAGAGGAGCGACGCGTACCCGGTCTGGGCGAACGTCCCGGCGGCGAGGACGGCCCACCGGTACCGGCTCGAGCTCGCCTCAGGCGTAGTCGGCGCTGACACCCGAGCCGGACCGCCGAAGAAGCTCGTCGACGGCGCGCCGACCGAGCTCGCCGTAGTCGCAGGTCAGCTCGTTCACGTACATCGCGACGAAGCGATCGGCGGTCTCGCGGTCGATCCCGCGCCCGAACTGCTCGGCGTAGGCGAGCGCCTCGTCGCGATGGTCGAGCCCCGTGCGGATCGCCTCGCCGAGGACGGCGGAGACGTCCGCGAGCCGGTCGCCGAGGTCGCGCCGGGCGGCGTTGACGCCGAGCGGCAACGGGAGGCCGGTCTCGCCCTGCCACCACTCGCCGAGATCGAGGGCCTTCGTCAAGCCGGAGCGGGCATAGGTCAACTGGCCCTCGTGAATCAGGAGCCCCGCCTCGGCGCGCCCCGAGACGACCTCGTCGAGGATCGCATCGAACGGCAACTCACGCACGCGCAGGTTCGGCTCGAGCGCAAGCCCGAGCGCGAGATACGCGGTCGTCAGGCGCCCCGGGATCACGATCTCCTGCCCGGCGATCGCGCCGAGGTCGGTCTCGCCACGGGTGACGAGGATCGGCCCGTAACCGATCCCGAACGAGGCGCCGTGCGGCAGGAGGACATAACGATCCGCGACGCTCGCGTAGGCGCCCATCGAGATCGCCGTCACCTCGAGGCGCCCCTCGAGCGCCCATTCGTTCAGCGTCTGGATGTCCGAGACGACCTGTTCGAGCTCGAGCCCGCGGGTGTCTACCCGTCCGGCCTCGATCGCCCAGAACATGAACGCGTCGTCCGGGTCAGCGCTATGTCCGACGCGGATACGCACGACGTGCCACGCTACCAACGCGCATGCGCACTCTCCGCATCACGGACGGCGAACCTGGCGCCCGGCCAATCCGGCAGCCGCGAAACGGACGACCTCCTGGTGCGGCCGACCGGTACCGCCGATCTCGGGCAAACGTCCTGAAAGGCCGCGCCAAGTGACCGGACCGGCGCTCTCCGACACGATCCAGGACTACCTCAAGGGGATCTACAAGCTCCAGGAGGCGGGCGGCCGCGCGACGGTCACCGCCCTCGCCCGCGATCAGGGTGTCTCGGCCGCGTCGGCCTCCGTGATGTTGAAGAAGCTTGCGGCGCTCGACCTGCTCGAGCACGAGCCCTACCGCGGCGCCCGTCTGACCCCCGCCGGCGAGAGGGTCGCACTCGAGGTCATCCGCCACCATCGACTGCTCGAGCTGTACCTCGCCCGCACGCTCGGCCTGAGCGTCGACGATGTCCACGACGAGGCTGACCGGCTCGAGCACGTGATCTCCGAGGAGCTCGAGGCGCGCATCGACAAGGCCCTCGGCTATCCGACACACGACCCCCATGGCGACCCGATCCCGGATGCGAACCTCAAGTGGCCGACCGCGTAAGCGGTCTGTCCGCGAAGCGGGCCCGGGGGAACCGGGAGATCCCCGCAGCCGAACTCGGCGCGCTGCGTAGAATCGCTCCGTGAGCCTCCGCGAAACGATCAGCTCGGCGTTCTCCTTCGGCAAGAACCGCAAGCTCGAGCTCGGTGCCGAGCATCTGATCACCGAGCACCATAAGGGACGCTCGCTCGACGAGATCATGAAGGACTCCTACATCGTGAACCTGCTCTCGCCGAGCCAGATCCCACAGCTGCTCGAACGGCCGGACGTGCTGAAGGCCTTCGGCGACGACCTCGTCGCCGAGCAGCTCAGCGCGACCAAGGTCTAGGTCACCTAGGGCTCGGAGCCGACACCCCGTTCCCGCGCGAGGGCGACGACGCGCGCCCCTGCGGCGAGATCCCACGCCGCCATCCCGTTCGACTTGAAGACGACGATGTCGTCGGGCGAGGCGCGCCCGGTGATCTCGCCCGAGACGACGTCCTGGAGCTCGTGCACCTCGAGCCAGTCGAGCACTCCGCCGGCCACGGGCTCGATCAGGTCACCCGACTCCTCGAGCGATTGGGCGCGCGAGTCGCAGCACACGAACGCTGCCCGTTCGAGGACCGCGTTGTCGAGCTCCCGGTGGGTCGGGTCGTTCGCGCCGACCGCGCAGACGAGCGCGCCGTCGCGGAGCCACTCGCCGCGGAGCACCGGATCCTTCGAGGTCGTGACCGTGACGACGATGTCGGCTTCCGCAGCGTCACGGTGGAGCTCCACCGGCTCGCAGTCGTTCGCCCGGCAGAACTCCGCGAGGCGGCCGGCGTTTCGGCAGTGGACGAGAACCCGCTCGATCGTCGGCACCGCCGTGCGGATGCAGGCGATCTGCGATGCCGCCTGCCGGCCGCAGCCGATCACGCCGAGGCTCGCCGCCCCCTCACGGGCGAGGTACCGCGCCGCGACTCCCGACGCCGCACCTGTCCGCAGCTGACCGAGCTTGTCCGCCTCGATCACCGCTTCGAGGCGGGTTGGCTCGGAGAGCGAGAAGAGCAGGACGACAAACGGCGTCCCGGTCTCCGTCCACGCGTACGACTTGAGGCCTGCGTAGCCGAGCTCGCTGTCGACGCAGGCCATCACGGCGTACTGGCCGTCATCGAGCGGCAGCCGTATCCGCGGCCGGTTGTCGACGACACCGCGCGCGAGCCGCCGGAGCGACGCCTCGACCGCCACGAGCGCATCCTCGGGCGTGAGCAACGCCTCCACGTCCTGCTCGCGAAGGTAGAGGGCGGCCACCTCTCTACGTCGCGAGCTGTGCGGTGATGCCGACCTCGGCGCCGGCGCGCTTGAGCAGCGCGGAGAAGGGGCAGCCCTCGTCGGCGAGCCGGACGCCTTCGTCGAATGCCGCGGCGTCGATGCCGGGCACCGAGGCCCGCACCGTGAGGTTCGACCCGACGATCTGGTGACCCGCGCCGTCGACCTCGTCCATCACGATCTGGCAGGAGGTCTCGAGCCACTCCGGCGGATGGCCGAGCCGGGTGAGCTCTCCGGCGAGCGAGCTCGTGAAGCAGCCGCCGTGTGCGGCAGCGAGAAGCTCCTCCGGGCTCGTCTTGCCCTCGGGCTGGCCGATCCGGCTCGCGTTCGTGAAGGGCAGCGCCGCGAAGGCGCCGGACGAGCCGGCCGTGATCAGGCCCGTTCCGCGGGCGAGGTTGCCCTCCCAGGCGATGTCGGCGATGCGTTCGATTCTTGGCAAGTCAGTTCTCCTCTGGATATGTCGCAGGTGTGCCGTCAGGGTAGTAGGCCTCGGCAGGCGACCCGGCCGGCCGGAAGACCCCGAGCAGCCGCAGCTCGACATCGCCTGCGTTCTCGAGGCTGTGGACGGTGCCGGCCGGAAGATGGACACACGACCCCGCCCGGAGGGGCGATGCCTCGCCGTCGATGTGCAGGACGCCGTGGCCGTCGAGGATGTAGATCACCTCGTCGTAGCGGTGGAAGTGGTCCGGGGCGCGCCCGGGCGGCACGTAGCCGATGAACTGCGTGACAGACGCGCAGCCGCACTCCGGGGTGACGCCGAGCGCGAACTGGCGCGCCGCTGTCGCGCTTCGCCGTCCTTCCGCCTCGAGGTCGCGGATCGCGTGGGATCCGGCCGCGACCGGCACGGGATCGCGCACGACCACCGAGACGATCCTCACCCCGGTTCCGGCCTCGACGCGCCAAGGGGTGCCCCGGCTGACCCACGCCCCGATCCCGCGTTTCACCTCGACCGGAGAGTCCCCGAGAACGAGAGTCGCGCCACCGTCGAGCACGAACAAGACCTCGTCGCCGTCGGCCTCGAGCCGTTCGCGAGAGGCGCCCGGGCCGAAGGCGAGGACGCGCTGCACAAACTTCTCGCAGCCGGAAGCGTCATCGAAATAGCGAAGGATTGCAACCGTGTCACCGGGAACCTTCTCGGCCACGACGCTTTCCCGAGGGATCGAAAACACCACCGAACGAATCTAATCGAACATGCTGCGGCGAACGGGAGCAGGCGATGGGCGGTTGTAACCCGCAGCGACAACCGCGTAGGATCTGGCGCCTCGTTCAACGCAGCCTCTTCGAGACTGCGGCAGTCCCCCGCTACATCAATGAAATCGCTTCGGCCCGCGGCATCCCGTCGGGCCTCAGCCAGAAGTTCTCTCAAGGAGGCTTGATGGTTAGAAAGGCAGCACTATTCGTCGCCGGAGCCGCGTGCGTGTCCCTTGCGCTCGTGGTCTCGGGCGTCGCGAGCTCGGCTGTGAAGTCGCAGGCCGCGGCTCCCGCCGGCGCCTCGTGCGCGAACCCGATCCAGATCGGGATGTTGGGCCCGTTCACCGGGCCCGTCGCCTCGATCGGCGACGACCAGCTTCACTGGGCCGAGTTCTTCACCGCGCAGTGGAACAAGAGTCATCCGATCAAGGTGAACATCGTCCAGGGAGACACCCAGCTCAACCCGGCAATCGCCTCGACCGTCGCGCAGTCGTTCGCGTCGAACTCGAGCATCGTCGGCGTGATCGGGCCTGCGGGCAGCGACGAGGTCACCGCGGCGGCTCCCATCCTGAAGAAGGCGGGCCTCGCATTCGCGTCCGGCTCGGCGACGAACGTGAAGCTGACAGCCGGCGGGAACAAGGGCTACTTCTTCCGTGACGTGCCGAACGACGGCGTCCAGGCCCCGACCGATGCGGCCTACATGATGTCCAAGCTCGGCGTGAAGAAGGGCGACACCGTGATGATCGTCGACGATCAGGAGTCGTACTCGACCGGTCTCGCCGACATCGTCCAGGCGAAGCTCAAGGCCGACGGCGTCAATGTCGACCGCGAGTCGACCAGCCAGAAGTCGACCGACTTCTCCTCGCTCGTGGCCAAGGCCTCGGGCTCGACGAAGGTCGTCTTCCTGCCCTTCCAGCTCGCCTCGGAGGCGCAGCTCTTCGCCCAGCAGCTCAAGTCGCAGGGCAAGTCGGCGATCGTGTTCGGCAGCGACGGCACGTTCGATTCGTCGAAGTTCAATGCGAGCGGCAACTACGTCTCGTTCTTCGCTCCGGACGTGACCACGATCAAGGCCGATGCGGCCACGGTCGCGGCCTACCACAAGCAGTTCCCGGGCGGCACGAGCCCGTTCGGCGCCCCGAACTACGTCCTCGCGCAGATGTATGCGACGGCGGCGGAGAAGGCGTGCGGCGGCTCCACGAAGGGCACGATCACGCGTGCTTCGATGCGTGCTGCCTTCGCCAAGGTGAAGATCGCGAACTCGATCCTCGGCACACCGGTCGCCTTCACGTCGACCGGCGATCTCGCGAATGCCAAGTTCCACATCTTCAAGATCGTGAACGGCAAGTACGTCACGGTCGCGTAGTACGTCGTATCGTGGGGGCACGGCACCCGCCGTGCCCCCACGGCTTTCCCCCGGATGAACTGGAACCTCTTCGTCACCGAGCTCGTCTCCGGTCTCGTCCACGGATGCGTCTACGCCCTGATCGCCCTCGGCTACTCGATGGTGTACGGGATCCTGAAGCTCCTGAACTTCGCCCACGGCGACATCTACATGGTTGGTGCGTTCATCGGCTACGCCGTCCTGACGATGTTCGGCGGCGCGCTCTCACTCTCGATCCCGGTCTTCCTGCTGCTCTTCTTCATGTTCTCCGCCGCGATGCTCGGCGGCGGCCTGCTCGGGGTGGTGATCGAGCGCTTCGCCTACAGGCGACTGCGTGACGCGCCCCGAATCGCGCCCCTGATCACGGCGCTCGGTGTGTCGTTCTTCATCGAGAACTCAGCGCTGCTGCTCGTCGGCGCCGACTACAAGAGCTTCGATACCTTCGACTGGGCCGGCGGTGTGCTGTGGTCGACCGGCTTCACGCTGCCTTCCGGCGTCCACGTCGCACTCGCCCAGATCATCGTCATCGTCGGGACGTTCGTGCTGATGGTCGCGCTGACCTACTTCGTCGCGCGCACCCAGCTCGGGCGGGCGATGCGCGCCGTCTCGTTCGACCGGCAGGCGGCCGAGATGATGGGGATCGACGTCAACCGCGTGATCATGGTCACCTTCTTCATCGGCTCGGCGCTCGCCGGCGCGGCCGGGATCTTCAACTGCCTCGTCTACCAGCAACTCTGGCCCTACATGGGCTTCGCGGCCGGCCTCAAGGCGTTCACGGCCGCCGTGATCGGTGGGATCGGCAACCTCCCGGGCGCGGTCGTCGGCGGGCTCGTGATCGGGCTCGCGGAGTCCTTCACGATCGGCTACATCTCCTCGACGTTCTCCGACGCGATCGTCTTCGTGATGCTGATCGCAGTGATGCTCGTGCGTCCCAGCGGAATCCTCGGCAAGCCGGCGCTGCAGAAAGTCTGAGATGACGGGGACCGCCGCCCAGGATCCACAGAGGCCGACTCCGGCGATCGGCGCCGACGAATGGGTCGCCTCGCACGAGGGCAGGCGCGACGCGGGCACGCGGCTTCACCGGCCGGGCCCGCCGCGAAGTCGAACGCATTCCGGTGATCTGGTACTACGTCGCCTTCACGATCGCCGCCGCCTGCGTGCCGTTCTTCACGAACAACGGCTACGTGCTCCGAGTCGGCTTCGACACGCTGATCTACATGCTTCTCGCGCTCGGGCTGAACGTCGTCGTCGGCTTCGCGGGTCTACTCGACCTCGGATATGTGGCCTTCTTCGGCTTCGGCGCCTACGGGTACGCGATGCTCGCCTCGTCGCAGTTCGGGCTGCACTGGCCGACGCCCGCGATCCTCGTCATCGTCACCGCGGCCACGGCCCTCCTCGGCTTCCTCGTGGCGCTCCCCTCGCGACGCCTGCTCGGGGACTACCTCGCGATCATCACCCTGTTCTTCGGCCAGCTCTTCGTCACGGTCACCCAGAACGGCGAGAGCATCTCGGTCCTCGGCCTCACGCGTGGCTTCAACGTCACGAACGGGCCGAACGGGATCGCGAACATCGACCCGTTCCATCTCTTCGGCCATCAGCTCGAAAGGCTCCGGAGCTACTACTGGGTCGCGCTCTTCTTCTTCATCGCGGTGCTCACGGTCGTCTACCTCGTGAACGTCTCCCGGACGGGGCGGGCCTGGCGCTCGCTGCGGGAGGACTCGCTCGCGGCCGAGCTGATGGGGATGCCCGTGAACCGGCTGAAGCTCTACGCCTTCGCGTTCGGTGCGGGCGTCGCCGGGCTCACCGGCACCCTGTTCGCCTCGCTGAACACCGCGGTCTTCTCGAGCGATTTCGACACGCCGGTGCTGATCCTCGTCTACGCGATCCTGATCCTGGGCGGGGCAGGGAGCCTCGGCGGGGTGATCCTCGGGGCGCTCGTCGTGAACATCTCGCTCGAGCTCCTGCGCACGCCGAACCACGCGACCTGGATGTTCTTCATCCTCGTGCTCGGCACGCTCGTGGCGAAGCTCCGCCCGTGGTGGGTGCTCGGCTCCGTGCTTACCGGCACAGTGGTCTTCGGCTTCGTCTTCTACGGGATCGTCGATGCGATCTGGCCGTCGGCGACGACCGGCCACGGCGGGGTGAACGGCGAGCTCGGCCGCCTGCTCGACCACTGGATCCCCGTTCCCGGGAATCCCGCGACACAGATGACCGTCGGCAACTGGGGCTTCGTGCTGCTCGTCGCCCTGATCCTCGTGCTCACGATCGTTCGGCCGCTGGTCCGGAACCTGCTGCTTCCCGTGGTGCTCTACCTGTCCGCGTTCGTCTGGGACCTGCGCCTCTCCACCGAGCCCAGCACGACGCGGCTGATCATGATCGGCGTGATCCTGATCGTGCTGATGAACGCGCGGCCGCAGGGCCTCGTCGGCCAGACCCGGGTGGAGATCGTCTAGTGGCCGAGCCGCTCCTCGACCTGCGCGGGATCTCGAAGAGCTTCGGCGGGCTCACGTGCATCACCGAGCTCGACCTCCATGTGAACGAAGGCGAGATCGTGAGCGTGATCGGGCCGAACGGGGCCGGCAAGACGACCCTCTTCAACCTGATCACGGGCATCTACAAACCCGATTCGGGCACGATCGCCTTCGACGGGCAGAGCCTGCTCGGGCTCGAGCCGCACCAGATCGTCGGGCGTGGCGTGGCCCGCACCTTCCAGTCGCTGCGGCTCTTCCTGAACATGACCGTGAAGGAGAACGTGATGGCGGCCGCCTTCGCGCACACGAACGCGGGGATCCTGCGCTCGATCCTGCGCACGCCCGGGATGCGCCGCGAGGAGCGCGAGATCGAGAGGCTCGCGGAGGAGCGCCTGGCGTTCTTCGGCGACCGGCTCATGGGGTACCGCTGGAACCAGCCCGCGTACTCGCTCTCGTACGCGAACCGGCGGCGGCTCGAGATCGCCCGTGCGACGGCGACGCGGCCGCGGCTGCTCCTGCTCGACGAGCCGGCCGCGGGAATGAACCCGGTCGAGACCCACGAGATCGCCGAGCTGATCGGTCGTCTGCGTGACCAGGGCGGGTTCACGATCCTCGTGATCGAGCACGACATGCACGTCGTGGAGGGGATCTCGGATCGCGTGATCGCACTCGACCACGGGGAGAAGATCGCCGAGGGCTCGTTCGACGCCGTCGCCACGAACGAGCGCGTGGTCGAGGCCTACCTCGGGCTGAAAGCGACGACGACCAAGAAATGAGCACGAACGGCCACACACCCGCTCCCCTGCTCTCGCTGACGGAGATCGATACCTTCTACGGCCCGATTCACATCCTCCAGGGCATCGAGCTGCAGGTCGGCCCCGGCGAGCTCGTGTGCCTCCTCGGGGGCAACGCGTCCGGGAAGTCGACGACGCTGAAGACGATTCTCGGGGTCGTCAACCCGCGCCGGGGGACGGTCACGTTCGCCGGCGAGGACGTGACGAAGAAGCCAACGAACTACCGGATCCGCCAGGGGATGGCGATCGTCCCGGAGAACCGCAGGCTCTTCGCGCCGATGACCGTGCTCGAGAACCTGAAGATGGGCGCCTACCTCCGCGGCGGCGGCGCGACCGAGGACTACGAGCGCGTCTACCAGCTCTTCCCCCGCGTCTACGAGCGGCGCACCCAGCTCGCCGGGACGCTCTCCGGGGGCGAGCAGCAGATGGTCGCGATGGGCCGGGCCCTGATGTCGCAGCCGAAGCTGCTCTTGATGGACGAGCCCTCGATGGGCCTCGCCCCGCTGCTCGTCGAGAAGAGCTTCGAGATCATCAAGCAAGTGAACGACGAGGGCGTCGCGGTGCTCGTCGTCGAGCAGAACGCGAACGTCTCGCTCTCGATCGTGGACCGCGGCTACGTTCTCTCGACCGGACGGGTCGTGCTGTCGGGCAAGGCCGCCGACCTCATCGAGAACGACGACCTCCGGAAGGCCTACCTTGGCCGTTGACGTGTCGGCCTCGGTTGCCGGGTGCCGCTCACGTTTCCCGATCTTCGAGCGGCTCACCTACCTCAACTCGTGCTCGCAGGGCGCCCTCTCGGACTCGGTGCGCGCGGCATATGACGCCTACCTGACCGACTGGGACGAGAAGGGCGCGCCGTGGGAGTACTGGATCGAGCGGGCCGAGGCGGCGCGCTCTACCTTCGCCCGGCTCGTCGGTGGGGAGGCTGACGAGGTGGCGGTGACGACGTCTCTCTCGGCCGGTGTGAGCTCGCTCGCGAGCACCTTCGACTGGAGCGAGCGGCCGCGGGTCGTGATCTCGGACTTCGAGTTTCCGACGGTGGGACAGATCTGGCATGCGCAGGAGCTCCGGGGAGCCGAGATCGTCCACGTCCCACAGTCGGAAGGGGTGATCCCGGTCGAGCGGTTCGACGAGCTGATCGACGAGCGGACCGCGCTCGTCTCGATCACGGCCGTCTGCTACCGAAACGGCGCCCGGCTGCCCGTCGAGGAGATCGTGGAGCTGGCGCACGCACGCGGCGCGCTCGTGCTGCTCGACGCCTACCAGGCCATCGGCTCCTACCCGCTCGACGTCGGCTCGCTCGGGGTGGACTTCCTCGGCGCAGGCGCGTTGAAGTACCTGCTCGCCTCCGCCGGGCTCGGGTTCCTGTGGTGCCGCGGCGAGCTCGCCGGCCGACTCCTCCCGACGCAGACGGGCTGGTTCGCCGATCGCAACATCTTCGAGATGGACATCCACGACTACTCGCCGTCGCCGACGGCACGCCGCTTCGAGTCCGGAACGCCGCCGATCCCGGCGATCTATGCAGGCATCGCCGGGATCGAGCTGATCTCCGAGATCGGGATCGCAGAGACGCGAGCCCACGTGACCGCGCTGAACGAGCGCCTGATCGCCGGGGTCGACGAGCTGGGCGGAATAGTCGCGACGCCGCGCGATCCCGAGCAGCGGGGCGCGCTCGTCTGTGTTGCCTCGACGGATGCCCCGGCGCTCGTCCGGGCGCTCGGGGCCGAGCGGATCGTCACCTCGGAGCGCGACGGCAACCTGCGCGTCTCGGCGCATGCCTACAACGACGAAAGCGATATCGATGCCGTCCTGGACTCGCTCGCAGGGCATCGCGAGCTTCTCCGGCGGACCTGACGACGCGGCTCGATTTGCGCTAGAACCTGCCTGTGCTCCCCCGCGAAGTTGGATATGCACGCCCTGCCACCCTGGGCGAGGCCCTGGAGCTCTTGGGCGCCAACGACGGGGCGCGCGCGCTCGCCGGCGGGCAGACGCTCGTCAGCGTGATGAAGGCCCGGGCCGCCTCGCCCGACGCGCTCGTCGATCTCAACGGTCTCGAGGAGCTGAAGGGGATCGAGCTCGGCTCCGACGGCGGACTGGAGATCGGCTCGATGACGACCTACACCGAGATCATGGAGAGCGCGGAGGCGCGCGCCCGGCCGATCCTCGGCGAGGTCTGCGCCCAGATCGCCGACGTCCAGGTTCGAAACCGGGGGACGATCGGCGGGAACATCTGCGCGAACGACCCGACGAATCACCTGCCGCCGCTGATGGTCGCGCTCGGGGCCGAGATGAAGATCTCGGGCCCAGAGGGCGCGCGCACGGTGGCGGCCGAGGATTTCTTCCTCGGCGTCTACATGACCGCAGCCGGGCCCGGCGACGTCTTGACCTCGATCGTGATTCCGCCCGGGAGGCGCGACGGATTCGCGTCGGTCACGATCGGTCGCGACGGGACGTGCCTCGTGAACGCGGCGGTCTCGCTCGACGGCGGCCCCCGGATCGCGATCGGCTGCGTCGATGCGGTTCCCCATCGCGCAACCGGGGTGGAGGCGAAGCTCGACGGCGACCACGGGATCGAGGCCGCGCGCGCGGCGGCTGCTGGGCTCGGAGCAACTCTCGACCCGCCCGGCGACGTGCACGCTCCCGCCGAGTACCGCCAACGGCTCGCCGAGGTGGTCGTCGCCCGAGCGATCGCACAGGCCGGCGCGAGAGGCGGCTCGTGACCGCGATCGAGACCTCGAGCCGGATCACCGTCGAGGTGAACGGCGTCAGCTACGAGCGCGAGGTCGAAGCGCGCCGGCTGCTCATCCATTTCATCCGCGACGACCTCGACCTCACCGGCAGCCACATCGGCTGCGACACGGGCAACTGCGGCGCCTGCAGCGTCCTGCTCGACGGGGTGCTCGTGAAGAGCTGCATGCTGCTGGCCGTCCAGGCCGACGGCGCGAGCATCCGGACCGTCGAGGGGCTCTCCCCCGACGGCGAGCTCACCCCGCTCCAGCAGGCCTTCCACGAGCAGCATGCGCTCCAGTGCGGCTACTGCACGCCGGGGATGCTGATCTCGGCGACAGCGCTGCTCGAGAAGAACCCGAAGCCGAGCGACGACGAGATCCGCAAGGGCCTCCAGGGCAACATCTGCCGCTGCACGGGCTACTGGAACATCATCAAGGCGGTCAAGGCAGCATCCGGGCAGGAGGTCGAAGACTGATGAGCGAGGGAGACTGTTGAGTGAGACAGTGATCGCCCCGGAGGCCGTCGAGATCGCGGCGCCCGCCGAGGAGTGGAAGGGCCAGAGCATCCCGCGCAAGGAGGACCGCCGGCTCGTCCAGGGCGAGGGCGTGTTCGTGGACGACATCAAGCGCGCGAACATGGGCTTCGCGCACTACGTCCGCTCGCCCTATGCGCATGCAGTGATCAGGTCCGTCGACGTCTCCGCGGCGCTTGCGGTGCCCGGCGTCTTCGGGACGCTGACGGGCGACGAGGTCGCAACGCTGACCGATCCGTTCTTCCAGCTCTCCACCGCGCCGGGCAACGAGATCAAGGACTACGCGCTCGCCGTCGGACGCGTGCGCTTCGTCGGCGATCCTGTCGCGATCGTCGTCGCCGAGACCCGCGAGCTCGCCCGCGATGCGGCCGAGCTCGTCGAGGTCGACTACGAGCCGCTTCCCGCGCTCGTCGACGCCCGCACGGCGCTCGATCCCGACGCGCCCGTGCTCCACCCGGACGCCGGCTCGAACCTCGTCTGGGAGGGCACCTACGAATGGGGAAGCTGGGAGGACGCCGTCGCCGAGGCCGACCGGATCGTGAAGCTCCCGGAGCTGCACTTCGACCGCTTCAACTCGACCCCGCTCGAGACCGACGGCGCGCTCGTCGAGTTCAACCGCGGCACGGGCCAGTGGACGATCTTCTGCAACAACCAGTTCCCCGGGTTCGCCGCGATCATGATGGGGCCGGCCATGCGCACCGGCCTCGACAAGATGCGCTTCGTCACCCAGGACATCGGCGGCGGCTTCGGCAACAAGATCACCTCGCACCCGCAGCTCGTCGCGATCTGCCTGCTCGCCCGGAAGCTGAACCGCGCGATCCAGTGGACGGAATGGCGCACCGAGTTCCACATGACGATGTCGCACGGCAACGAGCGCTACTTCCAGGAGGCCGAGGTCGCCGTGAAAGACGACGGCACGCTCCTCGGCTTCCGGACGAAGGCACTCGACGACGCGGGCGCCTTCACCCGCTACGAGCCGCTCGGCGGCGTGATCTGGGCGCAGGTGACGCCGGGCATGTACCGGTGGAAGCACATCCGCCTCGACTTCACCCAGGTCGTAACGAACAAGGCGCCGTGCTCGCCGAACCGCGGCTACTCGCGGATGCAGCACCTTTGGTTCACCGAGCGCGTGATCGACATCGTCGCCGGCGAGCTCGGGCTCGACCCGGTCGAGGTCCGCAAGCGCAACTACATCCGCGCCGACGAGATGCCCTACACGACGCCGAACGGCTGCGTCTACGACTCGGGCGACTACGCCGCGATGCTCGACCTGGCGCTCGAGCTGATCGGCCACGAGTCGATCTCTGCCCGCCGCGCGCAGGCGGAGGCCGGCGGGAAGCTGCTCGGCCTCGGGATCGGCTCGACCCTCGACAGCGGGACGAACAACTTCGCCCAGTCGCGGCTGATCAACCCGGAGCTCCAGTTCTCGGGCAACAACGAGGTCGCGACCGTGAAGCTCGACATCTTCGGCGAGGTCGTAGTCACGCTCGGCACGACGCCGCAGGGCCAGGGTCACGAGACGGTGACCTCGCAGGTGGTGTCGGACATCCTCGGCTGCGACCCGGACTCGGTGAACGTTCGCGTCGGCCACGACTCCTACTGGAACTCCCACGCGGGCTTTTCCGGCACCTACGCGAGCCAGTTCGCCGTCACCGGGCTCTCCGCCGTCAAGGGCGCCGCCGACGCGCTCGCGCTCGACATCAAGAAGCTCGCCGCCGGAGTGCTCGGCGCGGACGGCCCCGAAGGAATCGTGCTCGAAGGCGGGTTCGCGAAGCGCGCCGACAACCCCGAGGCGGCGCTGCCGTTCTTCGCGGTCGGCGCGATCGTGAACGCGAACAACGCCGTGCTCTCGGAGGAGGGCCGCGAGATCACGCTGAACCAGCGCTTTGTCTACGTGCCGCCGTTCGAGCTGCCCGACCTCGAGCGGAAGTACGGGAACCTGACGCTGACCTATGCCTCACAGGTGCATGTCGCGGTGGTCGAGGTCGACCGCGAGACGGGCGCCTACGAGATCGTCGACTACGCCGCCGTCGACGACTGCGGGACGCGGATCCATCCGCAGATCGTCGAGGGCCAGGTGATGGGCGCGCTCGCCCACGGGATCGGCGCCGCCACGCACGAGACCTTCACCTACGACGAAGAGGGCAACTTGCTCACGCCGAACTTCTACGACTACCACGTGCCGCACGCGATGGACGTCCCGCCGCTTCGCACCGGCGCGATCGAGTCGCCCTCGCCGTTCAGCCCGCTCGGGACGAAGGGCATGGGCGAAGGCGGAGGCGCGGCGATCCACGCGATCTGCGCCGCGCTCCAGGACGCGCTCCGGCCGCTTGGCAAGCCGATCGTCTCCGATTCGTGCAACCCTCCGTTCCGCGTGTTCGAGCTGATGGAGGACCCGGAAGGAAGCCGGCAGGGGCTGGAGGTCACGCCCGCTTGAAGACCGAAGGCGAGCGTTCGTTCGGCGCGAAGCGCGAGATCGTCTGGAACGTCCTGAACGACCCGGCCAAGATGGCGGAGTTGATGCCGGGCGTCCAGTCATTCGAGATCGCCGACGACACGCACTGGCGCGCGAACGTGAAGATCCCGCTCGGGCTCGGGAGCCTCGCGATGACGATCGACTTCGAGAAGACCGAGGAGCGCCCGCCCGAGTTCTCGAGCCTGCACGCGAAGGGGAACGGGGTCGGCGCGATGCTGAACATGCAGACCTCCTTCACCCTCGAGCCACTCGACGACGGGACGAAGATGCTGTGGTCGGCCGAGGTGAAGATCGCCGGCCCGGTCGGCGCAATGGGCCAGAGGGTGTTGCAGCCGATCGTGAAGCAGCAGGTGAACCAGGTGCTGACCGCGCTCGACAAGCAGGTGACTGCAGCGGCCCAGTCTGAACCCGCCCAGCCGGAAGGTGCGCCCGCGCCGCAGCCCGAAGGCCCGGCCCCGGCCGAGCCGTCGTAGAGTAGGCAGCGTGGCAGCACCGCTTCGCATCGGGCTGATGCAGCTCACGATGGAGCCGCTCGCGGAGATGCTCGAGACCGCACGCGAGCTCGACCGCGGCGGCTTCGACACGATCTGGCTCGCAGAGGCATATCCGTGGTGGCGCAAGCACGGGATGGAGGCTCGCTCCTCCACGGTGCTCTCGGCGCTGATGGCGCGGGACACCGAACGGTTGACGATCGGCTGGGGGATCATCTCCCCGTACACGCGCCACCCGGTTCAGGTCGCGATGGACGCACGGATCGTGCAGGAGGCGGCGGGGCCGGGGCGCTTCATCGTCGGCTTCGGGACGTCGAAGATCTTTCTGAACAACACGAAGCAGGGAGGCCCGCCGTCGGAGACGAAGCCGCTCGCGCACATGCGCGACTCGGTCGCGATCGTGCGCGGCGCCCTCGGAGGCGCTCGCTTCGACTACGACGGCAAGGTCTTCAGCGCCGACCTCCCCGCCGTCCAGCCCGAGGCGGGCGCGCCCGACTGGCACGTGCCGGTCTACGTGGCGGCGACCGCACCGATGATGCAGCAGCTCGGCGGCGAGATCGGCGATGGGCTCCTGACGCCGTCGATCACGACCCCCGCGTTCGTGCGCTACACCCGTGGAAATGTGGCGAAGGGCGCCGCCAAGTCGGGGCGCGATGCGGAGTCGGTCGATGTGGGTTGCACGATCGTCGCCTCGATTCACGCAACCGACCGCGAGGCAGGCCGGGACGGAGCGCGTGAAATCGCCGGGATGTACCTGGCGAACAAGTTCCAGAACATCCGCGGCTCGGCCGACACGCTGCTCGACCTGGCGGGAATCAGCATGGAGGAGCTCCAGCCGGTTGCCGAGGCGATGGAGCGCGGCGGGCGGCTGGCCGCGAAGGCCGAGGTCACCGACTCGCTCCTCGACCGCTGCAAGCCGATCGCCGGCACTCCGGCGGATTGCATCGCCGCGATCGAGGAGTACAGCGAGGCCGGCTGCACGCACGTCATGCTCGAGCTCTGGGGCGCCGACCGCCACGAGCAGATCCGGCTCTTTGCCGGGTCCGTCCTGCCCCATTTCCGCTGATGGCCGAGCTCGCGATCAACGAGGATCGCCTCGTCGACTGGGCCTCCCGGGCAATCGGGACGCCGAGCTTCACGGGCTCGGAGCAGGCGATGGCGGAGCTGATGGCCGAGACGTTCGGGGAGATGGGCGGCCAGGTGCAGTGGCAGCAGGTCGAGGAAGCGCGGGCGAACGTCCTCGGAATCTGGGCGGGCGAGGGCGGCGGGCCGACGCTGATGTTCAACGGGCACATGGACACCTCGTACTCCGGGCGCGAGCCGTGGCTCGCGGATGTCGCCGGGTTTCAGCCGCGACCGTTCGTCAAGGACGGCCGGCTCTTCGGGCTCGGGATCTCGAACATGAAGGGTGCGCTCGCCTGTTACGTCGAGGCGGTGCGGGCGCTACGGGATGCCGGGGTGCGGTTGCAGGGCGACGTGATGGTCGCCGCCGTCTGCGGGGAGATCGAAAAAGCACAGTGGGGCGACGCGCAGGGCGCCGAGTACCGCGGGTATGCGGCCGGTTCGCGGTTCCTCGTCTCGCACGGCGGCGTTGCGGACATGTGCATCCTCGGCGAGCCGACGGAGGGCAAGGTCGTGCTCGGCCATTTTGGCTCGCTCTGGCTCCGGGTCTCGACGAGCGGCAACTTCATCCACACCGCGTTCAGCGAAGGCACGCGCGACCAGAACTCGATCCTGCGGATGCGCGAGGTGCTCGAGGCCGTGCTCGACTGGATCCCGGCGTGGGAGGCAAACCCGGCGAACGTCTACCGCGGAGTGCCGGCGATCGTCGGCGTGAGCGCGATCCAGGGCGGGTTCGGCTGGCGCGTCTCACGGACGCCGCATCGCACCGATCTCTTCCTCGACGTCCGCGTGCCGCCGACGAAGCCGATGGCCGCCGCCCGCCGCGAGGTGCTCGAGATGGTGCGCGCGCTCGCGGCGCGGTTTCCCGATTACGGGGTCGAGGGCGAGGTGTACGTGACCGCACCCGGGGCCGAGATCGAGGAGGGACACCCGCTGATCGCGGCAATCGACGCCTCGCATTCCGAGGTCTTCGGCTCCGTTCCGGAGCGCGACGTGACGCGCTGGTTCTCCGACGCCTCGGCGCTGACGCGCGCCGGGATCGCGACGGTCAACTACGGCACGTCGACCGGGTTGCTCGACACGACCGACGGCGAGAACCTCGACATCGCCGGGCTCGCTCAGACGGCGCACGTCTACGCCCTAGCGGCGATGAAAGTCTGCGGGGTCGCGGGATGAAGCTCGTCACCTACGACGGCGGGAAGGTCGGCCGGATCGACGGCGACCGGATCGTCCGGCTCGAGACGCCGGACATGCGCACCTACTTCGAGCAGGGCGGAGCGGCCGACTCGCTCGAGCAATCGGTGCTCGCCGAGGTCACCCTCGAGGCGCCGATCATCCCGAAGAAGTTCTTCCACACCGCAGGCAACTTCCGGGAGCACGAGGACGAGTCGAAACAGGTCGGCTGGGAGCACGAGATCGCGCCGTGGATCGTCTTCTTCCAGAACGTCGATGCGATCGTCGGGCCCGAGGAGCCAGTGATCTACCCGGAGCATCTGACGGAGGAGCTCGACTACGAGCTCGAGCTGGCAGTCGTGATCTCGAAGCCCGGCAAGTGGTTCTCGCCCGAGGAGGCGCCCGACTACATCGGCGGCTACGTGATCTTCAACGACATCACCGCACGCGACATCCAGCGGCGCGAGATGCGGTCCGGGGTGTTTTCGTTCTGCAAGGCGATCGACACGTTCTGCCCGCTCGGGCCGTGGATCGTGACCGCGGACGAGATCCCGGATCCGCACGATCTCGCGATGACCCTGCGCGTGAACGGGGCCGACCGGCAGGTGTCGCACTCGAGCCGGATGTCGGTGACGATCCCGGAGATCCTCAGCCACTACTCGGCGCTCGGGTACTCCGCCGGCGATGTCGTCTCGACCGGGACGGTGTCCGGTGTCGCGGGATTCAGCCCGGATGCGGCGTCGCTGTATCTCAAGCCCGGCGACGTGATGGAGGCCGAGATCGAGGGGATCGGCGTGCTCCGCAACCCGGTCATCTCCTGGCAGGACGGCCACGGCGAGCCGGCGCCGCCGCGCGTCCTCTGGTGAGCTGGGCGCTCGACGAGGCGAAGCTCGACCGCGTTCGGGCGCTGATGGCGGAGGCCGAGCTCGACGCGCTCGTCGTGCGCGCGCCCGACAACGTGCTCTACCTGACGAACTTCTGGGGAATGAAGGGCTACGACGCGTGCGTGTTCCCGCGTGAGGGCGAGCCGGTGCTCCTGTGCCTGGAGGCATCGCTGGACGACGCCGCACGGTCGGCGTGGACGTCGGATGTGCGCCTGGTGCGCGGCTACGACGAGACCGACCCTCGGCCCGCCGCCGGCACGGACGCTCGCGCTCGCCGTCGAGGCCGCGCGCCCCTACGGGCGGGTCGGGATCGAGCTGTCGCTCGGGACGCAGGCCTCCGATCGGATGGTCGGCGAGCCGACGACGTTCACGAAGGCGTGGTTCGACGCGTGGCCCGGCGCCGTCGACTCCGGGTCGGTGCTCACTCCGGCGCGTGCGATCAAGACGGCGCAGGAGCTCGAGCGGATGCAGCTTGCGAACGACATCTGCGCCGCGGCGATGGAGCACGTCACGAGCGAGCTCCGGCCGGGAATGAAGGAGAGCGAGGCCGCCTCGATCTGGCTCGGGTTCGTCCACGGCGAGGGTACGGGCTGGCAGGGAAAGGTGGAGCTCGCGCTCGGGTTCTCACTCGTCTGGTCGGGGCAGGGGATCCGGACGTTCACCGCGACCGGCGACCGGCCGGTGACCGGCGACGAGCCGACGCTCTTCGAGATCTGGGTGTGCGCCGACGGTTACTGGTGCGACCACACGAAGCTCGTCTGCCCGGGCGAGCTGCGCTCCGACTACCGCGAGCTCGAGGCGGGGCTGCTCGACGTGTACGGTCGGGCGGTGGCCCACTGCGTTCCCGGCGCGAGCTTCGCCGACCTCGACCGCCTCGTGCGGGCGGGGATCGCCGAGCTTGGCTTCCCCGGCCAGCCGACGCATCCGATCTGCCACGGCGTCGGCGCCCGAGCGCACGAGCCGCCGTATGCCCACCAGGCCGGCGGCGGCGAGATCGCGGAGGGAATGGTGCTCGCGATCGAGCCGGGCTGCTACTGGGAAGGAGGCGGCGGGCTGCGCGTCGAGGACAACTTCCTGATCGGGCGCGCCGGGGCGCCGAAGCTCTCGTCCTTCCCGGACGGAGTCGTCTGCGTATGAGCTCCGTGTCGCAGTTCCCGCGCGCGCCGCCTGTGGAGAAGAATTGACAAAGTTGGCACAGACAGCGGCCCGCGAAGCCCGTAGAATTGATCTCGAGGGTGGCGGGTTGGCTTCCCCACCCAGGGTGGGGCCGCGTCGTCGGGTGTGTCCTTTTTCCGGCAGTCCCCGAGGCGAGATGCCGCGGCGACGGAGCAGATCGGAACGTGAACGAGCTGATCTGGACGGGCAGCCTGAACGACCCCTACAAGCTCGGCGGGCGGGTCGGGCTCTACGACACGACGCTTCGCGACGGCGAGCAGACGGTCGGGGTCGTCCTCGACCCGGAGCGGAAGCTCGAGATCGCGCGCCTGCTCGACGCGCTCGGGATCGACCGGATCGAAGCCGGGTTCCCGCGCGTCTCGGCCGACGACTGGGAGGCCGTGCGCCGCATCTCGGCCGCCGGGCTCGAGGCCGAGATCTGGGGCTTCTCGCGCGCGGTGCCCGCCGACCTCGAGGCGCTCACCGAGCTCGAGGTTCGCTTCTCGGTGATCGAGTCGCCGATCTCGGATCTGAAGCTCGACGCGATCGGCGTCTCCCGCGAGAAGATGCTCGACCGGATCACGAGCGCGATGCGCTTTGCCGCCGAGCACGACATCCACGCGGCGTTCTTCGGCGTCGACTCGACCCGCGCCGAGCCCGACTTCTACCGCCGCGTCTACTCGAGCGCGGTCGAGGCGGGCGCTCGCGAGGTGGTCGTCGTGGACACGCTCGGCATCGCCTCGCCCGAGGCCGTCGCAGAGCTCGTCGGCTCGACGGTCGAGCTCGTCGGGCCCGGCATCCCGGTCCACTTCCACGGCCACAACGACTTCGGCGTCGCCACCGCGAGCGCCGTTGCCGCCGTGCGGGCCGGGGCCGCCTATGTCCAGGGGACGATCAACGGAATGGGCGAGCGGGCCGGCAACGCGAACCTCGGCGAGGTCGCATTGGCGTTGCTCGCCCTCTACGGCGTCGAGACGAACCTGCGGCTCGACAGGATCCGCGAAGTCTCCGATCGCGTCCGCGAGCTCTCGGGCTACGCGCTCGAACCGTGGAAGCCCGTGACGGGCGAGACGCTCTACCGCCGCGAGAGCGGCGCGGTCGCGAGCCAGTTCCACGATCCACCCTCGATCGAGCCGTACTCCTCCGAGCTCGTGTCGGCGAAGCGCTCGATCGTGCTCGGCAAGAAGAGCGGGCTCGACTCGATCCGGATCAAGGCCGCCGAGCTCGGGCTCGACGTTCCCGAGGAGCGCCACTCAGAGCTCCTGGCCGCGGTGAAGGAGCTCGGCACCTCGCAGCGGCGGCTCGTCACCGACGAGGAGTTCGCCGAGCTCGTCCGGCGGCCGCCGGCGTGATCCGGCACGTCTGCGTGGCGGGCTCCGGCGTGATCGGGAGCCTGTTTGCCGGGCACCTCGCGCAGGTCTGCGAGGTCTCCGTGCTCGCCCGGCGCGAAGAGCACGCGCGTGCCCTGAACGCCGACGGCCTTCGCGTCACCGGCCGCGCCGACCTGCACGGGCGCGATCATCGCGGCCACGAGCCCCGCCGATCTGCCGAGCCCCGACCTCGTGCTCGTCTGCTGCAAGGGAACCGACCTCGAGGCGATCGGGGCGGCTCTCGAAGGACACTTCGCCGGCGCGACCGTGATGACGACGCAGAACGGCCTCGGCGCCGACGAGATCGTCGGCCGTCACGGTGACTGGCCGCTGCTGACCTCGGTCACGTTCATGAGCGGCACCCGCCACTCGGACACGAGCGTCGAGTACATCCTCGACACCGCCACCTGGATCGGCCCGAGCCGCAGGACGACGGGCGAGGAGGCCCGGGCGGTCGCCGAGCTCGTCCGCTCCGCCGGGCTGAAGGCCGAGGGCTTCGACGATCTCCGTCCCATGCAGTGGTCGAAGCTGATCTTCAACGCGACCGTCAACGCGGTCGCCGCACTCACCGGCCTCCCGCACGAGCCGCGGTTCGCGCAGCTCGACGAGCCCGGCGATCTCGGTCATCTGGTGCTCGCGCTGATGGACGAGGGCAAGGCCGTTGCCGCCGGGGCGGGGGTCGAGCTCGCCGAGGATCCCTGGGAGATGAACGTCCATGCAACGGAGCGAGGCTCCCGGCACTATCCGTCGATGCTCGAAGACGTCGAAGCCCATCGGCGCACGGAGATCGACCTGATCACCGGTGCCCTGATCCGCGAGGGCGAGCGGGTCGGCGTCGAGACCCCGCTCCACGCCGCGCTCTACCGGCTCGTCAGGGCAAGGGAGGCCTCGTGGGAATGAGGGTGTGCGTCGTCGGCTGCGGGGCGGTCGGCTCTCTCTTTGCCGCGAACCTCGGGACGCTCGAGGACGTCGAGGTCTGGGCCTACGACCTCGCGCAGGATCACGTGGACGCGATCAACCGCGACGGGTTGCGGCTCACGGGCGCGGGCGAGGTCGTCGGAGCCGTGCGCGCGACGAGCGACGCGGCGGAGCTGCCGCCTTGCGATTTCGGGATCGTGGCGACGAAGGCGATGCATACCGAGCCGGCGATTGCAGCGACCGCGCACGCCTTCGCCGGAGGGTCTGTCGCAACCGTCCAGAACGGGATCGGGAACGAGGAGGTGCTCGCCCGCCACGTCGAGCGGGTGATCCGCGGTACCACGTTCCCCGCCGGAAAGGTCACTGCGCCCGGCGTCGTGCAGTGGGACGTCAAGGGCGACACGACCTTCGGCCCCTTCGAGCCGAAGCCGGCTACGAGGGCCGAGATCGAGCGCCTCGCCGATGCCTGCACCCGCGGCGGGATGCCGACGCACGCCGTCGCCGACGCACGCGGCCCGCAGTGGCGCAAAGTCATCTTCAACGCCGCCACGAACCCGCTCGGGGCTCTCACCGGGCTCACCCACGGCCGGGTCTGCGAGCAGCCCGCGCTCCGCACCCTCGCCTCGCAGCTCGTGGACGAAGGCAAAGCAGTCGCCGCCGCCCAGGGCATCGAGCTCGACGCCGACCCCGAGGAGCTGATCGACTACGCCGCCCGCCCCGAGATCGCCTACGGCCACAAGGCCTCGATGCTCCAGGACGTCGAGGCTCGCCGTCAGACCGAGGTCGACTACCTGAACGGCGGCATCGTGGACTTCGGCCGCCGCTACGGTGTCCCGACCCCGGGGCACGAAGCGATCCGGGCACTCGTCAAAGGAGTCGAAGCATCATGGGAAACGTGAGCGCCGTCCCGGCGGGAGAGAGCGAGCGCCGCTACCGCCTGATCCGCGAGGCGCTCGAGCGCGACGGCCTCGACGCGGCGATCGTCTCCGGCTCCGAGTACTCCGGGTTCGAGGGCGCGGTCACCTACCTCTCGGGGTTCGTGATCGTCCATCGCTACGCCTACGTGCTGCTGCCGCGCGAGGGCGACCCCGCGATCGTCTTTCCCCGCGAGGCCCGCTATGTCGGCGAGCACGGAACGAGCTGGATCGAGGAGCAGGTCTTCGTCGACCGCCCCGGGGACTGGCTTGCGGACAAGGTGCGCGGCAAGCGTGTCGGCGTCTACGGTCTCGACTACGCGATGACCGTGCGCGACTACGCCGCGCTCGCCCCGGCAGCCGAGCTCGTCCCCTGGGACACGCAGTTCGACCATGCCCGGGCCGTGAAGAGCGAGTACGAGCTCGACTCGGTCAGGGACAGCGTCCGGATCAACACCGAGGGCTTCTGGACCTTCCTCGAGGAGTTCGCGCCTGGCCGAACCGAGCGCGAGATCCTCGCGCCGTGCGAGAGCTACTTCGTCTCGGAGGGCTGCGGCCGGCTGACGATGGACATGGTGCTCGTCGGCGAGAACGGCTCTGCCCTTCCCGAGTTCAAGATCGCGGGCGCCCGCCCGATCGCCCGCACGGACATGGTGCTTCCCTCGCTCGAGGTCGCAGGCCCGGGCGGCCACTGGGTCGAGGTCTCGCGCGCGATCTGCGCCGGCGAGCCGAGCGACGAGACGAAGCGGATGATGGAGGCCTACGACGAGTACTACGCGGCCGCCCGTACAGCGCTCCACGACGGCGCCACCGCTCACGAGGTCCATCACGCCGTCGCCAGGGGCTTCCTCGACCGCGGCTTCGTGCTCGGTCACGTGACGGGCCACTCGATCGGGATGACGATGATCGAGTTCCCGAAGATCGGGGAGGGGGACGAGACCGAGCTCCGTTCCGGCATGGTCTTCTCGATGCATCCGCATGCGATCTCGCAGGACGGCCAGGCCTGCCTCTACATGCAGGACACCTGGCTCGTCACCGGCGATGGAGGCGTCCCCCTTGCGGACCTGCCGATGAAGATCTACGACGGCACCGAGAGGCGGCCGTGAACGAGCCCAAGCTCTCGAAGCCCGTCCTCGAAGGCCCCGGCGGCTCCGACTACGAGCGCTACCTGCGCACCGATGAGCTGCTCGCGCTCCAGAAGACCCCCGAGGAGTGGGCGCACCGCGATGAGCTGCTCTTCCAGACGGTCCACCAGGCCTCCGAGCTCTGGCTCAAGCTCGCGACGACCGAGGTCGCCGAGGCCACGCGACTGATCGGCGAGGACGGACTCGCCGCGGCGATCCGCCTGCTGCGGCGCGGGGTCGACTGCCTGAAGATCGTGACGCAGGCGCTCGACATGCTCGAGCACCTCTCGCCCTGGGAGTACCAGGAGGTCCGCAAGGTGCTCGGCCACGGCAGCGGCTTCGACTCACCGGGCTGGCGCGTCGTCCAGAAGATCACGCCGCCGCTCGGCGCCGCGTTCCACGCCGCCCGGCAACGCGCGGGCCTCACGCCGGTCGAGGTCTACACGCTCGGCCGCGAGCACGAGGATCTCTACCAGCTCGCCGAGCTCCTGATCGAGTGGGACGAGCGCATCGTCGTCTGGCGCGCGCGGCACTTCGTCGTCGTCGAGCGCATCATCGGCGGCTCGGTCGTCGGCACGCAGGGGACGCCGGTCGAGGTGCTCGGCAAGCTGATCCACAAGCGGTTCTTCCCGGATCTCTGGGAGCTCCGCAACGAGTTGACAGCTCTCTTCGGATGAGCTGGCCGCGAGTCTCGCTCGGTTGCGGCAACTTCGGCGGCATCGGTTCGGCACCCGCGTTCTTCGGGCAGGGGAACTCGGAGGAGGAGGCATTCGAGATCATGGACGCCGCCTGGGAACGCGGGATCTGCTGGTTCGACACGGCTGACGCCTACGGCGGCGGCGCGAGCGAGTCGTTCATCGGGCGCTGGAGCGCAGCACGCCGGCCCGGCGGGCTCCTGATCACGACGAAGGTCTTCAACCCGGTGAGGGGAGACGACGGCCACGGCCTTGCTCCCGACCGGATCCGCCGCCAGGTCGTGGGCAGCCTCCAGCGGCTCGGGGTCGAGCGCATCGACCTGTACCTCGCCCACGACCCGGACCCGGAGATCCCGATCGCCGAGACGATCGGCGCCTTCGAGGAGCTCGTCGCCCAGGGCAAGATCGGTGCCTGGGGGCTGAGCAACTTCCCGGCCTCGGAGCTCCGAGGACGCTTTTGACCATGGCCGCCCCGCCCTCGTCCAGAACAGCTACTCCCTGCTCGAGCGCGGAGATGAGGCAGTGGTCCTGCCGCTCTGCGCCGAGCACGAGGTCGCCTATGTGCCGTTCGGCCCGACGGCGGGCGGCTGGCTCACCGGCCGCTACCGCCGTGGCGAGCCGTTCCCGGCCGGCTCCCGGATGACCCTTCGCCCCGGTCCCTACGAGCAGTTCCTCGACGACCGCGTCTTCGACGGGCTCGACCTGCTCGAAGAGGAGGCCGAAGCGCTCGACACCGACATGGCGACCCTCGCCTTCGCCTGGGTTCTCTCGAGCCCGCTCGTGGGGGGCGCGGTCTGCGGGCCGTCCAGGCCGGCCCATCTGGATCCGGTACTCGCGGCGCTCGAGCTTCCACTCACGGCCGAGCAACGCGAGCGCGTAGGCTCGTTCTTCGAATGAGCGCCCTCGTCCTCAGCGAGCACGACGTGCAGCAGCTCCTACCGATGGACGAGTGCATCGCGGTGATGGAAGACGTCCTCGCCGCGCTGGCCCGCGAGCAGCTGCACAACCCTCTCCGCTTCGTCGTGCGGCCGCCGGACACGACGACGCTCATGGGCCTGATGCCCGCATACCGCGCCGGAACGACTCCCGCTTACGGACTGAAGACCGTGTGCGTCGTGCCCGGGAACTCGGCGATCGGGCTCGATCCGCACCAGGGATTCGTGGCGCTCTTCGACGGCGAGACGGGGCAGCTGCAAACGGTGATGCACGCCGGCGCGATCACGGCGATCCGCACCGCCGCCGTCTCCGGCGTCGCGACGAAGCTCCTCGCCCGCCCCGACTCGAAGTCGCTTGCGATCCTCGGCGCGGGCGTGCAGGGGCGCTCGCACCTCGAGGCGATGCTGACCGTCCATCCGTTCGAGGAGATCCGCGCCTGGAGCCGCACTCCAGGCCACGCCTCGGAGCTCGGGAGCGTCACGGAAGTGGCCTCCGCCGAGGACGCGGTACGTGGCGCCGATGTCGTCGTGACGGCGACCGCGTCGCGCGAGCCGATCCTCGAGCGCAGCTGGCTCGCCGAGGGCGTCCACATCAACGCGGTCGGCTCGAGCATCCCGACGACGCGTGAGCTCGACACGCAGACGATGGTGGACGCAACGCTCTTCGTCGACCGGCGCGAATCGACGCTGAACGAGGCCGGCGACTTCCTGTTCCCGCAGCGCGAGGGCGCGATCGGGCCCGAGCACATCCGGGCCGAGCTCGGCGAGGTGCTGATCGGCGAAGCGGCCGGCCGAACGGCCGAACTCCGAGCTGACCGTGTTCAAGTCGCTCGGGATCGCCGTCGAGGATCTCGCCGCCGCCGAGCACGTTCTCCTCCGCGCGCGGGAAGAAGGCATCGGCACGGAGGTCGACCTCTGATCCCGCTCGAGGAGATCCTGCTCGCGCGGGACACGATCGCCGGCATCGCCGTCCGTACACCGCTCGTCCGCCTCGACGTGGACGCCGACGCGGAGATCTATCTCAAGCTCGAGACGCTGCAGCCGGTCAACTCGTTCAAGATCCGCGGCGCCGGGAATGCAGTGCTGCAGGCCACCGAGGCCGAGCTGGCCGACGGCGTCGTCACCGCGAGCGCCGGGAACATGGCCCAGGGCGTCGCCTATGCGGCGCGGCTGCGCGGCGTAGCGGCAACGATCGTCGTCCCCGACGGCGCGCCCTCGACGAAGATCGCCGCGATCGAGCGCTTCGGCGGCAAGGTCGTCTCACTGCCCTACGACGATTGGTGGCGCGTACTCGTCGAAGGCCGCTACGACGGTGCCCGCGGCCTCTTCATCCATCCGGTGGACGACGTTCGCGTGATGGCCGGTAACGGGACGATCGGGCTCGAACTGCTCGAGGATCTCCCGGCGCTCGACGCGGTGATCGTCCCCTACGGCGGCGGCGGCCTGATCACCGGGATCGCGAGCGCCGTGAAGGCAACACGCCCCGAGGTGCGCTTCTACGCGGTCGAGCCCGAGACCGGCGCGGCGGTCTGCGCCTCGCTCGCAGCCGGAGAGCCGACCGAGATCGACTACGTCCGCTCGTTCGTCGACGGTGCCGGCAGCCGCTCGCTGATCCCCGGCGTCTGGGCCCATGCGCGCGAGCTGCTCGACGGCGCGTTCCCGGTGCCGCTGGACGACGCGGCGGCGGCAATCCGCACGATCGCCGAGCGAGTGCGGGTGATCGCCGAGGGCGCAGGCGCCCTGGCCGCGGCGGCGGCCATCGCGGGCCGGGCCGGGAGCGGGAAGGTCGCCTGCATCGTCTCGGGCGGGAACATCGACCCGAGGGTGTTCGCCCGGATCCTCGAGGGCCAGACGCCTTGATCCATACTGGAGACCGATGAGCACGACGACCTTCGACGTCGAGGCGGCCCGCGCGCGGTTCTCCTCGCTGAGGTCCGGATTCGCGTTTCTCGATGCTCCCGGCGGGACGCAGGTGCCCGACGAGGTCGGCGACGCAATCGCTCGGGCGCTCCGCGAGGCCTCGGGCAACCTCGGCGCACCGTATGCGACGGGTCGTGCGGTCGAGGCGATTCTCGAGGGCTCGAAGGCAGACGCGGCAAGGTTCCTCGGCTGCTCGCCCAACGAGGTCGCCTTCAGCATGAACATGACGACGCTGAACTTCGCGGTCACGCGCGCCGCGGGCCGCGACTTCGAAGCCGGCGACGAGATCCTGACGACGGAGCTCGACCACGACGGCGGCGTTGCGCCCTGGGTCGAGCTCGCCGCCGACAAGGGGCTGAAGGTGGTCGTCGCGCGCGCGACCGACGAGCTCACCGTCGACTACGACGATCTCGAGTCGAAGGTCTCCGACCGGACACGGGTGATCGCCTTCGCGCTCGCCTCGAACGCAACCGGCTCCGTCGCCGACGCTCAGCGCATCTGCCGGCTCGCCCGCGAAGTCGGCGCGCTCTCGTGGATAGACGCCGTCCACTACGCAGCCCACGAGCCGGTCGACGTGATGGAGATCGGCTGCGACGTTCTCCTCTGCTCGCCCTACAAGTTCTGCGGCCCGCACCTCGGGATGGCCTACCTCCGTACCGAGGCCGCCGAGAACTGGCGCCCCTACAAGGCGCGTCCGTCCTCGTCGAAGCCGCTCGGCCGGAGCTTCGAGACGGGGACGCTGCCCTACGAGCTGCTCGCCGGCTTCCAGGCGACGATCGCCTACCTCGACTCCCTCGGCGGGCTCGCACCGCTCCGCGACTACGAGCGGGCGCTCGGCGAGCGCTTCCTGGCCGGCCTGCCGGAGCCGGTCACGCTCTACGGCCCGCCGACGATGGAAGGCCGCGTGCCGACGTTCCTGCTGAACGTCGCGGGCGTGGAGGCCGAGACCGCCGCCCGCACTCTGGCCGAGCGCGGCTTCGGGGTCTGGTACGCCGACAACTGGTACTGCGTCTCGCTCGCCGACCGCCTTCCGCCGAGCTCGCTGCGGGTCGGGTTCATTCACTACAACACGACCGACGAGGTCGACCGCCTGCTCGGCGAGCTCTCCGCACTCTCCGGCTGAGCCGTTCCGCCCTCCGCGTGCACCCTTCGAGGGCTCTCAGGCTTGGATCGCCGGCCGAACGGGAACCACTCCTCCTGAGATCGATGACACCAGAGCCGGCGGGCTCGCCGGAGGAGGCTAGAGATGAAGGGTTTCGTTGCACTTGCGATCGGTGTGTCTGGCGTAACGGCGTTTCTCGCTGCAAGTGCAAGTGGGCACACGGAACGAACTGCGGCAGCCACGTGCCGGGCGACCGGAAGCGGGATGAGCTTCGTGCTCGACGTGAGCATCCCGTCCGGTGCGCCCGCTGTCGGCGGGTTCGCGATCGGCGGCTCTGGTGTCACGGTTACGAACATCAACATCGAGGGCGTCACGGGCGGCGTCTCGACGGAGAAGCTCCCGGTCGGCACAACGCTCGCCCAGATCGATTCGAGCGCCCTCACTCCCGGCACCGCGACGATCGACGTCGCGACGAGCAATTCGTTCAACGGCACGTTCACGGTCGTGCCGGCGAACTACCCGGCGACGACGACATACTCGGCTGCTCTCTCCTGCCCGCTCGGCGTCGGCGCGCCGACCACCGTGAGCAATGTCTTCAACCCGCTCCCGAGGGTCGTCTGGGATCCGGCGAAGAGCTCGTGGTATCAGCTCGTCGATTTGCCCGGCAAGGGCACGGTGGCCTTCCATGCCGTCGTCAAGGCAGGCCACTCCCCGCTGATTCGCGCCGGCAGGGTCGCGGCGACGACAAGTGGGATCACGAAGCTGACGCTCCGGCCGACCTCGCTCGGGCTGAAGACACTGGACAAGACGGGCTCGATCAAGGCCAACGTGCGCATCACCTACACCCCGGCCGGCGGCGAGTCCGCAAGCAAGACGGTTCCGGTGAACCTCCGTCCGAAGCGGGCCTAGCCCGATGAGCGGAGGCGGGTATGGCTCATGCGTGCCCGCCTCCGACCTGCTCGCCATGCGGATCGCGGAGGGGGCCGGCCGCTCCCCTCGCTAGCGGACTCTCTTCCGCGAGAACTGCTTCGGCTTGAAGAGCCCTCTGATCTCGGCACGGGAGTCGGGCGGCGTCGAATAGCTGCCAATCCGTCCGGCGAGCGAGGAGCCTGGCGGGGAGGGTGGCTCGAGCTCCCCGGTGTCTCCGTCGGGCGGGCTCGCTGCAAGCGGCAATTCGGACTCGGGCCGTTCGGCCTCGAGTTGTTGCGCCTGAACGCGCTCCGCCTCGAGCCTGCCAGCCTCCACGCGTTCCGCTTCACGGCGCTCAGCTTCGAGCAGTTCCGACTGGACACGTGCTGCCTCGACGCGCTCTGCCTCCAGACGCTCGACTTCGAGCCGGGCGGCTTCGACACGCTCCATCTCGAGTCGCTCCGCTGCTAGCCGCTCAGCCTCGACGCGCTCGGTCTCCAAGCGCTCGGTCTCGATGCGTTCAGCTTCCAGACGCTCCGCCTCAAGCCGGACGGCCTCGACGCGCTCCATCTCGAGTCGCTCCGCTTCCAGGCGCTCAGCTTCAAGGCGCTCTGCCTCGAGCCGCTCCGCTTCGAGCCGGGCGGCCTCGACGCGCTCAGCCTCCAGGCGCTCAGCCTCGAGCCGCTCAGCCTCCAGCCGGACGGCCTCGACGCGCTCCATCTCGAGTCGCTCCGCTTCCAGGCGCTCAGCTTCAAGGCGCTCTGCCTCTGAGCCGCTCCGCTTCGAGCCGGGCGGCCTCGACGCGCTCAGCCTCCAGGCGCTCAGCCTCCAGGCGCTCAGCCTCCAGGCGCTCAGCCTCCAGGCGCTCAGCCTCCAGGCGCTCAGCCTCCAGGCGCTCAGCCTCGATGCGTTCGGCTTCCAGGCGCTCCGCCTCAAGCCGCTCAGCCTCCAAGCGTTCTGCCTCAAGACGCTCCGCCTCTATCCGAGCAGCCTCGACACGTCTTGCTTCAAACCGAGCCGCCTCGGCGCGCTCTGCCTCCAAACGCTCCATCTCCAGGCGCTCGGCCTCGACTCGGGCCGATTCGAGCCGCTCGGCCTCGAGTCGCTCGGCGAGCCGGGCTCCCGCAAGCCGTTCAACCTCGACGGCGGCGAGGCGCTCGGCTTCGCTTTCGATCGAGTCGGTCTCGACAGGCTCGACCCGCCTGCCGCGGGGGCGCTTCTGCCTCACCGGCTCCGCCTCGGGCAGGATCGGCTCGTCCGAGGCCGGCTCGACGAGTGCGAGGCCCGTCGCCGCGGGCTCGACGGGGGCGACCTCGGGGCGAGCGAAGAGGAGCGGATCCGTCCCGACGGAATACGCGCCGATGCGATCGCGGAGCGTCACGACCCGGCGGCGAAAATGTGAGGCATACCAACGGCCGGTTGCGTCGTCGATCCGCTCCCACCCCTTGGCTTCGAGCTCCGACTCGAGGCGGGCCAGGCTGGACCGGGCGTCCGGGGTCTCGACGAGCGGCACGCCGTTAGCCCTCCGTGGACGAAAAGGCGGGGAGCTACCGATGTCTTCCGGCTCGTCGCCCTGTCGAATCGCGACGAATGCGCTCGAAACGTACCCGCGCCGCCACGCGATCTCACACCGCTCCCAGGACTCGTCCTGGTAGCCCTCTGGCTCCGCCACATCGTGGCGGCTCTGCATGTCGTGCGCGCTCACTCTGTCCGCCACCCCTCACACGAACAAGTCCGAAACCGCATCAACTCGCGGCATGTCTCAGTCTAACGCTCAATCTGCCACTGTGATCGCAATTCCGCAGAAGGCGCTGCTCGCGAGGCATGAGACCCTCGAGGCTGAAATCACCCGCTTCGACCATGGACATCTCAGAGATGGTTGTGTGGACCTTCCAGCGCTTTCGCGCTCAGTGCGCCCGGCAAGAATCGAACTTGCGACCTCTGCCTCCGCAGGGCAGCGCTCTATCCCCTGAGCTACGGGCGCGGGGTGGTCAGTGTATCCGTGCGGGACGGCCCGCCACGGTGAGCTCGGCGCCTTCGGGGACGTCGGCGCGGACGTAGGCGAGCGCGAGGCCCGGGAACCGAGCTCGTGACGCGACCGACGACACGGTCGCCGTCGCTGACCTCGTCGGCCTGAATCGCCGCCTCGCCGTCGAGCTCGAGCACCCGGAGCGAGCGATTCACGTGGCCGCGGTGGTGGAGGCGCGCGAGCGGCTCCTGGCCCGGGTAACAGCCCTTCGTGAACGAGACGGCCCGCTCGTCGAGCCCCGCCTCGGCCGGCAGGATGCCCTCGTCGATCTCGCGGCCCCAGCGGGGGGTGCGGGCGAGGATGCGGAGACGCTCGAGCTCTTCGTCTGCCGGCTCCGCGGCGAGCTCGCCGTCGAGCACCTCGACCGCCGGGACGCCGTAGTCGCCCGTCGGAATCCCCTCGGTGCCGCCGAGGACGACGGCCGAGTTGTGCTCCTCCGATCTCGACGACGCACTTCGAGGCAAAGCGCATCCGCGTGACGTGAGCGCGAACGACCTCGCCGAGCTCGGGCTCGGTCAGGAGCAGGAAGTCGTCCTCGCCACGGCGCCAGACGAGGAGCGGCGCGATCACGCGGCCCTTGGGCGTCAGGATCAGCGCCTCGCACGATTCGGCGGCAAGCACGTCGTTCGAGACGATCCGCTGGAGCAGGTCCGCGGCGTCGGGCCCCGCCGACCCGAACGTAGGCGCGCGGCCTGATGTAGGCCCGCGTGGCGACCGTTCCCACCTCTCCAGTCTAGGCGTCGCCTCTAGGCTGAAGCTCGTGTTCCGGTCGAGAGACGAACGCAAGGTGCGCGAGGCCGGGATCGATCCGACGCGGCTGCCGCCCGGCCAGCACATGACCGTCAAGTGGCCGGTGCTGCACGCGGGAGGCGTGCCCGATGTCGACCTGGCCACCTGGACGCTCCGCCTCCACGGCGAGGTCGAGGAGGAGGTAACCCTCGACTGGGAGCAGTTCAATGCGCTGCCGCGGTCGAGCAACGTCCAGGACATCCACTGCGTGACGCGGTGGAGCAAGTTCGACACCTCGTTCGAGGGCGTCCACTGGCGGGAGCTCGCGAAGCTCTGCAAGCCGCTCCCCACGGCGCGCTTCGCGATCGCGTGGGCAGAGCACGACTTCACCGCGAACGTGCCGCTCGCCTCGATCGAGGATCCGCAGGCGCTCTTTGCCACCCACGGCGACGGCGAGCCGCTCACGCTCGACCACGGCTACCCGCTGCGGCTCGTCGTCCCGCACAAGTACTTCTGGAAGAGCGCGAAGTGGCTCCGCGGGATCGAGCTGCTCCCCGTAGACCGCCCGGGCTTCTGGGAGCGCTACGGCTACGACAACAATGCCGACCCCTGGCTCGAGGAGCGCTTCGGCTTCTGACACGGCTGCGAGAAAGATCACCCGATCGAGGGACTTCAGGCCCCCGGGATTCGCTCCGATGAACTCCTCGACGCAACCCAACCCGTCCGTATGACCAGAAGAGCCGGCCACATACCCGCCGGCTCTTCTGCTGTGTCTGGACGATAAGACCGTCGCGGCGTTTAGCATCGACAGGAGAATGACGACGGTCGTGCTCCCGACGCTCGCCGTCGCAGCCTCCTGGCTTCCTTCGGGGTGATGATCCTCGGGTGCGGCTACCTGACTCGAGCCGCGCTCCTCCGGCTCGTCTCGGACGAGCGTGCCGCACGGCCCGCAGCCGCCGACCTGTGGATCGGGCTGGCCGCCCTCATCCTCTACCTGCTCCTCTGGAACCAGTTCGCGGCGTCACCTGGGCCGCGTGGGTCGCGCCGGTGCTCGCCGGATTTGCAGGCGCGGCCCTCGGTGCGGCCCGGCTGCGAGGCCTTCGGGGAGCGCGGCCGCGGTGGTGGGTGCTCGGCCTCGTCGGGCTCGGCGTCGCCTGGACCGCGAACCAGGCGCTCGGGCCGGCCGAGCGACTACGACTTCGGCCTCTACCACCTCGGGATCATCCGCTACGCCGAGCATTTCGCGGCGATCCCGGGCCTCGCGAACCTCCACAGCCGGTTCGGCGCTGCCGACGGCCACCTGCTCCTCGTCTGCCTTCCTCGACCACGGCCCGTGGGCCGGCGCCGCGCCACACCTCGTGAACGGCCTGCTCGCGGCGATGCTCGCGGTCGAGCTCGGCTCACGCTTCGTGGTGCGCGGACCGGCCGGCGCGCTCGCGCCGTTTGCGAACCGGATGGCGCTCCTCCTCGTTCCGGTTCTCGTCGTCGGCGTCGTCAACCGGCCGACTCACCGGATCTCGAGCCCCGACCTCGACTTCGCGGCGTTCGTGCTCGTCGTCGCCGGGATGCTCTACCTGGCCGAGGCCGTCGAGCGAGGGTACGCCCCGACGCCGGTGCTGGCCGCGGGCGCGGCGCTCGGCGCGGCGGCGGCGACGCGACCGCTCTACTGGCTGCCTGTCGCGGTGGCGGTCGGGCTGCCGGTCGATCGCCGCGCGCCGGGGAGGAGCCGCCCGGCTCCTGCGCACCGGCGCTGCTCGCCGGCGCGCTGCCGGTGCTGCTCTTCGTGGCGGTCAGCGTGCGCCAGGCGGTGCTCTCGGGCTACCCGTTCTTTCCCGCAACCGTGTTCAAGCTCCCGGTCGACTGGCGCCTTCCGCTCGGGATCCTCGTGACCCAGAACACGATCAACCACGCATTCGCGACGGGATCGATCCACCCGCCGGCGATCGTCGTCCGCTCGCTCTTCTGGGTGCGGCCCTGGCTCACCCAGAAGTCGACCGACGTCGACGTGATCCTGCCGCTGATCCTGCTCGCGGGACTGATCCCGGCCGTCGTCTTCGGGTCGCGGGCGGAGCGCCGCGCTCGGTTCGCACCGATGCTCGCGGTCGTGCTGCCGAGCCTCGCGCTGGTCGTGGCGTGGTTCCTGCTCGCGCCCGACCCGCGCTTCGCGCTCGCACCGCTCTGGCTCGTGCCCGTCGGGATCGGGGCCTGGGCGCTTCCGACGACGCTCCACCGCCCTTCGCTCGCAGTGCTCCTCGTCGGCGCTGCCGCCGCAACCGCCGTCGCCCTCGTCTTCTTCCGGTGGACGTGGCGCGAGCCCGTCCCGCTCGCGCTGATCATCTCGCTCGGCACCGTCGCCCTGCTCGCGCTCGCCCACCGCCGCCCGCGCGGCCTCGCCGAGGGCGCGGCGCTGGCCGGCCTCGGGGCCGGGCTTGCGATCCTCTTCGTCCTGCGCTCGGTGAGCATCGTGCACGCGACTCCGGGCGGCCGACTCGGCACGCCCCCGAATCCCATGCCGACCCTCGAACCGATCCGGAGCTCGGCGGGCGTGCTCCTCACGAGACCCCGGGGAAGCGACCAGTGCTGGGGCGTGATCCTCTGCGTCCCGACCCTCCAGGAGCCGGCGCTGACGAGGCGGGGCCCGACGATCGCCGACGGCTTTCAGGCCTGGCCCTTAAACGGCGAGGGCGCCGGCTCGGCCGGCGCCCTCGCTGAAGCAAGCAGGTTCGCCTGCGTTCCTACATCATCCCCGACATATCGGGCATTCCGCCGCCGCCGCCGCTGCCGTTCTTCTCCGGCGCGTCGGTGACGATTGCCTCGGTGGTGAGGATGTTCTTGCCGATCGACGCCGCGTTCTGGAGCGCCGAGCGGGTGACCATGGTCGGATCGATGATCCCGTTCTTGACGAGGTCCTCGACCTCGCCCGAGTCGACGTTCAGACCCTGGCCCGGCTTCGCCGAGCGGACGGCCTGGACGACGACCGAGCCCTCGAGCCCGGCGTTCGTCGCGAGCTGCCGGAGCGGCTCCTCGAGCGAGCGAAGCACGATCTGGGCACCCGTCCGCTCGTCGCCCTCGAGCGACTCGAGCAGCGAGGTCTTGACCTTGTCGGCCGCATTCAGCAGCGCGACTCCGCCGCCGGGGACGATGCCCTCCTCGAGCGCGGCACGGGTGGCCTGGAGTGCGTCCTCGACGCGGTGCTTCTTCTCCTTCATCTCGGTCTCGGTGGCTGCGCCGACCTTGACGACCGCGACGCCGCCCGACAGCTTCGCGAGGCGCTCCTGGAGCTTCTCGCGGTCGAAGTCGGAATCGGTGGTCTCGATCTCGGCCTTCAGCTGCTTGATCCGGGCCTTGATGTCCTCCGAATCGCCGGCACCGTCGATGATCGTGGTCGAGTCCTTGTCGACGACGACCTTGCGGGCCCGGCCGAGCTGGGCGAGCTTCGTGTTCTCGAGCTTGAGACCCATCTCCTCGGTGATGACCTCGCCGCCGGAGAGGATCGCGATGTCCTCGAGCATCCGCTTGCGGCGGTCGCCGAAGCCGGGCGCCTTGACGGCGACGGCCTGGAACGTGCCGCGGAGCTTGTTGACGACGATCGTCGCGAGCGACTCGCCCTCGACGTCCTCGGCCACGATCAGGAGCGGGCGACCCGCCTGGATGACCTGCTCGAGCAGCGGGAGCAGATCCTTGATCCCGCCGAGCTTCTGGTTCGCGATCAGGATGTACGGGTCGTCGAGCACGGCTTCCATGCGCTCGGCGTCGTTCACCATGTACGGCGACAGGTAGCCCTTGTCGAACTGCATGCCCTCGGTGAACTCGAGCTCGAGGCCGAAGGTCTGGCCCTCCTCGACGTTCACGACGCCGTCCTTGCCGACCTTCTCGATTGCGTCGGCGATCACGTCGCCGATCTCGCGCTCGCGCGAGGAGATGGTCGCGACACGGGCGATGTCTTCCTTGCCGTTGATGTCGACCGACTGCTTCTGCAGGTTCGCGACGATCGCCTCGACGGCCTTCTCGATCCCGCGCTTGAGCGCGATCGGGTTGGCACCGGCCGAGACGTTCTTGAGACCCTCGCGGACGATCGCCTGAGCGAGCACGGTCGCGGTGGTGGTGCCGTCGCCGGCGACGTCGTTCGTCGCCGTTGCGACCTCGCGGACGAGCTGGGCGCCCTGGTTCTCGAACGCGTCCTCGACCTCGATCTCGCGGGCGATCGTGACGCCGTCGTTCGTGATCGTCGGCGCGCCGTACTTCTTGTCGAGCACGACGTAGCGCCCCTTGGGGCCAAGGGTGACCTTGACCGCGTCGGCGAGGATGTCGACGCCGCGCTGGAGCGAGCGGCGTGCGTCCTCGCTGAACTTCAGTTCCTTGTGAGCCATGTTCTTCTCGTTCCTCTCTCTTAGGCCTTGGCCTTCGCCTTGGCAGGCGTCCCGGTGACCTTCGCGAGGACGTCGCTCTCGCGCAGGATCAGATAGTCAGTTCCCTCGATCCGGATCTCGGTGCCGCCGTACTTCGAGAAGACGATCTGGTCGCCCTCGGCGACATCCATGGGGATGCGATCGCCTGTATCGGAGTTGCGGCTACCCGGCCCGGCGGCGACGACGTGGCCGCGCTGCGGCTTCTCGAGCGCGGTGTCAGGGAGAACGATGCCGCCGATCGTGGTCTGCTCCTCTTCGAGCGTTTCGACGATCAGGCGATCTCCCAGGGGCGTCAGATTCATTCCTCGGACCTCCACTGTTATTGAAACCGTTTGTTGAAGCGTCTGAGCCGTCGCTTGTGACGAACTCGTGACAGTCGTTGGCACTCTCTACTCCAGAGTGCCGACGGGAGCATAGCCGAGAGTGTGCCGCTCGCGCAGCGGAGAGATCCCGCCGGCCGCCGCAGAGAGATCTCAGTCGGGCACGCTAAGGTTCGCGACGTGCGCCGCGAGTTCTCGGCGGGTGGGGTGCTCGTCTGCCGGGCGGACGGCCGGTGGCTGTTCGCAGCGATCCGCCCGGCCGGAAAGCCCGAGGGGCTCTGGGTGCTCCCGAAGGGACAGCTCGACGAGGGCGAGTCGAGCGAAGGAGCCGCGCTCCGCGAGGTGGCCGAGGAGACCGGCGTCCGCGGGCGCTCCATCGCGAAGCTCGGCGATACGCGCTACTGGTTCAGCTGGGACGGGGAGCGCGTGTTCAAGGTCGTCTCGTTCTTCCTCGTCGAGTACGAAGCCGGCACGATCGACGACGTCCCGGCCGAGTTCCGGCACGAGGTCGCCGAGGCCCGCTGGCTCCCGCTCGACGAGGCCCCGGAGTTGCTGGCCTACCGCGGCGAGCGCGAGATGGCCGAGCGGGCAATCGCGCTGCTGGCGGGCGACCAGCACGTATGATCGGGAGCCGTTGCCAGCCTTCGCCCTCAACTTCTACTCGCCCGTCGTCGAAGCCCAGCTCCGCTCGCATCGCAAGACCGCGACGATCCGGCTCGGCGACAAGTCGCGGAAGTACCAGAAGGGGATGATCGTCTCCGTGCTCGTCGGCGCCCGCTACGGCCCGAGGCAGCACGTCTTCGATGCGGTGGTCGACAAGGTCGAGGTCAAGCGGCTCGCCGAGCTCTCGCCGCGCGAGATCGAGCACGACAACCCCGAGGTGCGCCGCCCCGAGGAGATGGCCCACTTCCTGAGCCAGCTCTACAACCGCGAGATCACCGAGGACGACACGGTCACCGTGATCCGCTTCTCCGCGATCAAGCCCAACTGACCGCCCGCACGGCGTGTCCCCGATGGACAGCCCCGGTCGCTGTTGTCAGAGGTCCGGATTCTGGAACGAAACAGTGACGCCGGCGTGACAGCGGTGTAACAGGCAACACCAGAACCCCTGTTTCCAAGCCGTTCGCCACTCGTTCAAAGCGGGGTCAGGTACCGCCTGAAACGACCGGTGCGCTGCCCCGTCCCGGCGCCCTCCCGGACACGTCCGATCAGGACTGTTTGCGGATCGGGATCCCGAAGAGCTCGGGCTCCCGGAGGCGGCCGCCGCATTCCTCGCAGTCGACGGCGAACGTGGAGGAGAACGGCGCCGAGCACGAAGGGCAGCGGTGGATGATCTCGCCGCCGCAGGCCGGGCACTCGGTCGGGATCTCCGACTCGAGCTCCTCGAACCAGCGCCGCGCGCCGCCGCAGCGCAGGCAGACCGCCGTCCAGTCGCCGAGCACCTTGCGCCGCTCCTCGCGGAGCCAGTCGGAAGCCTTTCCCACGGCTCCACCCTAGCCCTGATCCACCGAGGCGCGTGATCGCGGGGCGTTCGTCTGGGCCATCAGGACGGGTCACAGCCAAGCCGGGCGGGCCGGAAGCCCGGGCGGCTTGGCTGTGGCCCGGAGCGCACCGGCCGGGTGGAGGCCGCGGAGCGGCCGGACCCCGGACGGGGAGCGGCCTGGCGAGCCCAGACGGGCGCACCGCCCGCGCGAATCGGTGGATCAGGGCTAGGGCCACGGGAGCGCACGCCGTCGCGTTAGAGTGCGGATGGATATGTCGATCGCGCGCGTTGCCGAGCCGAGCGGCTCGCTCCAGGAGGCGAAGGAATGGGGCCTCGACCGCGAGGATCTCCTCGGCATCTACCGGAACCTGCTCTTGACGCGCGGGCTCGAGGAGCGCGGGCACATCCTCTACCGCCAGGGGAAGATCCCCGGCTCGTTCTACACCGGCCGCGGCAACGAGGCCTCCGCCGTGGCGATCGCGACGGCGATGTCGCGCGACGACGTCGGCACCCCGCTCCACCGCGACATGGGCGTGCACATCGTCCGCGGCGTCGAGCCGTGGCGGATCTTCGCCAACTACATGGGCCGTGCCGACGGCCCCGCGAAGGGCAAGGACGGCAACGTCCACATGGCCGACAGCCACCTGGGCCTCGTCGCGATGGTCTCCCACCTGCCGGCGATGATGCCGGTCGCCGTCGGCTGCGCGCTCGCCTTCCGGATCAAGGAGGAGAAGCGGGTCGCCGTCACGTGGTTCGGCGAGGGCTCGGCCGCACGCGGCGATGCCCACGAGGCGATGAACTTCGCCGCCGTCCGCCAGCTCCCGGTCGTCTTCGTCTGCGACAACAACGGCTGGGCCTACTCGACCCCGAGCCACCTCGAATACGCGGTCGAGCATCTTGCGGACAGGGCGGCGGCCTACGGCTTCGAGGGTGTCGTCGTCGACGGCACCGACGCGCTCGCGGTGTACCGCGAGGCGAAGCGGGCGATCGAGAAGGCGCGCCAGGGCGGCGGGCCGACGCTGATCGAGAGCGTCACGCTGCGCATGGAAGGTCATGCGGTCCACGACGACGCGTCCTACGTCCCGAAGGAGCTCTTCGAGCAGTGGGCCGCCCGCGACCCGATCGAGCGCTACCGCCGCTGGCTGATCGACCACGCCGAGTTGACCCACGCCGAGGAAGACGAGATCTCGAGCCACGTCAAGCGCCAGCTGAACGAGGCGCTCGAACGTGCCGAGGCCTCGCCCGAGCCCGATCCGGGAACGCTGCTCCAGGGCGTCTACGCCGAGCCCGAGGAGCTCGACCACCCGCACCACATGTAGCCCGAGATGGCCGAGAAGACCTACCTCCAGGCAATCAGCGACGGCCTCCGGCAGGAGATGCAGCACGACAAGCGCGTCTTCCTGATCGGCGAGGACATCGGCGTCTACGGCGGCGCGTTCAAGGTGACACAGGGCTTCCAGGAGGAGTTCGGTGCCTGGCGCGTGATCGACGCGCCCCTGTCGGAGACGGCGATCGTCGGTGGCGCGACCGGCGCGGCGATGATGGGGCTGCGGCCGGTCGCGGAGATGCAGTTCGCCGACTTCGTCTCGTGCGCCTGGGATCACCTCGTGACGATCGCCGCCAAGCAGCACTGGCGAGCCGGCACACCCGTGCCGATCACGCTCCGCCTCCCGTCGGGCGGCGGCTTCTCGGGCGGCCCGTTCCACTCGCAGAACCCGGAGTCGTCGTTCGCCCACATCCCGGGCCTGAAGTGCGTGTGCCCCTCGACGCCCGAGGACGCGAAGGGTCTGATCATCGCGGCGATCCAGGATCCGAACCCCGTCCTCTTCTTCGAGCACAAGCACCTCTACCGCCGGATCAAAGGCGAGGTGCCCGACGAGCGCTACACGACCCCGATCGGAGAGGCGCGGATCGCGCGCTCCGGCGAGGACGTGACGATCGTCACCTGGGGCGCGATGGTCTACACGGCCGAACAGGCGGCCGACCAGCTCGACGACCTCTCGGTCGAGATCGTCGACCTGCGGACGATCCTGCCGTGGGATCGCGAGGCCGTGCTCAAGTCCGTGCGCAAGACCTCGAAGGTGATCGTGCTGCACGAGGACACGCACACGGGCGGCTTCGGCGCCGAGATCTCCGCGACGATCGCCGAGGAGGCCTTCGAGGACCTCGACGCGCCGCCGCGGCGCGTGACCGCCCCCGATACGCCCGTGCCGTTCGCTCCCGCGCTCGAGGCAGCGTTCCTGCCCCAGGTCGCCGATGTCGTCACCGCGCTCCGCGAGATCGCCGAGTACTAGGGGATGGCAAGCGGCACGGTTGTCGAGGTCGTGATGCCCCAGATGGGCGTCTCCGTCTCGGAGGGAACCGTCACGAAATGGCTCAAGCACGTCGGGGACACGATCCAGTCGGACGAGCCGCTGCTCGAGATCTCGACCGACAAGGTGGACACCGAGGTTCCGAGCCCCGGCACCGGCGTGCTCCAGGAGATCCTCGTCCAGGAGGGCGAGACCGTTGTCGTCGGGACGATCGTCGCCCGGATCGGAACCGGAGATGCGGCCGCGCCGCCGACGAAACCGAGCGTGCCGGATCCGCTGCCCTCGTTCGTCGAGTCGGAACCGGAGCCCGAGCCTGAGGCCGCCGTGCCTGAGCCCGAGCCGGCCGAGCCTGAGCCCGAGCCGGAACCGGAGCCGGAGCCCACCCCTGTCGCCCCCGTTGCCGGAAACGGCAAGAGCGGCGAGCACCCCGTGTTCGTCTCACCCGTCGTCGCCCGGATCGCCGCGGAGCACGGAGTGGATCCCTCCACGGTGACCGGGACCGGACGAGACGGCCGCGTGACGAAGAAGGACATCCTGGCCTTCGTCGAGTCGAACGCCGCCCCTGCGACGGCACCGCCGCCGCCCGCTCCCACTCCCGCCCCGGAGGCCCCGAGACCTTCGACGCCGGCGCCACCTTCGACGCCGGCGCCACCTTCGCCACCGCCCGCTCCCTCGATCGGCGAGGAGATCACGCCGATGAGCGCGATGCGGCGCGGCATCGCCGACCACATGCGCCGCTCGCTCGACACCGCAGCGCACGTGACGAGCGCGATCGAGGTCGACATGACCCGCGTGGTCGCGATCCGCGGCAAGCTCAAGTCCGAGTTCGCCGCGTCGCACGGGGTCAAGCTCACCTACCTCGCGTTCATCTCGCGCGCGACGGTCGAGACGCTCGTCGAATGGCCCTTCATCAACGCCGAGATCCGTGGCGAGTCGATCGTGACCCGCTCGAACGTCAACCTCGGCTTCGCGGTCTCGCTCGAGGGCGGCAAGGGGCTGATCGTCCCCGTGCTGAAGCACGCCGAGGGCCTGAACCTGCTCGGGATGGCGCGGGGAATCGCCGACCTCGCAGATCGCGCGCGCACGAAGAAGCTCCTTCCCGACGACGTCCAGGGAGGCACGTTCACGATCACGAATCCCGGCAGCTACGGCACGTTCCTCGGCACCCCGGTGATCAGCCAGCCGCAGTCGGGCATCCTCGGCACCTACGCCGTCGTGAAGCGGCCGTGGGTGATCACCGACGACGCCGGCCAGGATGCGATCGCGATCCGGCCGATCATGAACCTGACGCTGACCTACGACCACCGGCTCGTCGACGGCGCCTACGCCGGGCAGTTCCTCCGGGATCTCACCCAGCGGCTCGAGGGCTGGTCGGACAGCGACTACTGAGTTGGACGAGGACGCAACCGAGCGGCTGACCGACGCCGCGAACGAGGCCGAAGCGGCCGTGATCTGTGGCTTCCTCGGCTCCCGGGGGATCACGGCGACCTATGAGGCAGGCTCCTCGCCGCTCGGCAGCATGTTCCCGACGGCCGGCTCCGGCCGCTATGAGATCTTCGTTCCGGCCGGCCAGCTCGAAGCCGCGACGACCGCGCTCGAGGAAGCCGACCGCAGCGAGGACGCCGCCGAATGAAGCGCGGGGCCTACCTGATGAACCTCGGCCTGACGGGCTACCAGGAGGCATGGGAGCTTCAACGCTCCCTCGCGGCCGCGGTCTCACGCGGCGCGATCCCGGACACCGTGATCCTGCTCGAGCACCCGCCGACGATCACGCTCGGCCGCCGCACCGACGAGGGCGAGGTGCACGTTCCCGAGGGCGTCGAGGTCGAGGTCGTCGAGACCGACCGCGGCGGCAAGTCCACGTTCCACGGCCCCGGACAGCTCGTCTGCTACCCGATCCTCGATCTCAAGCGCCACGGAAAAGACGTGAAGCTCTACTGCCGCAACCTCGAGCAGGCGATCATCGACACCGTGGCGAGCTTCGGCCTCGACGCGGTACGGATCGACGGGCTCACCGGAGTCTGGCTCCACTCGCCGCCGCGGAAGCTCGCTTCGATCGGCGTGCACATCTCCCGCTGGGTCACGACGCACGGTTATGCGCTGAACGTCGACCTCGACCCGGCGCCCTTCACGGACTGGATCACCGCCTGCGGGCTCGACGATGCGGCCTTCACCTCGCTCGCCCGCGAGCTCGGCCGGCCGATCGCGACCGACGAGGTACGGCCGGTCGCAGCGCAGGCGTTCGGCGAGGTCTTCGGGCTCGTGCTCGACGAGCTGCCGGGCGACGAGCCGGGCCTCTGGGCCCAGCCGCTGCACGCTCAGCTCAGCCTGCAGTCCTAGAGCGCAGGCGTCGCTTGCCGGACCGGCCACAGGCGGGAAGCGACCTTTCAACAGCTGCCGCCTCGCAGAAACCGCCGACCTCACCGCACGATCAAAAAGGGGTCAGACCTCTTTACGGTTGTAACGCCGTTGTGACACCTCGTTTTGGCTCTACGACGGCGTTCTTGATCCGGGTCTTCGGCATTCACGGAACGCCGGTTCCAAAAAGGGGTCAGACCTCTTTACAGTTGTGACGAGAGCGTGACGACTCATCCACAGGTGGCTCAACGCTGGCGACCTCTAGACTCGAGCTCATGGAGACCTCGCGTCCCGTAGCCGAGCGGCCGCGCCGGCCCGAGTGGATGAAGGTACGCGCGCCGAGCGCGGAGACGCGCTACTACGACGTGGCGAAGCTGATCCACGGGGCAAGCCTGCATACGATCTGCGAGGAGGCCCGCTGCCCGAACATCGCCGAGTGCTGGGGGCGCGGCACCGCGACGTTCCAGATCCTCGGCGACACCTGTACGCGAGCGTGCCGCTACTGCTACGTCCACTCCGGCACCCCGAGCGAGCCCGTGGACCCGCTCGAGCCGCTGCGGCTCGCACAGACGGCCAAGGAGATGGGCCTGAAGCACGTCGTCGTCACCTCGGTCGACCGCGACGACGTTCCCGATCGGGGCGCGGGCCACTACGCGGCGACGATCCGCGCACTGCGGCACAAGCTGCCCGACGCGACGATCGAGGTGCTGACGCCCGACTTCCTCGGTGTCGAGGAGCAGGCGCTCGCAACCGTGATCGGGGCGCGGCCGGACGTCTTCAACCACAACATCGAGACCGTCCGGCGCCTCCACGCGAAGATGCGCGGCGGCAAGGCGAGCTACGACGGCGCGCTCTCGCTGCTCGCACGGGCAAAGGAGCTCGCCGGCTACGACGTGCTGACGAAGAGCGGAATCATCGTCGGCCTCGGCGAGGGAAACGACGAGGTGGTCGAGACGATGCACGACCTGCGCGCGAACGGCGTGGACGTCGTCACGATCGGCCAGTACCTGCAGCCCAGTTCGAAGCACGCGGAGATCGACCGCTGGGTGCACCCCGACGAGTTCCGCTGGTTCCGGGAGCAGGGCGAGGCACTGGGGTTCGGCTCGGTCTTCTCGGGCCCGCTCGTGCGCTCGAGCTACCGCGCCGACGAGCAGCGCCATGCGGCCGCGTCGGGCCGGGGGGCCCTGGCTTACTGAGCGGCACCACCAGGGCGGGGCCTACAATCGAACGATGAGGGTCGCCGCTGCCGCCGCCGTCACGGCATGCCTCCTCTCGGTCGTCGCGGCAGGCGCACAGGCAGCATTGCCGCCGCAGAGCGCCTCGGTCGCCGCCTCGACGTACAAGCCGGGCGCGCGGTCGGCGCTGACCTTCGTCATGAACTACCTGATGCAGTGCGGTAACCCCGGTGCCGGACCGCTCGTGCTGAAGCTACCTTCCGCGATGACGGTTCCCGCCTCGCTCGGCCGCCGCTCGGTGATCGTGAACGGCTCGCCGGCCGCCTCGGTCAAGCAACGCGGCTCGACGTTGACTGTCGGCATCCCGCAGAAGACCGGCGGCGTCACCTGCGACGTGATCGCGATGGGGAAGCTCACGGTCGTGATCCCGCGGACTGCCGGCCTCCGCAATCCGAAAGCGAGCGGGATCTATGCCTTCCGTGTGGTCGTCGGCCCGCTCGACGTGGTGCCGAAGATCCGTATCTCCAGCTAGCCGTTCGGCTTCGCGAGCTTGCGGAAGTCGAGCGCCTCATCGAGGACGGCGTCCTCGATGCCCGCCTCACGCGCGACCTCGCGCAGAGAGCGACCGGAGTGCGAGGCCTCTTTCACGATCTCGGCCGCCCGGTCGTAGCCGATGTAGGGATTGAGCGCGGTCGCCGCGGACAGCGTCAGCTCGGCGTAGCGCTCGCACTGCTCGCGATTCGCCTCGATCCCGCTCACGCACTTGTCTGCGAGCAGCCGCGAGGCCGCCGCGAGCAGGCGAATCGAATCGAACAGGTTCCGCGCGATCAGCGGGATGAAGACATTCAGCTCGAAGTGGCCCTGCAGGCCGCCGATCCCGATCGCAGCGTCGTTCCCGATCACCTGAGCGGCAACCTGGGTCACGACCTCCGGGATCACCGGATTGACCTTGCCGGGCATGATCGACGAGCCCTTCTGAAGCTCCGGCAGGAAGATCTCGGCGAGCCCGGCCCGCGGCCCGGAGCCCATGAAGCGCAGGTCGTTCGCGATCTTCGTCAGCGAGATCGCCACGACCTTCAGCGCGGCCGAGGCCTCGACGAGCCCGTCGCGGGCCGCCATCGACTCGAAGGCGTCGGCGGGCGGTGAGATCGTCAGGCCCGTCTCTGCCGCGAGCCTCACGCGAACCCGCGCCGCGAACTCGGGATGGGTGTTGAGCCCGGTGCCGACCGCGGTGCCGCCGAGCGGGATCTTCGCGAGCCGCTCGTACGTGCTCTCGACCCGCGCCTTGCCCTCCCGGATCTGAGCCGCATACCCGCCGAACTCCTGGCCGAGCGTGACGGGCACCGCATCCATCCAGTGCGTCCGCCCCGACTTGACGACGTCGTCGAACTCGTGCGACTTCGCCGCCAGTGCCCCCTCGAGCTTCTCGAGAGCAGGTACGAGATCGTGGACGAGCTCTGAGAGGGCCGCCAGGTGCACTGCCGAGGGGAAGACGTCGTTCGACGACTGTCCCATGTTCACGTCGTCGTTCGCGTGCACGCCCTCGCCGGCGAGCGTTGCGATCACCTCGTTCGCATTCATGTTCGACGAGGTGCCCGAGCCGGTCTGGAAGACGTCGATCGGAAACTGCTCGTCGAGCTCCCCCGCGGCAATCCGGTCCCCCGCCGCCGCAATCCGTTCGGCCTTCTCAGGGTCGAGCAGCCCGAGCTCGGCGTTGACCCGCGCGGCCTCGGCTTTGATCCGGCCGAGCCATCGGGCCACCGGCGCCGGGATCGGCTCGCCCGAAACGGGAAAGTTCTCGATCGCCTTCGCGGTCTCGCCGCCCCAGAGGTCCATGCTTCGAGTGTAGTGACGAGCTGTTACACCCTGATGGCGTCGAACGAAGGGAGGGTATGAGCGCGGAAGCTGCGGATCACGAGCTGATCGGCCTCGTACGTTCCGAAGCCGCTGCACTCGAAACCGTCTACCGCAGGCATATCGGGCGGGTGATCTCGTTCGCCGCCCGCCGCTGCCGGGAGCCACAGGACGTCGCCGACCTCGTCGCCGCGACCTTCGTGACGGTGATCGAGTCGGCGCACACCTACGACCCGGGTCGCGGGGAAGTGCTTCCGTGGATCCTCGGGATCGAGCGCCACCTGTGGGCCGACAGCCTCCGCGGGGCGAGACGCGAGGGCGAGATCCTCGCTCGAACGCTCGGCGAGCGTCCGCTCGAGGAGGATGAATACGCCCGGCTCGAGGAACAGATCGACGCCGAGCAGATCGGCGGCGCCGTCGGCCGTGCCCTCCAGCTGGTCGGGCCCGCCGACCGCGAGGTACTCCTGCTGGCAGGGCACGACGGCCTCACCTCGCGCGAGGCCGCAGCCGTGCTCGGCATCTCCGCCACCGCGTTTCGGATGCGGCTCTCACGTGCCCGCAGATCGCTGAACAAGGCAATGGAACGCGACGGCGAACCTCACGTCGCGGCCACCGTCACCGAGGAGGAATCGTGAACGAACCCGACACCCAGCCCCCGTTCGAGCAAAGGCTCCTCGACGACCTCGAGATGTTCCGGAAGAGCCTTCCGGCCCCTGTAGCTGAGGGGTCGAATCCCTCGTACCTACTCTCGACCCGACGGCTGTTCGTCGTCCTCGCCACGGTCGGTGCCGCGGCGGCCGTCGTAGCATAGCAATCATCGTGTCCGGTCAGGGCAGCGGTCGTTCCGCAGCACCGGTACCGAAAACTGCAAAGGAGCTTGGCCGGCGAATGCTGCTCGCGGTCTCGAGCTCGAGCGACCAGATCCTGTACGAGCTCTCGACGAAGAGCGAGTTGCAGGATCCGACCGGACCGAATCCAACTGTCGTCCCGACGGGCCACTCGGAGGAGTGGCAGGACCTCACGACGGGCCAGAGCAGGGAGGTCATGTTCGACACGAGCGGGCGCCCCGAGTTCGAGTCGACAAGCGAAACCTCGGGTCGTACCTGGACGATCTCGAGCGTCATCTACCCGGCGCGTACGTGGACGTCGACCTCACAAACGCTCCCCAACGGAACAACGCGCCCGGGGGGCCAGGCCGGACTCGCCGCCCTGTATCGCGGCCTCGTCGGACGCGGCGTCTTCAAGCTCGTCGGGCGCGGGACGATCGGCGGCGTGAGCGTGCTCCACCTTCACCAAGCTCGGCTCCCGCAACCGGCAGGACTCGGAATCCCCGCGTTCAGCGCCGATCTCTGGGTCGATGCGTCGACCTACCTGCCCGTGCTCCAGGAGACGAGCACGGGTGGACATGTTACCGACCGCACCACCTACTCGTGGCTTCCGCGCACACCCGAGAACCTCGCAAAGCTGAGCCTCGTCGTGCCGCCCGGCTTTACCCACTCGAGTGGTAACAGCACGTCCTTCATGCAAACGTGGAGCAGAACCACCACGACCAGCCACCCGTGAAGCAGCGATGACGCCAGGCATGCGGTTCGTGCTGCAGCAATCGTGGGTTCGTGGCAGCAACCGCAGCAGTTCGGGGGACCGCCCGTCTCCGGCCTAGCCTCTAACGCCGCGCAGCGTGCCCGAGTAGCTCGTCCCAGGTGACGAGCTTCACGCGCGGGCGGCCGTGCGGGGCGCCGAGGGCGCGTTCGTGCTCGTCGATCGCCTCCCAGCCCGCGTATTCGACGAACGGCATCCCCCGCTCCACAAGAAGCTCCTCGAGATCGCCTTCTCCGGCCTGGAGCAGGCCTGCCTCGGCGTCTGCGAGCACGTGCGCGGCGGTCTCGGCGGCGTCCTTGCGGTTCGTGCCGATCACGCCGCTCGGGCCGCGCTTGATCCAGCCGGCGCAGTAGAGGCCCGGGATCGGGGCGCCCGCCGCATCGACGACACGGCCGTCGGCATTCGGGATCACGCCCGCCTGGTGATCGAACGGCACGCCCGGTAGCGCAACGCCGCGGTAGCCGACGCTGCGCAGGACGAGGCCGCACGGAATCGTCTCGCGCTCGCTCGTCGCGACGGCGCGGATCGCGCCGGTCTCGTCGGCGACGAGCGTATTGCGGACGACGACGATCGCCTCGACCTTGCCGTCTCCGAGGATCTCCACCGGCGAGACGAGGAACCGGAGCACGAGCCGCCGCGCCTTGCCTTCAGGCGCCCGGGCGGCGTACTCGCCGAGCAGGTCGACGTTGCGCCGCGCGGCCGAGCGAGCGTCAGCGAGCGCGGCCTCGCTGGCCGGATCGAGCACGAGGTCGGCCGGATCGACGACGACGTCCGCGCCGGCGAGCTCGCCGAGCTCCTTCAACTCCGGGTTCGTGAACGCCGCCTGGGCCGGGCCGCGGCGGCCGAGCATCACGATCTCGCGGATGCCGCCGCCCGTGATCGCGTCGATCGCAGCGTGGGTCGTGTCGGTCGCGGCCAGCTCGTCGTGGGTCAGCGCGAGCATTCGCGCCACATCGACCGCGACGTTCCCGTTCCCGACCACGATCGCGCGCTCGCTCGAGAGATCGAACCGGTGGTGCTGAAAGTCGGGATGGCCGTTGTACCAGGCGACGAACTCGGTGGCGGGCCACGAGCCGGGCAGGTCCTCGCCGGGAATCCCGAGGCGACGGTCGGTCTGGGCGCCGACCGTGTAGACCACGGCGTCGTACAGCGCCTCGAGCTCGGCCGGGCTGACGTCCTTGCCGACATCGACGTTCCCGAAGAAGCGGAAACCGGGATCCTTCGCAGTCTTCTCGAAGACGCGCGAAACAGCCTTGATCTCGGGATGGTCGGGGGCGACGCCGAAGCGGACGAGGCCCCACGGAGTCGGCAGCCGTTCGATCAGATCAACCTCGACACCCGCGGCGAGCAGCGGGGCCGCCGTGTAGAAACCGGCCGGGCCGGAGCCGACTACCCCAACGCGCAAGGCTTCAGTGCGAGCAGCCGGCGTGCGAGTCGTGCCCGGTGTGCGACTGCTCAGTTGCCGTGTCGCCTTCGTCGGCGACGTGGAAGCTGTGACCGCAGCCGCACGAGCCCGACGCATTCGGGTTGTCGACCTTGAACCCGGACTCGTTCAGCGACTCGACGTAGTCGACCGTTGCGCCCGCCAGGTACTGCGCGCTCGCGGGGTCGACAACCACCTTCACGCCGTGGAACTCGAACTCGGTGTCCTCGTCGGTCGCGCCGCGGTCGAAGCCGAGCGCGTACTCGAAGCCGCCGCAGCCGCCGCCCTGGATCGCGACGCGCAGCACGTCGGCCTCGCCGGCCGGCTCCTGGGCCATCAGCGCCTGGATCTTCTCGGCCGCACGCTCGGTGAGCGCAACGGGTGCCGTCTTCTCGATCGTCGCCATGGTCGAAGTGTACCGAGGACCCCCAGACTGACCCGTGGTAGCGTCCGAATGGCCGATCTGCGCGGAGGAGACTCGCTTGTTCAACGACTGGCTACCGTTCGCGATGTACGGGTTCTTCGCACTCGTGATCCCCTCGACGATGATCATGGCGAGCTTCCTGCTTGCGACCCGGCCGAAGAAGGCGATTCGCGCCCGGACGGTTCCCTTCGAGTCCGGTGTCTCCTTGGGACCGCCGCAGAGACAGCGCTTCACCGTCAGCTTCTACCTCACCGCGATGCTCTTCATCCTCTTCGACATCGAGATCGTGTTCCTTTACCCGCTCGCGGTGATCCTGCACGAGCTCTCGTGGTTCGGGTTCCTCGAGTTCCTCGTGTTCATCCTGATCCTGCTCCTCGCCTACGTGTATATCTGGCGGAAGGGAGCGCTCGAATGGCGATAGAAGACGACAAGCGGCTGCGGGACCACGGGCTGCACTCGGAGCGCCTGCTCTGGCCCACGAAGGGCCCCGGCAAGTTCGAGACGGAGGTCGCAGACCTCGAGCAGAAGGTCGGACTGAGCACGCTCTCGAAGGCCGTCGCCTGGGCGCAGACGAAGTCGATGTGGCCCGACACCTTCGGGCTCGCCTGTTGCGCGATCGAGATGATGTCGATCGTCTCCGCCCGCTACGACATCGCCCGCTTCGGGATGGAGGCGTTCCGCTCCTCGCCGCGCCAGGCCGACCTGCTGATCGTCTCGGGCCGGGTCTCCCACAAGATGGCCGCACCGCTGCGCCAGATCTACGACCAGATGCTCGAGCCGAAATGGGTAATCGCGATGGGCGCCTGCGCGAGCTCCGGTGGGATGTTCAACAACTACGCGATCCTCCAATCGGTCGACAAGATCGTCGCGGTCGACATCTATGTCCCCGGCTGCCCGCCGCGGCCGGAGCAGCTGATGGAGGGAATCATCCGGCTCCACGAGGCCGTCCAGGCCGGGATCCCGCCCGCGTACAACCTGCGGAGCGTCGCACCCTGATGGGCTTCGAAGCGGTACCCGGGGTGGTGAACGTCGAGGAGGCCCTCGGCGAGACGACGCTCGTCGTCGAGCCCACCGGCCTGATCGAGGCTTGCACCTACCTCCGCGACGAGGAAGGGTTCAACTTCCTCTCGGACGTGGCCGCGGCCGACTACCTCGGGTGGGGCACAACGGGCGTCTCCGGCTACATCGGGACGGCAGCGGGGCGTGACCTCAACATGCCGATGACACAGGGGCTCCAGGTGCTTCCGATGCCGAAGCCGAAGCGCTTCTCGGTCAGTTACCACCTGCTTTCGGTGACCGACACGCCGCGCCGCGTGCGCGTGCAGACCTGGGTCGAGGACGGCGAGCCGGTCCCGACCGTGATCGAGCTCTGGCCGACCGCCGACTGGCACGAGCGCGAGGCCTTCGACCTGATGGGCATCGTCTTCGACGGCCACCCGAACCTGAAGCGCCTCCTCACCGACGACGACTGGGAAGGCCACCCGCTGCGCAAGGACTACCCGATCGGCGGCGAGCCGGTCCGCTTCTCGGAGGACGAGTAATGACGGTCGCACCCGAGCGGACGCGTGCAGCGATCTACGAGGGCACGCGTATTCCGCATCCTGTTCCGACGCTCCTTCGTGTCCCCGACGAGCTCGCGGCGACCGGCGATGTCCTGCCGATCAACTTCGGGCCGAACCATCCCTCGACCCACGGCGTGCTCCGCCTGATCGTCGACCTCTACGGCGAGGACGTGGTCGGGCTCGAGGCGGTCGTCGGGTACCTCCACACGGGCTTCGAGAAGAGCATGGAGCAGAAGACGTGGTGGAAGGCGATCACCTTCCCCGAGCGGATCGACTATCTCTCGTTCCAGGCGAACGAGCTCGTGTTCGTGCTCGCGATCGAGAAGCTGCTCGAGCTCGAGACGCCGCCGAAGGCCGTCTGGATGCGCACGTGCCTCTGCGAGCTGAACCGGATCCATTCGCACCTGATCTGGCTCGCGACCGCCGCGCTCGAGCTGGGCGCGATCTCGATGTTCTGGTACTGCTTCCGCGAGCGCGAGCAGATCATGGATCTCTTCGAGATGGTCTGCGGGACGCGCATGCACACCCGCTACTTCCAGGCAGGCGGGCTCGCCGAGGACATCCCGCGCGGCTTCTATCCCGAGGCGCGGCGGTTCGCGAACTGGATGCCGAAGGCCGTGGACGAGTACGAGACCCTTGTCGACAAGAACAAGATCTGGCTCGAGCGCACGGTCGGGCTCGGCCTCCTCTCGGCGGACGATGCGATCGCGCTCGGGCAGTCGGGGCCGGTGCTGCGGGCCTCGGGCGTCGATTGGGACCTGCGCAAGATCGAGCCCTACCTCGCCTACGGCGAATGCGACTTCGACGTCCCGGTGAAGTACGAGGGTGACGTCTACGCGCGCTACCGCGTCCACATGGAGGAGATGCGCGAGTCGACGAAGATCATCCTCCAGTGCCTCGACAAGCTGGAGGCGATGGAGGGAGAGCCGTGGATCGCGGACGACCGCAAGGTCGTGCTTCCGCCGCGCGAGGAGCTTCACACCTCGATGGAGTCGCTGATCCACCACTTCAAGATCGTCACCGAGGGCTACCGCGTTCCCGAGGGCGAGGTGTACGTGACGATCGAGTCGCCGCGCGGCGAGAGCGGTTGCTACGTCGTCTCGGACGGCGGCCCAAGACCGTGGCGCGTGAAGTTCCGGGCGCCGTCCTTCGTCGCGCTGGAGGCGACCGCGACGTGCATGACCGACGCGCTCGTCGCCGACATGATCGCGATCGTCGGCTCTCTCGACACGGTCATGGGGGAGGTCGACCGGTGAGCCCCACGGCGACCCTTCACGACCGGATGGCTGCCCTCCGCGAGAACTTCCCGGAGGGCTCTCGCTCCGCGACGATCCCGGCGCTTCGGCTCGCGCAAGAGCAGTACGGCTGGCTCTCGCCGGAGGCGATCCGCGAGGTCGCTGACGCGCTCGAGCTCACCCCCGCCTACTGCCACGCGGTCGCGTCCTTCTACGACATGTTCCACCTCGAGCCCGTCGGCAAGCACATGGTCGAGGTATGCACGAACCTCTCCTGCGCGCTCGTCGGTGCGCAGGCCGTGGTCGACGCCTTCGAGGAGGAGCTCGGCATCCGTGCCGGCGAGACCACCGAGGACGGCAGCATCACGTTCCGGACGTTCGAGTGCCTCGGCGGGTGCGGCTACGCCACGGTGGTCGCGGTGGACGGCCGCTACCACGAGCACGTGAAGCCCGAGGGCGTCCCGGCGATCGTGAAGGGGATCCATGGGCGCGCGTAGCGTCCTCCTCGCCGGCGCCGACGAGCACGACCTGACGAAGCTCGCCGAGTACCAGGCGATCGGCGGGTACGAGCAACTGCCGAAGGCGCGGCGGATGAAGCCCGAGAAGCTGATCGAGACCCTGCTCGCAGCGAACCTGCGCGGACGCGGCGGCGCCGGCTTCCCGATGGGTCGCAAGGCCTCGCTGATCGATCGAGGGAGCGACAAGCCCAAGTACCTGGTCGTGAACGCCGACGAGTCCGAGCCCGGAGCGTTCAAGGACCGCGAGGTGATGGCGAAGGTGCCGCACCGGCTGCTCGAGGGCTGCCTGATCGCCGCCCATGCGATCGAGTGCAAGGACGTCTTCATCTACATCCGCGGCGAGTACCTGGCGGAGTACGAGATCCTGGAGCGCGCCGTCGGCGAGGCCCGGACGGCTGGGCTCTTCGACGACGTCGAGGTCACGGTGTACCGGGGCGCGGGCGCCTACATCTGCGGCGAGGAGACGGCACTCCTCGATTCGCTCGAGGGTCGCCGCGGCCAGCCGCGGCCGCGCCCGCCCTTCCCGCCGGTGCAGGGCCTCTTCAACGCACCGACACAGATCAACAACGTCTGCACGATCGCGACGGTGCCGTCGATCATCGAGCTCGGGCCCGCGAAGTTCGCGAAGATCGGCAGCGAGTCCTCGCCCGGCACCGCGATCTTCTCGATCTCCGGGAACGTGGTGAAGCCCGGGAACTACGAGCTCGAGCTTGGCACGCCGATGCGGGAGCTGATCTACGACCACGCGGGCGGGATCGCCGGCGGGCGGGAGCTGAAAGCGGTCATTCCCGGCGGCTCCTCGGTGCCCGCGCTGTCGCCGGATCAGATCGACGTGCCGCTCGACTACGACTCGCTCGGCGCCCTCGGGACGTTCTTCGGCGCGGCCTCGCTGATCGTCGTCGATGACCGCTGCTGCATGGTGCAGCTCGCGCTGCGCTCGACCAAGTTCTACATGCACGAGTCGTGCGGCAAGTGCACGCCGTGCCGCGAGGGGACGCGCTGGATGGTGCGGATCCTCGAGAAGCTGGAGGCCGGCCTCGGCTCGATGGACGACATCGCGCTCCTCCAGTCGGTCGGCTCACGGATGCTCGGCAAGTCCCTGTGCGCACTCGGGGATTTCGCGGTGTATCCGGTCGCGAGCTACGTCGCGAAATGGGGCGGGGAGTTCGAGCAGCACGTCGAGCTCGGCCGGTGCCCCTACGACGGCGATTCGACGCTCGAGGGGATCGTGGCGCCGAGCGACGCGCACGACCACGCCCACCATGGGGTACCGGCGTGAGTAGCAAGCCTCGCAGCTGTGGAGAAATCGTTCCAATGTTGGTACAGACAGCGGCGCCCGAACGCCGTAGAATTTGCATTGAGGGTGGCGGGTTGGCTTCCCCACCCTGGGTGGGGTTTTGGCCTTTGGGCGGCGGTTGTCCGGAGGGGGCATGACCAATTCGGCCACGCCCACTCCAAAGCCTGAGTTGGTCACGCTCAAGATCGACGGCCGCGAGGTCTCCGTGCCGAAGGGCACCGGGCTCGTCGAGGCTGCGCTCGCCGCCGGGGTCGAGATTCCCGTCTTCTGCTACGAGCCGCGGCTCGGGCCGCCTGTGGGCGCCTGCCGGATGTGTCTCTGCGAGGTCGCGCCGGGGCCGCCGAAGCCGCAGGCCGCGTGCACCCTGACCGCGGCCGAGGGGATGGAGGTCAAGACCGCGCTCACCTCGGCGATGGCGGCCGACGCTCAGAACGCGACGCTCGAGTTCATCCTCGTGAACCACCCGCTCGACTGCCCGGTCTGCGACAAGGGCGGCGAGTGCCCGCTCCAGGACCTCACGTTCCGCTACGGGCCGGGAAACACCCGGATGGAGTTCGCGAAGCGCACATTCGAGAAGCCGATCCCGATCTCGCCGACGATCGCCCTCGATCGCGAGCGCTGCATCCTCTGCTACCGCTGCACGCGCTTCTCGGAATCCGTCGCCGAGGACGGCCAGCTCGTCGCGGTCGAGCGCGGTGCGGCCTCGATGATCGCCACCTTCGGCGACGAGCCCTACCGCGCCCCGTTCTCCGGCAACGTGATCGAGCTGTGCCCGGTCGGCGCGCTCACCTCGACCCAGTACCGCTTCGAGGGCCGCCCCTGGGAGATCCAGAACGTCCCGACGGTTTGCGGGCTCTGCCCCGTCGGCTGCAACATCAGCGCCACGACCCGCGAAGGCAAGGTCAAGCGGATCATCTCGCGCAACCACCCCGAGATCGACGAAGGCTGGCTCTGCGACAAGGGTCGCTTCGCCTTCTCGCACCTCCACGCCGGCGACAGGATCCAGGACCCGCTCGTGAAGACGGCCGGCGGTTTCGAGCCGCTCGAGTGGACCGACGCGCTCGACAAGGCCGAGGCGATGCTCCGGGCGGCCGGGACGGCGATCATCACCGCGCTCTCCGGCTCCGAGACCGTCGAGCAGGCATACGGGCTCGCGCGGCTTCTCCGCTGCGGCCTCGGCGCACACGGCGCCGTCATGCCCGAGGACGTTCCGGACGGGCTCGACGCATTCCGCGCGCCGCTTTCGACGATCCGCGATGCGAAGACCGTCGTCGTCCTCTGCGACGAGCCGGTCGTCGAGCGCGCGCCGGTGGTCGACCTCTGGATCAAAGCGGCGAGGCGAAACGGAGCGCACGTGATCACCGAGCTGCCCACCGAGCCTGCCGAAGGAGCCGTCGTGATCAGCGACGACCCGGAAACCGCCGCCTGGGCCGCCCGCGAGCTCGACGCCGCCGCAGCGTTCTACCTGCCGCGCACGCCGAACGGCCGCGGCGTCACCGATGCGTGGAGCTGCGCCGCCGACGGCGAGCCGGGCGAAGAGGAGCCAAAGCTCCTGATCGTCTCCGGCGACGAAGCCGCGTCGGATCCCGCCGTCCGGGCGCTCGCCGAGCACGCCGAGACGGTGATCGGGATCGGCATGTTCGCCGAGTCCTTCGCCGGCCTCGCCGACCTCGTCCTGCCGGGAACGAGTTACCTCGAGCGGGACGGCACGACCGTGAACCTCGAAGGCCGGCTCCAGCGCCAGCGCCGGGCCGTGATCGCGCCGTGCCCCGACGAGCTTGCCTGGATCGCGAAGCTCGCCGAGCGCTTCGAGATCGAGCTTTCGCCACACGCCGCCGTCGCCTTCGAAGAGGTCTCGGCCGCGTGTTACGGCGGCGTCTCCTTCGGCGAGGTCGGCGAGCACGCAGCCCTTCCGCCGCGGGCAGCGCAGGCAACAGAGATGCAGGCTCCCGCGCGGAGGCCGGCACCGCGCGGCAAGGGCCTCCGGCTCCTGACCTACCGGCCGCTCTTCTCCGGCCCGACCGTCGAGCGTATCCCGGAGCTCGCCTTCCAGAGCCCGGCCGGGGAGGTCGAGCTCGCCCGCGCCGACGCCCGCGCCCGCAAGATCGCCGACGGCGACACCGTGAAGGTCTCGTCCAACGGCACGTCGCGCACCCTCCGCGCCCGGATCGCCGCCGACCTGCCCGCAGGCGCCGTCCGCATTCCGGCCGCCGACGCCACGGGACTGCACGACCATGTCGAGGTGGCGAAGTGACCGAGCCCTGGTGGATCTCGCTGATCTCCGCGATCGTCATCGTCAACCTGGTGATGGGCGCGTTCGCCTACACGACCTGGCTCGAACGGAAGCTCCTGGGCCGGATGCAGCTCCGCTACGGCCCGAACCGCGCCGGCCCGTTCGGGCTCCTGCAGCCGATCGCCGACCTGATCAAGCTCGTCCGCAAGGAGGCGTTCTATCCGGCCTCGGCCCACGAGCTGCCGTACATCATCGCCCCGGTGCTCTCCTGCGCGACCGCGCTCCTGGCGTTCGCCGTGATCCCGTGGGGGCCCGGTTGGACGGTCGACGGCTACCGCATCGAAGGCCAGATCGCGAACGTCCCGATCGCGCTGATCCTGGTCTTCGCGCTCGGCTCGATCGGGATCTACGGCTTCATCGTCGGCGGCTGGGCCTCCGACTCGAAATTCTCGATGCTCGGCTCGATGCGGACCTGTGCGCAGCTCGTCTCCTACGAGGTGGCGCTGGCGCTCAGCGTGATCGGCGTCGTGATGATGGGACGCTCGCTGAGCCTCGTCGACATCGTCGATCGTCAGGCGACGACGCTCTGGTTCTTCATCCCGCAGTTCGTCGGGCTCGTGATCTTCCTGCTGGCAGGGATCGCAGAGACCTCGCGCCCGCCGTTCGACCTCCCGGAGGCCGACACGGAGCTGGTCGCCGGGTACCACACCGAGTACTCCGGCATGCGCTGGGGCCTCTTCCAGACGGCCGAGTACATCAACATGATCGTTCTCTCGGCGCTGGCCGTGACCCTGTTCTTCGGTGGTTGGCAGTTCCCGTGGGTGCACTCGCTCGACCGCTTCGGGCCGATCTGGTTCCTGCTGAAGCTCGGGATCCTCGTGACGCTCTTCATCTGGCTTCGCGCCTCGCAACCGCGCCTCCGCTACGACCAGCTCATGCGCTTCGGCTGGAAGGTGCTGCTGCCGATCGCGACGATCAATGCCCTCGTCACCGCCCTGATCGTGGTGTGGGCCGGATGAGCGCGCTCGTTCCGAACACGTTCAAGGGCTTCGGCGTGACGTTGAAGCAGGTCTTCCGCAAGCCGATCACGCAGCAGTACCCCGAGTACCTGCGGCCCGTCTACCCGCGCTTCCGCGGCCGCCACAAGCTGCACCTGCACGAGAACGGGCTCGAGAAGTGCGTCGGCTGCTCGCTGTGTGCCGCAGCCTGCCCGGCCGACTGCATCCGCGTGGTCGCGGCCGAGAACACCGCCGAGAATCGCGTCTCGGCCGGCGAGCGCTACGCCCGGATCTACGAGATCAACATGAGCCGCTGCATCTTCTGCGGCTACTGCGAGCTCGCCTGCCCGTTCGACGCGATCACGCTCGGCAACGACTTCGAGATCTCCGAGTACAACCGCGACGACCTCATCTACACGAAGGACATGCTCCTCGCAGACCCCGTGAAGCAGATGCCGGTCGCCGACCGCGAGCTGTACGACACGCCCATCCCGTACTACAAGAGCAACTCCTAGATGGAGAACTTCATCGTCTGGTGCGTGTGGATCGCCGCCGCCTTCGCCTGTCTCGCAAGCGCGCTCGGCGTCGTCACCTTTCGCAACCCGTTCTTCTCGGCGCTGTCGCTGATCGGCAACCTCGCCTCGCTCGCGGTGCTCTACCTGCTGCTCGGCGGCGAGTTCGTGGCGGCGGGACAGGTGCTCGTCTACGGCGGGGCTGTGATGGTGATGTTCCTGTTCGTGATCGCCTACCTCGGCGAGAAGACCGACCAGGCGCCCTGGGCCGGAGGGCCGTCATGGCAGATCTGGGCGACCGTGCTCGCGACCGGTGCGATCCTCGTCGAGGTGATCGTCGCGATCGGGCTCTCGACCGGCGGCTCGCTCTCACACTCGGCACAGATCTCGCGCTCGTTCGGCTCTCCGGCGTCGATCGGGCGGCTCTTTCTCACCGATCATCTGATCGCGTTCGAGGTCACCTCGGTCGTGCTGCTCGTCGCGGCCGTGGGCGGCGTCGTGCTCGGCTCGCACGCAAGGGCGATCGAGGCCGAAAAGGTTTCCGCAAGCGGATTCGTCGAGGAGGGCTCCCTGGAGCCGGAAGGCGTCACCGGTGCGCGGGCCTGACATCGCCTGGTACGTGATCCTCGCCGGGATGCTCTTCGTCACCGGCGCCGTGGGGGTGCTCGTGCGCCGGAGCCCGCTGATCATCCTGCTCTCGGTCGAGATCATGCTGAACGGCTCCAATCTCGCGCTGATCGCGTTCGCGCGCCATTTCGGACACGAGGACGGCCAGGTGTTCGCGATCGCGGTGATGGCGATCGCCGCCTCCGAGGTGGTCGTCGGGCTCGGGCTGATCGTCGCGATGGGCCGCCGTAACGTCGAGCTCGACGTCGACAAGCTCCGGACGCTCCGCGGCTGAACATGAACGCTGCCGCCTGGATCTGCCTGCTCGCACCGCTCGCCGGTGCGCTCGCGATCGTGCTCGCAGGCGGCTCGATCTCACGCCGCCTCGCGGGATTCATCTCGACCGGGACGACCATGGTCGCCTTCGGAGCAGCGATCGTCGCCTTCGTGATCATGCTCGGCGAGTCGCCCGCCGCCCGCAGCCACTACACGACGTCGTGGACCTGGCTCTCGGCCGGCAAGTACAGCTTCGGCTTCACCCTGCTCACCGACCAGTTGAGCGTGATGATGATGCTGATCGTCGCCGGCGTCGGCTCGCTGATCGTCGCCTACTCGGTCGGCTACATGGAGGGCGAGGACGAGGAGCGCCGCTACTTCGCCTACATGTCCCTCTTCGTCTTCTCGATGCTGCTGCTCGTCCAGTCGGGAAACCTGCTCCTGCTGCTCGCCGGCTGGGGAATGGTCGGGCTCTCGAGCTACCTGCTGATCGGCTTCTACCAGGAGCGCCCCGTCGCGATCGCCGCCGCGAAGAAGGCCTTCATCATGAATGCGATCGGCGATGCGACGATCGCGCTCTCGCTCTTCCTGCTGATCCAGCACACGGGCCAGCTCGACTTCGGCGGCGTCTTCGCGGCCTCGCCCAAGAGCGGGACGGTGGCGAACCTGATCGCGCTCGGACTGCTCGGAGGCGCGGTCGCGAAATCGGCGCAGATCCCGCTCCACACCTGGCTTCCCGACGCGATGGAGGGCCCGACACCGGTCAGCGCCCTCATCCACGCCGCAACGATGGTGACCGCCGGCGTCTACCTGATCGTACGCACGCACGTGCTCTTCCAGAACGCGCCGCACGTCCAGGATCTCGCTGCGGGCCTCGGGGCGGTCACGCTCCTGATGGCAGGCCTGATCGCGATCGTGCAGGTCGACATCAAACGGGTGATCGCGTACTCGACGATGTCCCAGATCGGTTACATGTTCGTGGGAGCCGGCGTCGGTGCGTACTCGGCCGCGATGTTCCAGTTGATGACGCACGCGTTCTTCAAGGCGCTCCTCTTCCTCGCCGCCGGCATCGTGATCCACGCGCTCACGGGAGAACAGGACATGCGGCGGATGGGCGGGCTCGGGAGAGCCATGCCCTACACGCGGAACGTCTTCCTGATCGGCGCGCTTGCGCTCGTCGGGATCCCACCGCTCTCCGGCTTCTTCTCGAAGGACTCGATCATCGCCTCGACCCTGACGCAGGGCGCGTTCGGCTACTGCCTCTTTGCCGCCTGCCTCGTCGGGGCGTTCCTGACCGGCCTCTACACGTTCCGGATGTTCTTCATCGTCTTCGGCGGCGAGCGCTCCACCTTCGCGCAGGAACATCTCCACCACGCCGAGGGCGGACGGGACGGGCCGTTCTCGATGATCTGGACGGTCGCAGTGCTCGCCGTGCTGTCGGCCGTCGGCGGTCTGCTCCAGTTCACCCCGTTCTGGACACCGCTCACGCACTGGCTCGACCCGGTCGCCCCGAACACCGCCGATGCGAGCGGCACCCAGGAGCTGATCGCCTCGGTCTGCGCGGTCGCGCTCGGGCTCGCCGGGATGTGGGTCGCCTACCTCGCCTACGCGAAGAAGGCGCTGAAGGTGCCGAAGCCCGTCACGCTTTTCGAGAAGAAGTTCTACTGGGACGAGCTCTACGACGCGATCGCCTACAAGCCCGCGGACCTGATCTCGCGAAGCCTCGGACGTTTCGTCGAGCTGCCGCTGATCGGCGGCTCGCTCACCGAGGTCAAGCGCGGCTTCGGCCTCGGCGCCGGTGAGCTCTCACGCGTCCAGAACGGCCTCGTCCGCTTCTACGTGCTCGCGCTCGCGAGCGGCGTCGCCGTCCTCGCCCTCGTCTTCATCACGACGCGATGACGAGCTGGCTCACAACGATCCTGATCTTCCTGCCGATGGCCGGCGCGGCGGTCGTCTGGCTGGCCCCGATGCCGAAGCTCTGGGTGGCCTCGCTCGCGACGCTCGTCTCGCTCGTCGAGGTCGGAGTCTGGATCGTCGCGGTCGAGAAGTTCGATTTCTCGAGCGGCGCACTCCAGCTGCAGCAGCAGCACACCTGGTTCACGTCGATCGGCTCGAGCTACCACGTCGGGCTGTTCGCGTTCTCGCTCTGGCTCGTCGGGCTGACGGCGATCTGCGGCGCTGCGGCCTGCATGTATGCCTGGTGGGCCGGGCGGGAGCGCGCGCAGGCCTACTTCGGGCTCCTGCTCTTCCTGACCGGCTCGGTGATCGGCGTGTTCGCCTCGCAGGACCTGCTGCTCTTCTACGCCTTCTTCGAGGCGATGCTGATCCCGCTCTACGTGCTGATCGGCGTCTGGGGCGGCGCAGGCCGGCTGCGGGCGACGATCACCTTCGTCGTCTACACCGTCGCCGGCTCGCTGCTGATGCTGGCCGCGATCATCGTCTACGGGAGCCAGCAGGGCACCTTCGACCTGACGAAGCTCACCCCGAGCACGAACGATTGGCTCTTCCTCGGCTTCGCGATCGCCTTCGCGATCAAGGCGCCGCTCTGGCCGTTCCACGGCTGGCTGCCGGATGCCTACCGCGAGTCGCCGCCCGAGGTCTCCGGGCTGCTCTCTGGCGTGATCTCGAAGGTCGCCGTCTACGGGTTCCTGCGGATCGCGATCGTGAAGTTCCCGGGGCCTGCACACCACTTCCACGTCCTCATCCTCTCGCTCGCGGCGATCGGCCTCATCTACGGCTCGCTGCTCGCCTTTCGGGCGCCCGACATCCGCGGCGTGATCGCGTATTCCTCGCTGGCGCAGATGGGTCTGATCACCTTCGGCCTGTTCGCCTTCAACGACCTCGGCTCGGACGGCGCGGTGCTGCAGATGGTCAACCACGGCCTGCTCTCGATGACGATGTTCCTGCTCGCCGGGATGGTCGAGCGGCGCACGGCGACGGGGGAACTCTCGTTGCTCGGTGGGATGGCGCGCGGCCGGCCGATCCTCGCCACGGTCCTGATGACCGTCGGCGTGATGACGCTCGCCGTCCCGCTCTCCTCGAACTTCGCCGGCGAGTTCCTGATCCTGGCCGGGATCTTCCAGGAGGGCTGGGGCTGGGCGGTCGTCGGCGCGATCTCGATCGTGCTCGCGGCGATGTACGCACTCCGGCTGATCTCGGCCGTGCTGCACCGTGACGTCGGCTCGGCCGTGAGCGAGGCGGCGCTCGACCTGCGACGCGGCGAGCTCGCCGTCGTCCTGCCGCTCGTGGCGATCTTGATCGTGCTCTCGGCGTGGCCGAACGCGATCAGCGGCCACTCGTTCGGCACCGGCGCGACACCGGCGGCGAGAACGCTTCAGAACGCGGCGAGGCCATGATCCAGAAGCCGCACGTCGACTGGTTCGCGCTCTCGCCGTCGCTCTCGATGATGGGGGCGACCGCGCTGCTGCTGCTCGTCGCCGTCTTCTGGCCGAAGCGCTCACGACGGGCCGCCTCCGCGATCGTCTGCGGGCTCGGCTTCGCGACGGCGTTCGTGTTCGCGATCCTCGTCGACGAGAAAAGCCCGCACGGCGCCGCGATCGTCCACGACTCGATCTACCGCGACCGCTGGGCCGCAACGGCGCAGATCATCATCGCGGGCTGCGGGCTCGTCGCGGTGTGCGTCGCCTACAGCGAGCGGATGCGCGAGGAGAACATCGCCGAGTACTACGCGCTGCTCGCAGCCGCGGGCGCCGGGATGGCCTTCTTCGTGCAGGCGGCGAACCTGATGACGCTCTTCCTCGGGCTCGAGTGGTTCTCGATCGCCCTCTACGTGATGTGCGCGATCGACATCGACCTCGTCGGCTCGCTCGAGGCGGGGCTGAAGTACCTGGTGATCGGAGCGGTCGGCTCGGCGACGCTGCTCTTCGGCTCGGCGCTCGTCTACGGCGCGACCGGGGAGCTCAGCTTCGACAAGATCGCCGCCGCAAGCGATACCCACGACTCGCTGCTCGTGCTCGGCCTCGCGATGATCATCGCCGGCTTCGCGTTCAAGGCCTCGGCCGCGCCGTTCCACATGTGGACCCCGGACGCCTACCAGGGCGCACCGACGCCGGTCACCGCCTTCATGTCCTCGGCGACGAAGGTGGCGGCGCTCGTCGTCACCTACCGCGTGCTCGTGACCGCGTTCCCCGGCGAGCAGCATCTCTGGACCTGGGCGATCGCCGTGATCGCGATCATCTCGCTCGCGGTCGGCAACATCGCCGCGCTCGCACAGCGCAACGTGAAGCGGCTCCTCGCCTATTCCTCGGTCTCGCACGCCGGCTTCATGCTCACGGCGGTGGCCGCGGCGAACCCGACCGGCGAGAAGGCCCTCATGTACTACCTGATCCCGTACTGCGCGATGTCGCTCGGCGCGTTCGCCGTGATCGCCGCCCGCGAGCGCGAGCTGGGGACGCCGGTCACGCTCGACAACCTCGCCGGCTTCGGCTGGGAACGGCCGTTCTTCGGCGTCTCGATGTGGGTCTTCATGCTCGGGTTCCTCGGGTTCCCACTCACCGGCGGCTTCTGGGGGAAGATCTACGTCTTCCAGGCGATCTACGAGCACGGCTGGTGGTGGATGATCGTGATCGGCGTCGTCGCAACCATGGTCTCGGCGGCGTACTACCTGGCGGTCGTCAAGGCGATGTTCCTGCGGGACAGCGTCGAGCTGCACCTCGCTCCTGCCGGGGGCTCCCCGCCCCGCGAGCTCGTCCTCGGGATCGGCGTCGCGGCTGCGCTCGTCGTCACCGTCGGCTCCTTCATCGCGGTTCAGCCGCTGGTCGATGTTGCCCAGGCCGCGGCGAACGCGCTGCCGTACTAGTGGGCTGACCGGCAACGTTTACCGGTTTCTGGGTCGCGAGCACCAAGCCAGAGTCTGTCATCGTCCGCAGGCAAGGCCGGTGGCCTTTTCAAGGACGAGGGCGGGCTCCGGCGCCGCGTGATCGCGGGTCAGAGACCCGCGAAGGTTGCCGGTAAGTCCACTAGGGCTTCGCGGGCGAAAAGCTGCCGAGGCGGCGCCAGTACGGCGCTACCGCGAGCGAGCCCTTCAGCGCGAACAGCGCCACCACCCCGATCAGCGAGGAGACGGCGGCAGGCGGAACACCGTGAGCGGCGCTCGAGCGCACCGCGCACGACAGCACGAGCAGGACGACGATCAGTGCGGAGCAAAGCGTCTGGAGGCCGTCGAGCCGCTCGCGTGAGTCGATGTAACCGCCGAAGGCCACGAGCGCCGCAACGGAGGCGAAGGGAAGGGCTGCGAGGAGCGCGTTCCGGGCGAGGCCGTCGGCTCCGTCGAGTTGCGCGAGCACCGCGACGGCAACAAAGATGGCAGGAAGAGTGCGACGTCCCACGGGCGATAGCTTCGCCCTTCGGTCGGACGATCCTTCTCTATCCTGGGGCCGTCCGCAACAAAAAGGAGTGGAGAGGGATGGCAACACTCACCTGGCTCGGCCACGCGACGTTTCTCTTGGCGAGCGACGAAGGAAAGCGGATCTACGTCGATCCGTTCCTGACCGGGAATCCGAAGACCCCGGAGTCGGACCGGAAGCCGGAACACGTGGACGTGATCGCGATCACCCACGGACACGGCGACCATGTCGGCGACACCGTCGAGCTCTCGAAGGCGTTCCCCGAGGCACAGATCGTGGCGCAGGTCGAGCTGAAGGGCTGGCTCGGCGGCAAGGGCGCGAACGTCGGGCCGATGCCCGGGATCAACAAGGGCGGATCGACGAGCATCGACGGGATCACCTTCACGCTCGTGAACGCGTTCCACTCGTCGAGCTCGGATGCCGGCGAGTACCTCGGCGAGGCCTGCGGGATCGTCGTCAAGCTCGAGGGCGGCAAGACCGTGTACTTCGCCGGCGACACCTGCGTCTTCGGCGACATGGCGTGGATCCACCGCCTCTACAAACCGGACTACGCGGTACTCCCGATCGGCGACTACTTCACGATGGGCCCGAAAGAGGCGGCGCTCGCGCTCGAGCTGCTCGGCAACCCGCCGTGCATCCCGTGCCACTGGGGAACCTTCCCCGTGCTGACCGGAACGCCCGAGCAGCTTCGCGCCGAGGCACCGGAGGCGAACGTGATCGACATCGCGCCGGGTGGATCGGTCGAGCTCTGAGCGCATGAGGCAGCCGCCGCTCGTCGCGACTTACTCGATCGCCGCCTGCGACCTGGAGGCGGGGCACTGGGGCGTCGCGACCCAGTCGAAGTTCCTCGCGGTCGGCTCGGTCGTGCCGTGGGCGAGCCCGAACCTCGGCGCGATTGCGACCCAGGCCTACGCAAACCCTCGCTACGGCCCGGACGGGCTCGAGCTGCTCGCCTCCGGGCTCGGGGCGGCGGAGGTCGTCGAGCGGTTGACCGCGGTCGATGAGGGCCGCGACCACCGGCAGCTCGGGGTCGTCGACCGCACGGGTGGAAGCGCGACCTACACGGGCTCCTCGTGCATGGACTGGGCCGGCGGGCGGGCGGGTCACTGCTTCGCGGCGCAGGGGAACATCCTCGTCTCGGCGGCGACGGTGGACGCGCTCGCCGACACGTTCGCGGGCTCCTCGGGCTCGCTCGCCGAGCGGCTGATCGCCTGCCTCGCCGCGGCTCAGGGTGCCGGCGGTGACCGGCGAGGCCAGCAATCGGCCGCACTCCTCGTCGTCGCGCACGAGGGCGGCTACGCGGGGCTCTCGGACTCGCTCGTCGACCTGCGGGTGGACGATCATCCGGCGCCGGTCGAAGAACTCGCCCGTCTGCATCGGATCCACACAGCGCTCTTCGGAAAGACTCCCGACACCCAGTGGCTCGAGGTCGACGATGCGCTCGGCGCCGAGCTCCGAGAACGGCTCGGACGGCTCGGCTTCGACGGCGACCTCGACACGGCCTTGCGCGAGTGGTCCGGCCGGGAGAACCTCGAGGAGCGCGTGAACGGGGTGGAGCGGATCGATCCCGTCGTGCTCGAGGAGCTGCGGAGCCGGTGAAGGGCTGGCAGGCGGCGCGGTTCGACGAGCTCGACTCGATTCCGCTCTTCGAGGGCCTCGTCTGGCATCCGGTGCGCAAGCACTTCGGGATCCAGGCGTTCGGCGTGAACGCCTACACCACCGGCGGCGCCGGCGAGCAGATCGTCGAGGAGCACGACGAGGTGGGGGGCGGCGGGGCCGGAGGCCACCAGGAGCTCTACGTCGTCCTTGCCGGCCGCGCGACCTTCACGATCGACGGCGAGAGCCAGGATGCCGCGGCGGGCACCTTCGTCTTCATCGGCGATCCCTCGCTGCGCCGCAAGGCGATCGCGGAGGAGGACGGCACGGTGGTGCTCGCGGTCGGCGCCCAGGCTGGAAAGGCCTATGAGGTATCGGCCTGGGAGTGGTACTTCGCGGCGATGCCGGCCTTCAAGGCTGAGCGCTGGGACGAGGCGATCGCGATCATGGAAGACGGACTTGCCGAAAAGCCGGGACATCCGGCGATCCTCTACAACCTTGCGTGCGCCGAGTCGCGCGCGGGGCGACCGCTCGACGCGCTCACTCACCTACAGCAGGCGGTGCGGGGCGATTCGAAGTGGGCCGAGCGCGCGAAGACGGATCCCGACTTCGACCCGATCCGCCGCGAGCCGGGCTTCCCGGCCTAGCGTCCTTCGTCAGCGATCCGCCTTCCATACGCCGCTCTTCGAACCCGGGTTGACAACGAGTACCCCAACCCGAAAAAAGCAACTACACGCGGTCGCCCGGAAGCCGCACGCCGTCGGCCAGAGCCCGGAACGCCGGTACGGGATCGCTCTCGGGACGTGCGACGAGCAGGACCGCGCCGTGGGCGTCGTCCGGGGTCAGGGCGTCGACAAGAAGCTGGAGGCCGACGGCGAGCGCAAAGGCCTTGTGGGCCTGTGGGCCGCCGAACGGCGCGAGCTCGTCCTCGGTCGCGCGGCCGGCCAGCACATCGCCGTAGTTCAGGTTCGCCATCGAGACGTCGGCGACGACCGGCTTCCCGTCGCTCGAGGGGATCGCGACCGCGAGCGGGTTCGTTCCGGTCAGCTTCGGCCCGCCCTCCGGATGGCCGAGCCGTCGGGGCGAGGTCGCGGTGAGCGCGGCGACGAGGCCGCCCTCGGCCAGGCGGCGCACCCAGTGGCCGAGCATCCCGGTCGGGAACGTCCGGCCCGCGACGACGATCCTGGCCCTCGCCGGCGGATCCGCGAGCTGCGCCTCGACGATCGCATTCAGCGTGAGGTAGCCGAGCGCGCCGTTGCCGTTCCAGCGCTCGTATCCGGGCTCGGAAAGCACCCGTAGCGGCCTGGCGGCAGTGTCGAGCTCGGACCAGCCCTCGAGCCACTCGAGCCGTCGCAGGCCGTGGCCGGCGCGACCCGTGCTCTCGGCGTCGAGGAGGTGATCGGCGACGACCCGGGCATCCTCGACGGAGAATCCGAGCGCCGCAAGCCTCTGAAGCGGCTCGGCCGCGTCAGGAGACAAGCGGAAGCGTGCGCGTGAAGCCGGCGCTGCGGCTGCGGTCGATCGCCTCGGCGATCTCGATGATCGCGCGCGCAGGCTCGCAGTCCGGATCGGACACGACGAGCGGGGTTCCGTCGTCGGCGGCGGCGCGGATGCGGCTGTCGAGCGGCACGCTGCCGAGGAGCTTCACGCCGAGCTCGGTCGCGAGGCGCTGGCCGCCGCCCGAGCCGAACACCTCCGAGGTCATGTTCTCGATCACGCCGAGGAGCTGCATCTTCGTCGTGCGCGCCATCTGCGCGGCGCGGCTTGCGACTTCCTGGGCGAGCGGTTGGGGTGTCGTGACGACGACCGCCTCGGCGCGGGGCAACATCTGGCCGAGCGAGATCGAGACGTCACCGGTGCCCGGCGGCATGTCGACGACGAGGACGTCGAGCTCGCCCCAGTGGACGTCCTGGAGAAACTGCTCGAGCGCACGATGGAGCATCGGGCCGCGCCACATGAGCGGCTTGTTGTCGTCGACGAAGAAGCCGATCGACATCAGCTTCAGCTCGTGCGCCACCGGCGGGATCATCAGCTTGTCCACGAGCACGGGCTTCTGGTGGATCCCGAGCATGTGCGGGATCGAGTGGCCGTAGATGTCGGCGTCGAGGATCCCGACGCGGCGACCCTGTGCGGCGAAGGCCGCGGCGAGGTTTGCAGTGATCGACGACTTGCCGACGCCGCCCTTGCCCGAGGCGACCGCGATCACGCGCGTCGTCGGATCGAGCTGGATCGCCTTGTCGTCGGCAGGCCTGCCGCCGCGGAGCTTCGTTGTCAACGCGATCCGCTCATCTGGGCTCATCACGTCGAAGTCCAGCTGAACCGACGTAACACCGGTGACTCCGCCGACCTCGCGGGCGACCTGCTCCTGGAAGGAGTTGCGCAGCGGGCAGCCGACGACCGTGAGCGCGATCGTGACCGTGACATCCCCGCCGGAGATCGTGACGTCGCGGACCATGTCGAGCTCGGTCACGGGCTTGCGCAGCTCGGGATCGATCACGTTGCCGAGCGCGGCGAGAATGGCTTCGCGAGAGGGCTCCATGTGTCTAGGAGCGTACCGCCGCCGCGATGCGCGACGCCAGCTCCTCGGTGCCGGCGGCGACGATCCGCGAGCGGGCCTCGAGGTCGAGCGGGATCGAGCCGAGCTCGGGCCCGTCGATCGCCTGGATCGCGAATCCGCGCTCGCGGACGAGCAGCTGGGCAGCGGCGACGTCCACGGGACGGGAGGCCTTGAGAACGGCGACCCCGTCGGTGCGGCCGGCCGCGAGGTGGCAGAAGGTGATCGCCTGGGCGCCCATGATCCGGATCCGGTCCGTGATCGGGGCGAGCACCCGCAGGCGGTCCAGCACGAGCTCGGCGCGCGTCGCTTCGATCGAGAGGAACTCGAGCTCGTCCTTGGGGCGTCCCGTCAGCGGCTTCCCGTTCAGGAACGCGCCGCCACCGCGCGTCGCCGTCCACTCCTCGTTCGCGCCGAAGTCGTAGACGAACCCGAAGACGACGTCGTCCATCGTGCGGCCCTCCGCAACTGCGACCGAGAGCGCGAAGTACGGGATCGCGCGCTCGGCGTTCTGGGAGCCGTCGATCGGATCGACGACAACGGTGATCGGGCCGTCGCCGCGAATCCCGATCTCCTCGGAGACGATCCTGATCTCGTCGCGCTCGAAGTGCGAGAGCACCGCGGTCTCGGCCGCTTCGTCGATCGCAGCGGTGACGTCCCCGCCCTGGCCGCGGCGGATCGGCCGCTCCCGCTCCTCGCGCGTCGGCATCTCCGCGAGCACGGCCTTCACGTCGGCGACGGCCGCCCGGCACGACTCCAGCCAGGGAGCGGTGCTAGTTGGAGTCTCCGCCAAGCCTACGACTCAACCGGGAGCAGAAAGAGGCCGGAGGTGAGCTTCGGGTAGAAGAACGTCGATTTCGGAGGCATCGTCTCGCCCCGGTTGGCGTAGGCGAAGACCTGCTCGATCGAGGGCGCCCGCACGAGGAACGCGATCTGCGCCATGTCGTTGTCGATCGCCTCGACCGCCTGCTGGGCATCAGGCGTGTACTCGACGTCCTCGAGCCCGTACTGCTCGATCTCGCGCGTGTCGAGCTCGTCCTCGGAGTCGAGCCGGAAGAAGTTGCCGGTCCGGTACATCGCGAGCGAGTCTGTGTCCCACGTCGAGGTCATGAAGCCGAAGGGGCTCGTCTCCACGTTCTGCACGACACGATGGGTCGGGTAGAGCTGAAGCCCGGGCGAGCGCGACGAGACGAGCACGGCGAGGGTGTGCGTGGCCGAAGGCTCCTCCTCGCGGTAGTTGACCGCGGTCTCGTAGCGGTGGTGACCGTCGGCGATCAGGAACGGGACGTCGATCTCGACCGCGCCGGAGTCGAGCCGCCAGAGCGAGCTGCGGGAGCCGCCGGAGGTGACCGCGAAGTCGGGCTCGCGGTCGGGCCGCTCGAGCGGAACGTCGGCGTCGTAGATCAGGAAGATGGGCTCGAGCTCGGTGCGCGTCGCGCGAAGCAGGTTCAGGCGGTCTTCCTTCGCCTTCGAGTGGGTCTCCTCGTGGCGGAGCACCTTGCCCTCGGAGTACGGCGTCACCTCGATCGAGCCGACGATCCCGTCGCGCACCCGCTCGATGCCGTCGGGCCCGGCGAACTCCTGGGAGAGCCACCAGAGCGCGGGCTCCTCCTCCCGAAGCACGCCTTCCTCGCGCCAGCGGGCAAGCTCCGCCGCGGCCGCCTCCGGCGAGTCCGGGCGCGTCAGGTGCACGATGTTGCGCTCGTTCGTGTGCCAGAGCGTGTAGAGGTCGTCGTCGTCGATCACGTCATAGGGCGGCGCGACGAGGTCGGCCAGAGGCCCGGCGATGCTTTCGTCGTAGCGCAGGGCCCGGAAGGGGGCGATCTCGGTCACGGCTTGAGGCTACCGAACGGACTAATAGACTCGGATGGTGATCTCGGATCTCGTTGCGGACAGGGTGGTCGAGGGCGTCTTCGCCGTGAAGACGAAGCGCCGGCTCCGGACGAAGGGCGGTGCGCCCTACCTCGCGCTCGAGCTGGTCGATCCGAGCGGCCACATCGACGCACGTGTCTGGAACGACGTCGAACTGCTCGACGGGCGCTTCACCGAGGGGGACGCCGTGCGGGTGCTGGGGCGGGTCGAGCAGTTTCGCGACCGGCTCCAGCTGGACGTTCGGACCCTCGAGACGGCCGACGTCGATCCGTCGAGCCTCACGCCGACGATGCGCCGGGACGCGGCAGAGCTTCAGGGCTTCCTCGAGTTTCTCGTTGCGGAGGTCTCGCATCCGGGACTCTCGGCGACCGTGGCCTCCGTGCTCGCCGATCGCGATCTCGGTGCGTATCCGGCCACCTTCGACGACCACCACTCCTACGCGGGCGGGCTGCTCGAGCACACGGTCGGGGTCGCGACGCTCGTCCGCGAGACGGCGCAGCTCCATCCGCGGCTGCGCGCGGAGCTGGTACTGGCGGCGGCACTCGTCCACGATGTCGGGCGTACGATCGAGCTGTCGCGCGGGCCGGCGTTCACGCCCACGGAAGAGGGCCGGCTTCTCGGTCACGTGCATCTCGGGATGCGGCTCGTCGAGGAACGGGCGACCGGGCTCACGGACGAGCAGAAGGCCGAGCTCCTGCACTGCGTCGCCGTTCATCACGACCTGCGGGCGGCGCGAACGGCAGAGGCGGCCGTCCTTCATCACGCGAATCAGCTCGACGCGAGTGCGGCCACCCGGCCGACCGGGTGAACACACTCTTGCTCGCGCTCGGCGCGAGCCTCACCTGGGGGGTCGCGGACTTCGTCGGCCCCTGGCAGTCTCGCGCGCTCGGGACGTTGCGGGTGCTCGTCTGGGCTGAGATCGCCGGCGTGGCCGCGACCTTGCTCGCCGCGATCATCCGCGGGTCGGGCCCACACGACCCGGCGGTGCTGCTCGCGATCCCGGCGGCAATCTCGGGAACGCTCGGCCTCTATGCCTACTACCGCGGGATGGCGATCGGGGCGATGGCCGTGGTCGCGCCGATCGCGGGAGCCTCGGCGATCGTCCCCGTCATCTTCGGGATCGCACGCGGGGATCGGCCGGCGCCCGTCCAGTACGCGGGAATCGCCTGCGCGCTCGTCGGTGTCTTCCTGGCCTCACGGGAGCATCAGGCGGGCGGGCAGCGCAAGCTCGCGGCCGGGGTCGGCCTCGCGATCATCGCCGCGGTCGGGTTCGGCTTCTACTTCCCGCCGATGCACGCCGCCGGGAAGGCCGACCCGATCTGGGCCTCCCTGATCTTCCGCTTCACAGCGCTCGTGATCATTGCGGTCGCCGCTCTCGTGCGCCGTCCACCGCTCCGCCTGACCCGCTGGAAGCTCCTGATCGTCCTCGGCGTCGGGCTCGGCGACACGCTCGGCAACGTGCTTTTCGCCGCTGCGGCGAAAAGCGGCGGCCTCGTGAGCCTCACCTCCGTGCTCGCCTCGCTCTACCCGATCGTGACCGTCGCGCTCGCCGCCATCGTTCTCCACGAACGGATCGCCCGGACCCAGCGGATCGGGGTTGTGCTCACGCTCACGGGCGTGATCCTGATCGCCGTCTGAGATCGGTCAGACGTTGAAGCGGATGTTCAGGACGTCGCCGTCGCGAACGACGTAGGTCTTGCCTTCGAGGCGCTGGAGGCCGCGCCGCGAGACCTCGGAGTGGGAGCCGGCCTCGACGAGATCCTTCCAGTCGACGACCTCGCAGCGGATGAAGCCGCGGGCGATGTCGGAATGGATCGCTGCCGCAGCGTCGAGCGCCGACAGCCCGCGGCGCAGCGGCCAGGCGCGCGTCTCCTTTTCGCCCGCGGTGAAGAACGTGATCAGGTCGAGCTCGTCGCGGAGTCGGCGCGCGACCTCCTCGAGCGCGGAGTCGCTGCCCTCGCGGAAGGCTGCCGCCTCTTCGTCGGAGAGCTCGGCGAGCTCGGCCTCGAGCGCGAGGTCGATTCCGCCGGGGCCGTTCTCGACCACGATCTGCGGCTTCGTCGTCAGCGGCTCGAGACCCGCAGGCAGCTCGCCGTCCACGGCGGAGAGCGGCGCGCCCGCGTCCACGGCGGCGAGGATCTCGCGGAGCCGCTCGGCCTCCGCCCTCACCTTCGGGTCGCCCGACTTTGCCTGCTTCTCGACCCGCTCGAGCCGCCCCGCGACGTGATCGCGGTCGGCGACGAGTAGCTCCAGGTTCAGGTTCTCGAGATCGCGCGCCGGATCGGCGCCCGGCGAGAAGCCGTCGAGCACGACGAGCAGCGCGTCGACCTGCCGGAGGTTGCCGAGGAGCGCAGGCCCGGTTCCGGGAACGTCCTGCACGCGCAGGGCGACAGGCGTGATCTTCTTGGCGGAGACCACCACGGCGAGCGCGTCGAGACGCTCGTCGGCCACCTCGGCCATCGCGACATGCGTCTTGCCGTACTCCCCGGCGCCCGTTCGCGTCAGCGATGTGAACAGCGTCGTCTTGCCCGCACCCGGCAGGCCGACGATCCCGGCTTCGAGCGCCACCGGGCGGCGCTACGAACCGAAGCCGACGCGGCTCTCGCGCGCGTGGCGCTTGACGAACGCGATCATCCGGACGACCGCCGTGTAGCGGCCGTCGTCGGCGTCGAACGTGACGGCCTCGGGGGAGCCTTTCGCGAGCGCGGACTCGAGCTCGTCGGCCGTCTGCGGGGTGACGTGAACGCTCAGCGACTGGCCGCTGCGAAAAGCGATCTCGATCCGGATGCGCTCGGTGTCAGCCACAGGCCACGAGCTCCGCAAGGACGCCGCCTGTGGCGTGCGGGTGGACGAAGGCGATCTCGCGGCCCTGGAGGCCCTTCCGCGGGTGCTCGTCGATCAGCTCGGCCCCGCCCGCGGCGAGCCGCTCGAGCTCGAGGGCGACATCGTCGACCTCGAAGGCGAGGTGATGCATCCCGGGGCCGCGCCTGTCGATGAACCGGCCGACCGGCGTGTCGGGCTCGAGCGATGCGAGCAGCTCGATCCGGCCGTCGCCCACACGCATCAGCGCGGTCTCGACGCCCTGTTCCCGAACGGTCTCGCGAAGCTCGAGCTCGGCCCCGAAGAGGCGGCTGTAGGTGTCGATCGCCTCGTCCAGATCGGCGACGGCGACCCCGACATGATGAATTCGCTTCGAGTCCACGCGCTCGATGCTACCGGCGAGGCTTGAGAATCGGGCGCCGACCTGCAAGAGTGCCGGGGAATGCGCTTCGCTCTCGCGTGCTGGCTCGCGATCGTTGCCATGCTCCTCGTCGGCTGCGGTGGCAAGAAAGGGCCGTCCGACAACGGGGTCTCGTCGATGACCCCGCAGCAGATCCTCGTGCAGATGAAGAAGGACGTCGCAGGCGCCACGAGCGTCCACATCGTCGGCGGAGGTACGACCCAGGGGAGCACGCTCACGCTCGATCTCAAGCTCGAAAAGGGCAAGGGAGGCACCGGCCACATCTCCGTCGGCGGGCTCTCGTTCGACATCATCAAGATCGGCCCGAAGATCTACTTCAAGGGGGAGAAGGCCTTTCTCCAGCAGTACGCGGGCGCGGCTGCGCCCGTCTTCGCGGGCAGGTGGTTCGCCGTCTCGACCTCGGTGCCGCAGTTCGCGAGCTTCACGTCGCTCACCGACATCGAATCGCTCGTCGACACCATCGTCTCGTCAGCCGGAACCCTGACGAAGGGCTCGACCACGACGATCGACGGGCAGCCGGCGATCGCAATCGTGGACAGCGCGAAGGGAGGCACGCTCTACGTCGCGACGACCGGGCCCGCCTATCCGCTCCAGCTCAACCCGGGGAAGGGCAAGGGAGGGGTCAAGTTCACCGACTGGAACCAGCCCGTCACGCTGACGGCGCCGCCGAACCCGCTCGACTACGCGAAGCTCACCGGCCACTAATCGCGCGCGTTTACGACCTGCGGGACGCCGACCGACTCGGCCGCGCGCGATTCCGGCTGCACCGAGCCGAACAGCTCGAGCAGCTCCTCGCGGTTCAGCGTCTCCTTCTCGAGCAGCGCGGCCGCGACCCGGTCGAGAAGGGCGCGGTGCTTCGCGATCAGGCGGAGCGCCTCGGCATAGGCCTCATCGGTGAGCCGGGTCTGCTCGGAGTCCCGAATCCGCTTCGACTCCTCGGAGAGCGCGTAGTTGTCGGCCCGCATCGTCCGTGCGCCCGCACCCTCGCCCATCCCGTACTCGAACACCATCGCGCGGGCGAGACCGGTGACCTTCTCGAGGTCGTTCGCGGCGCCGTTCGTGACGCGGCCGAAGACGACCTGCTCGGCTGCTCGGCCCGCGAGAGTCACGACCATCCAGTCGACCAGCTCTTCCTTGGTGTGCAGGTACCGCTCCTCCTCTGGAAGGTTGAGCGTGTACCCGAGCGCAGTGCCACGCGCGATGATCGTCGCCTTCTGCACCGACGAGACCGCACTCATCAGATGCGCCATCAGCGCGTGACCGCCCTCGTGGTAGGCGAGGATCTGCTTCTCCTTGGGTGTGATCACGCGCCGCTGCTGGAGGCCGGCGATCACGCGGTCCATGGCGTACTCGAAGTCGTCCTGGTTGATCGCGACGGCGTCACGGCGGCCTGCCGCGATTGCGGCTTCGTTGCAGATGTTGGCGAGATCGGCCCCGGTGAGGCCGGCGGTGTGGCGCGCCACCGTCTCGAGGTCGATGTCGAGGGCGAGCGGCTTGCCGCGGGTGTGGACGGCGAGGATGTCCTTGCGGCCCTTCAGATCCGGCGGCTGGATCAGGATCTGGCGGTCGAAGCGGCCCGGGCGGAGGAGCGCCGGGTCGAGATCCTGGAGCCGGTTCGAGGCGCCCATCACGACCACCTGGTCGCGCGGCCCGAAGCCGTCCAGCTCGACGAGGAGCTGGTTCAGCGTCTGATCCTGCTCGCGGTTGAACGAGTGGCCGGCGCGGGCGCTGCCGACAGCGTCGATCTCGTCGATGAAGATGATCGACGGTGCGTTGGCGCGCGCCTCTTCGAAGAGCTTGCGGATCCGTGCCGCCCCGAGGCCGGCGAACATCTCGACGAACGCAGAAGCGCTCTGCGCGTAGAACTTGGCCCCCGACTCGCTCGCGATCGCCTTGGCGGCGAGCGTCTTGCCGGTGCCGGGCGGCCCGTGGAAGAGGATGCCCTTGGGAACGCGCGCGCCGAGCGCCTCGAAGCGCTTCGGGTCGCGCAGGAAGTCGACGACCTCCTGGAGCTCTTCCTTCGCCTCGTCGAGGCCCGCCACCTCGTCCCACGTCACGGCGGAGTCCGATCCCGGCGTGATCTCCGTCGGCTTCACGCGCGGTAGGAGCTTCATCGTCCGCCAGAGCAGGTAGCAGACGAAGCACATCAGCACGAAGAACATGACCGGAAGCCAGTTCATCGCGAAGGTCGAAATGCTCGCACCGACACTGGCCAGCAGGTCCATGCCTCCCTCATCGGCACGGATGCGAAGGGACTAAAGGGCTGAGAGGCTCGGGCTAGGCGTCTTCGAGCTCGAGGCACGCCGCGAGCGCCGCCCGGGCGACTTCGAGCTGGTCCGAGCTCGGCTCGGCCGTCGAGAGGCGATGCTGGAGCTCGTGGCCCGGCCGCGCGAGTGCGCGGGCGAGCGGCCGGTCGGGATGCCGCGTCATCCAACCGAAGATCTCCGTTGCCGCAGCCACCGCGCCGACCGACGCTGCGAGGCGGGCGGCAGGACGCATCTCGCTCGGCGCGCGCGACGCCAGCAGGTTGCCGGCCGTGGCCGTGAGGATGAGCGGCCCGACGAGATGGCGAGCCGCAGCGTTCGTGCTCCTTCGCGGTAGGCCGGTCTTGCTCGTAGCTGCCGATCGCGATGTGCTCGGCGCCGTGGTAGCCGGCGAGCGAGCCGTTCCGGATGGTGAGCACGGCCGGGGCGGTGGCAAGGAGCGCGCCGAGGAGCTCCTGCGCCGTGTCGTTGAGGCGGCTCCGCCGCAAGAGCTGGACGGCGACCGCGGTGCCCGCCATCGCCGTGAACGCGGTGCGGCCCTCGAACGGCATCTTCGCGTCAGGGAGCGCCCGCTTGACGCGCGGAAGCACCGCGAAGGCCTCGACGAGCCGGGCCGGGCCGCGCAGAAGCGGCATCGTCACGCGCGAGCCGACGAGCCGCTTGCGCTCGGACGCGATCTTCACGTTCCCGTCGGCGGTGCGGACCGCACAGGCCCAGGCAGTCGGCCCGTGGACGAGCACGCCGTTTCTGAGCGCCATCCCGCCGAGCCGGACTTTCTCGTTGCGTTCCTCAGCCATCCCCGACAGGGTAGTCGTCGGTCACCTGCTCGAGGAGCGCCTGGATCTTCGCGGCTGCCTCACCGCGGGCGAGCTCACGGCCGTCGACCGCGATCACGGGCATCAGCTCGCGGACGGCCGAGCTCGTGAAGGCCTCGTCGGCTTTCAGCAGATGCGGGAGCGTGAACGAGCCCTCGCGGATCCGGTAGCCCGCCGAGCGGGCCAGCGCGGCGACCGCACCGCGTGTGACGCCGGGAAGGACGCCGGTCGTGAGCGCGGGCGTGACGAGGATGTCGCCGTCGCGCCACCAGATGTTCGACATCGTCGCCTCGAGCACCGTCTCGCCCTCGCCCAGATAGATCGCGTCGTCGGCGCCGGCGCGCTCGGCCTGCGCGACCGCGGCGAGCGCGGTCGCGTAGCTCGTCGCCTTGACGCCGGTCAGGAGCCCCGCACTCGTCGTGGGAACGGTGACGAGCGCGATCCCTCGGCGGCGCAGCTCCTCGAGCCCGGACGGGAGCGGTGCCACGGTCGCGAGCAGGGTCATGCCGGTGCGGAAGAGCCGCAGCGCGCCCTCGTCGGTTCCGGCGGCCTCCACGGCCAGCGCCGCAAGCTCGGACACACCATCGGGGGGCGGCAGGCGTAGGGCGAGGCACGAGCGCTCGAGGCGGTCGATGTGCCGGCGCGCGAGCACGGCGCGGCCGCCGCGGATGCGCACCGTCTCGAACGCCGCGGCGCCGCGCAGGAGCGCCTCGTCGTCGGGATGGAACACGGGTGCCGCGGGATCGACGAGACCCCGGCCGGAAACGGCTGCGGCGAGTAGAGCGGTCATGCCGGGACGAGGCTCCCCACGGCCTGCAGGATAGGCCGCGCCTTGACCCACGACTCCTCGATCTCCTCGGCGGGATCGGAGTCCCAGACGATGCCGCCGCCCACCCACAGGTGGATCCGCCCTGCGGCGACGGCGAGCGTACGGATCGTGAGCGCGAGCTCGAAGTCGCCGTTCGGCTCGATCACGCCGAGAGCGCCCATCGAGGCCCCGCGGCCGACCGGCTCGAGGGAGGCGATCAAGTCGAGCGCGGCGAGCTTCGGGGCGCCGGTCACCGAGCCGCCGGGGAAGGTCGCGGCCAGGATCTTCGCGAGGCCGACGCCCGGCCGCAGCCTTCCCTCGACGCGCGAGACGAGATGGGTCACGCCGGCGAGCTCTCGCTGGGTCATCAGCTCGGGCCAGGCGACCGAGCCGGGCTCGCACACGCGCGCGAGGTCGTTGCGTTCGAGGTCGACGATCATCACGTGCTCGGCGGTGTCCTTCTCGCCCTCGATCGTGACGCCGGCTGGGCGTGTTCCCTTGATCGGTGCCGTGGCGAGCGTCATGCCGCGGCGCGAGAGAAAGAGCTCGGGCGAGGCGGAGACGATCGCCCAGCCCCGGCCGGCGAAAGGCCGGGGATGCAGCGGGTGGAGTTGGGCGAGCGCGAGGGCGAGCCCGGCCGGATCGCCGGCGAACGGCGCCGAGAGGTGCTGCACGAGGTTCGCCTGGTAGACGTCGCCCCGGGCGATCGCGCTGCGAACTTCCGCGATCGCGTTCGCGTAGCCCTCGTCGTCCCAGCTGCGCTTCCAGTCACCCACCTCGTAGCTCCCGGCCGGGGAATCGTCATCGTCAGCGGGTTTGATCCGGCAGGCAAGCAGCGGCAGTGGGCAGGGCTCGGGCGGAGCCGGCCGCTCCACCCGCCGAAGCGGGTCCGAAAGGCCGTAGCCGAGGTACAGCTCGGCCACCATTCCCTCCGCTCCCCAGAAGCCCTCGAGATATTCCTCGAGCCTCTCGAATGCGGCGTCGGGTTCGTGCAGCTCGAGCACGTCCCGAATGTAGCCGCGTGCTACCTGCGCCGGCCGAGCGTGAGCAGATAGCGGCGCGGCGCGCGGATCACGTCGCCCTCGCGATAGCTCTCATAGAGCTCCACGAACGCCTTGTGGAAGGCCTCGCCCCGCTCGGCGTCGAGCTTCGTCATCAGCGTCACGATCGGGGGTGACGAAGTCGAGAAGATCTCCCAGAGGTTTTCGCCGGACCCGGCGTTGATCCAGAGAGTGCCGTCGGCGAACTCGAGCTCGAAGTCCTCGCCGAGCATGTCCTCGACGTGATCCTCGCGGCCCCACTCGGTCGCCTCGCGACCCTCCAGAGGCTCCTCGGTGAAACGCCGGAAGAGCTCGCCGAGCTTCGGGTTCGGCTTCCAGGCCGTGAATCCGAGCACGCCACCGGAACGAACGACGCGGGCGAGCTCCCCGGCGACGTTGGCGTGGTCCGCCGCGTAGACGAAGCCGAACGCCGAGGCGACCTTGTCGAACTCGCCGTCTTCGTAGGGCAGGTACTCGACGTTGCCGGTGTCGAACCTGATCGAAAGGCCTTCGGCTTCGGCGTTCTCGCGCGCCTGCTCGAGCAGCGGCGGCGACGCGTCGAAGGCCGAGACCTGGGCGCCCGCGCGAGCGGCACGCAGCGCGGTCGAGCCGGTTCCCGAGCCGAGGTCGAGCCAGCACTCGCCGGGTGCCGGGCGAAGCCGGTCGACGAGCTCGTCGTGCACGGGCTCGAGGACGGCACCGAGCCGCTCGTGCATCTTGTCGTTCCAGAGCTCCATCACCACGCCGCCACGGGAGCATACTGCCGATATGGGCGACCTCTTCGCAGAAGCAGCCGAACGGAGGCTGGAGACGGGGGCGCCGCTCGCGCAACGACTGCGCCCGTCGGAGCTCGACCGGTTCGTCGGCCAGGAGCAGGTCATCGGGCCGGGGCGGGCGCTGCGACTCGCGATCGAGGCCGACAGGGTGCCGTCGCTCGTTCTCTACGGGCCGCCCGGGACGGGGAAGACGACGCTGGCGCGAATCATCGCCGGGGTCACGGGCGCGGACTTCGAGGAGCTCTCGGCCGTGTCGGCGACAGTCTCGAACGTGCGCGAGGTGCTGGCCCGGGCGCGCGAGCGCCTCGGCGCCTCGGGACGGCGAACCATCCTCTTCCTCGACGAGATCCACCGCTTCAACAAGGCGCAGCAGGATGCGCTCCTGCCCGGCGTCGAGGGCGGCCTCGTGACGCTGATCGGGGCGACGACCGAGAACCCGTACTTCTCGCTCAACTCGGCACTGCTCTCGCGGATGCAGGTGTACGAGCTGTCCGCGCTGAGCACCGAGCAGCTTCGCGAGCTCGTCCGGCGGGGGGCGAGCGAGCTGGGAACGGCTTTCGACCCCGAGGTCGAGGAGCTGATCGCGACGCGGGCAGGCGGCGACGGCCGGAGCGCCCTCGGGATCGTCGAGCTCGTCGTTCAGACGGCGGGGTCGGGGCCGGTCACGGTGGAGCTCGTCGAGGACGCGGCCCGGAAGCGGCCGCTTCTCTACGACCGGGACGGCGATGCGCACTACGACACGATCTCGGCCTGGATCAAATCGACGCGAGCGAGCGACGTGCAGGCCTCGATCTACTACCTCGCGGTGATGCTCGAGGGAGGCGAGGACGCCCGCTTCATCGCGCGGCGGATGATCGTGCTCGCGTCGGAAGACATCGGCAACGCCGATCCACAGGCCCTTCTCGTCGCGGTGGCCGCCGCGCAGGCAGTGGAGCATGTTGGCCTGCCCGAGGCCCGCCTGAACCTCGCACAGGCCGCGGTCTACCTCGCGCGGGCGCCGAAGTCGAACGCGTCCTACGCTGCCTTGAGCGCCGCGACCGCCGATGTCCGCGAGCACGGCCACCTCCACCCGCCCGACGCCCTTCGCTCGGCCGCCTACCCGGGCGCCCGCAAGCTCGGCCGCGGCGAGGGCTACGTCTACCCGCATGCGAACCCCGCCGGCTTCGAGGTCGACTGCCTCCCGGACGGGCTGAAGGGGCGCGTCTACTACACGCCGTCGGGCAACGGCGAGGAGACGGGCGCAACCTAGCTCGGCGCGCGCAAGTTCTCGAAGACGATTGGCATGCACCGGGTGGTGAGCGCGGCGCGGAGCAGTAGGAGATGTCCGTCCCGGGGAACCGCACTGACAACACCGGTGCCATGCACCAGCCGTGAGCGCCCCGCAGAGAACCGAGCGGAACCGGGCTGACAACGCCCGTGTCATGCGCCATCGACAGGGTTCCGCCAGAGAACCGGGACACCGGTCCAGGCGGAACCGGGTTGACAACACCGGTGCCATGCACCAGCCGTCAGCGCCCCGCAGAGAACCGAGCGGACCCGGCCTGATAACGCCCGTGTGATGCGCCATCCGTGGGCGCCCCGCGGAGAGCCGGGACACCAGTCCGGCCGGAACCGGGCTGACAACGCCGGTGCCATGCACCGGCCCGGCCGGTGCCCCGCTTCGGTCGGTCCGCTCGTCCGTTCGTCAGAGGATGCGGGCGCCGAGGGCGCTTGCTGCGAGCTCGACGGCGAGGGCCGCGGTCTCGTTCGCCTCGTCGAGGATCGGGTTCACCTCGACGAGCTCCAGCGAGTCGAGGAGGCCCGACTCGGAGACGAGCTCGAGGGCCAGATGCGCCTCGCGGTAGGAGAGCCCGCCGCGAACCGGGGTGCCGACGCCCGGGGCGAACATCGGGTCGACGGCGTCGAGATCGACGCTCACGTGCAGGAAGGCCGCCCCCTGGAGGTAGGCGAGCGCCTCGCGGAGCACGCCTTCGATCCCGCGGCGGTCGATGTCGCTCATGGTGAAGACGCGGACGCCGAGCTCGGCGATCAGCGCGCGCTCGCCGGCATCGACGGAGCGGGCGCCGACGATCGCGACCCGCTCGACCGACGGCGACGGCCACGCCTGGGTGGCGAACGCGTCGCCACCGACGCCGAGCGCCTCGGCGAGCGGCATCCCGTGGACGTTCCCGCTCGGTGAAGTCCCGGGCCGGTTCATGTCGGCATGCGCATCGATCCAGAGCACGGCGCCCGCACCGTGGACCCTCGCCATCCCGCCGAGCGTGCCCATCGCCACCGAGTGGTCGCCGCCGAGAACGAGCGGCAGGAAACCGGCGGCGCGCGCCTCGGCGACGCGGCCCGCGACCTCGCCGCAGGAGCGCATGATCGCGCTGAGATAGCGAGCGTCGGCGTCCCCGATCTCCGTCGCCTCGGCAACCCCGACCTCGACGTCACCCCAGTCGACGCAGGCACGCCCGAGCCCCGCGATCCGCTCCTGGAGGCCCGCATAGCGGATCGCCGAAGGCCCCATATCGACGCCGCGCCGACCCTGACCGAGGTCGAGACCGGCGCCGATCACCGCAACCGGCCGTATTCCCTGCTCCGCGCTCATCGACGAAGGCTAACGTGGAAGCCGTGGAGCTGACGTCCCTCGCCACCGCGGAGCCCTTCACGACGAAGGACGGCTCGACGATCCGCGAGCTCCACCACACGGCGGCGCAGAGCCTCGCCGAGGCCGCGCTTCCGGCAGGCGGCTCGACCACCCGCCACTACCACGCGCTCAGCGAGGAGATCTACTTCATCGTCGAGGGGATGGCCGAGCTCGAGATCGACCGCGAGACCCGCACGGTCGGGCCGGGCGATGCCGCCCTGATCCCGGCCGGCTCCTGGCATACGATCACCGCGACGACGGAGTTGCGCCTCCTCTGCTGCTGTGCCCCGCCGTACTCGGACGCCGATACGTACTTCGCCTAGAGCGGTCGCGGCTAGACTGGCTCCGCCAGGCGAGGTAGCTCAGCTGGTAGAGCACACGGCTGAAAACCGTGGTGTCGCCGGTTCAAGTCCGGCCCTCGCCATTTTTCGATGCTCGACCGCCAGAACGGCCTCGGTCTCCTCAGCCGTTCGTCAGGATCCTGGAGAGGCGGCCGAGCGGGTGGTCGGCGGCATTCTCGGCACGTTCCATTTCACCGCGAACGGAGACACGAACGCCGGCATCGTCACGGTCTACCGCATCGAGCGCGGCCGGCCGGTGATCTGGCAGGTCATTCGCGGAGCGTGACTGCGCGGATGCGGACCTCGTCGCCCGCCGCCGCCTCCGTCAGCGCCGCCGCGTTGCCGCCGTTGATCGCGATCGCCCAGGCGCCGTAGGAGTCCTCGTAGAGGATCAGCTCGCCACGCCCCGTGTCGGCATAGGTCTCGCCGACCTCGGCGTAGTACGGGGTGAGGGCGACGCGGAGCTCCACCGTCTGTCCGGGCTCGAGGCCGACCGCGGCGATCTCGGCGGCCGAGACGTTCAGGCCGAGGTTCCCGAAGCGGTCGATGTCGACGATCATCGCGACGAGCTCGCCGTCCTCGACGACGGCGGCCGGCAGATCGAGGCGGATGAGGCTCGCGGGCTCGACCGCCTCTCCCAGGTCGTCGAAGCTCGCGCCGGCGGCCAGATGCGCCGCGACCGGCGCAAAGAGATCGCGAGCGTGGAACGTCCTCGACACCTCGTCGAGGTGGTAGCGCGGGTTCGTGAGGCTGCGGACGCTCTCGATTCCGCATTCGTCCGCGGCGAGCGCCAGCAGGCCGTTGTCGGGCCCGACGAAGACCCGGCCGCCGCCGGCCCGGATCGCGAGGCCGCGGCGCTCGCTGCCGACACCGGGATCGACGACCGCCAGGTGCACCGCAGGCGGCAGGTAGGGAAGGGCGCGTGAGAGTACGAGCGCGCCCTGCTTCACGGCCTGCGGCGCGATCCCGTGCGTCACGTCCAGGATCTCGACGTCTCGTGCGATCCGCTTCATCACGCCCTTGCATACGCCGACGAAGTCGTCCTGAAGCCCGAAGTCGGTCAGGAACGTGATCGTGTCGTACATCGAATACGGCCTACTGCCTGCTCGCGTACTCCTCGACGGCGGCGAGAAGCCCTTCGAGGTCGTGCGTCGTCGCCTCGACAGCGACGTCGATGCCGACCGAGCCCGCGACCTTCGAGGTCTCCGGCCCGATCGAGATCGCCGGCGCGCCGCCGCCGATCCACGCGTAGGCGCGCGCCGCCGATCCCGACGCCAGCACGACGACGTCGCCTTCCGGAGGGTCCGGCTCGAGCAGGATCGTGCTGTAGAGCGGAACGAAGTCGGCGTTGAGCGCGTCGATCGGGGGGCGCCGCGAGTTCTCGGCCGCGAGGTAGATCACCCTGCCCTCGGGCTTCGGGAACTCGGCCGCGAGGTGGTCGGCCGTGGACGTCTTGGCGACGAACGCCGGCTCGATCCCGTGCCTGCGAAGCGTCTCGGCGGTGCCGGGACCAACAGCCGCGACCTTCGCGGGCAGGTTCTTCGCCCGGCGCGCGACCTCATCGGCCCCGTTCGGGCTCACGACGACGGCCCATTCGTAGCCCGAGCAGTCGATCGGCTCGTCGGAGGTGCGAACGATCTCGATCAGAGGGCACTCGACAACCTCGTGCCCGAGCTCCTCGATCCGGCCGGCGAGTGGCTGTGCCTGGCCCTGCGGGCGCGTGACGATCACCTTCATGCCGCACGCCTCTGCGACGCCGCGAGCAGCTCGGCCGCGACCGAAGCCGCCTCTGCTCCGCTCGCCCGCTCGATCCAGCTGCCGTCCTCGGCAGCGATCAGCGCCGTCAGCTTCTCGCCATCGTGATGCGCCGCGACCGGCGCGAGGCAACCCGCGCCCACCTCCGCGACACACGCCCGCTCGGGCTCGACCGCGCGCCGTGTCTCCGCCGAGTCCGCTGCCGAGACGAGCTCCTCTTCGCCGGCGCGCACCTGCAGCGCAAGCGCGCCCTGGGCGGCCTCCGGCAGCATCGTCTCCACCGGAAGCCGGAGCCCGATCCGGTCGGCCAGACCGAGGCGGTCGAGGCCGCACGAGGCGAGCACGAGCGCGTCCAGCCCGCGCTCCTGCGCCTTGCGCAGCCGCGTCTCGACGTTCCCTCGAAGCGGCTCGACCGAAATCGTCGGATCGAACGCGAGCAGCTGGGCCCGTCGGCGCACCGACGCGGTCCCGATCCGCATTCCAGGCTCGAGCGCATCCGCGCCGACGAGAGCGTCCCGCGGGTCGTCCCGCTCGAGGTAGGCGCCGACAACGAGACCGGCCGTGTCCGTCGAGGTCATGTCCTTTGCGGAGTGTACGGCGACGTCGATCCGGTCGGCAAGGAGCGCCTCCTCGATCTCCTTCACGAAGACGCCGCGCTCGCCGATCTGGCCGAACGGGCTCGAGCGGTCGCGGTCGCCGGCCGTCGTGATCGGGATGAAGACGATCTCGTGGCCCGCCCTCCGGATGACCTCGCCGGCGAGCTCGGCCTGGGTCAGCGCCAGCCGGGAGCCGCGCGAGCCGATGCGGACGAGCACCGCTCAGCCTCCTTCGTCGAGGCCGAAGAGCCGTCGGATCGCCGCCGCGTCGGCCTGGCCGCCGCCGTCGGCTGCCGCCTGCTTCATCCGCACGGTCGGCTCGTGCAGGAGCTTGTTCATGAGCTGGGTCGTGACCACGTCGAGCCGTTCGCGCTCCTCGTCGGAGAGCGGCCCGAGCTTCGCGAGCTCCGCGGCGCGGATCGATTCGGCACGCGCCCGCAGCGAGGCGATCGCGGGTACCACGTCGAGCGAGGCGCGCCACTCGCGGAAGCGCTCGGCCTCCTCGACCACGAGCCGCTCGGCGACCTCGGCCTCGGCGCGGCGGCCGTTGAGCGTCTCGGTGACCACCGCCTCGAGGTCGTCGATGTCGTACAGGTAGCAGCCCTCGATCTCGTGCACGGCCGGATCGACGTCGCGCGGAACCGCGATGTCGATGAAGAAGAGCGGCCGGCGGCGCTTGGAAGGCACATGGCCGGCCTCGATCAGGAGCGCCCGGCGCGGCGGTGGAGGTGAGAACGACATCGACCTCGCCGAGCCGCGCAGCCACCTCGTCGAGCGCGAGCGGCTGGCCGCCGAAGCGCGTTGCGAGCTCGGCGGCGCCCTCGGCGCTGCGGTTCGCGACGTAGGCGATCGTGGCGCCCCGGGCCGAGAGGTTCCCGGCCGCGAGCTCGCCGATCCGGCCGGCGCCGACGAGCAGCACCTTCCGGCCGGCGAGATCGCCGAACACCTGGGCGGCGAGCGCTGCCGCGGCGGCCGGCACGGAAGCCGGGCTCTCGCCGATCGCCGTCTCGGTCCGCACGCGCTTGCCGAGCTGGAGCGCCTGGCGGAACACGCGGTCGAGCAGCGGGCCCGGCGAGGCGGCATCGAAGGCCGCACGCACCTGCCCGAGGATCTCGCTCTCACCCGGGATCAGCGAGTCGAGGCCTGCCGAGACGCGGAAGAGATGCAGCGCCGCGGCGTCGTCGTGCATCCGGTAGGCGACCGAGGCGAAGCGGCTCGCCTGCGAGCTCCTCGAGCGAGGCGAGCGCGCGCGAGCCGTCGTCGTCCACGAGGTAGACCTCGGTGCGGTTGCACGTCGAAAGGCAGACGGCATCGCCGAGCGTGCGTGCGAGCGAGGCGGCCCGCTCGAGCGAAAGGGACACCCGCTCGCGCAGTTCGACCGGGGCGACGTGGTGGGAGATCCCGACGAGCGACAGGGTCAAAAGTGGCTCCCGGCAAGAACGATGCGCGCGAGGATCACGAGCGCGAAGCCGATCAGCGCGAGATACGCCGCCCGGCGGCCGGTGGCCCGCATCGCGACGAAGCCCGCGTAGACGAGCCAGGTGACGATCGCCGCCGCCATCAGCGCATCGATCCCGTCGCCCTGCTCGTGCAGCCGGATGAAGCCGGCGGCGAGCCCGACCGTGAGCAGCGGCAGAGAGACCACGATCGTCCGCACGATCAGCTTCTCGAGCACGACGAGCGAGGGCAGCCGCAGGCGGAGGATTCCCGGCGAATGGTGCTGGAGCCCGTGCTCCTCGACGAGGTAGAGCACCGCAAGCGCCGCCGCGAGCGTGAAGCCGGCGAACGCGGCGAGCACGAACCCGACGTGGATCGTGAGGAAGAGGTTCGAGTAGTGCGAGCGCTCGCCTGCCGCCGTCCCGCCGCCGAGCCTCGAGGCGATGAAGAGCCCCACGACGAGCGGCATCACCGAGAGCCCGACGAGCCGGTAGCGCTGCTGGCAGCCCCAGATCAGGTAGGCGCCGACGACGAACCAGACGAAGAGGTTGAGCGAGCCGGCCCAGGTGGACCACGGAAATCCGTCCACGCCGGCCGCCTGCGCGACGAGCAGCCCGGTCTGCGCGAGCCAGCCGATGCGCACGCCCCACATCGCGAGGCGCGTGTAGCGCGGCGAGGTGTAGGCGAGCGCGGCCTCGCCGTAGCCGAGGAGCGCAGGCCAGAAGAGAAGCTCGGCCATCAGGTGTCGCTTGAGACGGGTTCGGCGTCCCGTTCCCGCACTTGCTGCACGAGCTCACCGACCTGGCGCTGGATCCGACCGAGCTTCGCGGCGATGATCAGGATGTAGGCCAGCAGCCCGACGAAGACGACGAGGTACGCGGCGGCGGTGTATTTCTCGGACGGCGTCATGCGAGGAGCTCGCGAAGCTCACGGAGCTGGATGTCGAGGCGCTTCCCCGCCAACTCGATCCGGTAGAGCGTTGCGAACAGGAACAGCATCGCAATGTATGAGACGGCGAACGCGATGAACTGCGAGTGGGTCATCTGCGGTCCGCTCAGCTTGAAGACCTCCGGGTGGATGATGCTGCGCGAGAGCCTGATCGCGAAGAACGAGATCGGCAGCAGCACGATCCCGCAGAGCGCGTAGACGGCGCTCATGTTGGCGCGGGAGACGCCGGGATCGACGGAGAACCGGAGCATGAAGTAGGCGCAGTAGAAGAGGAAGAGGACGAGGAAGAGGACGAGCTCGTCGTCGCCCCACACCCACCAGACGCCCCAGGAGATCCGCGCCCAGATCGAGCCTGTGATCAGCGTCAGGGTGCCGAAGATCACGCCCATGTGAAGCGCGACGTAGCTCTCGAGGTCGTTCTCTTCGTTGCGTTTCCAGAGGTAGCGGAGCGCCTTCCAGGCGCCCCATCCGAACGCGGCGTACGCGGTGAGCGCGATCGGGACGTGGAAGTAGAAGATCTTCTGCGAGAGCCCCTGGCTCTGCGCCGAGCCGGCGTCCACCGGCGCATAGAAGAAGATCAACGCGATCGCGATCGCGAAAAGCCCAGCGGTTATCCCCGCAAGCACGGGAAGCGGGAGACGCGCATCCCTCGTCACACCTTAATCGTATCTGCCTACCTTGGTAGGGGCGGACCTCTACGCCTCGGCCACGACGTACTCGAAAGCGGCCCAGGAGACGATTGCGAACACCGCGTCGTAGAGGATGAGGAACTCCAGGTACTTGTTGCCATCATGGACAATGCTCGCGCCGACTCCGCCGACGATGATCGGGATCGAGAGCGGCAGGAAGAGCAGCGGCAGGATCAGCTCGCGCGCCTTGCCCGCAACGGCCATCGCGCCGGTCAGCGTCCCGACGGCGCAGATGCCGATGTCGGCGAGCACGACGGCGACGACCGTGTGCCAGCCGACGCCGAAGAAGAACATCCCGAACGCCGGCAGCGCGAAGAGCTGGGCCACGCCGAGAAAGACGAACACCGAGAAGGCCTTCGCGAGCCAGATCGCGCTCCGATCCGACGGGGCCATCACGAGCGCGTCGAAGAGGCCCTGCTCGCGCTCCGGCACGAACGCTCTCGTCAGACCGAGGAGCGCGGTGAAGAGGATCGCCACCCAGAGGAGGCCGAGGGCGACCTCGTGGGTCACGCCGACCGGCACCGCGAAATGGAAGACGACGAGCGTCGAGATCACGAACACGAGCATCGCCGGCACGGTCTCCTTCGCCCGCAGCTCGATCAGCAGGTCCTTCCGCGCGAGCGCGGCCACGTCCGAGAAGTACGTCATGCGAACGCAAGCCGCTGGGTCGCAAGGCGCTCGACCCGCGCCGGGTCGTGGGTCGCGACGATCACGGCGCTTCTCGCCGCAAGGTCGTCGAGGGTCTCGTCGAGCAGGTTCGCGCCTGTCTCGTCGAGCGCGTTGAACGGCTCGTCGAAGATCACGAGGCTCGGATCGTGCAGCAGCACCCGGCAGAACCCGAGGCGCTGACGCATCCCGCGTGAGAACGTCGAGACGCGCTGGTCGCGCACCTCCCAGAGCCCGAAGCGCTCGAGCAGCATCCCGATCCGCTCGCCGCGCTCGGGCACCCGATAGAGCCGGCCGAAGAGCTGGAGGTTCTCGAGCGGCGTCAGCTCCCGGTAGACGAGCGGCTCGTGGCCCAGGTAGCCGATCGTCCCGCGCTCCGGCAGCAGCACCTCGCCCGCGCTCGGCGCGTCGAGCCCGGCGAGCACGCGCAGGAGCGTCGTCTTGCCCGAGCCGTTCGGGCCGGTGACGAGCAGGAAGCCGGGCGCGTCGAGCTCGACGTCGACCTTGTTCAGGACGCGCTTCTCGCCGAACCGCTTCGTGAGCTTCGCCGCCTTGACCACGGCGGCGAACGGTACCCGGACATGCGCGGCGGTATCGTTCCGGCATCTTCGAGCGATCTACCGAGCGTTCCGGCGTGATCGAACCCGCGAACGCCTAGAGCACGTCGGCGAGCACGAACCCGAAGAACGCGACGCTGATCACGCCGTTCATCGTGAAGAACGCCGCATCGAGGCGGCGCAGGTCGCCCGGGCGGATCAGCGAGTGCTCCCAGGCAAGCAGCCCGGCGACCGCAGCAACGCCCGCCCAGTAGAAGGCATCCACGTCGAGGCCGAGACCTGCGGCGATCAGGAACAGCACCGTCGCGATGTGCATCAGCCGGGCGCCGAGGAACGCGCCGCGCTCGCCGAAGCGGACGGCCCAGGAGTGCAGGCCCTGGGCGCGGTCGATCTCGACGTCGAACAGCGAGTAGAAGATGTCGAAGCCGGTGACCCAGGTCGCGACGGCGCCGCCGAGCGCCCAGGCCTCCCACGGGAGCTTCCCGGTGATCGCGACCCAGCCGCCGACCGGTGCGAGGCCGTCGACCGCGCCGAGCCAGAGATGGCAGAGCCAGGTGAAGCGCTTGAGGTAGGGGTAGATCACGAACGCGGCGACCGGGATCGGCCAGAGCCAGCGGACGACCGGGTTCAGCTGCCAGACCGCGATCAGGAAGACGACGAGCGATCCGAGACAAAAGGCGACAACCTTCGCGGTCGTGAGCGCGCCCGACGGAAGCTCGCGGCTCGCGGTGCGCGGGTTGCGGGCATCGATTCCCGCGTCGATCAGCCGGTTCAGCGCCATCGCGAGCGCGCGGGCACCGGCCATCGCCACGGTGATCCAGAGCAGGTCGTGCGCGGACGGCACCGCGTCGATCGAGAGGAACGCGCCGACGTAGGCGAACGGCAGCGCGAAGATCGTGTGCTCGACCTTGATCAGGCGCGCAAACAGCCGCGCATTCGCGATCGCCGACACGGTCAGGTGTTGATGTGATCGGTTGCCGTGCTCTGATCGGCGAGCAGCCGCAGCGCGTGGGTGAGCGCGGGCCGCAGCACCGCGTATCCGTCACGGCAGGCGCCGGGCGAGCCGGCGAGGTTCACGACGAGCGCCGGCCGACGGTGCCGGCAAGCGCGCGCGAGAGCAGGCCGTGGGGCGTCTTCGAGATCGAGTCGGCGCGGATCGCCTCGGCGATCCCGGGCGCCTCGCGCTCGAGCACCGAGCGCGTCGCCTCGGGCGTCACGTCGCGCGCGGCGAGGCCCGTGCCGCCGGTCGTGAGCACGAGCGCGTTGTCGGCAGCCAGATCCGTGATCGCACGCGCGATCTCTTCGGTCTCGTCCGCGACGAGCCGGCGGATCACCTCGAAGCCGTCGGCGAGCAGGAGCTCCTCGAGCGTGTCGCCGCTGACGTCGTCTGCCTCGCCGCTCGAGACCGCGGTCGGACACGGTCAGGACTCCCGCTTTCAGACCTCGTCCTTCGTCTTCTTCACGAGCGTGATCTCGGTGATGACCATGCCCTTGTCGATTGCCTTGGCCATGTCGTAGACGGTCAGGCCTGCGACGGCGACCGCGGTCAGCGCCTCCATCTCGACGCCGGTCTGCGCCGTCGTCTCGGCCGAGGCGACGATCTCGACACGACCCTCGCCGACCTCGAGCTCGACGCTCACGTGCGAGAGCGGAAGCGGATGGCAGAGCGGGATCAGGTTGCTCGTCGCCTTCGCGGCCATGATCCCCGCAAGCTTGGCGGTCGTGAGCGCATCCCCTTTCGGCAAGTCGCGCAGCCGGCGCGCGGTCTCGGGCGCCATCAGGACGGCGCCGCTGGCGATCGCCTTGCGCCGCATCGGCGGCTTGTGGCCGACGTCGACCATCTTCACGGTCCCGGAGGACTCGTCGACGTGGGAAAGCTCGCTCACGCCCCGATTCTATGCAGCGCTAGATGGCTCGTTCCACGAGATCGTCTGTTTCGGGGCGCGGGCTGGGCAGTCTGGGGTGCCGCGGCAGTGTTTCTCCGATACACGACGTACCGGTGAAGCACTGCCGTAGTGAAGCGCAGGCCTCACGGAAGCCAGCCTCACCGGCTTCCATGAGGCCGGAGCGGCCCAGGCTGTCCAGATCGTGCATCCGGACACGCGAGATCGTGGAACGAGTCATCTAGGGGCGTGAGCCGAGGATCACGGGAATCACGCGCGTCTGGCCGTTTCGGATGACCGTGAACCAGGCGGCCTCGCCGGGCACCATTCGCTCGGCCACGAGCCGGGCGACGTCGTCGGAGTTGGCAACCGGGTTGCCGTCGATCGCGACGATGAGGTCGCCGCCGAGCGTGAGGCGCTCGTTCTGCCAGATGACCGTGCGCGTGCCCTTGCGGAGGCCGCCGCGAGCAGCGGGACCGCCGGCGGCGACAGAGCTGACGAGCGCGCCGCGGGTCACCGGATAGTCGAACGCCTTGGCGATCGTCGGCGTCAGATCCTCGGTCTGGAGCCCGATATAGGCGTAGGCGACGCGGCCGGAGACGAGCAACTGCTCGAGCGAGCGCTTGGCCGAGTCGATCGGCACCGCGAAGCCGACGCCCTCGAAACCCGCATCAGTGCTGGAGCGTAGCTGGGCGTTGATCCCGATCACGTCGCCGGCCGCGTTGATCAGCGGGCCGCCCGAGTTTCCCCGGTTGATCGGCGCGTCGGTCTGGATCGCGTCGAAGAGGTTGTACGGCGTCGTCAGCGAGGGGATGGTGCGGTCGACTCCCGAGATCACGCCGACCGAGAGCGAGGTCCGAGCACCGAACGGCGAGCCGATCGCCGCGACCGGCGCACCGACCGCGAGCGACGAGGAATCGCCGAGAGGGACCGGTACGAGTGCGTGAGCGGCAGGTGAGACCCGCAGCACTCCGACGTCGTCATAGGGATCCCAACCGACGATGTGCGCCCGGACGCGATCGCCGTCGCTGAACTGGACGTAGACCGCGCGCGCCGCAGCCGAAAGCATCGTCGAATGCTCGGCCGAGACGATGACGTGCGCTGCGGTGAGCACGATCCCGGCACGGTCGACGACGAAGCCTGAGCCCTCCTCGAGCGACGAGCCGCATCCTTACCCCGGAAGTACGAGAACACGGTGACGACCCCCGCGGAGCGCTCGGCGAAGATCCTCTGCGGCGCGAAGCCGTTTGACGACGACGGGTTTCGCGATCACGACCGTCGTCGGCAGAGACGAGCGCACGAGTGGCTCGCGCACGATCACCTGCGAGCTTCCGTCGCCCCAGTCCGAGCTCTCGACGGCGAACAGAACCCCTCCCGCGCCCGCGAGCGCGGCAAGGAGGCAGAGAGCGACTACGAGAGTCGGACGCACGCCCTCGCCATGTAAGCAGGTTCGGCGGCGGATTTCATCCCTTTCGTGCAGTGACGAGCAACGACGGCCGGGCGGCTTCGTCTGCCGGGAGCACGAGGGTGAACCGGGTGGATCCTGGCCGGGACTCGAGCTCGAGGCGGCCCCCCATCAGCTCGGCAAGCTCCCGTGCGATCGCCAGGCCGAGCCCGCTGCCCGAGGCGATCGACCCGTCGAGCCGGTAGAAGCGGTCGAAGACGGCCTGACTGGATTCGGCGGGAATCCCGGGCCCGTCGTCTTCGACGGTGAGTGCCGCGGCGGCGGCGCTCTGGCCGACGGAGATCGAGACCGTGGTGCCGGGCGGCGTGTGGACGACGGCGTTGTCGATGAGGATGCGGCCGATCTGGAGCACGCGCGTCTCGTCGGCCAGGGTGTGGACGGCGTCGGGCGCGAGCAGCTCGAGCGCGTGCCCGGCCGCCGCGGCGCGGGGACCGAACTCGGTCGCGAGCTCCTCACCGACGCCGGCGAGATCGAAGACCTCGTCGGAGACCGCCAGGCGGCCGGCATCCATCCGTGAAAGATCGAGCAGGTCGCTTGCGAGCTTTGTCAGCCGCCTCACCTGGACCCGCATCGAGGCCAGGAACTCCTCGCGGGTCTCGGCATCGACGTTCTCGTCGGTATCGAGCAGCTCGAGGAAGCCGGCGAGGGAGAAGAGGGGCGTGCGCAGCTCGTGTGAGGCGTTGGCGATGAACTCGCCACGGGCGCGGTCGAGGGAGGCGAGCCGCAGCCGCATCTGTTCGAACGCGCGGGCGAGCTGGCCGAGCTCGTCGGGCGCCGCGTCGGACGACGGGCTCGTCGAACTGACCGTCGGCGATCCGCTCCGCGGCGGCCTCGAGCCGGCGGATCCGGCGCGCGAACAGCGTCGCGAGCCCGTAGCCGAGCACGATCGCGAACGCCGTCGCCGCGATCATCGCCAGCAGCACGCGCCGCCGGACGACCGAGAGCGAGGTCAGGTCGCTGTGGAGCGGGCTCGAGACGAAGAGCACCGACCCACCCTTGAGCGCAACGGCCGCCTCGGCGTAGGTCGAGCCGTCGCGGTCGACCGCGCTCGAGACGATTCCCTGGCTCCGTTCGGCGCGTCGAACGAGCGGGTCGTGCTCGATGTCGACCGAGGTGCCGCCGTTCGAGTCCGCCACCGGCTCTCCGAGCTCCGCGCTGAAGACGGCGACCCTCGCGCCCCCGGCGACAGGGAGCGCCTCGTCCTCGATCCACTCTGCGCTCGGAAAGACCTCGCCGGGTGCCTGCCGCGGTTTCTGGGAGATCAGTGCGACCGTGTGCGACATGTCTCTTCAACCGGGTGTTCACGAGCGAGCTCCGATAGGAGGAGACGACGATCAGGTAGACGATCGCGAGCGCACCACCGACGACGACGAGCAGCGCGAGCGCAAGCCGCCCCCCGACGGTGCGGAGCGGGTTCACCGGTCCCGGAAGCGGTACCCGACGCTGCGCACGGTGAGGATGAACTCCGGGTTCCGCGAGTCGCGCTCGAGCTTCTCGCGGAGATGCCGCACGTGCACGTCGATCGTGCGCGGGTCGCGAAACTCGGCGCTTCCCCAGAGCGCCTCGAGCAGCATCCGGCGCGAGAAGACGCGGCCGGGCCGCGCGGCGAGGCGAGCGAGGAGCTCGAACTCGACGTAGGTGAGCTGGACGCTCCGCCCGTCGACCTCGACGGCGCGGCGTGGAACGTCGATCGCGAGCCCGTCCGCGGAGATGATCTGTCCGTCGCCGCCGTCGGGATCGTGGCGGGGAGCGCGGGCGCGGCGAAGGAGCGCCCGGGTTCGCGAGCGGAACTCGCGGATCGAGAACGGCTTCGTGACGTAGTCGTCGGCACCGAGCTCGAGGCCGAGCACCTTGTCGAGCTCGTCGTCGCGCGCGGTGAGCATGATGATCGGCACCGAGCTTCGCGCCCGGAGCTGCTTGCAGACCTCGAGCCCGTCGAGCTTCGGGAGCATGATGTCGAGCACCACCAGATCGACCGCCGACTCGTCGAACCGACGCAGAGCCTCCTCGCCGTCCGCGGCCAGGATCACCTCGTAACCGTCGCGCTCGAGGGGGAAGCTGAGCACCTTCCGCACGGCCTCGTCGTCATCGACGAGCAGGATGGTGGAGGAGTCGGTCATGGGGTATCCGAGCGCCTGCCGGAGCGTCTGACGTTCCCGGCTTCTTACTATAGCTCCGGATGAGTGGCTCCCCGCCCTCGGTCCGGCGGCGCCGGCCGCGTCGTGGTTCGATCGCCCGGCCGATCAACGGCCGGCTCTACTGGACCTCGGCGCTCGTCGTGCTGCTTCCGCTCGTCCTCCTCTCGGTGACGGTTGCGGCGCCCGCACCGCTCGCGAAACCGATCCTTCCCGGCTCGTTCGACACGAGCTCGGCCCTCGCCCTCGCCCGCGACCTCTCCACGGCCTATCCGAACCGGCCGCCCGGGGGCGCCGGGGCGATCGGCGCCGCGAACTGGTTCACCGATCAGCTCCCGACGGGGGTCTACGGCCTGAAGACGACCGTTTCCACGTGGAAACAGGACGTCCCGGGGCTCGGCCGGGTGACGCTGCGGAACATCGCCGCGCTCGTGCCGAGCAAATCCCCGGAGACGGTGGTCGTGATGGCGCATCGCGACGACACCGGCGCCGGGCAAGGGGCGAACGACAACGCGAGCGGCACCGCAGCACTGATCGAGCTCGCCCGGGCCTACGCGCAGCCGCTCACGAAGAACTCCGCCCCGGTCACCTCGGGCCGCAGGATCGTCTTCCTCTCGACCGACGGCGGTGCGTTCGGGGGGCTCGGAGCCGCGCACTTCCTGAAGACGTCACGCTTCCGCAGGCACATCGTCGCCGTGATCAACCTGGACGCAATCGCCGGGCCCGGCAAGCCGGCGATCGAGATCGGCGGCGACTCGCCACGGTCTCCGAACGCAAGCCTCGTCGCAACAGCGGTCGCTAGGGTGGCGGAGCAGACAGGTGCGCCGCCGACCCATGTCGGCTTCTTCGGGCAGCTCCTCGATCTCGCATTTCCCTTCACGCTGTACGAGCAGGGCCCGTTCGTCTCCCAGGGGATCCCGGCGGTGACGATCACGACCGGCGGCGACCGCCCGCGGCCCGAGTTCGGCGACAACGCAGCCGGAATCGCTACGGAGAGGCTCGGCCAGCTCGGCGCCGCCGCGCAACAGCTGCTCGGATCGCTCGATGCGGGGCTCGAGCTCGCTCCGAGCGCGAGAAGCTACATCTGGGTCGGGGGCCGTTTCATCCGGGGCTGGACGATCGAGTTGATCCTCGTGGCGCTGCTGCTCCCCTACGCCGTCTGCGTGGTCGACCTCTACGCGCGCTGCCGCCGGCAGCGCATCTCGCTGCTCCCTGCCGGAGGCGCGCTCCGCAGCCGGCTGCTCTTCTGGCTGTTCGCCGGTCTCGTTTTCACCGTGTTTTCGCGCCCTGGGGGCCTGGCCGGCCGGTCCCGCCCGGCCCCCGAACCCGGCGACCGCAGTCGCGGACAACTGGCCGGTGCCGGCGCTCGTGACGCTGCTCGTGATCCTCCTCGGCGGCTGGGTGTTCGCGCGGGCCCGCCTGACCGCGAGGCGGCCCGTGACGGCCGAAGAGGAGCTTGCGGGCTACGCGGTCGCCCTGCTCGAGCTGCTCGCCGTCGCCCTCCTGATCACGGCCACGAATCCCTTCGCGCTCGTCTTCGCGCTCCCGGCGCTGAACATCTGGTTGTGGCTGCCGCAGATCCGCATCGCCCGCGCCCCGGTCCGCCTGGCGCTCTTCGCACTCGGACTGGTCGGCCCGGCACTTCTCGTCTTCTCGCTCGCCTGGCGGTACGGGCTCGGCCTCGATGCTCCGTGGTACCTGCTCGAGCTCGTGGGCATCGGCTACGTCTCCCCGGTCGGGTTCGCGATCGCCCTGGCCGGCGCCGCCGGCGCCTGCCAGCTCGCAGCCGCTGCGGCCGGACGGTACGCGCCGTATCCCGATGCGAGCGAGCGGGGCCCGCGCGGCCCGTTCCGCGAGCTCGTGCGGACGGTCGTGCTCGCGAGCCGCACGCGGCGGCGGCCGCCCCACGGCGCATCGCTGCCGCCGGCTTCTACAGGCTGAGGTAGCTCACGGCCGAGCCGGCCTCGAGCCGGCCCTCGCCGCGCGGGATCAGCACGAGCGCGTCGGCCGTGGCGGCCTGGGCGATCATGTGGGATTCCTGCCCCGTCAGCGGGTAGAGCACGAGCTGCCCATCCTCCACGGCCGTCCTAGAGCGCAGGAGCGAGTCGCGGTCGACCATCGCCACCTCCCGGCCGAGACGCCCGGGACGGAACGCCGGACGTGGCTGCGCGAGCCCCTGCAGCGCCACCAGCGCCGGGCGAACGAAGAGCTCGAAACCGACGAGCGAGGAGACGGGGTTCCCGGGGAGCCCGAAGACGAGCGTGCGTCCGCGGACCCCGAACGCGATCGGCTTGCCGGGGCGCACTGCGACACGCCAGAAGACCTCCTCGACCCCGAGCTCGGCCTCGGTGGCCCGGACGAGGTCGTAGACGCCGACCGACACGCCTCCGCTCGTCACGAGCACATCGGCTTCGAGCCCGCGCTGGATCGCCTCGCGCGTGGCGGCGGCATCGTCGCGGACGGGCGGAAGCCGCTCGACGGTCGCGCCGGTCGAGCGGATCTGAGTGGCAAGGATGATCCCGTTCGCGTCGTAGATCTCGCCGCGTCCGAGGGCTTCCCCGGCCGAGCGGAGCTCGGAGCCGGTTACCGCGAGCACGCTCCCCGGCCGGCGGTGGCAGCGAACGCTCGTCACGCCGGCGGCGGCGAGCGCACCGAGCTGCACCGGGCCGAGCCGCACCCCCGCCGCGACGACCGCATCGCCGCTGACGAGATCGCCGCCCCGCACCCGGACGTTCGCCCCGGCTCGCACCTCACCGGGAACGACGACGACCCCGTCACGCTCCTCGACGTCCTCGATCGGGACGACGGCATCGGCCCCATCCGGAACGACACCGCCCGTGGCGATCGCCATCGCCTCGCCCGGCTCGAGCGGCCGGTCGGCCGGCCGGCCGGCCGCGATCTTGGCTACGACGGGCAAGGTGGCGGGCGCATCCACGGAACGGAGGGCGAAACCGTCCATCGCCGAGGCCGGAAACGACGGCAGATCGACCCCGGCAGAGGCGGCCTCGGCGAGCACGCGCCCGACCGCCTCGGCGAGCGGCACCTCCTCGGCCTCGAGCGGCCGCACGTGCTTCAGCACGAGCTCGAGCGCCTCCGTGATCGTGAGCAGACCGGTCATCCCGGGGACGATAGACGCGACTCGCCGCTAATGAACGCCGCGCTGGGTCGGAACGGGCCTCGGGCTCGAGGCGACGGGAACCTTGGCGGTCGTCACAGCGGTGGTCGTGGTGGTCGCTGCCGGCGCGGGCGCGGGTGCGACCGGGATGTCCAGATAGCCCCAGTAGCCCTTCTCGAAGGGCTCGTAGGTCGGGTAGGAGCCCGGGGTGAGGAACTGCCGGACGGGCAGATTCTTCTCGGCTGCCGCCATGTAGAGGTGCCACATCGGCACCGGGAACGTCGCGCCGGTGACCTCCTCGCCGTGCACGTCGGTCATCGGGATCTCGCCGCGCGGGTACCCCATCCAGACGACGGTCGAGAAATCGCGCGTGTAGCCGTCGAACCAGGCGTCCGTGAAGTCCGAGGTCGTCCCGGTCTTGCCGGCGTTCGGGTGCACGCCGTCACTCGAGCCTGCGCCTGTGCCGTACTGCGCATTTGCGCCGAGCACCTGGCTGACCTGCCAGGCGACGCCCTGCGACATCACGCGCTTCGACTGCGGCTTTCCCCAGCCGGCGGTGGTGTCGACCTTCCCGTTCGGGAGGATCACCTTCCGAATCGCCGTCGGCTTCGCGTAGATCCCGCCCGCGGCGAACGTGGCGTACGCGGCGGCCATGTCGAGCGGTGAGACCGAGAGCGAGCCGAGCCCGATCGAGGCGACCGGCTTCTGGCCGGCGAAGTTCACGCCCAGCTTCTGCGCGAGCTTGTAGACCGTATCCGGCCCGACGTCGAGCGTGAGCTGCGCATAGACGGTGTTGTCGGAGCGGAGGGTCGCGTTCGTGATCGAGATCGAGCCGGCATAGGTGTGATCGAAGGTGGTCACCTCCCAGGGCTTCCCCGCCTTGTAGTCGTCGACGCACCATGGCCCGGTCGTGCAGGTGAACGGCGCCGATTCGTAGTAGGTGTTGTTGGGGTCGATTCCCTTCTCGATCGCCGCCGTCAGCACGAAGGTCTTGAACGTCGAGCCCGCCTGCCGGGCCGACTGGGAGGTCAGGTTGAACTCGTTGTGCCTGTTCCCTGGGATCACCGCCGTCATTGCCCGGATCGCGCCCGTGCCGGGCGTCACCGAGACGATCGCGGCGGCGGGGTCATCGGACTCGTCGAGCGTCTCGCGGATCGCCGAGTTCGCATCGACCTGGAGCTTCGGCTCGATCGTCGTGTAGACGCGCAGGCCGCCGTCGCGCACGACGTTCGCGCCGTAGACGTCCTCGAGCTCGTCGATCACGTACGAGAAGAAGTACGGCTGTTTGATCCGCGTGTAGATCCGGCTCGGCTTCAGGTGGAGTTTCTGTTTCACCGCCCAGCGGTACTGCCTGCGCGTGATCGCATGGGCGGTGAGCATCGCCCGCAGCACCTCCTTGCGCCGGATCAGCGCCGCCTTCGGGTTGACGAGCGGGTCGTAGATCGACGGCGCCTGAGGCAGCCCGGCGATCAGAGCCGCCTGCGCGAGGTTGAGGTTCCGGGCGTGCCGCGAGAAGTACGTTTCGGACGCGGCCTCGACGCCGTAGGCGTGGTTGCCGTAGTAGACGGTGTTCAGGTAGGTCTGAAGGATCCTCGGCTTCGACCACCGGTCGCTGAGCTTGATCGCGAGGCACGCCTCCTTGATCTTCCGGTCGAAGGTCTGCTCGCGGCCCGTGTACATGTTGCGGACGAGCTGCTGCGTGATCGTCGAGCCGCCCTCGACCACCTTGCCGGCGCTCAAGTCTGTCCACATCGCCCGGGCGATCCCGACGTAGTCGATCCCGCCGTGCTGGTAGAAGCGCTTGTCCTCGACCGAGACGGTGGCTGCCGGAAGCCAGGCGCTCATCCGCTTCAGCGCGACCGGATTCCTATTGCGGTCGGCCGGGATCGAGCCGAGGAACGAGCCGTCGGCGGCGTAGACGAAGGTGTTCGCGCCGATGTTGACCGGCCTCAGGCTCGAGAGGCTGCACGACTGCGAGAACGCTGCCGTGGCGCCGAATCCGGCGACGGCGATCCCGACCGCGAGCACGACCGCAGCGACCAGAACGAGGACGAGGTTCCTGCGGCGACGGCGCTTGCGCTCCTCCCGCTTGCGCTTGCGGCCCCGCACGAGCCTGATCACTGCGTCGGAATCTCCGGCTCGGGCCATGCCGGATTCTACTCGCCGGTGCCGGAGATCCCTGCTTCGCGCAGCTCATCGGCGACATCGAGACGAAGGTCGCTCTGGGCGCGGCCGATCGGGACGCCCGCCTCCACGAACCGCCGCACGGCGACAGTTGCCGCCTGTTCGCCGAGCCGCGTGACCACGACCTCGTCCGAGTGCGGGTCGAGCGCCGAGACGACCGCACGCAAATCGACTCCGAGCGGCACCTGCACGGAGATCTCCGCGAGCCGGCGGTCGTTGCGGATCGTCGAGTTGCGGACGGTCTCCGAGACGAGCTTCTCGTTCGGGATCACGAGCCTGTCCGCGTCGGGCGTGCGCACCCAGGTGTAGATCAGCCCCACCTCCTCGACGACGCCGCGGGTGCCGTCGAACTCGATCTCGTCGCCGAGCCTGATCGGCTGGGTGAAGGCGATCAGGAGACCGGCGATGAAGTTCCCGATCGTCCGCTGGGCCGCGAAGCCGAGCACGAGGCCGATCACGGCCGAGGAGGCGAGGATCCCGGCGGCGATCCCGCGTACCTGCGGGATCACGAGGAGCGAGGAGACGACGCCGATGAAGACGATCGACCAGAGGATCGACTGGCGCAGGATCCGGTACCGCGTGACCGTGCCCGGCTGGAGGTGGCGCTTGGCCAGGCGGCGGTCGACGATCTTTGCGACCACGAACGAGGCGACGATCGCGATCAGGGCGACTCCGAGCCGGACCCAGAGCTCGTGCGTCATCGGCGCGCCGCCCGCGGGAGGGCGCTAGTAACCTCGAAGGGAGTGAACGTCCAGTCGGTCACGGCGCCCGCGCCGCATCTTAGGCCTCATGAGCGAACAAACGGAAAGCTCCTGGGGTACCTGTGCTTCATCGGCACGCTGATCGCGCTCACGTTCCTCGCGAACTACGGCGCGCCCGCGTCGAAGAAGCAGGAGCAGGAGACGCTGTTCAACTACTCGACCGCGATCTTCGGCGCTGTCCTCTACGCGCTGATGCTCGGGATCGTGCTGCTGATCGCCGGCTACCGGATCCAGCAGAACGGCTCCTGGCGGCCGGACCTCCTTGCGTGGCGCCCGCCGAAGCGCTGGCTCTCGGCGCTCGGGCTCGCGCTTGTCGTGCTCGTCGTCTCCGCCTTCCTCATCGCCCTGATCGACCCGTTCCTGCACGGGGGCCGGGAGCAGGGGGTCGTTCCTGCCCACTGGATGCACGGGCATACGGGCGCGTACGTCGCGAACTGGCTCGTCGTCGCCGGCGTGGCGCCCTTCGTCGAGGAGACGACCTACCGGGGGCTCGGCTACTCGCTCCTCTCACGATACGGCTCCTGGTTCGCGATCATCGGGACCGGGCTGCTGTTCGCGGCGAGCCACGGCCTCCTGCAGGCCTTTCCGGAGCTCGCGATCCTCGGCTTCGGCCTCGCCTGGCTCCGCTCGCGGGTCGACAGCGTCTACCCGGGGATGCTCGTGCACAGCCTCTTCAACAGCTTCGCGCTCGCCAGCGTGCTCTGGCACTGACCCGGCGCGCTACGCGGTGTTCGGGTCGAATAGGATGTAGTCGGGAAGCTCCTCGGGCCGCGCCTTCTCGGTGTGGTCGGGGCACGTGATGCTGACGAGGCCCTCCGCGTCGTAGACGACGATCCAGCCCTCGCCGTGGAGCTCGGCCGGCTGCGGGGCGATCCGGTCGCAGAGCGAGCAGCCGGCCATGAGGACCGCGAGCCCGTTGCGCCGCTCCACACCCCGGCGCCTGTCGGCACCCGTGCGCCGCTCGGCGCTACCAAAGCCGGTGCCGTCGAAGCCGGAGAAGCCGTCCATCCTTCCCGTATCGGATGGACGGCTTGCCGTCTTGAGCGCCGCTCTCGCGAGCCCTACTGCAGCGGCTCCACCATCGTCAGCGTATTGCCCTCGGGATCGCGCAATCGGAACATCGGCGGCACCGGATCGCCCCAGCGGGCGATCTCCGGATCGACATCCGCCCCGGCGGCGACCAGGGCAGCGTGATCCGCCTCGATGTCACCCGAGGAGAGGACGATCCCGGTCTCCGTCGGCGACGGCGTCGTGCCTTCCATCGGCGGCGTGAGCGCGATCGAGGTGGCCGCCCCGGCCGGCGCGACCTCGATCCACCGCATCTTCCCGTCGGCGAACTTCATATCGGCACGCAGCTCGAGCCCAAGCGTCCCGACGTAGAACTCGAGCGCCTTGTCCTGGTCGGCAGTCACGACCGCTACGCGACCGACCTCGGTGATGTGCAGGTTGTCGGACATCCCGTCTCCTTTTCTCGCTTGGCGGAAGTAGTAACGCTTCGACCCTCGGCGGCGTCGGATCTCATCGGCGCACCGGCACCGATTTCACGTGAAATCGGTGCCGGCCGGTCGTGTCAGCAGGCTCGGGTGAGCCGGCGTGCGTTCGTGCCGTCCTCGCGGGCGATGTCGATGCCGCATTCGCCGGTATGCGTGTAGACGACGAGGCCGTGCGAGAAGCCCGGGGCGCCGCCGTTGATGTCCGACACGGGGAGTCTTGTGAGGTGCGATCCGTCCCGTGCGTGAACGAGAGCGACCGACCTGCGTAGCCCCCCGGCGATCCACTTTCCGTCGGACGACCAGGCGATTTGTGCGTTGATGTGGCGCGTCAGACGCCGCAAGGTGCCCGTGCGGAGGTCGCGGAGCCAGAGGCCGCCTCCGGTGTAGGCGACAGAGGTGCCGTGCGGCGACCAGATCGTGTACGCGCCGCCGGCGGCGACGATCGAGTTGCCCTCGAGGTCGATCACGAGGTCGTTGGCGAGCGAGAGCGCGAGCTTCGTGCCGTCGGGCGAGAACATTGGCCGGCGGCCCTGGAAGGTGTCGTAGATCTGGTGCGGAGCCGTTCCGTCGCTGTTCATCAGCCAGATCGCCGTGCAGCGGAAGCAGGTCTGGAAGCGGGAGTAGGCGATCGTAGTTCCGTCCGGTGACCAGGACGGCTGCCAGCTCTCGACGTCGTGCGTCGGGTCGTCGGTTGTGAGCTGCACCGGCGTCGCCGTGGCGAGATCGACTCGCCAGATGCTTGTGTCGGTGTCGTAGGCGAGGCTGGTGCCGTCGGGCGACCAGGCGAGGTGCTGCGGCGAGACTCGTGGCACCAGGACGCGCCGATGACTCCCGCCCGCGTCGACGAGGTCGATCGACGCATTGCCGCCGACTGCATGAATGAATGCGACGGTCTTCCCATCGGGCGAGAAGACAGCGCCGAAGTCACGTTGCCGGGACGCGCCGAGCCCGGCGACGGGCGAGAGCAAGACGACGCTCCCGAGCAAGGCCGCGACAAGCTTCACGACCTCAGGCTACGGGCGACGTGTGTGCAGAAGCGATGCGCGCTGTTAGGTATGCACGGCGGTTTGAGCTACTCGAAGCCCCGCCCTTCGGCGGCGCCCGTGTCTCAGTAATGACGCCCGGGCCCACCGCTCGAGATGAGGCGGCGTGCAACGGCGATGACTCCACGGCTGACGGCGTCGAGGGCGACCACACCCGCCAGCACGAGCGTCAAGACGACGGCGGGAGCGCCACCCTCCCGGTCGCCTTGGGCGCGTACGAAGATGATCTCCGCGATGCCGAAGAGAACTGCGGCGGTGAAAAGCGCTCGGCCGGGTCGAGAGAGCCGAAGCGAATGGCCGAGCCATTGCCAGTAGCGTCGTAGCAAAGCCACGCACGGATTCTAGGTCGGGCGGACGAGCGCCACTGGAGTGGCGCTTGGCTGCGCGACTGTCCCTACGCCCTGCGCCCCGAATCAGTCTTCGTCTTCTTCGACCTCCGCCTCGGCGAAATCCTCTGCCGAGACGCGGTCGAGGAACTTCTTGAACTCGTCGACGATGTCGTCTTCGCTGACATCCTCGCCGTCGAACTCGATCGCCGACTCCTCGATCACGTCGTCTGCCGCATAGATCGGGGCCTGAGCCCTGACCGCGATTGCGATCGCGTCCGAGGAGCGCGAGTCGATCTCGAGCTCCGAGCCGTTGTGCTGGAGCGTGATCGAGGCGTGGAAGGTGTTCTCGCGGAGCTCGGTGACCGTGACCCGCAGCACCTCGACCTCGAGGTCGTTCAGGATGTTCACGAGCAGGTCGTGCGTCAGCGGCCGCGGGGCGGACGCGCCCTGGAGCTTCATCAGGATCGCCGCCGCCTCGGGGTGGCCGATCCAGATCGGGAGGTATTTGTTCCCCTCCGCAGTCTTCAACAGGACGATCGGCTGCTTGCCGACGAGGTCGAACGAGACCCCGTAAATCGACATCTCGACCATCGCCCCTCCAGCTTACCCGCCTTTCACCCGCTCGGAACGGACGCTCGGGAGCGGAACGCTCGCTACACTGACCGACCGTTACCGTCGCCGAGCGACGGCGCGGGCGATTAGCTCAGTTGGTTAGAGCGCCGCTCTGATAAGGCGGAGGTCCGTGGTTCGAATCCACGATCGCCCATTCGCTCTCGTCGAGAGGCGACCGAAGCCTGGCGCGAGCACCGGCCAGGCCGGCACTCGCGCCCGTTCCTAAACAGCCGCGATTCAGGCAGCCGGCGGTGCGCCGACAGCGTGCGCGTCGGCCTCTTCGGCAGCGAGGACGCCGATCGCGACCAGGTCGGCGGGATGCACCCACGCGTCTGCGAGGTGGAAGCCGTTTGCGTTGCCGATCGACTCGCGAAGGCCGATTGCCCAGCGGTGCTCGATGAGGGCGATCGCGGCGGCGGTGTTGTTCGGGATCGAGTCGTCGACGTACCAGGCGCCCCGATCCGGGTCGGCGATGCTCTCCGGGAGGGCTGCCGCACCAACGACGGCGCCGGCCTCCATGCTCTCTTCGTCTCCGCCCATGCCGAAGCCGACGAGGGCGCCGACGACCGCGCCGAAGCCCTCGAGCTCCTCTTCGCTCATGTCGCTGTGCTGGTAGCGCTCGAGGTTCCCGTCGGCGTCCTTGCGGAGCACGAGCAGGTCGATCAGGCGGATCACGTCGTTCTCGCGGAGCTTCTTCAGCTCGGCGAGGATCTCGCCGTTGAACTGCGGGTCGTCGAAACCGACGACCAGAATCTGGACTGGGCCCAGTGCCATACCTTCCCCTTTCCCTTGCTCAGCCGGAGATGACCTTGGCCTTCGCGGCTTCGAACTCCGCGTCGGTCAGGGCACCCTGGTCTTTGAGTGTCTGGAGCTCCTGCAGCCTCGTCACCATGTCGGTGGCCGGGGCGGCCGCCGGAGCGGCCGGTGGTGGTGGTGCCGCGGCGGCGGCCTGCTGGGCCTCGAGCTGCGCGATCCGCGCACTCTGGTCGTCCTCCTGCATGGCCGACTGGGCCGAAGCCTGGCCTGCCTTGTTGGCCACATACGCGGTGCCGCCGATCATCGCGGCTGCCGCAAGCGGCCTGCGTCGTCGTCTCATGAACATGTCGTCTCCTCCTTCGGGGCGAGCTCGAACGCCGAGCACGTTACAAGAAGGGACACGGCCGCGGTCAGGCCGTTTCTGCCGCCGCCAACACCGCGCGAACGCGACCCGGGCTCATCGGTGCCGTCCGGATCCGAACGCCGGTCGCGTCGAAGAACGCGTTCGCGATCGCGGCCGGAACAGGCACCGACGGCGGCTCGCCCGAGCCCGTCGAGGCGAGGTCCTTCCGCTGGACGATGCGCGTGCTCACCCGCGGTGCGTCCTGGAAGCGGAGGATCGGGTAGCTGACCCAGTCGAGCGCGAGCGAACGCTGCCGGTTGAACGGCACCTCCTCGCGGAGCGCACGACTCGTGCCCATGATCAGGTTCCCCTCCATCTGGTTCTCGATCCCGGGCAGGTAGACGGAGAACCCGGCGACCTGCGCGCCGTAGAGCTGCGTGACCGCGATCTTGCCCGTTCTCCGGTTCACCTCGATCTCGGCGACCACCCCCGCCTGCGAGGAGGCGAACCCGCCGAGCGCGATCCCGCGGCCACGGACGACGGTTCCGCTCCCGCGCTGTGACCCGGCGACCCGCGACTCCCAGCCGGCGAGCTCGGCGACCCCGGTGAGCACGTCCTGCCATTGGCCGAACCCGTCGTTCACCCGCTGCGCCGCGATGTTCCGCAGCCGGAACTCATACGCATCGACGCCGGCAGCGTGGGCGAGCTCGTCGACCATCTGCTCCGAGGCAAAACACGTCTGTGGGCAGTGCGGGGCCCGAAGCGCCGAGGTCTTGAAGAAGGTGTCCCAGATCGGAAGAGACTTGGCCGTCACCCGGCGGTTCGGCACCGAATACTGGGAGCCGGAGTTGATCGCATCGCCGCTACCGGGGCCGGGTGTCGCGTAGGGAATTCCGATGTTCTGCATCGTCACGTCGGTGGCGACAGACAGCGCAGGAATCCCGAAGGCAGTGTCGTCGAGGGCCAAGAGGTTGCCCGACCTGTCAACGCCACCGCGCATGTCCGTCAGGAGGGCCGGCCCGTAGTTGTCCCAGCCCTGCTCGTCCCAGCGCATGAACTGGAGCCGCACGGGCGATCCGGCGAGCTGCGAGATCACGGCCGCCGCCTCACCGGCGTCGTAGCGGGCCGGGCTGTTGCCGAACGTGCTCGCGCCCTCCCAGTACTGGACGCGCACGCTGCCCGCCGGCAAACCGAGGATCTGTGCGAGCTTGGCGCGCATCGCATACGCATCCTGGGTGTTGCACATCACGAACGCGCCGTCCGCCTTCACGTCGGCGACAGCGCAGCTCGGGCCGATCGGCATGTGCCCCTGGAAGTGGTAGGCGTAGCTCGCCGAGAGCGAATGCGCGGCCGACGCGAGCGCCGAGTCGACGTCGCCCTGGAGCACCTGAATCCGTGCCGGGGCGTCGCCCGCGGCATCGAGCGTTCGCATCTGGCCGAACAGATCGCCGCTCCCCGAGATCTCGGGCGGGTTGCGGTAGACGACCCGGAGCGTCGAGGCGGCCTGGATCGCGTCGTACTCCTGCGTCGCGACGACTGCGAGCAGATCGCCCCGCCGCACGAGGCGCGCGTCGCCGAGGTTTGCGATCGAACGCTCGTCGACCGAGACGATCCCCGCGAGCGTTCCGTCCCCGTAGGCGCCCTGACCGAGCGGCCGCACGAGCCGGGCGTGGAGCATCCCGGGCACACGGACGCCGTGGATGTACACGTACGTGCCCCCCACCTTTGCCGGGATGTCGAGCCGGGGGACGCGGGAGATCCCGACGAGGCGGTACTGGGCGATCGGCTTTGAGGCGCCCTGGCCGGGCTGGAGGATCGGAAAGGGCAGCGTGGCGGCGAGCAGCCGCCCGCCGATGAGCTCGCCGTAGCTCACAGCGCGCCCGTTGCCCGTGACGATGCCTCCGCTCACGCTGAGCGAGGCAACGGGGACGCCGAGCTGCGTCGAGGCAAGCCCGAGCAGCGCGTTCCGCGCCGCCGCGCACGCGCTCCGGAGCTCGCCGCCGGCGATCGCGATCGAGCTGCTCCCGAACGTCCCCCCGGTGTCCGGGCTGACGTTCGTGTCGTGACGGACGAACACGAGCTGCTCCAGGTTCATCTCGAGCTCTTCCGCGGCGATCAGGAGCAGGCCGGTCATCGAGCCCTGGCCGAGCTCGACCCGGCCCGTCTTCACCGAGGCCGTGCCGTCCGCGTGGATCGCGAGGTAGGAGCTCGCCTGCGACGGATCAGGCGGGCCCGAGGAGGTGAACGGGCTCATCGCTGCGCCGGCCTGCCCCGCGAATCCGGAGCCTCCGAGCCCGACCGCGACGACGAGTGCCCCGCCGCGCTTCAGGAACGCGCGCCGCGCGAGGACCGGCCCGCCGGCGGCCGGCGCGGCGATCATCCCGAAACGACGATGAAGTACGACTTCTTGCCGACGAACGTCGGATAGAAGAGCCACTGGCCGGCCCTGAGGTTCACCTTCACGGACTTCGTGCCGACGAACGCGATCCCGGTCAGCGACTTGGCCGCTTGCTTGATCGTCTGGAGATTGAACCCGGCCTTCTTCGACTTGTCCGTGAGCCTGAAGGTGTACCGACCGGCCGGCAGCGTCGACACTTTCTTCCCGCCCGAGGTGAGCGTGAGCCGGCCGGTCGCGCTGACCGAGCCGACGAGCGTTCCGCGAACGGTGGGATTCGCCGAACCGACGACATCGGTCGACGGTGCCTTGCCGCCCTTGCCGCTCGAGATCGGTGTGGTCGAGGTGCCGCCGGCCGAGCCGGAGTTCGCGCTGCCGACGGGCGCGGCGTTGTTCGTCACGAACGTCCAGACGGCGGGCGGATTCAGATCGTCGCGGTAGGTGTAGGTCGAGTTCGGCTGGAAAACCTCCACCCAGGCCTCGGAGGGCTCCTCGCCGTACGACATGTTCGTGACGAGCTTCACCCCGGGCCCCGCAAGGTCCCACTGCACGTTGTTCGCGTAAGACGGGTTCGTGAGCGCGAGGTTGTAGGTGCCGGGCGCAATCACGGTCGGGGCGCCACTCTGGGTCCCAAGTGGGGTGCCGTCGGACAGTGTCACGGTCACCGGGCTGCCGGTATGAAACGTGACGTCGATGAACGGGTAATCCGCCGCGCGAGTCCCGGCGCCCAGCGTCAACGGGACGACGGCGAGGGCCGTGAGCAGAGAGGCGATGAGTGCGAGTGGAGCGCGCTGCGACATAAAACGGTGCCCCCGGGCCGCGAAACGGAGCACTGGGACTGTATACGGCCTAGGTCGCCGCGCGGTTTGCGCTTAGTATTCGAGCCGTTCCAGCGTGTCGGCCAACTGCTCGAGCTCGAACTCGTCGTTCCAGGCGAGCTCGACCTTGCCCAGCGCGACCCGCACCTCCAATCCGGTGATCCGAGCCAGACCGTCCTTCACGCGGCGGGCGAGCGCAGGATCGACCGGCGTCTTCGTGCGCGGCTTCGTCTTCGCTCCCGACCAGCGCGCAGCACGCTCGGCAGCACGCACCGACATCCCCTGCGCAACGATCTTCCGAGCGAACCGCCGCCGCTCGGCCTGGTCCGGAACGGCCAGCACAGCCCGGGCGTGGCCTTCGGAGAGCTCGCCGCGCTCCACCATCGCCAGCACGTCATCGGAGAGCTCGAGCAGCCTCAGCTTGTTGGAGATCGCCGGCTTGGACCGACCGACCCGCTCGGAGACCTCTCCCAGGGAGAGCTCGAACTCGTCCATCAGCACCGCGTACCCGCGCGCCTCCTCGACCGGGGAGAGGTTCTCCCTCGCGACGTTCTCGACGAGCCCGAGGAGCAGGGTGTCGCGGTCGTCGGCGTCGCGGATCAGCGCGGGCACGGTCGGCAGGCCCGCCTCGCGGGAGGCACGCCAGCGCCGCTCGCCGGCGATCAGCTCGTAGCCGCCCTCGAGCCGGGGCCTCAGCACGACAGGTTGGACGACGCCCTGAAGGCGGATCGAGTCTGCGAGGCCGGCCGTGGAGGAGTGGTCGAACCGCCGGCGCGGCTGGCGCGGATTCGCGTGGATCTGCTCGATCGGCACGTGCGCGAGCTCGACGGACGAGGCGCCGCCGATCAGCACTTCGAAGCCGCGGCCGAGCCCGCGGCGGGGACTAGCTGCGTTCGACAAGCTCCATCGCCACCTTCCAGTAAGCCTCGGCGCCCCGGGAGCGCCGGTCGTAGTGGGTGATCGGCAGACCGTGGCTCGGCGCCTCGGCAACGCGCACGGAGCGGGGGACGACGGTCTCGAAGACGAGATTCCCGAAATGCCGCCTGACCTCGCGCTCCACCTCGGCAGCGAGGTTCGTGCGGGCATCGGTCATCGTGATCAGGACCCCGCCGATCGCGAGACGCGCGTTCAGCCGGGCCTTGATCAGGTTGATCGACCGCATCAGCTGCGCGAGCCCCTCGAGGGCGTAGTACTCAGCCTGAACCGGGACGATCACGCGGTCGGCGGCGGCGAGAGCGTTCACGGTCAGCGGTCCGAGCGAGGGCGGACAGTCGAGGAGAACGAAGTTGAAGCCCTGCGCCGTCGCGAGCGAGCTCGCGAGGAACCCTTCGCCGTCGGAGCGTCGCGAGAGCTCGACGGCGGCGCCGGCGAGCTCGGGCCTGGACGGGATCAGGAAGAGATTCGGGAACGCGGTCTGCTTGGCGAGCTCACCGACAGTGGCCCCATCGAGGAGGTCGTAGCTGGAGGTGCCGTTCGCCTTCATTCCGAGGCCCGAGGTGGCATTGGCCTGTGGATCGAGGTCGATGACGAGCGCCCGCTCGCCGGCCTCGGCGAGGCAGGCGGCGAGGTTCACCGTGGTCGTCGTCTTCCCGACGCCGCCCTTCTGGTTCGCAAATGCGTAGATCCGCCCGCTCATTGCGGCCAGGTTAGTGGCGCCCTAGGACAGAGGACGCTTGCGGGCAACCCCGGTGCGGCGCGGGAAGCCGGGGGGAGTCACGTCGAGCTTGCGCAGCACCGCGAGGCCCTTCGGCGACTCGGCGAGCTCGGCCGCGAGGCGCTCCGCGACGCGAGCGAGCAGTTCCAGGTCCGCGCTCTCCCCGACCCACAGCACTGCCGCGCCACCCGGGCGGACGAGCGGCAGGCACCACTCCGCCGCGACCGGAGGCGCCGCCAGTGCCTTCGCGAGCGCGGCGCCCGCCCAGTCGAGCTCCTGCTCCTCCGCGCGGCCCCTCAGCACCCGCGCGTTCCGCGGCGCCCATTGCTCGAGGAAGTCGCATTTCCGCGCCTCGGCCTCGAGCAGGACGAACTCGCGAGCGGGGAGGCGCAAGGCGAGCGGAATCCCGGGCGAGCCGTTCCCCGAGCCGACATCGACGAGCGGGCCGGGGAGCCCCTCGAGGAGCGGCAGCACGCGGAGTGCGTCGTCGAGCAGCATCCCGCGGGCCGAGGCGAGGTCGAGCGAGGTGAGCCCGGGCGTCGAGACGACGGCGCGGAGCCAGGCCTCGGCCGCCTCCACGGCGCCTAGGCGGCCGGCTCGACGACCACGTAACGGTTCGGCTCGTCGCCTTCGCTCGAGGTCGTCACGCCTTCGTGATCCTCGAGCGAGGTGTGCACGATCTTCCGCTCCGCAGAGCTCATCGGCTCGAGCTCGACACGCGCGGCGGTGCGCACGGCCTCCTCGGCGCTGCGCAAGGCGACCGACTCCAGGGTTTGGCGGCGGCGGTCTCGGTAGCCGGCAGCGTCGACGATGACCTCGCGGCGGGCGCGGCCGGAGCCGGCAGCGATCGCCGCGGCCAGCACCTGAACAGCGTCGATCGTCTGGCCGTGCCGGCCGATCAGGAGACCGAGGTCGTCGCCGAAGCACGTGGCCGCCAGCACGTCTTCTGACTCCTCGACCTCGATCCGACAGCGGACGCCGATCGCGGTGGTGATATGGAGGAGCAGGTCGCGCAGCGAGGCAGCGGCTTCGCTCTCGTCGACCTGGGGCGCCTCGGCCCGGGGCGCCGCCTCGGCCGAAGCGTCGACCGCCGCAAGGACCCGCGCCGGCGTGTATCCGACCCCGAGCAGCCCGCGTTCGCCCTCGGAGAGAACCTGGAAGCGGACGGTCGCCTTGTCGAGACCGGGAACGGCCAGTTCGAGCTCCCGCAGCGCCCTCCATTTCGCCTCCGAGACTGTCTCGCCGGTCGCCTCGACCGTCCGCTCGGAGCTCACTTCCTGCCGGTCCCCTTGTTCCGCTTGACGCGACGCGGCTGCGTCGGCGCCTTCGGCGGCGCCGGTTTCGGTGCCGCGGCCTTCGCGCCGTTCCCTGCGTCGCCGTTCTCAGCAGCGACAGCGGGTGTCCGCGACGAGCGCTTCGGCCCCGCCTCGGGCACGGGCGGCGTCTTCGGGACGAGCCGCCGGGTCACGAGGCCCTGGCCCACGGTCCACAGGTTCGTCGTGACCCAGTAGATGAGGAGGCCGACCTTGAAGTGCGCGATCACCGTGATGAACACGAGCGGCAGCAGCATCATGATCCGCCGCTGGGTCTTGTCCATCGCCTGCGACATGAAGTAGGTCGAGGAGATCTGGCTCGCCGCGTAGACGAAGAGCAGCACGAAGCCCGACCAGTGCGAGTCGGCCTTCGCGGTGATGTCCGGCACGAAATGGAGCCACGAGAGGTCGGAGCCCGCGGGCACGTGCTTCGAGAAGCTCTTCAGCACCAGGTAGAGCGAGATGAACACCGGCGCCTGGGCGAGCAGCGGCAGGCAGGAGGCCGCCGGGTTGATCTTGTTCTCCTTGTAGAAGGCCATCATCGCCTCGTTCTGCTTGGCGCGATCGCCCTTGTACTTCCGCTGGATCTCCTTCATCTCCGGCGCGTGCTTCTGCAGCGACTGCATCGAGTGGATCTGCTTCACGGTCAGCGGCACGAGCAGGATTCGCACGCAGATCGTGGTCCCGACGATCGCCCAGGCCCAGCTGACGCCGAGGTGGTAGTGGAACTGGTCGAGCACCCAGCGAACCGCGTTCTCGAGCGGCTGGAGGATGCTGAAGACGAGGAGCGCGGCCCCGATCACGGGTGGTCAACCCCACCGTGCGACCACGGATTGCAGCGCAGAAGCCGCCACGCGGCCTTGCCGGATCCCTTCACGAGCCCGTGCTTACGGAGCGCCTCGATCGCATACGCAGAGCAACTCGGGTGGTACTTGCACGTCCCTGCCGGCACGAGCAGGCCGAACGTCCAGCGATAGAGGTAGACGAGACCGACCCCGGCCGAAGCCGGCGTGTCGCGGAGCCGCGCGAGCGTCATGCGTGGGCCTTCCCGAGCGCTGCTTTCCCCAACACCTCGTCGACGCGGGCGCCGAGCCACTCGAAGCCCCGGGTCTCGGCGGCCTCCGGAAGGCCGGGCCGAACGACAAGGACATAGTCGTTCTCCGCAGAGACGCTGCCACCGCCAAGCCGAGCGCCCCAGATCTCCCGAAGCTGCCGCTTCATCCGGTTCCGCACCACGCTCGAGCCGGCCGCCTTCGGCACGGCGAGCCCGAGACGCGGCTCGGCCGGAACGAGCTCGTCGCTCCTCGAGAACCAGTACAACGTGAGGAACCGGGTCGAAACGGAGCGGCCCTGCCGGTAGACGGCGTCGAAGTCGCGAGAGCGAGAGAGGCGATTCTTGCGCTGCACGACCGCTAGGCCGAGAGGCTCTTGCGGCCCTTCGCGCGGCGCGCCTTCAGGATCGCGCGGCCAGCGCGGGTCTTCATCCGCGCCCGAAACCCGTGCTTACGCTTCCGCTTGCGGACGTTTGGCTGATAGGTGCGTTTCATCTCTGGAAGTGTGGCCCGGGCGGTCCCGTGGCCAGCCGAACGGCCAGTATAGTCGGCGCGCCCCGGGTCCCGGTTGTCCACAGGGCTCCGGCAGCGGAAAGTCGTGGAAAGTGCGGCCGAACAGTGAGGGCGATGAGACCTTTCCACACCTGTGGATAGCCGTGTGGAGAGTGGATTATCCCTGCATAGCGCCCCTTTTTTCGTGTGCCTGGAGCTGCGAAATCCTCATTGAACCCTCCCCCCGGACGGTGCTATCCTCGCCGCCGCCCTGCCCGACCGAAGGAGTGCGTTGAACGCGTGGTGAACCCGAACGAGCTGACTGCTGAAACCCTCTGGAGCGACGTGTCGGCTCGTCTGAAGGGCACCCTCAACGAGAAGACCTTCCGGAACTGGTTCGGCGAGGTCGCCGCGGTCCGGCTCGACGACGAGACCTTCGTGCTCGCCGTCCCGAACGACCTGACCCGCGAGTGGATCGAGGGTCGCTTTGCCGACCTCATCCGTGCGGGCGTCACCGACGCGGCCGGCACCGAGCGGCGGCTCGAGCTCGTCGTCGAGGCACCCGCGCAGGTGATCATGCCTCCTGTCAGGCCGCCGGCCGACGGGGCTCCGATCAATCCGAAGTACACGTTCGACTCGTTCGTGATCGGCTCCTCGAACCGGTTCGCACACGCCGCCGCGCTCGCAATCGCCGAAGCGCCGGCGCAGGCCTACAACCCGCTTTTCATCTACGGCCACACCGGACTTGGGAAGACGCACCTGCTGCACGCGATCGCGAACTACATCGGGCTCCATTCCTCGTCCCTCGGCGTCCGCTACGTCACTTCCGAGACGTTCATGAACGACTTCATCAACTCGCTCCGCGACAAGCGGATCGAGGGGTTCAAGCAGCGCTACCGCGCCTACGACGTCCTGCTGATCGACGACATGCAGTTCTTCGAGCACAAGGAGCGGATCCAGGAGGAGTTCTTCCACACGTTCAACTCGCTGCACGAGGCCGGCCGGCAGATCGTGATGAGCTCCGACCGTCCTCCGCGCGACATCCAGACGCTCGAGGACCGGCTCAGATCGCGGTTCGAGTGGGGACTGATCACCGATATCCAGCCGCCCGACCTCGAGACGCGCATCGCGATCCTCCGGCGCAAGGTGAAGTACGACCGGATCGTGATCGGCGACGAGGAGTTGCTAACGCACATCGCGAGCCGTGTGACGACGAACATCCGCGAGCTCGAAGGTGCGCTCACCCGTGTCGTCGCGTTCGCCTCGCTCACGGGACGCTTCATGGACGTGGAGCTCGCCCAGGACGTGCTCCGTGACGTCTTCCCACACGGTGAGGCAGCAGTCGTCTCGATCGAGCGGATCCAGGAGCTCGTCTGCGACCGATTCGGCGTCACGCTCGCCGAGCTGACGAGCGGGCGGCGCTCACAGAGCATCGTCTACCCGAGGCAGGTCGCGATGTACCTCTCACGCGAGCTCACCGACTCCTCGCTGCCGAAGATCGGCAAGCACTTCGGGGGTCGCGACCATACGACGGTCATCCACGCAACCTCGAAAATCGCCCGTCTGATCAAGGAGGACAGGTCTGTGTACAACCTCGTCCAGGAACTCACAGCCCGCGTGAAACAGGCTCGCTGACCCATGAGCCCTGTTCGGAAGCCCGATCTGTCCACCGTCCGGTCCCACAGCCAGAATGCTGCCTGCAGCGCGCTTGGCGGCGCTTATCCCACTGACCCACAGGCCTATGACTACTACTGTTTTTCAAATTCATGATTGACTCAGAAACAGTGACCCTTGAAGTGTTGAAAGTGTCCGTTCCCCGCGATCTCTTCGCGGAACGAGTCGCCGTCGTTGCCCGTGCACTTTCGACGCGTGCCTCGGTGCTCGTGCTCGGCGGAATGCAGCTGCGCGCCTCCGAGGGGACCCTCGAGCTCGCCGCGACCGACATGGAGCTCTCGCTGCGTGCAAGCGTCGAGGCCGATGTCGCCGGCGTGGGAACCGTCGTCGTGCCGGGGCGGCTGCTCCTCGACATCGCTCGCTCACTGCCCGAGGCCGAGGTCACGCTCGAGCACCTCGCGGACGAATCGGTTCTGATGATCACGAGCGGCTCCGCGAGTTATCGCATCCACACCTACTCGGCGGAGGACTTCCCGAACCTCCCGGATCTCGAAGGTGCCGCGCTGCAGCAGGTCGACAGCGAGGCCCTCCTCTCGACGATCGGGCGCGTCTCGAAGTCGGCCTCGCGGGACGAGAGCCGGCCGGTTCTGACAGGTGTCTTCGTGAGCTTCGAAGGCGAGAAGCTCGTGATGGCCGCCACCGACTCCTACCGGCTCGCCGTCAAGGAGACCGCCGCTCCGGGCCCGCTCCCGGAGCTCGAGGCGATCATCCCGGCCCGCGCGCTCCAGGAGCTCCAGCGGATCGCCGGCTCGGCCGGGACGGTCGAGCTTGCGCTGCAGGAAAACCACGTCGTCTTCGGCGCCGACGAGGTTTGGCTCACCTCCCGCCGGATCGACGGTCAGTTCCCGAACTACCGCCAGCTCCTGCCCGAGCAGTTCGAGCACGAGCTCGAGCTTCCCCGCGAGGAGCTTCTCGACGTCGTGCGCCGGGTGGGCCTGCTCGCGCAGCGAAACTCCCCGCTTCGCCTGCGGTTCGCGGAGGGCGAGCTGACCGTGTCGGCCCGCACACAGGACGTCGGCGAGGCACGCGAGAGCCTGCCGGCGCCGTATTCGGCGGATGCGCTCGAGATCGGCTTCAACGCCGAGTTTCTCCGGGACGGCCTCGACTCGATCGACTCCTCGACGGTGCGCGTCAAGCTGATCAGCCCGCTGCGGCCGGCCGTTCTGCAGGGCGACAGCCCGGACTACACGTACCTGATCATGCCGATCCGGCTCGCGGGCTGATCGCCACCGCGCGCTGGTCGTCCGCGACGTCACGCTCAGGGATTTCCGCTCCTACGCGTCGCTCGAGCTCACGCTCTCGCCGGGGATCGTGCTCGTCGTCGGAGACAACGGGGCGGGGAAGACGAACCTGCTCGAGGCGATGCACCTGGGGACACAGGGTTTCTCGCCGCGGACGCGGACGGACGCGCGCATGATCCGCTGCCGGCCAGACCGCGGCAAGTGTCGGCTTGCAGCTCTCGCGCGGCGGCGTCCCGCACCAGGTTCGCGTCAAGCTCGCCGCCGGCGCCGGGAAGTCCGCCGAGCTCGACGGCTCGCGTCTGGCATCGGCGGAGTCGCTCCGGAGGGAGTTCCCGACGCTCGTCTTCACGCCCGACCGGCTGGCGGTCGTGAAGGGCGGCCCCGCGGTGCGTCGCGCCTATCTCGACCGCGTTCTCGCCCGGCTCTTCCCGCCTCGTGCGGGACTGCCGCAGGAATATGCGGCCGCGCTCGCACAGCGGAACGCCTCGCTCCGGCGCGTACAGCTCTCGCTCTCGCCCCGTGAGGCGCTCGCCCCGTGGACCGAGCGCGTCGCCTCGCTCGGCGGCCTCCTCGTCGCGGCACGGGAGGAGACCGCTGCTCTGCTCGAGCCGGGATTCCGCGACCGGCTCGAGGAGTTCGGTCTCCCGGGCGGCACGCTTCATCTACGAGGGCGAGCCTCCGACCGCGGCCGCACTCGAAGCACGTCTCGATTCGGATGTCCAGCGGGGCACGACAGGGCTCGGCCCGCACCTCGACGACCTCGCGATCTCGGCCGGCCGCGACCTGCGCGGATTCGGGTCTCAGGGCGAACAGCGGCTCGGCGTGCTCTCGCTGCTCCTGGCGGAGGCCTCGCTGCTCTCGCCGCCGCCGCTGCTCCTGCTCGACGACGTGCTCTCCGAGCTCGATTCGCGCCGCCGCGGGATCCTGGCCGAGAGCGTCGCCGGCCTCGGCCAGACCGTGATCACGACCACCCATGCCTCGCAGCTTCCCTCGGAGCCGAGCCAGATCGTGGAGGTGACCCCTGGATCGGCTGTCTGACGCGGTTCGCGCGGAGCTCTCGCGCTTCGGCCCGCAGGGCGGGCTCGGCGAGCTGATCGACCGCTGGCCGGCCGCTGTCGGCCCCGCGATCGCGCGGAACGCGTGGCCCTCCCGCGTGGCCCGCGACGGCACGTTGCATGTCAACACGGCCGACTCCGTGTGGGCCTTCGAGCTCACGCAGAAAGCGTCCGAGATCGCGGCTCGACTCGGGGTCGAAACGGTACGATTCAGTCCGGGTCCATTGGCCGGGAGCAGCGAGGAACCGGCTCCGATCCCGGTCAGCGAGCCTTCTCCGGAGCAGGTGCGCGAGGCGAGCGTTCTCGCGGCCGGGATCGAGGACGAAAAGCTCCGCGAAAGTGTCGAAAGAGCGGCGAGTTTGAGCCTCGCAAAGGGTACGGCAGACCGGCCGCTTTGATACACTTAACCTAGCCAGCAAAACCCGTGTTTTGCAGGCTTTTCCTCTTTGAAAGGACACATGTCGGCCACAGCCTCAGACGCCTCCTACTCCGCAAAGGACATCCAGGTCCTCGAGGGCCTCGAACCGGTTCGGCTCAGGCCGGGGATGTACATCGGCTCGACGGGCCTCCGCGGCCTCCACCACCTGGTCTACGAGGTGGTCGACAACGCCGTCGACGAGGCCATGGCGGGCAAGAACGACTGGATCGACGTCACGATCCACCCCGACAACTCGATCACCGTCGTCGACCGCGGCCGGGGAATCCCGGTCGATGTCGTCGAGGGGACGGGACTTCCCGGCCTAACGGTCGTCCTCACGAAGCTGCATGCGGGCGGGAAGTTCGGGGGCGACGGCTACAAGGTCTCCGGCGGGCTGCACGGTGTCGGTGTTTCGGTCGTGAACGCGCTCTCGGAATGGCTCGAAGCCACGGTCGTGCGCGACGGCAAGGTCTACCGCCAGGAGTTCGCGCGCGGGGTGCCACAGGGAGAGATGGAGGTGATCGGAGAGTCCGTCGGCACCGGCACCACGATCCGCTTCCTGCCGGATTCGGAGATCTTCGAGGAGCTCGAGTTTTCCGCCTCGACCCTCGTGCAGCGTCTCCGCGAGACCGCGTTCCTGACGAAGGGACTGCGGATCGGGCTCGCCGACGAGCGCGTCGGCGGCACGAGCGTCGAGTTCCAGTACGACGGGGGGATCAAGGACTTCGTCGAGTACATCAACGAGTCGAAGGACGCGATCCACCGCCACATCGCCTACTTCGAGAACGAGACCGACGACGGGCATGTCGAGGTGGCGATGCAGTGGAACACCTCCTACCAGGAGTCGGTCTTCTCGTTCGCCAACAACATCCACACGATCGAGGGCGGCACCCACACCCAGGGCTTCCGCGCGGCGCTCACGACGACGTTGAAGCGCTACGCGGTCGAGCACAACATGCTGAAGAAGGACGAGGATCTCGAGGGCGAGGACGTCCGGGAGGGCCTCGCGGCCGTGATCTCGGTGAAGCTCACGAACCCGCAGTTCGAGGGGCAGACGAAGTCGAAGCTCGGCAACCCCGGGATCGCACGGCTCGTGCAGACGACCGTCAACGCGAAGCTCGCGCAGTACCTGGAGGAGAACCCGACCGACGCGCGCCAGATCGTGAACAAGGCGATCGCCGCCTCCCGCGCGCGGGTGGCGGCGCGGAAAGCGCGCGACATCACCCGCAAGAGCGCGCTCTCCGGCGGCGGCCTGCCCGGCAAGCTCGCCGACTGCCAGCTCTCCGATCCGGAACGGTGCGAGCTCTTCATCGTCGAGGGCGACTCCGCCGGCGGCTCCGCGAAACAGGGCCGCGACCGCAGCTTCCAGGCGATCCTGCCGCTCCGCGGGAAGATCATCAACAGCGAGAAGAACCGGATCAACAAGGTGCTCTCGAACACCGAGATCCAGGCGATCATCACCGCGACCGGCGCCGGGATCGGCGACGAGTTCGACATCGAGAAGCTGCGCTACCACCGCGTGATCGTGATGACCGACGCCGACGTCGACGGGTCGCATATCCGCACCCTGATCCTGACGTTCCTCTACCGCCAGATGCCCGAGCTGATCGAGAACGGCCACGTCTACATCGCTGCTGCCCCGCTCTACAAGGTGAAGCTCGGCAGCCAGGAGTTCTACTTCGAGAAGGATGCGCAGCTCGAGGATCTGCTCGCGCGGGAACGGATCCCGCAGGTGAAGGTGCTCGACCGCGCCGGCAACGAGGTCAAGTGGACCGAGACGCGCTGGCAGCGGTTCTCGAAGGAGTTCGCCCAGTACGACGGGTATTCGGCGCGCCTCCGCGGCGACTTCGGGATCCCGGCCGCCGAGCTGATGGTCAAGCATCGCCTCGTCGAGCATGCGATCGAGTCCGAGGACCAGGTCGCGGCGCGCGATCGCGGCGATCGAGCCGAACGGCTACGAGCTCGCGATCGCCGGCGCCCGGTGACGACCGGACGGCGCGGCTTCCAGATCCAGGTCGTCGAGACCGAGACGAGCACCGCCCGCAATGTCATCGTCCCGATCGAGCTGCTCGCCTCGCCGATCTACGGGCACGTGCGGCGCGCCTACGGCCGGCTCACGGAGCTCGTCGGGCTGCCGCCGTTCACCGTGACCGTCGGCAAGGAGATCGAGGTGGCCGAGACGTTCGATGCGCTCCGCACCAAGGTGCTCGACGCGGCGAAGCAGGGGATCCAGCTCTCGCGCTTCAAGGGCCTCGGCGAGATGAACGCGGAGCAGCTCTGGGACACGACGATGGACCCGGCCCGCCGGCTCCTGATCCGCGTCGACGTGGAGGACGTTCCCGCCGCCGACCGGGTGTTCTCGATGCTGATGGGCGACCAGGTCGAGCCGCGACGCCTGTTCATCGAGGAGAACGCAAGGGACGTGAAGTTCCTTGACGTCTAGAAGGCCGTTCGATGTCCGAAACTGACACCGGCAGCCTCGGCGGCGGCCGCATCGAGTCGCGTGAGCTCGAGCAGGAGATGCGCACGAGCTTCCTCGACTACGCGATGTCGGTCATCGTCTCGCGCGCGCTCCCCGACGTCCGCGACGGATTGAAGCCCGTCCACCGCCGCGTCCTCTACTCGATGTGGGCGAACGGCAACCGGCCCGGCCGCCCGTACGTGAAGTCGGCGAACATCGTCGGCTACGTGATGGGCAACCATCACCCCCACGGCGACTCCGCGATCTACGACACGCTCGTGCGCCTCGCGCAGCCGTTCTCGCTGCGCTATCCGCTGGTCGACGGCCAGGGCAACTTCGGCTCGATCGACGACGATCCGGCAGCTGCGATGCGCTACACGGAAGCCCGCCTCGCGAAGCTCGCCGAGGAGATGCTCTCCGAGCTCGACTCGAACACGGTTGACTTCGGGCCGAACTACGACGAGTCGAAGCAGGAGCCGCTCGTGCTGCCGGCGCGGTTCCCGAACCTGCTCGTGAACGGCTCGTCCGGGATCGCGGTCGGGATGGCGACGAACATGCCGCCACACCACCTCGGTGAGACGATCGATGCGGTCGTGGCGCTGATCGACGACCCGGCGGCGAACGTCGAGACGCTGATGCAGCACATCAAGGGGCCGGACTTCCCGACCGGCGCGATCATCGTCGGCCGGTCGGGTATTCGCGACGCCTACCGCACCGGCCGCGGCCGGGTCGTGATGCGCGCGCGCGCACATATCGAGGAGATGCGCGGCGGCAAGAGCGCGATCATCGTCACCGAGCTTCCCTACGGCGTCAAGAAGGGCGGCGACAACGGCGTGATCCGGAAGATCGCCGACCTCGTGCACGAGAAGGTGATGACGGAGGTGTCCGATGTCGCCGATCACAGCGACCGCTCCGGGATGCGGATCCAGATCGAGCTCAAGCGCGACGCGGTGCCGCAGGTCGCGCTCAACAAGCTCTTCAAGCACACGACGCTCCAGACGACGTTCGGCTACAACGCCGTCGCGCTGGTCGACGGCGTCCCGAAGACGTTGTCCCTGCTCGAGCAGGTCACGCACTATCTCTCCTTCCAGCGCGAGATCGTCACGCGGCGCTCGCAGTTCGAGCTGCGCCAGGCCGAGCGCCGCGCCCACATCCTGCGCGGCTACCTGATCGCCCTCGACAACCTCGACGCGGTGATCTCCCTGATCCGCGCGGCCCGGGACACCGAAGACGCGCGCAGCCAGCTGATCGCCAGGTTCGAGCTCTCGGAGCTGCAGGCGAACGCGATCCTCGAGCTCCGGCTCGCGCGGCTCACCGGTCTCGCGCGCAAGGAGGTCGAGGACGAGTACGCCGACCTCTCCGAGCGGATCGGCGAGCTCCGCGACCTGCTCGGCTCCGAGGCGAAGATCGACGCGCTGATCCGCCAGGAGCTGCTCGAGATCAAGGAGACCTACAGCCGCAACGACGACCGGCGCACCGAGATCGTCGCCGCCGAGGAGGAGCTCGAGCTCGAGGACATGATCGCCGACGAGAAGATGGCGATCGCGATCACGCGCTCCGGCTACATCAAGCGCCTTTCACCGACCGCCTATCGCGAGCAGCGCCGCGGCGGCGTCGGCGTGATGGGCATGGATCTGAAGGACGAGGACTACATCGAGCACCTGTTCGTCGCCTCGACCCACGACTACCTGCTCTTCTTCACCTCCGTCGGCAAGGTCTACCGGCTCAAGGTGCACGAGCTGCCGCTCGGCTCCCGCCAGTCGAAGGGCCGCGCGCTCGTCAATCTGCTGCCGTTGAGGCAGGACGAGCAGGTGCGAGCGGTGATCCAGACGCGCAACTTCACCGAGGCCGACTACCTGCTCTGCGCGACACGAACGGCGTCGTCAAGAAGACGAAGCTCGAGGAGTACAACACGCCGCTCAAGGCCGACGGGATCATCGCGATCAAGATGCGCGAGGGCGACGAGCTTGTCGCGGTTCGCCACTGCTCGACCGGCGACGACATCCTGCTCGTCTCCCGCAAGGGTCAGGCGATCCGCTTCTCGGAGGCCGACGCCCGCGCGATGGGCCGTGCAACCGAGGGTGTGCGGGGGATGACTCTTCGCGGCGACGACGTGGTGATCGCGGCCGAGATCGCGAAGGACGACTCCGACCTGCTCGTCGTCACCGAGAACGGCTTCGGCAAGCGGACGCGGGTCTCCGACTACCCGCGCAAGGGCCGTGGCGGCATGGGTGTCCAGACGATCAAGCTGACCGAGGCGCGCGGCTACCTCGCCGGAGCCCGGGTCGTCCGCGACGGCTACCAGGTGATGCTGATCTCCACGGGCGGCACCGTGATCAAGATGCCGGTCGAGGACGTGAAGCGCCTCGGCCGCTCGACGCAGGGCGTGATCGTGATGCGGCTCCGCGGCGACACCGACATCGTCTCCACGCTCGCCCCGGTGGTCGAGACCGACGACGGCGAAGTTGGCGAGCTCGACTCGGCTGACGGGTTGAGCACCGGGTTCGGCGACGGCGAGTCAGTTGAGAGCGTGTTCGAGCCCGATGAGGACGAGCCCAGCGACGATGAGGCGAGCGACGAGAACGCACTCCCCGGGGACGAGGAGCCGTCGACCGAATGAACGGTCATCGCTTCCCTTCCCCCCTGCGGCGGGTTATAAGTCGCAGTCGGGGGGAGGGACAAGCGGAGGGATCGAGATGGGACAGCGGGAGCGCGGCGAGGTCCGGTTGGAGCCGGTCGACGTCGCGGCGCACATCGACCGGATCGAGCTCTACCTCGGCCAGGTGTGCAAGCTCGCGGGCATCTCGAAGATGCAGCTCGACTACTGGACGAACAAGGCCCAGATCCCGACCAGGGGCAAGAAGCAGCGGCTGTATGACATGGATGCCGTCGAGACCGTGATGCTGATCAAGCAGGGCAAGGACAAAGGGCTGAACCTCGGCGCGGCGATCGAGGCCGCACGACGGTTCCGCGACGAGCGGCCGGTTTAGGAGGCTGGCCGGTTCAGGAGGCTGGACCGTCGGCCGGCGCGGCCGGCGGCGTTCCCGTCGCTGCGGCGACCGAGCCCTTCGGCAGGAAGAGCGAGATGATGTCGATCGGCGCAGGGAAGACGATCGTCGTCGACGGCGCCGAGCTGATCTCGATCAGCGTCTGCAGATAGCGCAGCTGCAGCGCGATCGGGTGCTGCTCGATCACGAGCGCCGCGTCCTTCAGCCGCTCGGAGGCCTGGAACTCGCCCTCGGCTGCGATCACCTTCGCGCGCCGCTCGCGCTCGGCCTCTGCCTGGCGGGCCATCGCGCGCTGCATGCTCTGCGGGATCTCGACGTCCTTCACCTCGACGATCGAGACCTTGATCCCCCAGGGGCCCGTCTGCTGGTCGATGATCCCCTGCAGGATCCCGTTGATCTTGTCCCGCTCGGCGAGCAGCTCGTCGAGCGAATGCTGGCCGAGCACCGAGCGCAGGGTGAGCTGGGCGCTCTGCGAGGTCGCGACCATGTAGTTCTCGATCTGCACGATCGCCGACTTCGGATCGACGATCCGGAAATACGCGACCGCGTTCACCCGCACCGGGACGTTGTCCTTCGTGATCACTTCCTGCGGCGGGATGTTCAGCGTGATCGTGCGCAGATCGACCCGCACCATCTTGTCGACGCCCGGGATGAGGATGAAGAGACCCGGCCCCTTCGGCTCAGGAAGGAGCCGCCCGAGCCGGAAGACGATCGCGCGCTCGTATTCACGGGCGACCTTGATCGCGACCAGAAGGAGGAGCACGATCAGGAACAGGACGACTGCGATCGCGATGCCGGCGATGGTCACGAAGCGATCCTACAGCGCTTTAGAAGCTCTCACACAACGAAGCCTTGAGTCGCTCGGCCACGCTGGGCGGCGCGATGCGGCGTCCTCAGTCGCGAAAAGAGGCAAGCTCTTCCCGCTCCCTGCGTCCTTGCCTCGCACCGCCTAGCATCGACGAAGCGTCGTTGTGTGAGAGCTTCCTAGACCGGGTGTACCTGGAGTGTGAGCCCGTCCTGGGCGTCGACCTCGACCGGCTGCCCGGTCCGCAGCGGCTCGGCGGCGCGGGCCTTCCACAGCTCGCCGTGCACGTAGACGAGCCCGCCTCCGCGCGCGACGCCCGAGCATCCCGACGATCTCGTCCGGGGCGACGGCCGGCTTTCGTCGCCGAATGGCAATCACCTTCGAGATCACCCAGGCGAACGCGAGGCCGAGCAGGAGCGTGAGCGTGACCACGAACCACGTCGAGGTCGTGTAGGTCCCGGACGAGTCGTTCACGAGCGTGGCAAGGCCGAAGCCGAGCGCCAGCAGCCCTGCGACGGTCAGTGCGCCGTGGGTCGGGACTTGCGTGTCCACCACGAGCAAAATCAGCCCGAGGACGATCAGGCCCGCCGACGTCCAGGAGATCGGGAGGATCGCGAGGCCGAAGAGCGCGAGCAGGAGCGAGACGGCGCCGAGGGCGCCCGGCAGCACGATCCCGGGGTGGAAGATCTCGAACGCGATCCCGGCGATCCCGGCGAGGAAGAGCAGCGAGAGCAGGTTCGGGTCGAGGATCGTCGTGAGGAAGCGCGTGACGAAGCCGGGGCTGTCGTTGACGATCTCGGCGTTCTTGGTGTGAAGCGTCAGGCCGGCCGGGACCGTCTTCTCGCCGTCGATCTTCGCGAGCAGCGCCGGCAGCGTGGGGGAGATCGTGTCGATCACGTTCAGCTTCAGCGCCTCGGCAGCCGTCAGGTTCGAGGCGACCCGCACCGCCTTGTCGGCCCAGGCGGCGTTTCGCCCGTGCGTCGTCGCGAGCCCGCGGAGCGAGGCGGCCGCGTCGTTGATGATCTTCCGTCGCAGATCGCTGCCGATGTTCGAGCCGGAGCCGTCGATCGGCGTCGAGGAGCCGATGTTCGTCTCGGGGGCCATCGCGAGCACGTCTGCGGCCTCGGAGATCCAGACTCCGGCGGAGGCCGCGCGGGCGCCGTTCGGAGACACATAGACGATCACCGGCGTGCCCTCGCCGCTCACCTGGAGCTCCTTCTGGACGATCTTCCGCTCCGACTCCTCGAGCCCGCCCGGGGTGTCGAGGATGATCACCGCGGCGGCGTAGTGACCCGAGTGCGCCTTGTCCAGCTGATGGTTGAGCCAGTTCTGGGTGACCGGGTTCACGTCCTGGACGAAATGGATCGCCAGGACGCGCGGGGTCGCGTCAACCGGGGCGGAGCCTGCACCCGGCACCGCAATCACCGCGATGAGAATCGCCAGGATGAGCCCGCGTCTCACGCGACTCAGTGTAGGCCTCATTTGCCTGAAAGTGCCTCGGCCCAGGCGTTGTAGCCCTGTTCGAGGCGGTCGAGGATCTCGACGAACAGCTCGAGGCGGTCGCGCTCGACAGCGCCGGCGCCGGGCCACGGCGCCTCGCCGACGTTGACGCCGATCCCGAGGATCACATGCTCCGAAGCCTCGGCGAGGATCCCGGCGACCTTCTTGCCGTCGACGAGGACGTCGTTCGGATCCTTGATCCTGGCTGCAGGGCCAATCGCGTGTTTCACCGCAGCCGCTGCAACCAGCGTCAACTCGGGCCAGCGCGCCACGGGCAACGGCGGCCGCAGGACGACCGAGAACGAGAGCCCGGAACCGGCTTCGTCGACCCACACGCGTCCCAGCCGCCCGCGCCCCGCAGTTTGATGCTCCGCGAGCGCCACGGTGCCGTGCACGGCATCGTCCGGCGGCATCGTCTGGGTCGAGGGGGTCTCGACCGCGTACAGATAGGGCCGCCCGAAGCTCCCGCGCAGGCGCGGCACGACGATCTCTGGCACGAGGCTCACGCCGTCTACAGTGTGCCCGCCGTGCAACCGCCCTCTTCGCAGGGCCGTCGAACGACCCGTGGTGAACTGTTCGGCGGCTCATCCCTCGCCTACGACCGGCTCTCGGATGCGATTCTCGTGACTCGCGCCAAGGCGGGTGACGCAGCCGCGCTCGCGGCGCTCTGCGAGCGCTACGCCCCTCGCGTCGAGAAGATCGCGCTGCACCTCCTGCGCGACCCCGAGGACGCGCGCGATGCGGCGCAGGACTCGCTCGCGAAGCTCGTCGTCAGGATCCGCCAGTTCCGGGGCGAGTCGTTGTTCTCGACGTGGCTGCACCGCCTCGTCGTGAACACCTGCAAGGACTTCGCCCAGGCGCGTGCGGTGCGCCGAACCGAGCCGCTGAGCGCCGACGAGCGCCCCGCGCGCGACGGCGACCCGGTGGCAGCGCTGACCGCCTCCGAGACGCGCCTCGAGCTCGGCCGCTGCCTTGCCGAGCTGCCCCCGGCCCAGGCGACCGTCGTCGCGCTGAAGGACGCATTCGATCTCGGGTTCGCCGAGATCTCGTCGGCAACCGGCCTGCCCGTCGGCACGGCGAAGTGCTACGCCCACCGCGGCCGGGCCACGATGCGCTCGCGGCTCTCCGCATGACGGCTGTCCTCGGCAAGGCCGAGATCGAGCGGATCATCCCGCATCGCGACCCCTTCCTCCTGGTCGACGAGGTGATCGAGCTCACCCCGGGTGAGCGCGTGCTCGCGCGGCGGACGGTCACCGAGGCCGATTGCGCCGGCCACTTTCCCGGTAACCCGATCATGCCCGGCGTGAAGATGGTCGAGGCGCTCGCCCAGTGCGGCGCGATCGCAGTCCTGTCGCTTCCCGAGAACGAGGGCCGGCTCGTGCTCTTCGCGGGCATCGACGACGTCCGCTTCAAGCGGATCGTGAGGCCGGGCGAGACGCTCGAGCTCCTCTGTGAGGTCGCGGTCGTGCGCGGGCCGATCGGCAAGGGGAAGGTGCGTGCGACCGTGGACGGTGAGCTCGCGGTACGTGGCACGCTCGCTTTTGCGGTGGCGCCCGAATGATCGGCCGCACGACAGGCCGGCCGGTCTCGATCACGGGCCTCGGGTACTACGTGCCCTCCCGGATCGTGACGAACGACGACCTCGCCGAGATCGTCGACACCTCCGACGAGTGGATCGCGGCACGCACGGGAATCCGGGAGCGGCGGATCGCGGCCGAGACCGAGGCCATGTCCGACCTCGCGATTCCGGCTGCCCGCGCGGCGCTCGCCCAAGCAGGCGTGAAGCCGCGCGACCTCGACCTGATCATCGTCGCGACGATCACCCCCGACATGATGTTCCCCGCGACGGCGGCACTCGTCGCGGACGCGCTCGGAAGCGGCGACGCGGCGGCCTACGACCTCTCCGCCGGCTGCACCGGCTTCATGTACGCCCTCGCACAGGCTCACGCCACGATCTCGGCCGGCCTCGCGAGCCGGGCGCTGGTCGTCGGCGGCGACATCCTCTCGCGCACGCTCGACTGGACCGACCGCTCGACGCTCGTGCTCTTCGGCGACGGCGCCGGCGCCGTCGTGCTCGAGCACGTCGACGAAGGCGGCTTCCTCGGGTTCGAGCTCGGCGCCGACGGCTCCGGCGGCCACCAGCTCCACTATCCCGGCAGCGGCTCGCGGCTTCTCGGGAACGGCGACCGTGAGTTCCTGCAGATGAACGGCCGCGAGGTCTTCAAGTTCGCGACGCGCGTGCTCGTGAGCTCGGCGGAAGCGGTGCTCGAGCGCTGCGAGCTCACGGTCGATGACGTGGACGTATACGTTCCCCATCAGGCGAACGTCCGCATCATCGACCACGCTGTCCGCAAACTAGGCTTCCCAGAGGAAAAAGTCGTGATCAACGTCGATCGATACGGAAACACCTCGTCGGGCTCGATCCCCCTCGCGCTGGCTGATGCCGCGAGGGACGGTCGGCTGCGGCCCGGGAGCCTGGTCCTGATGACAGGAATGGGCGCCGGCCTCACCTGGGGCTCGGCGCTGATGCGCTGGACACAACCGACGAATGGAGCAATGGAATGAGCAAGCTGGCGTTCATGTTCCCGGGCCAGGGCTCATTCGAGCCCGGCATGGGACGCGAGATCGCGGAGGCCTCGCCCGAGGCGATGGCCGTGTACGACGCAGGCAGCCTGGCCTCCGGCCTCGACCTGCGGAGACTGTGCTTCACCGGAACCACGGAGGAGCTCACACCAACTGCGATCCAGCAGCCTGCGCTCGTGGCGACGAGCCTCGCGATCGACGCCGCGCTCCGCGCCCGCGGGATCAGGCCCGACTACGTCGTCGGCCATTCCGTCGGCGAGTACTCCGCCCTCGGCTCCGCCGGGTCGCTGAACGTGAGCGAGACCCTCCGGCTCGTGCGCGAGCGAGGCCTTGCAACCGCCGCCGCCGCCGCTGCGCGTCCCGGCTCGATGGCCGCGATCCTCGGCCTCGCCGACGAGGCCGTCGAGGCGCTCTGCAAGAAGATCCACAACGTGTGGCCCGCGAACTACAACTGCCCGGGCCAGCTCGTGATCTCCGGTGAGACGGACGCGGTCGACGAGGCCTGCGACGAAGCGCAGCGTGAGGGGGCTCGCCGCGCCGTTCGGCTGAAGGTCTCGGGCGCGTTCCACTCGCCGCTCGTCGAGCTGGCCGCCGAGCGCCTCCGTCCGGCGATCGACAAGATCGACTTCAAGGTGCCGACCGCGCACTTCGTCTCGACCGTCACCGCCAAGCTCGAGGACGCGACCCGGTTCCGCTCCCTGCTCGTCGAGCAGCTGACCGCGCCGGTCAAGTTCACCCAGGCAGCCCGCGAGATGATCGGCGGCGGCGTGACCACGTTCGTGGAGGTGGGGCCGGGCAACGTGCTGAGCGGTTTACTGAAGAGGATCGACAGCTCCGTGAAGGCGATCTCGGTCAACGACCTGAAGTCGCTCGACGCGGCCGCATACGAGCTTGGCTGAGTTCTGCTCCCTCGAGGGGAAGACGGCTCTCGTCACCGGCGGCTCCCGTGGGATCGGCCACGCGATCGCGGCCGAGCTCGCCCGCGCCGGCGCCCGGGTCGTCGTCGGCTACAACTCCGGAGCCGAGGAGGCGACGGCAGTCGCCGCCGAGATCGGGGGGCGCGCAGTGCAGGCCGATGTCTCGTCGGCCGCCGCCGCGGCCCGGCTCGTCGAAGAGGCCGGCGACCTCGACATCCTCGTGAACAACGCCGGCGTCACCCGCGACGGGCTGCTCGCACGGATGTCCGACGAGGACTGGCGCGAGGTGATCGAGACGAACCTCAGCTCGGTCTTCTACACCTGCCGCGCAGTCGCAAGACCGATGATGAAGAAGCGCGCGGGCGCGATCGTGAACGTGAGCTCGATCGTCGGCCTCCACGGCAACTTCGGGCAGACGAACTACGGAGCCGCGAAGGCCGGGATCATCGGCTTCACGAAGTCGCTCGCCCGCGAGCTCGGCTCGCGGGGCGTCCGCGCAAACGTGGTCGCGCCCGGTTACGTGAAGACGAGGCTGACCGAGGTGATCCCCGAGGAGGGTAAGGCGCTGATGCTCGCGAACACCCCGCTCGGGCGGCTCGGCGATCCGGATGACGTGGCCGGGGCGGTACGGTTTCTCTGCTCGAACGAGGCGGCGTTCATCACCGGCGAGGTTCTGCTCGTCGACGGCGGACTGGGGATGTAGTTGGCTGAAGGAAACGGACATAGGCGTGTGGTCGTCACCGGGCTCGGGCTCGTCTCCTCGCTCGGCCTCGACGCGGAGACGAGCTGGAAGAACCTGATCGCGGGGGAGTCCGGCGCGGGCGAGATCACCCTCTTCGACCACAGCGACTATCCGGTGCACTTCGCCTGCGAGCTGAAGGGCTTCGAGCCGACCGACTGGGTCGACTACAAGTCGTCGCGGCGGATGGACCGCTTCGCCCAGATGATCCTCGCGGCGGCGCGCCAGGCGGAGCGGGATTCGGGCATCGACATCGCGGCCTCTCCGGAGCGCGTCGGCGCGTCGGTCGCGACCGGCATCGGCGGCCTCGGCTCGTTCCAGGAGTGCTACGACGTCCTGCGCGATCGCGGGCCCAGCCGACTCAGTCCGTTCTCGATCCCTTGCATCATCCCGAACATGGGCGCGGGCTGGGTCTCGATCGAGCTCGGCACGAAGGGCCCGCTGATGAGCCAGTGCACGGCGTGCGCGGCGGCGAACATGGCGATCGGTGACGCCCTCGACGCGATCCGGCTCGGCCGGGTGGACGTGATGCTCGCCGGCGGCAGCGAGGCGCCCGTGACTCAAGTCGGCATCGCCGGGTTCGACGCCATGCGCGCGCTCTCGCGGCGCAACGACGATCCCAAGCGCGCCTCGCGTCCGTTCGACGGCGAGCGGGACGGCCTCGTGATGGGAGAGGCGGCCGGCATCGTCGTGCTCGAGGAGCTCGAGCGCGCGAAGGCCCGCGGGGCGAAGATCTATGCGGAGCTGCTCGGGTACGGGATGTCGGCCGATGCGCAGCACATGACCGAGCCGGACCCGACGGGCGAGAGCCCCGCCCGGGCGATGCGTGCGGCGCTCCTCGACGCCGGAATCGAGGCGACCGAGATCGGTTACGTGAACGCGCACGCCACCTCGACGCCGCTCGGCGACGCCGCCGAGACGAAGGTGATCAAGGTGGCTCTCGGCGAAGAGCACGCCCGCCGCACGCCCGTCTCCTCGACGAAGGGCGCGACCGGCCACTGCTTCGGCGCCGCCGGCGCGATCGAGGCCATCTTCACGACGCTTGCCCTGCGCGACCGGATCGTCCCGCCGACGATCAACATGGAGGAGCCCGACCCTGCCTGCGACCTCGACTACGTCCCGAACGTCGCCCGCGAGGTGCCGGAGCTGACCACGGCCCTCTCGAACTCGTTCGGTTTCGGCGGCCACAACGCCTCGATCATCCTCCGCCGTTGGGAGGATTCGTGAGCGCGCAGCGCTGGGCGACTTTCGACTGCTACGGGACGCTGATCGACTGGAACGGCGGGATCCGGGCCGAGCTCGAGCGGGTGTTCGGCGACGACGAGGACGAGGTGTCGAACCTGCTCGCGCGGTATCACTCGCTCGAGCCCGAGCTTCAGCGCGACGGGAAGCTGACCTATCGCGAGGTGATGACCGAGGCGATGCGCCGGCTCGGCGCCCCCGAAGGAGAAGAGGGCGGGCTCGCCGACTCGCTGCCCGAGCTGGGAGCCGTTCCCGGAGGTGCACGACGCGCTCGCCGAGGCTCGCGAGCGCGGGTGGAAGCTCGCGATCCTCTCGAACTCCGATGCCGACCTGATCGCTGCCTCCAAGGAGCTGATCGGCGTGCCGTTCGACGAGACGGTGGTCGCCTCGGAGATCCACTCGTACAAGCCTGCGGTCATGCACTTCCTCGAGTTCCAGGCTCGCACGCTCGTCGACCGCAACCGGCATGTCCACGTCGCTGCGAGCATCTACCACGACGTCGTGCCGGCGAACACCTTGCGGATTCCGAGCATCTGGATCAACCGGCTCGACGAGCATCCGGCGGTGAGCCCGGCGCGGGTGCTTCCCGATCTCACCGAGCTTCCGGACACGCTCGACGAGCTCAGGCCCGCCTGATCCCCTCCGAGCTGGTCGGGGCGGGCGCTGCAACCGGCAGGCGTCCGTGCCGGTCTAACATCAAGTCGCACTGATGACCGAAACCAGGATCGACGTCAAGGTCGAGCAGGTGGAGAGCGCGCCGGCCGAGAAGAAGCACCCGAACACCTGCCCGAGTCTGCGGGTCGCACTACCGCGACGACGAGCTCGAAGCCGCGCTCCACGTCTGTGGCCACTGCGGCCACCACTTCCGGATGCCCGCGCGGGCACGGATCGCCTGGCTCGCAGACCCCGGTTCGTTCGTCGAGGACGCCGAGGAGATCCATTCGGCCGACCCGCTCCACTTCTACGACCTCCGGGCCTACACGCGAGCGGATCGCCGAGGCCGAGCTGAACACCGGGCTCTCGGACGCGATGGTCGTCGGCGCTGCGACGCTCGAGGGGAACCCGCTCGAGCTCGCGGTGATGGACTTCTTCTTCATGGGCGGCTCGATGGGGAGCGCGGTCGGCGAGAAGTTCGTCCGCGCTGCCGACGCCGCGATCGCCGCCGGCGTCCCGCTCCTGCTCGTCACGAGCTCGGGGGGCGCGCGCATGCAGGAGGGAATCCTCTCGCTGATGCAGCTACCGAAGACGATCGCCTCGATCGACGAGCTCCACGAGGCGGGACTGCCGTTCTTCTGCCTGCTCGCCGACCCGACGACGGGCGGCGCGATGGCAAGCTTCGCGACCCTCGGAGACGTGATCGTGGCGGAGCCGGGTGCCCTGCTCGCCTTCACCGGCCCCCGCGTCGTGCAGGAGCTCGTGAAGGAGAAGCTCTCCGACGACTTCGGCCGCGCCGAGCAGCACCTGAAGTTCGGCCAGATCGACGCAATCGTTCCCCGACCAGAGCAGCGCTCCGTACCTGGCGCGGCTCCTCCGGCTCTTTGCCCGGTGAGGCCGAACGCACGCTGCGGGAGCGGCTCGGCAGGCTGAGGAGCCTGCCGCTCCTCCACCGCACGAGCGTCGAGAGCGAGGAACGGCGGCTCAAGAAGCAGCTCGACTCGATCTCCCGCGTGGATGCGTCCGAGGACGAGATCTGGGGGTTCGTCGAGCTGGCCCGGCACCCGGAGCGGCCCTACACGCTCGACTACGTCGAACGGATCCTCGAGGACTGGGTGGAGCTCCACGGCGACCGCGGCCGGATGGACGACGGCGCCATCGTCGCCGGGCTCGGCAAGCTCGAGGGCCGCACGATCGCCCTCGTCGGCCATCAGAAGGGCCGCGATCTCAAGGAGCGGATCGCGCGCCAGTACGGGATGCCGAGCCCGGAGGGATATGCGAAGGCGATCCGCGTGATGGAGCTGGCCGATCGCTTCGGCTTCCCCGTCGTCAGCCTGATCGACACGCCCGGGGCGTTCCCGGGCGTCGCGGCGGAGCAGCACGGCCAGGGTGGCGCGATCGCGCGCTCCCAGGCGCGAATGCTTCGCTCTGACGGTCCCGACCGTGGCCTGCGTGATCGGCGAGGGCGGCTCGGGCGGCGCGCTTGCACTGGCGGTCTCGGATCAGGGTGCTGATGCAGGAGAACGCGATCTACTCGGTGATCACCCCTGAGGGCTGCGCGATGATCCTCTGGCGCGACCGGGAGGAGAAGAAGAAGGCCGCTGCGGCGTTCAAGCCGGACGCGTTCCACTGCTACGAGCTCGGCGTCGTCGACGGGATCGTCTCCGAGCCGCGCGGCGGCGCGCAGGACGACCCGGATGCGGCCGCTGCGAGCCTCAGGCAGGCGCTCGTCGGGGCCCTCGCCGAGCTCGAAGGCGCGTCGCCGACCGAGCTTCGCCGGGCACGCCGGGCGAAGTTCCGGGCGATGGGCGTTTTCAACTGATGGCCCTGCTTCTCCGAGCGCCCGGAACGGCGAGCTTCTCCACAGCACCCACAGGGTTTTCAACCATGTATTGACAGGTGTTAACGGGGGACGACTGAACGGTGGCGAAGCTCGAGGCGTACAAGGCAAAGCGCGGCCGCGCCGACGCCCGAGCCGTTCGGAGGCTCGTCTCAGCGGGAAGCGGCCCGTTTTCGTCGTCCAGCGCCATCAGGCGCGCGCGCTCCATTACGACTTCCGGCTCGAGCGCGACGGTGTGCTCGCTTCGTGGGCGGTGCCGAAGGGCGTGCCGCTCGAGGAGGGCCAGAAGGCGCTCGCGGTTCACGTGGAGGACCACCCGCTCGACTACGGGATCTTCGAGGGGGAGATTCCGAAGGGCTCCTACGGTGCGGGCACGGTCGAGATCTGGGATCGCGGCACCTACGACCTGCTCGAGGACAAGCCCGACGGCGGGCTCAAGGTGCGCCTCCACGGAGAGCGGTTCGAGGGCGTTTGGACGCTCGTGCCTGCACACCTCGACGGCAAGGAGCAGAACTGGCTCCTGATCCGGAGCCGCGACGACGCGGGTCGCCCCGGACGCGAAGTTGGAGCCCGGCGCGAGGTACCGCCGATGCTCGCGACGCTCACCGACCGGCTTCCGGCGGGCGCCGGCTGGGCCTACGAGGTCAAGTTCGACGGCTACCGCGCGCTGGCGCTACGTTCGAGAGGGTGTGTGCGCCTTGCGCTCGCGCGCGGACAACGACTTCACGCAGCGGTTCGGCTCCGTGGCGCTGCGCGATCGCGAAGGCGCTCGATGCGGCACGAGGCAGTTGTCGACGGGGAGGTCTGCGTGCTCGACGAGGCCGGGCGCCCCGAGCTTCTCCGCGATGCAGCAGGGCTCGGGCCGAACCGTCTTCTATGCGTTCGACGTGCTCGAGGCCGACGGCGAGCGGCTTGTCTACGCTCCGCTCGAAGCAGCGGAGGGCGCGGCTGTCCGAGCTGCTGCCCCGCCCGGACAGACCGTGATCGTCTCCGAGCAGTTCGCCGACGGCGAGGCCCTGTTCGACGCGGTGTCGGCGCAGGGGCTCGAAGGTGTCGTCGCGAAACGGCTCGCGTCGCGCTATGCCGAAGGCCGCCGCACCAGGGACTGGCTGAAGCTGCAAGGTGACCGGGCAGCCAGGAGTTCGTGATCGCGGGCTACACGCGCGGCTCGGGCGCTCGCGCGTCCACGTTCGGCGCGCTCGTCCTCGCGGTGAACGACGGTGGGGAGCTGCGGTATGCCGGCAACGTCGGCACCGGGTTCGACGACCGTGAGATCCGCCGTCTGCTCGCGCTGATGAAGCCGCTGAGCGCGCACCGAGCCTCCGTTTCGGCAGCTACCGAAGATGCCGCGGGTGCGGCGCGGCGATGTCGTCTGGATCGAGCCCAGGCTCGTCGCCGAGGTCGCCTTCAGCGAGTGGACGCACGACGGCCATGTCCGGCAGCCCTCCTACCAGGGCCTGCGCGAGGACAAGTCCCCGGCCGAGGTGCGCCACGAGCGTCCCAGCGCCGACGTCATCCGCGTCGGGTCGGCGCGAGCTTCGCCTCTCGAACCTCGACAAGCTCTTCTGGCCCGACGAGGGGATCAGCAAGGGCGACCTCCTCGAGCTACTACCGGGCGGTGGCTGCCTGTTCTCGTCCCGCACCTGCGAGGGCGGCCGTTCACGATGCGCCGCTATCCCGACGGGGCGTTCGGGAAGGCGTTCTTCCAGAAGGACGCTCCGTCGCACATGCCGGAGTGGATCAAGCGCTACCGCTCGACCGTGACGCCGCGCTCCGGCGGCGAGCGCGAGATCGAGCTCCCGGTCGTCGACGACGAGCTTGCGCTCCTCTGGATGGTCAACATGGGCTGCATCGACATGAACCCGTGGTACTCGCGGATCGACCGGCCCGACCGGCCCGACTTCGTCCTGTTCGATCTCGACCCGACACCGGAGGTGCCGTGGACACAGACGGTCGAGGTCGCGTTGCTCGTGAAGGGGCTGCTCGACGGGCTCGGGCTCGCCGCGTTCCCGAAGACCTCCGGCGGCAAGGGCATCCACATCCTCGTCCCGCTCGACCGCCGCTCGACCTACGACGACACGCGAACGTTCGCCGAGCACATCGCCGGCACGATCGCCGCCGCCTACCCGAAGCTCGCCACGACCGCCTGGGCGAAATCGAAGCGCCGCGGCGTCCTGATCGACGCGAACCAGAACGGGATGGGCAAGACGATCGCCTCGGTCTATTCGGTCAGACCGCACCCGGGCGCTCCGGTCTCGACGCCGCTTCTCTGGGACGAGGTGAACGAGAAGCTCGACCCGCACGCCTTCACGATGGGCGCCGTGCTCGACCGGGTGGCAGGGCACGGCGATCTCTTCGAGGGCGTGCTGACGACGCGGCAGTCGCTGGCGAAGGCACTGCGGCTCGGCCCTCGCGATAGCTCAGCCCGCGAACGGGTGCGAAGGGAACCCTCGGCTTCCGGTGCGGGCCGCGAAGACGCCGCCGCCGTTCCGTGCGGCGGAAACGGCCCGGTTCCTTCCGAGCGGTCGTGATGTAGAGGACGTCGAGCTCCGGGCCTCCGAAGGCGCAGCTCGTCGGCCGCGACGCGGGGACGTCGACGATCCCGGCCAGCTCTCCGCCGGGGGTGTACTTGCGAACGGCCGACCCGTCCCAGAGCGCCACCCAGACACAGCCGTCGGCATCGACCGTGAGGCCGTCGGGATGGCCGTCACTCGGGGTCGATCGCCGCGACCTGCCTGCGGCCCGAGATCGCGCCCGAGGAGGGGTCGAAGTCGAACGCCTCGAGGAGCTGGGTCGGCGTGTCGACGTAGTACATGACGGTGTCGTCGGGGCTCCAGCCGATCCCGTTCGAGATCGTGACCCCTGTCAGCATCGTCGCGAGCTCGCCGCCGGTGTGAGCCGGTACAGCGAGCCGGTCGGCTCGTCCTCGGTCACGCTCGCCGTCCCCGCCCAGAACCGTCCTGCCGAGTCGCAGGCACCGTCGTTCATCCTCGTCTCGGGCCTGTCTGCCTCGACCGCGGCGAGCCGGTGAAGCGCGCCGCCGTTCTCGTCCACGGTGGCGAAGCTGTCCCGCAACGCGAGCGCGAATCCGCCTGCCGCTCTCGGAACCGCGGCTCCGACGAGCTCTCCGGCCGAGAACGACCGGTCGGTGCCGGTGGCCGGGATCGAACCGGTGCACGGCCCCGGCCGGGATGTCGACCCAGAGGAGCTCGCCGGCGGCGACATCCCAGTGAGGCCCCTCGCCGAGCTCCGCCCGGCTGTCCAGCACGAGCTCTGCGGCCCAGTGCGGAAGCTCGGGGCTGCTCATCGGCGGGTCAGGCGCTCACGACCGGGTTCGTGATCGACCCGACCCCGTCGATCTCGATCGTGATCTCGTCGCCGGGCTTCAGCCAGACCTTTGGGTCGCGGAACGCACCGACGCCGGCGGGTGTGCCCGTGAGGATCAGGTCGCCCGGCTCGAGCGTGATCGCCTGGGTGATGAACGCGATGATCTCGGCGACGCCGAAGACCATGTTCGCGGTCGTCGAGTCCTGCATCGTCTCGCCGTTCAGGATCGCCCGGACCGGCAGCGCCTGCGGGTCGGGCACCTCGGCAGCCGGGACGAGCTCGCCGACGGGCAGGAACGTGTCGAGTGACTTCCCGCGCACCCACTGGCCGTCGCCGAACTGGAGGTCGCGGCCGGAGACGTCGTTCGCGACGACGTAGCCGCGGACGTAGCCGAGGGCGTCTGTCGACCGCGACACCCGTCGCGCGCCGGTCGATCACCACGCCGAGCTCGGCCTCGTAGTCGACGTTCTTCGAGATCGCGGGAAGCCGGATCGGGTCGCCCGGCCCGATCAGCGTGTTCGGCCACTTGGAAAAGAGCAGAGGCCGCTCGGGCAGCGCGACGCCCTGCTCCTCGGCGTGGTCGCGATAGTTGAGCCCGACGCAGACGATCTTCTGTGGACGATCGATCATGGCGGGGAGCTTACGCGGTCAGCGGTCGGCTGCACTCTGGACATACGAGGGCGGGAACGCGCCGGCCGAGGTCCAGCCACCGTCGACATAGATCGTCTGCCCGGTGACGTGCGTCGAGTCGTCGGAGGCAAGGAAGACTGCCGGGCCGACCATCTCGCCCGGCTCGGCGATCCGGCCGAGCGGGATCAGCGGCGCCCAGGTCTCCGCGTAGCGTGGATCGTCCCGGAGGTTCCGCTCGACGTTCGTTGCCCCGGGGGCGATCCCGTTCACCCGGATCCCCTGGGGGGCGAGCTCGCAGGCGAGTTGCAGGGTCAGCGAGTTGATCCCGCCCTTGCTCGCGGCGTAGGCGGAAAGGCCTGTGAGGCCGCGGACTGCGACGACGCTCGAGATGTTCACGATCGAGCCGCCGCCGGCGCGAAGGAGCGGCACGGCCGCGGTGGAGCAGAAGAACGTGCCCTTCAGGTTCGTGCCGATCACGCGGTCCCAGGTTGCTTCGTCCGGAGCGGCGAGATCGATCCAGCCGGTGACGCCCGCACAGTTGACGAGGATGTCGAGCCGGTCGAGGCGGCCGAACATCTCTTCGATCGTGCGGTGCTCGAGATGTCGTAGCCGAGCGCCAGCCCGCGCCGATCGGCGGGGAGCGTCTCGAGGGTCGACTCCGGCGGCTCGAGGTCGTTGGCGTGGACGCTGCCCCTTCGGCGGCGAGCCCGGCCGCGAGTGCTCGGCCGATCCCGGTCGCAGCTCCGGTGACGAGGGCGACCTTGCCCGCGAGCCGTCCGCTCATCGGGTCACCGCCCCCTCGGAGGCGGGACCGACGCTGCGCGCGTACTTGGCGAGGACGCCGCGTTCGACTCGGGGCCTCCGTGGTGCGCGGAGCGCCGCGCGCGCCGAGAGCTCTGCCGCCGTCAACTCGACCTCGAGCAGGCGCGCCTCCACGTCGACGGTGACGATGTCGCCGTCGCTGAGCAGCCCGATCGGGCCCTCGTGCGCGGCCTCCGGGGTGACGTGGCCGACCATGAGCCCGCGGGTCGCTCCGCTGAAGCGGCCGTCGGTGACGAGCGCGACGCTCTCACCGAGGCCACGACCTGCGATCGCCGCGGTGATCGAGAGCAGCTCCGGCATTCCCGGCCCGCCGGCCGGCCCTCTCCCCGCGACCACGACGACGTCGCCCGCCACGACGCGGCCGTCCTCGACCGCGCTCCGGCACTCGGCCTCCGAGTCGAAGACCCGTGCGGGCCCGCGATGGAACGGCGCGCTCGTGTCCCGCCAGCTTCACGACGGCTCCCCCGGGGGCCAGATTCCCCCAGAGGACGCGAAGCGCGCCACCCTCCTGGAACGGCGTCCCCGCGGCGGCGATCACGTCGCCGTCCGGCTCGGGAGCGGCCGCCGCGATCTCGCCGATCGTCCTGCCGTCGACCGTCATTGCGTCCCGGCCGAGGTGCTCGGCGAGCCGGCGGACGAGCGCGGGTGTGCCACCGGCGCGCTGCAGGTCTGCGGCGACGTGCGGCCCTCCGGGAGAGAGCCGCGTCACCCGCGGTGTCGATGCGTGAGAGCCGGTCGAAGTCCTCCAGGCCGAGCTCGACGCCTGCCTCTGCGGCGATCGCCAGCAGGTGCAGCACGGCGTTCGTCGAGCCACCTGTGCCGGCGACGCCGACGATCGCGTTCGCAAACGATCCCGGCGTGAGGTACGACGAGGGCCGCGCGCCGCGCGAGACCACGTCCATCACGAGCCGGCCCGCCGCCTCCGCCGAGGCGGCCTTCGCCGGATCTTCCGCCAGCAGCCCGCCGGCGCCGGCGGGGGCAAGCCCGAGGAAGTCGCTCGCCACGGCCATGGTGTTCGCGGTGAACTGGCCGGCACAGGCACCGATCCCGGGGCACGCATCGCGTTCGAGACTGTCGAGCTCCTCGCGGGAGATCGCTCCGGCCTCGAACGCGCCGACGCCTTCCCATACTTCCTTGATCGTCACCTGGCGGCCGTCGTGGGACCCCGCCGCAGCCGCGCCCGAGTAGAAGAGGAACCCCGGGACGTCGAGCCGCACGAGCGCCATCAGCGCTCCCGGAACCGTCTTGTCGCAGGCCGCCAGGCAGATCAGTCCGTCGAAAGGCTGGCTGCGGCCGACGAGCTCGATCGAGTCGGCGATCACCTCGCGGCTGACGAGGGATGCCCGCATTCCCGGCGTGCCCTGGGTGAGGTTGTCGGAGACCGCGATCGTGTTGAACTCGACCGGTGTCCCGCCCGCCGCGCGAATGCCTTCGGCGACATGTGCCGCAAGCCGGCGCTGGCCGAGGTTGCACGGCATCGTCCCCGTCCAGGTGGTCGCGATCCCGACGAGCGGTCGCGCCCAGTCCTCCTCGCGAAACCCCATCGCCCGAGATGGGCCCTCGCCCCGGCGCGGCCGGGGTCGGAGACGAGATCCGCGTTGGCGAGGTCGGGCACACTGCGATCCTATTCGGCGCTGACATTTAGCTGACTGGTTCCCGATCGCGCCCCGAAGCAGACGATCTCGTGAACGAGTCATCTAGGATCGCCGCCGTGAGTCGCGCCGGCCGGAGCAGAGGATGAGCGACGCGATCCTCGTGACCGGCGCTCACGGCTGCATCGGCGCCTGGGTCGTCCACGAGCTCGTCCGCGCCGGGCCGCGAGGTCGTCACGTTCGACCTCTCCGCCGACCCGCGGCGGCTTCGGCTGCTGCTCGGCGACGAGGCGGAAGCGGTTCCCCACGTTCAGGGCGACATCGCGGATCCTGCGGCCCTCGGTGCCGCGGTCGGCGGGCACGCGATCGGCAGGATCATCCACCTGGCAGCGCTCCAGATCCCGTTCGTGCGCGCCGACCCGCTGCTCGGCTCCAGGGTGAACGTCGTCGGCACGGTGAACGTCTTCGAGGCAACGAAGCAGCGTGAGCTCGGGCCGGTCGTCTATGCCTCGTCGATCGCCGCGCTCGCGCCGGACGGGAGCGACACGGCGCCGCCGAGCACGCTCTACGGCGTGTTCAAGCGCGCCAACGAGCAGGGCGCGGGCGTGTACTTCGCCGAGAACGGCGTGTCGAGTGTCGGCCTGCGCCCGCACACCGTCTACGGGATCGGCCGCGACCAGGGAGTGACCTCCGCACCGACGACGGCGATGCTGGCCGCGGTCGCCGGAGTTCCGTACCGGATCCCCTACGGCGGCGCCTGCCAGCTGCAGCTTGCCCGCGACGTCGCCCGGCGTTCATCGCCGCGAGCGACGCGGCGCCCGGGGGCGCGTCCGTCCACAACCTGCCGGGCCGCCGAACCGCAGTCTCCGAGGTCGTAGAGCTGATCGGCGCGCCCGGCATCAGCTTCGACGATGTCCGCTTCCGCTTCCCGAGGAGTCGGATTCGAGCTCGTTCACGGCGCTCGTCCCCGGCTTCGCGGAGACACCGCTCGCAGACGGGATCGAGCAGACGATGGCCCGCTTCCGCGAGCTGCTCGCTTCCGGGCTCGTGAACGCGCCGGCCGGCTAAGGGGCCTTCACTCTAGGCCGAAACGATCAAGCGAGGCATCCTGATCGGATTCGGCCGTTCTTGCCGCGCTCGCGGCGGGTGTGGCGGTGGGCGCCGTCGCCTTCCCGAGGACGGTGACTCATACCGCCACCGTCTATGCGACGACGACCACGGGGCTCCCGGCGGGATGTGTCCGGGCGATCGCGCTGACGAGAGCCTCGAGAACGCACGTCGGACGAAAGCAGGTGGAGCAGATCACGGCGCAGTTCCAGGCCGCTGCCGCCGGCTGCGAGATCCCGTCCGAGTGCAAGCGGGCGCTGACGTTCTTCCGACGGATCGCAACGGTTCACACCCGCGGTCGGAGATGCTCGACCTCACGCACGGTTTCTGCGGCGGTAGCTGCCTGCCGGGCAGCTGACCGGTTAGGGGCCCCTGACAGAAAGCGGCGACGCTCGACGGGTCCCGGCGAAGTCTCCGTGCACCGCCAACCTCTCACTCCGTCGTTAAAGCCCCCACCCGGGTGGGGAATCAACCCGCCACCCTCGAGATCAATTTGTATGCGGCGGCCGTCTCCGTGTCTGTACCAACTTTGGAACGGTTTCTCCACAGCCGGACGCTCCAGCGAGGTCTGACTCGCCGGCGTGGCCGGCCGGGTCAGCTCAGGCTGTGGATTCCGTTCACGACGAGCTGCACGGCGATCGCGGTGAGGAGGAATCCGAAGACCCGTGTCAAGAACGAGAAGATCGAGGGCCCGACGGCGCGGGTGAGCCGCTCGGCGACGACGAGCGTGAGCCCGACACAGGCGACCGCGGCGAGGATCGCGAGGATCACCGAGGCGTGGCCGCCCGCGCCGGGATGGCTCCGCCAGAGCACCATCGCCGTTGCGATCGCTCCTGGGCCGGCGACGAGCGGGGTGGCGAGTGGGACGAGGGCGATGTCCTCCGACTCGCCGGTCGGGAAGTCGGTGCCGCGCAGCATCTCGAGAGCCACGATCAGGAGCAGGAAGCCGCCGGCGATCGAGAGACTTCCGATCGAGACGCGACCGGTAGCGGAGGACGATCTCACCGAAGATCGCGAAGCCGAGGATCAGCGTTCCCGCGAAGAGGCAGGCCCGCAGGGCCGCGCGACGACGCTCGCTCGGGATCAGCTTCCTCGTGATCGCCAGGAACATCGGGGCGTTGCCGAGCGGGTCGGTGATCACGGCGAGCGTGACGAACGTCTCGCGGAAGGCCCGCCAGCTCATCCCCCGTTCGCTCTCAACGCACGGTCACGACGCAATCCTAAGGCGCTCCAGCAGCTCGCGTGCGCCGGCCTTGTCGAGCATGTCGTTCAGGTTGCCGCATTTCGGGCTCTGGACGCACGAGGGGCAGCCGTCCGCGCATGGGCAGCCGGCGACCATCCGGGCGGTGTCGGCGACCCAGCCCTCGAACTGCTCGAAGCCGCGCTCGGTGATCCCGACGCCGCCCGGATGGCCGTCGTACACGAAGATCGTCGGCCGGCCGGTGTCGGCGTGGAGTTCGTCGAGAGGCCGCCGATGTCCCAGCGGTCGCACATCGCCCAGAGCGGCAGCATCGCGATCAACGCGTGCTCGGAGGCGTGCAGCGTCCCGAGGAGCTTCGGCATCGCGTCGAGGTCGCGGAGCTGCTCCGGTTCGGGACAGAACCAGATCGCCTCGGTCTCGAACGAGCTCGGTGGGCAGTCGAGCGGGACGAGCTCGATCCGCTCCTGTGAGGCGATCGTCTTGCGCTCGTAGCCGACGACGCGATCGGTCACCTCGAGCTCGCCGAAGACGAGCTCGAGCCCTGCCCGGCGTTCCGCGCGAAGCGGGCCGAGGATCATCGTCTCCGTCTCGCGCTTCGGCTGGGTGTACCAGTCGCCGCGGAACGGCTCGACGACGGCGTGCAGCGTCCGCTCGTCGAGCTCGCTCACGAGATAGGACTCACCGGCGTGCAGGTACACAGCGCCCGCGTGCACCGTCGAGTAGGCGCGTGAGCGCTCGACATAGCCGAGCACCGAGCCGCTTTCGCATCGACGACCGTGAAGGATTCGGGGTCGGCCGAGCGCAGGCCGACGGCAGCGGCCGGAGTCGTCTTGCCGGCCCAGACGATCCCGCGCGGCGTCCGGCGCAGCTCCGGGTCGACCGCCGCTGCGGCGAGGGCCTCGGGGCCGAGGATCGCCGCGTCGTCGCCCGTGATCGGCGCTTCGTAGGCAGCGGCCTTGACATGGCCGGCGAGCACGCGGGGGTTCGCGTGGTCGAGGATCGCCGCCTCGACCCGCCGGCCGAGCAGCCGGTCGGGCTCGCGCATGAAGTACTGGTCGAGGGCATCCTCGGTCGCGACGAGAACCGCGAGCCCGTGCCCGCGTCGTCCTGCTCGGCCCCATTGCTGGCGCAGTGACGCGACCGTGCCCGGGAAGCCGACCGAGATCACCGCATCGAGTAGGCCGATGTCGATCCCGAGCTCGAGCGCGTCGGTCGAGGACACGCCGAGCAGGTCGCCCTCGGAGAGCCGCCGCTCGATCTCGCGGCGCTGCGCGGCGGTGTAGCCGGCGCGATACGGTGAGAGCCGCGAGTCGTCGCCGAGCCGTTCGGCGGTGAACCGGTGCACGAGCTCGGCTGCCTTGCGGCTCTTCGCGAAGGTGAGCGTGCGCAGGCCGCGGTCGACAAAACTGGCCTGGAGCTTCGCTGCTTCGGCCAGCGCCGAGCCGCGCAGGCCGAGCTCGGCGTCGAGCAGCGGCGGGTTCCAGAGCACGACCGTGCGGTCGGCACGCGGCGCGCCGTCCTCGCCGATCACGGTGACCGGCTCGCCGAGGAGCTCCTGCCCCAGCTCGCCCGGGTTCGCGATCGTCGCGGTGGCGAGCAGGAACTGCGGGTCGGAGCCGTAGATCCGTGCGATCCGCCGGAGCCGCCGGATCACGTTCGCGACGTGGGAGCCGAAGATCCCGCGGTACACGTGCGCCTCGTCCACGACCACGTAGCCAGGTTCGAGAGGACGTCGCCCCAACGCTCGTGGTTCGGCAGCAGGCCGATGTGGACCATGTCCGGGTTGGTCAGGATCGCGTTTGCCCACTTGCGGATCTGCCGCCGCTGCTCGGTCGGCGTGTCGCCGTCGTAGATCGCCGGGCGCAGCTTCGGCACGCGGAGGGCGTTCAGCGTCCGGAACTGATCCTGGGCGAGCGCTTTCGTCGGATAGAGGTAGAGCACGCGGTTTCGCGGCGTCCGCGCGAGCGAGTCGAGCACGGGGAGGTTGAACGCCAGCGTCTTCCCGGAGGCGGTGCCGGTCGTGACGACGAGGTGCTCGCCGCGATCCGCCGCTTCCCATGCGGCTCGCTGGTGGAGGTAGAGGGAGTCGACTCCGGCGCATCGCGAACGCGTGGGTCGAGCTCGTCCGGGATCGCGGCGGTGCGGGCCTCGCGGCTTCCCTCCTCGCGGCGATGGGCGAGCTCCTCACCCTCGAGCAGGTCTTCGGGGATACGAAGGCCAGTGCTCAGAGCGCGAACAGTACGCGGAGGCGGTCTTCCACGGCCGCAAGCGTGGCCGCCCCGACGGAGCCCCACCGTCGAATCAGGCGCTCCCTGGAGATCGAGCGCGCCGCCTCGCAGATCACGAACGAAGGCTTCCTCAGGCCACCTTCGGGAGGCATCGACCGGGACCCAGAGCGTCATCCCGCGCTCACGTGCGGTTACCGGGGCCGCGACAGTCAGCAGAGCCGGTCCGTGGTTGAGTCGATCGTTCGAGACACAAGGACCGGTCTTGTCCGGCCTTGTTCGCGACCGGCGACCGGGCTGATGGCCGCCAGCCAGATCTCTCCCCGCGATGGGGCGCTGCCCGGCGGTATTCAGCCTCTCCCGCAGGCGCCGTTTCCCAGCTTGCCGTCGAGGCCGATGTCGTCCGGTCCACACCGGTGAAGTCTTCCTCTTCGAGGCCATCCATCAGTGTCACTTCCCATTCGCGGAGTTCGTCGAAGAAGTCGCTTCCTTCGGCGCGAAGCTGCGCATACACCTCGTTCGTCTGAGTCATGATCACCTCGCGGCGATAGGCCTCGACCGCGCGCGCGACGAGCTCCTGCGGCCGCCCCGGTGAGCTGCTCGAGCTCGCGAAGCCCGGCGCGCGTCTCTTCACGGATGCGGATCGTCGTCCCGGCCACCGCTGCCTGCGCGTTCATCTGCGCACAGTCTAGTCTACAGATCTCGCAGCCGCAAGTGTCCGCAAAGAACAGCCCGCCGTAACATGCCGGGCCATGTTCTTCTCGCTCGAGTCCTGGCAAGTCGTCGGCATCCTCGTGGCGATCATCGGCGGCGCAACCTTTGCGGGCTATGCCACCGGCCACTACCTGCGGGAGCACTCCGAGGCTCTTCGCGAGCCATTCGGCGTCATGCAGGCCGCCCTGCTCGGATTGGTGGGGCTCGTGATGGCCTTCGGTCTTTCGCTCGCCCTGGGGCGCTACGAGGTCCGCCGGGCCGCCACGGTTGCCGAGGCGAACGCGATCGGGACGACCTACCTGCGGGCCGAGCTGATTGCCGAGCCGGCCCGTAGCCGCTCGCTCACGCTCCTGCGGAGCTACACCGACCTCGCGATCAGGGTGGCGCACGAGGTGCCGAACGGCCCGGACATGCGGGCGACGACGGCCGCCGAGGGGGGCTTCAACGGCAGCTGTGGGCGCTCGCGGGCCAGGCGATCGCCGCCGCACCGCTCGCGAGCGCTCCGCGGCTCTACGTCGACAGTCTCAACGCCACGATCGACGCTCAGGGCACACGCGTTGCTTCGCTGAACAACCGCGTCCCGACGGCCGTGCTCGTCCTCGAGGTTCTGGGCGCGGCGATTGCCCTCGCGCTTCTCGCCCTCCACATCTCGGTGCTCGGCCGCGGCCTCGTCCCGGTGATCGCGGCTGCGGCGATCGTCATCCTGCTCCTGCTCGTCACGTTCGACCTCGATCGCCCGACGAGAGGGCTGATCACGGTGCCGGATACGGCGCTCGTGAACCTGCGGGCATCCGAGGTGCGCCCTCCGGCGGCGCATCCCTGAGGCGAATGCCGGGCCGTTAACTCCGAGACCGGGGTGCCCCAGTTCGGGGCTGAGATCACACCCGTCGAACCTGATCCGGGTCATGCCGGCGAAGGGAGCTGACTTGCGCATTCCGCGGGCATTGACGATTGCGACCTCCGACAGCGGGGGCGGCGCCGGGATCCAGGCCGATCTGAAGGCGTTCGCCGCCGCCGGCGTGTTCGGCACCTCGGCGCTCGTCGCGCTCACGGCGCAGAACACGACCGCCGTCACCGCGATCCACGAGCTGACGCCGGAGTTCGTCGTGGCTCAACTCGACGCGATCTTCTCAGACATCGGAGTGGATGCGGCGAAGACGGGGATGCTCTTCTCGCGGAGGCTGATCGAGACGGTGGCGGGATACCTCGAAGCGCACCCGGTGCCGCTCGTCGTCGATCCGGTGATGGTCGCGAGCTCGGGGCGGTGCTGCTCGAGGCCGACGCGGTGGAGGTGCTCCTCGAGCGGCTGTTCCCGCTTGCAACCGTCGTGACGCCGAACCTGCCCGAGGCGCGGGTGCTCGCCGGGTTCGACGGCGACCGGTCGCGAGCTTGCCGAGCGGCTGCACGAGCTCGGCGCCCCCGCCGTGATCGTCACCGGCGGCCACGGCGACCGGGCCGCCGACCATCTCTTCGACGGGAGCCGGCACCTCGAGATTCCGGTCGAGCGGTACGGGGTTGCCGCCACCCACGGCGCCGGCTGTACCCACTCGGCAACGCTCGCGGCGTTGCTCGCCCGGGGCGAATCGCTCGAGCAGGCAGCCCGCGGTGCGGCCGCCGCGGCCTCGGCCGCCGTCCGCCACGGGCCTCGTCGAGATCGGCGCGGGTGACGGGCCGGTCGATGTCCTCAACCTGAAAGGAGTCGCATGTCCGTAGCTCGACGGAGGCAACGAAGCAGCGGCGCGGGAGAGTCTCTGCGCCGACTGCGCGAGCGCCGGCCGCTCGTGCATCAGATCACGAACTACGTGGTGATGAACGAGACCGCGAACGCCACGCTCGCACTCGGTGCGCTGCCGGTGATGGCGCACGCGCCCGAAGAGGTCGCGGAGATGGTGGCGCTTTCGGGGGCGCTCGTCCTGAACATCGGCACGCTCTCGAGCACTGGGTCGAGGCGATGCTCGCGGCCGGCTGGGCGGCAAACGCGCGCGGGGTGCCGGTGGTGCTCGATCCGGTCGGAGCGGGCGCGACTGCGTTCCGGACGGACGCCGCGAAGCGGATCCTCGACCAGGTCGAGGTGACGGTCGTGCGCGGCAACGCCGGCGAGGTCGCGACGCTTGTCGGGGTTGCGGCCGAGGTCGCGGGGTCGAGTCGTCGGAGCGGCCGCGGACGGCGCAGCTCGCCCGGAGGCGGCCGGGCGCTCGGCGTCGTCGCCTCGGTGACCGGGGCCGTCGACCACGTCTCGGACGGCGAGCGATCGGTCGCGATCTCGAACGGCGACTCGATGATGGCGACGATCACCGGCACGGGCTGCATGTCGTCGGCGATCACCGGCTGCTTCCTCGCGGTCGCGCCCTCGCCGTTCCAGGCGGCGGTTCAGGCGCTCGTCGCCTTCGGGGTTGCCGGCGAGGACGCGGCCCGCGGCGCCAAAGGGCCGGGGTCGTTCCACGTCAACCTCTACGACGCGCTCTACGCGCTCGATCCGGCGACCCTCGATGCGAGGGCGCGGATCGCGTGAGGGTGCACGCGATCGTGGCCGACCTGGACGCGGCGCGCCGAGCGGTCGACGCCGGCGCCACCGTCGTTCAGCTCCGCGTCAAAGGGCCGACGGCGGAGGTCGTCGTTCGCGGGCAGGGTTTCCGCGAGCTCGACGTCAGTTCGTCGTGAACGACGACGTCGAGGCTGCGCTCGAGCTCCGCGCCGACGGTGTCCATCTCGGGCAGGCCGACCCGGGCGCCGAAACGGCCCGGCGTCACGGCCTTCTGCTCGGTCGCTCGGCCACGACCTACGCGGAGGCGCTCGCCGCCGACGCGGACTACCTCGGGGTCGGGCCGGTCTGGGACACGCCGTCGAAAGAGGACGCTGCGCCCCGCTCGGGCTCGACGAGCTGGCGCGGATCTGCGCGGCCGTCAGCGTGCCCGTCGTCGCGATCGGCGGGATCGATGTCTCGAACGCGGCCGCCTGTATCGCGGCGGGCGCCTCCGGTGTGGCCGTGATCCGGGCAGCGGGCGATCCGGAGCTCAGGCGGGTGGTGGATGAGGCTCTTGGAGCTCGGTGAGCTCGGCCTCCTCGCCGAGCTCGAGCGTCGCGGGCTGATCTCCGGGGTCGAGAACGACGCCGCCGAGCTCGGCGGCGGGCTCGTCGTCACCCAGGATGCGCTCGTCGAGGGCGTGCACTTCCGGCTCGACTGGCTCTCGTGGCGTGAGCTCGGCTTCCGTGCCGCGGCGGTGAACCTGAGCGATCTCGCGGCGTCGGGGCCGAGCCGGAGGCGCTGATCGTCACCCTGGCGCTCCCGCCCGATATCGAGGCCGCGACGTCTACGCCCTCTACGAGGGGATCGGGGAGGCGGGAGTGCGTGTCGCGGGCGGCGACACGACGGCCTCGCCGGTCGCGATGCTCTCGGTGACGGCGCTCGGCCGCTCGGCGCGCAACCCCGGCCGCGCCGGCGCACGCCCCGGCGACCTGCTCGTCGTGACCGGCCCGCTCGGGGCCGGCCGGGGCCGCGTTCCGCGCCGGAGGCTACGTCGCGTCCGCCCATCCGGATCGACGAGGGCAAGGAGCTGGCCGGGAACGCCCACGCGATGCTCGACCTCTCGGACGGGCTCGCGATCGATGCCGGGCACCTCGCCCGCCGGTCGGAGGTTCGATGCGTGATCGACCTCGACCGCGTTCCGCTCGCCTCCGGCGCAACGGTGGACGATCTCGGTTTCGGCGAGGACTACGAGCTTCTCGCCGCGACCGCAGACCCCGGTGCGTTCGCGGTGGTCGGCCGGATCGAGCCGGGGGAGGGTGTCTCTCTGCTGCTCGACGGCGAGCCTTAGAGCTGCCGGGCTGGGAGCACTTCACCGGAGGCCCGTGACGCTTCTCGGACGGCGGCCTGCTGCCGCTGCCGACCTTCTCTCCCCGGCCGCGCACTTGCCCTCGCGCCGTGTATTCCGCCCGCCTGCGCGAGCCCGTCGACCTCACGCTCGGGTTACTCGAGCCGGGTTTGCCAAGCTCGGGTTTACCGAGCTCGCCGTGCTCGAGCTCGAGCATCAGCTTGCGGAGCAGCCCGTTCAGCTGATGCTGCTCGCGCTTGGTGAGCGCGCTCGCGATGAGTGCTCTCCTTGATTGCCTGCGCGTTCGTCGACTCGATCCAGGCCTGTTCGCCGGCACCGGTCATCTCCACGCGAACGCCGCGGCGGTCGCGAGGATCGGGATGGCGGCGGACGAGCCCGTCGCGTTCGAGCCCGTCGATCCGGTTCGTCATCGCGCCGCTCGAGAGCTCGAGGCTTGCCGAGAGCTCGCCGGGTGTCGAGGTGCGCTCCGGCGCGCGGCGGAGCTTGCAGAGGAGCTTCCATTCGCCATAGCTGAGGCCGTGGTCGTCGAGCGTGTCCTCCATCACGAGCCGTAGGCGACGGTCGATTCCCTGGATGCGCTCGACGATCCCCTCGACATCGAGATCGAGGTCGGGCAGGTCGCCGCAGAGCTCCTCGAGCCGCTGGTCGACGTGGTCTTGAGTGGGGCGCGCCGTAGTTGACATCTCTCCAGTATAAACCTCTTGACATGAAGAGACAAGGTCTATAGTATCTCGACATCAAGTTACTGTGAAACTTTGGGTGAAGGGTCATCGGAAAGGGAGGCGAGAATGACGAGCATGCTGAACGAGCCCGTTGCGCTGAACATGCTGATCGAGGCTCGCATCGAGCAGCTCCGCGGAGGCAGGGTCCGGCCGCTGCGGCGCAGCCGCTTGCCGCGCCGGAACTAGCTTAGAGGAACTTCTCGAAGACCCGGCGGAAATGGGCCGCCGGGCGGGCGCCGATCACGGTTTCGCTCGGCTCCCCGCCGGCGAAGAGGATCACCGTCGGGATCGAGAGCACGTCGTACCGTGAGGCGACGATCGGGTTCGCGTCGATGTCGAACTTCATGAACTCGATCCGGTCGGTCTCGCCGGCGAGCTCCTCGAGGGCCCTCGTGACTGCCTTGCAGGGCCCGCACCACGGAGCCCAGAAGTCGACCGCGACCGGCCGCTCCGCCTGGAGCACATCGGCCTCGAAGCTCGCATCGGTGACCTCGCGCACGATTCCAGGCTACAGACGGCCGCCGAGCGCGCGGAACCGCAGCGCGGGCACCTTCCAGATCGCCTCGGCGACGATCGACTTGCTCATCTTCGAGTGGCCGTGCTCGCGGTCCGAGAACGAGATCGGCACCTCGACCACCTTGAACCCCGCACGCAGCGACGCGATAGGTGGTCTCGATCTGGAAGGCATAGCCCTTCGATCCGATTGCGTCGAGGTCCACCGTCTCGAGCACGCGCGCCCGGAAGCACTTGAAGCCGCCGGTCAGGTCACGGAGCCTGCTCGAGAGCCAGATCTGCGCGTAGATGTTCCCGCCGAGCGAGATGAACCGCCGCGTCGCGCCCCAGTTCGGAATCGCGCCGCCCGGCACGTAGCGCGACCCGAGCACGAGATCCGCGCCCGCTTCTGCGGCGGCGATCAGCCCTGGAACCGCGGCCGGGTCATGCGAGAAGTCGCAGTCCATCTCGAGTACGAGCTCGGCGCCGTCGGCGAGCGCGCGGCGGAAGCCGGCGATGTAGGCGTGTCCCAGTCCTTCCTTCTGCGGCCGATGCAGGACGCCGACGAACGGAAGCTCTGCCGCCAGCTCGTCGGCCAGCTCGCCGGTGCCGTCGGGGGAGGCGTCGTCGATCACGAGGACGCGATCGCCCTCGCGCGCGATCTTCCCGATCGCGCGGACCATCGCCTCGAGGTTCTCGAGCTCGTTGTAGGTCGGCAGGCAGACGGTCGCACGCACTGGCGGAGTGTGGCTGAAACGGGCGTGTCTATGATCGCTCAGTGGCTAAGGCTCCGCTAAGGAACAGCGAGCTCCCACGGAACGTGGAGCTTGCCGAACAGTTCGACCTGCTTGCCGACCTGATGGAGCTCGAGGGCAGCGATCCGTTCCGCATCGCCGCATATCGCCGCGCGTCGGCGAGGATTCGGGAGACCGGCAGCTCTGTCGCCCAGCTCGCGCTCGACGGCCGAGCGAAGGAGCTGCAGGGCATCGGCAAGACGATCGAGGAGAAGATCGTCCAGGTGGTCGAGGACGGCGAGATCCACGCGCTCACGAAGCGCAAGGCCGAGGTGCCCGAAGAGGTGGCGAGCTTCCTTCACCTGCCGGGGCTCGGGCCGAAGACGGCCCGCCGGATCTGGAAGGAGCTCGGGATCACCACCGTCGCCGGCCTCCGCGAGGCCGCCGAGACCCAGCGCCTACGCGACCTCGCCGGGCTCGGGGAGAAGTCCGAGGAGCGGATCCTCGCCGCGCTCGCGAAGCCGCAGGCCACCGAGGGGCCCCGCCGGCCCTCCTCGGCGCGGTCCTTCCGCGGCTGCGCGAGGTCGCCGAGACGATCGGCGGCGCATCCGGCGGCGGTCGAGGTGTCGATCGCGGGCTCGGCGCGGCGCTATCGCGAGACCGTTCGCGATCTCGACCTGATCGCCACCGCGACCGACGCGCCCGCCCTGATCGCGGCGCTTCTGCGAGCAGCCGTGGGTCGTCGAGGTTGCCGCGCGGGGCGACACGAAGGCCACGGTGATCGGGCAGGACGGCCTCCGCTTCGATCTCCGCGTCGTCCCGCCCGAGGCCTACGGAAGCCTGCTCCAGCACTTCACCGGCTCGAAGGACCACAATGTCGCGCTTCGGGAGGCGGCGCAGCGGCAGGGTCTCTCGGTCTCCGAGTACGGAGTCACCGAGGTCGAGACCGGCGCTGTTCATGCCTTTGCCACCGAGGAGGAGGTCTACGGCTTTCTCGGCTACGCCTGGATCCCGCCTGAGCTGCGAGAGAACTCGCGGCGAGCTCGAGGCCGCCCGTACCGGTTCGCTGCCCGAGCTGGTTTCGCTCGGCGACCTCCGCGGCGACCTTCATACCCACACCACATGGTCGGATGGGAAGGACACGCTGGAGGCGATGGTGGCCGAGGCGATCCACCTCGGTTACAGCTATTACGCGATCTGCGACCACTCCCACCGGCTGCGGGCCGGCCGCCGCGAGCAGCAATCCGCCGCCATCGACCGGCTCGCGACCCGGGTGCCGATCCGGCTGCTCAAGGGGGTCGAGGTCAACATCCGCGTCAACGGCGACCTCGACATGCCGATGCCGACCTCGCCGGCCTCGACTGGGTGGTCGCCTCGGCCCACAGCTCGTTCGAAAAGGATCCGACGGGCCGGGTGCTCGCGGCGATGGAGAACCCATACGTCGACTGCATCGGGCACCTGACGGGCCGGAAGATCGGCCGGCGCGGGCCGGCGGCCCATCGACATCGAGCGGGTGATCGAGAAGGCGCTCGAGACGGGCACGTTCCTCGAGATCAACTCCCAGCCGGACCGCCTCGACCTGTCGGACGTCCACGCCCGGGCGGCCCGCGAGGCGGGGCTCAAGCTCGTGATCGACTCCGACGCGCATCAGACGGCGGCGCTCCGACTACGTCGAGCTCGGTGTCGGCCAGGCGCGCCGGGCCTGGCTGACGAAAGAGGACGTCGTCAACACGCACACCTGGGAGCAGGTCGAGAAGCTGCGGAAGCGGCGGCCAAGCGACGAACCGCTGCTCACGCTGCGTGAGTCTGCGGATGACGTTCAACGACGATCTCGCCGCCGCCTCGGAGTGGGTCGCCGCCTACCTCGAGACGGCCGGCGAAAGGCCCGTCGTCGCCGGCCGTCTCTCCGGGTGAGATCAGCCGCCCGGCTGCCAGCCGCGCCGCCCGAGCGGCCCGAGCCGTTCGCCGACATGCTCCGCGACCTCGACGAGATCATCGTTCCGGGGCTCACGCTCTGGAACCACCCGCGGTTCTTCGCCTACTTCGCGAACACGGGCTCCGAGCCGGGCATCCTCGCGGAGCTTCTGACCGCGGCTCTCAATGTCAACGCGATGGCCTGGCTCACCTCGCCGGCGGCGACCGAGCTCGAGCAGGTCGTGCTCGACTGGCTCGCCCAGCTTCTCGGGCTGCCGGCCGGCCTGCACGGCCACATCGAGGACACGGCCTCGACCTCGACGCTTGCCGCCCTCGCCGCCGCCCGGACGATCCGGCCCGGCGGAGTCGTCTACGCCTCCGAGCAGGCCCACTTCTCGGTCGAGAAGGCGGCCCGGATCCTCGGGCTCGAATACCGGACGGTCCCGGTCGACGCCGAGTTCCGGATGATCCCCGACTTCCCGCTCGACGAGGCCACCGCAGTCGTCGCGACGGTCGGCAGCACCTCGTCCACCTCCGTCGACCCGGTGCGGGAGATCGGTGACGCGCTGCCGTGAGGCGGGCGTCTGGCTGCACGTCGATGCGGCCTACGCGGGCTCGGCGGCCGTGTGCCCGGAGTTTCGCTGGTGTCTCGACGGCGTCGAATACGCCGACTCGATCGTCGTGAACCCGCACAAGTGGCTCTTCACGCCGATGGACTGCTCGACGCTCTGGACGAGCCGCCCCGAGGCGCTCCACGCGGCGTTTGCGGCCCACGGCGACTACCTCGCCGCCACCGAGGGAGCCGTCGACTTCCGCTCCTACGGCCCGGCTCTCGGCCGCCGGTTCCGCGCGCTCAAGCTATGGATGGTGCTGCGCTGGTACGGCCGCGAGGGGCTTCAGGCGCTGATCCGCGAGCACGTCCGGCTCGCTGCGCTCTTCGAGCGGTGGGTGCAGGCGGAACCGGGCTGGGAGCTCTCGGCGCCACGGCACTTCTCCACGGTCTGCTTCAGCCACGAGAGCGCCGACAACGACGAGATCGCGCGCCGCGCCACCGAGAGCGGCCAGATCTTCGTGGCGACGACGAAGCTGCGGGGCGAAAGCGTCATCCGCCTCGCGATCGGGAACGCCTACACGACGGAGGACGACGTCCGCGATCGCCTGGGAGGTGCTGCGCGGCTGCGTGCGGTGATCTTCGACCTGTGGGACACCCTCGTCGAGTGGCCCGTCGCGCGAGGCGGAGGTGCTCAGGGAGCGGCTCGCGGCGCTCGCCGCGCGTCGCCGACGAGGAGTTCGCGCGACCGCTGGAGCCGGAGCTACCGCCCCTCCGCAGACCGGGCCGCTCGCCGATGCCTACCGCGGGCTCGGGATCCCGGCGAGCACCTCGAAGGCGAGGTCGCCGCCCGGCACGAGTTCGGACGGCGTGTGCTCCGGCCTCGCCGCGGGTGCCGTCGCCGCGCTCGCCGCGCTTCGCGCCGACGGGATCAGGCTCGCGGTGCTCTCCGTCTGCTCCGAGGAGGTGCCCGCGGTGTGGCCCGAGACCGAGCTCGCCGGCCTCTTCGACGTGGAGACGTTCTCGTCCGACTGCGGCCTGATGAAGCCGGAGCCGGAGATCTACCTGCGTCACCGCCGAAGCGCTCGGGGTCGAGCCGGCCGACTGCCTGTTCGTGGGCGACGGGGCGAACGACGAGCTTGCCGGTGCCGAGCGCGTCGGGATGACGCCGGTGCTCTTCCTGCCCGCCGGCCAGACCCCGCTGTGGCCGGAGGTGCGAGCATGGGCCGGTCTGCGTGTCACGTCGATCCAGGAGGTGCTAGAGCTGTGCTGATCACGACCATGAACGACCTTCCCGGCTACGCGATCGACGAGGTCTACGGCGAGGTCTTCGGGCTCACCGTCCGCTCGCGGAACGTCGGCTCGCATTCGGCGCAGGGCTGAAGTCGATGTTCGGCGGTGAGCTCAAGGGCATGACCAAGGCGCTCTGGACAGCCGCGATCGACGTGATCGCCCGCATGGTCGAGGAGGCCGAGGCGAAGGGAGCGAACGCTGTCGTTGCGATGCGCTTCGACACCTCGGAGATGGGCGGCACATGGACGGAGATCTGCGCCTACGGCACGGCCGTCCGCGCGCACAAGCTCTGACGACACGCCGCGAGGCGGCGGATGCTCGTCCTGGGAGACCCTGCCGTCTCTGCGGCCCTGTGACGGGTCGGCTCCGGCCGCGTCGCAATAATGACCGGGTCGTGTGGGTTCGCACCATCTCGGGAACGGCTGCACTGGCTGCGGCCCGCGGCAGCCGGAGCGGCGATGGCCGCGAGCAACCCCCGCCTTCCGGAGCTGACCGCGTCGGCGAAGGCGCTGGCGGCCGGATCATCCTCCGACCGGCCAGGTCAGGTGGAGGTCGCCGGGGGAGCCGGCGGGTGGCTCCGCCGGCTCAGAGCCTATGCGTATCCGCGCAGACGGCTCGGTGATCGTCACCGGTGGATCACGCTGCCGCGACGACGACCGCGACCGGCGAGGACAGCGACCGCCAGCTCGACGAGCTCGGCTGTCCAACATTTCGCTCTTCGACGGCGAGATCACCGCGAGCTCCGCGGCCGGCCCACGCTCGGCGCGCAGCGGCCAGAGCCGGCAGGGGGCAGCATTCGGCGGCACCGCGCGTCGTCGAACCTCCAGGCGCTCGGCCGGCCACACGCTTTCGGGCGCGCCGGGCTCGCCGCGCGGGCTACCTCGTGATCTCGCACCACACGACTGACATCGAGCGACCGGCTTCGACACTCCGGCTACGAAGGGACTCTCGATCGCGCTTGACATCCCACTCGTGACGGCCGCGCCGGCGGCCTGCCCGCCGGAACCGAAATCGAGGTCGGCTACGCCGCAGCCTCATCGGGACGGCGCCGCCGGGTCGGTCGTCGTTGACGTCGGGCCGTCGCGCCGGCGACAGAGCCACGGCTTCTGCCGCCCCCACCGGGCCCGCTCGATCGGCGTCCCCCAGCAGGTCGAACCGCGCGCTCACGGCAACCCCGTACGTCTTCCCGGTCTACGGGCCGACGTCGTCGCCGACAGCTACGGGACGCAAAGGGAGGAAAACACCTACCAGCACGGAGTCGACATCTTCGGCGGGCTCGGGCAACCGCTCGTCGCGGCCGCTGACCGGCACCCTCTACTCCGTCGGCTGGAACGACGCGTCCCCGGGAACCGCCTCTGGCTCCGCGACCGCCAGGGCAACCAGTTCCTCTACGCGCACCTCTCGGCGTTCTCGACCTTGGCCTCGAACGGCGCGCACGTCCGGCGCGGGCCAGGTGATCGGCTTCATGGGCGACACCGGAAACTCCGGCGGACTCGCGACACACCTTCACTTCGAGGTGCATCCGGTCTCGACGCTCTTCCTCGGCTTCGACGGGGCCGTCGACCCGGCGCCGTATCTCGCCGTCCTGGCGCCACATCCCGAGCATCGCCTTTCCGGTTGCGACCGGCTGGGCCCCGAAGGTTCCGGGGACCATCACGCGCCGGAACCCGGCGCCGTGCCGCTCGGCAGCCACCGACATCTCGACCGCCGACGGCCTCGACCCTGCGTCCCTCCGTCGTTCTCTACACCCGGGTCGTTCTCTACATCCGGCTTCCGCCGGCTAGCTCTTGCCGTTCGAGCCCGACGAGTGGGTGCCGCTTCCGCCGCCCGACGAGATCAGGTCGCGGATGAAGCGCCGCGTCTCGGCCCCCGTCACCGGGTTGAAGAGGATCCCGAGCGCAATGCCTGCAACGAGCAGTGTCGATGCGCGGCCACGGGTGGCCTCGCGCTCGCCCTGGAGGCGGTCGCTCGCGCTCCGCAGGTCCTCGATCGCCTCGCGCATCTTGTCCCGGATCTCGTCGTCGGTTGCAACGCGGCTTGCCAGCACCATCGGCTTGTCCTTGTCGCCGATCAGGTCGCCGTACAGGTCGCGCGCGGTCGAGAACGCCCGCATCACCTCGGCCCTCAGCCGCTCGTCGTTCATCGCCCGCTCGACGTACGGCCGCACCGTGTCGGCCTTCGTGAGCAGGGTGTCCTTGGTCTTCGCCTTCGCCATGAAGTTCGGCTCCTTTCGCAGTCGTCCGCTGGGGGCTCGCCCCCGGCCGTGGCCGGTCGCGGCCATCTGCCTCCTGGTGTACCCAATCCTGACAGGATGCGGGGGGTCGCCGTCGAGCGACGTGCAGATGCTGCAAGGACAGGGCTTTCGCTTCGAAGCCCCGGCCGGCTGGAATGTCGTCCGCAAGCCCGGCTCGGTGGCAGCGAGTGACGGCAAGGTGAACCTCGTCCAGACGCAGCACTTCACGCTCGAGAAGCCCTACCGAACCGCCATCTTCGCCAAGGCCGCCCATGAGCTCGACGGGGTGGCGGCCCAGGTCGCCGTCCAGGTCCACGGACGGCTCGAAACGCGGGCAACCCGTCAGATCGCCGGACGCAAGACCCGCTACTACGAGATCGCCTACGGGCCGGGCAAGACCGAGGAGATCTGGTTCGTCCTCGTCGACCGCAACGAGTACCAGGTGCTCTGCCGCCGCGCTTCCTCGTCGCCCGACGCGAACTGCGCTCAGCTCTTCAGCACCTTCGCCCTCACGCCTACTTGACGACGACCGAGAAGGCGCTCGGCACCTTCCGAGCCGGCACGAACTTCCAGTTCACGGCCGTGAGGTCGATCGAAACCTGTCGCTTGCCGGCGTCGCGCTAGTCGGCGCTCGCGGCCTGGCGCTCGACAGCCGTCAGCCGACGCCGCGCGCGCCCTGGTCGTGCGCCCGCGAAGGCCGCGGCGAGCACGTCCTCGATCGTGTCGGCCGGGATGAACTCCAGGCCGTTCCGGGTCTCCGGCGGGAGCTCGACGAGGTCGTTGACGTTCTCACGCGGCAGGATGATGCGCTTCAGCCCGGCCCGCTGGGCGGCGAGCGACTTCTCGCGGATACCTCCGATCGGGAGCACCTGGCCGGTCAGCGTGATCTCGCCCGTCATTCCCACGTCGTCGGCGACCCGTTCGTTCCGGATCAGCGAGGCGATCGCGGTCGCGATCGTCACGCCGGCGGACGGCCCGTCCTTCGGCACCGCCCCGCCGGGACGTGGATGTGGAGATCGTGCTCTCGAACCATTCGTCGGGGACACCGAGCTGCTCGGTGTGCGACCGCACCCACGAGAGCGCGGCGCTCGCCGACTCCTTCATCACGTCCCCGAGCTGGCCGGTGATCGTCAGCTTGCCCTTGCCCGGGTACGCCGCAGCCTCGATGAAGAGAACATCGCCGCCCGCAGCCGTGTAGGCGAGGCCTGTCGCCACGCCCGCCTGAGAGGTTCGCCGGCGCACCTCGCCCGAGAATCGCCGCGGGCCGAGCCATTCGCGCAGGCGCTCGTCGTCGACGCGCGTCTTCTGGGTCTTCCCCTTGGCCACCTGCGTCGCAGCCTTCCGGCACACGTCGGCGAGCCGGCGCTCGAGGCTTCTCACCCCGGCCTCGCGCGTGTATTCGCGGATGATCGTCCGCAGGACGGTGTCCGAGAGAGTTAGCTGCGAGCGCTTGAGCCCGGCCGCGGCGAGCTGCTTGGGGAGCAGGTAGCGCTTGGCGATCGCGAGCTTCTCGGCCTCGGTGTACCCCGAGAGCTCGATCGTGTCCATCCGGTCGAGCAACGGGCCCGGGATCGTGTCGAGCGTGTTCGCGGTGCAGATGAAGAGCACCTTCGAGAGGTCGAACGGCAGGTCGAGGTAGTGGTCGCGGAAGGCCCTGTTCTGCTCCGGGTCGAGCACCTCGAGCATCGCGCTCGACGGGTCGCCTCGGAAGTCGGAGCCCATCTTGTCGATCTCGTCGATCAGGATCACCGGGTTGCGCGACTCGGCATCGCGGAGGGAGCGGATGATCGTCCCCGGCAGGGCGCCGATATAGGTGCGGCGGTGGCCGCGGATCTCCGACTCGTCGCGCACGCCGCCGACCGACATCCGCACGAACTTCCGGCCCAGCGCCTTCGCGATCGACTGGCCGAGCGAGGTCTTGCCGACGCCGGGTGGGCCGACGAAGCAGAGGATCTGACCCGAGATCTCCTTCCGGAGCTTCGCGACCGCGAGGTGCTCGACGATCCGCTCCTTGACCTTGTCCAGGTCGAAGTGGTCGGTGTCGAGCACGTGCCGGGCGTTGTCGAGATCGAGGTTGTCCTCGGTCGAGACCTCCCACGGCAGCGCGATGATCCACTCGAGATAGGTGCGGATCACGCCGTACTCGGCGGCCGCGCTCGGCAGCCGCTCGAGCCGGCCGAGCTCGCGATCAGCCGCCTTGCGCACGTCCTCGGGCAGCTCGAGCGCCTCGAGCCGCTCGCGCAGCTCGTTCACCTCGGCCTGCTCGGGATCGCCGTCGCCGAGCTCCGCCTGGATCGCCTTCAGCTGCTGGCGCAGGAAGTACTCGCGCTGGCCCTTCTCCATCTCCGACTGAACCTGCGACTGGATCTTCGAGCCCAGCTCGAGCACCTCGACCTCGCGGGAGAGGATCGCCGAGATGCGGCGCAGGCGCTTCTCGACGTCGGCCTCCTCGAGGAGCTCCTGGCGCTCCCCGGTCGGGATCGTCCGCAGGGTCGAGGCGACGAGGCTCGCGAGGGCGCTCGGGTCGTCCACGTTCGTCGCCGCAAGCTGCAGCTCGGCCGGCAGGTACGGCGCGAGGCCGATGATCTGGGCGAAGAGGCCCTGGACGTTCCGGGTCAGCGCCTCGACCTCGGGCGTGTCGTCGTTCGTGTCCGGCAGCGCGGCGAACTCTCCCACGAGGTAGGGCTCGCTGTCGATCGGATCGACGAGCTGGATCCGGTGGAGGCCGCCGACGAGGATGCGGAGCGTCCCGTCGGGGATCTTGATCATCTTGTGGACGACGGCGACCGTTCCGACCTCGTAGATGTCGTCGAAGCCGGGCGAGTCGATCGAGGCGTCGCGCGCCGTGACGAGCGCCAGGAAGCGGTCCCCGGCAACGACGTCGTCGATCAGGCGGATCGAGCGCTCCTGCCCGATCGCGAGCGGCACCATCGATTGCGGGAAGACGACGGTGTCCTTCAGCGCCAGGATCGGCAGCGTCGCCGGGAGCTCGATCTCCGTTTCGGTGTCGTCGGGGATCTCGAAGCCGAAATCGGTCATCGGTGCACCATCGACGATCGTGTACCGCGACGCGCGGGCTCGGGCAGCGGCTTGTCCACAACCGGCAGCGAGATCGTCACGATCCCGTGCGCGTATCTGGCGGTCGCACCGTCGGGATCGACGTCCTCGGCGAGCCGCACCTGACGGAGAACGGGCCGTATTCGATCTCCATCTGCTGGTAGACGCGGCCGCCGGCTCGCTCCCGCGACCGCTCGCCCGCGACCAGGAGCATCCGCTCGCTGACGACGATCGTGAGCGAACTCGGGATCGATTCCCGGCACCTCGACGATCACGGTCAGCTCGTGCGGATCGTCTGTGTGGTAGCTGTCGACGTTCGGGCGGAAGCCGCGGCGGAGCCCGGCAAAACGGGGGACCTGCCAGAGCTCCGAGAAGAGCTCCTCGATCTCGGCCTGAATGCTCTCGGGGCTCGGCTTGTCGCGCGGCGCCATCCCGTAACCGTATCCACTACCGCGTCGCCTCGGATCGATGCGTACGATGGCGCGCTGGACGAAGTTCGTGATCCGGCACCGTCGCTGGGTCCTCGCGCTCTGGATCGCCGCGCTCATCCTCGGCGGGCTCGCGAGCGCGAAGCTCTCGGCGATCCTCTCGAACACGTTCTCCGTCCCGGGGACGCAGTCGGAGCAGGTTCGCGAGGTGCTGCAGCAGCACTTCGGCGACCGCTCGGACGGCGCGTTCACGATCGTCTTCGCGCTCTCGCCGCAGGCGGCAGCGAACCAGTGGCAACCCAGGCGACCCTCACCGCGGCGGTCAAGCGGGCAGCTGCCGCGGTGCCGAGCGGATCGCCGGCCGACTTCAACGTCGCTCACACGCCCGGCGGCCTGACCGTCGTCTACGGCGACGTCGACTCGACGCTCGATCTCGCCGATGCCAAGGGCTACACGGACCAGGTGCGGGCAGCGCTCGGGCATCCCCCGGGCGTCTCGCAGGTCTACGTCACGGGCGCCGCCGCGATCCAGCACGACCTCGACCCGGTCTTCAACCGGGACCTGAAGCATGGCGAGCTCCTGATCGCGGTCCCGATCGCCTTGCTCGTGCTGCTCTTCGTCTTCGGGCTCTCGTGGGCGGTCACGATCCCGCTCGTCTTCGCCGCCTGCACGATCAGCGGCACCCTCGGGATCGTCTACGGCGTGGCGAGCGTCTGGGCGACACCGACCTACGCCACGAACCTCGTGCAGCTGATCGGGCTCGGGATCGCCGTCGACTACTCGCTGCTGATCGTCTACCGCTTCCGGGAGGAGCTCGCGCTCGGGAAGTCAAGGACGACGCGATCGTGCGGACGATGGAGACGGCGGGGCGGGCAGTCGTCTTCTCGGGGATCGCCGTGGCACTCGGGCTCGCGCTGCTCGTGGCGATGCCGCTGCCCTTCATCCGGATGCTCGGCGTGGCCGGCTTCCTGATCCCGATCGTCTCGATCCTCGGCGCCGTGACGCTCCAGCCGGTGCTGCTCAGCTACTACGGCCGCCGCGGAACGATGCGGCGCCGGATCATGTCGGGCGACCCGGCAGACCCAGAGCACGGGTTCTGGGCCGGCCTCGCGCGGAGGATCATGCGACGGCCGGTCGTGTTCCTCCTGGTGGGGACGGCCGTGCTCGTCGCGATGGCGATCCCGGCGTTCTGGATCCAGCTCACGCCGGGCTCGACCTTCGGGATCCCGCGGACCTCGGAGTCCGTTCGCGGCTTCGACCTCTTGCGGAAGGCGGTCGGCGACGGCGCGGTCGCGCCGGCCCAGATCCTTGTCGAGGCGAAGACGGGCTCCGTCCTCGACCCGCCGCGAACGCGGCGGTCGGCCGGCTCGTAGCCTCGCTCGAGCAGGATCCCGAGGTCGCGAAGGTCTACGCCCAGCTCGGCCCGCGCTTCGTCGACTCGACCAACCGCTTCCGGCAGGTGCTCGTCGCGGGCCGCCACGACTACGGCTTCCCCCAGGAACAGGCGCTGGTGAAGCGGATACGCTCGGACCTGATCCCGGCTGCCGGCTTCCCGGAGACGACACAGGTGCTCGTCGGGGGCGGCCCGGGCCAGGGCGTGGACTTCCTGCACCAGGCCTACACCTACTTCGTGCCGTTGATCCTGGCCGTGCTCGTTCTCACCTACTTCCTGCTGATGCGCGCGTTCCGCTCGCTGCTCTTGCCGTTGAAGGCGGTGCTCCTGAACCTGCTCTCGGTCGCGGCCGCATACGGGATGCTCGTCGTCTTCTTCCGCTTCGGGCTCGGGCAGACGCTTTTCGGGCTCTACCAGTTCAGCCAGGTCGAGGGCTGGATCCCGATCTTCCTGTTCGCGATGCTCTTCGGGCTCTCGATGGACTACGAGGTGTTCCTCGTCTCGCGAATGCGCGAGGCATGGGACGAGGGGGCCGACAACGAGACCGCGGTTGCCTACGGGCTCGAGCGCACCGGCAGGATCATCACCGCGGCCGCGATCATCATGTGCGCGGCGTTCTCCGGCTTCGTGGCAGGCAGCATCGTCGGGCTCCAGGAGTTCGGGCTCGGCCTCGCGGTCGCGATCTTCGTCGACGCGACGATCGTGCGCTGCATCCTCGTGCCGAGCATGATGGCGATCTTCGGGCGCTGGAACTGGTGGCTCCCCGCCTGGGCTGCGCGGATCGTGCGCGTCGAGCCCTCGCCGCTCGACGACCGCTCCGGCCCTCGGCTGCCCGCGGCGGGCCGCTTGGGAGAAGCGCAGCCGCTGTAGCATCGCCTCGGTTTTCCATGAAGGGCCTCATCTGCGCAGGCGGGACAGCCACTCGGCTTGAGGAGCTGACCCGCGTCACCAACAAGCACCTGCTTCCGGTGGGCCGCTGGCCGATGGTCTACTACCCGCTCCAGCTACTCCAGCGGGCCGGGGTGACCGAGGTGCTGCTCGTGACCGGCAAGCAGCACGCCGGCGATTTCATCGACCTGCTCGGCGACGGGCGCGTTCGCTCGCGCTCCTCGGACGAGCCGCTCTTCGAGCTCGATCTGAGCTACAAGGTGCAGGTCGAGCCGGGCGGGATCGCCCAGGTCGTCGGGATGGCGCGCGACTTCGCGCGTGGCGAGAAGCTCGTGGTGTGCCTCGGCGACAACATCTTCGAGAACGCGCAGGCCGAGGCGATCGCCGCATGGGGGGACGGCGCACTCGTCTTCGTCTCCGAGGTCGACGATCCGGTGAGCTTCGGCGTCGTCGCCTACGGCGAGGACGGCGGGGTCGCGGACATCGTCGAGAAGGCCGGCGTCGTCGACCTGCGCTATCCCGAGCCGCCCTCGCGCGATGCCGTGGTCGGGCTCTACTGCTACCCGCCCGATGTCTTCGAGATCATCGACTCGCTCTCGCCCTCGGGACGCGGCGAGCTCGAGATCACCGACGTCAACCGGGCCTACGCGGCCCGCGGCGACCTTCACGTGGAGCGGGTCGAGGGCTGGTGGCACGACGGCGGCAAGCACTGGGCGCGACCTCGCCGAGGTCGGCCGGCTGATCGAGGAGACCGGCGTGAACAAGCTCGGGGCGCATGATCGTCGAGCGCTTCCCGCTCACCCGTCACGAGGACGAGCGAGGGTGGTTCAGCGAGCTCGCGCGCGCGAGCGGGCTGCCGAAGCCATTCGTCCAGGCGAACCTCGCGCAGCTCGCGGCAGGGCGTGATCCGGGGGCTGCACTTCCACGAGCGCGGCCAGGACGACCTCTTCGTCTGCCTGCAGGGGATGGTGCGCGTCGTCGTCCTCGACCTCCAGACCGGTGAGCGGTTCACCGAGGACATCGGCGAGGAGAACCCGGTCGCGATCTACGTTCCGGGCCACCGGGCGCACGGTTACGAGGCACTCACCGACTGCCTCTTCTGTTACCTCGTCACCGAGGAGTACGACCCCTCCGATCCCGACGAGCACGGGATCCCCTGGGACGACCCGCGCGTCGTCGACCTCTGGAGCACGAGATCGCCGCTTCTCTCGGAACGGGACAGGGCCGCGGCGTCCTGATCACCGGCGCCGGCGGGCAGCTCGGCCGTTCTCTGGCCGAGCAGTTCCCTCTGGCGACGGCGCTGACGCGGGAGGCCTGGGACGTCCGCTACCCACCGCCGGCCGGCCTGCAGGCCGAGCTCGTGCTCCACGCTGCGGCCTGGACGAACGTGGACGGTGCCGAAGACGACCCGCAGGAGGCCGCGGCCGTGAACGTCGGCGGCACCTCGAACGCAGCGGCAGCTCGGTGCGCCGCTTGTCTATTTCTCCTCCGACTACGTCTTCGACGGCGAGAAACGCGAGCCCTACCTCGAATCCGACTCGCCCTATCCGCTCGGGGCCTACGGTCGGAGCAAGCTCCACGGTGAGGCGGCCGCAGGCGACGAGGCCTGGATCGTCCGCTCCTCCTGGCTGTTCGGCCCGACCGGCCACAACTTCGTGCGGACGATGCTCCGGATCGGCCGCGAGCGCGACGAGGTCTCCGTCGTCGACGATCAGCTCGGCTGCCCGACCTACACGGGCCACCTCGCCGCGGCGATCGCGGACGTGGTCGAGCTGCCGTACGGCGTCTACCACGTCGCCGCCTCGGGCGAGTGCACGTGGGCGGAGTTCGCCGCGGCGATCTTCGAGGAGGCGGAGATCGCCTGCGCCGTTCGCCCGATCTCGACCGCGCAGTTCGGCGCGAAGGCCGAGCGGCCCGCATACTCGGTGCTGCGTTCGGAGAAGGGCGCGCCGGAGCTTCCCTCTTGGCGCGAAGGCCTGCGCGAGTGCCTGGCCCGATTGCGCTGATCCGCGATCCGGGTAGCCGAACGGTGATTCCCGCCGTTCTCCGCGAGCGCGAGTTCCGGCTGCTCTGGGCGGGTCAGACCGTCTCGGTGATCGGCGACGGGATCCTGCTCCTCGCGCTCTCGTTCGCGGTACTCGACCTGACGGGATCGGTGACCGACGTCGGGCTCGTGCTCGCCGCCTCGCGGGCGCCGCTCGTGCTGACCGTGCTCGCCGGCGGCGTCGTCGCCGACCGCGTCTCGCGCGGCGTCGGCTGATGGTCGGCCGCCGATCTCGTGCGCATGGCCGGCCTCTTCGCCTCGGCGGCGCTCCTGATCGCCGGGTCGGCGCAGCTCTGGGAGCTGCTCGTGCTCCAGGCGATCGTCGGCACGGCTGCCGGGTTCTTCTATCCGGCCTCGACCGGGCTGCTGCCGCTCGTCGTCCGGCCGCAGCTGCTGCAACAGGCAAATGCCTTCCGCGGCATCTCCGACGGCGTCGCGCGAAGATCGTCGGCCCGGTGCTTGCCGGGCTGATCGTCGTCGTCTCGACCCCGGGCTGGGCGCTCGCCGTCGACGCGGCGACCTTCGGCGTGAGCGCCGCGAGCCTCGCGCTCTTGCATCTGCCCGCGCACGTCCGCCCGCCGCGGCGCCGCTTCCTGCACGATCTCGCCGACGGCTGGCGCGAGTTCAGCCTCGCGCACCTGGGTCTGGGCGACGGTCGTCGTCGCCGGTGCGCTCGGGAACCTGTTCTCCGCGTTCTCGCCGTCCTCGCGCCCGGAGATTGCGAAGGAGCGAGCTCGGCGGCGCCGGCGTCTATTCGCTGATCATCGCCGCCCAGGGCGTCGGCGGCCTCGCCGGGCGCGTTCCTCGTGCTGAGGCTGCGCGTGCACCGCCCGGTTGTCGCCGCGACGCCTGCTGGGCGCTTCTCGTGTTCCCGAACCTCCTGCTCGCCTTCGTCGCGCCGGCCTGGGTGATCGCGGCCGGGTTCCTCGTCGGTGGGTCGGGCTCACGGCCGGCCAGGCGCTCTGGGACACGGCGCTTCAGCGGCACATCCCGACGGCGGCGCTCTCCCGGGTCTCCTCGTACGACTGGTTCGGCTCGCTCGTCTTCAACCCGCTCGGCTTCGTCATCGCCGGCCCGCTTGCCGCCGCGATCGGCTCGAAGGCGGCGCTCACGATCGCGGCGCTCTACTTCGTGCTCTCGGCGGTGATCCTGATCTCGATCCCCTCGGTGCGGGCCGTGCGTGACCACTGATCTCGATCTCATGGACTGACCCAGGCACCCCGAACGTTGACCGGAACCATTCCTCTAGCGTTCGCGCGATGCGCGTGCTCGTCACAGGCGGCGCCGGGTTCATCGGCTCGCACTTCGTCCGCCGCCTCGTGAAGGCGGAGGACGAGGTCGTCGTGCTCGACAAGCTGACCTACGCCGGGAATCGCGAGAACCTCGCCGGGATCACCCACGAGTTCCACCAGGGCGACATCGCCGATCACCGCGCCGTCGAGCAGGCCGCGGCGGGTTGCGACGCGATCGTGAACTTCGCCGCCGAGACGCACGTCGACCGCTCGATCAGCGGGCCCGGCGGAGTTCATCGTGACCGACGTCCTCGGCACCCAGGTGCTGCTCGACCATTGCCGCCAGGCGGAGATCCGCCTCGTGCAGGTCTCGACCGACGAGGTGTACGGCGACGTGCCGGTCGGCGATCCCGGGTTGCACGGAGGAGTCTCCGATCCGGCCGTCGAGCCCGTACTCGGCGTCGAAGGCCGGCGGCGACATGCAGGTGCTCGCCTACGTCCGCACCTACGGCGTCGATGCCTGCATCACGCGCGGCGCGAACAACTACGGCTCGCGCCAGTATCCCGAGAAGTTCCTGCCGCTCTTCATCACGAACGCGTTCGACGGCGAGGCTCTGCCGGTCTACGGCGACGGCCGCCAGCGCCGCGAATGGCTCCACGCCGACGACTACTGCGCGGCGATCGAGCTCGTGATGCGCAAGGCTCCGGCGGGTGAGGTCTACAACGTCGGCGGCCAGGAGTGCGAGAACATGGACGTCGTCCGGCGGATCCTCGACCTGACCGGCGCCTCGCCCGACCTCGTCCGGCATGTCACCGACCGCCCGGGCCATGATCGCCGTTACGCCGTCGACTCCTCGAAGGTGATGGCCCTCGGCTGGAAGCCCGCCCACTCGTTCAGATCGGGCGGCCTCGAGGAGACGGTCGACTGGTACCGCGAGCACCGCCACTGGTGGGAGCCGATCAAGTCGGGCGAGTTCCGCGACTACTACGACGGCCAGTACGGCGAAGATCTGACCGACTGACCCCCCAAAGGGGCAAGAGCCCGGCAGGGGGCGCTGCTACGGTGGCTCGATGGTCCGGCGGGCTTTCGCAGCGGTGACCATCGCGGCGCTTGGTTTTGGCGGCGTCGCTTCCGCGGCCCTCTTTGCGGCGCCGTCGTCCACTCCGCCGGTTGTGACGACGACCGAAACCGATACGACGAGCAATGATTCCAGCGTGCTCGTGCTCACCGGCCACGGCGACGGGCACGGAATCGGGATGGGGCAGTGGGGCGCCTACGGTTATGCCCTCCACGGCTGGAGCGCGGCACGGATCCTCGCTCACTACTACACCGGCACGACGATCGGCCGGGAGGGGACGAAGGTCGTGCGCGTGCTGCTTGCCGACGGCGAAGCGAGCGCGACGTTCGCCTCGTCCGCGGCGTGGAAGCTCGTCGATGCGGCCGGAACCCGGTTGAGGCTTCGCGCCGGCCCGCTCACCCTGCCCGCGTCGCTGGAGCTCGGCGGCCGAAAGCTCGTCTCGCCGGTGACGCTGAAGCCTGGTACCCAGCCGCTCGAGCTGGACGGGATCGCCTATCACGGCACGCTCGTCGTCGCCTCGGACGGGACGAAGCTCCAGGTGGTGAACCACGTCGGGCTGCAGGACTATCTCGACGGCGTCGTGGCCGAGGAGGTGCCGCCGGGATGGCCCGCCGCCGCGCTCGAGGCGCAGGCGATCGCGTGCCGTTCGTTCGTTGTCTCGCAGCTCCAGACCGTCGACGCCGCGAGCCCCTTCGACCTCTACGCCGACGGCCGCAGCCAGGTCTACGGCGGGATCGCCGCCGAGACGCCGCCGACGAGCGAGGCGGTGAAGGCCACGGCCCACAGTGTCGTGCTCTACCAGGGCAAGGTTGCGATCACCTATTTCTCCTCCAGCTCAGGAGGCGAGACGGTCTCTGCCGCCGAGGCGAACGGCGCGCCAATCCCCTACCTCGTCTCGGTCGCCGACCCGTGGGATGTCTACTCGCCGGATCACGACTGGGGGCCCGTGCTGATGAGCGCGAACGCCGTCGGCAAGGCACTCGGTCTCCGCGCTCCGCTCTCGAATGTCCAGCTCACGATGGGAGCCTCCGGCCACGTCGCCTCCGTGACGGCATCCGATGCCGGCCGGAAGGTGACGATGACGGGAGCCCAGGTGCGCGATGCGCTCGCGCTCAAGTCGAGCTGGTTTCAGCTCGGCTGGCTCGCGTTGAAGGCCCCCCGCGCGGCCGTGCGCGCGGGGACGGTCGTGCAGCTCACGGGGATCGCAAAGGGCATGGTGGGAGTCACGCTCGAGGCGAGGACGGCCCGCACCGGATGGCAGCCGGCGGGGCCGGTCGTGCCCGAGGCGAACGGCTCGTTCTCGATCGTGGTGAGCCCTCGCGTCACGACCTGGTACCGGCTCGCCGCCGGCACGGTCAGCGCCGGGTTGGCGCGGGTCGCGGTCACTCGCAGCTGAGGCTCCCGGCCGACCCATGGCGGGCTGACGCACGTACCGTGTCCGGTACAGCTCGTGTTGAAGACCGCCCTCGCCCTCGTCCTCGCAGCTCTGTGTCTTCCGGTGCACGCGCTCGGCGCCGACTGGGCGGTCGGAGCGCGGCCCGGCGGGATGGCGGCGCTCCGGACAGAGCTCCCTGACGCGACGGTCCTCGTCCCGGGGCGCACGCTCCTCGTCCACGGTTCACGGCCGCAGGTGGCCGGTGCGGCGTACGTCTCGAATCTCAGCGCATCGCGACGGTCGCTCGCCTTCGCGAACACGGAGCCCGACGCCTCGCAGCAGTGGTATCTGACCGCCGACAACGCGTGGGCGCACTGGTCCGGGGCACCCAGCCTCACTCCGATCAAGGTCGCCGTGATCGACTCCGGAATCGACGCCTCGCATCCCGAGTTCGCGGGCCGCGTGCTCGGCGGAATCTCCTACGTCGGCGGCGACTGGCGCACGGATACCTGTGGTCACGGCACGTTCGTCGCCGGGGAGATCGCCGCGAATCCCTTCAACAACATCGGGATCGCCGGTCTCGCCTTCAACGCGGAACTGCTCGTCGCGAAGGTCGTCGAGCCCGACTGCAACGTCTCGACCGAGGGCGAGGTCAAGGCGATCAGGTGGGCGGTCGCAAACGGGGCGCGTGTGATCAACCTCTCGATCGGCGGGACGCGAGACCCGGCCGAGCCCGACCTCGACTCGTTCTCGCCGGCCGAGGAGTCGGCGGTGGAGTACGCCTACTCGAAGGGCGTGCTCGTCGTGGCGGCGGTCGGCAACGGCACGCAGACGCCGAAGATCCCGTGGCCCTATGCCGACTACCCGGCCGCACTCCCGCATGTTCTCGGCGTGGCGGCGCTCCGCCAGAACGGCTCGGTCCCCGACTTCTCGAATCGCGACAGGCAGTATGTCGATCTCGCAGCGCCGGGTGCCGCGATCTTCTCGACGATTCCGCGGAGCCTGGTGGACGCCTCGATCGGAGGCTGCGCCGGGGTCGCGTACTCGAACTGCGGGCCGTCCGAGTTCCAGGAGGGGATCGGGACGTCCTTTGCCGCTCCCCAGGTGACCGCCGGCGCCGCCCTGCTGCTCGGGATCGATCCGCGGCTGAAGGCGTCCCAGCTCGAATGGCTGCTCGAACGCTCCGCGACCGACGCGAGCCCCTCGACGGGTTGCGCCGTCTGCCCCGTCGGCCGCGACTCGCTCACCGGGTTCGGCGCCCTCGACATCTCGGCCGCGATCGATCTGCTCGGCGACGAGCACAACCTGCCGACGCCGGACATCATGGAGCCGAACGACGACGCCGGCTCGATGGCCCACCCCTTCGGCCCGCCCCGCGCGATCACCGCCACGCTCGACTACTGGGACGACCCGGTGGACGTCTACTCGCTCAAGCTCGCCGCGGGCGAGGAGGTCTTCGCGCGGCTCGGCACGGCCTCGGTCGTGCCGAACTCGCTGCTCCTCTGGAAACCGGGGACGGTTCACGTGAGCGGGCCCGCCCGCAGCCTGCTTCCCGACCGGGCCGCACTCTCGTCGAACGTCGCGGGCCAGCAGCGCCTCGGCTATGTGGCGCGGGTCGCCGGGACGTACTACCTCGAGGTGAAGGACGGAGGCGCCTCGCGGCAACCGGATCGCTATCAGCTGTCCGTCGCGACCCGCAAGCCTCCCCGCACGTCGTCCTAGGCGTCGACGTCGAGCAGCTCCTCGTCGGCCACGTCCCGCAGCCGGCGGGCGGGGTTTCCGACCACGAGCGCGCGCGGTGCGACGTCCTTGGTGACAACCGCTCCGGCCCCGACGAACGCCTCTTCGCCGATCTCGACCGCCGGGCAGAGCACAGCTCCGGCTCCGACCCGGGCGCCCCGGCGGATCGTCGGTCCCTCGATCAAGTCGCGCCTGCGTTCGGTGCGGCCCATGAAATTGTCGTTCGAGGTGACGACGCAGGGAGCGATGAACACGTGCTCCTCGAGCGTCGAGTAGGCGGTGATGTAGGCGCCGGCCTGGATCTTCGTCATCGCGCCGACGACCGTGTCGTTCTCGATCAGCGAGCCGCGTCCGAGGACGACGTCGTCGCCGATGCTCACGCGCTCGCGCACGCACGACTGGTCGCCCAGGATCACGCGCGCTCCGATCTTCGAGCCGGCGAAGACGACGGCGCCCGTGGAGACGATCGTGCCGTCGCCGAGCTCCGCAGGCGGAAGCGGCTCGCGCCTGGCGGTCGAGCGCGGCGAGAGGGTCGGCTGCTTGCCGACGACGGCGCCCTCGAGAATCTTGACGCCCTCGCCGAGCACAGTGCCCGGATAGACGATCGCGGTCTCGTGGACCTCGGCGGTCACGCCGGTCTGCCGGACTCGAGCGAGGTCTGGAGCTGCTCGAGGACCCGCACGACGGCGAGCCCGTCGCGCGCCTCGATCCCGGTCCCGCCTTCGCGGACGAGCCGCAGGAAATGCGAGAGCTCCAGCCGCAGCGGCTCGTCGGTCGGGATCTTCGGGCTGAGGATGTCGCCGGTGCGTGTCTGCCACTCACCGAAGGTGCCGAGCGGTTGCTCGGGCCACTTCTCGTAGATCGTCACCTTGCGCTCGAGCTCCATGTCGTCGAACACCGCCATCTTGTCGCGGCCAACCACCGTCAGCTTCCGCATCTTGTGCGGGTCGAGCCACGAAAGGTGGAGGTGCGCGATCTTGCCGCTCGGGAAGCGCAGGAAGCAGAAGACGACGTCCTCGACGCCCGGGTTCAGGAACGCGTTTCCCTGAGCCCAGGTCTCGGACGGCTCCTCGCCCACGAGGTGGAGGATCACCGACAGGTCGTGAACGCCGAGCGACCAGAGCGCGTTCTCGTCCTTCCGGATCGTGCCGAGGTTCTGGCGGTTGCCGTAGATGCAGAGCACGTCGCCGAGGTCGCCCGTGTCGACGAGCTCCTTCAGCTTGCGCACGCCTGGGTGGTAGAGCAGCAGATGGCCCGGCATCAGCACGAGGCCCCGCTCCTCGGAGATCGAGACGAGCTCCTCCATCTCGGCGGCACGCATCGCGGGCGGCTTCTCGACGAAGACGTGCTTGCCCGCTTCGAGCGCCTGCTTGGCGAGCGCGTAGTGCGTCGGCACGGGCGTCGCGATCACGACTGCTTCGAGATCCGGGTCGGCCAGGAGCTCCTCGTAGGAGCCGGTCGCGATCGCGTTCGGGAACCGCCGCGCGAAGGTTTCCCGGCGCGCGTCTCCCGCCTCGCAGATCCACGTGAGGTCGGCGAGCACGTCGAGGTTCCGGACGAGGTTCTGGCCCCACGCGCCGAGGCCGATCTGGGCGACCCGAACCGGATCGGCGCCTACAGCTTCCATACCTTCCCTTCGATCTCGTGCCCGCGGGTGGCGTTGCGGAAGTCGACGACGACGTTCGCGCGGCGCACGAGCTCGGCGTAGTCGATCGAGGTGTGCGCGGTCACGATCGCGACGCAGTCGTAGTTCTCGGGCACGAGCTCTGACGAGGACATCCCGCCGAACTCCGGAACGTGCGGGTCGTGGTAGGAAACCTCGGCACCGGCGGTGCGCAGGAGCTCGATCAGCTTCTCGGCCGGCGTCTCGCGGGCGTCGCCGATGTCGGCCTTGTAGGCGACGCCCGAGATGAGGATCTTCGAGCCCGAGACGGACTTCTGGAGACCGTGATTCATGGCCTGCGAGATCACCGAGCGGCAGAAGTACGGCATGTTGTTGTTCACCTCGCCGGCGAGCTCGATGAACCTCGCCGAGAAGTCGTATTCGCGAGCCTTCCACGAGAGGTAGTAGGGATCCAGCGGGATGCAGTGCCCGCCGAGGCCGGGGCCCGGCTGGAACGACTGGAAGCCGAACGGCTTCGTCGCGGCGGCCTCGACGACCTCCCAGACGTCGATTCCCATCCGGTCGCAGAGTTGCGCGAGCTCGTTCACGAGCGCGATGTTCACCGAGCGGTAGATGTTCTCGAGGAGCTTCGTCAGCTCGGCAGACTCGGGCGCCGAGAGCTCGTGGACGGTGTCGACGGCGCTCCGGTAGACGGCCGCGGCCGCGGCGGTACAGGCGGGGGTGAGCCCGCCGACGACCTTGGGTGTCGTCTTCGTCGTCCAGTCGGTACGGCCCGGGTCGACGCGCTCGGGCGACATTGCGAGATTGAAGTCCTTGCCGGCGGTGAGCCCGCTGACCTCTTCGAGGATCGGCTTCACGATCTCGCGGGTCGTGCCGGGATAGGTCGTCGATTCGAGCACGACGATCTGGCCGGGCTGGAGCACCGCGCCGATCGCGCGCGACGCGCTCTTCACGTAGGTGAGGTCGGGCTCGCGCTGCTTCGTCAGCGGCGTCGGGAGCGCGATCAGGATCGCGGCTGCGCCCTTGAGGTCTTCGTAGTCGGTGGTTGCGGCAATCCGCCCTGCCGTGACGTGGCCGGCGAGCGCCTCGGAAGGCACGTCCTCGATGTGACTGCGCCCCGCGTTGATCCCCTCGACGAGCTCCGGTACCACGTCGACGACGAGCGCGCTCCTGCCCGCTTCGGCAAACGTCAGGGCCAGCGGCAGGCCGACATAGCCGGCGCCGACGATGGCAACATCCCAGGTCCGGCTCACGGCGAGGAAGCGTACAGAGCGGCTGCGATCCGGCCGCTTGCCCTACCGTCGCCGTAGAGCCCGGGGGCGTCCCGTGGGAATCGCGCATTCGCGATCGCGGCCCCGAGCCCGCGAGGGTCGGCCGGGTCGACGAGCACGTTCGCGCCGGCGAGGACCGTGTCGATCCATTCGGTGTTCGCGCGCAGGGTGACGCACGGCGTGCGGAGCCAATAGGCCTCCTTCTGGAGCCCGCCCGAGTCGGTGACGATCACCTCGGCGACTCCGGCGAGTGCGAGCAGCTCGAGGTAGCCGAGCGGCTCGGTGACGAGGATGTTCCCGGCCGGCTCGATCCCGTGCGCCTCCATCACGCCGCGTGTCCGGGGATGGGCGGGGAAGACGAATTGCCTGCCGGCCGCGTTCAACGCGGTGACGAGGCGGCGCAGCTGCTCCGGCTCGACGTTCGCCTGGCGGTGGATCGTGAGCAGATTGAAGGTGGCGGGAGCTCCCAGCTCCTCGAGCACGGCGGCGGCGCGTTCCCGCGCGATCGGCGCGAAGAGCCGGGTCGCATCGGCCATCACGTCGCCGACCACCTCGATCCGCCCCTCGACATTCTCGGTGCGAAGTTGCTTCGCGGAGCGCTCGTCGGGGCAGAGAAGAAGCGCCGAGAGCCTGTCGACCGCGATCCGGTTCCGCTCCTCCGGCATCGTCAGGTCGAAGCTGCGGAGCCCCGCTTCGACGTGGGCAATGCGGTGTCCCCCCGGCCGCCTCGGCACCTGCGAGCGTCGAGTTCGTGTCCCCGAAGACGACCACCCAGTCGGGCTCCTCGGCCGCGATCGCCGCCTCGATCCCCGGCACCATCGCCGCCGGATCCGACGATCCGATCCCCAACCGGTACCGCGGCTCCGCCAGCCCGAGCTCCTCGAAGAACACCCCCGAGAGCTCCCGGTCGTAGTGCTGCCCCGTGTGCAGCACAACCTCCTCGATCCCGGCCTCGGCGAATGCCGCCGAAAGCGGCGCCGACTTGATGAACTGCGGCCGGTTCCCGACTACGGTCAAGACGCGCATCCCCGCTACCCTCTCCACCGGGGCTAGACTACGGCCCCCTGCGGGCCGTTAGCTCAGTTGGTAGAGCAGGGGACTCTTAATCCCAAGGTCGAAGGTTCGAATCCTTCACGGCCCATTCGAACCCGCACCGCTATGCGGAAACCGCATGGTTGTGCGGGACGGGCATGCCGGAGAGGTCGCTGTTGCCCGCGGCGTGCCCCCACCGGTGCCCCCACGGCCGGCGGGGTCGTTTCGGTTCCGAGGCTGACGCACCTCCATGAGCGCGTACCGTTCCGCCATGCCGCAGACGCGGACCTTCGCGCTCAACGTTGTGGCTCCTATCGCTGTAGGCGTCGCCTTGGTTGCGGGCACGCTGTTCGTCGTCGTATTTGTCGCGCACGTTCCACAACGGGTCGCCCACTGGTGGATGTGCAACAGCGCTGCTGAAGGGGCGCCGTCGCTGTCGCCCGACGGCGCAAGGATCGTCTTCGCCATGAAGTCGAGTTGCGACACGGAGCTCTTCGTCGCAAATCGAGCTGATCTGCACAAGCTCGGTGAAACGCAAGGCAAAGACGAGCTTCCCGCTTGGTCGCCGGACGGAGCGTTGATCGCTTTCGTGGGTGCCAAGGGCGTCTACACAATCAAGGCTAACGGCACCGACCGTCGTCGTATCTCGGGCATGGTGTCCGACTTCGGTGTTTCGTGGTCTCCGAACGGCAAAGAACTTGCCTTTACGCATGGCTCTCTCCCCGGTCCGGGCGGCGACCTCGAGACTTCTGTGTACGTCATGGACGCAGACGGGTCGCACGTGCGTCGCCTCCTCAGCCACTCGATCGAAGCCGGCACCCCGGCTTGGTCGCCGAGCGGAAGACAGCTGGCGTTGGCTGGTTACAACGGCATCTACCTCGTCAACATCAACGGGTCGGGGTTAACGCGTGTCGCGAAGGAGGACTTCGGATTCAACCCCGTGGCCCCGGCGTGGTCACCCGACGGTCGGACGATCTCCTTCGTTGACGAAGACGGCGTTGAGCTCGTCGACGTGGCGAAAGAGGCGTTCTCTCGCACCATCGGGATTCAGGGCGGGACGTTCGGGGACGCGACGTCATGGACACGCTCGGGTTCCGGGATCGTTTTCTCGATCTCCGGCGGGAAGCGCGAGGGGATCTACGTCGTGAGGCCCAATGGCCAGCACCTCCGCCGCATCGTCGATCTGTAGACGTGTTCAAGCGCGTTCGTTGTCTCGCGGCAAGAGTCGCGCATGATCGAGCTCGCGGTCGTCGAGGAGGACGGGCGTGTATGTGTCCGCGGTCACTGACAACGAGCGCTGGCCAACCCGGGCGCCGATCAGCGCCCACGTCTCGCCTTGGCGATGCCAGAGGCTGATGCGGCGATGGCGGAGATCGTGAGGCGACCAGGCCGGTGTGCCTGATGCTCTGCAGGCGCGCGCTATCGCTGTCCGTAGCCGCTCTTGGGTCAACCCGGGAAACACGGGTCGCTCCGGCATGCGGTCATCGCGCGGCGGGAGGGTCGCGAGGACGGCGGCGAACAGTTCAGGCGGAAGCGAGACCCACCGGCCACGGCGGCCTTTCTCGACGGCCCGGCGGATGCGCCACCGGGTGTTCGGTTCGTCGAGATCACCGCACAACATTCCCTTCTCCTCAAGCTCGCCGACGCGCATACCGGTTGCGTCGAGCACGAGAACCGCGAGGGCGTACAGCCGTGGCATGAGGCTCAAGACGCTCTCGATCTGATCCGCCGTTGGTGGCGTCCGCTCATGGCGCTCCTCGCGCGGCAGGCGCACGTGGGTGCGGTCGCGAGCCGGGTTCTCCTTGACGCCGGCGAAGTCGAGCACCTGGGCGAGGGCAGCGCACTCTTGCGGATCGTCTCGCGCTTACGGCCGTCTGCATGAAGCGCGGCGACGACATCGGCGACGTCGGAGGGCGTGATCTCGTCGACCCGCCGCGGGCCGAGCAGCGGCAGCACGCGAGCGAGCTGTACGCGATGGCCGACCGCGGTTCCGTCGGTGACGTCGACCCGCGAGGCGCGCCAGCGCTCCGCAACCTCGGCGAGGGTCGGCGCGGAGCTGGAATGGTCGTCGAGGCCACCGACGCTCGGAACGCGCATCGCGGCGAGCTCGCCGGCAATCCAGCGTTGACGGGCCAGCGCGTCCCGTCTCGTTGTGAATGAGCCTGCATAGCGTCGCGAGCTCTCGCGCCCACCGAGCGGTACTTGACGATGTATCGAGTCCCATCGGCGATCTCGCGCCGTTCGATCCAGGCGCTAGCCATTGAGCCCAACGATGCCTGAGCCGAGCGGCCGGACGCGGTCGTCGTAATAGGTGAACCTCTCGACGAGCGCGCGGTAGTGGTCTGCACGGATGAGCGGGCGCGAGTATCCGGGGAGCACAACGACCGGCAGCGCGCGGAAGACGGCGTCGACGGCGCGCCGTTCGAGCCCGAGCTCGCGCAGATGCGTCCGCGTCAGCAGAGCGTCCGGGGTCTCGAGGGAGCTCCTGCGCCGTGTGATGCTGGCGACTCGGCGCCCGCTCGGCCCCGTTGATCCGCCGCCGAGCTCGGGCGCTGCGTGAGTCCGTGCAGTCCTCGAGCCTCAGTTGATCCGGAGTCGTCTCCGGCGGGTGCGTGCCATCGTTCCCCCTTCGCGTTCATCATGGCGCCGCGACGAGCTTCGTATCATATCAGTGACACAGCACGGAAGATAGTCGGACGTAGAATCGTCCCTGTGAGGAGTGCCGACGTGATCCGCGAAGCCCGTCTCCGTGCCGGGCTCACCCAGCAGGAGCTCGCTGACCGTTCCGGTCGAAAGCGCGGCGTGATCGCACGTTGGGAGCAGGGGACCGTCGCCCCGAGCGCCGAAACGCTGATCGAGCTCGTCCGCTCCTGCGGTTTCGACCTCCCGCTCGAACTCGTCCCGTACGAGCCCGCCGGCGTTGACCGGCTGCAGGAAAACTCGCGCCTCACCCCGGAACGTCGCGTGCAGAAGCACCAGAAGGACCAGGACGACCACGACGGCCGCCCCGAGTGACCGAGCAGCGCTTCGACCCGTACGCCACGCTGGAGGCCCTCGACAGGCGTGGCGTGGCCTACGTCCTGATCGGCGCATTCGCCCGAGTCGTCCAAGGCACGGAGGAGATCACGCACGGCCTCGACCTCGCCCCCTCGCTTCACGGCGACAACCACAAGCGACTCGCGCTCGCCCTCGACGACCTCGAAGCAGCGCGCATCGACGGTAAGCCGATCGCGCTCGACGCGGGGACGTTTGGCAGCGAGCCGGTGATGGAGTTCCGGACTCGCGGCGGGGAGGTCAAGGTCGTCCCTGACCCGGCCGGCACCCGCGGCGGCTACGACGACCTCCGCCGAGCCGCGACCCGCGAACCACTCGGCCGAGGCCTCCGACCACTCGTCGCATCGATCGGCGACCTCGCCCGCATGGCCGCCGCCCTCGGCCGCGAACAGGACATGACCCCTCTCCGCCAGCTCCGGATTCTCGCCGACCTCGACCGCAGTCGCGGACGAGCGATCGAGCGCTAAAGCGTCCAGCTTCGCCCTTCGCGTGTACAGCTTCCAACGCCTGATAGCAGAGGAGACACAGATGCATCATCGGATGCAAAGCGCGTCAGCATTGGTGTACGTGTACGTGTACGGGCTCGGAAGGGGAGCAGCGCTCCAGATCTGTCCGACGTTTCCGATAAGCGTTGACAAGCACTCTGTAACAGAGTTACGATGTGACTCGGCTAAGGAGGTAAATCAAATGGCGGTTCGCACCAAGCCCGTCCGAATCTTCGAGGGAGACCATGCTCCGCTGCGGCTGCTCGCCGAGCTCGAGCGGCGCTCCCCGCAGGAGGTCTTCCACGCGGCGCTAGCGGAGTACCTCGAGTCGCATCGGGACCGCTCGCAGCCGTCTTCACCGATGCCCAGCGCGCGATCGCTGCCGGCGACCTCGACGCTCTGACAGCCCAGCTCGAGTCTTCTGCCGAGGCGCAGGCGGACGCCCTCATGGCAACGCTGCCGGGCAACGACTGACAGCCTGGCCCCGCCCTAGGCTTCCGGCGTGGGAGCCCGAGACCAGAATCGCGAAGCCGAGTACATCCCGCGCGTCACGCGGCGGTGCCTGACCGAGGATCTCGACCTGCCGGCCGCGAGCGCCGATCGGACGATCGATGAGCTCGCAAGCGAGCACGAGGTCATCACCGCGTTTCGCGACCGCCGAGCGGAGGCGGGGTCTGCCGGGCAAGAGCCAATTCGATCGCTATTGCCCGAGGTTGTGGCCTTCTCGCTGCACGTCGGCCGGCAACGCGGGGCGACCTGGCTTCACCGAGCCGCAGGAGTGATCTGGCTCCTCGCTGTCGGCTATCACCGCGAGGGAGCGTCCGAGGATGCGTACGCCCACTTCGAGCGGCTGAAGACTGCCGGCCGCCTGTCTTCCGGACCGCGACGACATGCTTGCGTTCGTCCGCTCCCAGGCTCCGACGCTGGCCAGAAGTCTGCTCGAGGACGCTCCGCTTCTGGTTGCTGCGGCTCACGAGCACCCGGGAATCATCCAACCGGGCACCATCGGCGGCCGGATTCCGGTGCGCGTCGTCTACGAGGAGGGCGACCTGCCGATGCTCACGGTCGCGATCAGTCAGCGCCTGGTGCCGGGAGAGATGCCAGTGCCGGGAGACTGGCTCATCCGCGTGGCTGCGGCGTTTCTCCCGGACACCCCGCCCGAGCGACTCTCCGTCGCTTTTGATCTGGCGGGTCACGACCTTCAAGCCGACGAAGTTGCCTTCTGCGATTTGCAGAACGGTGACAGACTCGGCGAGTCTCGGCCCGCCTCTAATACGGCTCGAAGGTGAAGGTTGTCTCGATGCGCTCCGCGACGATCTCGCCCTCAGCGGATGATGGAGATCCCCTTCGATCAGATTCGAGCTCGAAGACCCGAAGTACGGGATCTCGAGCTTCGACAGGAGGCTCCATCCATCCTTCCATTGATCCTCCGGCGCGGGTTCGCCGTCGACGAACCATTCAGGATCGATCCGCTCGGGGGTTGCGACGAGCGTGACGCCGCCGTTGAACACGGCGAAGACCATCTGGCGCAGCTGCGGAGCGAGTTCATCTGATGCGGCCACGCCTGACTGCGGAGGTCAGCAAGGAACGAGCTCACCTCGATACCGAGCGTGATCCCAACGACGTTCCGATGCGTAGAGCCCTGCGGTTCGTCTTCGTCGCCGTAGTTCAGCCAGACTCGAAGTGGGCACGCGGGGATTACCCGGCGTGACGACGAAGTCTGGGAACAGCGCGTCCGCGTCCTCGCGCTCACACCACTGGGTTACGAGGTGCGCGGCCCCGACCGACTAAACGGGAGCGCTGATCGTCTGGAGAGCGTCAAGGACGGTCTCCTCGCGCGTATCGAGCGGGCGCTCGGACTCGCCGGGCATGAGGCGATCCTATTCGGACACTCACGAGCGGCACGAACGCGCTCATTCGTGTCGAACGCGGCCGTCTGCGCTCGTGACGTGCCCCCACCGGTGCCCCCA
>CAVREC010000005.1:0-309227 GCA_963720045.1 uncultured Actinomycetota bacterium | reverse complement strand
CGAAGTGGTTGACGAAGTCGTCCTCGGAGAGCCAGCCGTAGCCGCGCGAGTCGGTGAACAGATGGGCGAGGCAGGCGTCACCGGCCCTTGCGAGAGCAGCGATCCGAGTGACTCGCCCTCGTCAAGTGCGAACGCTGCGATGTAGACGAGCCCGACGACGTTCGGCGCGTCCGTGCCGAGCGCCGTGATGATCTGGCCGCCGTAGGAATGCCCGGCGACGATCGTCGGGCCGTCCTGGAACTCGAGCACCTGGCGCAGCCGCGCGACGTCATCGGCGAGCGAGCTGAATGGGAACTGCGGCGCTCGCACCTGGAAGCCGTCTGCCTGGAGCCGCTCGATCACGCCACTCCAGCTGGACCCGTCGGCCCAGGCGCCATGGACAAGAATGATGTTCGGCCGTCCGTTCATCTGTCGCCCACTCCCTTCGTCGAGTCGTAATGGACGCGAGTGTGGTTACCGGGACGCCGCTCGCATCACCGGTCGTGTGGTTTGAAAAGCGCGCCGTGCGACTCGGATATGCTCGCTAGGGAGGAACAGATGTCGACAAGTCCCGCGCGGGATTTCTACGGACGCGGCGCGGAGCTCGCGCTGATTCGAGCCGAACTCGAACCCCTGGCCGAGGGCGGTGCCCAAACGGTAGTTGTCATCGAGGGCGCCGCGGGAATGGGCAAGAGCCGCCTACTCGCCGAGGTCGCAGCGATCGCTCGCAGCCTCGGCGTCAGAGTCGGGCGCAGCGCAGCCGATCCGAGCGAGACGATTGTCGAGCTTGCGACGCTCCTGGCAGCTCTCTTCGACGGAACCGAACCGATGCTCGATCCAGGCGAGCTCAGCACTCTTCGTGCACGGCCCGAGCAACGGTTCTGGCTGCTACGTGACCTGCAGCAGCTGCTCGAACGGGCAGCCCTCGAGGCGCCGCTCCTGATCTCGATCGACGACGCCCACTGGGCAGACAGTGGGACGATCGCGGCGCTTCGCAGCCTGCCGATGCGACTGATGGGATTGCCGATCGCGTGGGTGGTCGCACTTCGCCCGCCGCGCGAAGCGACACCACTCGTGCATGCGCTCAAACAGTTGAAGCACGAAGGGGCGCGCCCGATCACACTCGGCCCGCTCGATGACGCCGCGGTCGAACACGTCGCCGCGGACATACTCGGTGCCCACCCCGCTCAGTCGATCCTGAAGCAACTGACGGAAGCCGGCGGAAGTCCGTTCCTTGTCGTCGAGACGCTCCTCGGACTGCAGGAAGAGGAGCGCATCCGCCTCGTCGACGGCCGCGCCGAGCTGGTCAACGGCGGGATGCCCCGTCGAGTACAGGCAAAGATGCGCGAGCGGCTCGGACGGCTCTCCGACGACGCAAGCGACGCCGTCACCGTCGCCGCCTCACTCGGGCGAACGTTCGCTTCGACGAGCTGGCGCGCACGCTCGGGCGGCCAGCCTCGGACCTACTCGCGCCGGTCGGCGAGCTGCTCGAGGCGAACCTGCTCGTCGAACGCGACGAGAAGCTCGCGTTCTGGCACGACCTCACACGCGAGGCCGTACGCGCCAGCGTGCCCGTGACCGCCCGCCGCGCCCTCGACCGCCAGGCGGCGGTTGTCCTGCTCGAAGCCGGCGCCCTACCGGTCGAAGTTGCGATGCAACTCGCGGCAAGCGCCGAGGTCGGTGACGAGGTAGCGATCGTAACGCTGCTCGAGGCTGCAAAGGCACTGGCCACGACCGACCCCGACGCAGCCGCGCACTTCGGCCGGCGCGCGCTCGAGATCGCGCCGGCACACAATCCCCAGCGCGGGGAGATCGTCAGCACGACGGCGATTTCGTTGCACATCGCAGGCGAAAGCGAACAAGCGATCGCGTTCGCCGACCGCGCCCTCCGCGAGACCCTCCCCACCCTGCAGGAGGCAGAAGTCCGCCTGAGTATCGCAGGCATGTTCGCGATCTCCCCGGAGATCAGAATCGGGGCAGGACGCCTCGCCCTGAACCTTCCTGACCTCCCCGGGCCCTGCGCGCCCGCCACCTCTCCTGCCTCTTCCACAATCTCGTCACCGCAGGTCGCCTCGAGGAGTCCCGCGAGATGCTCGAGGAAGCCCGTGCCTCTGTCGAGTCCGCCGGAGACGCTCGAGCGGCGTTCACGCTCCGTGTCGCCGAGAGCGCGCTCGAATACACCGACGACCACTTCGGACCGGCTCACGAGCTGATCACCGAGGCCTATCGCGACGGCATCTTCGCGGGCGACGACCAACGCCTGCGGCTCGCGCACATGTGGCACGGCGAGCTCCTGAGCGTCGCCGACCGACACGACGAGGCGATGGCAATAGCCGCCGACGGCCTCGCCGCCGCCCAGCGCGACCATCAAGGATGGGCCTACCAGATGTTCGAAACCTGGCACGGCCGCATGCTGCTGCGGACCGGACGAGTCTTCGAGGCAGCCGCCCTGCTCGAAGGTCGCTACGCGCTCGAGGACGGAACGCGGGCGGCGGCGGTACTCGACGCCGCCGGCATCGTCGCGCTCGGGCGACTCGCGATCCACACCGGCGATACCCGTCAAGCCCGCCGCCTCGGCGTTATCGCGCACGTCATGCTCGAGCAGGGCACACCCGCGGTGCGGCGCCACGCAGGCTGGCTGCTCGCGCTCTTCGCGATGGCCGAAGGGGACGCCGAAGCAGCACGAGGCTGGCTCCGCGCACCGACCGAACCGGATGGGCGAGCGATCCTGCCCCGCTTCCCATTCGACGTCGCCGACGACGTGATGCTCGCCCGCATCGCGCTTGCCACGCAAGACGACGAGCTCGCGCAGCTCGCGCTATCCAACAGCGCCCGGCGATCGGAGCTGAACCCAGGCATCCTCTCGATCGCCGCCACGGCAGCTCATGTCCGCGGACTCCTCGCGCAAAACCAGGCCGACCTCCGGACCGCGGTCGATCTCTTCGAACATGCACTCCGGCCGCTCGAGCTCGCGGCGGCACTCGAAGACCTCGGCGCCGAGCTCAACCTGACCGATCGCGAATCCGCCGTCGACGCTCTCGACCGTACCCTCGAGCTCTACACGGAACTGGGAGCGACCTGGGACGCCCGCCGCGTCCGAAGCCACCTACGCGAGCTCGGCGTCCGACGCCGCCTCGTCAGCGCCGAGCCAGAAACCAACGGTTGGGCAGCGATGACGGCGGCGGAGCTCGCCGTCGCGACGGCTCGTCGCCGAAGGGCACACCAACAGGGAGGTCGCCGATCGCCTCTTCGTCTCACCCCATACCGTGAACAGTCATCTCCGCCACGTGTTCTCGAAGCTCGGGATCAACTCCCGGGTAGCGCTGGCACGACTCGCACGCGACTACGAGATGGCGTGAACGTGTGATGCCGCGAACGCCGCTGTCGTTCAGTCTCCGTGCCGGCTGATCAGCGACATGAGCAGTGACGTCATCATCGGGCACGACGGGAAGCCGCGCTGCGCCTGGATCCGCGCCGACGACCCGGCCACCGCCAACTACCACGATGAAGTGTGGGGTGCCCGCACCTACGACGAGTCCGCACTGTTCGAAGCCCTCACCCTGGGCGTGTTCGAGGTCGGGCTGAGCTGGGCAACCGTGTTCAGGAAGCGAGACGCGTTCCGCAGGGCATTCCACGGCTTTGACGTCGCCAAGGTCGCGGCCATGATCGGGCGGGACGTCGACCGGCTGGTCGAGGACCCCTCGATCATCCGCAACCGCTCAAAGATCCAGGCCACTATCGACAATGCCCGAGCAATGTCGACCGCGTCGCCGAGCCTGGGGGAACTCGCGAAGTCACACGCCGTCAGCCGCAAGTGGTCCCCACGGTCGATCGCAGACCTTCCTACGTCGACCCCGCAAGCGGCAACGTTCGCAAAGCAGTTGAAGTCGCAGGGCTACCGCTTCGTCGGCCCTACCAGCGTGTACGCGTTCATGCAGAACGTCGGCGTCGTCAACGACCACGTCCACGGCTGCTTCCGCGCGACCGATTACTCCGCTACATCTCGAGGCCGGACCCGCGCTTAGATCTCGTCTGAGGTGAGATCCCGGCGTGGCAAGAATGGCAAGGTTCAGCGTTCGTTCGCGTTCGCTCAGACGTTCGGTCGAGGAGGTGTTTCCGCCTAACCATGCTGGTTGACCGAACTCAAGCGAACTGACGCGAACGCTGCAATCGACAAGCTGGGGGTCACTGGTTCGAGCCCAGTACCGCCCACTCAGAGAAAGCCCTGCTTACGCGGGGCTTTCGTCGTCTCAGGGTCAACGCTCGGGGAGCACGTATACACGAAATGTGCACGTTCGTCTCAAAAATCGGGTCACCGCTGACAACGCCGGCAGGTCCACCGAGTGCCCGTCCCCTCGTCGGCGCGAACGCCGATGGCACCGATCTTCAAGCAACTTCACGCGGAGGACGGCGCGCTTGCGGCGGTCTGGAACGCGATGCTCCAGCGGAGCACCCCGCACCTGACCGCGAGTTGGAGCAGGCTCGGGAGCATCCTTCCCGGGCTCCGTACCCTCTTGAACGCCTACAACCTGACCGCCTGCGGCTCTCAGCCGTTGCTCAAGTAACGCGGCCGTTTGCTCTAGCTCGCGACGCGCTGCCCGACGCGATCGAGGCCACGTCTGAGCACGCGCACTTCGCGTGTGAGCGCTCGGTCGTTCGCGAACGACAGCGGCAAACGTGTCGAGTGCGGGCACGACGACCGCCTGCGCCTCAGCCCAGGCTCGTCGACGGCGGCCGATCCAGTCGCGACGTGCTCGCTGCGAGAGCGCTTCCTGATCGTCCCGGGTTCGGCGCGTGAACTCAGTCGCTTGTCGCTGCGTGTGATTCGAGGTAGTAGATTCGGCGGGTGCAGGAGGACGGCTACTTCGACGAAGGTGTTGCCTCTGGGTACGACGACTCGCTTAGTGACATGTTCGACTCGACCGTCGTCCTGCCGGTCATCGAGTTTCTGTCCGAACTCGCAGGCAGCGGCAGGGCACTAGAACTCGGGATCGGTACCGGGCGTATCGCGCTTCCTCTGGCTGAACGCGGCGTCGACGTGTGTGGGATCGAACTCTCGCGTCCGATGGTGGCGAGACTTCGCGACAAGCCGGGTGGGGAACGCATTGCCATCACGATCGGTGATTTCGCAACGACGACTGCCGCTGGAAGCTTCTCCGTCGTCTATCTCGTCTTCAACACGATCATGAACTTGACGACTCAGGATGAGCAGGTCGAGTGTTTCCAGAACGCCGCCGCCCACCTCGTACCAGGCGGTTGCTTCGTGATCGAAGTTGGCGTTCCGGATCTCCAGCGCCTGCCCGCCGGAGAGACCTTCCATCCGTTCCACGTAGGCGAGAGTCATCTGGGGCTCGATGAGTACGACATCGCCCGCCAGGGGCTCGTCTCGCATCACTACCAAGCTTCTGACGGCGGGTTCCAGAAATCATCCGTCCCGTTCCGATACGTCTGGCCTTCGGAACTCGATCTGATGGCACGGCTCGCCGGGATGAGGCTCCGAGAGCGCTGGGGCGATTGGAACCGAGGGCCGTTTACGAGTGACAGTCGCAAGCACGTCTCGGTCTGGGAGAAGCCGACGAGTTAGATCGCTGTCGGGGAACGTCGTGCGACGCACGCGCAGCTGGGCGTCAGTGATAGCGCGACGCGGCTAAACGACCGGGGGCGGCCCGAAGGCCGCCCCCGTAGAACAGCTGGTGCTCGGTTCCGCTCTAGTGAATGGGCATTCCGATGCAGGAGTGGGCCGCGTCGGAGCCGCCGCCATTCGAGGAGACGTAGTCGCCGTGGTTCTTGAAGTGCGTCAGGTCGGTGCTCTTCGCGCTCACGTGGAAGGTGATCGGAAACGAAACGACCGGGTTCGAGGTGGCGAGCGCTACCGTGTTGCCGTCGAGCACCGCGTTGGTCAGCGAGTAGATTTCGCCGCTCTCGACGCGGGTCGCCGTGTAGCTCATGGTGTTGTTGCCGTTGAGCGTTCCCGCGATCGTCTCGGTGCCGAGTAGACCGTAGTCGGTGCCGCTGACCGAGCCGGTGCCAGAGAACGAGCCGTCGCACGGATTCACCGTGACGTTGTAGGTGTGCGTCCAGGCGTCCGTGAACTGACCAACCGTGTCCTTCGGCTGAACGGCGGTGATCGTCATGGACTGCGTCTGGTAGCGGGCGACGTCAGCCGAGGCGAACGAGGCGACTGCCAGAGATGCGAGCGTCATGATGGCCGCCGAGACGATGATCTTCTTCATGGGGCTTCCCTCCAAAGCTTCTGGTTGATGGAAGCCCGCCAGGTTGAGTCCGACGGTCACGCCGGGCCTAGGGCTTCTCTGTCTCCCAAGGTACGGGCGGAGTAGGGATGCGGGTAGGACACAAATGGGTCATCCTCAGCGGTACCGGAGGTGATCAGGTGGTGCCCCCATGTGCCCCCTCGCGACAGGAAAGGTCAGAACATGCCGGCTGACTAACGCGTACACGTAGGCGTGTTTCTCCACCTTGCGCGTCGGCTGCTGCGCCGCCCGATCAGCGCTTGCCCAGTACGACTCGCAAACTCGTGGTCCTGCCGTCGGGCTCGAGCACTTGCAGCCTGTCCGTGCCCGCGCGACGTGCCGCGAGGGGGAGGGACAAGACGACATCATGACGTCCGCTTTGGACCCGGAGATTCCAGCGGGCTAGCGTCTTGCCCTTGGGGCCGCGGAGCGAGAACACGACGCGGATCTGCTTCGAGCTCTGGACGGTGAGCCGCAGCGCCGGCAAAGTGCCGGTCAGGCGTGCGTGTGCCGAGACGATGACAGCTGCGGCAGAGCTTCTCGCGGCCGTCGTGGTCGCGATCGGCGTCGCTTGTCCGACGGTTGGAGTGGCGTTCGATGTCGGGGCCGACGGCACGGCGGGAGTACCGGCACTCGATGTGGTCGTGCCGGACCCGCCGCCTGTACTCGTCCCCGAGGTCGCGTCCACGGTCACCGCGAAGGCGTTCGAGGTCGAGGGAAGCGTGAAGTTGTCGCCCGAGTAGACCACCGAGATCGAGTGGGTTCCGGTCGTGGTGAAGATCGTTCCGCACAGGGCGGAGGATGGACTCGGTCCGCCGGGAACCGACATGGCCAACGCCGTGCAGCCGGAAATCGGGGTGCCGCCGTCTTCGAACGTCACCGTTCCGTTGCTGGGGCCCAGGGCCGGAACGGTGACAACCGTCGCCTCGAAGTGCACACCCATGCCGAGCGGAACCGAGTTGCCCGTGAGAAACGCCCCGATGGTGGTTGCCGTGGCGACCAGGATGTGCTCGTAGAGGTTCGTCGCCGTGTCCGCCGGATAGTAGGTGGCTGTCGAGGTGACGACGCCGGAGTAGCCGGCGCTCACCAGGTCGTCCGTGTAGCGGCTGTAGGTCGTTGAGCAGCTGGCGGTTCCACCGCTGAGCGGTATCGAGGCGCAACCCGAGATGCCGCCCGAGATGCCCGAGAAGCTCACCGAGCCTCCCGGAGGGGTCGGTGAGACTGTGGCCGTATAGGTCACCTGCTGCCCGACAGCCGCGGGGTTTGCCGACGATGTAACAGTGATCGTCGTAGTGATGGGTGCCGCGTCGGCGGAGCCGCTCCCCACCCCGAGCGTGATCACTGCGAGGATCGTCAGAGCCGGAAGCCGCCAGGCCCGGCACAGGCGCTCTCCCATCGAGGTAGACGTCTCGTGCATGGCAGCTCTCAGTTATACGCGATCGTCCGAGATCGGCCTCGGTGAATCAGCTCGTGATCTACGCCTGTGCGGCCGGCCCGTTCGAGCTGTGAGTCTCGCTCCAACGTCCGTCCTGATTCCGCTCGAGTAGACGCCAATCGACAAGCTGGGGCTCACTCGTTCGAGCCGAGTACCAGCCCATCGCGGATGACCCGCCGGCCGTGGTTCCCACCGGGCGGGGCGTCGAACCTGAGCCCGGATCGGTCGCGCGCCGCTTGCGGAGATCGGGATCCGCGGCAGACTTACGCCGATGGCAGCCGACGCGCGAGAGCCGGCCCGCGACCTTGGCGGCGGGGTGTTGATGCCGATGCTCGGGCTCGGCGTGTGGCAGGCCAAGGATGGGGTCGAGACCGAGCAGGCGGTCGAATGGGCTCTCGAGGCCGGCTACCGACACATCGACACGGCGCAGTACTACCGCAACGAGCGGAGCGTCGGCGCGGCGCTCGCGCGCAGCGGTTTGCCCCGCGAGGACGTGTTCGTGACGACGAAGTGGCTGCCGGTTTCGCGAGGGCCGGAGCACGAGCTCGAGCGGAGCCTCGAGCGGCTGGGACTGGCCTATGTCGACCTGTACCTGATCCATTGGCCGCTTCCGGGCCGCACGGGCGGCGCGTGGCCCCTGTTCGAAGGGCTACGGGAGCGCGGGCTCGCCCGGGCGATCGGTGTCAGCAACTACGGCGTGAGTCGGCTGGCGCGGCTGCTCGACCGTGCGACCCGGCCGCCGGCGGTGAACCAGGTCCTCTTCAGCCCGCTCCACTACCGACGCAAGCTGCTCGAGCTCTGCGAGCAGCGCGGTGTCGTGCTCGAGGCCTACAGCCCGCTCGAGCGCGGGCGAGCGCTCGACAACTCTGTCGTCGTCGAGATCTCACGGGGAGCAGAGAGGACTCCGGCCCAGGTACTGCTCCGATGGGGGGTCCAGCGGGGTGCGGTCGTGATCCCGAAATCGGTCCACCGCGATCGCATCCGTGAGAACGCGGCGATCTTCGACTTCAGCCTCTCCGACGAGGACATGCGCGCCCTCGACGCCCTCGACCGCACCGGCGGCTCCGGGCGCGGGCACTGAGCGATTTCTGGCCGGCCAGAAATCGTCGAGCGTTGCTGAAGCCTGAGAGCCCGTGGCGGCGGCCGGTGGTTCTTAGACTTCGGCGTTGGCGAGCTTGATCGTGAGGTGCCTCCTGATGCTGTTGCCGCGCGTGTCCGCGGCCTCGACATCGAGTCGGTAGGACCCGTCGGGATGGGCCCGTGTATCGAAGGCCGGGGCGAGCCGGAAGCGGTAGCGCCCCGCCGCGGGCGGATGGTTCTGCGTCGTGCCGTGCGCGTAGACGGTGTTGTAGAGAGAGTTGGCGGGGAGGGTGGTGCGGAAGTCGGCGATGGTTGTCCAGGGGACGATCTCGGTTGCGTGCGCCACGAGCCGCCAGCGAACGAGTGCCGGAGACACCGGCATGTGGGTGTACGGCGCGAGCGGCGGGATCGGCGTCGTGTCATGTGCTTCGGCGATCAGGTCGACGATCCCGGTGAGCGCGATGGGATCGAGTGGGTGCGCGTTGCGCTCTGCGAGGATGCGGTCGACCGTCGGTGGTTGGTGTTTCGCGAACGGCGCGAGCGCGCCCGGGCGCAGCGGGTTCAGGTACGGGCCGCCGGGTGTGCGCTCGGCGAAGTGGACGTGGCCCCAGGTCGGCGCGACGTGCCCGAGCAGGCCGCCCTGAGCCACGTGCTTCCCGTTCGCGACGGCGGGCTGGAGATGCCAGTAGCCGTGCGTCACACCTGGACTCGTCACCGCGATGTTCTGGGCGCCGCCGGCGACGTCCAGGTGCACGGTCCCCGCGGTGACCGAGTAGACCGGCGTCCCGTCGGGTACCGATACGTCGATGCCGAAGTGGAACGATGTCCCACCTGCATCGCCGATACGCGGGTCGCCGAAAAAGCCGCGCACCGGGTGCTGCTGGGCGAACGGGATCACCGGCCATTCGTAGCTCATCACCGACGTACTACCCGTCAGGCCGGACAGGCGCAAGCGCGACGAGGGGAGGGATGCGATGACTGCAAGCACGATCGACCCGGCGACCGGGAACCTGCTCGTCAACGGCAAGCCCGTGTTCCCGCTCGGGCTCTCGGATCCGCCCCCGCTCGGCACTACCGCTCCCAGCGGCGAAGACGCGTGGGCCGAGGTCGCGAGCGCGGGCGCGAGTTTCGTTCGCAACTACACCGTCTGGACGCAGGTCGGGCTCGACGAGCAGCTGATTGCGGTCGGGGAGCAGCTCGACGCCGCTCCCGCGCACGGGCTGCAGCTCTGGCTTGCGCTCGCCGGCGTCGACAACGATCTCTCCCAGCAGCCGCTGCTCGACCGGGTCGTCAACACGTTCAAGGGCCATCCCGGCCTCGGCGCCTGGAAAGGATCCGACGAGCCGGCCCACGCCCACGTTCCGGCCGCCGGATGCGCCGCCGTCTACCACCACCTCAAACAGGTCGATCCGCACCACCCGGTCGTCATCATCGAAGCACCGCGAGGACCCGGGCCGACGCCGCACAGCCGCGACAAACCGGTCACGATCGCCGCCGTCCGACCCTACGCCGCCGCCTGCGACGTGCACGGGATCGACATCTACCCGATCCCACCCGGCGCGCACGCCGGCGGGCCGCCCGTCAACACCGACATCGGCGTCGTCGGCGACATGACCTCGCTCATCGCGAGAGCCTCAACCCAGAAAGCGATCTGGACAACGCTCCAGATCGCCTGGACCGGAACGCTGCCACCCCACCCAGTCGTGTTCCCGACCCTGCAACAAGCCCGCTTCATGGCCTACGACGCGATCGTCAACGGCGCTCGCGGCCTCTTCTTCTTCGGCGGCCACCTGAAAGCTGCGATGAATGCCGCCGACCGAGCACGCGGCTGGAACTGGACCTACTGGAGCGACGTGCAGCGCCCGTTGCTCGAAGAGCTCAGCGACCCCGACCACCGCCAAGCGCTGCTCGCACCGCACGCGGAGCTCAAGGTCACCGCCAGCTCCCCCGATATCGCCCTCAGCGCCCGCACCGCCGACGGCATCCTCTACCTGATCGCGATCAGAAAGAGCCCTTCGGGCAGCGGCCGCGTGCAGTTCAGCGGCCTCCCAGCCGGAATCAACGACGGTACCGTGCTCGCCCACCCCGGAGGCAACCCCGCACGACCCGTCACCGTCACCCGCGGGACATTCACCGACCCGAGCCCCTTCGCGCCCCACAACGCGCGCGTCTACCGCTTCGCCCCCGGCTAGGGCGTGGGACGACTTCACACGTGTGCGGGGCTCCCGAAGCGCAGATGATGGGTGCAGCGGTCCAGGGCACCAGCTGCGCGATCCTCGAGCAGATCCGATTCACGAAAACTGAGCCGTCCCAAGTTCCACGGAGCCAGGCGAGATCAGCGAGCGCCACCGAAATCACCGGCCAGTCCCCGATCACGCGGAGCCGCGCGCCGCCGATGAGTCTGGGGCCATCGAGCTGTCCAATGTTCGAGGAAGGCCAAGCCATCTCGAATCGAGCCCAGAGGAGGTCGAAGTGTCTGCATCAGTGCTCTACATGTCGATGTCGCTCGACGGGTATATCGCTGGTCCGAACGACGAACCGGCCAACCCCGGCGGCGACGGCTTCATGCGTCTGCATGAGTGGTACGGGTTTGCTTCGGACGCTGGACCGAACGCGGAGGCGTCGGGGGTCGGCAAAGAATTTCTCGAGGAAGGCAACACGACCGGCGCGGTCCTCTCCGGTCGCAATACCGTGGAACAGGTCGATCATTGGGGCGGCGATCATCACGACGGCGTCCCGATCTTCGTGCCCAGCCACCGGCCACCGGGACCCTCCGTTGCGAAGTATCCGTTGGTGACCTATGTGACCGACGGGATCGTCAGCGCGATGACACAGGCGAAGGCTGCCGCCGGTGATCGTGACGTGTTGGTCCACGGCGCGTACACGGCACAGTCGGCGCTCGAAGCGGGTGTGCTCGATGAGTTGCAGATTCACCAAGTCCCGGTGCTCTTCGGTGGCGGGCGCCGACTGTTCGAGGTGTTGCCGACGAGGATCGAGTTGGAGATCGTTCGAGTGATCGATACTCCGGAGGCCACGCACATCCGTTACCGCGTCCGTCGCTGAGTCGCAGGCGCTTCTCTCGTGGTGGCCTCGACGTCTCGACCTCAGCGCTTGCTGACATGAGCCGCCGTTCAGGGTCCCCGGGTCAGGCTGGGTGGGCGATCAGGTCGGGAGAGGCTGTCCCACGGCCTCGACGCTCGTACGTCTCGGCAGTGCAGCAAGCGCGAGCACGATGAAGCCGACTCCGCTGAGGAGGAGCGCGATCCCGACGACGAGGCTGAACAGGGCGAGTTGGGTCGCCATGTAGCTGACGTTGAGCGCGGTCGAGAGTGCCGTTTCGGTCACCCAGACGTTCCTGGCCCCGTTCTGAACCGGCTGACCCGTCTGGGGATCGGTCTGTGCGTAGGCTGCGTTGTTGGTGCCGCCTCCAGGCTCCAGCTGCGACTTCGGGCTGCCGGGCTTGGCCTCGTAGATGCCCATCTCCGAATACACGTAGCCACCGGTCGCGAGGAGCGCGTGAATGTTCATGTACTGGGCGAAACACCTGGCGTGGGAGCCGTTGGTGATCACCTCCCCGGCGACATCGCAGGATGGGATCTTCACGTCCTTCAACCCTGCCTTGTTCACCTCGGTCGTGATTGCAGAGGGCGTCATGTCGGGCGTGCCCGTGATCTGTTGCTGTTTCAGTTCGGACTTGACGGTGTTCGCCCCGAGAACGGCGAGCACGATCACGACGATGCCGAAGGCGATCAGCACGGCCCCGGACACGATCCCGCCGATCCGGAAGACCCGATCCCGTGTCACCATGAACCCCCTGTCCGGAACGGCGGATGATCCCGACGGGAGTCTGGCAAAGGCCCGGTCAATGTGCAAGGAACGCCTGACCCGGCCACGACGTGCGCCCTTCGTTACGAGGCGCGCTGAGCGAAATGACCCGATCGTGTCCTGTGCGGCCCTACCGGCTGCCCTTACGGTGGGTACTGGATAGATCAGGTCAGCCGAAGGACAAGGAGAACGCGATGTGCGAGAGCTGTGAGGAGAAGAACGAGGTGATCGTTGCGCTCCAGCACGTGATCCGAGAGCTCCGTCACGACGTCGCGATCGCTCAGATCGAGGTGGAGCTGAGTAGGGGAGCTGAGCTGTTCGGGAAGAAAAGGGAGCTGTTCGCGCTCGAAAACGCGGCATAGTCGGCGCGGCCGGGATCAGGGTAGAGCCGCGACTCGACCTACGCGCTGATCACGCCCAGATCAGGCCGTGCTCAGTGTGAGCAGCACCATGCCGGACGGTGCAGTGCGGCTCGCGCTGACGACGAACTCGCTCGAGGTCGTCGCGGAAAACAGCCTGCGGCCCTCGCCGAGCACGATCGGGCAGATCAGCAGCCGAAACTCATCGATGAGTCTTGCGGCGCGCAGTGTCTCTGTGAGTTGCCCGCTTCCGTAGATGAGGAGGTTGTCGCTCCCCTTCTTCAGCTCGGTGACCGCCTCGACGACGTCGCCGGCGAGAAACGAAGCGTTCCAGGTTGGCTCCGTCAGCGTCGAGGTCGGAACGTACTTGCCGATCGAGTTCATGATGTCGCCCCCGGTCGCCGGGTCGTTGCCCACCGCAGGCCAGGCCTCGCTCATGCCCTCGTAGGTGACCCGTCCGAGCAGTAACGCATCGGCCGAGCGCATCGCTTCGCCCTGGAACTCGGCGACCGCCTCGTCGAAGTACGGCTGCGTCCAGGTCGGGTTCTCGAAGACGCCGTCGAGCGTCAGGTATTCGACCGCGACGATCCGTCCCATCAAGCCACCCCTCTTTCGCCGGCCCGGGCCGCTGCGACGGCCTCGAGGCGCGAGTTGACGCCGAGCGCTCTGAAGAGATGGCGGATGTGGTTTCGGACCGTTTCGGTGCTGAGGTGGAGCTCGGCGGCGATCTGCTTCGTTGCGCGGCCCTGCTCCAGAAGTCGAAGCACCTCGACCTGACGGGGGGTCAGGTGCGGGAGGGGCGCTCCGGGAGCGGCGTCGGGAAGTCCTTCGAGAAGGCCGAAGACGCCCACCACACGTTCACCGTCTTTCAGCGGCACCGAGCTCAGCTCCACGGGCACGCGTGAGCCGGCGGTTGACATCAGGACGCCGGTCGTGTCCGTGGCGGGCGAGGTGCCGAGCACTTTCTGGGAGAACAGCTCGCGGGCGCGGCGGGTGTCCTCGGGTGCGACGACCGAGGTGAAGTGGCGGCCGCGAATGTCTCCGAGAAGCTCGACAGCTGCTGCGTTGATCCACCGAACGACCCCCGTCGAGTCGAGAACGTAGCTCGGGACGCCGACGTTACTCAGAGCCAGCTCGACGTCACCGCCGACAGCCAGACCAGGGACAGAGACCATGTCCGAAGTGTCGCTGATCTGCGGCCGCGATGAAAGCAGCTGCAACGGGCATTGAACTGCGCGAGAGACTCGACCCTCCGACCCCAGACCCCCGAGTCCCTCGCGCAGCGAATCGAGCCCGGGCAGGCCCCGCCTGCCGCAGAGGAGCGCCGTTTGCCGCCGGGGAGGATCGTCGGCTCGGGCACCGGACTCGCATCACCCACGGTAGATGCGGGCCGCGGGGCCGTACATGACACGATCGGGTCATCGCGACGAGGGCGAGCCCGGTTCGGGATCCGAGCAGGCGCTGAACCTGTTCGCCACTTCGGAGCACCACACAAGACGAGGAGAGAGCGAATGCAGATCACGAGAAAGGGCCTCGACACGACCGCAGGGCCGAGCGACTGGTTCACCGGGTCGGTCCACATCGACACGATCGCAACTCCGGCGGGCAGCTCCCGTCTGGGAGCGGCGAGCGTCCACTTTGCCCCCGGCGCCCGCACTGCCTGGCACACGCATCCGAACGGCCAGACGATCTGGGTGCTGGAAGGCGTCGGGCTCTGCCAGCGGCGCGGGGGGCCCGTCGAGGTGATCCGCGCCGGCGACCGTGTCTTCTTCGAGCCCGGCGAGCACCACTGGCACGGTGCCGCGCCGAACCGCCTCATGTCGCACATCGCAATGCACGACGTCGATGACGAGGGCAATGCCGCCACCTGGGGTGACCACGTCAGCGACGAGGAGTACGAGGCGGTGCAGGCGATTCCGGGCTAGCGGTGCGTCAGATCCAACGGCGATACCGGGCAAGCCCGAGAGTCACGCCCGCGATCCCGACGATTGTGGCCAGGACCGCCCAGAAGAGGGTCGAGCTGAAAAAGACGCCCAGCTTGAAGTTGACGTTCATTCCGGCGATGCCGGCAAGAAGCGCGCCGGGAAGCAGCAGGATCGAGGCGATCGTCAGGATCTTGATGATCTCGTTCGTCCGGTGCTCGGTTCGCACGATCAAGACGTCGAAGGAGCTTGCGATCCCGTCCTTCGCGTCCCGTGCGGAGGCGAGAGCCGCGTCGACCCGTCCGGCGACCTGGGTGAAGCGAGCGGATGAGCCTTCCGTCGAGATCGGGTCGAACTCGGAGTGGCTGAGCGCGGCGAAGATCTCGCGATGCGGCGCGAGCGCACGCCGGAGGTGGCCTACCCGCCGGCGCGCCGCCACCAGGGTTGAGATCTGTTGCTCCGGGTTCGTGGTCGGCCGTTTCAGGGCGTCGACATCGAAGTCCTCGAGCTGCGCCTCGATCTCGTCGAATGCCCGAAGGTAACTCGCTATCACCCATTCGAGCAGCGCCGCGAGGAACGAGGGCGCGTCGAGGCGGCCGACGGCGCCTTCACCCTCGGCGATTCTGCGGAAGTCGTCGAGCGCAGCGATCTCGGCGCCGTGGACCGTCACGATCCAGTTCGCGCCGACGAAACAGTCGATCGCGACCGTTTCGCGATCGGGATCGCTTTCTTTCTCCGAGACCGCGATCGAGGTCACGTGGAGATATCCGTCGTTCTGGGAGAAGCTGGCTCTGTCGCGCCCTCGTGGGCCGTTCAGGTCGAGCTCGCCGGTCCCGAGTGCCTCGCAGACCGTGGTCGCGAGCTCGTCGGAGGGAGAGTCGAGATCGATCCAGAGAACGTCCCCGTCCCCGAGTGTCCGGAGCGCGTCTTCCCACCCGTCGACCTCCTCGCCGTGTTCCTCGTCGAAGAGGTAGGCCTTGACGAGGTCTCGTCCTCCGATCCCGGTCCCGTCGGAGATACCTGGACGCGCCTCGTGGTCTCTGAGCTCGGTCACGTGCGAGTTGAGCATTCCTCGCTGGAGGAATCCCAAACCAGGCGCGCGCCCCCGAGGGCAGACGGTACAACCCTGGTGGCCGCTACATTGCTCGCGTGGAACCCTCGTGAGTAGTCGGATCCTCGTGATCGAAGACGACGAGGCCACGAGGTACGCGGTTTCCCGGGCGCTCACGTCGGAAGGGTTCGAGGTCGAGACGGCCGCCGACGGCGAAGCCGGCCTCGAAGCCGCGAGACGGTGGGCCGGGATCGATGTCGTCGTTCTCGACTGGTCGCTTCCCAAGCTCTCTGGCATCGATGTCTGCCGGACGATTCGCGCGGAGAGCGCGGTCCCGATCATCATGCTGACCGCGAAAGACACCGAGGTCGACCGCGTGCTCGGACTCGAGATGGGCGCCGATGACTACGTGATCAAGCCCTTTTCCACCAAGGAGCTCGTGAGTCGCGTCCGCGCAATCATCCGCCGGCGGAGGCTCGACCAGCACGATGGCTCGACCATGATGCGGATCGGCGGCGTTGCAATCGACCCGTTGCGCCACCGCGTCGAAGTTGACGGTAACCCCGTTCACCTCACGCCGACTGAGTTCCGCTTGCTCAGCCTGCTCGGGTCGAAGCCCGGGGAGGTGCACTCCCGGACGCAGATCATGCGCCATCTCTGGCAGAGCGAGTACGTCTCCGATTCCCGCTCCGTGGACGTGCACATCCGGAATCTCAGGCGCAAGATCGAGCGTGACCCCGGTAACCCGGAACGCCTGGTCAGCGTCCGCGGCTACGGATACCAGCTGCTGCCCGCACGTTAAGGAATCTTCACGCAACTCCCGTTGAACCTGCGGTGACCCGCTGCGTAGCCTGTCCTCGCAATGACTGACCTTGAGCCGGGGGGCGCGTGATGGCGGCCGATCCACTGATGAGCCTGGACGTCGAGAGGTTCGGAACCGTCGCGGTTTTGACGCTGGCGGGCGAATGCGACATGTCTGAGGCACCTCGGCTCGCGGCGAAGCTGAAGGAGCTCGCCGGCTGGGCGACGGTCGTCCAGCTCGAGATGAGCGGGCTCGAGTTCTTCGACTCGTCAGGGCTGCAGGTGCTGTATCGAGCCTCGACGGACCTCGCATCCCGGCGTTCCCGCCTGATCCTGGTCGCGCCGACACCCGCGCTTCGACGAGTGCTGAACATCTCGGGGCTCGAGGCTCACTTCGAGATTTGCGATCGTCTGCAAGACTTGGTCGCACCCGACTTGACCGAATCTCCCGATGCCGTGCCGGACGCGCAGGCGGGCGGATTCCTTCGTGACGGCCGTTATGCCTCCCCGGCTTCGGCGCTCGGAGAGGGAGCAACAGCAATGAGGGCGCTCGACAACACGAGGAGGCAAGCCGGATGAGCATCACCCCTGCGAACGCTCTGGTCGATCTGATCGAGCAGAACGAGCAAGAGCTCCTGACCCAGTGGCTGCACGAACAGGAGCGCTCGATCGCTCGACGCTCGGGCCTCGGCAGGGAGGAGATCGAGCGCGATTCGCGCGAGTTCCTGCGCCTTCTCCGTGAGACCTTGCGGGACGAGCCGGCCGGTGACATCACCGGGCCCGCCTGGCGTGGTGTCCACGACAACCTCGCCCAGCTCTCGCGAAGCCGAGCCGAGGCCGGGTTCTCGCCGTCAGAGACCGCAACGTTCGTGTTCTCCCTGAAGCAGCCGCTCTTCGTGCTGCTGAGCGACGAGCTGAGCGGAGATGCCGCCGGCCTTGCGGACGCCCTGTGGGAAGCGACGACGCTCATCGACGGCCTCGGCCTACGGACGACGGAGGAGTACCAACGGGCGCGCGAAGCGGTGATCGAGCGGCAGCAGCGCGAGCTGATGGAGCTCTCGACGCCCGTCGTGAAGCTCTGGGACGGCGTGCTTGCCGTTCCGCTCATCGGCACGCTCGACAGCGAACGGACCCAGATCGTGATGGAGACGTTGCTCCAGGGAATCGTCGACACCAATTCGACGATGGCGATCATCGACATCACCGGCGTGCCGACGGTCGACACGCTCGTCGCGCAGCACCTCTTGAAGACCGTCGCCGCCGCGCGGCTCATGGGTGCGGATTGCATCATCAGCGGGATCCGGCCGCAGATCGCGCAGACCATCGTCCATCTCGGGCTGACCCTCTCCGAGGTGACGACCAAGGCGACGATGGCCGACGCGATCGCACTCGCATTTCAGCGCGCGGGCCTGACCATCACGAAGCTCGCCGACGCTCCTTGATGACCGGAGAGGAGCGGATTCCCATCCTCAAGATGGGCAGCTTCCTGCTCCTGACGATCCAGGTAGACATGCACGACCGCCTCGCGCTGAGTCTGCAGGACGACCTCACGGAGCGGATCGTGAAGGAGCGCACGCGCGGTGTCCTGATCGACATCTCGGCACTCGAGGTCGTGGACTCGTTCATCGGCCGGATGCTCGCGAACATCGCCGGCATGGCGCGGGTGCTCGACGCCGAGACGGTGGTGGTCGGGATGCGCCCAGCGGTCGCGATCACCCTCGTGGAGCTCGGGCTCTCGCTCCCGGACGTCCGGACTGCGCTCAATGTCGAGCTCGGAATGGCGTTGCTCGGCGCCACGGACAACACGCGGGGCGATGTCGGCCGTTCGTACTGATGAGCTCGCCATCTCCTCGTCCGAGGACGTGGTCCGCGTGCGACAGCTCGTCCGGGAGGCCGCAAAGGCGCTCGGGTTCTCGCTCGTCGAGCAGACGAAGGTCGTGACCGCCGCGAGCGAGCTCGCGCGCAACACGCACGACTACGGTGGCGGAGGCCGTTTCAGGCTCGATGTGCTCTCGAACGGAAGCCGTCGCGGCTTGCGGCTCGTGTTCGAAGACGACGGCCCCGGGATTCCCGACGTCTCTCGGGCACTTCAGGACGGCTACACGACCGGGGGCGGGCTCGGCCTGGGGCTCGGCGGCGCTCGGCGTCTGCTCAGCGAGTTCGAGGTGGACTCTCGCCCGGGCGAAGGTACGACGGTGATCGGGACACGGTGGGCGTGAGGTGGCTGCCTCCAAGCTGATCCGTATCGCCGACAGCAGCCATCGCGGCGAAGCCCGGCGCGCTGCGGTCGCGTGCGCAGAACGTCTCGGATTCGACGAGGAGCGCGCCGGCCGGGTCGCGGTCGTCGCCACCGAGCTCGCCAGCAACCTCGTCAAACACGTGCCGGGCGGCGGCTGCCTCTTCGTCGTCCCTGTCCAGCGCGACCGCGTCGCCGGTGTGGATCTCGTCGCTCTCGACTCAGGCCCCGGGATCGAGGACGACGCGAAGGCGCTCGAAGATGGGTACTCGACCGCCGGAAGCGTGGGGATCGGGCTCGGAGGGATCAAGCGCCTCTCCGATGTCTTCGACCTCTATTCCCTTCACGGCAAAGGAACCGTGGTCGTCTCGCGGATCTGGCGCGAGGCCGCCTCGGTCTCGCCGCGGGTGGCGGTCGCGGGAATCTGCGGGATGATGGAAGGCGAAACGGTGTCCGGCGACGACTTCGCCGTCAGGGACATCGAAGGTCGAACGCGAATCATCGTGGCAGATGGGCTCGGACACGGGCCAGGCGCCGGCGAGGCCTCGGGCGCTGCGATCGACGTGTTCAACGAGGGTGACGGCGAGTCGATCGGCGAGCTCCTCGAATCGATGCACGGGAGGCTCCGTCCAACCAGAGGCGCGGCAGTCGCGATCGCAGAGATCGACCCTGAGCGGCGGTCGCTGACCTATACCGGGCTCGGAAACATCTCCGGGCTTCTGCTCGCGGGCGGAAAGGTCCGAAATCTCGTGTCGCACAACGGCACTCTGGGCCACGCGATGAGACGGATCCAGGAGTTCAGCTACGAGCTCCCGCCCGGGGCGCTCGTCGTCCTTCATTCGGATGGGATCACTTCGCGCTGGAGCCTCGATTCCTATGCCGGTCTGATGAGAAGGCAGCCCGCAGTCACCGCGTCGATCCTCTATCGCGACTTCCAGCGCGGGCGCGATGACGCGACCGCCGTTGTCGCACGGGTCACATGAGAGACAGCTACGCACTGACGACGGTGATGGTCGCCCGCGAGACCGACGTCGTTCTGGCGCGGCAGCGCGCGCGACAGGTCAGCCGCCTGCTCGGGCTGGACGACCAGCATCAGGTGTGGGTGGCTACGGCCGTCTCGGAGCTGGCGCGCAACGCACTCGAGTACGCGGGTGGTGGACGGGTCGAATATTCGGTTGCGAACGGCGAATCGGCCGAGCTCGTCATCTGCGTGAGCGACAGCGGCGAGGGGATCGCAGATCTCGCCGGCATCCTCTCCGGTCGATATTCGTCGCCAACGGGTATGGGAGTGGGAATCGTGGGAGCGCGGAGGCTGATGGACACGTTCGAGATCGAGACAGGCGAGGGGACCGGGACGTGCGTCACGATCTCGAAACGACTCGGCGCGGGCCGGAGGGTGGGCCAGTCCGAGGTTGCCTCGATCGTCGCGACGTTGGCGAGCGAAAGCGTCGCGGGCCCGTTCGGCGAGCTGCAGCTGCAGAACCAGGAGCTGATGCAGGCCCTCGACGAGTTGCAGCATCGCCGGGACGAGCTTTCCGAGCTCAACCGCGAGCTCGAGGAGACGAACCGCGGCGTCGTCGCGCTCTACGCCGAGCTCGACGAGCGCGCGGAAGAGCTCCGCCGAACGAGCGATACGAAGTCGCAGTTCCTCTCGAGCCTGAGCCACGAGCTGCGCACGCCCCTGACCTCGATGCTCGCGCTCTCGGAGCTGCTTCTGAGTCGCGTCGATGGGACGCTGACCGACGAACAGGAACGGCAGATCCATTTCATCCATTCGGCGGGGGAGAGCCTGCTCGTTCTCGTCAACGACCTGCTCGACGTCGCCCGCGTCGAGGCGGGGAAGGCAGCGGTACGACCCGATCGCCTCACCGTCGAGGAGCTCTTCGGGCTTCTCCGCGGCCTCTTCCGTCCGCTCCACAGAAATGACGCGGTCGCGCTCGTGTTCGAGCCGGCCGACGAGATGCCGGCGCTCTATGCAGACGAGACCAAGCTCGCGCAGATCCTCCGGAACCTGATCTCGAACGCGCTCGAAATTCACGATCGAGGGTGAGGTCAGAGTTTCGTGCCGGTACGACCGTGCGCGCGCAACCGCGATCTTTGCCGTCGCGGATACGGGCATCGGGATCTCGCCCGAGGACAGGCTCCTCATCTTCGACGAGTTCGTCCAGATCGAGAACGCCCTGCAGGCCGGCGTGCGTGGCTCGGGTCTCGGGCTCGCCGTCTGTCAGCGGCTGACCGAGGTGATCGGCGGCCGGCTCGAGGTGGAGAGCGAGGTCGGCGCCGGCTCGACGTTCACCCTCGAGATCCCGACCGTCTACTCGGTCGACGGCGAGTCGACGGAGCCGGGAGGCCTCGAGATCGCCGGCTCTGAGCTCGAGGGTTCCCCGGGCAGATTCGCACTCGTCATCGACGACGACGAGGTTGCCCGGTATCTGGCGACGAGAGCCCTGCGCGCCCAGGGCTACGACGTCGCCGAGGCGACCGACGGACGTGTTGGCCTCGAGGCGGCCAGGGAGCGGAGGCCGGATCTGATCGTGCTCGACCTGAAGATGCCCGAGCTCGACGGCTTCATCGTGCTCCAGGAGCTGAAGCTGGACTTCCGCACGGCGGAGATCCCGGTGGTGATCCAGACCGCAAAGGCGGTCACGCCTCGCGAGCGCAGCATGTTGAGTGCCGCGGTAGCGATCATCGACAAGCGCGAGGCGGGACGCGGATCGCTCGCCAGCGTGATCGAGACGCTCGCCGAGGGACGTTAGCGATGCGCGCCGGGGGCCGGCGCAGGCTCGTCTCCGGACTGCTCGTGGCCGCGTGTTCGTGCGCCCTCGTGGCCGCGATCTGGCGCGGCGCCGCGCTCCAGGGGAAGCCCGGACTGGGCGCGGTATTCATCCTCGTCGTCTGCCTCTCGGCAGTCGTAGGCGGTCCCTGGGCCGGGCTGTTCGCCGCGCTCCTCTCCTTGCTCACGGCCTCGTGGTTTCTGATCGAGCCGACGCATTCGCTCGCGCCGACAGGAGACAAGCTCGTCTTCGGCATCGCAGTCGTCCTCGCGGCGGCTCCCATGGTTTTCCTGCTCGAACGAGGCCGGCGGGTGGGCGAGGGGCTCCGCCTCGGCTCGCTGCGCCTTTCGCGCGATCTCGATGCCCGCCGCGCCGCCGACGAGCGCCGCCGGTTTCTCGCCGACGCAAGCGAGCAGCTCAACTCGAGCCTCGATTTCGACGAAACGCAGAGGCGGCTCGGAGCGCTCGCCGTCCCTGCGCTCGCGGACTGGTGCCGGATCGAGCTGACACCAGCCGTCCCGGACCGCGGTTCGGTCGACGCGCAGCCGCAGTCGTTCGAGTACGGCGCAGTTCGCGCCGGCGTGGTTGACAGGGGCGAGCTCCCAGCAGCGACCGAACGGGCTCTCGCATCGCGGAACGCGAGCCTTGACGAACGGGTCGGGAGCCGGTCGGCGCCGGCGATGGTCGTGCCGCTGCTCGTCGGCGATCGCACGGTCGGGACGATGGTTTTCGTTCGCACCGACCGGACGCAGGGGGCGTACGACGAGGCCGACCTCTCGCTCGCGAACGAGCTTGCGCGGAGGGCGGCCACGGCACTCGAAAACGCCCGCGTGCACGGGACCGCCGAGCTCGCCCGCGACGAGGCCCAAACCGCGGTTGCCCGGGTACGGCGTCTCCAGACGGTGATCGATGCGACGTTCACGAGCTCGTCGAGCGATGAGTTCCTCGATCAGCTCCTGGAGCGTCTGTGCGAGGCAATCGGTGCCGACGCCGCCACGATCTTGACGGTCGCCGAGGGGGAGACGCTCGTCGTGCGCCGTTTCACCGGGTATACGGAGCCCGCGGGGGTGCGAACGCCCTTCGGGATCGGCTTCGCGGGCCAGATCGCAGCCACGCGGACACACCAGGTGGGCCGTCATCTGGGCCCGAGCGAGTTCGGGACCTCGCAGATCGGGCGAACGGGGATCGTCTCTGCGGCAGGGGCGCCTCTCATCACCGGCGAGAAGCTCGTCGGCGTGCTTCAGGTCGGATGCCGGGAACAGTGCGTGTTCGACGAGGAAGACGTGATGCTCCTGAGGCTCGTTGCTGCGCGAGTGGCGATCGCGCTCGACCGGTCCCAGGTCTACGACCGGGGACAGTCGATCGCCGAGAGCCTCCAGCGCAGCTTGCTCCCGGGCCGGTTTCCCACGATCGAGGGAGTCGAGACCGCCGCGCGCTACGTCCCGGGGACCTTCGGGCTCGAGGTCGGAGGCGACTGGTACGACGTGTTCGAGCTCGCCGACGGATCGATCGCGATCAGCGTCGGCGATGTGATGGGACGTGGCGTCTACGCCGCGGCGACGATGAGCCAGCTCCGCAACGTGATGCGGGCCTACGCCCTGGAGGGCCTTGCGCCCGGCGAGACGCTCGACCGGCTCAACCATCTTGCGCTGGACTCCGAGCTCTTCGCGACGGTCGTCTACGCGATCGTCTCGCCGTCCCGGACGACGCTCGCGATCGCGAACGCCGGCCATCCTCCGCCGCTCATCGCCTCGCCCGGCGAGCCGGTGCGACGGCTCGTGGAGGGCGCCTCGCCGCCGATCGGCACGGTCATCCCGACGTCGTTCGTCGACGCCGAGGTGACGCTTCCGCCGGAATCGTCGCTCGTCTTCTACACCGACGGTCTCGTCGAGCTCCGCGGCGAGTCGATCGACACGCGCATCGATCGCCTGGCGGAGATCGTGGACGCGTCCGACGAGCCGGTGCACCAGCTGATCGACACCATCCTCGACGAGTTCGAGCTGGATGAACATCCGGACGATCGCGCGCTTCTCGTAGTGCGCTTCGGGGGGCCGGCGGCCGAGCGGATGAGCTTGCGTTTTCCGCCCGACTCCTCGGCACTCGCGCTTGCCCGCAACGACCTCCGGGGTTGGCTCCGTGACCGCGGCGCGCACGACGACGAGATCTTCGACATCGTGCTGGCGGTCAACGAGGCGTGCTCGAACGCGGTCGAGCATCCCCTCGACGTGCAGGGTGACGAGATCCAGCTCGCCGCAGAGCTCACGGCCGGCCGGGTCGCGATCGTCGTCAACGACGGAGGCCGGTGGAAGACCGAAAGCGACTCGCGCTACCGCGGACGAGGGATTCAACTCATGCATTCGCTGATGGAGAAGGTCGACGTCGTCCAGTCGAGCGACGGCACGAGCGTCAGGCTCGAACGCGCCATCTCGGGCGAGCCGACATGGTCAGTCCCCGCCGCCTGAGCCGTCGTGAGCTTCGGAGCGATGCGTTTTCGATCGCCAATGCGGGTAGTACCTCTCCGTCCAGGCGAACGGGATTCCAGAACGGAAGGGGCACTCATGGCTCTGAAGCGAAGCACGTTGAAGAAATCCCAGTTCGGGTTGCCCGGGCAGCGCAAGTACCCGATGCCCGACAAGGAGCATGCTGCGAACGCGAAGGGTCGCGCCAAGCAGCAGCGGAAGAAAGGAAAGCTTTCCCGCGCTGCTTACGCGAAGATCGTCGCGAAGGCCAACCGGGTCCTCCGGAGAGGCAAGGCGACGAAGAGAAAGAAGAAGACGAAGCGCTGACGGCGGCCGTGAGGTCTACGCCGCAGCCGGCGGAGCGGTAGCGTCCTGAACGGCCCGACGGCATGCGAGGCGGATGATCGACACCGGAGAGAAGGCGGATGAGGTTAGGCGCGAGGAGCCGCGTCCCTCGAGGCAGTGGTTCGAGTCCGATCCCCTGTGGTTCCAGCGCGCCGTCTTCTACGAGATCCACCTGCGCGGGTTCTCCGACGGAAATGCGGACGGGTGCGGCGACTTCCGCGGCTTGATCGAGAAGCTCGACTACCTGCAGTGGCTCGGTATCGACTGCATCTGGCTGCTGCCCATGTACCCCTCGCCGCTCCGCGACGGCGGCTACGACATCGCCGACTACTACGGCATCCATCCCGATTACGGCACCCTCGACGACTTCCGCGACTTCGTAGAGGCGGCGCACGAACGCGGGATCCGGGTGATCGCCGACCTGGTCGTGAACCACACCTCGAGCGACCACTCGTGGTTCCAGGAGGCCCGTGCCGACCCGGCCTCGCCCAAGCGCGACTGGTATGTCTGGTCGGACACCCCCGACCGCTACCCCGACGCCCGCGTGATCTTCGTCGACACCGAGCCGTCGAACTGGACGTGGGATCCCGTCGCGGGGCAGTACTACTGGCACCGGTTCTTTGCGCACCAGCCCGACCTGAACTTCGACAACCTCGAGGTTCAGGAGGCGATCCTCGAGGTGCTGCGCTTCTGGCTCGACCTCGGGCTCGACGGCTTCCGCCTCGACGCCGTCCCGTACCTCTACGAGCGCGACGGGACGAACTGCGAGAACCTGCCCGAGACGCACGCCTACCTGCGGCGCATCCGGGCGGAGATCGACGCGTTCTACCCCGACCGCGTGCTGCTCGCGGAGGCGAATCAATGGCCCGGTGACGTCGTCGCCTATCTGGGAAAGGGAGACGAATGCCACATGGCGTTCCAGTTCCCGCTGATGCCGCGGCTCTTCATGGCGATCCGCCGCGAGGACGCGACCCCCATCGCCGACATCATCGAGCAGACACCCGAGATCCCGGCGAACGCGCAGTGGGGGCTCTTCCTTCGAAACCACGACGAGCTGACGCTCGAGATGGTCACCGACGAGGAACGGGACTACATGTGGTCCGAGTACGCGAAGGATCCCCGGATGAAGCTGAACCTCGGGATCAGGCGGCGACTCGGCCCGCTGCTCGACAACGACCGCCCGGTGATCGAGTTGCTCACCGCCGTTCTCTTCTCGCTACCGGGGAGCCCCGTCCTCTATTACGGCGACGAGATCGGGATGGGCGACAACATCTTCCTCGGCGACCGCGACGGCGTGCGCACCCCGATGCAGTGGACGGGCGACCGCAACGGCGGCTTCTCGCGCGCCGACTTCGCCCAGCTCTACCTGCCGCCGTTGATGGATCCCGTCTTCGGGTATCAGGCAGTCAACGTGGAGGCCCAGCTGAGAACCTCGACCTCGCTCCTTCGCTGGGTCCACCGCTTCATCGCGCTCCGCAAGCAGCATCCGGTCTTTGCGCTCGGGAGCTACGAGGCGCTCCGGTCGGCGAACCATCGGATCCTCTCGCACGTCCGCCGGCTCGATGACGAGGTCGTGCTCTGCGTCCACAACCTCGCGCGCTCGGCGCAGCCGGTCGAGCTCGACCTGTCGGCGTATCGGGGGCGGGTGCCGGAGGAGATGCTCGGGAACACCGAATTCCCCCGGATCGGCGAGCTGCCGTATCTGCTCACCCTTCCGGGACGCGCGTTCTACTGGTTCCGGCTGCTCGAGGTCGCTCCTTGAGCCGTCCGACCCCAGCCGAGCTCGACGAGCGCGAGCTGATCGGTCACATTCGGGAGCAGCGATGGTTCGGAGCGAAGTCACGCGAGATCGCCGGCGCGACGATCATCGACCGGGCTCCGCTGGGGTCGTCGCCGGAGACGATCGAGGAGCTCGTCGAGCTGCGGTACGCGGCCGGCGACCACGACATCTTCCAGCTCGTGACGGGCGAACCGAGCTCGGCCAGGCTGCGCGATGCGGTCTCGGATCCTGCCTTCGTCTTGCGGCTCTTCGAGCTGATCGAGAACCGCGCGGCCGTCGAGGCCGCCGAGGGCGTGCTCGAGTTCGGCGGGCCCGAGCACTCGCGCATCGTCGAGGCGGTCGCCGAGGTTCGGGCGCTCTCCCTCGAGCAGTCGAACTCGTCGGTCGTCGTCGGCGACGAGCTGATCGTGAAGGCCTACCGGCGGCTCGAGGCCGGGGTGAGCCCCGAGCTCGAGATGCTCCGGTTCCTCGGGGAGCGCGAGTTCGCTCACGTCCCGCGGCTCGAGGGGTGGTGGACCTACAGCGGCCCGATCCTGAGCGCATCGCTCGGGATCGTGCAGGAGTTCGTTCCGGACGCCGTGGACGGCTGGACGCTCGCGCTCGACGAGCTCCAGCGCAGCCCCGAGGAGTTCGTCGAGCGCGTTCGCCGTCTCGGCACCGTGATCGGAGAGCTCCACTGCGTACTCGCCTCCGACGCAGGCGATGCCGCGTTCGCCCCCGAGGAGATCAGCGCCGAAGCCGTCGCTCTGCTGATGGCGACCATCGACGACGAGATCGACGGGGTCTTTGCTTCGCTGCCGATGAGCGAAGAGGTTGCGCCGATCGCGGGCCAGGGAGACGCGGTGCGCGATCTGCTGCAGGAGCTGTCGGCTGTCGGCGGAGCGGGGCGGCGCATACGAAACCACGGCGACCTTCACCTGGGCCAGGCGCTCTGGGCAAACGGTGACTGGGCGATCGTCGACTTCGAGGGGGAGCCGGCGCGCACGCTCCCCGAGCGACGACAGAAGAGCTCGCCGCTTCGCGATGTCGCAGGGATGCTGCGGTCATTCGCGTACGCGACACGTGTGGCCGGGGTCAGCGAGACGGCGGTCGAGGAGCGGGCACGAGCGGTGTTCCTCGAGGCCTACCACGATGCGATCGGCCGGACGACGCTCCTTCCGCAGGGCGAAACGGCGGCCAGGCTCTTGCGGGTCTTCGAGCTCGAGAAAGCGGTCTACGAGCTCCGGTATGAGCTCGCGCACCGGCCCGACTGGGTGGGGATCCCGGTCGCCGGAATCGCTCGGCTCCTGGGATGACCGGGCGTCTCGGCGCCATCCCTGCCGGAGACGGCCTCGTGGAGTTTCGTGTCTGGGCGCCGAATGCCACCGAGGTCTCGGTCGGAGAGCACACGCTTGCGGCCGAACCGGGCGGGACGTTCGCGGCGGTGGTCGCGGCGCGGCCCGGCGACGACTACGGCTTCTGCCTGGACGGCGGGGAGCCGCTGGCGGATCCGTGCTCGCGGTGGCAGCCGGCCGGCCTCGGCGGGCTCTCGCGGGTGCTCGATCCGAGCTTCGAGTTCAGGGAGCCACGGGTCGCCGTGCCGGTTGCGAGGCTCGTGATCTACGAGCTGCACGTCGGGACGTTCACGGAGGAGGGAACGTTCGAGGCGGCAGCACGTCGCCTGCCGGAGCTCACCTCGCTCGGCGTGACCGCGGTCGAGCTCATGCCCATCTCGACGTTCGCGGGTAATCGCGGCTGGGGGTACGACGGCGTCTTCAACTTCGCCCCGCACGCGGCATACGGAGGCCCAGCGGGCCTTGCGGGCTTCGTCGAGGCAGCGCATGCCGCGCAGCTCGCCGTGATCCTCGACGTCGTCTACAACCATGTCGGGCCCGGGTCGGAGATCCTCGCTGCGTTCGGCCCGTACTTCGCCTCGGAGCCCAAGACGTGGTGGGGCGCTGCGATCGACTACTCCCTGCGGGGGCCGCGCGAATGGGCGATCCAGAACGCCGAGCAGTGGGTGGGCGACTACCGGATCGACGGCCTGCGGCTCGATGCGACCCACGCGATCTTCGATGACGGCGACCCGCACGTGCTGCGCGAGCTCGCCGACAGGGTGAGGGCCGTTCATCCGGGAGCGCTCGTGATCGCGGAGGCTGCGATCGGGGACCGGCGCCCGCTCGAGGAATGGGGCCTGGACGCGCAGTGGGACGACGACTTCCACCACGCGCTGCATGTTCTATTGACGGGAGAGCGGGATGGGTACTACGCCCCGTATGGCTCCGTATCCGCGCTTGCCCGTGCGTTTGCAGACCCCTACGCAGAGCGGATAGTCGTGAGCGCGACGAACCACGATCAGATCGGCAACAGGCCGTTCGGAGATCGCCTGGGTCCCGAGGCCGGCCGCCTTGCGGCCGCGTGCGTACTCTTCGCGCCGCACATCCCGCTGCTCTTCCAGGGCGAGGAGTTCGGGGAGCGCGCCCCCTTTCTCTACTTCACCGATCACCACGACCCGGCGATCGCGCGTGCGACCCAGGAAGGCCGCCGGCGAGAGTTCGCGAGCTTCACGGGCTTCACGGGCGTCGAGCTCCCCGACCCTCAGGCCCGCGAGACCTTCGAAGCCTCGCGGATCCATCCGGAAAGCGGCGATGCGGCTCTGCGCGCCTTCTACGCGGAGCTCATCGCCCTGCGGCCGACGCTTCCGGCGGCCGTCGCAACCGAAGTCGACGAACGCCGCCGCGTGCTCCGAGTCCGGCGAGGATCCGTCGAGCTCGTCGCGGATTTCGAGCAGATGGTCGCCGAGCTGAGGGACTGCGAATGACGCCCTTTCGCTGCGCCTACCGGCTCCAGCTGCTCCCGCACCTCAGCTTCGAGGAGGCGAGGGCACTCGTGCCGTATCTCCGCGAGTTGGGGGTCAGCCACCTCTACCTGTCGCCCTCGCTGCAGGCCACGTCGGGCTCGACTCACGGCTACGACGTGGTCGATCCGACCCGGCTCTCGGAGGATCTCGGAGGAGAGGAGGCGTTCAAGAGGCTCTGCAACGCGGGCCTCGGGGTCATTCTCGATGTCGTCCCGAACCACATGGCGGCGAGCGACGAGAACCCGTTCTGGCGCGAGCCACTCACGCGTGCGAGGTTCTTCGACCTCGACTGGCGAAACGGCGGGGCGCGGCGGTTTTTCGACATCGACGAACTGGCCGGAGTGAGAGTCGAGGATCCAGAGGTTTTCGAGGCGACGCACGGCAAGGTGATCGAGCTCTTCCACGCGGGGCTGCTCGACGGGATCCGCATCGACCACGTCGACGGGCTCGCCAAGCCCGTGCGCTACCTCGAGCGTCTGCGCGAAGCCGGGATCGAGCACGCCTGGGTCGAGAAGATCCTCGGGGCGGGCGAGGAGCTACGGAACTGGCCCGTCGAAGGAACGACCGGCTACCGGTTTGCAAACGACATCACACGGCTCTTCCTCGACCCGGCAGCCGAGGAGCCGATGACGAAGCTCTACCGCACGTTCACCGGTGAGGAGCGCTCCTTCGAGGAGATCGCACTCGAGGCGAAGCTCGAGCAGGTGGTGTCGTCCTTCAGGCCGGAGCTCGCCTGGCTCGGCGAGTACCTTGCCGGGAGCGACGACGATCTCGACCTCCCGCGCTCGCTCGCTTCCTTCGAGGTGTACCGCACCTATGTCGATCCCGACGCTGGAATGGTCGACGGCCTCGACCGGCAGGCGGTCGCAGCGGCGCGGCTTCCGGCGCGGCTCGCCGATCTTCTCCTGCTCGAGGAGCGCGGTCACGATGCCTTCGTGACGCGCTTCCAGCAGACGACCCCGGCGGTGACGGCGAAAGGCGTCGAGGACACGGCCTTCTACCGCTACAACCGGCTCCTGTGCCTGAACGAGGTCGGGGGAGATCCAGGGCTCTTCTCGCTCCCGGTCGAGGAGTTCCACGCCTCGAACCTCGAACGCGCCCGCCGCTTCCCGCATGAGCTCCTCGCGTCGCAGACGCACGACACGAAACGCAGCGGCGATGCGCGGGCCCGTCTCGGCGCCCTCACCTGGCATGCCGCGGAATGGGAGCGCCTGGTGCTCGGCTGGCGTGCGCGGAACGCGAGCCTCAGGGAAGGCGGAGCGCCCGATCCGAACGAGGAGTACTTCATCTACCAGACGCTTCTCTCCGTCTGGCCGCTCGAAGCGGATCGCCTCTGCCTCTATCTCGAGAAGGCACTTCGCGAGGCCAAGGTGAGAACGAGCTGGGACTCGCCCGACCCGGCCTGGGAGCAGGCCTGCTGCCGGTTCGCCACAGGGTTGCTCGCGAACGAAGGCTTTCTCGCGACGTTCGTGCCGTTCGTCGCGCGCGTGGCCGCCGACGGACGCCGGATCGCGCTCGGGCAGACGCTCCTGAAGCTCACGTGCCCCGGAGTCGCGGACATCTACCAGGGAGACGAGCTCTGGTCGTTCGCGCTCGTCGACCCCGACAACCGGCGCCCGGTCGACTGGGAGCGCCGGCGGCAGCTCCTCGCCGACCTCAAAGCCGGCGCGCCGGTTCGAGAGGCCAACATGAAGCTCTATCTCATCTGGAAGACGCTCGAGCTTCGCGCGCAGCATCCGGAGGCATTCCAAGGGAGCTACGAACCACTCGACTCGGGACCCGGGGTTTGCGCCTTTCGCCGCGGCAGCGATGTGATCGTCGCCGTTGCGCTCGAGCCCGATGCGTCGTTTGCCGCCCCCGCCGGCTATCGCGACGTCTTCCTGGGCGCAGACCTCGGCGCCTTCCTCTTCGCGAAGCCCGAGAGGGCCTTGAAGGCGGCCTGAAACATCGGCACCCCTGAGAGCGGCTCCCGCACGCGGTGAACAGGGCGCTCTTCTCCGCGCCTCTCCGGGGAAGCGCCAGAAACCCGGAGGGCACGGCCACCGTCGCGCGGGAAGCCACTCTCATCTGTCGCCCTTCCTTACCCCGGTCGCCGCCGAGCTCAAACGCTATTCGAGCTCGCGTACGTGCGGCTCTCGGGACCGGCTCGCCGGAAGGGCATACCAGGTGCCGAGAACGAGGAGGGCGACCCCGGAGGCGGCAGCGATCCCGGCCACCAGACCGAACACGACGTCACCGACGAGCAACACCGCGGCTACGATCCCCGCCGCGAGCAGCGACGAGCCGGCGAGAAACAGTCCGTGCCCGACGCGGATCACATCGGACTTGCCGCCCTGCTCCCACCGGAGCCGGTGATAGACCGACGGCGCCATCAGGAGCACGGTGCCTGCGACCGTGAGCAGAAGACAGACGAACAGGACGATCCGTTCGAAGCGGCTCGTCTGTCCGAAGCGGGTCGCGAAGGGAACCGTCAGGAGGAATCCGAGCAGAACCTGAGCGCCCGGAAGTGCGACGCGCAGCTCGGTCATCAGCTCTGCGAACTGCCGGTCGGTGCGCGCTTTCTCGCCCTCCACTTCTTCCACGCGCTCGTGGTACCCGACAGGCACGGCAGGAAACGGGGAGCGCCGGCGCATCCCGGCCTCGTCTCCCAAGGGTTAGGCGGCCAGCGAGATGGGAATGCCTCTCAGATGGGAGATTCAGTCTCGACTGATTCCGCTTGCCCGACCTGCGGCGGCGGGCTCCCGGAGGAAGCCCGGTTCTGCCCCCGCTGCGGGAGCCGCGTCGGCGACGAGGAGGTGCCGCCGACAAGCCCCGAGTACGGCCCGGTGGCGCTCGCGCAGGCGGAGCGCCGGACCTTCGGGATCACACCGCCGCTTGCGATCTTCGCGCTTGGGTTCCTGGCATTCGCGTTCGCGGTCTACTGCCTCGCAACCGGACGATGGATCGCGGGCGCCGTGCTCCTGATCGTGGGCGCCGGACTGGCGATGTTCTTCGTCGAGACAGCGCGGCGGCTGCCCGACGGGCGGCTCGCCCGGACTGCGGTCGACCTGACCGACCGGGCCCGCGGCCGGGCGGGATTCGTCTGGCTGTCCCTCTCGACCTGGTCGCATGCCGGCCGTGAGACCGTGCGGTTGCGCGGCCTTCAGCACCGACTTCGTCACGAGCAGACGGCCCTGATCACGGAGCTCGGAAAGGCGGTGTACCACGGCGACAACGAGCGGGCCGACGAGCTGAAGGCAGAAGCGCGAGCCCTCGGGGAGCGAATCGAGGACTGCTCGGTCCAGCTGCAGTCGGCGCTCGACACGGCGCGGTCGCGGGTTGGCCGTGAGCGGATGGGGATCCAGCCGACGCAAGCGCTCGTCGGGGAGCAGCCCGGGAACGGCGGCAGCCCGAAGCCCGCAGAGTGAGCTCCTCCAAACCCGCGGTGGCGCGATACCGGGTCGAGCGCACGCTCGGCCGCGGGGGCATGGCGACCGTCTACCTCGCTCGCGACGACTCGCTCGAGCGGCCCGTCGCCCTGAAGGTGCTGGCCGAGAGCCTCGCCGGCGACCCGGCGTTCCGCGATCGGTTCCTTCGCGAAGCACGCCTTGCAGCGAGGCTGGTGCATCCGAACGTCGTTCGGGTCTACGACATCGGCGAGGACGACCGAGGCCCCTTCATCGTGATGGAGTACGTCGAGGGCGAGACCCTCGCCGAGGAGCTCGCGCGTCGCCACCGGCTCCCACCGGCCGAGGTCGTTGCGGTCGGGATCCAGGTGTGCTCGGCTCTGGAGGCGGCCCACGCGCAGCGGCTCGTGCACCGCGACATCAAGCCGCAGAACATCCTTCGCACGCGGGACGGCCACGTGAAGCTCGCGGACTTCGGGATCGCTCGCTCGCTCGCGGCAACCCGGCACACGGAGATCGGGACCGTGCTCGGAACGGCGGCCTATCTCTCGCCGGAGCAGGCTCGCGGAGTGGAGGTCACCGCGGCGGCCGACATCTACTCGCTCGGCGTCGTGCTCTACGAGCTCCTCACCGGGCGGTCTCCGATCGCCGCTGCGTCCCTGCCCGAGCTGCTCTTGAAGCGGGAACAGGGCGCGATCGCCCCGCCGCGCGAGCTCGTGCCCGAGATCCCGGTCGCGCTCGAGGCTGTCGTCATGCGCTGCCTGGCCCTCGAGCCTGAATACCGGCCGCCCTCTGCCGCCGCGCTGGCGAGCGAGCTCGCGGCCGCAATCGGCGAACCTGCCACGATCCCGCTACCGGCGCCGACGGGCATCCTCGCGACCGAGGTGCTCGCGCAAACAGCGGCAACCACACCGCTTCTCCCCGCTCCAGGACGTCCGGAGCGGAGCCGGCGGCGCCGCCTGCTCGTGGGCGTCGCGGCCGCGTTGGCTCTGCTCGCATCGGCTCTCGTGCTCGCGGTCTCGAGCTCGGACGGTGGCAAGAAGGCGACACCGCCGATCAGGCATCGCGTGAAGCCCGCGAAGAAGACCGTCACGCCGACCACGGCCACGACGAAGGCCAAAGCGCCGCCGGTGACAGCGACCCAGACGACGACCGCCGCGCTCGCGAGTGCTCCGACCGCCCTCGCCGCCCTCGTCCGCGACGTCGCGGGAGCACTCGCCGCCGGTGCGATCGACCCGGGAAGCGCTCAGCAGATCTCGAACCAGGCTCAGCATGCAATCACCGACGAGGCAGCCGCAAAGCCGAATCAGGCCGCCAACGACCTACAGCAGGCGGCTGTCCAGATCGCGAACGCGGTCCAGAGCAGACGTACGACCGCCGCCGAGGGCATGAAGCTCCAGAGCGACCTGTCCGCCCTCGCGAGTGTCCTCGGACTCGGCGCCGCGAGCGCACCACCCCCTCCTCCGCCGGAACCGGCCCACGGGCACGGCCACGGTCGCGGCCACGGGCACGGCCGCGGCCACGGCAACGATGACTAGCCGGCGAGGCCCGTCGCGGTTCTCCGGAAATGCCGCCCCACGATGACGGCGCCGGAGCGGGGCCGCTGATCGATCGGCTGATGCGACGAGAACCTGCCCGGGAACGGCGGTAAGCTGGCTCGCATGTCCGATGTAACCAAGACGCCGTCCGAGCTGATCGACGGGAGGATCAGGGAGCTTGGCGACTGGCGCGGCGAGATGCTCGCCCGGCTCCGCGACCTCGTCAAGCAGGCCGATCCCCAGGTGGTCGAGGAGTGGAAGTGGCGAGGCGTGCCGACCTGGTACCACGACGGGATCATCTGCACGGGCGAGAGCTACAAGAGCGTGGTGAAGATGACCTTTGCCAAGGGCGCTTCGCTCGAGGATCCTTCGGGCCTCTTCAACTCGAGCCTCGAAGGCAACGTCAGGCGCGCGATCGATTTCCACGAAGGCGAGGAGATCGACGAGAAGGCGCTCATCGCTCTCCTCCGCGCGGCCGTGGCGTTGAACGCGTCACGCGGCGCCTGACGCTCTATCCTGCCTCTCTCTGACCCCGAGAAGGAGGGCAGGCGCGTGGCGGTAGTGGTTTCGGCCGAGTCGCTCTCGAAGCGGTTTGGCAAGGTCGTCGCTGTCGACGATCTCTCGTTCGAGCTCGAGTCGGGCACGATCACGGGCTTCCTCGGGCCGAACGGGGCGGGGAAGACGACGACGCTCCGCATGCTGCTCGGCCTCGCCGCCCCGACGAGCGGAAGCGCGACGATCTTCGACAGGCCCTACGCCGCGCTCGAGCGGCCCGCGGTGCGCGTCGGCGCCGTGCTCGAGGCCACAGACTTCCATCCCGGCCGCTCGGGTCGCGACCATCTGCGGACGCTCAGCAAGGCGGCGTCGCTGCCGGATTCGCGGGTCGACGAGGTGCTGAAGCAGGTCGATCTCCAGGGTGCGGCGGGGCGCCGGGTGAAGGGATACTCGCTCGGGATGCGCCAGCGGCTCGGCCTCGCGGCGGCGCTGCTCGGCGACCCGGAGCTGTTGATCCTCGACGAGCCGGCAAACGGGCTCGACCCCGAAGGCGTCCGCTGGCTTCGCGATTTCCTGCGCGGATTCGCAGCCGGGCAGCGGACGGTGCTGGTCTCGAGCCACGTGCTCGCCGAGGTTGCCCAGACCGTCGACCAGGTGCTGATCATCAACCACGGCAAGCTCGTGATCGAGTCGTCGCTCGAAGAGCTCACCGCCCGCGTCGGTGGAGCAGTCCGGATCCGTACGCCGGAGACCGCGAAGCTGCAGGAGGCACTGCAGAAAGCGGAGCTCCAGTCGACGGCGGGAAGCGGCGATGCGTTGCTCGTGCAAGGCGCGACGAGCGAACGGGTGGGCGACATCGCCTTCGCGGCCGGGGTCCCGGTGCACGAGCTCCTCATCGAGAGCTCCTCGCTCGAGGACATCTTCCTCGACCTGACCTCCGGCGGGGCGGAATGATCGCCCAGCTCCAGTCGGAGCTCCTGAAGGTCCGCTCGACCCGGACGACGATCGGGATCGTGCTCGGGATGGTCGCCCTGATCCTGGTCTTCGCGCTGCTCTCGGGCCTGCTGACCAAGGCGCCGGACCTGACCACCGTGGAGGATCAGCGCGGCGTGCTCGGCGTCGGGAGCCTCGCCGGGGTCTTCTCCGCGATCGCCGGGATCATGCTCGTCACGAGCGAGTACCGCTTCGGCACGATCCGCCCGACGTTCCTCTTCCAGCCGAGACGCTCGAAGGTGCTGATCGCCAAGGTCTTCGCCGGGCTGCTCGCCGGGCTCGTCTTCGGCATCGTCGGTGAGGGACTCGGGTTCGGTCTCGGATATCTGATCTTCTCCGCGCGCGGCATCACGTTCCTGCTCGACGGCGGCCAGGTGGCGCAGCTCCTCCTGGGGACGCTCGCCGCCGTGGCGCTCTGGGGTGCGATCGGCGTCGGGCTCGGCGCGATCGTTCGCAACCAGGTCGGCGCGATCATCGGCCTCCTCGCGTGGGGATTCGTGGCGGAGAACCTGCTTTTCGCGTTCGTCCCCTCCGTCGGCCGCTTCGGTCCGGTTCACGCCCAGGACTCGACGATGGGGTTCACGAGCGGCCACCATCTGCCGGCCGTTGCCGGCGCGGCCGTCCTTCTCGGTTGGGCCGTCGTGTTCGCGATCGGCGGCATCGTCGTCGGTGCGCGCCGCGACGTGAACTGACCTCACGGCTCACGCCGTGACGAACCACTTCTCGGCGGCGGCGAGGCGCTCGTCGAGCTGGGCGAGCGTCGCCTCCGAGACGCGCCGCACGCCCGAACGGCGGTTCAGCTCGGCGTTCACCTCGGCGTGGGTGAGGCCGGTGCGGCGCGCGAGCTCACGTGCGAGCCGTGCGTTCGCCTCACGGAGCTCCGACTTCTCCTCGCGGCGCGAGAGGACCGCCGTCGCGCTGCCGGACACCTCACCGCGGAGCGGAGGCGGCGGAGCCAGCTTCAGCTCGAAGCTCTCGTCGACATCGTCGGCGGGCTCGTCGAAGAGCTCCTCCTCGGCGGGATCGGCTCCGTTCGTCGCGACCGCCGAGATCACGGCGAAGAGCGACATCTGCTCGTCCTCGGGACCGGCAGCCGCGACGTCGCGAGCTTCCGGATCGTCTTCGCGATCCCGCTCGTCGCGCCGGAGCGAGTGCCGGCGCTGCTCCGCAATCCCGGCCGCGAAGCTCCGCAGCCGCGGATCGTCGGGGATGAAGAGCCACGCGCGCTGCCGCGTGACCCCGCGGGTCCAGCGTACGAGCCGGCCGACCGCCTGGCGGAAGAACAGCTCGGTCGCCGTCGTCGTCGCGTAGACGCCGACGCGCAGCCGCGGGATGTCGACCCCCTCGGACACCATCCGCACCGCCACGAGCCACGGCTCTGAAGAGGACGCGAACTGGGCGATCGCGGCCGAGGCCTGCGGATCGTCCGAGGTGACGAGCCGGGCGGAGGTACCGAATCGCCCACGGAGCAGTGCTGCGATCCCGCGGGCATGCTCGCGGTCGGTCGCGATCACGAGGCCGCCCGCGTCGGGCTGTTCGAGACGAACCTCCTGGAGGCGCCGGTTTGCGGCGCCGAGCACCTCCGGGAGCCAGTCGCCTTCGAGCGACAGTGCCGTCCGGAGCCGCTGACCGGTGCGGGTCGCGTCGAGGCGGTCGTCGAAGGTCGCGGAATGCACGGACCCGTCGGGTGCCGACCACTCCATGTGCCCGTTCGTCGCCGGGAAGAAGACGGGCCGCACGACGCGCCGGTCGGCGAGCGCATCACCGTAGCCGTACTCGAAGTCGGGGACGGCGCGGTCGCCGGTGTAGGTCACGAAAGGGATCGCGCACGTGTCCGAGCGAAACGGCGTTCCCGAGAGCGCGAGCCGCCGGGCAGCCGGCGTGAACGCCGTCTGGATCGCCTCGCCCCAGGCTCGCTCCTCGCCGGCGTGATGCAGCTCGTCGAGCACGACGAACGCGCCGCGGGCGAGCCGGGCAAAGAGCGAGGCGTTCGTCGCGACCTGGTGGTAGGAGGTGACGATCCCGTGCATGTCCGCCGGAATCGCACCCTCGGAGGGCGCCCACGACGGATCGAGATGGAGAGAGAACGCGGCGGCGGCCCGCGCCCACTGCTGCTTCAGATGCGCGGTCGGCGCGACGACGACGAGCCGCGCCGGTCGCTCCCCGAGCTCGTGCCTGGCAGCCGTGAGCGCGAAGGTCGTCTTGCCCGCTCCCGGGGTCGCGACCGCGAGGAAGTCACTCCTCGGCGAGGCGACGAACTGGTCGAGGGCGGCCTTCTGCCAGCGGCGGAGGTGAACGGTGGGCGTCATCGGTCGAGGCGTCGGAACGACCGGCGGCCCCCCGTGACGCGACGGCGGACGATACCGGGGGCGCCAGTCGGCACCCCTGCTTCAGAGGCGGACGACGGCTGACCGGCGGAGCGGCTTGCCCGTCGCGTCGAGCGCCACGACCGCGGCGAAGCTCCCGGCACCCTCCGGGAGGTGAAGGGTCGTCTCGAAGCCGCTCCTCGGGACGCTGACCCGCGGTGTCAAGTTGTCCTCTCGCGTTCCGGCGAGCGCCTGCCACCGGTGCACTTCGGTCGCGCCGTTCCAGCTCACGAAGAGCTGATGGCCGGAGGCCGTCGGCCGCGCGACGAGCGCGGGCGGCTCGTGCGGCGTCGAGGTCCAGGGGAACCTGAGCGTCCGGTAGTTCTGCCCACCGTGGGGAAGCTTCGCGTCGAGCAGGACGGCGCCGGCGGCCGTGTACTCCGTGAACCAGGGCTGGGTCGCCCAGCCGACGAGGACGTTCCCGTTCGGCTGGACCTGGACGCTCCCGAAAGCATGCGCGAGGAGCGGGGGGCGGTGGAGATACTGCTGCAAGAGGGTCGCGCGCATGCGGGTCTCGTCGAGCGTGAGCGCGAGGCCTCGCGATTGACTCTCCTCTTGCGGGTCGTCGGCGTTGTCGAACAGCGTGAGGAGCTCGCTGGAGCCGTGCCCGCGGGCGTCGTGCTGCCAGGAGAAGCGCGTGCCCGGTCCCATCGCGAAGTCGCTCTTCTTGCCACCGAGCCGCCAGATCACCTTCCCGGACCCGCGATCGACCTTGTAGACCGTCCAGGTGTTGCGTGCCGAGACGAGCAGGTTTCCGTCCGCGGCGAGGTCGACCGAGTTCACGTGGAAGTAGTCGAACGCGGGCGCAACCTGGGAGTAGGACTCGGTGAGCGCGACGTGGTCGAGGCTCCGCCACTCGAAGAGCACGCGGGCGCTCGGAACCTCGAGCTCCTGGACGATCCCCTCGATCACCCGGCCCCGGCCGTGACCGACGCTCGAGCGGTCGACGGTCGGGATGTCGTAGGCGGTGATCAGAGCGGTACCGGTCGGGGTGAGGATCAGCTCGTGCAGATCGGAGCCGCGGCCGTCGCCGGCGGGGAAGCGGGCGAGCTCGCGGTAGGAGCTGTCGAAGATGACGTGGTCGCCCACCCCGAGCCCGTGCTTCGTCTTGCCCTCCCACCAGGTCAGAACGGGCGTTCCCCGGTAGAGCGCGGCGCGCAGGTTCATCACGGTCAGCGGAACCGTCGGGTGGAACCAGACGGGCTCGCCTGTGTCGTCGACGATCATCGCGCCCCGCTGGCCCGGGCCGGACGACGGGCCGAGGAAGAGCAGCCCCGGCGCGGTCCCGGACGCCCGATGGAGCACCTTGATCTTCGGGGGGACGAGGTCGGGCCGGGAGAAATAGCGGCTCACGGTAGTGCTCGACCAGGCTTCGGTACGCGCGAGCGCATGTCCGGTTCCGAGCAGCCGGTCGGCGGCTATCCCGGCCGCGACAGCCCCGGCGCCGGCCAGGAGCCCGGCTCTCGTGAGCGATCGTCTGCTCGTCTCACTGGGAGCTGCTTGGCGTTTCGGCGGCGACACGGTTCTGCAACGAGAGCACGTCGAAGCGGTGCGAGCTCTCCCCGCCAGCGTACCGCGGGCCGGGGCGCACACGCCTCACCGCATCGCTGCTACAACGATTCCATGCGCCAGTTCGCCTGGAACCGGCTCGATCGTCGTCTCGCCGTCCTGCTCGCGGTCGCCGCTTGCGGGCTTCTCGGGATCGGCGCCGAGGCATTCGTGGCCTCGGGCGCCGAGGCAGACAGCGCCTCGATCGTCGTCACCTACATCTCGCCGGTCTCGTTCCGGGTGAAGCTCGGCGACGGGACGAATGTCACCTCGGGCGCGACGATCCCGGCCGGCAGCTACCAGCTCTTCGTCTACGACGACAGCGAGGACTCGAGCCCCGCGTTCAGCTTCACCGGCCCCGGCGTTTCGATCAACAGCAACCTGAACAGCACCGGGATGGGCATCGACTCCCCGTCGGCATTCGGCGTCGTCACGCTGCAGACGAGCTCGAGCTACCGGATGCAGGACACGGCGGTCGGCGCCTCGTCGCTTCTGACCTTCGGGACGACCGCGAACGCGACGGCGACAGTCGTGGTCGGCACGAGCTCGAGCGGACCGCCCCCGAGCGCCACGGGCCCTGCCACGACGGCCACGACGACGATTCACTCGATGCCGCTCAGCATCCGCGGCACTCTGGCCGGCTCGGTCAGCGCCGCCGGCAAGCCGCTGCTGATGCTCGGCGGCAAGCCTGTGAAGACGCTGAAGGCGGGCCGCTACACGGTGTCGGTCGGCGACCATTCCCGGAAGGCCGGCCTGATCGTCGGGACGTCCGCGAGACACATGATCACGCTCAGCAAGGCTGCCGCCGTCGGACAGACCGCGAAGACGACGGTCAGCCTGTCGGCAGGCAAGTGGTTTCTCGAGGCCTCCATTCACGGCCCGAAGACCTGGTTCCGGGTGACCTGAGAAAGACAACACGGCGGCGTTCGCGGATCGGTAGTTTCCCGCACGTGGGGTCCCTCGCGACAGAGCGAAGCTCCTCGGGAAGCGCGGAGGCGGGATGAGCACGAACGCCGGCTCCGGGTCGAGGAATCTCGTGCTCGCGGCGATGATCTTCGCCGTCTCGATGACCTTCATCGACCAGACGATCGTCTCGATCGCGGCGCCGAACATCCAGCGCGAGCTCGGGCTCACCACCACGGGAGTGCAGTGGGTCGTGAACGCCTACCTGCTCTCGCTGGCGGCGCTCTTCGCCTTCGGCGGCCGGCTTGCCGACACGGTCGGCCACCGGAGGATGGTGACGCTCGGCGTGATCGTCTTCGCGGGCGCCTCGGCGATGTGCGGGCTGACGCCGAAGGGGAGCCTCGCCGAGGCGTGGCTCGTCACCTTCCGGATCGTCCAGGGCGCGGGCGGCGCGATCATGTTCCCGGCGGCGCTCGCGATCGTCGTACAGACCTTCCCGCTCCATGCCCGCGGCAAGGCGCTCGCGCTCTTCTTCGGGATCGCCGGTGGGCTCACGGCGCTCGGGCCGGCGCTCGGCGGCGTCTTGACGCAGTGGACGTGGCGCGCGATCTTCTGGGTGAACATCCCGGTTGCGGTGATCGCGCTGATCCTGATCGTGCTCTCTCACCCGGTCACAGACCACAAGCCGGCGAGGATCGACTACCGGGGTGTCGTCCTGATCGCGGCGGGCGTCTCGCTCAGCATCTTCGGTTTCCAGCAGTCCGGGACCTGGGGCTGGAGCGACCCCAAGACGATCGCCTGCGTCGTCATCGGTGCGGTGATCCTCGCCGTGTTCGTCTTCGTCGAACGACGCACGCGCTCGCCGCTGATCGACGTGAACATCTTCCGGATCCGGCCGTTTGCCGTCGAGAACCTCGTCCTCGGGATCTCCAACCTCGCGTTCATCCCGACGTTCTTCTTCGCGAGCGAGTACGCACAGGTCTCGCTCGGCAAGTCGGCGTCGTCGGCGAGCCTCGTGCTGCTCTATTACTTCATCGGCTTCGTGATCGCCGCGCAGATCGGCGGGAGGATGCTCGACCGGGTCGGAGCCAAGCGCCCCGTCGTGATCGGCTGCGCCCTGGCCGCGGTCGGTTACTGGCTCTGGGGCAGCAAGGTCACCGGCCTCGACTTCGGCTCGCAGATCTGGTTCGTGATCCTCGCCGGGGCGGGAATGGGGTTCATGCTGGGCCCCGCGAGCACCGATGCCGTCAACCGCGCCTCGCGCCTCTCCTACGGCGAGGCGACGGGGATCACGCAGACCGTCCGCAACTACGCGGCCGGCCTCGGCTTTGCGATCCTCGGCAGTCTGCTCGTGTCCGAGATGCACTCGCGCGTCACGGGTTCACTTGTCGGCCGGGGGTTGCCGCATGCCCAGGCGTCTGCCGAGGCGACGAGCATCGCGCAGTCCCGGTCGTCGGGAACCCATCTCGGATTCGAAGTCCCGACCTTCGTCCGGCTCGACTTCGCCTACGCCACGAGATCCGTGCTCTACGCGATGGCGATCGTGATGGCGGTGGGCGCCGTCGCCGCCTTCGTCGGGCTGAAGCGCGGAGTCCAGCAAGAGGTCACGGCGGCCGCTTCGGAAGCGGCGTAAGGTAACGCGGATGCCGGCTGGAAAGGATGTTGTCAAGCACACGGGGCACCTTTACCGGAGGTTCTTCAGGACGCTCCGGCACCCGATCCGCGGCGCCGAGCACGAGGCCCAGCACCTCCACGAGATCGAACAGGAGGGCGAGAGCGGCGCGACTCCGCTGATCGCGATCCTCGGCCTCGTGGTGTTCCTCGGGTCGATCTTCGTCGTCTTGCTCTCGCTTTCGATGCTTGCCTACTACCTGGCGTCCTGAACCGCAGCTGAACCGTTTCTCTACCGGTGCCGCCTAGGGTCGCGCCGATGATCGCGCCCCGCCCGACCCGTACCGGTTGCTAGCGCTACAACTCAAGGCGATGACGGTCGACCAGGGAGTTGACCGGCGCCTCCAGACCGTGGTCGGGGGCTACCGGATCATCGAGCCGCTCGGGCGTGGCGGGACGAGCGTCGTGTACCGCGCCGAGCACGTGCGGCTCGGCCGGACTGCGGCGCTGAAGCTGCTCGCGCCTGCGCTCGGCGAGTCCGACAGCCGCCACGAGCGCTTCCTGCGCGAATCGAAGCTCGCCGCCTCGCTCGACCACCCGAGCATCGTCCCGGTCTACGACGCGGGCGAGGAGAACGGCCTGCTCTACATCGCGATGGCCTGCATCGAGGGCGACGATCTGAAGACGCTCCTCGTCGAAGGAGGGGCCGCTGCCGCCCCGCCGGGCGCTGCGGATCGTCGGCCAGATCGCGGCCGCGCTCGACGCGGCCCACGCGCGGGGGCTCGTGCACCGCGACGTGAAGCCGGCGAACATCCTGATCGGCGACGGCGACCGTGCGTTCCTCTCGGACTTCGGCGTCGTGAAGGAGATCGCCGAGGTCGGGACGACCCGCACCGGCTCCTTCGTCGGCACGATCGACTACTGCGCGCCCGAGCAGATCGAGGGCCGCGACGTCGACGCACGCGCGGACGTGTACGCGCTCGCGTGCGTCCTCTACGAATGCCTCGTCGGGACGCCGCCGTTCCACCGCTCCTCGGACGTTGCGATCCTGAACGCACACCTGCACGCGCCGCCGCCGAAGCTCTCGAAGGCTGCACCCGACCTGCCGCCGGCGCTCGAGCCGGTGCTCGCCAAGGCGCTCTCGAAGTCGCCGCTCGACCGCTACGCGAGCTGCGGCGAGCTCGTCGCGGCGGCCCGGTCAGCCGTGGCGGCAGCCGCGCGTCTCCCACGGGCGGCTCGCGATCTCGCTCGCGCGTTCTCGCGCTCGCCGCGCTCGCGGGAGCGGCGATCGCCGTCGCGGTCGACCACTTCGGCTTCTCGAGCGCCACCCCGGCGCCGCTGACCGTGACGCAGACCGTGCGCGCGCAGCCCGCGCGGCCCACGCTCGAGACGCTCCTCTACAAGAGCACGGACGCGAAGACGCTGAACGGCGCGGCCTTCGCGCTGATCGAGCGCCGGCGAGTACGAGATCGCGCTGCCGTTCGCAGAGCGGGCGATGCATCACGCGAAGCCGAGGGACGCAGACCCTCGGCTATGCCACGTTCAACACCGGGTACGCGCTCTACCACCTGGGACAGTGCGCCGAGGCGCTCCCGTATCTGAGGAGCTCGCTGAAGCTCGAGCCGAAAGGCAACGCCGGCGACATCCAGCCCTGGATCACCGCGGCCGAGAACTGCACGCAAGGTGGAGCATCCGCGCCAGCGCAGTCCCACTCGTCGGGCGCTCAGTCGGGCTCTTCGCAAGGGCGCTGAGCAGTGCGAAGGAGATCTCGGCGTCGAGCCCGGGTAGCTCCTGCGGGAGCTCGACGAGATGCGCGAAGCCGACCTCCGCCTCCGTCGCGCCGAGAAACGGCGGCGCGCCCGCGAGGCATTCGTAGAGCACGCAGCCGAGCGCGTAGAGATCGCTCGCACGGGTCGCCTCGTCGCCCTCGATCAGCTCCGGCGCGAGGTAGGAGACCGTGCCGAGCAGCTGGCCGTCGCGCGTCAGGCGCGTCGAGCCGGCAGCGCGGGCGAGGCCGAAGTCGGTGAGCGCGGCGACGCCGGTTGCCGTCGAGCAGGACGTTCGACGGCTTCACGTCGCGGTGCAGGATCCCGTGGTCGTGGAGGACGTCGAGTCCCTTGCCGAGCTGCGCCGCGAGGTCGAGCGCCTCGTCGAGGCCGACGGGTCCTGCCTCGAGCCGGCCGGCAAGCGAGCCTCCGCGGTAGAGCGGCATCACCAGGTAGGCGGTCTCGCCGTCGTCGCCCGCCTCGAAGACCTGGACGACGTGCGGCGAGCCGATCTCGCCCGTGATCCGCGCCTCGCGCAGGAAGCGGGCCCGCACCACGGCCTCGCTCGGCATACTCCGCGCGCAGCAGCTTCACGGCGACCTCGGCCCCGTCTTGCGCGCGTGCCCGGTGCACGGCGCCGGTGGCGCCCTCGCCGATCAGTTCCACGAGCTCGTAGCCCCCGACCCGGATCACGCCCGGAGTATCGCCGTGGGCGCATGATCGAGTACCTCCTGCTGGGGCCGCTCGAGGCCCGCGTGGACGGCGTCGGCGTCGAGCTGCCCGGAGGCAGGCCGCGCGCCGTCCTTGCCCGGCTCCTGCTGGAGGAGGGACGGGTCGTCCCGGTCGAGGGCCTGCTCGAGGCGCTCTGGGGCCACCGTCCGCCGCCGAGCGCGCCGAAGGTGCTGCAGGCGCACGTCTCGCAGCTGCGGAAGGTGCTCGGGGCGGGGGCGATCGAGACGCAGGCTCCCGGGTATCGCGTCACCGGCACCGCCACGGATCTCGCGCGCTTCGAGGAGCTGACCGGGGCAGCCCGTGGCGAGCAGAGCCCGGCGAAGGCGGCGAAGCTCTACGGCCGGGCGCTCGAGCTGTGGCGCGGGCGGGCGCTCGCGGAGTTCCGCCGGGAGCCGTTCGCGGCCCGCGGCGCGCCGGCTCGAGGAGCTGCGGCTCGATGCGCTCGGGGCGCGGATCGAGGCAGAGCTTTCCCTGGGCGAGCACGAGCGCCTCGTCGGCGAGCTGGTGGCGCTCGTCGCGCAGGAGCCGCTGCGCGAGCAGCCGCGCCGACAGCTCATGCTCGCGCTCTACCGCTCGGGCCGCCAGGCCGAGGCGCTCGCGTGCTACCGCGAAGGCCGGCGGCTGCTCGTGGACGAGCTCGGGATCGAGCCGAGCCCCGCCCTGCAGGAGCTCGAGCGCGCGATCCTCCGCCACGACGTCGTCAGCGAGCCGGAGCGTTCGGCGCGCCGCGGCCCGGTCGTGTGCTTCGGAGCGTGGGCCCGTCGACCTCGTCGCGCCGCTCGCGGCCGACGGGCGCGAGCTGCTTCTCGTCGAGCTCGTGACGACGGTGTCGGAGCTGCCCGCCGCAACCTCGAGGCTCGCTGCGACGCGCGCGAGGATCGAAGGCCGGGTGCGGACGGCGTGCTTCACCTCCTCCGACCGCGGAGCCGATCTTGCCCGCCTCGTCGCCGAGCAGGAAGCCGAGCTGGTGGTCTCCCGCGGCCTGCCGGAAGGCTTCCTGGCGGTGGCGCCGTGCGACGTGGCTGTCCTCGTCGGCTCTGCGTCGTTCAGCTCCGAGGGGCCAGTGCTCGTGCCGTTCGGCGGCGGCCGAGAGGAATGGGCCGCGCTCGAGCTCGGCGCGTGGCTCTCCCGCTCCCACGGACTGGCGCTGCGGCTGCTCGGAGCAGAAGCGGGCGACGGGCGCCGCGACGCAAGCCGCATGCTCGCAAGCGCCTCGCTCGTGCTTCAGCGCTTCGCCGGGATCGAGGCCGAGACGGCAGTCGTCGCGCCCGGCGCCGACGGGATCCTCGCGGAGAGGGGCGCGGCGATCGTCGCCTCGCTGCCCCAGGGCGAGCTCGACGCCACCCGCCGCGCGCTCGTGGAGCGGGCACAGGTCCCGGTGCTCCTCGTCCGCGCGGGGCTCCGACCGGGCGGCCTCGCGCCCGACCGGACGCTGACGCGGTTCAGCTGGTCGCTCGCGGACGGCTAGAAAGCAACGGACTCGCCGAGCTCCAGGGGCCGTACCTCGACCTCCGGCGCGCGTTCCCGGGACGCCGTGAGGAATGCGTCGAGCGGCTCGCTCAGGAAGGCGGCGCGGGCGCTCCGGTAGAAGGGCCGCAGCGTGCCCCAGTGGATCGGCACCGCGATCCGCGGCCGGAGCAGGGCGAGCGCGTCGGCGGCGCGGACGGGATCGAGGTGCCCTTCGCCGATCGTCGGGCCCCAACCCCAGATCGGGATCAGCGCCAGGTCGAGCTCAGAGGCGAGGCTCGCCATGCCCTCGAAGAGATCGGTGTCCCCGGCGAAGTACACGGAGCCGCTTCCGCTGATGAGGTAGCCGACCGCCGCCCCAGAACGGCCGGGCGCCGGCCGGCCGGCGTGGTCGGCCTGCGTCGCCAGGACGACGACGCTGCCGAGCTGCACGGTGTCGAGTCGAACGGTGTCGCCCTCCTCGACCTCCTCCACCCGTTCGAAGCCACGCGAGCTCACGAGCTTGCCGAGTCCCCGCGGAACGACGACGAGCGTCTCCCGGGGAAGGCGTTCGAGCGTGCCCAGGTCGAGGTGGTCGAGGTGCCCGTGCGAGATCAGGACCGCATCCGGGCGGCCGGGCTCGGGAAGCGGCCCGGCCCGAAGCAGATGGGCCGTCCGGCGCCGGAGCACGGGATCCGTGAGCAAGGAGATGCCGTCGAGCTCGATCAGCGTGCTCGCATGGCCGAGGTAGGTGACCTGGCGCTCGCTCAGCGCGGCCCTCCGAGCCCGGCCGGATGGCTGTTAGCTTCCTGGGCGAAGATGACCGGCGAAGCCACATACGGCGAGGAAGTGGTCTGGCAGCCCGGCCGACCGCGCTTTCGCGCGCCTCGCCTCCTGCTCGGCTGGCTTCTCTCGGCGGCCTCGCTCTTCCTCGCGGCGCTGATCGTTCCCGGCGTCTCGATCAACGGCTTTCTCGGCGCGATCGGAGTGAGCCTCGCGATCGCGATCCTGAACGCGATCGTCCCGCCGCTGATCGCCGCGCTGCGCCTTCCGTTCATGGCGCTGCTCGGGTTCGTGCTGATCCTGCTCGCCGACGCGGCGATCCTCAAGTTCATCTCTGGCCTCGACTCGGCCGCGATCCACGTCTCGAGCTTCGGAACTGCGCTGCTCACTGCGCTCGTCGCCTCCGCGGTGGGGGTGGTACTGGACGTTATCTTCGGCACGAACGACGACGACACCTACACGCTCCGCGTGGTGCAGCGGATCGCGCGGAGGCACGGCGACGTGAAGGCGACGGACGTTCCCGGGATCCTCTTCCTCGAGATCGACGGGCTGGCTCTGCCGGTGCTGCGCCGCGCGATGCGCGACGGCAACGCGCCGAACATGGCCTCGTGGCTCGCCGACGGGTCGCACAGCGTCGTCGAGTGGGAGCCCGACCTCTCGTCGCAGACCGGCGCGAGCCAGGCCGGGATCCTCCTCGGCTCGAACGAGAACATCCCGGCGTTCCGGTGGGTCGAGAAGGAGAACGGCCGCACGATCGCGTGCTCCGGTCCCGCAGACTGCGAGGAGATCGAGCGGATCCACGCAACCGGGATCGGCCTGCTCGTGAACGGCGGCTCGAGCCGAGGGAACCTGCTCTCCGGCGAGGCCGACGAGGTGATCCTCACGGTCAGCCGGATGAGCGCCGAGAAGCGGGCCAACCCCGGCTACCGCGCGTTCTTCGCGAACGGCTTCAACGTGACGCGCACGTTCGTGCTCTTCGGCTGGGAGCTGTTCCTCGAATGGACGGCCGCGCTCCGTGCGGCGCGCCGGGACGTGCGCCCGCGCGGCCACCGCGGTGGGATCTACCCGCTCCTACGGGCGACGATGTGCGTGATCGTGCGCGACCTGATCGTGTACGGCGTGCTGACCGACATGATGCGCGGCGGGCCCGCGGTGTACGCGACCTTCTCGAGCTACGACGAGGTGGCCCATCACTCGGGGCTCGAACGCGCCGACACGCTCGAGGCGCTGCGGAAGCTCGACCAGCAGTTCGGCCGCATCGACCGCGCGCGCCGCTTCGCGCCGCGGCCCTACCACATCGTCGTTCTCTCCGATCATGGGCAGACGCAGGGCGCGACGTTCAAGCAGCGAAACGGCTACTCGCTCCAGGATCTCGTCGCAGAGTCGCTCGAGTCGACTGACGTCCAGGCGATCGCCGGCGGTGACGAGCAGTCCGCGATGGCGGGCCTCGCCCTGCGCGAGGCGACCGGCGCTCCCAAGGAGAAGGTGGCCGACGGCGCTGCGGCCGTGGGCTCGGCGATCGTGCTCGGCTCCGGCAACCTCGGTCTCGTCTACCTCACCGAGGAGCCTCGCCGGCTCACGCTCGAGGAGATCGAGGAGCGCCATCCGAAGCTGATCCCTGCGCTGCGGGAGCATCCGCACGTCGGCTGGCTCCTCGTCCGCTCGAGCGAGCAGGGGCCTCTGGCCCTGGGCCCACGCGGCGTGCGCCGACTCGCCGAGGGCACGGTCGAAGGGGAGGATCCACTCGAGCATTTCTCGCCGAACGCGCCTGCACATCTCCTGCGAACAGACGGCTTTCGGCACGTCGCGGACCTCATGGTCGGGAGCTTCTACGATCCCGAGCTCGAGGAGGGTTGTGCCTTCGAGGAGCTGATCTCCTTCCACGGCGGCCTCGGCGGCCTTCAGACGCGGCCGTTCATCCTGTATCCGAAGGAGCTTGCGGCGCCGGAGCAGGCGATCGTGGGGGCGGCCGCCGTGCACGGCGTGCTCGGCGGGTGGCGGCGCGATCTTCAGGGTGCGGACGCGGTGCCGCTCGAGCCGCCTCCGGAGTTTCAGTTCGCGACGAGCGGGGATCAGAAAGAAGGCGCTCGCAGCTAGCCCTCGCCATCCCCCCCGTTGCTGCGTCCGCCGCGGCAAGGAACCACAAGACGGGAGGTTCGAATGGCGAGCAACTTGAAGATCAAGGTGAACGGGCTCACGCACGGAGTGAGTGCGAGCCTCGATACGCCGCTTCTCTACGTCCTGCACAACGAGCTTCACCTGCACGGCCCGCGCTTCGGCTGCGGGCTCGCACAGTGCGGTGCCTGCTCGGTGCTCCTGGACGGCAAGGAGATCCGGTCGTGTGTGACGCCGGTGGCGGCGGTGTCCGGGAAGAGCATCACGACACTCGAAGGATTGCCTGCGCTCTATGCAGCGGAACGGGGAACGACGGCGGCGGCGCCGGCGCTCCATCCGCTCCAGCAGGCGTGGATCGACGGCCAGGTGCCGCATTGCGGCTACTGCCAGAACGGGATGTTGATCCAGGCGGCCGATCTCCTCGCGACGACGAAGCATCCGTCCGAGGAGCAGATCAAGACCGCGATGAACGGACATCTGTGCCGCTGCGGCACCTACCCACGGATCCTCACGGCGATCCAGGTGGCCGCGACGGCGATGGCGAAAGGTGGTGCGTAGCAATGTCTGCACTCATGGAGAGGCGCGAGCTCTCGCGCCGGTCGTTCCTCAAGGGCGGCGGGGCGCTGCTCGTCGGATTCACGGTGCTCGGCGCCGGTGCCGGCCGCGCCCTCGGCGCCGCCGACCCGAACCAGTTCGCGTCGTTCGGGCCCGCAGACTCGAACGCGATCGACTCCTGGATCGTGATCAACGCCGACAACACAGCGTCGGTGAAGCTCGGCAAGGTCGAGCTCGGCCAGGGCTCGATGACGGGCCTCCTGATGATCGCGGCCGAGGAGCTCGGTCATGGACATGGCCCAGATGCATCCGATCACGAACGACACCGACCTCACCCCGAACCAGGGGATCACCGCGGGAAGCTCCGCGATCGACTCCGGCGGCAAGCAGACCCGTGCCGCCTCGGCGGCGGCCTACCAGGCACTCCTCGGGCTCGCCTCCAGCCGGCTCGGCGTGCCGGTCGGGAGCCTCAGCGTCTCGAAGGGCGTCGTCACGGGCGGCGGGAAGACCGTGACCTACGGGCAGCTGCTCGGCGGCAAGGTCTTCAACATCGAGATGGGCTCGCAGTACAACCTCGCTCCGACCCAGCCGCCCGCACAGTCGCAGGCCCAGGGCGTCGCGAGCAGCGGCTCCGGATCGAGCCAGGGGCTCGCCACCGCCGAGACGTCGCAGGTTCCTGCGTTCGTCGCCTCACCGGGCCCGGGCCTGACCGCAGGTGCTCCGGGGACGAAGCCGGTCGGCCAGTACACGCTCGTCGGGGTCGCACCGGGACCGCCTCGGATCGACATCCCGGCGAAGGTGACGGGCACCTACACCTACGTCCACAACATCCGGATCCCGGGAATGCTCCACGGCCGCATCGTCAGGCCGCGCGGGCAGGGCGCCTACGGCGATCGGGCACGAACCCGCAGGTGCTCTCGGTCGATACCGGGTCGATCGGCCACATCCCGAACGCCAAGGTCGTCCAGAAGGGCAGCTTCATCGGCGTGACCGCCCCGCTCGAGTACGACGCGATCCAGGCGGCGGTCGAGCTGAAGGTCAAGTGGGCCCCGATGCCGGCGCTCCCGAGCTCCGGAAACCTGTGGTCCAGCATGCGGACCGAGGACACGGCCGGGCTCGTGAAGGCCTCGACGGCGCTGAACATGGGCAACGTCGACTCGGCCCTCGCGGGTGCGGCCAAGGTCGTCTCGCAGACCTACACCTACCCCTACAACGGTCACTTCCCGATCGGGCCGAGCTGCGCGGTCGCCGACGTGACCTCGACCGGGGCCCGCGTGTTCTCGAACTCGCAGAACATCTACTCGACCCGAACGGCGGTCGCCCAGATCCTCGGCGTCGGGATCAACAAGGTGCGGGTCACCTACTTCGAGGGCTCGAGCGTGTACGGGAGCTCGCCGCAGACCGATGTCGCGGAGTCCGCCGCGCTCATGTCGCAGCTCGCCGGAGCTCCGGTTCGGCTGCAGTTCATGCGTTGGGACGAGCAGGGCTGGGACAACTACGGCCCGGCCCAGATGATGGATGTGAAGGGGGGAATCGACGCGAACGGAAAGCTCGTCGCGACCGACGTGACGATCTTCGGGATCCCGTACTTCACCACCTCGCCGCCGGAGCAGATGACCGGCACGGCGCCCGTGTTCGCGGCGCTCGGCTCGTTCGACACGACGAACACGGGGACGCAGTACAACCTCGCGAATCGCCGCGTCACCGGCAAGACCGTCCCGCTGCAGGATCACTACTTCAAGTCGACGTATCTGCGGGCGCCCCAGGCGCCGCAGACGACGTTCGGCTACGAGCAGATGATCGACGAGCTCGCCCACGCGGCGAACATGGACGCCTACCAGTTCCGCCTCCAGAACGTGGCGACGCTTGCCTCCGACGAGGCGAACGGCGTGACGGCGCTCACGTGGGACCGCTGGCGGAACGTGCTCACGCGGGTCGGGCAGATGTCGAACTGGCAGCCGCGGGTCGCGGCCTCGAAGCTCGGGACCGGGAACATCGTGACCGGGCGCGGGCTGGCGTTCGGGAGCTTCGCCGGGACGATGGTCGCGAACGTCGCGGAGGTGCAGGTGAACAAGAAGAGCGGGAAGATCGTGCCGCTCACCCTCTACTCGGCCCAGGACACCGGGCTCACCGTCTACCCGGCGGGGATCGAGAACCAGGCGGTCGGGAGCCTCACGCAGGGTGCGAGCCGCGCGCTCTTCGAAGAGGTCGTGTTCAACAAGAGCAACGTGACGAGCCTCGACTGGGTCACCTACCCGATCATGCGGTTCAAGGACACGCCGAAGATCGAGTTCGACTACATCCAGCGCACCGACATCCCCGGGGTGAGCACGGGGACGCCGACTGCGAACGGGACCACGGCTCCCGCAGGAACCGTCGCTGCGAACGGTGTGTTCTCGTCGGGCTCAGGTGAGCCGCCGACCGCGAGCATCGGCGCCGCGATCGCGAACGCGTTCTTCGATGCGACCGGCGTCCGGATCCGGAACGCCCCGATGACCCCGGGCGAGGTGCGGGCGACGCTCGCTGCGGCCAAGGGGAAATAGCCGGCGGCGGGTGCGGGTGGAGGTCGCCGCCACCCGCACCCGCTCAGCTCCCGCCGAGGAACCAGTTCACCGGCTGAGCGACGAGCTCCCGGAGCAGGAACGCGAGCACGCTGCCCATCAGCCCGCCGCCCGCGGTGTCTCTGGCAGCGCGGTCGACTCCGGCGCGGAGGGCTGCGTCGATCGTCGGGCGGCTCCAGCGGATCTTCTCGCCGCTTGCGGGTGAGAACGAGAGGACGAGCTTTTCCCGGCTCGTGCCGAGCCTGCAGGCGGCGCCGTCGAGGCCCGAGAGCGCAATGCGCTGGAGGGCGCCGTCGACCCCGCCGCCGGCAAACGAGCTCTTCGACGTGCACGGATCGGCCAGCTTCGCGCCACCGAAGCCGACCGCCCCGAGCGCCAGCTCGACCACGATCAGGGCCGCGGCCACCATTGCGAGTGCGCCGAGAGCGAGCTTTCCGTTACGCGTGGTCACAGCGATTCGTCCTTCCGGATGGCGAGGATCGGGATCAGCGCGAGCAGCGCAAAGAGTGCAGAGAGCCCGAAGGAGCTGCGGAAGCTCCGGGTCACCACCTCCTCGAGCGCCCCGATCAGCGCGTCACGAACCTGGCGGAGGTTCGAGTCGTGGGCGGCGCCGCGTCGGTCGAAGGGCTCGGCGAGGTCGGGGACGACACCCTTCGGTGCGTTCTCGAGCGCCGATCTGAGGTCGAGCGCGATCGGGACCTTCTGCCGCAGCGGCGCGTTGCCGTCGAGGATCACCCGCGTCCCGGCGAGGAGCGCCCGGTGGCTGCCCTGCTCGAGGTCGTGGGAAAGGAGCGGTGCGATGAGCGCGAGCGCCACGACGAGGCCGGCGTGCCGGGCGCCGATCGTCACGGTCGCGCTCCTGACCGCGCCTGCGCCCGGACGGACGGCGCGATGGGTGAGCGCGGGCACCGCGAGCCCGAGCCCGACGCCGCAGAGCGCGAGCGCAATCGCGACGATCGCCTTGCTCGTCGACGGCAGGAGGGCGAGCGCGACGAGCCCGGCCGCGAGGAGGCCCGCGCCGGAGGCGGCAGCAAGCCGTGGAGAGAGCTCGCGCTCGAGCCGGCGCGAGGCGTACGCGGCGAGCGGAAGCGCACTGACCACGGCCGCGCCCGCGATCGGCGAGAGCCCCCAGACGGTGATCACGAGCAGGACGGCGAGGAAGAGCGCGCCGACGAGCGCGCCGAACAGGAATGCCAGCGCCAGGTTCGCCGCGAGACTCGAGCGGTGCTCGCCCTCGACATGCGGATGGAGATGCGACTCGAACGCGGCCACGAGCGCGACGAGCGCGACCGGAGCCTGGAAGGCGAAGATCGCCCGCCAGTCGAAAAGCTGCGTGAGCACCCCGCCGAGCGCCGGGCCGGCCGCCGCCCCGAACGTCCCGGCGGCCGTCCAGACGGCGATCCCGCGCGTGTTCGAGCCGGTGAGAGCCGTGAGCAGGGCGAGCGCCCCTGCGAGGAGCATCGCCGCCCCGGCGCCCTGGACGCAGCGGAAGGCGATCAGCGCGGGCAGATTCCACGAGGAAGCCGATCCGACCGAGCCAGCGAAGAAGAGCAGGAGCCCGATCCGGCTGACACGGCCCACGTCGACCCGTCCGACGACCGGCACGAGCGCGAACGCCACCGCCGCCACCACCAGGTTGTAGGCGGTGATCACCCACGAGACGCCGACGATGCTCGTGTCGAACGCCCCGTAGACGTCAGGCAGGGCCAGCACCACGATCGAGGAGTCGGCAAACGCAACCGCAACCGCGGCCGCGACGGCGACCACGAGGAGCCGGCGGCGGCGTGCTCCGGCCGGCGGCCGGTCAGTCAGAGGGAGCCTTCGACTGATGAGACAACGGCCGTGCGATAGGTTGCGCCAAACCGGCGTGTGGGCGATGATCTGCACGCTCCGGGCCAGGGGCTAACCGACATCTAAGGAGGAGCATGCTTGCAACGAGCTTTTTGACCTTCCTGTGGTCATTGATCGTGATCTTCTTCATGGTCATCTTCTTCATCCTGTTGTTCCACGTGATCGTCGACCTCTTCTCGCGGCATGACGCCTCGGGATGGAAGAAGGCGGTGTGGGTGTTCTTCCTGATCGTGTTCCCGTTCCTCGGGCTCTTCGCCTACTACATCAGTAACGGAGACGGGATGGCACAGCGCCAGATGAAGCAGGTGCAGGCGGCGCAGACGGACATGGACAGCTACATCAAGAGTGTCGCTTCCTCCGGTGATCCGACCGAGCAGATTGCGAAGGCGAAGTCCCTTCTCGACGCAGGGACGATCACGCAGGCCGAGTTCGACACGCTGAAGGCCAAGGCGCTCGCCTAGCCGGCGCCCAGGTCGACGGGGAAGGTTGCGCGAGACGCAGGCGCGACAGTTCTTCGCCCGACTGCGACTCGAATACAGGGATCGGGCGCCGCAATGCGGCGCCCGATCTCGTTTTCCGCCGCGGATGAGTATGCTCGTGCTGTGAGCGACGTCGGATTGGACACCGCGGCCACGACGGCGCTGCCGGCCGTGGAGACGCCCCCGGCGAAGATGAGCCGCGGGCGCCGAACCGCGGTCTGGACGCTCGTCGTGCTCGCGTCGGTGATCGCCGTCCTCTCGGTGCTCACCACCTGGGTGCATCGCCAGGTGCTCTCCAACAAGGCTTGGACGACGGCGAGCGCGCACGCGATCCAGGATCCGGTGATCCGGAGCGCGATCGCGACGCAGCTCGTGAACCAGATCTACGACAACGTCAATGTGTCAGCCGAGCTGCAGAAGCAGCTCCCGTCCAACTTCAAGCAGCTCGCCGGGCCGGCGGCCGCCGCCCTTCGCGAGCCCGCGACCCAGGGCGTCGAGCTGCTGCTCGCGCAGCCGAGATTCCAGAAGCTCTTCGTCGCCGCGAGCTCTGCCGCGCAGAAGCAGCTCGTCGCGGTGCTCGAGGACAAGACCGGATTCGGGATCTCGACCGGCAGCGGAAACGTGACCCTCGACATCAGCGAGCTGCTCAAAGAGGTCGCGACCCAACTCGGCCTGCCCTCGGGAGTGATCAGCAAGCTCCCGCCGGATGTCGGCGTGATCACCGTGGCGCGCTCGGATCAACTCGCGTCGGCACAGAAGGGCGTCAGGGCGATCAAGATCCTCAGCGTCTGGGCCGGCATCCTCGTGTTCGGCATGTACATCCTCGCGATGTACCTCGCCGCCGGCGAGCGGCGAAAGACGCTGGCTCACATCGGCTGGGCCTTCACGATCGTCGGCCTGGTGACGCTCGTTGCCCGGCACTTCATCGGCAACTACGTGGTGAACACGCTCTCGCAGCCGGAGAACCGTGTGCCCGTTCGGCACCTGTGGCTGATCGAGACCTCGATCCTCGGGCAGATCGGCTGGGCGATCGTGATGTACGGCCTGCTCACGGTGCTCGCGGCGTTGATCGCCGGGCCCACCCCGCTCGCGACGTCGCTGCGCCGCGAGGTGGCTCCCGTGCTGAACGTCCGGCCGGGGATCACCTGGGGCGCGACCGGCATCGTCTGGCTCCTCCTGATCCTCTGGGGACCGACGCACGCGCTGCGCACGTGGTGGGGAATCCTGCTCCTGGCCGTTCTCCTCGTCGCGGGCGTGTGGGTGCTTCGCCGCCAGACGCTCGCCGAGTTCCCGCAGGCTGGACTCGAGCCTGCCGACGCCTCGCTCGTCGCTCGCGCGACCGCCTCGGCCCGCAAGCTGACCCATCACGAGGCGGCCGCCGCCACTCCCGCCGGGGCCGGCGCCAAATCGACTGCGGAAGAGCTCGACCGCCTCGTTGCGCTCCGCGACAAGGGCGCGCTGACCCAGGACGAGTTCGAGCAGGCGAAGAAGCTCGCGCTCTCGAACAGCTAGAGCCCTTCGACGACCTCGATCCGGCCGTCGGCGGCCGCATTCTGGAACGCCTCGTAGTCGCGCTCGTTCTGGTCGGCGTAGGCGGCAGCGAAGGTCGCGAGCGACTGGTCGAAGACGTCTCCCTTTCCCAGGTACTCGGCGATCGCGATCCGGTCCCCGGAGCGCGCGTGTGCCCGGGCGAGCGTCCAGCCGCAGAGCTGGCCGTACGGCCCGAGCGTGCCCGCATCGAGCGTGTCGAGGTTCGCCGAGCCCTTCCAGTCCCAGAGCTGCCGGCAGAAGTAGTCGCGCTCGGTGCCGTCGAGCTCGGTCGTCCGATGCCAGCCGAGGAACAGGTCTCCGGTCGCCTGCATCAGGCGCTGTCCCTCGACCACACGCTGGCCGTGGGTCGCGAAGCCGGACGCGCCGAGGTAGGGCTCGAGCACCGAGGCCTGCGCCTCCTTCACCTGCACGAAGAGCGGGTCGGTCGTGTCGCGTCCGAGCATCAGGACGATCCAGCAACGGGTGCCGACGCTGCTCACTCCGACCACCTTGTGGGCCACGTCGACGATCTCGTAGGAGTCGAGCAGCCGCCGGCGGTCGGGCTGAAGGGTGCTGCGGAAGCCCGCGAGGATCGAACGGACGAGCGCCTCGATCGCCTCGGGATCCGCGAGGCCCCCGAGGAGCTCGCCGATCGGCACGATCAGAGGCGGGTCCGAGCGGATGCGCGGCACGCCGTCCACGGTGGTCGTGAGCTTCTTGAACGCCTTCAGATGGTCGCGAGTCCGCGCCTTCGCGCCGGCGCGGGCGACCGTCGAGGCCTCCTCTTCCTGACGTTCCTGGCTCAGCTTCGTGACGAGGCCGTCGACGCTGACGCGGGCATACCAGACCTCGAGGTTCCCCAGCTCCGCGAACCCGTGCATCGCCTCGCGGTAGGAATGCACCATCGCGAGCACGGCGGTCCGGCACGCGTTCGCGCCGAGCTTCCGGCTTCGTCCCGCAATCTCGATGCTTGCGGCGAGCCGCTTCACGTCCCACTCGAACGGGCCGGGCAGCGTCTCGTCGAAGTCGTTCAGATCGAAGACGAGGTCGCGCTCGGGAGAGCCGAAGCCGCCGAAGTTGCCGAGGTGCGCATCTCCGCAGAGCTGAACGTCGAGCCCCGAGCGCGGCAGCGGCGCGAAGTCGCTCGCCATGACCGCGGTGGTTCCGCGATGGAACGCGAACGGCGAGACCAGCATGCGCCCGTAGCGGATCGGCACGAGCTCCGGGATCCGGGTCGCCGCCTGCTCCTCGAGCAGGGCGATCGGGTCGCGACCGCTCGGCTCGAAGCTCGCCTGGCTCCGCCGCGGGCTGGCCTCGCGCGCCGCCCTTCCGCGCGCGGCGCGCTCCTCGGGGGTGGGGTGGGGGGCCGCTTCGGCCGGCATCAGGCCGACGGCAGGCTGAAGACCATCGCGACGCCGATCACGAGCAGGACTCCGGCGACGAGGAGCATCGCCACGCGGACGCCTCGTACCTTGAACCGTTGAGCGAGGGCGATCAGGAACAGCACCGTCGCGAGCAGCACCGTGTCGCGGACGAACTTGTCGGCGTTCTCGCGGGCGTCCGTCCCCTCGGCGAACGCAGTGGTCGCCTCGGCGTTGTAGACGCCCGCCTGCGCGGTTGCGGCGTTCTTGTACTCCTTCATCACGATCGGGCCGGGCGGTGCTTTCGGGTTGCGGAAGGGGTCTGTCTTCAGCCACGCCTCGAAGGCCACGGCGAACTCGGGACGGAACCGCTTCTCGAAGATCGCTTTCTGCTTGGTATCGCCGTGTGCGTCGGCCTGGAGCCAGAACGAGAAGACGTTCGAGTCGTAGAGCTGTTGCTGCCCGGCGAGCGTCGCCGACTGGGTGGCCAGCGCCCTGTCCCGCGAGGAGACGCCGTAGAGGTGGGCCTGCTTGCTGTCCCAGAGCGTCGACTGGTAGCCGCTCCACGCCGTCGCGACGGCCACGATCGCGAGCAGGATGGCCTCGGCGATCTCGATCAGCTCGTTTCGAAGCTTGTGCTCCTCGTCCTTCCCCTCGTCGTGAGGGGCATGCATGAACTTGTGCGCGACCTCGGGAGCCGCCGATCCTTCGGCCACTATCGCTGCATACCGGTCGCCACGCGCTGATTATCGTGACGCGAGCCGGGCCCGTGTTCGCTTGCTGCTCCTAATACCCCGCTAGGGTATGATGGGCGCATGACGGCTGCCGAAGCGCCCGAAACCGTCAGGCTCGAGCTCGAGGGAATGTCGTGCGCGTCCTGCGCCTCGGCGATCGAACGCCGGCTGAACAGGCTCGACGGGGTGGAGGCGACCGTGAACTTCGCGACGAGCCAGGCGACCGTGCGCTGCGAGCCCTCGCTTCCGCTGGAGGAGCTCGTTGCCGCGGTCGAGTCGCTCGGTTACGGGGCGCATCCCGCCGGGGTTTCCGACCACGATCACGACGAGCCGCTCGATACGCTCGCTCGTAGGCTCACGCTCGCGGTCGCCCTCACGGTGCCGGTCGTCCTGCTCGCGATGGCCCCCTCGCTGCGCTTCGCCGGCTGGCAGTGGGTGGCGCTCGCGCTCTCGACCCCCGTCGTCTTCGTGGCCGGGATCGGCTTCCATCGCGCTGCGCTTCGGAGCGCACGCCACGGTGCGGCGGGAATGGACACCCTGATCTCGCTCGGGACGGTCTCGGCCTGGGCCTGGTCGGCGGTGGTGCTCGCCGCCGGGCTCTCGACGGGCACGTACTTCGAGGTCGCGGCCACCGTGACGACGCTGATCCTGCTCGGCCGCTACCTGGAGGTGCGGTCGAAGCGGCATGCGTCGCAGGCGATCCGCGGTCTGCTCGAGCTCGGCGTGCGGGATGCGTCGGTGATCCGCGACGGCGCCGAGGTGAGCGTTCCGGTGTCCGAGCTCGTGCCCGGAGACATCTTCGTCGTGCGGCCGGGAGAGAAGATCGCGACTGACGGCATCGTCGTGGAGGGAGCCTCGGCGGTCGACCGGTCGCTTCTGACCGGAGAGTCGCTCCCGGCCGAGGTGAGGGTCGGGGACGGCGTCGAGGGCGCCACGGTCAACGACTACGGCCGGCTCGCCGTCCGCGCGACCCGCGTCGGGGCCGACACGGTGCTGGCGCAGATCGCCCGTCTCGTCGAGGAGGCGCAGTCGGGCAAGGCGCCCGTGCAGCGGCTGGCCGACCGGATCTCCGGCATCTTCGTCCCGTTCGTGCTGATCCTGTCTCTGCTCACGCTTGCAGGCTGGCTCGTTTTCGGCGGCTCTGCGGGCGCCGCGTTCACCGCAGCCGTTTCGGTTCTGATCATCGCCTGCCCGTGCGCGCTCGGGCTCGCGACGCCGCTCGCGCTGATGGTCGGCACCGGCCGGGGCGCGCAGCTCGGCGTGTTGATCAAGGGGCCACAGGTGCTCGAGCGGACGCGCCAGGTCGACGTGGTCGTGCTGGACAAGACCGGGACCGTGACCGAGGGGAAGCTCGAGCTTGCCACCGTCTCGCTGCTCGACGGGTCGACCCGGGCCGAGGTGCTTCGTCTCGCAGGCGCGGTCGAATCGGCGTCCGAGCATCCGGTCGCCGGCGCGGTCGTCCGTGCCGCGCGGCGGGAGCTCGGAGGGCTGCCGCCGGTCACGGCCTTCCGCAGTACCGCCGGAACGGGTGTCGCCGGCACCGTCGAGGGCCACGAGGTCACCGTGGGCCGCAGCGGAGCGCAGATCGAGGTCTCCTGGGACGGGGAGCCGCGGGCCCGGCTCGAGTTCCGCGACGTGGTCAAGCCGACGAGCGCAGAGGCGGTCGCCGCGCTCCGGGCGCTCGGCCTCGAGCCGGTGCTGCTCACCGGCGACGGCGCCGGGGCGGCCGAGCGGGCCGCAGCCGAGGTCGGAATCGAGAGCGTGCTCTCGGGCGTCGATCCCGCCGGAAAGGCGCGGGCGATCGAGGATCTCCAGCACGCGGGCCGGGTCGTCGCGATGGTCGGCGACGGCGTCAACGACGCCCCCGCCCTCGCGCAAGCCGATCTCGGGCTCGCCCTCGGCAGCGGGGCGGACATCGCGATCGAGGCCTCGGACATCACGCTCGTCTCCGGCGATCTGCGCGCCGTCGTCGACGCCGTGCGCCTCGCGCGCCGAACGCTCCGCACGATCGAGGGGAACCTCTTCTGGGCCTTCGCCTACAACCTCGCCGCGCTACCCTTGGCCGTCGCGGGACTGCTGAGCCCGATCGTCGCGGCGGCGGCGATGGCTTGCTCGAGCCTCTTCGTCGTCGGTAACAGCCTCCGCCTGAGGCGCTTCAGGAGCATCCGCTGACAGACAAAGCCCCCGGATATCACGGCGAGAAAGCCGCGCTCGTCACGCGCCTCCACCGGATCGAGGGTCAGGTGCGCGGGATCGAGCGGATGGTCGAGGAGGACCGGTACTGCATCGACGTCCTCACCCAGATCTCGGCGGTGCGGACGGCACTCGACTCGCTCGCCTTCCGCCTGCTCGACGGGCATGTCCGGCATTGCGTGGCCGACGCGCTCGCCTCGGGCGACGAAGTGGACGCCGAGACGAAGGCTGCCGAGCTGCTCGCCGCGGTCGAGCGGTTCGCGAAGACGCGTTAGTTCTTCGCGCCCTTGTCCGGGCGGATCACGACCACCGGGACGGGCGCGTGATGCACGCACTGCTGGCTCACCGAGCCGACGAGCAGACCGTGGAAGCCGCCGAGCCCACGCGTGCCGACGACGAGGAGCTCGGAGCCTTCGGCCTCGTCGCAGAGGACGTCGGCAGGCTGGCCCTCGCGCAGGACCGGCGTCACCGTCACGCCGGAATCTCCGACGTCGGCCGCGGCGATGCCTTCGTCGAGTGCGGTCTGGGCGAGCTTGCGGAACTCGTCGAGATCGACGTCGCTCGGCGCCCAGCCGCTGCCGTAGACCCCGGCGGGGACGTGCCAGGCGCTGACGGCCTTGACGTCGGTCCCGGGAGTCTTCTTGGCCTCGTCGACCGCGTACCGCAGCGCCTTGATCGAGGCGCCCGAGCCGTCGACTCCTACCACGATCGTGCCCATCGATTTCCTTTCCTTCTGCCTGGGGGAGTCCGAAAACTACTACCGTAGGGGGCAACGCCGTGAACGAGCTCGCCCAGACCGCTCGCGCCCTCGTCGCCGAGGGCAAAGGGATTCTCGCCGCCGACGAGAGCTCGGGGACGATCGCCAGGCGCTTCGCGACGATCGGCGTCGAGTCGACCGAGGAGAGCCGGCGGGCCTACCGCGACGTGCTGCTCGGTACGCCGGGCGCAGAGGAGTTCATCAGCGGCGTGATCCTCTTCGACGAGACGATCCGCCAGAGCGCCGCCGACGGCACGCCGTTCCCGGCTCTGCTGGCTGCCCGCGGCGTGATCCCGGGGATCAAGGTCGATCGGGGCGCGAAGCCGCTCGCACTGTCCTCCGGCGAAACCGTCACGGAAGGCCTCGACGGCCTGCGTGAGCGCTTTGCGGAGTACCGGACGCTGGGGGCGCGGTTCTCGAAATGGCGCGCGACCTACTCGATCGGCGACGGCCGGCCGAGCGAATACTGCGTCTGGGCGAACGCCCACGCCCTTGCCCGCTATGCCGCGCTCGCGCAGGAAGCCGGGATCGTGCCGATCGTCGAGCCCGAGGTGCTGATGGACGGCGATCATTCGATCGAGCAGAGCGCCAAGGCGACCGGACGTGCGCTCCAGGCGCTCTACACCGAGCTTCACGACCAGCGCGTCGACCTGCGCGGGACGCTCCTGAAGCCGAACATGGTCGTGTCGGGTTACGACGCCGCCCCCCGAGCAGGGATCGACGAGGTCACCGAGCGGACCCTCGAGGTGCTCTACCGCCACGTCCCGGCAGCGGTCCCGGGGATCGTCTTCCTCTCCGGCGGTCAGAGCGAGGAGGACGCGACGGCCCATCTGAACGCGCTGGCGCTTCGTGGCCCGCATCCGTGGCAGCTCTCGTTCTCCTACGGGCGCGCGCTGCAGACGGCGGCGCTCGAGACATGGGGCGGAAAGCCGGAGAACGTCCCCGCAGCCGAGGCCGTCTACCTTCACCGCGCGAGGATGAACGGCGCCGCCCGGGACGGCGAGTACACGGCAGAGCTCGAACGTCGTTGACCGCGGACGTCGCGGTTACGCCGGGTTTGACTGCGCCGGCGCCGGCGCTGGGGCTGGCCGCAGCGACGCTGCGGCGCCGGACGGCGTAGCGGGTGGGCCGAGCCGCCGGTGCAGCATCGCCACGCCGGCGCCGCTCACCCCGATGCTCGCGAGCGCCGCGACCATGATCGCCGCCGCGATTCCGGCCGAGATCACGTGCTGCTGCAGGCCGAGAGCCACGATGGCGGCAGGCACTCCGAGCGAGACCGCGGCGGCGAGGCCGGCACCGACCGACTGCCTGGTCACCGCGGCCGCGCCGATGCTCAGCAGGACGTTGAAGCCGATCAGGAGCGCGGCGAGCTCGATGAGCGATCCGTGGGTTCCGAAGGCGCGGAGGTCGATCTGGGCGCCCAGCACGACGAAGAAGAGCGGCACGAAGAAGCCCTGCGCGACGCCCACGACCTGGCGGGAGAGCCGCTTCGGCCCGCCGATCGCGGCCACGACGAGGCCCACGGCGAATCCGGCGATGAGGACGCTCGTGCCCGTTCGGACCGCAAGCCAGGCGAGCCCGAAGAGCACGAGCAGCGAGAGGCGCAGGTCGAGCGCCCAGTCGCGCTTCTTCGAGTGCACCCGTATGCGACGGATCCAGGCGGCGCCGTGGAGTGAGCGGATCACGAAGTAGAGGAGCACGGCGCAGGCTGCGACGGCGAGCGCGCCGAGCAGGGCGTGGGTCGCCCGGTTCGGTTGGAGGACGAGCGGAACGGCGACGATCGCCACGACGTCGGCAACCGCGATCTGCGCCGCGACCACGAGGCACTCCGACTGGTCGAGGAGCCCCGCCTCGTGCAGCGAGGGCACGAGCACCGCGGCGGAGCCGCTCGCGAGGATGACGACGTAGATCGCGGGATGGGGAACGCCGACGATCCGCGCGGTCGCGATTCCCGCGCCGATCGCGAAGACTCCCGCAGCCGCCGCGGCGAGGGCGCCGCGACCGAGTCTCTTCACGAGCTCCGGCTCCCTGACCGGGATGTGCATCCCGGCCGTGAACATCAACATCGCGAACCCGACCGAGGCAAGGAATGCGGTGGTCGGATCCGCGGGGTGGATCCAACCGAACCCCGTCCGCCCGACGACGAGCCCGGCCGCGAGCTCTCCCACGATCACCGGCACCAGCACCTGCCCGCTTGCCGAGAGGAGCGGCCCCGCGAGCCCGGCGAGGACGATGACGCTGAGCGTTCCGAAGGTCAAGGCGCAAGTCTCTCGTTTTCGGCCACCGTCCCTGCAGGACATGGCTGGGGACTGTCCCCAGCCATGTCTCGAAGCGACACGGCCGGAGCTGACCGGTTGCTCTCGCCTGCAGTCAGCCGGACGCGCCGGGGTTCCAGGAAACGGGGCCGGCGGCGAGCGTGTGGGAGCCGAGTGGGCGGCCGAGGATCGCGGCGAGCTCGCGGGAGACGTCGAGGAGCGCGTCGAGGTCGACGCCGGTCGAGATGCCCATCTCGTGGAGCATCGAGACGAGATCCTCGGTGGCGATGTTGCCCGTGGCGCCCGGTGGGACAGGGCAGCCGCCGATCTCGCCGAAGCTCGATTCGAAGGAGTCGCAGCCCGACTCGAGCGCTGCGAGCACGTTCGCGAGGCCCTGGCCCCGGGTGTTGTGGAAATGCGCCGTGAGCTCGACCTCGCCGCCCAGAGCCTCATGCGCAGCGGGGAAGAACGAGCGCACCTGGAGCGGGTTCGCCATCCCGGTCGTGTCGCCGAAGCCGATCTCCTCTGCTCCCGCCGCGACGAGACGCCGCGCGATTGCGAAGACCGCCTCGGGCGAGACGTGCCCCTCGTAGGGACAGCCGAAGCTGACGCTGATCACGGCGCCCGCCCGCAGCCCTTCCTCGCGCGCCCGCCCCATCACCGCCTCGAGCTCGGAGACCGATTCCTCGACCGGCCGCCCGACGTTCATCCGGTTGTGGGTCTCCGAGGCCGACACGAACCCGCTCACGTGCTGGAAGCGGTCGCGCAGCGCGAGCGCTCGTTCGAGCCCCCGCAGGTTCGGGACGAGCACCGCCGCCTCGACCGATGCCGGGAGCGAGATCGCCGCGAGAACCTGCTCGGCGTCCGCGAGCTGGGGCACGCGGTCGGGCCGAACGAACGAGGTCACCTCGATCCGTTGCAAGCCGGTCGCCCCGAGCCGGTCGATCAGCCGCACCTTGTCGGCGCTCGCCACGATCTCGGGCTCGTTCTGGAACCCGTCGCGCGGCCCGACCTCGCGAATCCGAACCCGCTCTGGCAGCTGGCTGTTCACGTCCGCCGAAGCCTACGTCCGCGGGTATACGGTCAGGTACGCGGATGGCAACGCTCGACTCACACGTGGACACGCAGGCGGAGGAGTTCGCCCGCCGCGCCGCCCGGATGGAGGCGCTCGTCGCCGAGCTGCGCGAGCGCAGCGCCGCCGTCGCCGTCGGAGGCAGCCCCGCCGCGCTCGAGCGGCACAGAAGCCGCGGCAAGCTGACCGCGCGCGAGCGGATCGACCGGCTCGTCGATCCCGGCTCGGCGTTCCTCGAGATCGGCGCCCTCGCCGCCTGGGGGCTCTACGGGGGCGAAGCGCCGTCGGCGGGGATCGTGACCGGGCATCGGCACCGTCGAGGGCCGCCCGTGCATGCTGTTTGCGAACGACGCCACCGTGAAGGGCGGCTCCTACCTGCCGCTGACGGTCAAGAAGCACCTGAGAGCGCAGGAGATCGCCGAGCAGAACCGGCTGCCGTGCCTCTACCTCGTCGACTCGGGCGGTGCCTTCCTGCCGCTCCAGGCCGATGTCTTCCCCGACCGGGAGCACTTCGGGCGGCTCTTCTACAACCAGGCGCGGATGTCCGCGCAGGGGATCGCCCAGATCGCCGTGGTCATGGGCTTCTGCGCCGCCGGCGGCGCCTATGTGCCGGCGATGGCCGATGAGACGGTGATCGTCCGCGGCACCGGCTCGATCTTCATCGGCGGCCCGGCGCTCGTGAAGGCGGCAACCGGCGAGGAGGTGAGCGTCGAGGAGCTCGGGGGCGCTGAGGTGCACACCCGCCACTCGGGCGTCGCCGACCACTACGCCACCTCCGACGAGCACGCGCTCGCGATCGCGCGCCGCATCGTCCGCAACCTGCACGGCCGCACCCCGGAACCGCCGTGGGAGCTCGCCGAGCCCGAGCCGCCCGCCGCCGACCCGGCGGAGCTCTACGGCCTGATCCCCGACGACCACCGCACCCAGATCGACCCGCGCGAGCTGATCGCCCGGATCGTCGACGGCTCCCGTCTCGACGAGTTCAAGGAGCGCTACGGCGAGACGCTCGTCTGCGGCTGGGCCGCGATCGAGGGCTACCCGGTGGCGATCCTCGCGAACAACGGGGTCCTCTTCGCCGAGTCGTCCCAGAAGGGCGCCCACTTCATCGAGCTCGCGTGCGCTCGGCGGATCCCGCTGCTCTTCCTGCAGAACATCACCGGCTTCATGGTCGGCAAGGAGTACGAGGCGGGCGGGATCGCCCGCGACGGGGCGAAGCTCGTGATGGCGGTCGCCTGCGCCGAGGTGCCGAAGTTCACGGTCGTCGTCGGCGGCTCCTTCGGCGCCGGCAACTACGCGATGTGCGGCCGCGCCTACGGCCCGAGGCAGCTCTGGATGTGGCCGAACTCCAGGATCTCCGTGATGGGCGGGGAGCAGGCCGCGACCGTGCTGACCACCGTCGGCGACGCCGATCCCGACGAGATCCGCGCGAAGTACGAGGAGGAGGGCAGCCCCTACTACTCGACGGCGCGGCTCTGGGACGACGGGATCATCGACCCGCTCGACACCCGCCGGGTGCTCGCCCTCGGTATCTCGGCGGCGCTCGAGGCGCCGATTCCCGAGACGAAGTTCGGGATCTTCCGCATGTGAGCGGGCGGCCAATTCGCAGGCTGCTCGTCGCGAACCGCGGCGAGATCGCCGTCCGGATCTTCCGCACCTGCCGGGAGCTCGGGATCGAGACCGTCGCGGTCGCCGCTCCCGACGACGCAGGCGCGCTGCATACCCGCGTCGCCGACGAGGTCGTCGAGATCGCGAGCTACCTCGACGCCGACGAGCACGTGCGGGCCGCGCGCGAGGCCGGAGCAGACGCCGTCCATCCCGGCTACGGCTTCCTCTCCGAGAGCGCCGAGCTGGCCGAGGCCGTCCAGGCGGCCGGGCTCTGCTGGATCGGGCCGCCGCCCTCGGCGCTCCGGGCAGGCGGCGACAAGCTCGAGGCCAAGCGGATCGCCGCCGGCGCCGGGGTGCCCGTGCTCACGACCGGCGAGCCGGCCGAGATCGGCTACCCGCTGCTCGTCAAGGCCGCGGCCGGAGGCGGCGGCCGAGGCATGCGGATCGTGCGATCCGCAGCGGGACCTCGACGGGGCGCGCGAGGCCGCCGAACGCGAGGCGAAGGCAGCCTTCGGCGACGGGACTGTCTTCTACGAGCGCTACCTCGACTCGGCGAGGCACATCGAGGTGCAGCTTCTACGCGACGCGCACGGCCACACCCGCGCACTCGGCGAGCGGGAGTGCTCGATCCAGCGGCGCCACCAGAAGGTGCTCGAGGAGTCGCCCTCGCCGGCGGTGCAAGACGAGCTGCGGCGGAAAGCTCTTCGACGCGGCGGTGAAGTTCGCCGACGCGATCGGCTACGAGAGCGCCGGCACGGCGGAGTTCATCGTCACGGGGAACGAGCTCTTCTTCCTCGAGCTGAACGCGCGGATCCAGGTCGAGCATCCCGTCACCGAGGCGGTCACCGGCACCGACCTCGTCGCCGAGCAGATCCGGATCGCGGAGGGCGGGGAGCTCGCTCCGCGGAGCACGAGCTCCGGTCACGCGATCGAGGTGCGGCTCTACGCCGAGGATCCACGGACGTTCCTGCCGCAGGCCGGGCCGGATCGAGCGGCTCGCGCTGCCCTCGAACGTGCGCGTCGACTCGGGCGTCGAGTCCGGCGACACGATCGGCACGAGCTACGACCCGATGATCGCGAAGCTGATCGCCCATGCCGGGACGAGGGACGAGGCGATCGCGAAGCTCCGCGAGGCGCTCGCCGAGACGGAGGTCGAAGGTCTCGTCACGAACCTCCCGTTCCTGCGCTGGCTCGTCGCTCACCCTGCCTTCCGGGCCGGTGAGACGACGACCGACTTCCTGACGCTCTACCCGCCCCTCTCGCTGCCTCCGCGGCTTGCCGGCCGCTCCCTGGCGCGCGCCCTTTCGGCTCAACCTTGCCGCGCCGCCCGCAACGGCGCCGCCCGATCTCGACGCGGCCGTCAACGAAGCCGAGGGGGGCGAGGTGTCCGATGAGCTCGCCGCGCCGATGCCGGGCAAGGTCATCCGCGTGCTCGTTGCTCCGGGCGACCGGGTCGAGGCGCGCGCAACGCTGGTCGTCGTCGAGGCGATGAAGATGGAGATGCCACTCACGGCGCCGCGCGCGGGGTTTGTCCGCGCCGTCCATGTCGCGGAGGGCGATGCCGTGGCCCGCGGCATGATCCTCGTGGAACTGGAAGAGTGAGAGGGGTGAGCGGTCTACGGAGTGAACGGGACGGGCAGGTGCTGAGGTTGACGCTCGCCCGCCCGGAGCGTCGCAATGCGCTCGACGGCGCTCTCGTCTCCGCGCTGACGGAGGCCTTCGCGCTTGCCGGCGACGCGCGCGCAGTCGTCCTCGCGGCCGAAGGGCCGTCGTTCTCGGCCGGCGCGGATCTCGGCGAGATGCGCGCGGCGATCGCTGCAACGCCCGAACAGAACCTGGATGAAGCACGCGGCTGGCGGGCGATGCTCGAGGCAGTTGACGGCTGCCCCGTGCCGGTGGTCGCGGCCGTCGAAGGCCCCGCGCTCGCCGGGGCCTGCGGAATCCTCGCCTGCTGCGATGTCGTGATCGCCGGCCGCGGCGCTTCCTTCGGCTTCAGCGAGGTGAAGGTTGGGATCGCCCCGGCCGTGATCTCGCCGTTCGTCGTCGCGCGGATCGGCTCCGGCGCGGCCCGCGCGCTCTTCGTCACGGGCGAACGGTTCGACGCCGAGCGCGCCCTCGCGATCGGGCTCGTGAGCGAGCTTGCCGACGACGTCGCAGCCGCGCTCGAGCGGGTTCTCGCCGATCTGCTCGCGGCCGGGCCGAAAGCCGTTCGCATCGCCAAGCTGATCGCCCGGGCGCCGCTCGAGGCAGCGGAGACCGAGCGTCTGATCGCCGAGCTGAGAACGCGGGACGAGGCCCAGGAGGGCCTCGCCGCGTTTCTCGAGAGGCGCTCCCCGGGCTGGCTCGAGTAGAGGTAGCCTCGCCGCCGTGGATTTCGACCTCTCCGAGGAGCACGAAGCGCTTCGAGCCACCGTGCGCGACTTCGCCGAGCGCGAGATCGCCCCTGTCGCGGCCGAGCTCGACCGGACGAAGGCCTTTCCCTATGAGATCGTCGGCAAGCTCGGCGAGCTCGGCCTGATGGGCATCCCCTTTCCCGAGGAATACGGGGGCGCCGGGGCGGACTCGCTCGCCTACGCCCTCGCGGTCGAGGAGCTCGCGCGGGTCGATTCTTCGGTCGCGATCACGATGTGCGCCCACACCTCGCTCGGAACCCAGCCGATCTACCTGTTCGGGACCGAGGAGCAGAAGCAGGAGTGGCTGCCACGACTCACCGCGGGTGAGCTCCTCGGCGCGTTCGGCCTGACCGAGCCGGAGGCGGGCTCCGACGCCGGCAACGTCCGCACCCGCGCCACCCTCGAGGGCGGCGAGTGGGTGATCGAGGGCTCGAAGCAGTTCATCACGAACGCCGGCACCGAGATCTCGGGCCTCGTCTCGATCACGGCGGTCACCGGCGAGCGTGACGGGCGCCGCGAGATCTCGAACCTGCTCGTACCGAACGGCACGCCGGGCTACGAGGCCGGCGAGCCCTATCGCAAGATGGGCTGGAACGCCTCCGACACCCGGCCGCTCACCTTCACGGGCTGCCGAGTCCCCGAGGCGAACCTGCTCGGCGAGCGCGGAAACGGCTTGCAGCAGTTCCTCGAGGTGCTCGACATCGGCCGGATCGGCGTCGCGGCGATGGGCGTCGGACTCGCGCAGGGCGCCTTCGACGAGGCGCTCGCCTACGCCAAGGAGCGTCATGCCTTCGGCCGGCCGATCGGCAGCTTCCAGGCGATCGGGGCCAAGCTCGCCGACATGTCGATGGAGATCGAGGCGGCCCGTCTCCTGACCTACAAGGCCGCGCGGCTCAAGGACGCCGGCCGTCCGTTCGCCCTGGCAGCGGCGCAGGCGAAGCTGAAATCAGGGCTCGTCGCGCTCCGAGCGGTCGACGAGGCGGTGCAGATCCACGGCGGTTACGGCTACATCGAGGAATATCCGGTCTGCCGGTTCTACCGCGACGCGAAGATCCTCACGATCGGCGAGGGCACCGACGAGATCCAGCGGCTCGTGATCGCCCGGGCCCTCGGCGTTTCCTGATGCAGTAGGTTCGAGGAGGTATTCGCCCCTTGAGGCGGGCGATTTTCATCTTTCTCTGACTATTGCTTCCACCCGGAGGGTGGCGTACCCTCTACCCTGACCCGTGTGAGCAGGCGAGCATCTCTTCGCGTCGAAGGCTCATGTCCCCACGGACGGACAGTGCGCTTTAAGAATCAATGCGCTTTACTCACCTAGGAGGAGGAATGGCGAATAGCCTTAAGATCAAGGTGAACGGGCTCACGCACGGCGTGAGTGCGAGCCTTGATACGCCGCTCCTGTACGTCCTGCACAACGAGCTCCACCTGCATGGCCCGCGCTTCGGTTGCGGCCTTGCGCAGTGTGGTGCCTGCTCGGTGCTGCTGGACGGCAAGGAGATCCGGTCGTGTGTTACCCCGGTCGCTGCGGTGAGCGGGAAGAGCATCACGACGCTCGAGGGCCTGCCGGCCTGTGGGCGGCGCAGCGCGGGACGACTGCGGCGGCGCCGGCGTTGCATCCGCTTCAGCAGGCGTGGATCGATGTTCAGGTGCCGCATTGCGGTTACTGCCAGAACGGGATGATGATCCAGGCCGCCGACCTCTTGGCCACCACGAAGAACCCGTCGGAGGACCAGATCCGCACGGCGATGAACGGGCATCTCTGCCGTTGCGGGACGTATCCGAGAATCCTGACCGCGATCCAGCAGGCGGCCAAGGTCATGGCAAAGGCAGGTGCCTGAGATGACCGGCTTCCTTCACGAAGAGAAGCTTCCCGAGGGCCAGGCGCTCACCGACAGGCAGTTCTCGCGCAAGACGTTCGTCAAGGGCGGCGGCGCCCTGATCATCGGGTTCTCCTCGCTCGGCGCACTCGCCGGCAAGGCCGACGCCGCAACGGGTCTCACCCCGTTTGCCGCACGCGGCCCGCAGGACTACCTGCCGGACGTCAACCAGGTCGACACCTGGTTCGCGATCGACGACCGACAACAAGCTGATCGTCACCCACGGCGAGACGGAGCTCGGTCACGGTACCCCGACCGGCATCCTCATGCTCACCGCGGAAGAGATCAACATGACCATGGACCAGATGGTCTATGCGCATCCCGAGTCGTGGCTGAACGTCACGGGCGGCGGTAGCGGAAGCTCCGGCATCTCGGGCCGCTCGACCTCGATCCGCGCGGCGGCGGCATATGCCAACCAGATCCTGCGGAACATGGCGTCGACGAAGCTCGGCGTCCCGGTGGCGAACCTCGTCTCGAACGGCGACGGCACGATCACCGGCGGCGGCCAGACGGTCAAGTACTGCGGACCTGATGGGCGGCAAGACCTTCAACTACCTGATGTCCGACGAACAACGGCGGCCAGACCTCGGCCACGCCGGGCCAGGGCATCGCGAAGCCGGTCGTCGCAGTACAACGTCGTCGGCAAGTCGTTCCCGCGGATCGACATCCCCGCGAAGGTGAACGGCACGCTACACCTACGTGCAGAACGTCCACATCCCGGGCATGCTCCACGGCCGGCGCGTCCGTCCGCGCGGTGCCGGTGCCAACACGGCGCTCAACGATAGAGCGGTCAGCGTCGACGCGAGCTCGATCAGCCACATCCCGGGCGCTCAGGTCGTGCAGATCGAGAACTGGCTCGCCGTCGTCGCTCCGAAGGAGTACGACGCGATCCAGGCGGCTGCACAGCTCAAGGTCGTGTGGCAGAGCGATCCGAAGCTGCCGGGCTCCGGCAACTTCTGGTCGTGGCTGCGGACCGCCGGCGACACGAACACGCTCGAACCCGCCCCGCTACACCACCTTCAACACGACGGTCGACAGCACGATGGCCGGTGCGGCGAAGACGGTCTCCGCGACCTACAAGTACCACTACAACAGCTTCGTGCCGATCGGCCCGCACTGCGCCGTCGCCGACGTCGGACCGGTCACCGTCGACCGTCTACGTCCAGGCGCAGGCCCTCACCGGGCTTCCGGCGAACCTGGCCGGCGTGATCAACTGTCAAGGGCCTGACCACCCCGTATCCGACCCAGAACGTCCGCGTTGTCTGGTACGAGGGCGCGAGCTCGTTCGGCGGCGGCCAGACCGGCGAGGTCAACGAGGAGGCAGTCGCCCTCTCCGCGAAGCTCGGCAAGCCGGTGCGCGTGCAGTGGATGCGCTGGGACCAGACCGGATGGGATCACTTCGGGATGGCGAACCTCTGGGACGTGAAGATGGGTGCCGACGCGAACGGCAACATGATCGCGGCGGACTGGCAGACCTACGGCCAGGCCCAGAGCAACATCGACCAGACGCAAGCTGCTGATGGAACTTCCCGGGTACGTCCTGGCCGGCAACGCCGGGTGCGGGCGGTATCGACTCCGGGCGACACGGCGATCTACTCGAAGACGTCCTTCACGACCAACCGGCGGGTGCTCAACGAAGACGCAGCCGCTCTACGGCGGTGCCTTCAAGTGCAACTTCCTGCGCGCACCGAGCGCGCCGCAGATGTTCTTCGCCAGCGAGCAGATCGTGGACGAGCTCGCCCACGCGATGAACATGGATCCGGTCGCGTTCCGCCGCCAGAACATCGACGGCACGCAGGTCCTCGGGCAGCGCTGGCTCTCGGTGCATGGACGCTGCCACGCAGGCGGCCGGCTGGAAGCCGAAGGTCGCGAACTCGAACCCGCAGACGGGGCAGATTCGCACCGGCCGCGGCTTCGGCTTCGGCACCTTCGCCAACAGCCAGGTCGCGATGGTCGCTGACATCGAGGCGAACGTGAAGTCCGGCAAGATCCTCGTGAAGCACCTCTACATCGCCCAGAACAACGGGGTCACGATCGGCCCGCAGCTCGTCACGAACCAGATGAGCGGCGCGGCGATCCAGGGCCTCTCGCGGGCGCTGCTCGAGCAGCCGCAGTTCACGAAGGAGCGGCTCACGAGCGTGGACTGGGTCACCTACCCGATCCTGCGCTTCGCGGACGCTCCGGCGGTGACGCTCGTGAACGCCCATCCGGGCGAGTACGTCACGGTCGTCCCGGGCGACTTCACGACGGCGACCCACAAGGGTGCCGACGTGACGGCGGGCAACACGGCCGCATTCGCCCAGGGTCAGACGCTGACCGGTTCGGGCGAGCCGCCGACGGCGGCGGTCGGCTCGGCGGTCGCCAACGCGTTCTTCGACGCAACGGGTGTCCGCATCCGCCAGTCGCCGATGAACCCGAACAACGTCCGCCTCACCCTGAGGGCTGCCGGCGTCTCCTAGCGGTAGCGACTCGAGAACGAACGCGCTACAAAGGGAGGGCCCTCTCCGGGGCCCTCCCTCTTTCTTCCGATGCACCTACGATACATCTCGATCGCACGAGCATGGTCGTCTTGGCGGCGCTTGCCGCTCTGGCGTCGGCCGGGCAGGCCTCGTCTCGCTCGGCGATCGCGCCGACGCTGTACGTGAACTACGTCGGCACGAACTGCATCTTCACGATCGTCACCGACTCCGGCGCGAACGTCACCTCGCTCGCTCCGGGTAGCTACCAGCTCACGCTGTCGGCGGAGGACTTCTCGTCCTGCGAGGCGGCCGGCGTGCCCGACTTCTCGCTGACCGGCCCCGGCGTCTCGATCCAGACCCCGATCGATGCCGGCACCGGTGCGGCGGCCGACTACACGATCGCGCTCCAGCCGAGCTCGACCTATGTCGCCCAGGATCTCAACCAGCCGCTCTCTCGCCTCACGTTCACGACGCTCGCCTCCGGCACGCCGATCGTGCCGACGGCGCCCGTACTCGACGACCGGCACGGGCAAGGCCAGCAAGTCGGAGTCCTCGCCGATCGGCAGCTCGGTGCCTGTCCGTGGCGCACCCGAGCCGCTGCCGCTGCGGGGAACGCTCACGGGCACCGTCACCTCGAGCGGCGTGCCGAAGCTGACGTTCAAGGGCAAGACCGTGACGAAGCTCGAGTCGGGGCGCTACAAGATCTCGGTCGTCGACAGGAGCAAGAGGAGCGGCCTGATCGTTCAGGAGACCGGCAAGAACGGGACGACCGTCGCCGGCACGACGTTCGTCGGCTCCCATACCGTCACGGTCACCCTGAAGGCCGGCCAGTGGTTCTTCTACCCGACGTTCGTCGGCAAGAAGAACTACTTCATCGTCACCAGCTAGACCGAGAGCTCTTCCGGCACCGGAGCGTGGAAGGCGGCGGCGAGCCGCTCGATCCCCGGTTCGATCTCCTCGAGCGCGGGCTCGGCGAAGTTGAGCCGGAGCGTGTTCGGCAGCCCGAGGCCGGGCTCGGCGGCGACGGCGGTCACGCCTTCGGCACGGTCGAGCACCCCTTTCGCGTAGGTGCCGACCGGGAGCCGGAGGAACAGGAAGATCCCGCCTTCCGGCGGCGATGTAGCCCGCCTCGGGTAGGTGCTTCTCGAGCGCGGCGATCAGCGCGTCCCGCCGCTCCTTCAGCTTCGCGTTCAACTGCTCGACGTGCGGCTCGAAGTTCCCGCGCCGCATGAACTCGAAGACCGTCGCCTGGCTGAGCAGTGCCGGCGAGATGTAGGTGTCGTTTGCGCTCGTTGCGAGCTCTCCGGCGAGATCGTCCGGGAACGATGAAGACGCCGACGCGAAGACCGGGTGCGATCGTCAGCGAGAACGAGGTGCTGTAGATGCACGTCTTCTCCGAGAGCTCGAAGAGCGTCCGGTTCGGCTCGCCCTCGAAGCGGAGGAGGCCGTAGGTGTCGTCCTCGAGGATCGGCGTGCGGGTGCCGGTGAACATCTTCCCGAGCGCCCAGCGCTCGTCCTCGCTCATCGTCAGTCCCGGTCGGGTTCTGGAATGTCGGGCATCAGGTAGGCGAGGCTCGGCCTGCCGCTCACGCGGAGGGTGGACTCGAACGCCTCGACGCCGAGCCCTTCCTCGCTCCAGTCGATGTAGATCATGCTGGCCGAGACGCCGAACAGAGCCTTGAGCGCACGGTCGTAGGTCGGGTATTCGACAGCGACGTTCGCACCACGGGCGAACCTCTCCGCGATCAGGCCGAGGCCCTGGAGCCAGCCGTTCGTGAGCAGGACGCGAAAAGGGTGGACGCCGTAGCGCTCCGCGAGAAGCTCGCGAAGCGGCGTGTACCCGGCGCCCGTCCCGTAGGAGAGGATTCGGGCGCCGTCCGCGCCGAGCGCCGTGCCGGCGCAGTCGGCGAGCTCCTCGGAGGGCGGGAGGAGGTCCGGGTGGAGGCCTTCGCCTGCGAATGAGATCGTGTCCATCAGCCGATTCTACGGTCGCCGGCCAAGCGGCTCGCCGCTCCGTGCGAGCTCGACGAAGAGGTCGAGCGCAGCTGGATCGGCGAGCGACTCGCGACCGGCCACGGCTGCCGGGTCGGCGCCCATCAGGATGCGCTTCACCGGGACCTCGACGAGCTTGCCCGAGATCGTCCGGGGCACGGCGTCGACCTGTCTCACCTCGTCGGGCGCGTGGCGGGGCGAGCAGTCCTCGCGGAGCCGCCTCGTGATCCGGTTTCGAAGCTCCTCGTCCAGCCGGACTCCCTCTGCGAGGACGACGAAGAGGATGATGAAGCCGTTCGTACCGGGCCAGGGCAGGTCGACGACGAGCGCGTCCAGTACCTCGGGAACGAGCGCCACGACGCGATAGATCTCGCTCGTGCCCATCCTGACCCCGCCGCGGTTGATCGTGGAGTCGGATCGACCGCTGATGATCGCGGTGCCGCGCGAGGTGATCTCGATCCAGTCGCCGTGCCGCCAGATGCCGGGGTAGAGGTCGAAGTAGCTCTCGCGGTAGCGGCTGCCGTCCTCGTCGCCCCAGATCGCGATCGGCATCGAGGGCAGCGGCTCGGTCAGCACGAGCTCGCCCACCTGGCCGACCAGGGAACGGCCCTTCCTCGTCGAACGCCTCGACCTTCGCCCCGAGCGCCCGCGCCTGGAGCTCGCCCTCGTACACGGGCAGCGTCGGGACACCGCCGACGAACGCCGTGCAGACGTCGCTCCCGCCGCTCGTCGAGAAGAGCCAGGTCTCGGGCCCGACCTGGTCGTAGACCCAGCGGAAGGCCTCCGGCGAGAGCGGCGAGCCGGTCGAGCCGACGCTCCGCAGGCGAGAGAGATCGCGGCCGGCCCGCGGCTCGACGCCGGCCTTCAGGCAGCTCGAGAGGTAGCCGGCGCTCGTGCCGAAGCAGGTGATCCCGGCGTCGGCAGCGAGCTGCCAGAGCACGTCGAGGCCTGGATGGGCCGGGCTGCCGTCGTAGAGGACGATCGGTGCTTCGGTGAGGAGGCCGCCGACGAGGAGGTTCCACATCATCCAGCCGGTCGTCGTGAACCAGAAGAGGCGGTCGTCCGGCCGCGCGTCGAAGTGGAGGTGCAGCGTCTTCAGGTGCTCGAGCAGGATCCCGCCCTGGCCGTGGACGATCGCCTTCGGCAGGCCGGTCGTGCCGGAGGAGTGCAGCACCCAGAGCGGGTGCTCGAACGGAAGCTGCTCGAAGGTCGAGCCCGGCGTCGCGGCTCTCGCGATGATCCTCGGCCCAGGCGTGGGCGCCCTCGAGCGCCGCGTGCCCGTCGAGGTAGGGCAGGAGCACCGTGTGCTCGAGTGTCGGCAGCCCCGCCCGGATCTCCGCCACGGCGCCGAGCCGGTCGTGGTCCCGGCCGCCGTAGCGGTAGCCGTCGACGGCGAGCAGCACCTTCGGCTCGAGCTGGGCGAAGCGGTCGACGACGGCCCTGACCCCGAAGTCCGGGGAGCACGACGACCAGACCGCGCCGATGCTCGCGCAGGCGAGAAACGCGGTGACGGCCTCCTCGATGTTCGGGAGGTAGGCGACGACCCGATCGCCGGGGCCGACCCCGAGTGAGCGCAGGCCTTCTGCGGCGGCCGCCGTCTCGGCTCGCAGGCGCTCCCAGCTCGTCTCGCGGAGCGGCCGGAGCTCCGAGGAGTGGACGAGCGCGATCGCCTCGGGGCGCTTGCCGGCGAAGATGTGCTCGGCATAGCTCAGCCGCGCTCCGGGGAACCACCGCGTGCCCGGCATCGTCCTGTCCGGGCAAACGGCTTCGTACGGGTGCGAGGCGCGAACGTCGAAGAACTCCCAGAGCGAGGCCCAGAAGGCTTCGAGCTCTTCCACGGACCATCCCCAGAGCTCGGCGTAGGAGCCGAAGCGAAGCCCGCGTTCGCGCTCGAGCCAGCGGGTGTAGGCCGTCAGCCGCGAGCCGTCGATCTGCGCCTGCGAGGGCTCCCAGAGCTTCCGGGCGGCCAACTACGGCCGCGCGGACGAGTACAGAGCCGGCGAGCAGGAGGCTGATCGCCCGCGGTTCGCCCGCCGTGACGAAACCGACCATCCCGGCCGCCACGTTCACGCTGACCTGGCCGAGCGAGCTGCCCGGCTCGATCCCGGCGGCGAGGAGTGCCTTGAGGCGCTCGCGACTCGTCTCGTCGAGCCGCTCGACGGCGACGTCGCCCACCTCGTCTGCCGAGGACAACGCGACGAGGCCCCGTGTCTCGCGGCGGGAGCGGTCGGGATCGACGGGCCAGCCGTGAGGGCAGCGCTCCGGCCTGCCGAGCGCGGCCCAGACGCGGCCGAGCGCCTCGTCGTCGAATCCCGGTGCGATCTCGCGGGCGCGCTCGAAGCACTCGTCGACCGTGTAGCCGAGCGTCTGTGCCGCGAAGCACTCCAGGATCCGCTGCTTCCGCAGGATCCGGTCGGCCTGGCGCCGTCCCTCGACGGTCAGCAGCACGTCCTTGTGAACGCCGCGGCGAATGAAGCCCTCGTCCTCGAGCCGGGCGAGCGTCTCGCCTGCGGCCGGACGCGAGATGCCGAGGATCTGCGCGACGTGGGCCGAAAGCGTCGGTGCATCGACGATCGCGCCGCACTCGACAACCGGTGAGGTGAGCGTGTCCAGGGCAAGCAGGTAGTCCTCGTGCGAGTGCGCCCGCAGCGAGCTCAGCTCGCCCGACTGCACCGGGAGCGCGCGCCTCGTTCGCTTCACGGGGCTCGTCGCCGCCTCGAGCTCACCGGCGGAGGTCGCATCTCCCACGTCATGTCCGGAAGCCGGGTCGTCCGAGAGATTCAGCGCCCGCAGCGTCGCAACACCGCGCGCATCGAGCAGCCGCGCCTGGCAGCTAGCGGCGCACGCATCGAGGGCGATGACCTCGCGACCCTCGCGGGCGGCGGCGACGATCTCCTCGATGTCGTCCACGATCTCCGCCAGGCCGTGGCTTTCGAGCCGCTCGGCCACTTCCGCCGACGCGACCCCGAGCCGAGACGCACCGTGGCACGGAAGGAGGATCGGACGAAGTGCGCTCGCCACACCCGAACTGTAGCCGACGCCAAGCGACGGTTCCATCAGCCTTACGAAGGTTGTAAGGTGATCCTTATTCTCTGTCGGACCCGCTGTTCTCCCGTGTTGTCTGGGGCTTTTTTCGAGGTCTCTCGCGGCGCCAAAAACGCCTCCAGACAACACGAAACCCCCTGCAATTCCAGCTGGAACCGAGGGCCCGGAAGGCGGGGTCAGGCACTGCATCGAAACTGTGACGGCCCGGCCGCGCTCGCGTCCGCGGGTGGCCTCCCACAAAAGCGGTCTCCCGGCTAGGCGCGGCGGGCGGCCGCGACGGCGTTCCGCAGCAGGATCGCCGTCGTCACCGGGCCCGACGCCGCCGGGCACGGGCGTCACGGCCGAGGCGATCGGCTCGACCGCCGCGGTGTCGACGTCGCCGACCATGCTCCCGTCGGGCGCCTCGTTCGTCCCGACGTCGATCACGAGCGCGCCCGGGGGCGACATGCCCCGCCCCGATCAGGTGGGCGCGGCCGGCGGCGGCAACGAGCACCTCGGCGCGCCTCGTCTCCGCGGCGAGATCGCGGGTGCGCGTGTGGCAGATCGTCACGGTCGCCTGCTCGGCGAGGAAGCAGCATCGCGAGCGGCTTTCCGACGACGGTCGAGCGGCCGACGACCACCGCCCGAGCACCTTCGAGGCTCGTGCCGGAGCTGCGGATGAGCTCGATCACCGCCTGCGCGGTCGCCGGTGCGTAAGCCTCGAGCCCGGCGGCGAGCCGCCCGAGGCTCGTCGGGCTCGCGCCGTCGATGTCCTTCTCGGGGCGCGATCCGCTCGCCTGCCTCCGAGAGCGACAAGCCGTCCGGGGAGCGGAGTGAGGCAGATGATCCCGTGCACTGCCGGATCGGCCGAGAGCACGTCCAGCCGTTCGAGCACGGAACGGCATCGCCGACACGCTCCTCGCGGAGCTCGATCCCGGTTGCCGCGGCGGCTTTCGCGATCGAGCCGAGATACCAGGCGGTCGCCGGGATCGTCGGTCGCGACGAGCGCCGCCAGCACGGGCGTGGGTCCCGCCGCCGCCTCGGCCGCGGCCCGCTCGCGGATCTCGGCGCGCGAGCGCGCGTCCCTCGAGCAGCGTCACGAAGCCGACCGCTCGCGAACCGTGCTCACGATCGCGTCGGCGCGCACGAGCTCGCCTTCGATTCTCCGAGCCACGTCTGCGAGCTCTGCCCGCAACGCCGGATCCGTGATCGACGCGCGGTTCGCATCGATGTTCAGGAGCGCCGTCTGGAGCGCCGCCCGGGCCGCCCCGGCCGCCGCGGCGCCGTCCGCGATCACGTTGACGTTCGCGATCGGGACGATCCGCTCGGCCAGGTCGAGCACCTAGGAGGCCGCGGCCGCAGTGCGCCGGGGAACCTCCGCGGCAACCGCGAGCGCCGCCTGGATCTGCGCCGTCCGCGCGCTCGCCTCTTGCTCGCTCTCCTTCGGCAGCCGGTAGGCGGCGATCACCGCCGTGTAGGCCGCCGCGTCCTCGGCGGCCAGCCCCGGCGCCTCCCCGCGAAGCGTCCGACGCGCGATCCCGCGCAGCCGTCATCACGGCGTCGTGCTCGGCGTAGGCGGGCTTTCCGATCGTCAGGTTGCAGAGCATCTCGACGAGCGCCGCCCCGATCCCCACCTCGAGCGCCGCCGCGGCGCCGCCGCCGGGCGCCGGGGCCGACGAGGCGAGATCCGTGAGCCAGCTGCCGATCGAGAGCTCTTCCATCACGTCTCGGAGCCTACGGATTCCGGCTACCGCTCCTCGCGGGTATACGGCCGGCCGAGCGCCGCCGGAGCCCCGAGCCGCCGCCGCGCGTTGCTCGCCGAGACGATCACGAGCACGACGATCGTCGCGATGTACGGCAGCGCACTCGTCCACAGCGCGGTGGGGCCGAGGCTGATCTGGCGGGCCTGGAGCTCCGGGGCGAGAGCCTGCAGCGCGCCGAAGAAGTACGCGCCGACGAGGCACAGCTCGGGGCGCCAGAAGGCGAAGATCACGAGCGCGATCGCGATCCAGCCGGCGCCGCCGGTGACGTTGTTCGTCCACGACGGGGTGATCGCGAGCGTGAAGGTCGCACCGCCGATGCCCGCGAGCGCGCCGCCGGCGAGCGTGTGCGCGTACCGGTAGCGGGTGACGTCGATGCCCATCGCGTCGGCGGCGGCCGGCGATTCGCCGACCGCGCGGACGTTGAGGCCGTGGCGCGTGCGGTTCAGATACCAGGCGATCGCGACGACGAGCGCCCAGGAGCCGTAGACGAGCAGGTTCTGCCCGAAGATGATCGGCCCGACGATCGGCCAGGAGCGCATCCCGGCCGGAAACACATGCCCGAACTCGTGCGCGGCGGGCTGGTCGGCGAGGTTCAGGTCGTTGCCGAGGTAGGACGACAGCCCGACCGACGCCCGCGAAGATCGTGAGCGCGAGCCCCGAGACGATCTGGCTCGCCCGCAACGTGATCGTGACGAAGGCGTGGATCGACGCCATCAGCGCCCCGGCGAGCGCCGCGACGATGATCCCGGCCGCGAGCGCGATCGCGGTCGTCGGATGGAAACGCTGCACCGACCAGAAGCCCATCACCGCTCCCACGAGCATCATCCCCTCGACCCCGAGGTTCAGCACGCCCGAGCGCTCCGCGAGCAGCTCCCCGAGCGAGGCGAAGAGAAGCGGCGTCCCGTAGGCGATGCCCGAGGCGATCACGACGACGAGCAGGCTCGAGTTCATGCCGGCTCCACCGCCGCCGGCGTCTTCGCATCGCGAACGAGGCGCAGGCGGTGGCGCACGAGCACCTCGCCGCCGAGGGCGCAGAAGAGGATGATCCCCTGGATCACCCCGACGAGCCCCGCCGGGAAGCTCGGGCCCTGCAGCGTGTTCCCGGCGTTCTCGAGGCCCCCGATCAGGAACGCGACGAGGCAGACTGCGAACGGGTTATAGCGCGCGAGCGCCGCGATCACGATTCCCGTGTAGCCGTAGCCGAGCTTCTGGAGGCCGTTCGGGTCGCCGTCGAGCGAGTGGCTGAAGTCGCCGATCTGGCTCGCCCCGCCGAGCCCGGCGATCGCCCCGGAGAGCGCCATCACCGCCAGGATCTTCCGGCGGACCCGGACACCTCCGTACCGCGCCGCGCGCTCCGAGTCGCCGAGCACCTGCACCTCGAACCCGAACCGCGTCCGGGTGTAGAGCACCCAGAGGAAGACCGCGACCAGGAGGCCGAGCACGAGCCCGAGCGGGATCACGATCTGCCCCTGCAGGCCGAGCGTCCACGACGGCCACGTCGCCGAGCTCGGAAGGGTCTTCGAGGTGGGGAAGACCGAGGCGTTGAATCCCGAGGTGTCGCGCCAGTACGACTCGGACTGGAAGATCAGGTACGTGATCAGGTACCCGGCGACGTAGTTGAGCATCAGCGAGGTGATGATCTCGTTCGTCTTGAAGAACGCGCGCAGCACGCCCTGGAATCAGGGCCCAGAGCGCACCGCCGAGGCAGCCCGAGACGATCATCGCGATGACGACGAAGAACGACGAGCCGCCGGGGCCGCCGAGGATAGAGGCCCGTCGCCGACGCGAAGGTCGCGCCGAGATAGAGCTGCCCCTCGGCGCCGATGTTGAAGAGGCGCATCCGGAACGCCGCCGCCGCCGCGAGGCCGGTGAAGAGGAGCGGCGTCGTCGTGATCAGCGTCTGATCGATCGCCCCGGCCTGGACGAAGGCCGCGTCGAAGAGCTGGCGATAGGTCTGGAGCGGGTTGTGCCCGGTCGCGAGCAGCACGATCCCGGCAAGCACGAACGCGAACAGGATCGAGGCCGCCGGGACAGCGACCGTGAGCCACCTCGGCTGGTTGAGGCGCCGCTCTAGGCGAAGGTGCAACGATCGCGCCGGCAAGGGGGCCATGGAAGCGGGCAACGATAGCGGTGGACGTGCGATCATCGTGTCGTGGCGGTTGAGCTCGGCAGGCGGCTGGCAGTCGCCCGTGGTGACGAGCCGGCGGATCTTGTCATCCGCGGGGGCCGGGTGTTCTGCGTCTTCACCCGCGAGTGGCTCGAGCAGCGACGTGGCGATCGTCGACGGCGTCGTCGCCGGGCTCGGCGAGGTACGAGGGCGTCGAGACGCTCGATGCCGCCGGGCGCTACCTCGTGCCGGGCTTCATCGACCCGCACCTGCACATCGAGTCCTCGAAGCTCCTCCTCGACGAGTTCGCGCGGCTCGTGCTCCCGCTCGGGACGACGGCGATCGTCGCCGACCCCCACGAGATCGCGAACGTGCTCGGAACCGACGGCGTCCACTGGCTGCTCGATGCCGCCGCGGGACTGCCGCTCGACGTCTACTTCATGGCCTCCTCGTGCGTTCCCGCGTCGAGCTTCGAGTCGCCGCGGCGCGAGCTCTCGACGGGCGACCTCGAAGGGCTGCTGCGCCGGACGCACGTGCTCGGGCTGGCGGAGATGATGAACTTCCCGGGCGTCGTCTCGGGCTCCGAGTCGGAGCTCGCAAAGCTCCGGCTCGCGAAGCACATCGACGGCCACGCGCCGGGCCTCAGCGGGCCGTGCGCTGAATGCGTACGCGGCGGCGGGGATCGAGTCGGATCACGAGGCGGCAACCGTCGAGGAGGGCCGTGAGCGCCTCCGGGCGGGGCTCTGGCTGCTGATCCGCGAGGCCTCGAGCGCCCGCAACCTGCGGGCGCTGCTGCCGCTCGTGGCCGAGTACGGGCCTCACCGGATGGCCTTCTGCACCGACGATCGCGAGCCCGAGCACATCGCCGACGACGGGCACATGAACGCGATCGTGCGCGACGCGGTCGCGATGGGCGCATCGCCCGAGGACGCGATCGTGATGGCGTCGCTGAACCCTGCCGTCTACCACGGCCTCATGCATCTCGGGGCGATCGCCCCGGGCCGCCGGGCAGACATCCTCGTGCTGCCCGACCTCGAGTCGTTCGTTCCGGACGCTCGTGCTGAAGCGCGGGCGGCCGGTCGTGGAGATCCCGCCGACCGAGGTGCCCGAGTGGGTCAAGCGCACCGTCCACGTCGGGCCGATCGACGCCGCCGACCTCGCGATCCCGTGGAGCGGCGGGAGGGCGCGCGTGATCGGGCTCGTGCCCGACCAGATCATCACCGCCGCGCTCGAGGACGAGCTCACGGTGGCAGACGGGGTCGCGGTCGCGGATCCGGCGCGTGACCTGGCGAAGATCGCCGTCTACGAGCGACATCTCCAGACCGGCCGTGTCGGCCTCGGTTTCGTCCGCGGCTTCGGCCTCGAGCGCGGCGCGGTCGGCTCAACCGTGGCTCACGACGCCCACAACATGACGATCGTCGGCGCCGACGACCACTCGATGCTGACGGCCGCCCGCCGCCTCCGCGAGCTCGGCGGTGGGCTCGTCGTCACCGACGGCGACCGCGTGCTTGCCGAGCTGCCACTGCCGGTTGCCGGCCTTCTCTCCGACCGCTCGCTCGCGGACGTGCTCGACGCGAGCCGCGAGCTCGCCGCTGCGGTTCGCGAGCTCGGGGTCACCTTTCCCCAGCCGGTGCAGATGCTGGCGTTCCTCTCGCTCTCGGTGATCCCGTCCCTGAAGATCACCGACCGCGGCCTCGTAGACGTCGAGCGCTTCGAGCTCGTCCCGCTCGCGATCTAAGGTAGCCCGAGCTCACGAAGACGACGTCGACCCCGATATATCCGCCGGGGAGGTGCTCCGGGCTCGCGTGATAGACGACGACGAGCGACGGCGATCGGGCGAAGCCCTGGATGTCGCGGCGCGATTCCAGCCGCGGGGGCCTCTGTTCAGGCTCGGGCATCGCGCATGACCCGCCGGAGCCTGTTCCGGGCTCGGCGTGGCGCCGTCTGCGTGGTACAGGACCGCGAGCTGCACGGCGCATATCCTCACACGATGCGCGAGGGAACGTTCTCGGTCGGGGGCCTGCGAATGCGTGTCCGCTGCTCCGGAGCTCTGCACTGGGAGCAGCTCGAGGGCGCTCTGCTGCCCGCCGAAGGCGACGCCGGCCTCGCTCTCGAGATCTGGGATTCAGAGGAGTCCGGGCTCGCGCCCGTGGTCGAGCGATGGCCTGACGATGCCGAGCTCCGGCCGGGTAGGCACGGTGAGGCACTCGGGTTTCTGCCGGGAGGCGAGCTTCGGTATGCCGGCCCCGACTTCGACCTTCGTCTCGATCGGGGTCGGCGGACGAAGGCCGCCTCGGAGCTCCTCCGAAACGCCCTTTCGGCGACGCCCGAGCGGATCGCAGGCTGCTTCGCGGCCCTGACTGCCCTCGCCGCCTCGGTGCCCGCATACGCCCTCGAGGTCGGCCGCGACCAGGTCTCCCTGGCGGCCGCCGTCGAGGCCCTCATCTAGGCGGCCGATGTACGAGGGCTTCGATGAGACAGACATCGCGGAGGACTACCGGATGCTGCTCCGCCGCGGCTCGGTGATGCGCCGCCTCGCCCCGGCTCAGCACACGGCATGGCGCAAGGCGATCCGCGCCACGGTCGCGGCCGACGAGCTGCGCGTCCGCACGTGGTCGCGTGAGACACGGCCCGCCGAGGTCTGGGCGGTGCTGCGCAACTGGTCGCTCACCGGCGACGAGCGCATGCGGCTCGCTCGAAGGCTCGCCTGGCTCCAGGAGGACGAGGGCTGAGAAGCGTCCGGACGGGCACACCGCAGTCTGCCCGCCCGGACGCCGTGTCTCAGCCTGAGCTGAGTGCGTGCCGCAGGTCGAGCTCGGCGACCTGCCCGCCCGTGACGTGGATCCCTCTCACGGGCTCGGCTTCGTCGATCCACAGGGTGTAGTCGCCCTCCGGCAGGTTGTCGTAGACGAGGACGGTGGCCTCGGTCGGGCCGAGCATCCGGCGCAGAACCTGCTTGTGCTGGCGGGCCTCGTCGTTCCCGGCGGCGCTGATCTCGATCTCGACCCCGAGCAGGTCCGGGTCGGTGTGGACGATCAGGGCGCCGATCCCCGCTCCGAGATCGAGCACGACGGGCTCGGTGCGGATGCTCGCGACGTCATGGTGGACGTGATGCGCGTCTCCGTCGTGGTGATCGTGGTCGTGTGGATGGTCGTGCACTGGTCTCTCCCATCTGGAGGCGCCGGCGGCGGTGCGGCCCGCCGCCGGCGCGTTTCGGAGCCCCCGCTAGGAGGCGTCGTATCCGTCGTACGGGCTCCCGACGTACGGGAAGTGGCCCAGGTAGCCGCTCGGGACCGAGCTCGGGGTCAGCCCGTCGCCGACGGAGCCGACCACTGGATCGACCGTGTAGGTGTTCGGGGGCACGACGAGCGGGTAGGTGAGCCCGGCGATCGCCCGAAGCTCGATCGTCACGATGTCGTCGAACACCCGGCGGCCGTTCGGGAACCCGGCGAGATCGCCGCCGAGGACACCGAGGATGTTCGGGTTCACCGTGCGTCGGGGCGATGCCGACGTTCAGCCGCAGCATGTCGGCATTCGTCGGCCCCGTGTAGTTCTGGAAGCCGATCCCGACCGCGGCCGGGATCCCGGTGAGCAGGATCGCGGCCAGATCGGCCCGGGGCTTACCCGACGCAACCAGGGCCGCCAGGTTGTGGAAGGCACCCGGGTAGAGCGTCGGAAGGAGCCCGGCGAGCTCGGGATGCTGCACGTTCGGCAGGTATTCGACATCGTCGACGGGGTTGTCGCCGTTCCATTCGTCCTTCTTGCCGAGTGGGACGATCACCTCGTTGAAGAGCGGGTTGCCGAGCCGCGACACCTGAACCCAGGGCCCGGAGCCCACGACCTGGTGCGTCTGGTCGTCGAAGATCCGGACCTTCCGCCGGCTGGCGCCGCTCCAGATGCCGAGCACTGCCGTCGGGCTCGACGCGCTCGGCGTCGACGACCCATCGGCTCGTGAGCATCGAGATGGGTACCTGGATCGCGATCGTGTGAATGTTCAGGTGAGCCGTTCCGTTCACGCCGGCTCCCGCCGTCGGGAAGATCGAGCCGCCGGCATGGGCCTGCTGGAGTGGCCGAAGGTTGCCGAGGTCGAAGATCGATCCGAGATCGACGTAGAACGGGTCGGCCCGCTGTCCGCAGAAGACCTTCTCGCCGGTTGGAAGCGTCTTGACCGCCTGCGAGCCGAGCGCCGTCTCGTAGTTCGGCGTCGAGAGCGGCCCGATGTTGCAGGGCGGGCACGGAAGCGCGGTGCCGAGAACCGCGGCGCTGTTCGGGGCAGAGAACGCCGGGCCTCCCTGGTTGCCGCCGTTCCCGTTGGAGTTGCCCTTCCCCTTGCCGTGGGGATTGCCCGCGTCGATCCTCGTGACCGAGTAGAGCTGACGCGAGTTCCAGTGCGCGTCGGTCAGCGAGGTGATCGGCCCCGTGTTGTAGAGGAACGTGTCGTCGCTCTGCCGGGTCGAGCTGAACTGGAACTGATACTCGATCTCGGGCATGGCGTCGCCGTCGTTGTCGATGTAGATCGAGTAGAGGACGTCGTCGCCGAACTCGAAGAAGTTCGGCCCGCCGGCCGGGCCCTGCAGCGGCACGAAGTTGCTGATGATCGTGACGGTGGTCGGGCTGTCCGGGCTGACGAACGCGTAGACGTCGGCGTTGTCGGCTACCGGGTCCTTCGAGATCTCGGGGGCTTCGCGATGCGATGACATCTACGCCACCTCCTGCTTTCCGCGGGGGATGTGGTTCTGGTCGGCTGCCTTCAAGAGCCGCCGGACGAGCACCTTGTCCCGGTAGGTCTTCTCGGTCCGTCCTGAGAGCACGGTCACCTCGCCAAGACCCGCATCGCGGATGATGGCGACGATCGGCTCGTGGGGGAGCGGGCCGCTGGGCATCGTTTCGATGGCGCTCGGCTGGATCGCCGCCGCGGCTGCCGGTGAAGCGGTGATTGCCGCTGCACCCGTCGCGACGCCGGCCGTCTTGAGGAACGAACGCCGGCTGACTGTGTTCATCTGAAGCTCCTCTCGTGACCCCTCGAATGGGGGTTGACGCCGCTTCGTTCGTCGGCGGGCCGCGATCGGTTCGATCCGCGTCGAGTCGATGCGGTAGAGGAGGCTCTGGTCGTCCGCTACGTCGGCGCTGCGGGCGCCTTATGAGCAGGCTTCGTGGGAGTCGAGACCGCCTGGCAGAGCGCCACCGCCTTCTGGAAGGCCTCGCGGGCCGACGAGCCGCCGAAGCGATTTCCGAAGCCACCGCCGCCGAAGCCGTGATGAAGGTTCGCGGTCGCGGCCTGCATGCATTTCTGGAACGCCGCCTGGGCCTCCTGCTCGTTCACGGTCGCCGCGAACGACGGGAGCTTCGTCCCGGGAGGGAGATGGTCGGCACAGGCCTCGGCGTCCTCTTGCAGAAGCCTCGTGTTCGTCCTCGCCGCCTGGGAGTCGCCGCCCTGGGCCTCGAAGCAGGACTGGAACGCGGCGTAGGAATGGGAATCGGCGGCGGAGTGGTGATGCTTCTGGGTGAACACGACGATCGCGATCAGGATCGCGGCGGCGACGGGCAGGAACGTCCCGAAGACGACCTTCGTCATCGAAACCGTGCGCGGCGGCTTGGGCGGCGGGGTAGGCCACCAGGCCGGATCGGAGAACTCGCTTGCCATGCCACCTCGATTGTGACTGATCCCACGGCATTTCGTACGACTATTTCGCCGGGCCCTCCCATTTGCCGCCGGCTCTTGGTACCGTCTGGAGGCCGCGAAATGGCGCCCATCCGACGGAATCCCGGCTTTCTCCCCAGGCACCGGCTCGACCGGCGGAACCTGCTTCTGATCGGGACGCCGGGCACGGGCAAGCGGCCGGTTGCCGGCTACCTCGCCGAAACACACGATTTCGTCCACCTGGACTTCGAGGACGGTGAGACGAGGGCGTTCTACCTGGACGGGAGCACCGCAGAGCTCCGCGCGCGACTCGAACGGGCGCTCGGCACCGGGTCCGGGATCGTGATCACCTGGGCCGCGGGAGCGCCGTCCCAGCTCCGCGAGGTCCGCCGGCTGCGCTCGCTGGGAATCGAGCCGGTCTGGTTCGACAGCGACCGCGGGACCGCCTACAGGGCGCATTTCGCCGACGCCCGGCGCGTGCCGAGGTGCGAGTTCGTCGACACGTTCGAGCCCGACGGGCAGTTCCGGCCCGTCGAGTCGGTCGTCTCTGACCTCCTGGAGCCTCGTCGGAGAGCGCTTCCCGGCCGAGAGCTCGTGGCCGCGGCCCGGGGACGCGCCGCGCTCGCCGGTGCCGCCCTCGCCGGGGTCGCAGCCGCAGGCCTCGTGGTGCTCGTGGGCATCGGGGCCTACGTCGATCGTGACCCGGCCGGGGGTCGGGCGGTCGCGAAGCCGGCCTCGTCGGTCGCGCACCGCGTTCCGGCGCTCCCGCACCGCGGCGTCCTCGTGAGCGGCAAGAGCCTCGCGGGCGTGCAGCTCGGCGACTCGATGGCCAAGGTGAAGGCGCTCTGGGGAGGCCGGTTCACGCGCTGCGACACGTGCAAGCCCGCGATGTGGTTCTACTGGTATCCGCCTCCCGCCGACCCTCAGGGCGCCGGTGTTCAGTTTGCGGACGGCCGGGTTGTCGCGGTCTTCACGCTCGGCAGCCCCGCAGGCTGGCGCACCGAAACCGGGATCCGGGTCGGGCAGATCCTGAACAACCCGACCGAAAGCGGCACCCACTGGCTCTCCTGTGCCGGGTACAGCGCCAAGTCGACCGAAACGACCCCGAATGCGGTCACCTCGATCCTGACCCAGGGCTCCGCGGTCTACGGCTTCGCCCTGACGAGGCCCTCGGTCTCGCCCTGCCGCTAGCCTGGTCATCGCCGCGCTCGCCGCTGCGAGGCCGCTTCGCACCGCGCTCTCCATCGTCGCCGGCCAGCCCGTGTCGGTCCACGCTCCGGCGAGGTAGACACCGCGGGTGGGGGTGATGGGGCCCGGCCGGAGCCTGCGCGTCCCGGGCCCGACCTGGAACGTCGCCCGCGGCTCGTGGGTGGCGGCGAAGTCGATCACCTCGGCCCCGTTCGCTGACGGCAGCAGGCGCTCGAGCGCCGGGATGAAGCGCTCGCGAAGCTCGGCAACCGGCTTCCCGATCTCGTCGGTCGCATGGGAGAGCGAGACGGCGACGAGCTGGCCTTCGGTGGCTCCCGCTGCGGCCGTGCGGTCGAAGATCCACTGCACCGGCGAGCCGAGCGCCGCCGCCAGCGAGCCGTCGAGCACCGGGCGGTCGTAGTGAACGTGCAGGTTGACTATCGGGCTCGTTCCGAGACCGGAGAGCGCCTCGACATCGACGGTGCCCGGCGGCGCGAGCCCGGGAACGACGTCGTGGGGGACAGCCAGGATCACGGCGTCGATCTCCTCGGAGCCCGCGTCCGAGTGCACGTGTTGCGAGGTGACGCCAAGGACCTTCGTCCCGGTGTGGAGCCGGCCGCCACCGGCCTCGATCGCGGCGGCTGCGGGCTCGGCATGCAGCCGCCGGAAGGGGACCGCCGGGACGCCGATGTCGCACCCGTCTGCCGAGTCCAGGAGCCCGGTGCGGAAGACCCTGACCGCGGCTGCGAGCGACGCGTCCTCGGCCGGCAGGTTCAGGGTGGGGAGGGCGATCAGGTCCCAGAGGGCGGCGATCGTGTTCGCGGATTGACCGTGGGCGCGGAGCCAGCCGGCGAAGGTCTGCTCGTCGAGTGCAGGGTCGTCGGGGTCGAGTCGCTGGAGTGCGACCGCGGCTCGCGCCGCCGCGATCCGTTCGCCCACGCCGAGCGGGCGATAGCGAAGCAGCGTGGAGGCGAGATGGAGCGGCGGCCGGAGCCCCGAACGGGAGATGAGCGCCGGCTCATGCCCCTCGCGGAGCACTGGAATGTGCAGTCGCGGCTGGAGCGGCAGCAGCTCCTCGGTGCCGATCCGCCGCAGGAAGCCGAGATAGGCGGTGCAGCAGCGAAGGGCGACGTGCTGGCCGTTGTCGAGCTCGAGGCCGTTGCGTTCGAAGGAGAAGGTCGCGCCGCCGAGCCGGGAGCGGGCCTCGTAGAGCGTCACCGACGCACCAGCGTCTGCACAGGCGATCGCCGCCGAGAGGCCCGCGAGGCCTCCACCGACGACCGCGACTCGCTTCATGCTTTCCCCCCGGCGAGCCCGCGTGTACCGGCAAGGCTGCGGGCCAGCACGAGCCCCTTCTCCCACGGCCGGAGAGACACGCGTCCGCCGAGGACGAGCGCGGGCTCCGCGGCGATTCGCTCGAGCAGCAACCGGTACTTGCCGGCCATCGCCAGCACGCACGAAGCGCTCCGCCGATCGAGGAGCGGCACGAGCCCGAGCCCGCGGCGGATCCATTCGAGGCCGCGCTCGGCCTCGAACGCGATCACGAGCTCGATCGGGCCCGAGAACGCGCCGTCTCGAACCTCGCAGCCGAACCGCTCGAGCTCCTCGCGCGGCAGGTAGACACGCCCGTTCCCGGCGTCCTCGCGCACGTCACGCAGGACGTTCCCGATCTGCAGCCCGACGCCAAGGTCGTCGGCGAGCACGGAGCCGCGCTCGCGGTCGGAGCAGTCGAAAACGCCCAGCGACAGGCGCCCGATCGAGCCGGCGACGCACCGGCAATACCGCTCGAGCTCGGAAAAGGTCTCGTACCCAACGCCGCGCGCGTCCATCTCGGCTCCGTCGATCAGGTCGTCGAACGCGTCGAGCGGGATCGGGAGTCGCCGGGCGGCGTCGGCGAGCGCGATCAGCACCGGGTCGTCCGCGTCTTCGGACTCCCGAAGCCGGCCCCGAACGGCGCCGAGCGCCGCGAGCCTGTCGTCCGCGGCGAGGTCGCCGTCGGCGATGTCGTCGATCTCCCGGGCGAGGGCATAGATCGCAAAGAGCGCGCTGCGGCGGTCGGGCGGAAGCAGGCGCATGCCCGCGTAAAAGCTCGAGCCGGCGTCACGGGCGATGCCGCGGCAGTGCTCGTAGGCCAGCTCGAGACTCGGCATGGTCAGGCGCCGCGGAGGATGAGGGCGAGAGTAGGGCGAACGCGGCGAGCGGCAGACGCACGCGGCGGGCCTGCGAGGACGTCATGCCCGGCGGCGTCGATCGCATCGAGCGCGGCGAGCCCGCCGGCGACGTAGCCGGCCACGGCGATCCGGCCGCGTCCCCGGAGCCGGTTGACGAGCGGCGCGCCCGAGTCGAGCAGCTCTCGGGCACGGGCGACCTGGAACGCCATGAGCGCGCGCAGGTTCGCGCCGGTCACGCGGCCGTCGAGATCGGTCTCTGCGACCTCGAAGCGAGCGAGATCCTCGGCCGGCAGGTACACGCGCCCGGCGGCCCGGTCCTCGGCGACGTCCTGCCAGTGCTCGGCGAGCTGGAGCGCCGAGCAGATCCTGTCAGACAGGGCGATCCGGTCGGCCGTCGCGGCGCCGAAGACATGCAGTACGAGCTCGCCCACCGGGTTCGCCGAGAGTTCGCAGTAGCTGAGGAGCGCATCGTAGGTCGGATACGTGGCGGTTTGCTGGTCTCGCCGGTTTGCCTCGATCAGCCGGGCAAACGGGCCGCGTGGCAGGGCGAGCTCGCGCACCGTCGGCCGGAGCCTGCGCAGCACCGGATGCTCGGGCTCGGCCCCGGCGAAGATCCGGTCGAGGTCGGCCTCGAAGGCATCGAGCAGGGCAAGCCGGTCGCCGGGGGCGGCATCGCCGATCTGGTCGACGAGGCGCGCATAGCCGTAGATCGCGAGCAGATGGCGCCGGGCTGTCTTCCCGAGCACGAGCGAGGCGACCGAGAAGTTCTCGCCGGAAGCGCGGCTGTAGATCTCCTCTGCGCCCGGCAGCTCTGCGATCGCGACGTCGGCCATGGGTGCATTCTCCCGGAGAAGCGGCACCCTGCGGCACGCCTCGGCGCTCCTTGATTCTCCGGGCGGAGCGGCGTATCATCTGAGCCGCTGCGGCGATGGGTCTTCTCCCCTGACCGAGAGGCGGATATGGAACCGGCGGGCAACGGTGAGCAGGGCAGGTCTCGCGTGGCGGGCCGTGGCGCCGTCACGACGTTCGTCAAGCTCGCCGCGCTCGCGGCTCTGGGCGCCCTGAGCGCAATCGCGCTGATGCCGGGCGCGGCAGGTGGTGCGCACAACAGCAAGGCCGCCACGATCACCATTCCGACGAACATCCTCACCTCGACGATCATTCGCCCTCAGTTCTTTTCGGTGAGCGTGGGGATCTCCGGCAACGGGAGCGTGACGAGCAGCCCGGGCGGGATCGACTGCGGCTCGACCTGCAGTTCGGTCTTCACGATTGGCACGTCGGTGACGCTCACCGCGACGCCCGCGTCTGGCCTCTATGCGTTCAGCGGGTGGAGCGGCGCCTGCTCGGGCACGGCCACCTGCACCGTCTCCGGCGGTGCGAGCGTCACGGCGACCTTCGTGAGCCATCTGATCCTCACGGTGATCCCGATCACCACCCTTCCGATCCTCACGGTGCTCCCGACGTCGTTCTCGCTGAACCTCGTGACGAATGGTTCGGGCACCGTGTCGAGCTCTCCGGGCGGACTCAACTGCGGCGCGACCTGCTCGGCGTCGTTCGCCACCGGGACGTCGGTGACGCTCCATGCGAGCCCGGGCTCCGGCTACGCGATCTCGTCGTGGAGCGGTGGGGGCTGCAGCGGCACCTCGTCGACGTGCACCGTGAGCACGGGAGGGACGGTCACCGTGACGTTCGCGCCGTCGCCGTCGGCCACGACGACGAGCACCGGCCAGACCACGACGGCGAGCACCGGCCAGGCCACCACGGCGAGCCCGAACCAGCCTGTGATCGTCGCGACGCCGACGGCAACGACTTCGTTCGCGCCGCCCCATCTCTTCACCGTCAGCGTCGGGGTCGCCGGGACCGGCACGGTCACCGGCAGGGCCCCGGGAACGGGTTCGGCGATCAGCTGCGGCGGGCGGGCGTCACGCTGCTTCGGGACGTTCAAGCCGGGCGCGAGCGTGACGCTGCACGCTGCACCCGCAACAGGTTTCAGCTTCAGCGGCTGGAGCGGCGGGTGCTCCGGCGCGAAGTCGTCCTGCACGATCAAGGTGTCTCGCGCCTCGAAGGTCTCGGCGCACTTCACGGCAAAGCCGAGCGCGGCGATCATTCCGCTCCAGATCGACTCCGCCGCGTTCTCGGTGCAGTGGCACGCGAGTGTCGGCACGGGGAAGCTGATGCTCCACGGCCGGATCGCGAAGACCGCCCAGGTCGAGGTTCAGCTCGATCGCTCGGGCGGCCAGAAGCTCGTCTCCGAACGGCTTTCGCTGCCCGCGGGCTCGTTCAGCGTCGCCCTCAAGCTCGACCCGGGACTGAATTTGCTGCCCGGCGGGTTCGTCGTCTCGATCAGCGGCAAGAGCGGCTCCCTCACGGTCCCGCCCCAGGTGAAGACGCTGTCCCTGCTCGCACCGCCGGGCGGCATCGTCGGTCGTGCGTTCGCGAGCTCGTCGGAGCACGGCGCGCCCGTGTCGAGCCTGCACTCGGCGAAGCAGGCCTTCGTCACCTTCGCCTTCCAGGCCCCGCCGAAGTCGAATCAGAAGCTCACGGTCTCGTGGTTCGAGCCGAACGGCAAGCTCCTCGGCACCGCCTCGAAGCCGAGTGGGCCGACCGTGACGAGCTCGATCAAGTCGAACGCCGTTCTTCCAAGTGGGGCCTGGCGGGCCGAGCTGCGCTCGGGCCGGACGCTCGTCAAGAGCCTCGCGATCAACATTCGGTAGCCGGCTCAGCCGGTGTTGCCCTAACCCGTGTTTCGCAGCGCTGCGGCGATCCCGGCGATCGAGCGGCCGAGCGGTAGCGCGGCGCTCTGGTCGCCGGCGCGGTGGCGGCGGAGCAGATCGACCTGGATCGCGTTCATCGGATCGACGTACGGGTTGCGGATGCCGATCGAGCGGCGGACGACCGGGCTGCGGTCGAGGAGGCGCTCCTCGCCGACGATCTCGAGCACCGCCGCAACGGTGCGCTCGTGCTCGGCGGCGATCGGGTCGAAGAAGCGGTCCGGGTCGAGGCTCTCCGGGAACGAGGCCGAGGTACTCGCGTGCGACCTCGAGGCTCGACTTCGCCAGTGTCATCTCGAGGTTGTCGACGAGCGAGTTGAAGAACGGCAGCTCGTTGTACATCCGGCGGAGCTCGCCGAAGTCGGCGCCCGCGAGCGCCGTGCCGCAGCCGTACCAGGCCGGAAGCAGCGTACGGTTCTGCGTCCAGGCGAACACCCACGGGATCGCGCGTAGCGCCGCTAGATAGTCCGGGCCGTCCGGGCGCCGGGCCGGCCGAGAGCCGATCGCGAGAAGCGAGAGCTCGTCCACCGGCGTGAACGTGCGGAAGAAGTCGACGAACCCCGGCGTCTCCCAGACGAGCGAGCGGTAGGCGCGCTCGGCGAGGCCCGCCAGGCGGTCGAGGAGAACGCGCTCGTCGGCGTCCGGCGTCCGTCCGACGATCTCGGGGAACGCGCTCAGCACGGTGCCGGCGACGGCCGCCTCGAGGCTGCGGTAGGCGATTCCCGGCAGGCCGTACTTGAACGAGATCGTCTCGCCCTGCTCGGTGAGCTTCAGCCGACCGGGGGGATGGCCCGGGGCCTGGCCCAGGATCGCCGCGTGGGTCGGGCCGCCGCCGCGGCCCGCGCTTCCGCCCCGGCCGTGGAAGATGGTCAGCTCGATCCCGTGCTCGCGGGCGACATCTGCCAGCGCCTCCTGGGCACGGTAGGTGCCCCACTGCGAGGCGAGGTAGCCGCCGTCCTTTCCGAGTCGGAGTAGCCGACCATCACTTCGAGCCGGTTGCCCCGCTCGGCCACCCGCGTGCCGTAGCGCGTCGTCGGCGAGGAGCTCTCTGACGGTGTCGGCTGCCGACTCGAGATCGGCGATCGTCTCGAACAGCGGCACGACGGCGATCTCCTCGTCGGTCAGGTCGAGTACCCCGAGGACGTCTGCGGGCGTCTCGGTCGCCGAGACGATCACGGTGTCGAGCGCCTGGGCGCCGTGGCGTGCGCGGGCGGCCGAGACGGCCTCGAACACCTCGCGCGTGCGCTCCGTCGGATTCCGCACCTCGCTCGCGTGCAGCCGCACGTCGAGCTTCGCGAGGTGGAAGCCGAAGAGCTCGACGCGCCGGTCGAGCTCGTCGATCGCCCCGTGCGCGATCCGCTCGCCGCGGTTGGCCTCGAGACTGCGCTTCACGATCGCGATGTCCTCGCGAAGCGCGTCGGGCCCGGAGTAGCCGTCGTTCCCGAGGCGCCACCACATGTACGAGAGCTTCCGCCGGTAGTGCTCGCTCGACATCATCTGCACGACGTCGTCGCGGTATCCGGGGCATTCCCGGGCATCGTGGGCGAGCGAGTCGGCGAGCTCGGCGGAGATCCCGACGAGCGAGCCGCTCGAGGAGACGGCGATCGACAGCGCGCGCACGTCCGCGCGGTACCGCGAGAGCGCCGACTCGCGGGCCCGCTCGAGCGCCGCCGTGATCGTCTGCGCGTTCACCTCGGGGTTGCCGTCGGTGTCGCCTCCGATCCAGCTTCCGAACGAGAACGGCGGCGGGGTGCCGGGGGCGAGGCGCCGGTATTCGCGCAGCAGCCGCTCGCCGGCGTCGAAGAGGCTCTCCTCGAAGAACCAGAGCCCATGCCGGATCTCGTCGCCGACACGCGGCCGGTCGGCACGAACCTCGTCGGTCTGCCAGAGGATCGTGATCTCCTCGGTCAGCTCGTCCTCGAGCTCGGCGCGCTCTCGCCGCCGTGAGGTCGGGATCGTCCTGGCGGGTGAGCAGGTCGGCGATGCGGACGTGAGCCCGCAGGAGCGTCCTCCGGGTCGCCTCGGTCGGGTGGGCGGTGAGGACGAGCTGCAACGAGACGTCCGCGAGTCGCTCCCGAAGGTCCGCCTCGGGCACCGTGGCGAGCCGTTCGAACGCCTCTGCGAGCGACTCGCGCGGGGCCCTGTCCTCGACCGCGTAGGCCCGCCGGCGCCGGATCCGGTGATGCTGCTCGGCGGTGTTCGCGAGCTGGAAGTAGAGCGCGAAGGCCCTGAGCATGCCGGACTGCTCCTGCGGTGGCAGCTCGCTCGAGCGCCTCCCTGACCGGAGTCGGGTCGCCGATCTCTCGCGACAGGCGCGCGCTCGCGCGGATCCGCTCCTCGGCCGCGAGGAACTCGGCGCCTTCCTGCTCGACGAGCACGCGCCCGAGCAGCGATCCGAGCATCCGCACGTCGCGGCGAAGCGGTCCGTAGGGCTCCTCCTGGCTCATTCTCTGCACACCTCCACAGGGCATCTTCGCCGCAACGGCTTGCCGCCGGGACCGGAACTATGCTTCGCTGTCCCTCCCGCTGCGGCTCGAGCGGGATCAGCAACTCCATGAGCAACTCGACTCCACAGCCTCCGGCGCCCGTCGTCCAGGAAGATCGCGTCGCATTCCAGCGCCGCCGCGAGGCGCGCAGGCGCGGGTTGTCGGCGGCGCTCTGGATCTTCACGCTCGGGAACCTCGCGTTCGTGATGTGGATCACGATCTCCGGCCACTACGGCGACCAGATCGGCTACCACTGGAACTCGTTCGACAACTTCCTGCTCGGGATGGGCCGCCTCACCGCGTTCCTCGCCGGGTACCTGGCCCTGATCGTGGTGCTGCTGCTCGCCCGGCTGCCGTTCCTCGAGCGGATCGTCGGCTTCGACAGGCTGACGGTCTGGCACCGCTGGACGGGCCACGCCGTGATCTACCTGATCTTCGCGCACATCGTCTGCACGGTCTGGGGTTACGCGAAGCAGGACGGCGTGAACTGGTTCCAGGAGTACTGGAACTGGCTCACGCTGCCGCAGCCGTCGACCCCGACCGGAGGTGGTGTGATCAGCGGCTCGTCGGTGCCGCCGTCCCTGAGCATCAACCTCGGGCCCCCGACCACCTCGCCCTACCCGGGGATCATCACCGCCACGATCGGCTCGGCGCTGCTCGTGGTCGTGCTCGTCACCTCGCTCGTGATCGTGCGGCGCAAGCTCTCCTACGAGTGGTGGTATGCGATCCACTTCACCGCCTATGCGGGGATCGCGCTCGCGTGGTTCCACCAGATCCCGGACGGCGACGAGCTCGTGGCCGCGGACAAGCCCTGGAGCTGGAGCTGGACGGCCATCCTCACCGTGACGAACTACTGGCGCCTGCTCTACATCGGCGCGCTCGTGCTCGTGCTCTGGTACCGGCTGTTACTTCCCGTGATCAACACCTTCCGCTACGACATGAAGGTCGCCGAGGTGATCCACGAGGCACCCGGCGTGATCTCCTTGCGGATCACCGGGCGTAGGCTCGACAAGCTCGGGACGAAGGCCGGCCAGTTCTTCTTCTGGCGGTTCTTCACGAAGGGGTTCTGGTACACGCAGCACCCGTTCTCGATCTCGGAGGCGCCCGACGGGAAATCGTTCCGGATCACCGTCAAGAACCTCGGCGACCACAGTGCGAAGTTCGGGGAGATTCCGGTGGGGACGAGGGTGTTCGCCGAGGGGCCGTTCGGCGTCTTCACCGACGACAGCCGCACGCTCGACAAGTCGCTCCTGATCGCCGGCGGGATCGGGATCACGCCGGTGCGCGCGCTGATGCAGAACATGGGCGGCGACATCGTGACGCTCTACCGGGTGGTGTCGCCGACCGACGTCGTCTTCTCGGACGAGCTCGACAAGATCGCGGACGAGCGGCACGCTCTCGTGCACTACGTGATCGGCGACCACGCCTCGGCCGAGGGCGCCCATCTGCTCTCCCCGACGCACCTGAAGGAGCTCGTCCCGGACATCACCGAGCGCGACGTTTTCATCTGCGGTCCGGTCGGGATGATCGATTCGATCGTGCCAAGTTTGCGAAATGCAAATGTTTCCCGGAACCACCTTCACGTCGAGCGCTTCTCCCTGTAATCTGTTGCTAGCTGTGCTGCGCAAGTCCCTGACCGTCACCTTCTGCTCCGCCGTGCTCTTCGGCATGGTGGGCAACGCATATGCGCTCTCGCAGAGCGCGAAGAGCGGCACGTCCATCAAGAAGAAGGTCGTGACGACCGAGACGGTCACGGGGCCGTCGATCAAGTGCCATCAGTGGGGCTTCATGGTCGTCCAGCTCAAGGTCGTGAAGACCGAGATCACGAGCGCGCACCGGCAAGCCGAAGGTGTCGATCAAGATCACGAGCGTCAGCTGGCCGACCTACCCGGATCACACGCCGAAGTCGAAGTACATCAACGCTCAGGCGCTGCCGCTCCTGCAGGGCGAGGTGCTCCAGCTCCAGGCCAGCTCGGGAACGAAGCTCGAGAACATCTCGGGTGCGACGAACACCACGGTTTCGTGGCGGACGTCGCTCCAGGCAGCGCTCGCCAAAGCGCTGACTCCGTAGCCTTCTCCTCGTGAACGCGCTCCCCGGCACAGAGGGGCTCGTCTAGATGCTCGGGGTTGAGGATGCTCAGGGTCGAGCAGATCATGGGGATGCCGATCGTGCTCGACGTGCGCGATCCGGTCGCCGACGAGCTGGTCGAGGCGGTGTTCGCCTGGTTCCGCGAGGTCGACGAGCGCTTCAGCACCTACAAGGAGTCGAGCGAGATCAGCCGGCTCAACCGCAGCGAGCTCGCCGTGAGGGACTGCCATCCCGACGTGCGCTGCATCCTCGCGCGCTGCGACGAGCTCCGCGAGGAGACGGGCGGGTTCTTCGACGCGCGTTACGAGTCGCTCCTGCAGGTCGATCCGTCCGGGCTCGTAAAGGGCTGGTCGGTCGACCGGGCCGGCGAGCTCCTCGAGGCGGGTGGCGTTCGCAACTACTCGATCAACGCCGCGGGCGACATCCGCACGCGAGGAGGCGCGCTTCCCGATTCGAGCTGGCGCACGGGGATCCAGCATCCGGAGCTGCTCGACAGGATCGCGGCCGTCGTCGAGGCGGCGGATCTGGCGCTCGCAACCTCGGGCGAGTACGCCCGCGGCCGCCACATCCTCGATCCGCACACCGGGCTTCCACCGAGCGGGTTGCTCTCGGTCACGATCGCGGGCGTCGATCTCGGGACGGCCGATGCCTACGCCACCGCGGCGTTCGCGATGGGCGAGCAGGGACCGGGGTGGACGTCGATGTTGCGGCCCTACGAGGCGTTCTGCATTCTCGCGGACGGGTCGTCGCTTGCCACGCCCGGCTTCCCGTTCGCGCCGCCTGAAGCCAGCGTCTGAGCGCGCTCATGCGATCAGGTGTGAGCGGCCGGCGTGGCGCCCGGGGAGGGTGTGCCGGACGGCCACCGGGGTAGGGTGCTGAGGTGGCTCGTGGCGCCACCTGGCGTCGCCTACGTTGTCACCTCGCCGGGCCAGACGCTTCCGGCTGCCTTCACGCTCGTCCTTCGCAGCCCAACGACCTGGATCTACTACCTCGCTCACCCGGTCCCGCTCATCTCGGCGGCGGGCTGTACCGTCGCCGACCTCAGTTCGATCGACGCCCGAGGCGGTCCGTCTGACTCTCGACGCGGAAGACCGGGTGGTCGGGCGCGATCCGCGCCAGGTCGTCATGAGGCGAGTCGGCCCGGACGCCGTCGAAGAACTGCCCGACCTCCCATCTCCATCGGCGCAGGTACTCGCGCAGGATCGGCTCCTTCTCATCGTCCGCAAGCTCGAGCGCCGAGAACGTTTCGCTCCGCCGCCCGAGCAACAGGTTCCCGCGGCCGGCGACGCGCAGGTTGCGAACCCACTGGGTCTGACCGCGCGGCGCGACGAGGTAGCGGTTCCCGTCCAGCGGGAGCAAGTTGACGGGCGTCCGCCTCGGCTCTCCGCTCTTGCGGCCGGGCACCTCGAGAACACGCGACCCGGCAACGCTGATCCCGAGGCGGGTGAGCCACGCTACGGCGCGGTTGAACACGTTGCGAGTGAACCAATCCGGCTTGCGATAGTGCGGCTCGGTCGCCATCCCGGGCACCGTACCGCGCGGCGAGCTTCCTGGTCCGGTCCGTGGGTTCGCGTCTCGTCACTACCTCGCAGAGGCTCGTGACGTCGCTCAGCTCATGGAACGTCAGGCCATGCCCTGGGCGAGCGTCAGTCACGGACGCCTGACGGAGTGGCAGGCGGGCGACGATCGGGCTGCGGTGCGTTCGAGAGAAAAGGAACACCGAGCCGGTGGCGCTTTCATCCGCCGTCCCCACAGGCCGTTCGTCCTGGGCCTTGCGGCCTTCCGCGTTCGGTCTCTGGGGGCGACATCGACTTACTCGCGCTCCGTGCTCGGTGAGAGCCGCAGACTACGCCCAGATTCGCCGGAGCACAAGGATCCCGGAAACGCAGTTCTCCGCAATGAGCGGAAACTTCGCGATCTACGCCGCGGTGACGAAACCGGGGCGCTCGGCGGCGCGCAGGACGGAGGCGCCGAGGACGATCAGGAACGTGCCGAGGGTGAGGAACTGCTCGGCCATCATCAGGAGTGCGGCGTACTGCTGGTCGGCGAGCGGGGCGATGCCGAAGAGGCGCATCGACTTCTCGGCGTAGAACGGGTAGAGCGCGACGGGGCTGAGGAGCAGGACGCCTGCGAGTGCCTGGCCGAGCATGAAGATCACGCCGGCGAGCGCGGCGCGGCCGCCGGTCGAGAGGCGCCCGCGGCGGGCCGGGTCGATCAGCTGCGCCCAGATCAGGAAGCCGGCGCCGACGAACGTCGCGTGCTCGAGGACGTGGAGCCAGGGATGGCGGAGCGCCGCATCGTAGGCGGCCGGGATGTGCCAGGCGGCGAGCGCCGCGACCCAAACACAGACGGCGATCGCGGGGCGATTGAGCCAACCGAAGACCCGGTGTCCGGCGGTGAAGCGGATTGCCGCGGCGGGCACGACGAACGCGAGCAGCGGTCCGCGGATCGCGAGCAGCACGAGCGCGGGGCCCGCATCGCCGATCAGGACGTGCTCCAGCATGTGCGCCGAGAGCAGGAAGCCGTCAGCCGCCGCGTCGAGCGGCGAGACGAGCGGGAGCGTCATCAGGGCCAGGCCGCACGCGAACAGGCCGGCGCGGTCCCAGCCGGCATGATCGGAACGACCCCGGCGGCGCAGCCGGATGAAGCCGCGTGCGAAGAGGAGTACCGCAACGGCGGTCGCCGCAAGAACGAGCGGATCGAGAGTCCACGCCGACCCGAGCGCTGACGGAGCCATCTACCCGTCGCGCCGGAGGCTCTTCACGCGGTACATCGCGCGGTCGGCGGCCGCGAGCAACTCGTCCTCGTTCTCACCGCTCAGCTCGTCGATCGCGACGACGCCGATGCTGGCGGCGACGTCGATCGTGACGTCGCCCGCGGTCACCGTCATCGCCCGCAGCGTCTCGGTCGTCTCCGCAGCGATCTCGCCGGCCTGCCGCGGCGTCACGTTCAGGACGAGCGCCGCGAACTCGTCGCCGCCGAGACGGCCGATCACATCGGTCGCCCGCAGACGCCGCCGCAGCACATCTGCCGTCGTTCGCAGCACCTGGTCGCCGGCGAGGTGGCCCGCGTTGTCGTTCACGAGCTTGAAGTTGTCGAGGTCGAGCAGGAGCAGCGCGCCGTACTCGCCCTTGCGCTCCATGCGCCGCAGCTCCCGGCGCAGGCCGTCCATGAAGCCGCGGCGATTCAGCAAGCCCGTCAGCGCGTCGTGATCTGCAAGCCTCCGGAGCTCGCGCTCGGTCTGCTTGCGGTCGCCGATGTCTTCGACCTGGAGCACGTAGTAGAGCGGCTCTCCTTGCTCGCCGCGGACGAGGGTCGTCGAGGCCGCGACCCAGATCGGAGTGCCGTCGGCCCGGAGGTACCGCGTCTCGTGCCGCATCTCGTCGACCTCGTCGACCTGGACGCTCACATCGCCCGGCACCGTGAGCTCGGCGAGCGTCAGCGCGAGCAGCTCGTCCTCGGAGTAGCCGAGCAGACGGCAGAAGGCTGCATTGACCTGGAGCCAGGTTCCCTCGGGTGTGACGAGACCCATGCCGATCGGCGCGTTGTCGAACGCGACCTTGTATCGGTCGGTTTCGGGGGTGCGGTTGTCCTCCACCACCCGGCTGCCCGTCAGGTCGAGGCACGTCCCGACGAAGCCGATCAGGGTGCCGCCGTCGTCGCGCATCGCCGTCACATGACTCTCGACACGCGAAGCCGAGCCGTCGGCCTTCTGGAAGCGATACTGCTCTGCACCGTCCTCGCCGGCTGCGACTGCGCGCTGCCAGCCCCGGATCACCCGGTCGGCATCGTCGGGATGGACAGCGGCCTCCCAGCCGCTTCCGAGGGCCCGATCCGCCGGGAGGCCTGCGAGCTCGCACCAGCTCTCGTTGACGTATTCGTAGTCGCCCGAGGGCGAGGCCACGAAGATCCCGACCGGCGTGCGCGCCGCCATCAGGCGGAAGACGTCCTGGGAGGGGGTGAACGCCTCGCCGCCCGTGAGGGTCAGCGCTGCGCGCGCCTGGGAGAGCTTGCCGACCGCCATTACCACGCAGGAGCCGGGGTCGCGGAATGGGTCACCAGAGCCTGGTCCTCATGGGCGGCCGGCGAGGGCTTCTCCCCGGCGAGAAGCCGGCCGAGGGCCTCCACGCACCGCTCGTCATAGGCGGTGCCGACCTCGGAGCGCAGGAGCGTCATCGCGTCCTCGTGCGCCCACGCCGCCCGGTAGACGCGCGGCGAGATCAGGGCGTCGTAGACGTCGCACACGGTGAGGATGCGCGTGTCGAGCGCCAGTTCGTCGGCCGTCGCACCGGAGGGGTAGCCGGTGCCGTCCAGTCGCTCGTGGTGGTCCCGAACGAGGCGCCGCACCGAATCGGGGAAGCCGCCGAGCTCGTCGAGCAGCTTCGCGCCCCACTCTGGATGGCGCTTGATCACGACGTATTCGTGGTCGTTCAGCGGGCCGGGTTTCTTCAGGATCGAATCCGGCACCGAGAGCTTGCCGATGTCGTGAACGAGGCCGCCGATCGCAAGCGCTCTCAGCCGCCGGCGTGAAAGCCCGAGCTCCTCACCCACCTGGACGGCCCGCTGAGCTACACGACGCGTGTGCTGCTCGGTGTAGGCGTCCTTTCCGGCGAGTCGCAACGTGATTGCCCTGACATGAGAGCCAAGGAACACCTCCTCGGAGGCGACGAGGTCTGCTGCATGGAGATCCCCCGCGAGGGGCCGGGCCTGGGCGGTGTGGGCGAGATCGAGCGCGACCGGGATCGCGACGATCATGATCCCGTCGAGCTCGAACATGTGCCCGAGCCACCAGCCGAGATCGGAGTAGCCCATCGTCAGCGCCGCCACGAGCGCCGTCCCGAGCCAGACGAGCCCGATCGCCACGAGCAGATCGGCGACACGGCGCGTCAGGAGGTAGGTGCGCAGGGCCCGCCAGCAGAGGATCGCGAACAGGGCCAGGCCGGAGAAGAGAACGGCCATCGCGGTCGGGCTGTTTGCCGCCGGCGCCTCAGGCAGCAGCTCTCGGCTCGACGAGTCCGAGGACGCCGAGGAAGACGATCCCGGCGATCAGGACGGCCTGGAGCACGAGCAGCGGCTTGACGCGCTGCATGAACGGGAGCCTGAACGCCGAGAGCGCGAGGATCAGCGCGCCCGCCGGAAGGGTCGCGCCGCCCGTCAGCATCACCTCGCCGTAGCCGGTCGGAGGGGAAGAGGTACCCGGGAGTCGAGATCCCGTGGAGCGCGAGGAGCGCGGCCATCACCGCAAAGGCCGTGCCGATGAGCACCGTTCGGGCGTCAGAGAACCGCGCACCGATCGCAGTGAGGACGAGGGAGGCAACGGCGGTGCCGAGGGCGGTCATCCCGACCGCGTAGAAGTGGATGACGGGCGGGATCGAGACGGCCGTGTGCCCGAAGGCCGACTCGCTCAATCCAGGTATGACTGCCGCCGCCGCGCCCAGCGCAAGGACAGGCGCAAGCCGTTCGCCGCGTGTGAAGGACATCGTTCACCTGATCGGCATCGGTGCTGCGAAGCTATAGGGTGGAAGCGAGGGAGGGGGAAGAGATGACCGATTACCGATACCTGATCGTCGGCGGCGGAATGACGGCGGATGCTGCTTGCCGGGGGATTCGCGACCACGATCCCGACGGCTCGATCGGCCTCGTCGGCGAGGAGACCGAGCCGCCCTACAGCCGGCCGCCGCTCTCGAAGGCGCTCTGGCAGGGCAAGGACGAGAAATCGATCTGGCGCGGCACCGCCGACCTCGGCGTCGAGCTGCACCTCGGGAAGCGGATCTCGAAGCTCGACCGCGCCGGCCACACGGCCACCGACTGCCGACGGCGAGAGCTACGGCTACGAGCAGGTGCTGCTCGCAACCGGAGGCAGGCCGCGCCGCTTTCCCTGGGACACGAGCTCGGACGTCGTCTACTACCGGCGGGTCGGCGACTTCCGGAAGCTTCACTCGCTTGCCGAAGGCGGCGAGAAGGAGTTCGTCGTGATCGGCGGCGGGTTCATCGGCTCCGAGGTTGCGGCGGGGCTCGCCTCGACCGGTTCGAAGGTGACGCTCGTGTTCCCTGAGGCGGGGATCGGTGCGCGGCTCTTCCCGGCGGACCTGGCGGAGTCGGTGAACGAGCTCTACCGCGAACACGGCGTAGAGGTGCTGCCGGGCGAGTCCGTCTCCGGAATCGAGCCCGCTACCGGCGGATCCCCGGACGGGGCCTACATCGTGCGGCTCGAGAGCGGCCGGAGGCTCCCGGCAGACGCTGTCGTCGCCGGCCTCGGAATCGAGCCGGCAACGGAGCTCGCCGAGAGGTCAGGCCTCGCCGTCTCCGACGGGATCATCGTCGACGAATACGGCCACGCCGGAGATACGGGCGACGTGTGGGCGGCGGGCGATGTGGCCCGGTTCCCGGCGAAGACGCTCGGAACGGAGATCCGCGTCGAGCACGAGGACCAGGCAAACAGCCACGGGCGCGCGGTCGGCGCGAACATGGCGGGCGCCGGAGAGCCCTACACGCACCTCCCGTTCTTCTACTCCGACCTGTTCGAGCTCGGCTACGAGGCGGTGGGGGAGGTTGACTCCCGCAAGGAGGCCGTTGCCCAGTGGGCCAAGCCGTTCCGGAAGGGCGTCGTTGCCTATCTCGACGAGAAGCGGCGACCGCGCGGGTTCCTGCTCGTCGACGTCTGGGGCAAGGTCGACGAGGCAACCGAGCTGATTGCGGCCGGCGCGACGTTCGAGCCTGCGGCCGCAGCGGCATTGATGGACTGAACGATCCGGACCGAAAAACCGCCCCGTCGCCTCTGCGCCGTAGTCCCAGGTGAACCCAGAGCAAGGAGGCGACAGTGAAGGTAATCCGGAGAAATCGGTGCGCGGCGGCTCTACTACTGGCAATCGTCGGTGCGGCCGTGCTCGTGGTCGCGGCGACGGGGGCGGCGTCGAAGGCCACGATCAGCGTGGCGAGCAACGGCACGCTCGGCAAGATCATCGTCGGCGCGAGCGGGCTGACCCTCTATCACTACACCGACGATCACGGCAAGGTCGTCAAGTGCGTCGGCGCCTGTGCCGCCCAGTGGCCGCCGGTGCTGATCGCGAAGACCGCCAAGCCGGTCGCGGGGGCCGGGATCACCGCCTCCAAGCTCGGGACGGTCAAGCGGCCCGACGGAACGATGCAGGTGACCTACGGTGGCTACGCGCTGTACCGCTTCGCCGGCGACACGAAGAAGGGCCAGGTCAACGGCCAGGGCATCGAGAAGGCCTGGTACGCGATTGCGCCGACAGGTGCGCTTGTGAAGGCCGCGCCGGCGGCTGCATCGGCGGGCACCTCGAGCTCCAGTTCCAGCTCCAGCTCGAGCTCCAGCTCGTCGCACCGGCTCGGGGAGCTCGAGCGGCGACGGGAGCGGCGGAGGCTACGACTACTGAGCGTTACGACTGGCCGTTGAAGCGGTCTTTGGCGTTCTCGACGGCGTCTTCGGCTCGTTCGGCGAGTAGCCCGCCGAGCGATCTGAAGAGCCCGCCGCGCGAGAGCTTGCGGTTCTCGAGCTCGAGTCCCTGAAAGAGATGGGGGGTATTCAGGCATCGGAGCTTGCGGTGCCTGAGCCGTCGGGAGGGCTCGCCGAGGGGGTGTACGACTCGCGCCGGTAGTCGGGCACCTCGGTGTCGCAGGTGGCGCAGATCGCCGGCGGCGAGTCGGGATAGAGCGGCTCGGGCGGCAGCGTGACCATCGTCCCGCAACCGGGGCAGATCGCCGTCGCCGGCAGCGAATAGTTCCCGTAACCGCTCATCGACATCGCGCTTGAAACGGTAGCACTGAGGCCCGGTCAGAGGCTTGTGCCGGCATCGCCGGACCCGGCACCCCGGGCCGCTTGCGGCCCCGCCGAGAAGCGGCGCAAGGTGCCCAAGAGAGTAGGTCGCGAAGCGGCCGACCGCTTAGGCGGTCTGTGCGCCGAGCTTGCGCGCGACGATCGTCGCGAGGGCCGCCTCGACCTTCGACGGAGACAGGCGAGACGATCGAGCTGATCGTGATCTCGGAGAGCGTCTTCCCCTGGCCGAGGACGATCACGTCGAAGTAGAGCTGCCGCTTGTAGTGGCGCTTGGCCGAGCTCAGCGTGGCGACGACGCGATAGGCGCTCGTCATGTCGACGACCTTCGCGAGCGGCAGGGCTCCCCTGCTTCGTGATCGAGACCTTCACGCCCTGGGCGCCGATCGCCTCGACCGTCTGGGCGATGCACTTGATCAGCCCGGGCTTCACGGCGCGAGCCCAGTACTTTGCGGCCTGGCCCGTGGTCGCATAGAGGCTCGTCGCCTGCGAGACGAACGGCCCGATCGTGCTCGTGCTCAGGCTCCCTGTCGAGGCGACACCGGTCTCGACGATGCCCTTGCCGCTCGGTTGATAGCCGGGGCAGGTGAGCACGAGACCGGACGTGTTCGCGCCGCTCGACTTCCAGCCCTTGCCGAGGATCGCGACGGTCAGGAGCGAGGACTTCGCCGCCGTGTTGCCAGAGGCCGTGTGCTTGGCGACCGGAGCGGTCGCCGAGGCGGCGGCCGTAACCGCCAGAGAGCAGGCAAGAACCGCCAGGAGCCTCATCGGGCCATGGTAGCCGCACGCCGCGTGACTACTGTATGGGCGTGACGACCGCTCCTCGTCCAACCGGGTTCGTGGCGCTCGGCCGGCCGGGCTCGGAGGCCTACGCGGGCCTCGAGACGTTCGCGAACCCCGGTGTCGCCGACGTCGAGCTCACAAGCGACGAACTGACCGCCGTCTGCCCGATCACCGGCCAGCCCGACATGTATCGCCTGACGATCGGGTACCGCCCCGACCGGCTCTGCCTCGAGTCGAAGTCGCTCAAGCTCTACCTGAACGGCTTCCGCAACGAAGGCGCCTTCTGCGAGGCGCTCGCCGTCCGCATCCGCGACGAGATCGCCGCCGCACTCGAGCTCTCCACCGACCAGGTGCGGATCGAGCTCGAGCAGAAGGCCCGCGGCGGGATCACGATCACCGCGCGTGTTTGACGGAGACCCGTTCGACGACGTCTCGCTCGAGCTGCTGAAGCGGCGGCGCAGCGCGAAATGGGCGACCTACCCGCCGGACGTGCTGCCGGCCTGGGTCGCCGAGACAGATTTTGCGCTCGCGCTGCCGATCCGCGAGACGCTGCTCGAGGCGGTGTCCCGCGACGACACGGGCTACCTGGAGGCGAGCAAGCTGGGCGCGGCGTTCGCGTCGTTCGCCGAGGCGCGGTTCGGCTGGGAGGTCGATCCCAGCCGCGTGCTGCTCGTCTCCGACGTGATGTCGGCGGTGGCGGAGCTCCTTCGCGTCCTGATCGGCCCCGGTGAGGGATACGTGATCACTCCGCCCGTCTACCCGCCGTTCTTCGGCGTCGCGGCGGAGGTCGACCGCCGGATCGTGGAAGCCCCGCTGCTCGGCGCAGACGAGGGCTGGCGGCTCGACCTGGACGCGCTCGAGTCCGTGTTCGCCGGGGGTGCCCGGGCCTTCCTGCTCTGCCATCCCCACAACCCGACCGGCCGCTCCTACACGCGCGAGGAGCTGGAGGCCGTCGCCGCGCTCGCGGCGCGTCACGGAGTGATGGTGATCTCCGACGAGGTTCACGGCCCGATGACGATGCCGGGGGCAACCCACATCCCGTATCTCTCGATCGGAGAGGAGGCGGCCGCGCACGGCGTCGTGATCTCCTCGGCGTCGAAGGCCTTCAACGTCGCCGGCCTCAAGTGCGCGGTGATGGTCACGGCGTCCGACGAGATGCACGAGCGGCTCGTCGCCGGGCTGCCGAAGCACCTGGCCTACCACACCGGCCACTTCGGCGTTCTCGCCGCGCTCGCCGCCTTCGAGCACGGCGGGGAGTGGCTCGACGCCCTCGTCGCCCACCTCGACCGGAACCGGCGGGCGCTCGCAGACCTGCTCGCCGAGCACCTGCCCGCAGGTCGGCTACGTGGAGCCGCAGGCGGGCTATCTCGCGTGGCTCGACTGCCGTGAGCTCGGGCTCGGCGACGATCCGGCCGAGGCGTTTCTCGAGCGGGGGAGGGTTGCCCTGAGCTCCGGGCCCACCTTCGGAGAGCAGGGCCGCGGCTTCGCGCGGCTCAACATCGGCACCTCGCGCGCGCTCGTCGAGGAGGCCGTTTCGCGCATGGCCTCCTCGCTCTAGGTGACGGCCGGCGCAACCTTCCGTGCGCCCACGACCGAGACGACCGCGGCGGCGAAGAGGATCGCCGCGGCGACGAGCAGGCCCGAGTGCAGCGCGTGGCCGAACGCGGTCTCGGCTGCATCGAGGATCTTCGGGATCACGCCGGGATTCGCGGCCACGACCGGGTTCGTCAGGATCGCGAGGGTCGCGTCCGCCGGTAGCCCGCCGTGGGTCACGGCGTGGACGACGAGGTTCTGGAGCTCCGGCCCGACGCCGAGCGCGCCGAGCTTGCTCGTCAGCTCACTGACCAGCCGGCCGTTGATCACCGCGCCGAGGATCGCGACCGCGAGCACACCGCCGAGCTCCCTGCTCGTGTTCACCGTCGAGGCGGCCATGCCCGAGCGCGCGGCGGGGGCGATCGTCAGCACCGCCGAGGTCACGGCGACGAGGGTCAGCCCGAGCCCGAACCCGACGAGGGCAAGCGCTGCGGCCAGTTCGAGCTTCGAGACGTCCACGGCCAGGATCCGGTCGACAAGGACGATCCCGCCGCCCGCGAGCAGGCAGCCGATCGTCATCGGCCAGCGCGGGCCTCGCGCCGAGGTCCAGCGGCCGGACACCCAACCGGCCGCAACCATCGCAAGCGCCATCGCGCCGAACTCCTCGGCGATCCTCCCGCCGGTGTACTTGGCGTCGACCTGGAGGTAGAGCGCGGTGAAGAAGAAGACCGCGAACAGCCCGAAGCTCGTGGCGAAGGCCACGGCGTTCGCCGTCGAGTAGGCGGGGATCCGGAAGTACTCGAGCGGTAGCACGGGATCGCGCGAGCGTCGTTCGATCACGACGAACAGCACGGCCGCCGCGGCCGCGAGGACGAAGAGACCGTCGATCCACAGGGTCGTAAAACCCGCGTTCTCGCCTCCGATCACGGCGAAGGTGAGGGCGGAGACCGCGACAACGCCCGTGACGAGGCCGGGAAGATCGAGCGACCGGCCCTCGGGATCGGAGCTCTCCGGGAGCGCCCACGCGGCGACGGCGAGCGCCACGAGCCCGAAGCCGAGGTTGAACCAGAAGACGCCGCGCCAGCCCCAGGCCGCGACGAGGAGGCCGCCGAGCACGGGCCCCGCGGCCAGCGAGACGCCCGACACCGACGTCCACACTCCGAGCGCGCGGGCACGAGCCCGCTCTTCGCGATAGATCTGGCGGATCAGGGACAGGGTTCCCGGCTCGCAGGCCGCCGCTCCGACGCCCATCACGAGTCGGCCCGCGATCAACGTGGACGTATTGCCCGCAAGCGCGCCGATGAGGGAGCCCACGCAGAAGAGCGCGACGCCGCCCAGCATCACCTTCTTGCGGCCGAACAGGTCGCCGAGCGTTCCGCCCACGAGCAGCAGGCCGGCGAACGCGAGCATGTAGCCGTCGACGATCCACTGCAGGCTCGACACGCCGGCCAGCAGCGAGCGCTGCATGTCGGCCAGCGCCACGCTCACGATCGTGTTGTCGAGGAACGTCAGGAAGAGGACCGCGCAGAGCGCCGTCAGTGCGAGTCTTGCCGCGACCGGCCGGCCACCGGCCTGCTCTGAGCCGGAAGCCAAGAGCTCAGGTGATCGGATCGGTGGCGGCGCTGAACGCCGGCTGCTTTACCAGGCCCGCCGTGGCGACGACCTCCGCGACGAGTGCGTGCCCCCTGTCGGCCGGGACGGGCCTGTAGGTGCTGCCGGTGGCCGCGGGGACGGCGGTGCACACTCGCCCGTTCGTGTTGCAGCGAAGCCAGATGTAGGAGAAGCCGCTCGTCTTCGCCGACCAGAGCCCGTCCTCGACGGTCAGTTCTCCGCCTGCTCTCGCCGTGCCCGAGATCGTGGGTGGAGAGGTCGGCGTCAGCGTCGCGGCGACCGCGGCGATCGGCCCGACGAGGCTCGCGTAGGCGACCTTCCCGCCCGTCGAGTCACCGACCTGGAGCGTCAGGCCGATCGTGTGACCGATGTCCTTCTTACCCGTTGTGTAATTCGTGCTCGTCGCCCCCGGGATCAGCGCGCAGGCTCCTCCCCCGAGGCTGCAGCGATACCACTTGTAGGTAAAGACGAGCGGCCCCACTCCCTTCCAGATCCCGGGCGCCGCGACGAGAAGCTGTCCGGACTCGGTCGGGCCGGAGACCGTCGGGCCGATCGTCGAGGTTGGGCCCTTGACCGAGCCGTTGACCACCGCAGGCGTCGAGGTGCTGAAAGCGTTCTGAACGATCGAGCCGTTCGATGCCTGCACCACGGCGAGGAGCGCATGGCCGAGGTCGGCACCGGCGATCGTGTAGAGACTCGAGGTGGCACGGGGAATCGCGGCGCAGGCACGGCCGTTCGGGTTGCAGCGCTCCCACGCATAGGTGAGGACGGCCGGGACGGGGCTCCAGGTTCCTGTCGTCACCTCGACCGTCTTGCCCTCGACGGGCGGACCGGTCGCGACCGGCTGCGCGGTCGACTCGAGGAGCGGCCGCTTCGGTGCGATCGGGCCGACGAGGCTCGCGTAGGCCGAGGTCGAGCCGGTCGAGTCCGACGCCGAGACCTTCAGGCCGACCGTCTTGCCGATGTCTCTCGCGCCGAGCGCGAACGTCGGCACCGTTGCCCCGCGGATCGAGAGGCAGTTGGCCCCGGCGGCGTTGCACCGATACCACTGGAAGCGATAGGTGATCGCCCCGAAGCCTCCCCAGCTCCCGGAGAGGCCGGTGAGGAGCTTGCCGGCCGCAGCGGTCCCGATCACGCTCGGCGCAGAGGTGGGTACGGGGCCGCCCGTCACCGCCCCGCTCGCGGCTCCTGCGAGCAGGAGCACCGCAGCACAGAGACACGAAACCCAGAGGCACGCACCACGGCCGAGCGCCGCGGAGGCCTCCTTCTTAGCGCGCCGTGCCACCTCCGAAGGATACGGCCGGCGCCGGGGTCAGTTCGGTCGAGTCGAGCGTGAAGGCATCGGGCGTCGCGCGCCTGGGCCGGTTCGGGAACGGCCGGCCGCGCGGGAAACGCACGGTCGCGGCGGGCGCCTGCTCGTGAACGGCGCAAAGAGCTCCAAGTGTGAGGGTGGCGCAGTCTGGGTGGTCACAGATCCGAAGCATCGTCTCTCCCTCGCGTAGGCCCGGCGGATGGAACCCGGGGAGTCTGCGCCCGGGAGCTTAGAGAAAGGTAAGAAGTTCCCGCAGAACGCCGAGCCCAAACCTCGCTCGCTGCGAAACTTTCGTCGTCCAATCCCGCTCGCGCAGTTTTTCTCGCTCCGAGCATCATTTTCGCTCTGCGACCCCTTGCACGCCCGGCTCGAGGGGCTAGTGTGCCGCCTGCACCGAGCACGGAAGCGCAAGTAGGTCGAAGCTGTCTCCAGGGATTCGAGGCAAAGGCCGCAAGGCCCGAGCCAGAGGTCAGTGGAGGCGGTGGACGAAAGCGCCGCCGTGCTCGGTGCGTTTTTGCGTGCCGTGTTAGCGGCGGACGCCGAAGTCCGTGGTGATCACGGTCGCGTCGCTGTTGCGGAAGGTGCCGGGTGCGTCGGTAGAGGTGAGCGAGGAGATCCCGATCTGGCGCCACGCGGGGTTGAGGATGTTGGCGCGATGCATCGGGCTCGCCATCCAGGCCTTCATGCTCTCGGTGGCGCTCGCGGAGCCCATCGTCCAGAAGAGGTTCTCGCCGACCGACCAGTAGCCGGACCGGCCCTCGGGGTAGAACGCCTCGATCCGCTTCCAGAAGACCTGGCCGTCGTGCGAGTTGTGATCGAAGAAGCCGTTTTCGAGCATGTCGCGAGAGTGGAGTGAGGCTGCGGCGCTCAGGTTCGGGCTGAGCGCGAGCGGGGCGAGATGATGCGCCGCGCGGATCTGGTTCAGCTGCTCGAGGACGCCGAGGTCGACCGCGGCCGAGGCGCTCCTGGCCGACGCGTGCGTCGAGCGGGCGGCATCGGCGGGCGAGACCGCAAACGCGCCAAGCGCGCAGAGCGCGGCAAGCAGGCTGAGGCAGCGCACCATGACACTTCCATCGGCCTTTCACGGCGACGATGCATCGCTCGAACGGGGGATTGGCCCCGGCGCGCTGGTGGGCTAACCGGAGGCGGAGACGACGATGAAGTACGTCTTCTTGCCGACGAAGCTCGGATAGAAGAACCACTGGCCGGGTTTCAGGTTCAGCGTGACGCTGCGGCTCCCGACGAAGGTCGTGCTGGTGACGGCCGTGGCGCCTTTCCGGATCTCCTGGATGTTGAAGCCGCTCTTCCTGGAGTGGTCCGAGACGACGAGCTTGTAGCGCCCCGTCACGAGCGTCGCGACCTTCTTCCCCTTCACAGTCAGCGTGAGCGCGCCCTTCGAGTTGACCGCGCCGGCGAGGTCACCGCGGAACGGGACGATCGCGGAGCCGACGGGGTTGTTCGAGGTCGGCTTCGTCGGCGATTTGCCGCCGCCCGTCGGGCTCCCGGGCGTCGTCGTCACCGTGGTCGAGGTCGAGGCTCCGGTTCCCGCGCCAGAGCCCGGGGTGCCGAACACCTCGCGGATCGACGTCGGGTTCTGCGTATCGCTGTAGACGTAGGTCGAGCTCGGCTGGAACGTCGCCGTCCAGGTCGTCGTCGCATAGATGTTCGTCCCGACCGAGAGGTTCACCCCCGGGCCCGTGAGCTGGAAGTAGTGATCGTTGCCGAGGTCGTCGACCCCGTTGTTGTTGACGACGATCGAGTAGGTGCCCGCAGGCACGACGCTGCCCGGCGGGTTCGGGGTTCCGATCATCGTTCCGTCCGCGAAGCTCAGATGGATGAAGCCGTCGGCATCGAACCCCGCATAGAGGGTCGAAGAGACGGCGGCTCCTGATCTCTCAGCGCCGGCCAGGAGGCCCGCAGAAGCAGTGAGTGCGAGCAGCGCCACCAGGAAGATCGCAGATGCCACCGGGCGTTTCTTCATGCGCACCGAATAGTACGCCTGTTGCGCAGGGCCGGATTGCCGCCGGGAGAGCGGCGCCAGGCCGTCAGAAGCTCGGTGTCTCGCGCCAGGTGCCCCAGACCTCGCGGAGCGCGTCGCACATCTCGCCGACCGTCACGCCCGACCGCGCAGCGTCGATGATCGCCGGCATCAGGTTCGTGTCGGTCGCTGCCTCGGTGCGCAGGATCGCGAGCGTGCGCGCGACCTCGGCGTGCGACCGGCTCGCGCGATGTGCCTTCACCCGCTCGACCTGCTTCTGTTCGAGGCCCGGGTCCGAGTGGTGCAGCGGCGGCTCGGTGCCTGCTGCGTCGGCGAAGCGGTTCACGCCGACGACGATCCGTTCGTCTCGCTCGACCTCCGCCTGGAACTGGAACGCCGCATCTGCGATCTCCGCCTGGAAGTAGTTCTGCTCGATCGCAGAGACGACCCCGCCGAGAGCGTCGATCCGCTCGAAGTACTCGTGCGCCTTGCGTTCGAGCTCGTCGGTGAGCTCTTCGATGTAGAACGAGCCGCCGAGCGGATCCGCGGTGGCAGTCACCTCGCTCTCGTGGGCGATCACCTGTTGAGTCCGGAGGGCGATCCGCACGGCGTCCTCGCTCGGTAGCGCGAGCGCCTCGTCGTAGGAGTTCGTGTGCAGCGACTGCGTGCCGCCGATGACCGCCGCGAGCGCCTCGATCGCAGTGCGGACGATGTTCACCTCCGGCTGCTGGGCAGTCAGCGAGACGCCTGCCGTCTGCGCGTGGAAGCGCAGCTGCCACGAGCGGGGGTCGCGCGCGCCGTAGCGGTCGCGGAGCACCCGGGCCCAGATCCGTCGGGCGGCGCGGTACTTGGCGATCTCCTCGAAGAAATCGAGGTGAGCGTTGAAGAAGAACGAGAGTCGTGGCGCGAACTCGTCGACCGCGAGCCCGCGCGCGAGTCCCGCCTCGACGTAGGTGAAGCCGTTCGCGAGCGTGAACGCGAGCTCCTGTGCGGCGGTCGATCCGGCCTCTCGGATGTGGTAGCCCGAGATCGAGATCGGGTGCATCTGCGGCAGCTCCGCCGTCGCCCATTCCAGCATGTCGGTGACGAGCCGCATCGAGGCGCGCGGCGGGAAGATGTACTCCTTCTGGGCGATGTACTCCTTGAGGATGTCGGTCTGCACGGTGCCGCGCAGCCGGTCGCGCGGGACGCCCTGCTCGTCGCCGACGCACGTATAGAACGCGAGCAAGATCGCCGCGGGGGAGTTGATCGTCATCGAGGTCGAGGTCTCCCCGAGCGGGATCCCGGCGAAGAGAGCCCGCATGTCCTCGAGCGAGTCGACCGCCACGCCCTCGCGCCCGACCTCCCCGAGCGAGCGTGGGTGGTCCGAGTCATAGCCCATCAGCGTCGGCATGTCGAACGCAGTCGAGAGACCGGTCTGGCCGTGCGCGAGGAGGTAGCGGAACCGCTCGTTCGTCTCCTCGGCCGTGCCGAACCCCGCGAACTGGCGCATCGTCCAGAGCCGGCCGCGGTACATCGTCTCGTGGATCCCGCGCGTGAACGGGAACCGGCCGGGGTCGCCGAGGTCGCGTGCGTAAGCGATCTCCATGGGAGCTCAGTCGACGCCGGCGACGAGCACGTACTTCACGTCGAGATACTCGTCGATCCCGAAGTCGCCGCCCTCACGGCCATAGCCCGACTCCTTGACGCCGCCGAAGGGGACGTTGGGCGAGCTGATCGCGCCCGAGTTCGCGCCGACGATCCCGTATTCGAGGCGCTCCGCGACTCGGAAGAGGCGTGCGTAGTCGCGCGTGTGGAAGTAGGCGGCGAGGCCGAACTCGGTGTCGTTTGCGAGCTCGATCGCCTCGTCTTCGGTGTCGAACGGGGCGACCGCCGCGACCGGGCCGAACGTCTCCTCGTGCGAGATCAGCATCTCGCGGGTCACGTCGGCGAGGACGGTCGGCTCGTAGAACGATCCGCGGTCGTAGCCGTTTCCGGAGAGCCGCTCGCCTCCGGTCGTCAGGCGCGCGCCGTGACCGACCGCGTCGCGGACGTGCTCTTCGACCTTCTCGACGGCGCGGCTGTCGATCAGCGGCCCGATCGCGACGCCGGGCTGGGTGCCCGGCCCAACGGTGAGCGCCCGCGTCTGCTCGGTCAGGAGCTCGACCACCTGGTCGTAGACGCCTCGCTGCACGAAGGCCCGGTTGGCACAGACGCACGTCTGGCCGGCGTTCCTGAACTTCGACGCCATCAGGCCCGCGACGGCCTCCTCGAGCGGCGCGTCGTCGAAGATGATGTAGGGCGCGTGGCCGCCGAGCTCGAGCGAGAGCCGCTTGACCTGCCCGGCCGACATGCGGATCAGCTCCTTGCCGATCTCGGTCGAGCCGGTGAACGAGACCTTGCGGACGCGCGAGTCGCGAAAGAGCGTCTCGGCGACCATTCCCGCCGAGCGTGAGGTGACGAGGTTCACGACGCCCGGGGGTGCGCCCGCGTCTTCGATTGCTCGCAGCACGAGCGCAGCGGTCAACGGGGTCGCGCTCGCGGGCTTCACGATGCTCGTGCAGCCGGCCGCCATCGCGGGCCCGAGCTTGCGGGTCATCATCGCGGCGGGGAAGTTCCACGGGGTGATCGCGGCCGTCACCCCGACGGGCTGGCGCAGGACGAGCACGCGGTTGGCTGGGTTCGCAGCCGGGACGATCTGGCCGTAGACACGCTCGGCTTCGCCCGAGAACCACTCGAGGAAGCCGGCGGCGTAGTCGACCTCGCCGACTGCCTCGGCGAGCGGCTTGCCCTGCTCGGCCGTCATCACCGCGCCGATCTCCTCCTTGCGCTCACGCATCACGTCGGCGGCGCGCCTCAGGATCCGAGCCCGTTCGATCGCCGCGAGCGAACGCCAATCGGCGAGGGCGTCTGCGGCTGCGGCGATCGCGGCTTCGACGTCGGCGCGGCCGGCGTCGGGAACCGAGCCGACCACTTCCCCGGTCGCCGGGTCGGTGACGTCGAACCGGTCGCCGGATGCGGCCTCGACCCACCGGCCCCCGATCCAAAGCTGCTCGCGGTGCCCCGCGATCACGGCCATTCCTGGACGATAGCCCACCCGCGAGGCTGCGACCTACGATTCGGGGCGGTAGCCGATCCTGGTCGAGATCTCGCGTGCCGTCGCCTTGAGCCTCGGAGCGAGCCGCACCACGAGATCCTCCATCGAGACGAGCGAGCGGTGGACGGCCAGGTTGATCGCCGCTACGACGTTCCCGTCCTGGCCGTGCACCGGGACGGCGATCGACCGGAGCCCATAGGCGAGCTCCTCGTTGTTCACGGCGAGGCCGAGGTTTCGCACCTGCTCGAGCTCTTCGAGCAGGCGGACGCGGACGGTGATCGTGTTCGGGCCGCGCTTTGTCAGCTCGCTCGAGTCGAGCCGGGCTTCGAGCTCCTCGTCGTCGAGGTCTGCGAGGAGCACCTTGCCCATGGAGGTGCAGTAGGCCGGAAGCCGCGAGCCGACGTGGAGGTTCAGGTCGATCTCACGCTGGCCGTGGCTCGCACTCCGGCAGCGGTCGATGTAGACGATGTCGACACCGTCGAGCACCCCCAGGTTCACCGTGTGACCGGTGCCGTCCGAGAGCTCCTGGAGGTTCGGAGCGGCGATCTGGCGGAGCTCCATCGAGTTGATCGCCGAGAACCCGAGATCGAGCACGCGCGGCCCGAGCCGGTAGCGGCGCGTCGAGTGATCCTGCTCGAGGTAGCCGAGCGCCGCCAGCGTCGCGATGTAGCGGTGCGCGCTCGAGCGGCTGAGGCCGACCTCACGTGCGAGCTCGCTCACGCCGAAGAGCGGCCGGGTGCTCGTGAATGCAGAGAGGATCGCGAGGCCGCGCTCGAGCGACTGCGAATGACCCTGCTCGCGTGTCTTGGCAACCATTTTTGGGGGTGTCCCGCTAGTCGGGACAGCGTCTTGACAAGTGGGATGAGACCAGCGTAGCTTTGCGCCGTTGATCTGCCAACTCCCAAGCGGAATCAGGCGTCTCAGACCTGGTGCATGGACCAATCGGGGCCAGGTCTCGACCTGGCCGACAAAGAACGCGGCTAGCAGGAGGATTCATGGCTGAAGGAAAAGCAATCTCGAGGCGCGATCTGCTCAAGCGCGCGGGAGTCGGAGCGGGCGGGCTCGCCGTCGCGGGCGCTGCAGCACCCCAGATCTGGGCGGCGCCGCGCGTCTCGGAGGACGACCAGACGATCAAGATCGGCTTCGTCAGCCCGCTCACGGGCCCGGCATCGGGATTCGGGGAGCCCGATCCGTACGTTCTCGGCCTGGCGAAGAAGGCGCTCGCCGGCGGCCTGACGATCGGCGGGACGAAGTACACGGTGCAGGTGATCAACAAGGATGCGCAGTCGACGCCGAGCGTCGCCGCCCAGGTCGCGAGCGACCTGATCCATTCCGAGAGCGTCGACCTGATGCTCACCACCTCGACTCCGGAGGTCGTGAACCCGGTCTCCGACGCATGTGAGGCGGCCGGTGTGCCCTGCATCTCGACCGTCGTGCCGTGGGAGGCCTGGTACTTCGGCCGCGGCGCAAAGCCCGGCAAGCCCTCGCCGTTCCGCTTCACCTACCACTTCTGCTTCGGCGTCGCGAACTTCTACGACACCTACACCCACTTGTGGCCGCAGATCAAGACGAACAAGGTCGTCGGCGTGATGTGGCCGAACGATGCGGACGGGAACGCGATCCGCGGCGCGCTCGGGCCGCTGCTCGAGAAGGCCGGCTACAAGATCATCGACCCGGGCGCCTACACCGACGGGACGACCGACTACACGGCCCAGATCACGAAGTTCAAGCAGGCCGGGATCCAGATCTTCAATACGTTCCCGATCCCGCCCGACTTCGCGACCTTCTGGCGGCAGGCCGCCCAGCAGGGGCTGACGAAGCAGGTGAAGATCGCCCAGATTGCGAAAACGGGACTGTTCGCCTCGCAGGTCTCCGCGCTCGGGAAGCTCGGGTACAACCTCGCGAGCGGTGCCTACTGGGGCCCGACCTGGCCCTACCACTCGCCGCTCACCGGGATCTCGAACAAGGCGCTTGCCTCCGGCTACACGAGTCAGAGCCACAAGCAGTGGAACCAGCAGATGGGCCCGAGCCTCGCGCTCTTCGACGTCGGCGTCGCCGCGCTCAAGGCGAGCGGCAATCCGAAGGACAAGACCGCGGTCGCGAACGCGATGAAGACGCTGAACGTGATGACGCCGGTCGGCCAGCTCCACTGGAGCAAGGGGCCCGTGCCGAACGTCGTCCAGACCCCGATCCCGGGCGGTCAGTGGATCAAGGCGAAGAGCGGCCCGTTCCCGTACGAGTGGGTCTTCTGCGAGCACACCGACGACCACAACGTCCCGATTCAGGCGAAGCTCAAGCTCTACAACTCCTAGGCTTACGGCATGGAGGGATCGGAGGCAAAACCGATCCTTGCCGCCGCCGGGATCCACAGGCGCTTCGGTGCCCTGGTCGTCCTCGACGGCGTGGATTTCGCAGTCGGGGCCGGCGATGCGATCGGCATCGTCGGCCCCAACGGCGCCGGCAAGACGACGCTCCTGAACATCCTCTCGGGAGCGCTCCGGCCGTCGGAGGGCTCGGTGGCGTTCCGCGGGGAGGACGTGACGCGCTCGGGGGTGAGCCGTCGCTGCCGGCTCGGGATCGGCCGCGCGCACCAGGTCCCGAAGCCCTTCGGCGACATGACCGTGTTCGAGAACGTCTACGTGGGGAGCGCGACCGGCGGCGGCCTGCGCGGCCAGGCCGCGTACGCGCGGTGCATCGAGGTGCTCGAGCTGTGCGCCCTGACCGGCCTCGCGAACCGTCGTGCCGAGAGCCTCGGCCTCCTCGACCGCAAGAAGCTCGAGCTGGCCCGGGCGCTCGGGACGAACCCGGTCGTGCTGCTGCTCGACGAGATCGGCGCCGGGCTCACCGATGCCGAGGCCGACGAGCTCGTCGAGACCATTCGCCAGGTGCGGGCTCAGGGGGTGGCGATCGTCTGGATCGAGCACATCGTCCGGGTGCTCGTGCAGATCGTCGAGCGGCTCGTGTGCCTCGACGCGGGCCGCGTGATCGCAGACGGCGAGCCGGGAGCGGTGATGCGCGACGCGGCCGTCGTCGACGCGTACCTCGGAGGCGTGCCGGCATGAGCGGCGCCGTGGTGTCAGCCGGTGTCAGACACCTCGGCCCGTCGAGAAACCGGTGTCGGACACCGGTTTTGACGCTCGGAGCGAGGGAGGCGCATGAGCCTGCTTTCGCTCGAGGGGATCGAGGCACGGCACGGATTGCTGCCGGCCGTGCGAGGGGTCTCGCTCTCGGTTGCGGAGGGCGAGACGGTGGCGCTCGTCGGGGCGAACGGGGCGGGGAAGACGACGCTCCTGCGGACGATCGCGGGGGCACACCGGCCCGCGGCCGGGCGGGTCCTCTTCGACGGCGTGGACGTCACCCGCATCCACGCTCACGACCGGGTGCGGATGGGGATCTCGCTCGTTCCCGAGGGGCGGCGGCTCTTTCCCGACCTGACCGTGGAGGAGAACCTGCTCGTCGGCCGCCAGCGCTCGCGCGGTGGGCGCTGGACGGTCGCGACCGTGCTCGAGGCGTTCCCGCTGCTCCAGCCGCTCGTCAACCGCCGCGCCGCTGCGCTCTCGGGCGGGGAGCAGCAGGCGACGGCGATCGGCCGCGCACTGATGGCGAATCCGCGCCTGCTCCTGCTCGACGAGGTCTCGCTCGGCCTCGCCCCGATCGCCGTCGAGGCCGTCTACCGCTCGCTCGAGACGCTCGTCGCCGAGGGCGCGACGATCCTCCTCGTGGAGCAGGACCTGACCCGCGCGACCTCGGTCGCCTCGCGCGTTGCGTGCATGCTCGAGGGACGGCTCGTGCTCGAAGGGACCGGCAAGGAGTTGACGCGCGAGCAGATCACCGAGGCGTACTTCGGCCTCCGTGGAGCCGCCACATGACCTGGCTCAACGCGATCATCCAGGGCGTCCTGCTCGGCGGCTTCTACGCGATTCTCGCCACCGGGCTCGCGCTGATGTTCGGCGTGATGCGGATCGTGAACCTCGCCCACGGCGACATCGCCGTGCTCGGGGCCTACCTGATCTACGTCGTGCTCGACCATTGGAACACGACGCCGTTCCTCGCGCTCGTGCCGGTGCTGCCGGTGATGCTGATCCTCGGCTACGCCCTCCAGCGGACGGTGCTCGACCGCTCGCTCCGATCGGGGCTGCTCGTGCCGCTGCTCGCGACCTTCGGTCTCTCGATCGTGATCCAGAACCTGCTGCTCGAGAAGTTCTCGCCGGATGTCCGCTCGCTCGGCGGGCAGGCCGGGCGGATTGCGACCGACAGCTGGCAGATCACGAACGAGATCTCGATCTCGGCGATCGGAGCGCTGATCCTCGGTGTCTCGATTGCGACCCTCGGCGGCCTTCAGCTCTTCCTCTCGCGAACCCAGCAGGGCCGCCAGATGCGGGCGACCGCGCAGGATCCGGACACGGCCGAGCTCGTCGGGATCGACTCGCGCGCCGTCTATGCGCGGGCGACCGCGATCGCGGTCGCCACTGCCGCCGTGGCCGGAATGTTCCTCGGGATCCGCTCCTCGTTCGATCCGTTCACGGGGCCGACCCTCCTCATCTTCGCCTTCGAGGCGGTCGTGATCGGAGGCTTCGGCTCGCTCTGGGGAACGCTCGCCGGCGGGATCGTGCTCGGCGTCGCCCAGACGATCGGCGCGCAGATCGACCCGCAGTACTTCGCGCTCGCGGGCCACCTCGTGTTCCTGGCGGTGCTCGCCTCGCCGCGCGGCGGGATCTTCCGGTTGAGGGCCGCCACGGCATGAAGGTCGAGCGCTGGACGCGCCTGTCAGCCGGCTTCACGAGCGGTTTCGGCCTCTTCGTCGTGGCGCTGATCTTCGTCCCGGTGGCCCTCTCGCAGAACGCGACCGAGAAGATGACCGCGCTGCTGATCCTCGTGCTGCTCGCCGCGATGTGGAACGCGCTTGCGGGCTACGGCGGCCTCGTCTCGATCGGCCAGCAGGGCTTCATCGGCCTGGGCGCCTACGGCACGGTCTGGCTCGTGAACCACGGGATGAGCCCCTACCAGGCGATGGTCGTCGCGACGCTCTTCTGCGGTGCGATCTCGATCCCGGTCTCGTTCCTCGTCCTGCGCCTCCGCGGTGCGCAGTTCGCGATCGGGATGTGGGTGCTCGCCGAGGTCGCAGCGATCCTCGTGGCTTTCGACGCCTCGCTCGGGGCCGGGACGGGCACCTCGCTGATCGCGCTCAACTACTACTCGCCCGAGGCGCGCCAGTCCTACACCTACTGGCTGACCCTCGGGATGACGGCGTTCTTCCTCGCAGTGCTCTTCGTGCTGCTGCGAAGCAGGCTCGGCGCCTCGTTCCAGGCGATCCGCGACGACGAGCAGGCCGCGGCGTCGCTCGGCGTCCGGGTCGTCGCCGGCAAGCGGGTGCTGTTCGTGCTCGCGGGGGCGGGCTGCGGCGGAGCGGGCGCGCTGATCCTCGCGAACACGCTCTTCATCGAGCCAGGCTCGGTGTTCGGCGTGAACTACACCGCCTTCATGATCTTCATGGTGCTCGTCGGCGGGCTCGGCACGTTCGAGGGGCCGATCATCGGCGCGATCGTGCTGTTCCTGATCCAGAATCACTTCCAGAACAATGGTGTCTGGTATTTCGTGGGGCTCGGGATCACCGGGATCCTGTTCGCCCTGTTCCTGCCGCGCGGGCTGTGGGGAACGGTGCGCGACCGCTACGGGATCCAACTCCTGCCGGTCGGCCACCAGTTGCGCGGCGTAAGTATGAATGTCCCGAAGAATGTCCCTGAGCCAAAGGAGCGGACGTGACAGCGATTGAAACCGATGTCCCCGAGTTGAAGCACTTCATCGGGGGCGAGTGGGTCGAAAACGGCGGGGCCTTCGAGGACACTGACCCGTTCACGGGCGAGACGGTCGCCCACGTCGCGGCCGGAACGCGGGTCGAGGCGGCGGCGGCGGTCGCAGCAGCGGCGGCAGCGGCGCCCGGCTGGGCGGCCACCGTGCCGGCCGAGCGCCAGCGCGTGTTCCTCGCTGCAGCCGACATCCTCGAGCGGCGGCGCGACGAGGTCGTCTCGTGGCTCGCGCGCGAGACGGGCTGCACGTTCGGGTTCGGGATGTTCCAGATGGGCTTCGTGCCGGGGCTCTTCCGCCAGGCGGCGGCGCTCGCCTACGCGCCGCTCGGGCAGGTGATCCCGTCCGATCACCCGGGAACGCTCGCGATGGGGATCCGCAGGCCCGTGGGCGTCGTCGGGGCGATCGCGCCGTGGAACGCGGCGCTGATCCTCTCGGCGCGCTCGATCGCGGCGCCGCTCGCGCTCGGGAACACCGTGGTGTTGAAGCCGTCCGAGTGGTCGCCGTATGCCGGCGGCCTTCTCTGGGGCGAGATCTTCGCCGAGGCGGGACTGCCGGCGGGCGCGCTCAACATCGTCACCCACGCGCCCGGCGAGGCCGGCGAGATCGGCGACGAGCTGGTCGAGAATCCGGCCGTCAGGCGGATCAACTTCACCGGCTCGACCGCGACCGGGCGCAAGCTCGCCGAGGCAGCCGGCCGCCAGTTGAAGCGCGTGGTGCTCGAGCTCGGCGGCTCGAATCCGCTGATCGTGCTCGCGGACGCCGACCTCGACTATGCGGTCTCGGCCGCGGCGTTCGGCGCCTACCTCCACCAGGGCCAGATCTGCATGTCGGCACGGCGGATCATCGTCGAGCGCGGGATTGCCGACGAGTTCACCTCGCGCCTCGCCGCCAAGGCCTCCGGGCTGAAGGCCGGAGATCCGAAGGAGCTGGACACGATCATCGGGCCGCTGATCAACGCGGGAGCGGTTGCCACGGTCAGCAAACGTGTCGACGATGCAGTCGCAGCGGGGGCGAAGGTGCTCGCCGGCGGCGTGGCGGTGGGGCCCTGCTACCAGGCGACGCTGATCACCGACGTTCCGGCCGACTCGGAGCTGGCGCTCCACGAGACGTTCGGGCCGGTGGCGGCGCTCGAGGTCGTCGACAGCCCCGAGGAGGCCGTCGAGCGGGCGAACGCGACGAGCTACGGCCTCTCGTCGGGGATCATCACCTCGAATCCGGACCGCGGCTTCGCCCTCGCGCAGTTGATCGAGGCGGGGATCGTCCACGTGAACGACCAGCCGGTCGGCGATGAGCCGCAGATGCCGTTTGGCGGCGTGAAGGACTCCGGCTTCGGGCGCTTCGGCGGCCAGGCCGTCGTCGACGAGTTCACCGAGCTCCGCTGGATCACCGTCCAGAGCGGCACCCACCCCTTCCCCTTCTGAGCGGAAAGGTCGGACGTGGCAGAGATCCTGAGCCTGGCCGATGCGGTTTCGTCCCTCGTTCGAGACGGCCAGACCGTCGCGCTCGAGGGATTCACGCACCTGATCCCGTTCGCGGCCGGCCACGAGCTCGTGCGGCAACGGCGGCGGGGGCTGACGCTCGTCCGGATGACGCCGGACGTGATCTACGACCAGCTGATCGGCGCCGGCTGCGCTCGCAAGCTTGTCTTCTCATGGGGTGGGAATCCGGGCGTCGGGTCGCTCCATCGTTTCCGCGACGCGGTCGAGCACGAGTGGCCCGCGCCGCTCGAGCTCGAGGAGCACTCGCACGCAGGAATGGCCGCCGCCTACGCGGCGGGCGCCGCGAACCTGCCGTTCGCCGTGCTCAGGGGCTATCGCGGAACCGACCTCGCGTCGAGGACGCGGGTGGCGCCGATCTCATGTCCGTTCACCGGAGAGGAGCTCTCGGCCGTTCCGGCGCTTCGGCCGGACGTCGGCGTCATCCACGCCCAGCAGGCCGACCCTCACGGCAATGTCCAGCTCTGGGGGATCACCGGCGTCCAGAAGGAGGTCGTGCTGGCATCCGCTCGCTCGCTCGTGACGGTGGAGGAGATCGTCGACGAGCTCGAGCCGCGTCCCGGTGGCGTCGTGCTGCCCGGCTGGGCGATCACGGCCGTCGCCGTCGCTCCGCACGGGGCGCATCCCTCCTACGCGCACGACTACTACGACCGCGACAACGCCTTCTACGTCGAGTGGGACGAGATCAGCCGCGACCGCGAGCGGTTCACGGCGTGGATGGCCGAGCACGTCCTCGAGGCCGCCGTCGTATGAGCTATGCGGCCGAGGAGATGATGGTGGTCGCGGCGGCGCGGCGGCTGCGCGACGGGCAGATCGTCTTCGTCGGGATCGGCTCGCCGAGCCGCGCGGCGAACCTGGCGCGGCGGACGCATGCGCCGGGCTGCGTGCTCGTCTACGAGAGCGGCACGATCGGTGCGAAGCCTCGGCACCTGCCGCTCTCGATCGGTGACGGAGAGCTGGCGGAGACGGCGGACGCGGTCGTCTCGGTGCCCGAGATCTTCGCCTACTGGCTCCAGGCCGGACGGATCGACATCGGCTTTCTCGGCGCCGCCCAGATTGACCGCTTCGGCAACCTGAACAGCACGGTGATCGGCGACTACGAGCGGCCGTCGGTTCGCCTTCCGGGCGGCGGCGGGGCGCCCGAGATCGCCGCCTCTTGCCGGGAGACCTACGTGATGCTGCTGCAATCGCCGCGGACGTTCGTCGAGCGCCTCGACTTCCGCTCGACCGTCGGCTTCGGCGACGGGCCGGGGAGCCGCGAGGCACTCGGGTTCTCGGGCGCCGGCGTGACGGCGGTGATCACCGATCTCGGAGTGCTCGAGCCGGATCCGCAGACATGCGAGTTGACCTTGACGTCGCTGCATCCCGGTGTCGAGCTCGAGACGGTGCAGGCCGCGACCGCCTGGGAGCTGGGCATCGGCGCCGATGTTCGTGTGGGGGAGCCGCCGACGGCCGGCGAGCTGGACGCCCTTCGCTCGTTCAAGACGCTCGCCGAGGAGAATGCAGCGTGATGGACGAGCTCGATCCGCCCTACCTCTGGGAGCCGTACGTCTCGACCCGGCTGCGGGCGCCGCTCCGGCCGCTCCTGCCACTGTCCGACGAGGGCGATCCCACCGAGCCGGTGTACGGGCACCTTCGCGTCGACCCCGCGGATGCGGATCTCACGATCCGTCACGACGGGCGGCCGCTCGGGCAGTTGATCGTCGTCAGCGGGAGGGTCGTCGAGGAGGATGGCCGGCCGGTGCGCGACTCGTTGATCGAGATCTGGCAGGCGAATGCAGCAGGGCGCTACCGGCACGAGAGCGATGCTCATGAGGCTCCGCTCGACCCGAACTTCGACGGCGGCGGGCGGTGCCTCACCGATTCCGAAGGCTGCTACCGGTTCCTGACGATCAAGCCGGGGGCCTACCCGTGGGGCAACCACCCGAACGCCTGGCGCCCGGCGCACATCCACTTCTCGCTCTTCGGGCGGGCGTTCTCCCAGCGGCTCGTGACGCAGATGTACTTTCCGGGCGATCCGCTGTTTCCGTACGACCCGATCTTCGGGTCGGTGCGCGATCCGGCGGCGCGGGAGCGGCTGATCTCGCGGTTCGACCTGGAGACGACGGTGCCCGACACGGCGCTCGGCTTCCGCTTCGACATCGTGCTGCGCGGCGCGCGGGCGACACCGTTCGAGGAAGGCTGATGGGCTCGCCGACGCCTTCCCAGACGATCGGGCCGTTCCTGCACATCGGGATCTCGGACTCGTTCGGGGCAGAGCTCGTGCCGCCGGAGGCGCCCGGGGCGATCCGTTTGCACGGGACCGTCCTCGATGGTGCCGGCGACGGCGTGCCTGATGCGGTCGTCGAGCTCTGGCAGGACGGAGCGGGCTTCGCACGCTGCGACACGCGGGACGGCGGGCGGTTCGCGTTCGTCGTCGTCAGGCCCGAGTCGGCGCCCTATTTCGAGGTGGGTGTGTTCGCCCGTGGGCTCCTGAACCGCGTAGCGACCCGTCTCTATTTCCCCGATCCGCCGGCCGACTCCGTGCTTTCGGCTCTCGAACCGCGGCGGCGCGCGACTCTCGTCGCGACTGCGGAGCCGGACGGATCGCTTCAGTGGGAGATCCGGCTCCAGGGCGACGACGAGACGGTGTTCTTCGGGCCATGACGTTCGATGCGATCTTCGTGCCCGCCTCGTTGCGGGGGGCCGTGTCCGATCGGGCCTGGTTCGAGGCCATGCTCGAGGCGGAGCGAGCGCTCGCGAACGCCGAGGCGATAGTGGGAGTGATCCCGGCGCACCTGGCCGGGCCGATCGCCGAGGCGTGCGTGGTCGAGCGGTTCGACGTCGAGGCGATCGTGGCGTCGGGGCGATCGGCCGGCAATCCCGCGGAACCGCTCGTCCGGGCGCTCCGCGCGGCCGTCGGCGGCGAGGCGGCGGGGTTCGTCCATTTCGGCGCCACGAGCCAGGACATCGTCGACAGCGCGGCGATGCTCGTCAGCCGGCGGGCGGTCGAGCTGATCCTGGAGGAGCTCGACGGTCTCGCCGCCGCCTGCGCTGCGCTCGCCGAGGCGCACCGGGAGACGCCGATGGCGGCCCGCACGCTCCTGCGGCAGGCCGTTCCGACCACGTTCGGGCTGAAGGCGGCCGGCTGGCTCGCCGCGCTGTTGACCGCGCGCGAGCACCTGTGGGGCGCCCGGCTCCCGGCGCAGCTCGGCGGCGCGGCGGGGACGCTTGCGGCGCTCGGGTCGGATGGGCTTGCCGTTTCCCGGCAGTTTGCAGAGGAGCTCGACCTGTTCGAGCCCGAGCTGCCATGGCACAGCGATCGTTCGCGCATTGCCGTGCTCGGCTCGGCACTCGCGGTCTGCGCCGGCGTTTGCGCGAAGATCGGCCTCGACGTGGCGCTGCTCGGGCAAACGGAGGTTGGCGAGGTGCGCGAGCCGGCGGGTGCGGGCGGCTCCTCGACGATGCCGCAGAAGCGCAATCCGGTCGGCTCGGCGATCGCTTCGGCCTGCGCGCGGCGCGCTGCCGCGGCCTCGGGCGTTCTCGTCGGCGGGCTCCCCGGCGAGCTCGAGCGGCCGGTCGGTGCCTGGCACGCGGAATGGGGCGCGCTTTCGGAGGCGCTGATGTTCGCCGGCGGCGCAGCGGCCGCGATGCGCGAGGTGCTCGAGGGGCTCGAGGTCGACGCCGGCAGGATGCGCGCGAACCTCGAGCTCGACGGGGGCGCGGTGATGGCCGAGCGGGCAGTTCTCGTGCTCTCCGTACGGATGGGGCGCGAGGAGGCGGTGCGCCTTGTCGAGCGAGGCTGCCGCGAGGGGCTCGCTCCGCGAAGGGCTCGCGGGGGCGTTGGGCGCGGACGAGCTCGACGCGATCTTCGATCCCGCCGCCTACCTCGGCTCGGCGCGGGAGTTCGTCGACCGCGTGCTTGCGGGCTACCGGGAATCTGCTGACGTGAGCGAGGAGCGCCGCGACCGCGGGATGGAAGTGCGCCGTGAGGTGCTCGGCGATGCGCACGTCGACCGTGCCGTCGAGCGGACGTCTGCTTTCACGGCTGATTTCCAGGATCTGATCACGCGGTATGCCTGGGGCGAGATCTGGTCGCGCGATGGTCTCGACCGGCGGATGCGCAGCGCGATCACGTTGACCGCATTGATCGCTCTCGGCCGGGACGAGGAGCTCGAGCTGCACCTCCGCGCCGCCCTCCGCAACGGCCTTACGCCAGGACGAGCTCAAGGAGATCCTGCTCCAGAGCGCGATCTACTGCGGCGTGCCCGCTGCGAACTCGGCGTTCGCGATCGCCCAGCGGGTGCTCGAAGAAGATGCCTCCGGATGACCCGCGCGGTCGTGATCTCGGCGGTGCGGACGCCCGTCGGACGGTTCGGCGGCGGGCTCTCCGGGGTACGGCCGGACGATCTTGCAGGGGTGGCGATCGCTGCGGCGGTCGAGCGGGCAGGCGTGGACGCCGGCGAGATCGAGGACGTCTGGTTCGGCTGCGCCAACCAGGCAGGTGAGGACAACCGGAACGTCGCGCGGATGGGTGCGCTTCTTGCGGGGCTGCCCGACTCGGTTGCGGGCGTGACGGTGAACCGGCTCTGCGCCTCCGGGCTCTCGGCGGTCGTCGGCGCATGTCATGCGATCGCGGCGGGCGACGGCGACCTCTTCGTCGCCGGCGGCGTCGAGTCGATGACGCGCGCTCCGTGGGCGATGGCGAAGCCCGACGCGCCCTGGGCACGCGGCGACCGGACGCTCTATGACACGGTGCTCGGCTGGCGCTTCCCGAACCCGAGGCTCGAGGCGATGTTCCCGCTCGAGGCGATGGGGGAGACCGGCGAGAACGTCGCCGAGCGCTGGCACGTCTCGCGCGAGGATCAGGACGCCTTCGCGCTCGAGTCGCAGCGTCGTTGGGCGGTCGCGCAGGAAGCAGGACGGTTCGCCGACGAGCTCGTCCCGGCGGGTGAGCTCGACCGTGACGAGCATCCGCGGCCCGACACGTCTGCCGAGAAGCTCGCCGCGCTGAAGCCGATCTTCCGCTCGGGCGGCACGGTCACGGCGGGCAACGCGAGCGGGATCAACGACGGCGCCGCGGCGCTCGTGATTGCCTCCGAGGAGCGCGCCCGCGGGTTGGGTATCGAGCCGCTCGGCGTCTTCGCCGGAAGCGCGGTCGCGGGTGTCGACCCGACCGTGATGGGGATCGGCCCCGTGCCGGCGGTTCGCAAGCTGCTCGCGCGCAAGGGGATCGACCCCTCCGAGCTCGATCTCGTCGAGCTGAACGAGGCGTTTGCGTCGCAGAGCCTCGCGGTGATTCGCGAGCTCGGGCTCGACCCGGAGAAGGTGAACCCGAACGGCGGCGCGATCGCGATCGGGCATCCGCTCGGGATGAGCGGCGCCCGTCTCGTCGTGAGCCTGCTGCACGAGCTCCGCCGCCGAGGTGGGCGCTACGGGCTCGCCACGCTCTGCGTCGGCGTCGGCCAGGGCCAGGCGGCGCTGTTCGAACGCACCGGGGGCTGATGCGCACGCAGGTCGGGATCGTCGGAGCGGGGCCCGCCGGGTTGACCCTCGGACGGCTGCTCGAGCGGGCCGGGATCGAGGCGGTCGTCCTCGAGTCGCGCTCGCGCGAATACTGCGAGCACCGAATCCGTGCCGGAGTGCTCGAACAGGGCACGGCCGATCTCCTCGTCGCGGCGGGCGTGGGGGCGCGGATGCAGCGTGAAGGGATCGTCCACCACGGGATCGAGCTCCAGTTCGACGGCGAGCGCCACCGGATCCCGCTCAGCTGACCTCGCCGGCGGCCGCTCGATCGTGATCTACGGGCAGACCGAGGTGGTCAAGGACCTGATCGCGGCGCGTCTCGAGAGCGGAGCGCCGCTGCACTTCGAGGTCGAGGACGTCGCGGTCGAAGCGATCGACGCGGCACACCCGCGGATCGGCTTCACGAAGGAAGGCGCCCGCCACGAGCTCGAGTGCGACCTGATCGCCGGCTGCGACGGCTTCCACGGCGTCTGCCGCCCGGCCATTCCCGCCGGCGCTCTGCGTACCTACGAACGCGACTATCCCTACGGCTGGCTCGGGATCCTCGCCGCCGTCGCACCCTCGAACGACGAGCTTGTCTACGCCCACCACGAGCGCGGCTTCGCGCTCCTGAGCCTCCGCTCGCCCGAGCTCTCGCGCCTCTACATCCAGTGCAAGCCCGACGAGGAGATCGCCGAGTGGCCCGACGAGCGGATCTGGGCGGAGCTCCAGACCCGGCTCGGGATCGACGGGTGGGCGCTCGCCGAGGGGCCCGTGCTGGAGAAGGGCGTGACCGGGATGCGGAGCTTCGTCGCCGAGCCGATGCAGCACGGCAACCTTTTCCTGGCCGGCGATGCCGCGCACATCGTTCCCCCGACCGGGGCCAAGGGCCTGAACCTGGCGATCGCCGACGTGAAAGTCCTCGCCGAGGCGATCATCGATTGGAACGAAACGAGAAGCCGCACCGGGCTCGACGCGTATTCGGAGGCGTGCCTGCGCCGGGTCTGGCGAGCCGAGCAGTTCTCGTACTGGATGACCTCGATGCTCCACCGTGACGACGAGGCCGGTGAGTTCGGCCGGGAGCTCCAGCTCTCACAGCTGCGCTACCTCACGACCTCGACCGCCGCCGCGACCACGCTGGCCGAGAATTACGTCGGGCTCGAAAGGGTCTAGGCGAAGGCCGACCCGGGAACGCTCGCACCGACAGCTCGGGGCGTCTCAGGCGGGGTCAGGCACTGCCTCGGGAGTGCGACGCCGGTGGAACGAAACTGCAACAACCGGCTCGCAGGCAACACCGAAGTCCCCGCAATGCGGGATCTTTCCCGAGAGGCGAAAACCGGGGTCAGACACTGGAACGAACGCGTCACACTTCGCCTGCGCCGGATGTCGGTTCGGGACACGTCCCTTCGAGCCAACGCGCTGAGCTCTTGCTCGATCAGGCCGGAAGCTCGGAGAGCGGGAACGAGCGGTGGACCCGAGGCGGGACGAGGAAGTTCTGCCGATGCGTGGCGCGGATCACGTGGTTGATCCCCATGTGCGGCGAGCGGGCTCCGATCGGGAGCGCAGCGAGGCCGGGAAGCCGCCCGTCCATCGCGAGGCGGTTGCGGCGGAAGTCGTCGCTCGTCGGGTTGAAGACGACGAAGTGCAGGCCGGCCGCCGCGCCCGGCTTCATCCCGTCGCGTGCCGGATCGGAGCTGAACGCGAACGGCTGGTCGAGCGTGTTGAAGTCGGCGCGGTGCGCGATCGGCGTCCCGATCCCGTAGTGGACGCCGTCGGGCCCGACGACCGGGTGCTGAAGCCGCGAGGCGGGCTGGATCGAGCCGATGTGCCCGACGAGCCCGTGGTGGTGCGCGTCCCGCACGACGTCGGCGCCGCTCTCTGTCTGCGCCGGCCCTTCCGCCAGCGTCTGCTTGCCCTCGGCGACCTTCAGGCCGGGCCGGAACATCGATGCGACCCGGCCCGCGTGTGACGAGCGGCCGTACCAGGCCTCGAGGTCTTCGTAGAGGTGCGACAGGTGCATGTGCGTCCCGTGGCGGAAATACTGACTCGGCCCGAGGTCGACGTAGCCGAGCGTCTCGAGGTTCACGATCCGCTCCCGGCCGGACTTCTCCTTGGGCGTCGAGGTGAACCCGAGGAAGAGCTCGGCCCCGTGCGGGATCGAATCGGCTCCGCGGATCCCGGCTGCGCTCGCCATCAGCTTCGGCAGCCCGGGCCCGCCGTCGTAGCCGCCGCCGGCGAAGCCCTTCCGGCGGCTCGTGACCTCCAGGAAGTCGGCGTCGTTGAAGATCGTGGCGTAACCGACCGCCATCCGCTCCGGCGAGTCGCTTCGGAGCAGCACGGCGATGTCGTTCTCCTCGAGCAGGAGGCCGCGAGGATCGCTCGGGAACCGCTCGGCGGGCGCGAGCGCGCCGACCGGACGTCCGTTTGCGGAGGTCGCACGCAGGTCACGGGGCTCGTTCCGAAGCCACTGCGAAGGCACGAACCGCTCGAAGTAGGGGAGACCGTATGCGACCATCGCCGCGAGCCCGCCGGGCGTCGAGGGGTAGCGGTCGTCGAGCAGCTGCAGCCGGCGCTCGAGCTCGGCCCGAGCCTCGGCCAGCGCTTTGCCCGAGGGCTCGACGAGGAGCTTTGCGGTGATCACTTCGCTGTAGCGCGGCGGCTCGAAGATGATCACGCCCTCGCTCGTGACGACGTGGAGGTCCTGGATGATGTGCTGCTCGGGGAAGTGCGGGAGTGCTCCCGCGAGCCGTGTCGGCGCGGCGAGCGCATCGGCGACCCCGTAGAAACGGCTGCCGACGGCGGCCGCGGCGGCGGCGGAGACAAAGCGGCGACGCGTAACTCCCATCCCCGGATCTACGGCCAGGGGTAGCGCGCGGTTTTATTCGGGGCCGAGCGCGAAGCCCTGGATCGCGACCACGACCGTGCCGAGCTGCTCGCCGCGGGGAGTGAGCCGGTATTCGACGCGCGGCGGGCGGCTGGCGACGACCACGCGCAGGAGGATTCCCGCCTCCTCCAGCTCGTTCAGCCGGCTCGCGAGCGTCGCCGGTGGGACGGAGCCGAGCATCTGCAGGAACTCGTTGAAGCGCACGGCACCCTCGTGCGAGGCGACGAGGATCGACATCGTCCAGCGCCGCTCGAGGAGGCCCGCCGCGCGGCGGACCTCCTCGGGAAGCGGTGCGCAGCTACGACACCGCATGGAGTGGGCTCGGTGCAGGCTCGAGGGCCAGCTCGAGCACCTCGCCGAGCGTCATCACCGGGTGGAACCTGAGCTCCTTGCGGACGTCCTCGGGGATGTCGTCGATGTCCGCGCGGTTCCGCTCGGGGATGATCACGTCGGTGAGCCCGGCTGCGTGGGCGGCGAGCGCCTTCTGCTTGAGCCCGCCGATCGGGAGCACGCGGCCCTGAAGCGTGACCTCGCCGGTCATCCCGACCGTGTGCTTCACCGGCCGGCCGGTCAGGAGCGAGACGAGGGCCGTCGACATCGTGACGCCCGCGCTCGGCCCGTCCTTCGGGATCGCGCCGGCGGGCACGTGAACGTGGAAGCTCGAGCCCTCGAACGCCTCCGCGTCGATCGCGAGCTCACCTGCGTGCGAGTGGATGTAAGAGAGCGCGATCCGCGCCGACTCCTTCATCACGTCGCCGAGCTGGCCGGTGAGGACGAGGCCTTCCTTGCCCGCCATCCGTGTCGCCTCGACGAACAGGACGTCGCCGCCGGTGCCGGTGACCGCGAGCCCCGTCGCGACGCCCGCAACCGCCGTGCGCTCGGCCGCCTCCTGGTAGAAGCGCTGCTTGCCGAGTGCGTCGCGCAGCGCCGGCTCGTCGATCGCAATCGGCGGGGTGACCGCGCCGGTCGTGAGCTTCGTCGCCGTCTTGCGCAGCAGCTTGCCGAGCTCACGCTCGAGCTGGCGGACGCCTGCCTCGCGGGTGTACTGCGAGACGATCGTCTCGAGCTCGCCGTCCGAGATCGCGACCTCGTCCTCGAGCAGGCCCGAGCGGTCCCGCTGGCGCGGCCAGAGGTAGCCACGCGCGATCGAGACCTTCTCGTCGGTCGTGTAGCCGTCGAAGCGGATGACCTCCATCCGGTCGAGGAGCGGTCCGGGGATCGTCTCCGCGACGTTCGCGGTCGCGATGAAGATGACCTCGGAGAGGTCGAGCTCGACGTCGAGGTAGTGGTCGCGGAACGAGTGGTTCTGCGCTGGGTCGAGCACCTCGAGCAGCGCTGCCGACGGATCGCCGCGCCAGTCGGCGCCGACCTTGTCGACCTCGTCGAGGAGGATCACCGGGTTCATCGTCCCGGCGTCGCGCAGGGCGCGGACGAGCCGTCCCGGCAGGGCGCCGATGTAGGTGCGGCGATGGCCGCGGATCTCCGCCTCGTCGCGGACGCCGCCGAGCGACATCCGCACGAACTCGCGGTTCAGCGCGCGGGCGATCGACTCTCCGACCGACGTCTTGCCGGTTCCGGGAGGCCCGATCAGGGTCAGGATCGCACCCGACTTCTTGTCCTCTGCGATCCCGCGCTCCTCGCGGAGCTTGCGTACCGCGAGGTACTCGACGATGCGCTCCTTCACGTCCTCGAGCCCGGCGTGGTCCTCGTCGAGCGTCTCGCGCGCGAAGATCGGGTCGAGCCGCTCCTCGGAGCGCTTCGACCACGGGATCGAGACGAGCCAGTCGAGGTAGGTACGGATCATCGAGGACTCGCCCGTGGAGTCGCCGATGCGCTCGAGCCGTGCGGCCTCGCGCTCGGCCTGCTCCCGGACGGCGTCCGGCATCCCGGCCTCGGCGATCTTCGTGCGGTAGTCCTCGGAGACCGACGCGTCGTCCTCGCCGAGCTCCTTGCGGATCGACTCCATCTGCTTGCGCAGCACGTACTCGCGCTGCTGCTTGGCGGCGCCCTCCTCGACATCCTCGCGGATCCGGCGGCGAACCTGAAGCTCGGCAAGCCGCTCACGCTGGAGCGAGAGGGCGAGCTTCAGCCGCTCGACGACATCGATCGTCTCGAGTAGCTCGATCTTCTGGTCGAAGCGAAGGTCGGGGGCGTAGGCGACGGTGTCGGCCAGCGCGCCGGTCTCGCGGATGGCGCGGACGAAGGACGAGATGCGTCCGTCGTCGCCGCGCAGCTCGAGGATCTCCTCGACTGTTGCGCGGTACTCGGTCTCGAGCTCGCGGGTCTGGATCCCCGGCGGCTCTTCGTCCGGCCTCTCTGTGATTTCCACGCGCAAGTTCCCCTGCGGGTCCGTGTGTGCTGCGCCGAGCTCGGCCCGGTGGAGGCCCATGAGGTTCACGGCCCGGCCGCCGCCCGGCATCCGGACGCGCTCGCCGACTTCGGCGACGGTGCCCACCTTGGCGTATTCGTCGTCGTGGCGCGGAACGAGCAGCACCTGCTCCTCATTGCCGGTGTCGACGGCGATCGTGACGTTCATGTTCGGGAAGACGACGAGGTCGTCGAGCGGTACCAGGAGCAATGAGCTCATGATGCAATCACCCTCTCTTTGGAAGCTATGTCAAACATAGTAGCTTCAACTTTTGAAGTGCCGCGGGCATTCCGGGCAGCCCGGCCCGCGGCAGTGGCCGCTACAGCGAACGGCTGTAGCGGCGCTCGAAGCGCTCGATCCGGCTGCCGCCGACTGTGCGCGCTGCGCGACCCGTGTAGGCCGGGTGGCAGTTGGAGCAGGTGTCGAGCGTGAGGTCGCCGGCGGTCGTCCTGACGTCGAAGGCCGTTCCGCACGTCCCGCAGGTCATCTGCGCCTCGTGCTGAGTGGGATGGATCCCAGTCTTCATGCGTGTTCCTTTCGCTTGTACGTAATCGATCAAACGACTCGGAGGCTCCGGATATTCCGTTCATGGAAGCGGGATTTGCGAAGCGTTTTTGGACGTGATTTCAAACCGAGACCAGGCATCTTCTCAAATAGTTTGCTTGCGACCATTGCGTCGGCCGGGATCTTGGTCTATGGTTCCGCGGACAACCAAGGAACACGTATGCAGAGAACAAACCTCATCCATCAATACCCCGTCGAAGCCGCTGCCTCGACCATGTTCGCTCAGGACATGTTCGGCCGGCAGTGCCCGAAGACGGAGCTCGCGAACGTCGGCCGGACCGACGCGCTCGCCCTCGCAGGAGGCCGCATTTAGCTCTGCATGAGCCACATGCGACTTGAAGCGAGGGCGACCGGAAGGTCGCCTTCGTCGTTTTACAACTCATTCCCGAAGACCAGAGAGGTGATGTCCAGCTTGAGAAAAACACGAACGACTCGAGGCCCCGCCTGAGAGAGAAAGGTTCCTCTGTGCCAGACGCAGAGAAAGACGTCGCCGCAATAGCGGGTCGGCTTTTGCCTGCGAGTTTTCGATCTGGAACAAGAGCGCCCGGCTCCAAAGCTCCTCCACGTAGGACGACCGAAACCGCAGCCGCGCAGCTGTGGCCGGCGATCCAGGGTCGAAGAGCAGGCGAGTGGCATAGACAAGATCGCTTCGCGGCAGGGCCGTGGGCGTGACAGAGACGTGACGGCCGGCGAGCGCGCCGCTGCATCGACCGCCGTGACCGGCGGTGGATGGAGGGCGAGTTGCCGAGGTCATTCCAGAGATTCACGACGTCAGCACGATCCGGGATCGTCTAACCGGCAGGACGACCCTGAACGCGGAGATCGAGGTTCGAATCCTTCGGAGCGCTCGACGCTGCTCGGCTGTCAAGTGGAGCTGTGAAGTTTTCTCCCCGGCTTGGTACCTAGGCGCTGGCTAACCAGCTCGGTCGGGCGGGTGGGCGGGATGCTGCGGGCGGACGACGAAACCAGTAGCCAGACAACCTATTACGGCTATGCAACTACCGGTTGAGCGACGGCACCCTCGCGATCCGAGCGTCGGCGACGAAGCAGGCGTTTGCGGAAGCCGGAGCGGAAGCGGTTGTAGGGTGGGAGCGGAACGCAACGACCAGTCCAGGTTTTCGGTTCCTCACTGGCGCGCGCCCGTGATGGGCGTGGCGTATCGCGATTGAAAAGAGGTGTTCATGTCGAACGTGATGTCGGAACTCGAGACCCTGCTCCTCGAGGGGTCGCTGACGGACGAGGGGCTCCTGAAGGCGACGGAGTCCGCGCCGGATTTCCGCGTCCTCCCGGACGCCACGGTGCTGAAGATCGGCGGGCAGTCGATCATGGACCGGGGCCGGGCCGCGGTTTACCCCGTGGTCGAGGAGCTGGTCGCCGCCAAGGCGGACCACCAGCTGCTGATCGGGACCGGGGCCGGGACGCGGGCTCGCCACCTGTACTCGCTCGCCGCCGGCGTCGGCCTGCCGACGGGTGTGCTGACCGGGGTGGGCTCGGCCGTGGCCGGCCAGAACGCAGAGATGCTCGGCTTGCTCATGGCCAAGCACGGTGTACCGGTCGTCGGCGGCGCCGGGCTCTCGGCGATGCCGCTGATCCTCGACCAGGTCCACGCCGTGATCTTCGGCGGGATGCCGCCGTACGGGATGTGGATGCGTCTCCCGGAGCAGGGGCTGATCCCGCCGTACCGGACGGACGCCGGCTGTTACATGGTGGCCGAGAACTTCGGGTGCAAGGCCATGATCTACGTCAAGGACGAGAACGGTCTCTACAGCGCCAACCCCAAGACGAACTCCGACGCCGAGTTCATCCCCGAGATCACGGTCGACGAGCTGAAGGAGCGTGGCCTGCAGGACTCGATCATCGAGTTCCCCGTCTTCGACCTCATGAAGTCGTCCCGGCACGTCCGGTCCGTTCAGGTCATCAACGGGCTCGTTCCGGGAAACATCACCCGCGCCCTGGCCGGCGAGCACGTCGGCACGATCATCACCGCCGACTGAGGAGGACTGCGAACATGACAACCGCAACGAACGCGGCGAAGCACGTTGAGTCGCTGCTAGCCCGCCAGACCCTCCTGGACGACGACCTGACCCAGCCGGCCACCGGACGGGAGCCGATCCGCTTGCTGCCCTGGCTGACCGTCGTCAAGGTCGGGGGACGCTCGATCATGGACCGTGGCGCCGACGCCATCCTGCCCCTGGTCGACGAGATTCGCCGGCTCCTGCCCGAGCACAAGCTGCTGATCCTCACGGGCGCCGGCATCCGCGCGCGCCACATCTTCAGCGTCGGGCTCGATCTCGGCCTCCCCGTCGGCAACCTGCAGGGACTGGCCTCCACCGAGTCCGGCCAGAACGGGAGCATCCTCGCCAACCTGATGGCCAACGACGGCGTCTCCTACGTCGAGCATGGCGTGGTCGGCGGCCAGCTCGCCATCCACCTCACGGCCGCGCGAGCCGTCGTCAGCGCCGCCTACCCGCCCTACAACGCCCACGAGTTCCCGCCGGCCGCCGGGCGCGTGCCGATGCATCGGGGCGACACCGGGGCGCTCCTCATCGCCGACGCCCTCGGCGCCCGCCGCCTCGTGATCGTCGAGGACGTCGACGGGGTCTACACCGCAGACCCGAATCAGGGGTCCGCAGACCTCATCCGCGAGACGACCGCCGATGGTCTCCTCGACGGCGGCCCGGCAACGCTGCCCGTCGACCGGACGTTCCTCGACGTGCTGAAGACCGCCCGGCACATCACTGCAGTCCAGGTCGTGAACGGCCTCGTCCCCGGCAACCTGACCCGGGCGCTGCGTGACGAGCACGTCGGCACGATCATCCGCTCGAGCTGACCCACGCTCGACTTCCCGATGCGGGACGGGGCGGGGCCGATAGCCCCGTCCCGTTCTCGATGGCGGAAAGCTTTCGGCTGTGCGCCGGTTCGAGTCCGGTCGTCCCCGCCTCTACCGACCTGTCAGGGCGCCGGAGTCGACTCCGCGGTCCGGGTCGTACGGCGTGCCGCGGCAGGCACCCCAGAGCCCGAGGCGATGCGCCTTCGCGTGGAGGGCAAGCCTTGTCAGCAACGCGGCATAGCGTCCACGGCGGCCGTCGTAGAAGTACGGCGCGGCCGCGCCGACCCTCACGAGTTGGATGTTCACGTCGAGGCCGTCGCGGACGCGCACGACGTAGCGGAGGATCCGGCCGTACTGGTCGACGAGGTCCGTCGCGGGCTCCGGCAGGAGCCGGACGAGCGTTCCCGGTGGAAGCAGTCGCTTCGTCAGCGCCGAGGCTTGCTTGCCGTAGCACTCGGCCGTGAAGTAGACCTCGGGCGTGTCGATCTGGACGAGTCGCACCTTCTGGCCGTTCGTGAGGTCGACCGTGTCGCCGTCCGCGACGTGATCGATCCTCGCTACCTGGACACCGGTTCTCGGCGTCGCAGCCGCGCTCGTGACGAGGCACAGGAAAACGGCCGGCACGATGACCGGCAAGAGCCGCAGAAGTAACACCGTCCAGCAAGGGTACGTGTCCTTTTCGGACATGGCCATCCGGGATCGAAAGAACGTGGTGGCTGTGGTGTAACGGCAGCATCCGAGGTCGTGAACCTCGCGGAGCCGGTTCGAATCCGGTCGGCCGCCCTATGCTGGTCGAGCCGACCTGTGGCGGCCCTCCGCGTACGCTCGGGTCGCCGTGCAGCCGGGCGTGGACGCCCGTGTCGCAGATCGTCGACGCGCTCGACGCCGCGTTCTACACGGCGTTCGAGAACGTCGATCGTGTCGAACGGCTTCACGATTGCGGCCCCGCACACCCGGATGCTCGACGTCTTCGGTTTCGACACCGCGACGCCGCAGCTCATCTCGGACTTCGCTCGCGGCGCCCTCCGAGAGGGGTGCGCCGCGGCGCACCCCTCAACGAAAGGAGCGAACCATGTACCGCCTGTACCTGGTCCGGTCCATGCCACGGCCGCAGCATGCGCAGCGGCCCGCGAAGGTGATCTCCCTGGAGGTTCGCCGGCAGGCACGGGCAGACCGACGGCGGCCGCAGCCGGCACCAGACCGGCCGCGCGCTGCCTGACATGGCAAGCCATCGAACGAAAGGAGGTTCGGAATTGGGGCTCTCGGAGCTCGTCGCGGACGGGACGATCCTGCGGGCGCCCGTGGGATCGACCGTTCACGGCCTTCATCACGGCGGGCTGTCAGAGGTTCGAATCCTCTCGGGGACGGTATTACGCTGTCCGAATGCGCCGTGACCGGATCACGATCCTCGAAGGCGACATCACGAAGTTCGCCGGCGATGCAATCGTGAATGCTGCGAACAGCTCGTTGCTCGGGGGCGGCGGGGTGGACGGGGCGATTCACCGTGCCGGCGGGTCGGCGATCCTCGACGAATGCCGCCTGCTCGGGGGATGCAAGACGGGGGAGGCGAAAGCGACGACGGGCGGAAGGCTCCCGGCGCGGTATGTCATCCATACGGTCGGGCCGGTGTGGCGCGGCGGCGAGAACGGTGAGGCCGCTCTCCTCGCCGAGTGTCACCGCAACTCGCTCGCCGTGGCGGCCGGCCTCGGCTGCGCCACGATCGCCTTCCCCGCGATCTCGACCGGTGTGTTCGGATACCCGGTACCGGAGGCCGCGTCGGTTGCGATCGGCGCGGCCCGCGCGAGCCTGCCGGAGCTCGAGAGCATCGAACTGGTGACGTTCGTCCTGTTCGACACCTTCGTCTACGAGTGTTTCGAGTCCGCCCTCGCTCGTAGCCGGCTGCAGTGACCCAGAAAACGAAAGGAGAGGCGCGATAAGTGGCATGCACACCTCGGTCACGGCGCAGACGGGATCGGTCTGTGGCGATGGCCGGGCGCGATGTCGTGGATCCCTACGAGGACTGACAATCGAGAGCCGCGAAAGCGGCTTTCAGTCGTTGAAGCGGGCGAGCAGCCATTCGTGGATCTCGCCGATCCGTCGCTCGAGGATCGTGAGGTGGCCGTCGTCGGCGGTCAGCCGGGCCTCCGCGCCGGGGATATGGCGGGCGAGCCAGACGCCGTGCGCGAACGGGACGAACTTGTCCTGCTCGCCCTGCCAGACGAGCACCGGGACATCGATCGAGGCGACGTCGAAGCCCCACGGCTCGACGAAGACGACGTCGTCGTCGAACCAGCCGTCCGAGCTCGGCTCGATTCCGGCTTCGATGCTCTCGATCACGAACTCGACGAGGCTGCCGCGTGAGCACCTCACGATCCGCGGGCCCGAGGATCGAGCTCCAGGCCTCGAGGAGCTGCTCCGGAGTCGTCGCGCGCACGCTCTCGAGCTCGAGCTGATGCTGGGCGCGGTGCTGCTGCTCCCCGGCTCGGCTCGCGTTGAACGAGTCGACGTTCATCTCACCCATCCCGTCCGTGAACTCGAGCCCTTCGGCATCGATCGGGGCGACAGAGGCGAGTGACGCAGCCGCTGCGACCCGGTCGGGCAGCAGCGCCGCCGTCGCAAGCACGTGCGGGCCGCCGCCCGAGACGCCCCAGGTGCAGAACCGCTCGATCCCGAGGGCGTCGCAGATCGCGACGACGTCGGCGGCGCAGTCCGCGACCGCGCGTCCGGGGTCGCGCGTCGAGCCGCCGTATCCGGGACGGTCGTAGGCGACGAGCCGGATTCCGCGCTCTGCGGCGTCTCGAACATGCGGCTCGTAGAGCAGGCTCGACGAGGGCGTCCCGTGGTGAACGAGCACCGGCACGCCGCCCGGATCGCCCCCTTCCCTCACGGTCAGGGTGCGGCCGTTCGGCCCGTCGATCGCGCGCGGCTCGGACATCTGCGGGGAGTTTAGAGGGGTGTTGCCCGAAAGGGCGTACTCGGGAGCGTAAAGCCGAAGTCCAACTGAAGGGAGATCGGCATGAAAAGCAGTACCTGGAGCGGCTGGATCGGCTTCACCGGCTGCCTGGTGCTCGTGATCGGGATCGCCAACTTCATCGAAGGGCTGATCGCCGTGATCCGCGGGCAGTACTACGTGCTCACCTCGAGCCAGGTGATCGTGTTCGACGTCAAGACGTGGGGCTGGATCATGATCCTCTGGGGGATCATCGTCACGCTGGCAGGGCTCGGCCTGCTCTCGGGCGCCGGCTGGGCGCGATGGTTCACGATCTTCGTCGGCTTCATCACGTTCTTCACGCAGCTCGGGTTCCTTGGCGCGGCCCAGTACCCGCTGTGGGCGCTGACCGTGCTGACGCTCACCGTGATCATGCTCTACGGCCTGCTCGTCCACTGGGACGACGCGGCGCCGGTCTGATCGTCGGATGACCTCACCGGGGCGGTCGGCGACCGCCCCGGTGAGGTTTGGATGGGCAGTTCCCCGATCTCGCGTGTCCGGATGCACGATCTGGGCAGTCTGGGCCGAGCTCGCGCCCCGAAGCAGACGATCTCGTGGACCTACCCATCCACTCGTCGGAGTACGATCGCCGGGTGGAAGCGGATGGAGCTGGAGAGAGCGCGTCGCCGTCCGTGAGCGCCGGCCCGGCGCCGACCGGCGTGAAGTCGATCTGCCACGTCTACCATCCGGACGGAACCGGGCGCGTGAACTTCGACCGGGAGACCGTCGAGAAGCTGCTCGACAGCGAGAAGTTCTTCTGGCTCGACATCGAGAAGCCGGTGGCCTCGGATTTCGAGATCCTGACGGACGTCTTCAAGTTCCACCCGCTGGCAGTCGAGGACTCCGAGAACTTCGGCCAACGCGCGAAGATCGAGGGCTACGACGACTTCACCTTCATCGTCATCTTCGGCGCCGCGCCTGACGAGGACAGGCTCGTGGAGGTGCATTGCTTCTACTCCGAGCGATTTCCTCGTCACAGTGCACCGCGACGACTGCCCGGCCTTTGCCGAGATTCGCGAGCGGTACAAGAAGCGCGCCGCACCGGTCGACCATCCCTCGCGGCTGCTCTACGGGATCGTCGATGGTCTCGTCGACAGCTTCTTTCCGATCCTCGCGGAGTTCGACGACCGGATCGACGCGCTCGAGAATGCGATCTTCATCAGGGCCGACGACCGCCAGCTCCAGGAGATCTTCGGGATGAAGCGCCTGCTCGTCGGGATGCGCAAGGCCGTCACGCCGCAGCGCGACGCGTTCGCGAAGCTCATGGGCTCGATCGACGAGCTTCCCCGGCCTCGCGGATGCGGACGCCCACTACTTCCGCGACATCTACGACCATCTGATCCGGATCAGCGACCTGATCGACAGCTACCGCGACCTGCTCTCCGGAGCGATGGACGTCTACCTCTCGACGGTCTCGAACCGGCTGAACACCGTGATGAAGCAGCTCGCGATCATCGCCACGATCTTCCTGCCGCTGACCTGGATCACCGGCTTCTTCGGCCAGAACTTCAGCTACCTCGTCCGCAACATCGCCGGGCCGGGGCCGTTTCTGATCTTCGCGCTTGGAGCGGAGGCGCTTGCCGTGGTCGCCCTCTTCGTGATGTTCAAGCGCCGCGGCTGGTTCTAGTGCGAGCTCGGGCCACTAGCTCGTCGGGCTGAGCACGAGCTCGGAGCTACCGTCGTGGATCTGCCTCGTGTAGGCGTAATAGAGGTACCGGTCGGCGAGCCGGTCGATCGTCGAGTGCTCGGCGGCGTCCTCCGCGGTCGGGAGCGGCGGGGTCGCAAGTGGAAGCGTCCGGGCGAGCGGCACCGAGAGCGCGTGGGCGAGCCGGCTCCTCTGGAGGTAGAAGACGCTCCGGCTGGTCAGATCGTTGGCCACGGGTGGGGCGAAGATCGCCACCGAGGTGACGCCCGGCTCGAACTTGAAGGTGTAGAGCGCGAGCTCGAGTGCCTCACGGGCGACGAGGCGGCCGCGGGTCAGGGATGGGGAGCCGGGAAGCGAGCAACGAGTCCCGCTCCCACAGAGGGTGTACGTCCAGGTTGTGGACGTCTCCGCGAAGTCGTATCCCCCTCCGGAGTCGAAGCTGCGCCGAACCGAGATCACGGAGAGCGGGCGCTTGAGTCGGCCCGCGGCCGCGCCCGTGATCGCGACGAGCTTCTTGCCCGTCCCGTCCAGGACGTAGGTGCCGGCGAGATGGGCCGCGATCGCGTTCGTCACCGAGGCCTTCGAGCCGGGCCCGGGCACCCAGGTAGACCAGTGAGTCGGTCTGGCGGCGCCGGTAGGAAGAACGCCGGCGAATCGACCGGCAACGACGGAGCCTCCCGTCGAGGTTCCCGGAGAGCCCGTCGGTGTTCAGCGCGAGCGAGCCGACCGTCCCGCCCGGGCCGTTCACGTGGACGACCCCGCCGAAGCTCCAGGGCTGACCGGAGGTGTTCGTCGCGATCTCGCCGCTCAGGGAGATACCCGGAGCGATCCGGTACCCGTCGAGGTCGAAGCCACTGCTATTCGGGGTGAGCCGTCCTGCCTCGAGCCCGGCGGAGCTCTGGCCGCGCCCCGTCATGTCCCAGGTCGCCTCCGCCTCGCGGATCGTCGCGAGCACGCGCAAGAGCGTTCTTCCCGTCCCGGTCGCCGGCCCGTGAGGGAACGCCCCGATCGGCGCGAGCGTGAGCTGCGCCGCGCAGGAGTCCGGCAACCTGTAGCCACCGAGCCAGCGCCTCACTACATCTGTGAGGCACGGCGATTCGGAGTCGGCGAGGGGAGCGTGACCGGTGTTCGGCACCGTCAGCAGGTGTCCCTTCGGGAAATGTTCGAGCTCTGCTCGCGCCTCGAAGGTGGGCGCGCGCAGATCGAGGTCGCCGGCGATCGCGAGCACGGGGATGTTGGGATAGGCGGTGGGAATCGTCGGCGCCGGGAGCGTCGAGACCGGCCAGTCGACACAGGCAGGAGCACCGCCGATCGCTGAGGCCCACGACCCGAGCTCTCCGTAGGCGCCGGCCGGGATGCTCGCGAGCGCGCTCTCGAGGAGAGCCGGTCGTTCTGCGAGAGGCGTGTCGGGCTGCCACGGGAACGGCCCGTCGTCACACACGGTGGCGGTGTGGATCGGATCGACGCTCTCCGACTCGGCGGCCGGATCGACGAAAAGCTGGAGGCGCAGGAGCGCTGTCGGATCTCCGCCGCGCGCGGCCTCCACCGCTGCCGGGAGCTCTGCGGCGATCGCCGGCGTTGAGATCGGACTCGACGACGAGATCGAGGAAATCGACGGCAGTCAGTTCCACGGCGCGGTGCCGGCCGCTGCTTTGCAGAACGCTCCCTCGCAGCGGTGTCACCGCGAGAACGTTCGCCAGGGAGACGGCATCGTGCGCGTAGTTCTCTCGTCGTTCCCGGGCACGCGCGGGCGCAGAACGTCCCTGAGTGTCTGCGGGATCGCCTTCGCGATCCTGGCGACGAGCGGCAGGTCGTTGTACGGCTCAGCGACCGAGTCGAGCAGGAGCCGCTTCGTCTCGCCCGGGAACATCCGCGCGTAGGTGACGGCCAGATCGGTGCCGTACGAGGCGCCGTAGATCCCGATCTGCCGGAACCCGAGCGCCTTGCGGACGCCGTCGATGTCCATCGCGTTGTCGACGTCCGGTAGTAGTTGCGCGCCGCGCCCGAGCTGGTGGGCGCAGGCGGCGAAGATCAGCGCCCAACTGGTTTTCGAGGGATGTGCCGGACGGCACTTCAGCGGGTCCGATCCGCCCGTGCCCCGAGGGTCGAAGGAGACGAGCGTGTAGCCGGGGAACGTCCGCTGCCAGTACCCGTCGCGGCCGAGGTAGAAGAACTCGGACGAGGCCTGCCCGGGGCCGCCCGCCAGCAGGAACATGACGCCGCGCGGTTTCGGCGCGATGTATTCCTCGACGTGAAGGGAGACCTTCCCGGGCATCGCCCCGCTCCAGTCGAGCGGAACCGGGATCTGGCGGCAGATCACGCCGGAGCGGGTGTCTCCGTTGCAGGCGCTCGCGCGGTTCGGCGCTGGGCCTCGAGCGTCGCCCCCGAGCCCGAGCCGGCCAGGAGCGCCGCGGCGGTGCAGACCCCGAGGAACACGATGAGCCTGCGCAGCACGTGGACAGTCTGCCTAGGCGGTGAGCGGGCCGGTGCTGGTCTTCGTTCCCGGCTGATGCGGACTGGAGCTGAAGGTCGGCGGGGTGACGTTCAGAAACGAGAACGCCCACACGGCACCGGCGTTCGAGAATGCGGTGGGAGAGCCGATCACGGGCGTCGCCCCGTTGCCGGACAACGCCACATTGGCCTGCTGGATCGCACGCGGCGTCGCCAGCGTGAGGCCTCGCGACTTCCACGTGGCTCCGCTGCGCGTCAGCAGCATTGCGGCCGCGGCATCGGTGTTGTGGAGGCCGCTCCCCACAAGAGCGGTGGACCCGGAAGCCGAGAGCGCGACGCTGACGCCGTAGCCGCCGGTCAGGCCGGCGGCGCCCTTGCCGTCGAGCTCGAGTCGTTCCTGCTCCTTCCAGACGCCGCTGTGCGGCGCGAAGAGCATGGCCTGCCCCCATTCACCGGCGGACGGGCTGCCGACGAGCGCGATCGAACCCGACCCGGACAGGGCAACGCTGAACCCGAACTCGCTGTTTGCCGCCCCTCCCTTTGCGGTCAGCTTGGGCCCCTGCTCTCTCCAACTCGACCCCGACCGAGCGAAGACCCAGGCCGAGCCCTTCGCGTTGTCGTCGGAAGGCCCGCCTACGAGAGCGATCGCCCCGCTCGCCGAGAGCGAAACGCTCACGCCGAGCTGACCGGCTCCAAGTTCGCTGCGGCCGCGCAGCTTGGCGCCCTCCTGCAGCCACCTCGAGCCTTTGCGCAGAAACACCCAGGCGGCGCCGACGTTGCCGTTGTCGTCGGGGCCGCCGATCAGCGCGACCCTGCCGTTCGCAGAAAGGGCGACCGCAGTGCCGAGGTTCGCCGCTCCTTGCACCGAGCGGCCAAGGAGTCTTCCGCCGAGCGATTTCCACACCGAGCCCGTGCGCGCGAACGCCCAGGCCGCGCCGCGGTTCCCGTCGAAGCAGGGATCGCCGACGAGCGCGACGGCCCCGTTGAACGAGAGGGCCACGCTCGTCCCGAAGCACCCCGGCGCCGGCCCGGTTACGACGGCCAGCTTCCGCTGCTGACTCCACCCGGTGGCCGCCCGTGTGAACACCGAGGCCGTCCCACCCGAGCCGCTCCGGCCGGGAACGCCGACGAGCAGCGTCTTCCCGTCGCCCGAGATCGCGATCCCGGTGCCGAACTGCCCGCCGCGCACCTCGCCGCCTGTCGGGTTCAACTGCTGCCGCACGACGACCCGGGGGCCCGCCGGCGCAGCTCCCAGAGCGGCGTTCGCGCCTGGATTGCCGCCTCCCCCGATCGCGAACAACGGGGCGAGGATCAGCAGGCCCTTCCACGCACTCCGTCGTGCGCGAGACACCGTCACGGTCACGCTTAGAGCGTACAACCCGGTGGAGGACGGCCGTGCACGGCAGGATGCGGACGATGGCTGCTCGCCGCCCGCCCCTGATTCTGCTGCCGCCGAGCGAGACGAAGAGCGCACCCGCTCGCGGCAGGCCGGTCGATCTGGCCGCGCTCTCGTTTCCCGCTCTGACCCCGCTCCGCCAGGCGCTGCTCGACGACGATCTGTGCCGGGCCCCGGCGACCCCGGCCGGCCGTCTGTATACGGGCGTCCTCTACGCCGCGCTCGACATCGCGACGCTTCCCCGCGGCGCGGCACGTGAGCTCGTGATCATCTCCGCCCAGTTCGGGGCGCTCCGGACGGCCGATCGCGTGCCGGCCTACAAGAGAGAGCTCGACGCCGCGCACTGGCGCGAGGGGTTGCGGACGCCGCTCGCCGCGGCCGCGGCGGGGCGGGTGCTGCTCGACTGCCGCTCCGCGACCTACATCGCCGCCTGGCGCCCACCCCGAGAGCTTGCAGGCGCCTGGGTGCACGTGAACGTCGTCGAGGAGCGGGACGGCGTCCGGCGGGTCGTCTCGCACATGGCGAAGAAGACCCGCGGCGAGGTGGCCCGCCACCTCCTCGTCTCCGGCGCGCGGCCACGGGACGCCGGCGAGCTCGCCGCTGCCGTCGCCGAGTGCTTTGCCTGCGAGCTCGACCCACCGGTACGTGCTGGAGCGCCGTTCGAGCTCACGGTGATCAAGCGCCACCCGGGCTTCGTCCCGGCCGGCTTCGAGCCGCCCACGAGCCTCAGCGCCGACAGCTTCCGCCTCGAGCCGCTCGGGCCCGAGCACAACGAGCGCGACCATGCCGCGTGGATGTCGAGCATCGCCCACATCCACGCCTCGCCCGACTGGGCCGGCCGGGACGATCCGTGGCCCTCCCCGATGACGCCCGCGCGCAACCTCGCAGACCTCGAGATGCATGCCCGCCATTTCCGGGAGCGCAAGGGGTTCACCTACAGCGTCCTCGATCCGGTCACAGAGGAGGTGATCGGCTGTGTCTACATCTACCCACAGGGCACGCGGTCATGGGTTCGAGCGAGCCATTCGGCGCTCGACGGGCCGCTCCGGGATGCCGTGTCGGCGTGGCTCGAAAGCGACGCCTGGCCGTTTGGCGTCCTCGAGAGCTGAGGCGTCCGCCGGAGGTGTAGGTTCCGGCGGTGCACTCGAACCCGCGCGGACGCTCGATCCGGAAGTGGTCGAGTTCGTGCGAGGCGGCGTCCTCGCCGGGGTGGCGACGTGTATCCCGAGCCTCGTGCGCAGCCGGGCGATGAAAGCCAGAGTCTGGACACGGCGCTTCCTGCTCGCGGCGGCTGGCGCGGCGGTTCTTGCGGCCGGCGCCCTCGCCGGTACGACAGGCGTGACCGTGACGATCTCCGACAGTTCGGTGAAGCTGTCGCGCACGAGTGCGCCGACCGGCACGGTCGCCTACACCGTGAAGGACACCGGTAAGAAGTCGTACACCTTCGCGATCAACTCGAAGAAATCCCCGATCGTGAAGCCGGGGAAGAGCGTGAAGCTGTCGGTGGCCTTCTCGAAGGCGGGGAAGTTCACGTGGACGGTTGCCGAGCAGGGTACGTCGAAGAAGCGCACGGGGACGTTCACGGTCAAGAATCCTGGAGACCCGGCGAACGGCAAGAAGCTCTTCGTCTCGGCGGGCTGCGGCTCGTGCCACACCTTGAAGGCGGCGGGCACGAAGGGCACGAGCGGGACGAACCTCGACAAGACGAAGCCGAGCTACTCGAAGTCCATCGACCGGATCACGAACGGCAGCAAGGGGATGCCGGCCTTCAAGGGCGTGCTGACGACGAAGCAGATCCAGGACATCTCGGCGTTCATCGAGAACTCGACCTAGCCTCACGTCCCGTCCGGGGAGGGATGACCGATCGCGACGCAGTAGACGGCGGCCTCGGTCTTCGGCTCCAATCCGAGCAGCCGGTTGACCCGGGAGTCCACGAACCCGCCCACGCAAAGGGATGAGAGGCCTCGTTCGGTTGCCAGCAGGCACAGGTTCTGGGCTACGTGCCCAGCCTCCAACAGGATGTAGCGGTACCCGCGGGGCCCGTACTTGCGAAGCGTGCGATCGAAGACGGCGCTCATGAACACGACGGCGTTCGCGTTCTCCACGAGCGGGGCTGCGATCATCGCCCCGGCGAGGGCGCCCGGCTCGAGGTCTGTCCTCATGCACTCGAGCGCGTGGTCGAGGACGTTGTAGTGATAGAGGCCGTCCGGAACCGTCTCGATGCGGGAGAGCACGAGGTACAGCTCGATCGGGTAGAGGCCCCCTGCCGAAGGCACGGGGCGCGTCCGCATCTCCACGCCATTCGGGAGCGGGATGCTCCCGGCCAATCCGTAGCTTCCGGCGAGGATCCGAGCGAGGTCGTCGAGCGGCAGCGGCGTCGACGCGTATGCGCGGCCCGACTTCCGCTGACCGATCACTGCGAGTAGGGGCCCGTCGTCTTCGATCGCCGGAAGAGCCACCCGAGCCTCGGCGGCGTCCATCCGCTTGAAGTCGACCTGGTAGAGCTCGTCCGCCGAGCACGTGCTCGCCGAGCCAGGGCTCGGAGTTCAGGTGGAAGAGCAGAGCAAGCGTGCTGGAGTCGGCGGCTGGAAGCATCGTTTCGGTCAGGCGAGGGGATGGGGGCACGGATTGAGGTCGGCCTCGGTCAGGTCTCGATCGACGTAGCCGAGGAGCCGGGGAACCGAGAAGAGCCGCGTCCCGCCGAGGCGCTCCTCGCCGAACCCGAAGTGAATCGGCTGAAGCCCCGTGGCGATCGTGCGCACGATCCGGACCGGAAACGGCTCGAGGTCGGGCATCGTCAGCTCGACGAACGCGAGCCGTGAGCCGGCGGCCTCGAGCCGCTCCCGGCAGAACGTCAACTTGTCCTCGACCGAATCGCCGCCTCGGCTTCGCATCTCGGCCAACCGCACCCGCTTGCGGCCGGCGACGAGGAAGCCGAACTCGGGTCCGTTCGAGGGGTTCGCCGCGAACGCCGCGTGATCGTCGAGGGAGCGGACATCCTCGTATCGCTCGATCGGTGCAGGCGGTTGCGCTTGCCGGAGATGAGGGACGAGGCCGGTTCGTACCTGCACGATCTCCATCACGGCGCGGTCGAGCGCTCTGCCCGGATCGAGGTCGCAGCCGAGCCCGACGACTGCCGCGGGGAGCGCCACCGGAGTGATCGAAGGCTATGGCCATCACCACCGGGATCTCGAGCTCTGTCGTCACGTCGAACGCCAGGGTCTCGATCCCGAACCGCTCGTAGTGACGGCGGATCTCTGCCGCGATCCCGGCGCTCTCGTCGAAGTCGATTTGCGGTGCAGGCAGTCGCGCGAGCCAGGTGATCATGTAGGCGTCGCGCTCGACGAGCTCGTAGAGGCCTCGCGAGAACCGCCGACATCAGGTCGGCTCCCCCCGCGAGCCCGTTCGTGTTCGTGTGCGCGAAGAGCTCCGCCCCCTCGGTGCCGACGAAGTTCATGTAGACGAGCGAGGCCGGGGCGTAGACCGGTTCGTCCGTGTCGACGAAGCTTCCCTGCACCCAAGTCAGCGGCGCGTCGGCCGCCGGTCGTCGGTAGCGGAAGGCCGGTAGGCGGTACTGGCGATCGGAGAAGAGCACGAGCTCCTCCGGAGTGATCGCTGCGGCGCCGAGGCTGCCGGCCGGCCCATTGACGAGCGCCCCGGGCCGCCGCTGGAGAGCGCAGTAGCGCTCGAGCGCCTCGACGATCGCTCCGCGCTGCGCATCCCGGGCGGTCATCGCCTTGCCGCTCGTCATCCGCTCCGACGGCGGCACCTTCCGGAAGTCGAAGTTCGCAAGCGTCGCGCGGTACACGATCGGTCGCGGCGGCTCTCTCCAGTCCTTGGTGACGCGCTCGCAGCTCCTGACGATCCCCACCCGGGGATCGATCAGGTCGGCGAAGGCGTTCGGCGGTCGACGTCATGCGCTCGCTGCTCGCCGAGAAACAGGCCGAGCACCAGGGCTTGCGCAGCACCACGTGCTCGCTCGTCGCGGAGGTCAGGAAGTCGACGACGAGGACGCGACCGACTGACCTGGGCCGGATGCCGACGATGAACTGAAAGGCCTGGAGGGCGAGGAGGTGTCCGACGATGCCGGCCGTGAACGGGAGGTTCTCGCGAACGCCGCTCAGGTCGTCGCGTTCGTCGTACCTCGAGTCGAGCTCGCGGAGCGCGCTCGCAGGGTCGTCCCGGCAGGCGATCGCCCTCGCCTGGTAACAGCCGTAGCACGCGGTCTCGTAGGGGATGACCGTCGGGCCGACGATCCCCTCGAAGGCCGACGCCGTTCCGAACGACACCGGGAGTGCTCTGCGAGAGGCAGGCGCGGTTGAGCGCGTCGGTGATCGCGGCGAGCCCCGGGTCGAGGCAGCCGAGCACGAAATCGGAGGCCTCGACCGCACCTGCGCAGCTCGTCGCTGCCGAGCGGGGCCGCGCGCACATCGACCGACACGCTCGGGTTGACCGCTCGGATCTTTTCGCGCGTCACCTCGGCGCGGGCCGAACCGACATCAGAGAGCTGGAAGAGTTGAGTCAGGTAGGGATCCGCGGCGGAGACCGCGGTGTCGTCGACGCAGCGCACGTGGCCGACGTTCGCAGCGGCGAGCGCGGTCGCGGCGACGGCCCCGACCGATCCCAGCCCCACCACGGTCACCCGGGCCTGGGCCAGCCGCTCGCGGACGAGCCCGGGCTCGCTGCTCACCTCGTGCAGGTAACTCAGCTCGGGTCCGACCCGTGCCGCTTCGTCGTCGGGAATCGCGTTGCGGCGCGCGTCGACGACGATCCTCTGCTCGGCGAGGAGCGCGATCGTTCGGGTGAGATCGTCGGCGGCGAATACCTCGGACGACTGCTCGAGGATCGCCTCGAGCGAACGGCTGCCGTCGAGAAGCGGGACGACGTGCTGCAGGAACTGGTCCAGGCGGCGACCCCGAATCGCAGATTCGCCTTGTCTCCGACGTGAACACGAGCGAATCGGGACCGCCATTCCCGCCCGGCTGGAGACGGATCCGGTAGTGCCTCTGAAGTTGCAGCAACCCGGGGATGCGAGTTTCGTCGCCCATCTGATCCGCTCCGACGTCGGTGTGCGCCGGCGACGCGACGACCCGGTCGGCGTTCAGGATGCTCTCGTTACGTTTCCGATTGAGTGTCCGGCTCGGTTGTGTTCGCCTTCACGTCAGCCGGGCCGGGGTCCTTCACGAGAATGACCCTGATCGTTTGGCCCCCACCGGAGGCTCCGCAGCCGCCGCATCCACCGCAGAGATTGCAAACCTGGCCGCATTGGTTGCAGACCTGGCCGCATTGGTTGCAGACCTGGCCGCACTGGTTACACACTTGGCCGCATTGGTTGCAGACCTGGCCGCACTGATTACAGACTTGCCCACACTGGTTGCAGACCTGCCCACATGTCATCGCGTGTGAGCCGCCGCCGAGCGACTCCGCGGCGGCACCGTATTGGATCATGGCTTTCGCGGCCGCCGTCCTCGCTGAAGACAGCGGTAAGTTCGCTGTAATAGAGGCGTTCCGCTTCCTCGAGCTCCACATCTATCCGGGGTTTGTCGTCCGGCGCCATCACCTGTTCCTTTGATACTCGCGCGGTATTTCGGCGGGGTCGTCGTGGCGGTCACGACGGCACCTTGTCCTGGTCCCGGTCGACATTGTCATAGTCGGTGGCGAAAGGCAAGTGGATTCCGGAACTGATTGCGTTCGCCGCTGCCAGGGTGTAGGAATCCGCAATCGAGATCTGGAAAGGCACGGCCCCCCGTCGATCCCGAAATCCCAATCGAGGTTCGGCTTCTAGGCCCACTCGAGGTCGTATCTGGCGACGGGGCGTTTCTTCCGGTCCCCGCGGGGAAGCCCCGTCTCGTGCTGGCGGTACTGGCGCTCGAGGCTGGACGAGTGGTGTCTGTCGAACGGCTTGTCGACAACCTCTGGGGCGAGCGGCCGCCGGCAACCGCGGGAAAGATCATCCTCGGCTACGTCTCGCGCCTGCGGAAGCTCCTTCCGCCGGGTGTTCTCGAAACCCGCGAGCCGGGCTACGTGCTTCACGTGGGCGACGGCCTCGATCTCGTCCGCTTCGAACGACTCCGGCAGGATGCCACGAAGGCAGCAGGGGAGGGTCGCTGGCAGGCAGCCGCCGCCCTCCTCGACCAGGCGCTCGCGCTCTGGCGGGGGCCGCCGCTTGCCGACGTTGCGGACGCGCTCAGGTTTCCGGGTGAGCTGACACGGCTCGAAGAGCTCCGCCTCTCGGCTCTCGAGGAACGGATCGAGGCCGACCTCGAGCTCGGCCGCGAGACACAGGTGGTCGCGGAGCTCGAGTCGCTCTGCGCGGCCCACCCGTTGCGCGAACGGTTTCGGGCACAGCTGATGCGCGCCCTGTATCGACTCGGTCGTCAGGCAGACGCGCTTGGTGTGTACCGCGAGACGAGACAGACGCTCGTCGACGACCTGGGGATAGAGCCCGGTCCTGAGCTACAGGATCTCGAACGCCGGATTCTCCTCCACGATGAGGCGCTCACCGTGTTGACGCCGGTCGACTCGAGGATGCAGTTGCCGGTCCCGCTCACCTCTCTCGTCGACCGGGTCGGAGATCTGACCGACGTCGCCGAGCTGCTCGGGCGGCCGGGAGTCCGCCTCGTCACCCTGCTCGGTCCCGGCGGCGTCGGAAAGACGCGCGTCGCACTTGCGGTCGCAGAGCTGCAGCCCAAGCCGGTTTTCGTGTCGCTCGCGAGGGTTCCCGAGCCAGAGCTGATCCGCTCGGCGATCGCCGACGCACTCGGCCTGAGGGACGAGGCCATGCTGGCGGAGTGGCTCCAACCAAGGGAGACCTTGCTCGTGCTCGACAACTTCGAGCACCTTCAGCCGGCTGCACCACTCGTGACCGATCTGCTCGCCGCGGCGCCCTGGCCTCCGGGTGCTCGCCACGAGTCGGACTCCGCTCAACGTCTCGGGGGAGTATCAATACATCGTCTCACCGCTCCCCGAGGCAGACGCGGTCGGTCTCTTCCTCGAGCGAGCGGTCGCGGTCGACGCCTACCTGGATCGCTCGGCGGCGGTCGAGGAGATCTGCCGGCGTCTCGACCGCCTCCCACTGGCGATAGAGCTCGCGGCAGCCCGCGCCAAGACGCTTCCCCCGGAGATGCTCCTCGCTCGACTGGAGGAACGACTTGCGCTCTTGACCCGCGGCCCGCAGGACGCGCCGGAGAGACAGCGAACGCTTCGAGCCACGATCGAGTGGAGCTTCGCTCTGCTCGATCCCGACGAGCAGCGGGTGTTTGCCCGGTTCGCCGTGTTCGGGCGCGGCTGCACCCTCGACGCGGCCGAAGAGGTCTGCGATGCCACCCTCGAGACGCTCGAAGCGATCGTCGCCAACAGCCTGATGAGCTACGACGCCGGGCGCTTCACGATGCTCGAGACGATCCATGACTACGCTCGGGAACGCCTCGAGGCGAGCGGAGAGACGGAGCGGATCTCACGTCGTCTCGTCGAGCGGCTGATCACGGTGGCCGAGAGTTTCGGCGCGGCCGCGGAACGCGGTGAGGTTCCATCGCTTGTCCCGCTCGAGCGCGAGCTCGACAACTTCCGGGCTGGGATCCGTGCCGCTCTCACCTGGCCCGGAGATCCCCTTGCGCTTCGTCTGACTGCCGCGCTCCTCTCGTTCTGGACGGTGAGCGGACGGCACGCCGAAGGGCTTCGCTGGGCGGTCGCGGCGCTCGACGGCACCGTGGATGCACCCGTCCACGAGCGTGCGGACTGTCTTCGGGCGGCAGCGCAACTGGCGACGATCGACGCAGACCTCGAACGGGCGCTCGCGTTCGGCGAGCTGGCCCTTTCCCATTTCCGGGCCGAGCAGGACGACGTTCGGGTAGCCGAGGTCCTGCGCTGGCTCGCGAGCGCATACACACAGGCGGGCAACGGCGACGCGGCGCGAGAGCTTCACGCCGAGAGCATCGAGCTGAACGAGCACGCAGCGAGCCCGCTGCGACTGGCACGGGCCCTCAGAGTTGCGGGCGAGGACGAGCTCGAGCTCGGCGACTCGCCTCGCGCGATCGAGCTGATCCGCCGTGCACTCGAGCTCGCGACCAGCGGTGGTCACGAGCGCGACACCGTCATGGTCCTCCACAGCCTCGGCGACGCCCTTCTCGTGAACGGAGACACGGACGCAGCGAGGCGCTCCTATCTCGCGGCACTGGGCCGCACGGACTCGATCTACGTCTCCAACACCGCCCATTGCCTCGGCGGGCTTGCGGCCGTCGCGGCCTGCGATCGACGCATCGAGGTCGCGGCCGCGCTCTGGAACGCAGTCGCGTCCTACGAACGGGATGTCGGAGGACGCCTGATCTACCCACACGCGCTGCGCCGCTACACCGCAGCGTTCGAGTCGATCGATGGAGCCGAGTTCGCCGATGCGGTCAGGAAAAGCGAGGAGCTCACCCTGGAACGCGCAATGCTGCTCGCGTTCGAGAGGCTCGGCGGCCCGGCGGATGAGCCATTCGTCGATCCGCAAGCCGGTCGCGGAGGAAGTGGCGCGGGTCCCTAGTCGCTTGTCAGCACACGGTCGCCGAGCACGGTGAGCGTCTCCGACCGGTCGCGCTCTGTCCCGTCGCGCTCCTTGCGCCTCAGCGTCCGCATCCCTCCGAGCGAGCGCTCCCTCGCGCTGAAGAGGTTGCCTGCGAAGTCGTAGCGGTTCTCACGGGCCTTGTCCGGCGTCTCCGGGGGCTTGTCGAACCACTCCGGGGTCACGAAGTTGCTCACCCAGACGCCGTCGATCGGATACGCCTGGTACTGCACCGGGTCGCAGATCTCGGGCTCGTAGATGTCGTTGCCGATCTTGAAGATCGTTTCGTCGTTCGGATCGACAAGGGACTCGAGGAGCTCGTGCGAGAACGTCATCGTCCACGGGATCCCACCCTGCTGCGCGAGGGCCGCGAACAGAACGATGTGCGGGAGCTTGTTGTCCACGAAGTGGTAGCCGATGCTGTTCAGCGCCTCGACCGGCATCGAGCGGAGGTTGTAATCGTTGAGCACCTGGTAGGGATAGTCGTAGATCGTCGCACGCCACGTCCCTTCCCCCCACTCAGTGCCGGACCTGAGCTCCGTGATCCGCTTCACGTAGGGCACATAGTGCTCGGCCGGACGCCACTCTTTGTTGACCCTGTGATTCCAGTGCTTGTGGAGGTCGTTGTTGGCCTGCGTGAGGAAGACCTTGAATGCACGCTCCAAGTCGTCCACGACAGTGGAGAGGTTCCGAACTTCGAGGGTGATCACTGCATTCGATCCGCTCATAACGACCCTTTCGAGGCGGGGGCCCTGACCATAACCGACGTGCACAGCGAGAGCAACTAAATCGGGGATCCACTCGAAATGCGCCGGGAATGCACCGGCGCGCTCGACCCTCGCTGGATCAGGCCACGCCAGTTGGCCTCGACAGCGCAAAGGAGATCGAGCAATGCACGTTCACCCCTTCATTCACAGCGAGCTCTCCCGCCAGCGGGAGCTCGAGCTTCGGGCCAAGTCGGCACCCCGGCATGCCCCGGAGGCCGACCGAAGCCTCGACCCGATCGTCCGCGCGGCGGCGTCGGGCGACCGGCGCGCCTGGGAGGTGCTCATCGGCAGGTTCGGCCCGATTCTGCACCGCGTCGTCAACGGCTACCGGCTGCGGCACGCCGACGTCGACGACGTCGTCCAGGCGACGTGGGAATCGGCATTCACCCACATCGCCGACCTCCGAGACCCGCAGGCCGTCGGCGGCTGGCTCTGCATCATCGCCCGCCGGGAGGCACTCCGGAGCTTGAGCCGTCAGCGCCGCGAGATCGTCGTCGAGGACGCGTCTGTGTCGCTGGAGCCCGACGAGGCGACACCCGAGCGCTCCCTCGTCGACAAGGAGCGAGCTCGCATCGTGAGCGATGCGGTCGAACGGCTCCCGGCGCATCAACGCATCCTGGTCGCGACGTTGCTTCACGACTCCGAGAGCAGCTACTCCGAAGTGGCACAGAAGCTCGGCGTTCCGATCGGGTCGATCGGGCCGACGCGCGGTCGCGCGCTGGCCCATCTGCGCCGCGATCCCGAGCTCACGTCCTGGTCCCGATCGAGCAGGCAGGGATCGAAATGACGTCGATGGCCGTGAGACAGACCGTGCTCGGAGCGGAGAGGGGGCCGAATCTGGCACGAGAAGAACTCGCCCTTCTCGTGCTCGTCCCTCGCTCCGCTCCCATGGGCGAGCCGATTCCCTGCAGTTGGGTGCTCGAGAACCGAGGGCCAGGCACGGCTGTCGCGAGCCTCCGGCTCTTCGGCGACCGGGTCTCCTTCGCCGACCTGGCTTGTCCGGACGGCCGTGTGCTGCGTGGCCGCTTCCACGGGAGCGCCTTCGTCGTGATCGACTGCGGGGCGATCATCACCGTTTCGGCGCTGCTCGAGCCGCGAGGCCGCGGCCTCCACACCATCCGCACGACCCTCTTCACGAGGAGCGAAACCATCGGTTGTGTCCACACTGTCATCGTGAACCCGGCAGGCCGTTGACGCACCCGGTGTGCGCCGGCTCGCGATCCGGGACTCACCGTCCGAAGAGAGGGCTAACCTGAAGGAATGTTGGCTCTTTTGGAAACGAGCGATCTGTGCGTGCCGTGGGTCGTACGTGGCTCCGCGGAACCGCGTCATGCCTTTTCGCCGGTCCCGAGGAACCGGCCCCCGTTCGGGTTCGTAGTAGAATCGTGGTCGTGGCGCTCCGCAAGACGGTGACAGCGGCGATCTGCGTCGCTGCACTCGCGTTGCCGGTCGCGAATGCCCTGGCAGTCGGCCGCGGGGCGCGCGGCACCGCGAAGAAGGTCGTCAAGACGGTGACGGTGACGGGACCGGCGATCACGGCCCGTGGAGGCGGGGGCTATGGCAGCTCCTGGGGCAAGCTGCAGCTGCAACTCGTCGTCCAGAAGACCGTGACGACAAGCGCGACCGGCATGGTGGCCGTTTCGATCAGGATCACGAGCGTCAGCTGGCCGACCTACCCGGATCACACGCCGAAGTCGAAGTACATCAACGCGGAGGCGCTGCCGATCCTCCAGCAGGAAACCTTCCGGCTCCAGTCGAACGCCGCCACGAAGCTCGCGAACGTCACCGGCGCGAGCAACACGACAACAGCGTGGCTGGCCTCGCTCCAGGGCGCGCTGACCCTGGCCGAAAAGCCCTGATCCTGGCCAAAGAGGCGCAGCGCCGCACAGGAGGTGCGGCACACGTCTACCCGTCAGCCGTTGACCGCCGCGAGGCTCGATAACACCCGCGGTTCGCTGACCTGGCCGGCACCGGAACGAGCCCGAGATCGTCGTCAAGCTGTGCGCGTCCTTGACAGGACAGGGGTGGGTGTAGGGTTGGTCCCACGTCAACCTTTCTGCGCATCGATTTCGATGGCGACGACCTAGACGCGCTCCGGGTCAATCAGCAGAGCTGGGGAGTGCGTGACGTATCTCGGCAAGAGCGTGGTTCGAGCGCGTTGTTGGTCTCTGCACCGACTCTGCGTGGATGAGGTACGCGTTGAGCGTGGGATAGGCAGGTGTCTCTCTTGCGTCAAGGCGGTCCAATGCGCCGAGCATCCGCCGGCGGAAACCGAAGGGATCGACCCATGACCCGAATGACCGTTACACGCATGAAAGCGTCCGTGATGTTCGCGACCGCCTGCACGACGGCGCTGGTCTTCGCAGTGGCGACCGTCCAGGCTCGCCCAACCCATTCCGGAGCCGCCCACTCGGGGGCTGAGGCCGTGTCGAACTGCACGATGGTGATCAGCGGTGCCCCCTGGCGGATACGCGGTCGGGTCAATCGCTCAGGCAACACGTACACGCTGAAGGGACGGGACATTTCGTGTCCTTCTGTGCGGGCTCGGGTCGTGGCGTTCACCCATCAGAACGGCGCTGAGTTGGGCACCGTCAAGGGTGGCCCGGCGGGCTTCACGTGCAGGTCCTTCTCGACCGCAGCTTCGGGCGACACGCTCCTTTACTCAGGTGTGTGCATGCGCCCGCCCCATAACGACCCGTTCTTCGAATGGGGCCCGAAGGTACCCGCGCACTGAACCTGCCAAATCATCGGTAGCCGCCGTACTGCGAGTCTTTCACATCACGGGCAAATACTGGTCTGTGGGTACGGGCCAATGCGGGCCATTACCCACAGACCTTCGACCAGAGGCTCCCGTGTGAGCGACGGCGGTTGCCTCTGCCAGCACTCCTCGCGGCTAGGCCTCGACGGCAGGCTTCACGCCTCCCGTTTTTTAGTGCGGTTGCGGTCGTGCACAACCCCTCGCCCTGCGCTGCCTTTTGACCAGAACTTGAACAAGCTCGATTTTCGAACTTCAAGCGCCGATCCTGAAAGCAAAAGGCCCGCATTTTGCAGGCCTTTCGTGAGTGGAGCTAGGCGGGCTCGAACCGCCGACCTCCTGGGTGCGATCCAGGCGCTCTCCCAGCTGAGCTATAGCCCCGTCGAGCCGGAAGTGTAGCGAGGCTCAGGCTGTGAAGAGGGTCAGCTCGGGCTCGCGCTCGCCGCGGAGTACGGCGAGGTCGACCTCGGCGCAGCGGATGCCTCGGGAATCGGCAAGCGTTATTGCTTGCGGCTTGAACTGCTGGGCGGCGAGGATGCCGTCGCAGTCGGCTTTGGCCGGGTCGAGACGGATGCGTTCGAGGTAGCGGGCGAGCTGCTCGACGGCGTCGATCGTGCCGACGCGCTTGATCTCGACCGCGACCCAGCCGTCGTCCTCGTCGCGGCACATCAGGTCGACCGGGCCGATGTCCGTCGGCCATTCGCGCTGGACGAGCCTGAGGCCGTCGGCGATCGCCTCCGGTGCGGCGGCGAGGGCGAGCTGGAGGTCGCGCTCGACGCCGTCCTTCTCGAGTGCCGCCGCCTCGCCCATCTCGTGCTCGACGTCCGAGAGCACCTCGAGGAGGCGGATCTCCAGCCTGTCCTCGCTCTTGCCGGCGCGCTTGCGGACGACGAGGACGTCGCCGCCGTCCTCGAGCACGACCGGGGGCGTCATCCAGTTGAGCGGCTTGTAGCCGCCGGCGTCGGCATGGACGAGCACCGAGCCGTCTGCCTTGACGATGAGGAGCCGCGTCGAGGCCGGCAGGAAGGCGTAGAGCCGGCCGGTGTAGGTGACCTCGCAGCGGGCGACGATCAGGCGCACCCCGGCACCGTACTGTCCTTTTCGGACAGAAGCGAGCTCTCTCGCGGGCTCTACGGAAACGCGGCCGCGTCGAGCGCCCGGAACGAGGCATGGATCGTCTTCCCGAGCTCGAGCTCGAGGTCGGATTCGGCGGTGAGCTCGAACTCGGAGGTGAGCAGGGGAAGGGTCGGGTCGATCGAGACGGCCACGCGCATCAGGCCCTCCATCGACCCGGTGGCCGGGACATAGCTCGCGCTCACCGGCGTCACCTGGCTGATCTCGCCGCTGAACGCATTGGCGTGCCTGCCTCCGGCGCGTTTGCATGGAGCATCACGTTCCTCGGATGGATCACGACCGAGACATCCAGGTTCGCCTGAGCGCCTCGGCGGCTCGAGCCACCGCCGGCGGCGGTGGCATCGAGCTCGAAGCCCGCTCCCGGTTGCCCCCGAAGCACGACCGACACCCGCGAGACGCCGTCGACGCGCCACCAGCTCCCCGCGAAGCGGTTCACCCTGACCATCTCGGCGATGTAGGACGACTTCGGGTTCTGGAGCAGGTCGAGGTGCGTCCCCCGCTGGCTCACGTGCGCCGTCTGCAAGCACCACGATGTGGTCGGCGAAGAGCAGTGCGTCGGAGTACTGGTGGGAGACCATCACCGTCGTCACCTTCAGCCGCGCGAGGATCTCGCCGAGCTCCCGCTCCACCTCGTGCCGGGTCTGGACGTCGAGCGCCGAGAGCGACTCGTCGAGCAGCAGCAGCTCGGGCTGCAGTGCGAGCGCCCGCGCGATCGCCACCCGCTGCTGCTGCCCGCCCGAGAGCTGCTTCGGGCGGCGGTCGTCGTAGCCGACGAGATGCACCTGCTCGAGCGCCTCGCCGACACGCTGCTCGATCACCGTCCTTCGCGACGCCCTGCATCTTCAGCCCGAACCCGACGTTGTCGAACACCGACAGGTGCGGAAAGAGCACGTAGTCCTGGAAGACGTAGCCGACCGGCCTGCTCCTCGGCCGGGACGTGGAACTTCGCCTGCGGTGTCGTCGTACACGACGTCGTCGAGACGAACGAGCCGAACGTCCGGGCTCGAGCAGGCCCGAGAGCAGCTTCAGGACGGTGCTCTTCCCCGAGCCGCTCTCGCCGAGGACGCACGGTCGTCTCCCCGGTCTTCGAGTCGAGGCTCAGATCGACGTGGAACGACCCGAGCGTCAGCTCGTAGTGGGCGTCTAGCACGGCGGCACCGTCGATCCTCAAAGCGACCACTTCCGCACGAGCCACGACCGCGTCAGGCTCAGCGTCGTCAGCACCGCGAAGGAGACCGCGAGCAGGATCACCGAGACCGCGATCGCCTTGTCGAAGTTCGACTGTGACGCGATGTAGACCGCGATCGGCAGCGTCTGCGTCGTGCCCGGGAAGTTCCCGGCGAAGGTGATCGTCGCCCCGAACTCGCCGAGGGCGCGCGCCCAGGCAAGCCCGATGGCCGTGAGCAGCGACCGGGCTCGTCAGCGGCAGGACGACGTGCCGGAACGCCTGGAACCGCGACGCCCGCAGCGTGTAGGCCGCGTTCTCGTACCGGTCGCCGAGCTGCGCGAGGCCCGGCGCGCCGTGTTCACGAAGAACGGCGCCGCGACGAAGAGCTGCGCCATGATCACCGCCGTCGTCGTGAACGGGATCTGGATCCCGACCGCGTTCCAGGTGCTTCCCGACGAGGCCCGTCCGGCCGTAGGCCAGCAGGAGCGCGAGCCCGGCGACCGTCGGCGGCAGCACCGTCGGCAGCGTCGCGAGCGTCTCGAGCAGCCGATGGCCCGGGAAGTTGCCCTTCACGAGCACGATCGCTGCCGGCAGCCCGAAGATGACCGTGATCACCGTCGTGATCGCGGTCGTGTAGAAGCTCAGCTTCAGCGCCTCGATCACGTCGGGCTGCTTCATCTGCGCCCAGATCTCGCTCGGGGGCGCGTGGAAGAGCAGTGCCGCGATCGGGACGAGCAGGTACAGGAAGAACACCGATGAGAGCACCACCAGCGTCCCGACCGTGAGCCAGGCCTTCCACGCGCCGCCTTTCTGTGCGGCCTCGTTGCCCACGCGGTCGAACGGACGCTGCTCGACGCGTGGGGCATCGGGCGATGCCGGATTCAAGGCCTCGGCTCATGGTCCGGCTGCCCGCCTACGCCGGCAGGAAGCCGTATTTGCCGAGCGTCTGCTGGCCAGGCGGGGAGAGCACGTAGTCGATGAACGACTGCGCGGTGACAAGGTTGCCCGAGCTCTTCGCCGTCGCGATCGGGTAGTCGGCTGTGACGTTGAAGGTCGACGGGATCTCGATCGACTTCACCTTGCTGCCGGAGCCCACCGAGTCGGAGACGTAGACATAGCCGGCATCGACCTCGCCGAGCTCGACCTTCTGTCACGATCCCGCTGACGCTCGTCTCCTGGGTGACGAAGTTGTTCTTCACGGCCGTCACGTACGACGGGCCGTACTCACTCGACTTCACATGGGGTCGAGCACGTCGTGGGTGTAGCCGCCGACCGGCGCTCGGGTCGGCGACGCGATCTTGACGCCGTTCGCGAGATCCTTGAGCGACTCGATCTTCCCCGGGTTGCTCGCCGGGAGGATCACGATCAGCTGATTCGTGGCGAAGGTGTACGGCGCGTTCATCTCCGACGCCACGTCGTCCATGTTCTTCGTATCGGCCGACGCGAAGACATCGACCGGTGCTCCCTGGTGAATCTGCTCGGCCAGGGTGTTCGAGCCGGCGAAGTTGAAGACGACTTTCACGTCGGGGTTCGCCGCCATGTAGTCCTTGCCGATCGCCTCGAAGGCGGTCGTCAGGGATGCGGCGGCGAAGACGTTGATCGTGCCCGAAGGAGTGCTCGATGTGGACGTTGTCGAGTTGCTGCTACTGCCGCAGGCTGCGAGAAAAAGGCAGCCAACGGCCAGCGAGGCCAGCAATCCGGTGCGCTTTCCGATCATGTTCGCGTCCTTTCGTTGGGGGAGACGAGGCCGCAAGGGCGATCTGGCGTTCCTTGGTAGTAAAGTCCTATACTAATCAGCTCTCGACTGAAAAGAGGTGGACATGGCGAACGTGACGTCGGAGTTCGAGTCCCGTCTTTTGGAGGGTTCGCTGACGGACGAGGGGCTTTTGAAGGCGACGGAGTCCGCGCCGGATTTCCGTATTCTTCCGGACGCCACCGTGCTGAAGATCGGTGGGCAGTCGATCATGGACAGGGGCCGGGCCGCGGTCTATCCCGTGGTGGAGGAGTTGGTCGCGGCGAAGGCGGACCACCAGCTGTTGATCGGGACCGGGGCGGGGACTCGGGCCCGTCATTTGTATTCGATCGCGGCCGGTGTCGGTTTGCCCACGGGGGTGCTGACCGGGGTGGGCTCGGCGGTGGCCGGTCAGAACGCCGAGATGTTGGGCTTGTTGATGGCGAAGCACGGCGTCCCTGTCGTCGGTGGCGCTGGGCTTTCGGCGATGCCGTTAGTTCTCGAGCAGGTCCACGCCGTGATCTTCGGTGGGATGCCGCCGTACGGGATGTGGATGCGTCTCTCGGAGCAGGGCTTGATCCCTCCGTATCGGACCGACGCGGGCTGCTTCATGGTGGCCGAGAACTTCGGCTGCAAGGCGATGATCTACGTCAAGGATGAAAACGGGCTGTACAGCGCCAATCCCAAGACGAGCTCCGACGCCGAGTTCATCCCGCAGATCACCGTTGACGAACTGAAGGCGCGCGGTCTGCAGGACTCGATCATCGAGTTCCCCGTCTTCGACCTGATGAAGTCGTCGCGGCATGTCCGCTCTGTACAGGTGATCAACGGCCTCGTTCCGGGGAACATCACCCGCGCTCTTGCCGGCGAGCACGTCGGCACGATCATTACCGCTGACTGAGGAGGATTGCGATCATGACCGCTGCTACGAACCGGGCGAAGGACGTTGAGTCGCTGCTCGCCCGCCAGACCCTTCTCGACGCGGAACTGACCCGGCCGGCGACCGGTCGGGAGCCGATCCGTCTGCTGCCGTGGCTGACTGTGGTCAAGATCGGCGGACGCTCGATCATGGACCGGGGCGCCGACGCGATCCTGCCTCTGGTCGAGGAGCTGCGCCGGGTCCTGCCCGAGCAGAAGCTGCTGATCCTCACCGGCGCCGGGATCCGTGCCCGTCACATCTTCAGCGTCGGGCTCGACCTGGGCCTGCCTGTCGGCAACCTGCAAGGCCTCGCCGTCCACCGAGTCCGGCCAGAACGGGAGCATCCTCGCCAACCTGCTCGCCAACGATGGTGTCTCCTACGTCGAGCATGGCGTGGTCGGGGGCCAGTTCGCGATCCACCTCGCGGCCACGCAGGCCGTCGTCAGCGCCGCCTACCCGCCCTACAACGCCCACGAGTTCCCGCCCGCCGTCGGGCGCGTCCCGATGCACCGGGCGACACCGGGCGCTCCTGATCGCCGATGCTCTCGGCGCTCGACGCCTCGTGATCGTCGAGGATGTCGACGGCGTCTACACCTCCGACCCGAACCATGCCGACTCCAATAAGGGGTCGGCCGAGCTCATTCCCGACACGACGGCAGGCGCTCTCCTCGACGGGGGCCCGGCGACCCTCCCGGTCGACCGGACGTTCCTCGACGTGCTGAAAGACCACCCGGCACATCGATGCCGTCCAGGTCGTCAACCGCCTCGTCCCCGGCAATCTGACCCGGGCCCTCCGCGGCGAGCACGTCGGCACGATCATCCGCTCGAGCTGACCCTCCGCTCCTGACCGGGGGCGGAGCCAATACGGCTCCGCCCCTCGACGATGCATGTCATATGCTTCGGCGCCCAGGCCCGGCAACCTATTCCGGGCCCGCGCTCCGTGCGGCTCGTAAATGGCGTAACCTGCGAGGCGTGCGACGGGTCGGTACTCGGTCGGCGCTCCTGGCCCTTTTCGCGGCGACTTCGCTCGCCGCCATGGCGCGGGCGGCGCCGGAGGCGGTGCACTCGGACTCGACGCCGATGGCGGTCTCCTATCAGGGCTCGTTCGACCTGACGAACACGATGGTCCCCTCCGGGCGTCCAGCATTCCTTCGTCTACCACGTGCAGTGGGCCTACTCGTGGACGGGAACCTGGGGTGAGCTCTTCGACGGAAAGATGTTCTCGAACCAGACGAGCTTCCAGAAATTCGGGCTCAGCGGGAGCATGCGTGCCACGTGGCGCGAGAGCTCGGGCGGCCCGCAGCTCTCTTGCACGCTCCGGATCGTTCCGGCGATGGACGAGTTCGCCAACTTCGGCGCCCGCTACGACACGAGCAGCGGGACCCTGAAGCTGATCGGTCTGCAGTCGGGTGCGGGCGATTACGGGCGCTACATCGGGAGCTCTGACCCGATGTGCGGCGGTGGGCCCGACATCGACATGTTCAGCGTGCCGCCGAGCTGGCACCCGCTCGGGGCGCCGACCGTGACGCTCGGTCTCTCGGGCGGAGTTCGCCACTACGACAAGACCTGGCGCTGGACGCACAGGTTCGACGCCCGCCAGCACCGTGACTACGTCTCGTCGATGCACTCGACGGTGACGGTCGCCTTCCCCTAGCGCGAGACGGCGGAGCCGCCGACGATCGCGTCGGTTCCGTCCTCGAAGCGCACCCAGGCCTTGCCCTTGCCGTCGTAGTCGGGGCTCCACACGACGAGCGTCGCGGGAGCGCCGCGCACGGTGACGGCATCGGTGCCTTCCGGCTCGATCCCGCGCCAGACGCGGACGAACGGGTTCTCCTCCCATTCGCGGCCGATCGTCGACTCGTCGGTGTGACCCGGAAGCAGCCGGCGGGAGTGGGGCATCGCCATGTAGACGTCCATCACAGCGTGCTTGATCGCCGTCGAAGTTGCCGCCGCCGACCGCGTCCTTGAAGAGCGTGTCGCCGGAGAAGACGAGCTCTTCCTCGCCGCCGTCCCTGATCACGAAGCAGACCATGTCGTCGGAGTGCCCGGGCGTCGGGATCGCCTCGATCTCGAGCCCGCCGGCCGTCAGCGAGCCCATCACGACCGGAAGCCCGAGCTCGTCCTCGTGGACGACATGGTCGCCGTGGGAGTGCGTGCGCAGGACGTGCGTTGCAGTCAGGTCGTGCTCGCGGGCGAAGGCGAAGAGCGGCTCCATCGGCGCGCCGGAGTCGACGAACACCGCGGTCCCGCCGGTCTCGTCGCCGACGATGTAGCCGTTCGAGAGGTACTGCGGATCGAGGCTGCGGGCGACGAGCATCCCGCGAGCCTACCGTTCGAGGAGCCGGCCGGCACGTCGTCGAACTCCTCGAACGCGAGCGGCCGGCGAGTCGGCTGATCGGCATGCCGCGCTCCGCTCGCCCCACCCGAGCTCGACGTATTCGGGCCTGGGAGTCCGCCACGGCTCGTGCGCCGGCAACTCCTCGGGCGCCGGAACGATCGTGCCGATCCGTCGTGAGTGTGGTTGGCGGCCGGATGGCTCCGAGGCCGCTCGTCGCGAGCTAGGCTTGCCGCTCACACACGTTCCGGGAGGCGATATGCCAGGCCTGTGGTCGCGCACGATGACGCTCATCAAGTCGAAGTACTCGAAGCTTCTCGACAAGCACGAGAACCCTGCCGAGACGCTCGACTACTCCTACGAGGAGCAGCTGAAGCAGCTCCAGAACGTCAAGCGCGGGATCGCCGACGTCACGACCGCGAAGAAACGGCTCGAGATTCAGTACACCTCGATGCAGCAGCAGGCCGACAAGCTCGACGGGCAGGCGAAGGAAGCGCTGAAGGCGAACCGCGAGGATCTCGCGCGCGAGGCGCTCACCCGGAAGGCCGCGATCCAGGGGCAGCTCGAAGGGATCATGCAGCAGGGCCAGCAGCTCGAATCGCAGCAGCAGAAGCTGATCGAGGGCGAGAAGCAGCTCTCGATGAAGATCGAGCAGTTCCGCACCCAGAAGGAAGTGATCAAGGCCCAGTACTCGGCGGCAGAGGCGCAGGTGAAGATCGGCGAGGCCGCGACCGGGATCTCGAGCGAGATGGCCGACGTGGGCCAGGCCGTTCAGCGCGCGAAGGACAAGACGCTCGACATGCAGGCCCGCGCCGACGCGATCAACGAGCTCACAGAGGCCGGCGCGCTCGACGACTTCACCTCGTCAGGTGACGCGATCGACCGCCAGCTCGCCCAGATCTCCCAGAGCGGCCAGGTCGACGACGAGCTCGCGAAGCTGAAGGCTGAGCTCGGCCAGGGCGGGGCGCCGAAAGCGGTCGACGGCCCCGCGGCCGACGCACCTGCGTCGGAGGCGCCCGCGGTGGAGGCTCCGGCGGATCCGCCGGCCAAGCCCGCTCCGCGCAGCCGCGCCAAGAAGACGACGTAGCCGCGGCTAGAGCGGCGCGTCGAACAGGGCGAGCCAGCGAGTCAGATCCTGCTCGACCGGAAGCTCTTCCTCGAGCTTGGCCTTCAGCTCGAGCTCGTAGGCATTGTCCCGCTCCTGGCCCTCGCCGGTCGGCACGAACGGCCAGAACTTGCCGAGCTTGAAGCCGTAGATCCAGTAGACGGGGTGCGGGGCGCCGTCGAAGAGGAACGGGGCGGCGAGGAGCTGGGCGCCGAAGCCCTGTTCGGTCATCTGCTGGGCAACCGCGTGCACGGCGGTGACCTGATCCTCGAGGTCCTTGTCGTGAATGACGAGCCACTCGTAGCCGAAGGAGTCGGTCTTCCGTTCGATCTCGGAGCCCGACGAGCGCGCGGCCGATTTGAGCAGCGACTCGATGTCGTCGCCGACCGAGGTGAACTCGCCGGCCGAGAGGGGCTTGTAGGTGACCGCCGCTTTCCCGCCGGTCTTCAGCCCGAGCTCGGTCTGAAGCGTCACCGCCGCCGTCGAGAGCGCAAACAGCCGGTCGTCCTTCGGTTGCGACAGCTGTTTGCGCCCGAAGAGCGCGTCGCGCAGGCCCAACTCAGTGAACCGGACGGCCCATCTCGCGGGCGATCTCCGCGAGGGCGGCGAGGCGCTTCTCGATCGGCGGGTGATCCATGAAGAGCTCCGAGGCGAGGGTCTTCGCGCGGGCCGGGATGATGAAGTACGCGTTCATCCCCTCGACCTGGCGCAGATCCTGCTGGGGAATCAGGGTCATCTGCGACGAGATCTTCTGGAGCGCGCTCATCAGGTGCTCGGGGGCGCCCGTGATCAGGGCGGAGCCGCGGTCGGCGGCGTACTCGCGGTAGCGCGAGAGCGTGCGAATCAGGACGAAGCTGACCGCGTAGACGACGACCGAGACCACGAGGATGACGAGCCAGACCGGGACGCCGTTCTGGTTGTTGTTGCGGCCGCCGCCGCCGCCGAACCCGCCGAACATCCCCGAATAGAGGCCGACCCGGGTCAGGAGCGCAGCGAGCATCGCGAAGAAGCTCGCGGCGGTCATCACGAGCACGTCGCGGTTTGCGATATGTGAGAGCTCGTGGGCGAGCACGGCTTCGAGCTCCTGCTCGTCGAGGCGCTGCCAGAGACCCGTTGTGACGCAGACCGCCGCATGCTTGGGCGAGCGACCGGTCGCGAACGCGTTCGGAACCGGCGTGTCCATCACGCCGACCTTTGGCTTCGGCAGGTTCGCCATGGCGCAGAGGCGATCGACGATCTGATGCAGGTCGGGCGCCTCCTCGGGGGTCACGATCCTGGCGCCCGCGGCGGCCAGGGCGAGCTTGTCCGACGTGTAGTACTGGAAGAACGCGATCCCGACCACGATCAGGATCAGCGGAGCGAGCCCGACGTTCAGGACGCTGAAGAGGACGACCGCAAAAACGACGTAGAGCAGACCGAGCAGGCCCGTAGTGGCGAGCATCCGCAGCGTGAGCCCGGTGTCACGACCATATGACTGACGTTTCATGTGAATCATCGTATCCCCGGCACCGCCTGATCCCGCGTGCGCGCGTCTGCGATTAACCCTCGTCTAAGGGAATCCGCACGGCTGGCTAAACTCGCTGTCCGTGCGTCGCCTCCTCCCGTTCGCCGTCCTCGCTCTCGTGCTCGCCGCGTGCGGCACGACGGTGCCGGGCGGCAAGCACGTGACGACTCCGACGCCTGTCACGGTCATCGGGAAGGCGCCGACGCCGCCGGCGGTGATCGTCGGCGACCCGGCGGCGGGAAAGGCGGTCTTCGTCTCGCAGGGCTGCGGCGCATGCCACGTCTTCACACCGGCCGGAACGACGGGGAAGGTCGGGCCGAAGCTCGACAACCTGGCGGAGTACGCGAAGACCGCGAATCAGGGCTCGCTCGCGGACTTCGTGAAGAACTCGATCGTCGACCCGGGCGCCTACGTCGCGCCGGGGTTCCCGAACGTGATGCCGGGCACCTACGCCCACTCGCTGACGCCGAAGCAACTCGCTGACGTCGTCGCGTTCCTGGCCAAGGGCCCCTGATCCTCCCGGACGGCTTCCCGCGCGACGTCGAGGTCGTCGCGACGGACCTCGACCGGACGCTGATCGCCGATGACTACGTGATCCGGCCGCGGACCCTCGAGGCGATGCGGCAGGCGGAAGCGGCCGGGGTGCGCGTGATCGTGTGTACCGGGCGGATGGTTCAGTCGGCCAAGCGGGTGCTCGAGCCCACCGGTTCGAACGAGCCGCTCGTCTGCTACCAGGGAGCGGCGATCGTCGATCCGGACGGGACCTGGATCCTGCACGAGCCGATCGAGCTCTCGCTCGCACGGGAGGCGATCGGTGCGGTCGAGGCCGCCGGCTTCGGGCTCAACGTCTATGTCGACGACGAGCTCTATGTGGCCGAGGCGACCCCGGAGGCGGAGCGCTACTCGAGCTTTCAGGGCATCCCCCTGCACGTCGTCGGCGAGCTCGGAGCGTGGCTCGAGCGTCCGCCCACGAAGCTCGTCTGCATCGGCGACCCCGCGGCGCTCGACGAGCTCGCCGTCCAGATGCGCGAGCAGTTTGCGGACCGGCTCTTCGTGACGAAGTCGCTGCCGTTCTTCCTCGAGTTCGCGACCGAGGGCGTCTCGAAGTCCTCGGCGCTCGCATTCCTCGCTGCGCGGCTCGGCTTCGCGCAGGAGCGCACCGTCACGATCGGCGACGGCGAGAACGACCTCGACCTCGTTGCCTGGGGTTACGGCGTTGCGGTCGAGAACGCCGACGAGCGCGTGAAGGCCGTTGCCCGCTTCACGTGTCCCTCCGTCTCCGAGGAGGGTGTGGCCCAGGTGCTCGAGGCCCTTCTAGACTCACGGGGATGATCGACCTTCGCGCCGCCCGGCTCGACCCGGACCGCTTCCGCTCGGCGCTCGCACGGAAAGGCTCCGCCGAGCGCTTCGACGCGCTCATGGCCGCCGACGCGCGTCGGCGCGAGCTGCTCCCTCGCGTCGAGGAGCTCCGGACGAAGCTGAAGCTGAAGGGCAAGCCGACGCCCGAGCAGCTCGCGGAGCTCGCCGGGGTCAAGGACGGGCTGCGCGCGGCCGAGGCGGAGCTCGCGACGGCCGAGGCCGAACGCGACGAGCTCTTGACGCAGGTCCCGAACCCGCCGGATCCCTCCGCACCCGACGGAGAGACCGACGAGGACGCAGAGGAGATCCGCCGCGTCGGCGAGCCCGGCCCGCCCGGCCCGGAGCACACCGAGGTCGGCCGGTTCGAGCTGGAACGTGCGGGGCGGCTCTCCGGCGCTCGCTTCGGCTACATCGCCGGAGACTCCGCGCTCGTGGCGATGGCGCTCTACCGTTTCGCTCTCGACCGCGCCGCAGCGCACGGCCACACGCCTCTGATCCCGCCGGTGCTCGTGCGCGAGAAGGCCATGTACGGAACGGGATTCTTTCCCACGGAGCGCTCGAACATCTACGCGCTCGAAGCGGACGATCTCTACCTCACCGGCACCTCCGAGGTGGCGCTCGCCGGGTTCCACATGGAGGAGATCCTCGAGGAGCTGCCCTTGCGGTACTCGGCCTTCTCCACGTGCTTCCGCCGAGAGGCGGGCGCGGCCGGAAAGGACACGCGCGGGATGTTCCGGGTGCATCAGTTCAACAAGGTCGAGCTCTACAGCTACGTCGAGCCGGAGCGGTCGGGCGAGGAGCACGACCGCCTGCTCGCGATCGAGGAGGAGCTCGTGCAGGCGCTCGGAGTGCCCTACCGGGTGGTGAACGTCGCCGCGGGCGACCTGGGCGATCCGGCGGCGAAGAAGTACGACATCGAGGCGTGGTTCCCACACCAGCAGCGCTATCGCGAGATCACCTCGACCTCGAATACGACCGACTTCCAGGCCCGTCGCCTCGGGATCCGCTACCGCGGAGCGGAGAGGGAGCTCGAGACGCCGCACACTCTGAACGGCACTGCGGTCACAGACCGCTGGCTGCTCGCGATCCTGGAGAACTTCGCGGGCGAGGTGCCGGATGCGCTCGTGGCGCTCGGCGCTCCTGCGCGGGTCGAGAACTAAGCCGGTTCTGTGAGGCTCGGGCCGCTCGTAGTGAGCGCCGCGCTCGTTCTTGGAAGCGCCGGGTGCGGCGGCGGGTCGCGACCGCAGGAGCTCGCGTTCACGAGCACCCGTGACGGGAACGCCGAGGTTTACGCGATTCGGGCCGACGGGACGGACCTCACGGACATCTCGTCGAATCTCGCCAACGACGGCCAGCCGGCGTGGTCGCCCGACGGCAAGCAGATTGCCTTCACGAGCACTCGGGATGTGAACGGGGAGATCTACGTGATGAACGCCGACGGCTCCGGCCAGAAGCGGCTGACGTTCACGAAGTCGATCAACGACACGGCGCCGGTCTTCTCTCCGGACGGTGCGAGGCTTGCATTCATGTGCACAGACGCGAAGCCCGTCACCCAGATCTGTTCTGCGGGAGCCGGGGGCGGCGACCCGCTCACGCTGACGGGCGGCGGGTACGACAACCTCTATCCGGTCTGGTCGCCCGACAGCTCCTCGGTGCTTTTCGTGAGCGCGCGTCCTGCAACCGGCGGCCGGTATGCGATCTACTCGGTGCCCGCGAGCGGCGGGGCGGAGAAGCTCCTCTCGAGCAGCCCGGGCGGCGAGGGCGAGCCCGCCTTCTCGCCGGATGGATCGACGATCGCGTTCATCAGTCGCGGGGCCTCGCCGAAGAACGAGTGGGGTCTCTTCGAGATGAACGCCGACGGCAGCGGCGAGCACCGTCTGGCGGCGCCTCCCGGACGGATCGACGGCCCGCAGTGGTCGTCGAACGGCAAGGAGCTCGCCTTCATGGCCGTGGGGCCGCCGCCGGGCTCACGCGCCGACGTCTACGTCGAGCAGGCCGACGGAACCGAGCGGGTCCGGCTCACGGCGGGTCCCGGCGACAGCACCGCCCCGGCGTGGTCGCAAAACGGCAAAGAGCTCGTTTTCGAACGGATCGCCGGCAAACGCGCCGACATCGCCGTCGTGAAGCCCGACGGCTCCGACGAGCACATCCTCACCTCGGGCCCCGGCAAGAACGGCGGCCCGGTGTGGCAACCGTGACGGCGTGTTGAATGCAACGAGAACGGCGGGGTGCCGGAGCGGTCGAACGGGGCGGTCTTGAAAACCGCTGGGCGTGAAAGCGTCCCCTGGGTTCAAATCCCAGCCCCGCCGCTGTGATAGAGCCAGAAACCGTGTGACAGAGCGGGGTCTGGCTCTATCAGGCCTTCGCTGGTTCGACCGCATAGGGCGCATGGGAACGCACGCCCCGGCGGCGATGACGTGGCGGCGCTCGAGCGCTTTGGTGAAGTTCCCGTAAGCCGCTCCCGCGATCTATCAGGCCGAGGATCCGATCGCCGCGTTGATCGTTGCCGACAGGAACCTGATTCAGACGCGGAAGGCGCAGCGCAGGAACCGCGCTGCGCTCGGATCGCAGCCACTCGCTCCTCGGATCCGATCACCCGAACGGGGTATGGGCTCAAGTCTTTGGCCGTTCTTGCCGATCTGGGCCCTAGCAGCGCTTTCGCGGCTCCCTGCTCCGGGAACTGACGGCAATCACTTCTCGTGGTAGGGGATTAGGGCGGCGGCCTTCGGGCCGCCGCCGCAACTCCGAGAGGGGGTGAATCGAAGATGACGAGAATGTTCATCAAATTCCATGGCACCCGCGCCTTGCTGGTCGGCGTGACCGCTGTCGGCGCACTGCTGTGCGCGGGCTTCTTCGACGGGCCCCACTGAGCCACTTCGAACCTCCCGCCGGTGTGGGGAGCGGAAGCGGGCAGACCCTCTTCCGCTCCCGAACGGGCGGATCCATCCCGACGCGGGCGGACGCCGTATGCTTCGAAACGTGCAAAGGCGTTCCGAAGCGTTGCATCGAGGCGAAGCCGAGGAGAGGCCGGTCGCCGACCTGCGCCGGGACTCCGGAGTGCCCGAGAGCCGGGTGCTCGAGTTGCAGAGACATTCCGGGAACGCCGCCGTCGCGAGGCTCCTCCAGCGAGCGCCGCATGACGGGCCGGCGTCGACCGATGCGCCGGGCGCCACGGGGAGCTCGCCCGGACCTGCGCCGAAGAAGGTCACCGAGGACATCCACGCGCGAGTGCTCGCCTACAGCGTCGATGAGGGCCGCGGCAAGATCACGATCGGGAGCGGGCCGGAACAGGGCGTACAGGTCGGGATGACGGGGACGCTCCTGAACGGCTCCAAGGAGGTCGCGGACTTCACGATCGAGGAGGCGAAGGGCCGTGTTTCCTGGGCCCACGTGCAGTCGACCCAGGATCAGATGGGATCCGACGGGAACGTGATCATCAAGGCCTCGAGCGCGCCGCCGAGCATGGAGGGCAAGGAGTTCTAGCGGTGGTGGGCGAGCCACGCGGCTCGCTCGGTGGTGACGAGCGAGATCAGGCTGCCGAGCGCGATGTTCACGTCGGCTGCGTGGAGTCCCCAGTTCGGCGCGAGGACTCCGGTGACCGTCGGCCGCCTGTCGCCCGGTATCTCGATCCGCGTCACGAGCAGCCACGCCCGTGAGCCCCGCTGGACGCAGCGCGCCTTGTAGAGGTCGGGGAGGGCGACCCAGAGGTTCTTCGCGAGAGCCGAGGTGACCGGAAGGATTCCCTGCGAGCTGATGCCGGGGAAGACCGGCGTGATCGGCGCGGCCGCCTTGCTCCCCGGCGCGGCGGGATTCACGCAGAGGACGTGCTGGGAGCGGTTCGGGACGCTCTGGAACTCGGCATCGCCGGGAGGTGTGTGGATCCAGCTCGAGTAGGCGACAACGCAGTCGGTCTCGGCCGGCGACGTACAGGCCGGCGTCTGCCTGAAGCTACCGCCGGTCGTGCGGCCGTTTGCGACCGTGACGTCGCCGCCGAGCAGGATCGCCGAGATGATCAACTTGCGCTCGCTCGGCGATTTCTCGATCTCGTCTCGAATCAGCTTCTCGAGAAGGAACGAGCCTTCGGAGTGGCCGATCAGGACCACGCCGCGGCCCTTGTTCGAGCGTGCGAGATAGTCGTGCCAGGCAGCGAGGACGTCCTCGTACTCGAGCGAATAGCTCCCGTGGAACGGGTTGCCGTTGCCGAATACGGTCACCTGGCGGTACATCGGCGCCCAGATGCGGCAGAGCCGGCTGAACTCGCTCGCCTCGGTGATCGCGGCGTGCTGCTCGTACTGGGTGGGAACGAGCGTCGAGTTGCCGCGGTGCTCCTCGCTCACCGTCGGATACACGTAGAAGCAGTCCACGGGAGGCTTGCTCGCCGGTGCTAGGTGCTCGGTGTGGGCCCTGCCTCTGGCATCGATCGCCGTCGTCGTGAGCGTGACGTAGCAGGGGTCGCTCGGCGCTCCGGGCAGGCAGAGCCACGCCTTCCAGGTCGTGGTCGCCGAGCCGGCCGTCGCTGCAAAAGACGCGAGGGCGAGCACGACGAGGGCGGCGAGTCGCAGCACTGACGACATCGTCCCCGACCGGCGCGCAACCGGTCGAGCCGAACCGTCGATCTCTGACTAAAATCAGAGAGTGATGGACGCCGTGGCCCGTGTCCGCAGCTTCAACCGGCTCGTGACCCAGCGCGTCGGAGCGCTCGAGGACAACTTCCTCGCGCGAAACCGCCCGCTCGGGCAGGCCCGCGTGCTCTGGGAGATCGGGCCGGAGGGCTGCGACGTGGTGCGGCTGCGTTCGCTTCTCGAGCTCGACTCCGGCTACCTCAGCCGGCTGCTGCGCTCGCTCGAGGCCGACGGGCTCGTCGTCGTGGAGCCCCACCAAGGCGACCGCCGGGTTCGTGTCGCGCGCCTGACGCCTCAGGGCGTCCGGGAACGCGAGCTCCTCGACCAGGCTGCCGACGGGCTCGCGAGGTCGCTGCTCGAGCCGCTCGACGAGGCCCGCCGAGCGCGGCTCGTCGAGGCGATGGCGGAGGTCGAGCGCCTCCTGACCGCTGCCCTCGTCGAGATCTCGGCGGCCGATCCGTCACATCGCGACGTTCAGCTCTGCATCGGCCGGTACTTCGCGGAGATCGACGAGCGCTTCGAGAACGGATTCGACATGTCCCTGAGCGTCTCGACGACCCTCGACGACTTCAGGCCGCCGGCCGGCGTCTTCCTTGTCGCGCGCCTGCGCGGTGAGGCTGTCGGCTGCGGCGGTCTGCGGTTCCGCGGTGAGGATCCGCCGGAGCTCAAACGGATGTGGGTCAGGGGTAGCGAGCGCGGGCTCGGGATCGGACGACGGCTGCTCGCCGAGCTCGAGGAGCATGCGGCGGCCGGCGGCGCGCGTTCGGTTCGTCTCGAGACGAACAAGACGCTCACCGAGGCCCTGACCCTCTACCGCTCGGCGGGGTACCGAGACGTGGCGCCCTTCAACGACGAGCACCATGCCCACCACTGGCTCGAGAAGGCGCTTCCGGCGAAAACGTAAGAGGTTGTTAATCGCTTGGGGCTACCCTCGAGGTGTGCTCGTTCTGATCGGCGTCGGCTTCCTCGCGGGAGTGATCACGGCGATTTCGCCGTGTGTCCTTCCGGTGCTCCCAATTCTGCTCGCGGGCGGCGCGACGGGGCGTAAGCCGCTGCGGATCATCGCCGGGCTCGTCTCGAGTTTCGTCATCTTCACGCTCTTTGCGACCTGGCTCCTCGATCAGCTCGGCCTTCCGCAGGATCTCCTGCGGAACATCGCGATCGGGCTGCTCTTCGTCGTGGCTGCCACGCTGCTTCTCCCCCGGGTCGCCCAGGCGATCGAGAGGCCGTTCGCGGGGCTTACCCGATTTCGAGCCGGCGGCGGCGGCTTCATCCTGGGAGCCTCGCTCGGGCTCGTCTTCGTTCCCTGTGCCGGGCCGGTGCTGGCGGCGATCTCGGTGAGGGCGGCGACCGAGAGCGTCGGCTGGAGGGTGATCGTGCTCACGATCGCCTATGCCGTGGGCGCCGCCCTCCCGATGCTGCTGATCGCGTTCGGCGGGCAGCAGCTCGCAGGGCGGCTTCGCTCGCAGGCCCCGCGACTGCGCCTGGTCTCCGGGGTCGTCGTCCTGCTCGTCGCGGTTGCCTTCGCGTTCAACCTCGATTCGCGCGTCTCGACTCTGCTTCCCGGCTACACGGCTGCGCTCCAGGATCCGATCGAACAGAGCAAGCCGGCGCAGCGGGCGCTCGAGGCGATCACGCACCGCAAGTCGATCCTCACGTCGACCACGACGACGACGCCCATCGCGCAACCCGGGCCGGGTGCGTCCAACCTGCCGATCCTCAACCCGGCCGCGCCCGAGATCATCGCCGGTGGGGACTGGTTCAACTCCAGGCCGCTCACGCTCGCAGGCCTGCGGGGGAAGGTCGTCCTGCTCGACTTCTGGACCTACTCGTGCATCAACTGCCTGCGAACGCTGCCGCACCTCGAGTCCTGGTACAAGGCCTACCACCCCTACGGGCTTCAGATCATCGGCGTCCACAGTCCCGAGTTCGCCTTCGAGCACGTTTCCTCAAATGTGAAGGCTGCGATCAAGCGGCTCGGGATCAAATACCCGGTCGTGCAGGACAACAACTTCGCTACCTGGAACGCCTACGGCAACGAGTACTGGCCGGCCGACTACCTGATCGACCAGCAGGGCCGGATTCGCGCGTATTCGAGCGGAGAGGGCGGCTACGCCGGGATGGAGCAGAACATCGCGGAGCTGCTCGGCGTTGCGAGCGTCACTGCGCCGGCGGTGCCCGACCTGACTCCGGTCGGCGATCAGACACCCGAATCGTATCTCGGCTACACCCGGCTCGATCCGACCCGCTACGTCGGCGGCGCGATCGCGAAGGACAAGCTCGCGAGCTACCCGGGCAAGGCGAACGTGCCGCTGAACGCGCTCTCCTACTCGGGAATGTGGCGCGTCGGGCCGGACGAGGCCGTCGCGGGCAAGGGCGCCGGGCTGAGGCTCCACTTCGAAGGCCGAGATGTCTACCTGGTGCTCGGCGGCCGCGGAAAGGTCAACGTTTCGCTCGCCGGGGAGCCGGCAAGGACCGTGAATGTCAACTCCTACAAGCTCTACACGCTCGAGAGCTCGGCGGCTGCCAAGAGCGCCCTGCTGAAGCTCTCGTTCACACCGGGGGTGCAGGCCTATGCCTTCACCTTCGGATAGTCCAAGCCTTGTCGTCGTAGTTCCCCCGGAGTACTCTGTGAGCAAGGAGGTCGGCATCTCGAACCGGATCGGATCAGCCAGAAAGAACCTGTTGCGCCTGCTGGGGAGCTTCGCGCTACTCGCGGCGCTCTTCGTCGTGGCGCCGGGAGCCGGCGCTCAGACGGCCGACAATCCGGCGATCAACGTCCAGTTCTCGACCTCGGGCCAGATCGCGGTGGCGCTCGGGGACGGAACCTCGCTCGGCACCACGGCCGGTGCGCCGACCGTGATCCCTGCCGGCTACTACACGCTGCAGCTGATCGGTCCCGGTGGCTGTGCCAACGTGCCGTACTTCGACCTGAAGGGGCCGGGCACGAACATCGTCGACAACATGGACGAGGGAGAGGTCGCCACCTCGTTCTACAACCTCCACCTGCTGCCGAACTCGACCTACACGTGGCGGAACGACGACGTGGTCCCGTCAGTCGTCTACACGTTCGCGACTTCTGGCGCGACCGTCGGCGCGCCTCCCGCGACAGTCGGCAAGGGTGGCCTTTCTTCCACGAACCACGGCACGGCCGTATCGGTGAATCCGTTCCGGACGGCGACACCCGTCCGTGGCAAGCTGATGGGCGTCGTGAACGCGGCCGGCAAGCTCAGCATCGCGTTCAACGGCAAGAGCGTCTCGTCGCTCAAGGCCGGGATCTACAAGATCGTCGTCACCGACAAGAGCTCGACGAAGGGCTTCATGCTCTCCCGCAAGTCGAAGGCCGTAAGCGTCACCGGGGCCTCCTACATCGGGACGAAGACGCGCTCGGTCACCTTGACCGCCGGCAAGTGGGTCTTCGCGCCCAGCCTGGGCGCCAAGCAGACCTTCTCGGTCGCCGTCAGCTAGCTCGTCCCGCTAACTAGGGGGTGGGGAAGCAGGAGGACTCGCCGGAGCCTCCACAACCGAGGCCCGGCCAGCCGCCCGTGTACTTCGAGGGCACCGAGCGAAACGACTTGGGGCCGCCGTAGACGACCGCGATCTCCTGGCGGTTGGCGAGCACGAGGTTCCTCGGATTGCCCGGAACGCGCTTCCCGTTGAGATACACGCGCAACTGCTTGCCGTCGCCCGCGCAGTAGCCGCCGAGGCAGCTCGCATCGAAGCGGACGCGCCACTCGTCGAAGAACTGGCCGAGCGTGTAGGTGCCCTTCCGGTCGGGCTCGATGTGGATGAGCCCGCTCGTCGAGTGGGTGTGGATCGGCGCGACCGCCGCCTTCGCGAAGTACACGTGCCCCGTGGCGCAGTCCCCGAGCTTCGAGCCCGGCGGGCACGGGCCGGTGTCGAACGGCCCGGCGAGGCCGACGCCCGCCGGAATCGTGACCTTGCGGCCGTTCACGACGATGTCGAGGTGCACGTGGTCGTGACGGACGAGCGCGCCCACGTCCGGGATCAGGTCGGCGTAGGCGATCTGGCTCAACGCGTAGGCAGGCAGGCCCCACGGCGCCCGGGTCGTGCGCGGCTTCGTCGACGGCTTCGAGCCGGCAACGAGCGCGCAGGGGTCGACGACACTGGCAGTCGAAGCTGCCGGGGCGAACACGTTGTAGGGCGCGACGATGCTCCCGGCGCCTTCGGTCGAGAGGAACGGGACGTTCTCTCCGGTCGACCAGAACCAGACCTGGCGTCCGGTGAAGGCGACGCTTCCCGTCTTCGTGTTCACGGCGTAGGGGCCGGGCGAGGTGAGCCGCGCGGTGCGTCCCGTGGTGCCGTTGCGGAGCGTGATCGTGCTCGGGCCCGCGAACCGGTACTGGAGCACGGTCGTGCTCACCCGGCTCGTCGGCTTCCGGGTCACCGTGATCTGGAGCGGGAACGGGCAGATACCCGTGGTGGAGCTCCGCACGACCTGGCTGCTCGGCGAGCCGGCGACCCCGGAGGCGACGGAGACGACCGCGAGCGCCACGGCGGCGACGGTGGCAGTGCCGGCGGCGCGCAGCATCGCTCCAGAGTACCCCGTTGGCGGTCGCACGCCATGGAGAGGACCTCCGCGCCGAGTACGGGTGGCTCGGCGTGCCTCGCCAGCGCGACCGACTTCGGGTCCATCCGGTCACCGTCCACGACCGCGGCGCCCGAACGAGGTGGCTGCGGTCGGAAGCCAAGACGCGCGACTCCGAGCGGACCCCCGCCCTCGGGTGGGGACGCACCCCTCCGCCCTCGACACCCAGTCTACGCGGCCTTCAGGCGTCTGTCTGTGCGCCTTTTGGCGTATTTCGAACGGATGACGGTTCCCAACTATCCGAAGTTGGAAGCCGGCGTCTCATCAGTCTGGGCTAGCCCACGATGGGCGGGTCGCTCATCCCCGTACGACCCGCCCATCATTTTCTTCCGCCGCCGCGAGAGCGCTCACCAGACGCTCTCGCGGCCGAACCCGGCCCCGTGCCGGGCCGAGCCGCCGATCGGGCAACCCGCTACGCTTGGTCCTACCGTGCCTAGGCAGCACAATCGCAACCTGGCGAAGTGTGCCGCTCTCCTCGTCCTGGTCGCCGTCGTCTGCGCGTTTCCGCCGGGTCGGGCTCGGGCAGCGGCGATGCCGAACCACCACCAGATGGTCGCCCTGTACGTGATCGACCACTACGGGAAGACGCCGCCGAGCGAGGCCGTCCTCGTTCCGTACTCGCGTCCGTTCCAGAAGATCCTCGCGAGCTGCCGCATCGGCGTCGACGACCTCACGAACCTGATGACGCAGCTCAGCTACAAGGCCGGTGAGGTCGGTGCGCGATACGTCACGAACCTCCAGATGCTGACCTCGGTCGCCCGCCGCATCACCTGGACGAAGCCGCGGGCCTGCGGTTCGATCTACAACCGCGCCGAGGCCTACCTCGAGGACGGCCAGGGTTAGCGAGAAGAAGCTGCGGAGCCCTCCGGACGATCGAGAGGTCTTCCGGTTCTCAGGTTCTCAGGTTCTCAGGTCGCGAGGTGCCGTGCCCTCGGCGCGGTGGTCCGGCGTGCCTCCGCTGTGTAGGCGAGCACCCGCTCACGCACGCCGTTGATCGGCACGTCCTCGTTGCGGCCGCGCCAGCTTCTGAACCAGCGCCTCATCGTGGGCGGCTCCTCCGGACGACATCCCGGCACAACCGATCTGGGCAACGCGGCAGCATGCCTTCATCGTAGGCACCACCCGCGGGGCGGCCGAGGAGGTGCGGTCGCCGGCCGCTCGCGCTCACCGCTCCAGAAATCCGAGCTCGAACATCTCACGCGCCACCGGCACGGCTCGCTCGGCGAGGGACGCGCGGTCGAGGTTCTGAGCCGTAGCGAGCTCCTCGGCGACCTCGGCGAGCGTCCGGCGGCCGTCGAGGCCGGCGAGGAGATGGGCGATCAGCGGATCGACGGCGGCGCGGAAGCGGAGGCCGTCGTCGAGCCGCACCTCGATCCGGTCGATCGACCATTCGCCCGACCGGAGCGAGACGCGTTGCTCGACCTCGGCGTACTCCGTGAGGACAAAACGCTCGGCGAGGAGCGCGCGGTCGTCGCCGAGGTTGGCGAGAAAGTCCACCGCGTCGAAGATTCGCAGCAGGTGATCAGACGACCGCCGCAAGCCCGCGGGCGGCAGATCGTATGCCCGGACCCAGTTTCGAGCAGACTCGCGGCGCCGCAGGACGACTGCGCCGTAGCCGATCCCCTCGGCGCCGAGAGCCGCGAGGTACTCGAGCCAACGGGTTAGCGCCTTCTCGAAGCCCTCCACGTCGTTCGCGTAACGATCGCGAGTCCAGTTGGAGGCGTGCGTCAGCGGATCCTGGGTTCCATAGTTGAGGAGGATCGCATCGCAGCCGCTGCCCTCGAGCCACGTCCGTAGCCTCGCCGACCAGTCCTCGCCCGGTGCGTGGATCCACGAGACGAGCATGCTCCCGAACCCGCCGCCCGTGAGCACCGCCGGCGCATCGCGGATGAGCTCACGCGAGACCGTGTCGCCTGCAAGGCCGCTGTCACGGAAGAGGTAGGCCGTCTCCGGCGAGATCACGTACGGCGGATTGCAGGTCAGGACGCCGAAATGCTCGCCGGCTGCCGGCTCGAAGTAGCTTCCCGCACGAAACTCGATCCCCTCGGCGTTGTTCAGGAGGGCGTTGAACGTGGCGAAGTTGAGCGCACGCCCGCTGAGATCCGTCGCGACCACGCGGGCGCTGTGTCGCGCGGCGAGGATGGCCTGGATCCCGGAGCCTGTGCCGACGTCGAGCGCGGTCTCGACCGGACGGCGGATCGTGAGGTGCGCAAGCGTGACCGACGGGTTGTGGATCCCCGCGACATGATCCGGCTGCTCCTCTGCCTCGTCCGGGATGTCCGAAACGATCAGCAGGTCGTCGTGGGGGATGAGCCGGACGCGCGGGGTGACGAGCCCGCCTGCCGACTCGACGAGGCCGAGCCGCTCGACCTGCTCGAGCGAGGAGGGCTCCAACGCACGCCGGGCGGCGGACTCCAGCACGGGGCTGCCGAGGACGAACAGCGAGGCGATCGTCCCCAACGGCTCGATCTCCGCCAACCTCCGCTGCAGGACAGGCGTGTCGCCGGGGCGGGCGATCATCTGGCCTTCGGCGCCGAGCGCCTCGCGCACAGCCGGGCCGTCGAACCCCGCCTCGACGAGCACGTGGCGCAGCTCGGCGATCGGCGACGGGTCGTCGACGGCGAGCGGACCTGCCCAGGCCGGGGAGTTCGAAGTCACCGGAGGGTGACTCTATTCGGCTCAGCCGGGCGAGATCCGGCGGACGTCCGCTCCGCCGTAGCTCGGTGCCCAGATGCTGCCGGCGGCGCTCGTCAGCACAAACGGCTGGGGGCCGACCTCGATCGTCGCCGTAACGCGGTTTGTCGAAGGGTCGATCCGCGAGACCGTGCCATCGCCCTGGTTCGGGACCCACACGCTCCCGTCCGGGGCAATCGTCCCGTCCTGCGGCATCGACCCGACCTTCACCGTGGCGAGCACCTTCCCCGTCTGTGGGTCGAGATGAAGGACGACGTCTTCGACGTTCGATGCCACCCAGAGGTGGGTCCTGTCGGCGGCGAACCACGCCGGGTTCTGCCGGTGGACATCGATCGTGCGGATCCCGTTCGTGGCCGGGTCGATGCGGAAGATCGCGGTGCCGGTATTCGCCCCGACCCACACGTAGCCGCCTGCAACCGCGAGGCCGGTCGGCGCCGATCGAGTCTGGATCGAGTTGACCACCCTGTCGGTGCGCGGGTCGATGCGATCGACCGACCCGTCGCCGTTGTTCGTCGTCCAGACCGAGCCGTAGCCGTAGGCGACGTCGTACGGGCGGGCCCCCACAGGGATTCGCGCAATGCGTTTGCGCAGCGTGGGAGAGACGCGGTCGACACTGTTTGTTCCGTAGCCGTTCACCCAGAGCGAGCCGCCGCCGAAGACGATGCCGCACGGTTTGCCGCCGATCGCGATGTTCGGGCCGCTGAGCCTGTTCGTCTTCGGGTCGATCGTCGAGAGCTTCCCGACATAGATGTCCGTGACCCAGATCTGGCCGTCCGCCTCGACGCTCGCACATGGGCCTTTGGCGTGGGTGGCGATCACGGCGACGACCGCCGGCCCGGCAGCCTGTGCGGCCGTTACGCCCGCCAGGAGCCCCGCCGCCAGCGAGAACGCGATTGTCCGAGTTATTCCGATATCGGACTTTATACTACGACTTCGGACTAACTGCCAACCGGAGTGCCTGCTCGAGCTCGACGAGCGCCGCCCGCACAGTCGAGGGTTCGACGGCGAGCCTTTCCGAGATCAGCCGGTTCGACGCGAGGAGCCCCTGTACCGCCACCGAGTTCCGGCGGCGCCCCTCGGCAGTGAGCGAGAGCAAATGTGACCGGCCGTCGTCAGGGTTCGGAGAGCGCTTCACGAACCGGCGCTGCGTCAGCCGCGCCAGGTAGTCGGAGAGCGTCGTTGCGGGCATCCCGGCACGCTGGGCGAGCTCGGTCGGGACGATCGGCTCGAAGACGGCGATGATCGACAGCACTGCGAACTCGTTCGACGTCAGCTTGCTCGGGGCGATCGCCCGGCCGAGCAGCGCACCTGCGAGCTGTCCCGTTACAAAGAGCGGGAAGAGCAGGTTCGCCGCAGGCGTCTCGGGTGCGGCCCGACGCGCCACGCGGCTAGGAGTGGGGCGAGAGGTTCGGCGCCCCGGCGAGCAGGTCGACGCACCGGATCCGCTCGAGGTTCTCCGGTTGCAACCGTGCTTCGGCCCGAGCGCCGGCCTGTCGCACTTCGAAGGTCGTGAGCTGGCGCACCGAGCCCAATCCTAGGACGACACGCGATGCGCTGCAGGTGATCTTCGATACGGCACGACGCCGATAGCCTCAGAGCGTGGCGCTTCGCGACCGCATGTTCGCCCTGGCGCCGACTCCTCGCGCGCGCGCGGTCCTCGCCGGGCTTGCTGCCGCGCTCATCGTCCTGACCGTTCTTGTCGTGGCCGGCGCCGTGACGAGCATCGACCAGTTCTCACTCGATCACCTCATGCCGTGGCTCGTCCCGGGCTCCCCGGCGGGAAGCTCGACCGCCGGCTTCTACCGCCCGTTCACGCTGCACACCGCGACCGCGACCAAGATCCTCGACCTCTGGACATATCCTTGCTCTGTCCTCATCTCCGGAATCATCGTCGCCACCGCGTGCGCGTTACTCTGGCGGCGCGTCGGGCCGGTCGCCGCGCTCGCGCCGGCCGCAGCCTGGGTGATCGGCAACGCGATCGAGGTCGCCGGCAAGCACGTGATCGTTCGCCCGGCTCTCTACGGAACCGCGAACGACGTGCGCGTTCACGTCACCGCCTTCGACGACTCGTTTCCGAGCGGGCACATGATGCGTGGCGTTCTCGTTGCCGGTGCGGTTGTGCTCGTGTGGAGGCGGGCCACGCGTTGGGCGGTGCTCTGGGCCGTGCTCGTCGGGCCCGCGCTCGTGCTGCAGGCCGCGCACACGATCACGGATGTCGTGGGCGGCGCGCTCGTCGGCCTGATCCTGGTCGTGCCGGCCTTTGCGCTCGTCCGGGCTGCGGAGCCCTCCGCGATGACCGGCGCCGAGAGCGAGGCTGGGGCCATGCTCGACCTGCTTCGCCGGCTCGAGGCGCGCGAGCTGGGAGATCCGCCGGCGCTCCTTGCCTGGCTCGCAGGGGGCCGCGTCGAGCTGAACGAGGCCGAGCTCAACGTCGCCAGACGCCGGGCGCTACTCCTGCTGGCAGCCGGTGGAGACCCACGGCGTGAGCTCGGTGTCGACGACCGCGCGGTCAAGGCGCTCGCCGCCGACCTGCACACGCCGGAGCGCCAGGCGGCGCTCGGCGCGGGGCTCGACGACCTTGCCCGCCTCGCCCGTGAGCTGCCGCTCGTGCGGGAGGCGCTCTTTTTCCTTGCGGCTGACACCGACCTCGCCTGGCGGCTCTTCGCGCTCGGGCTCCTGGCCGAGGAGCTGGCCGACCCGGACGAGTGACGCGTCCGAGGGATCTTGCTTCACCGGCGACGAGCGGGCGCCGATTTCCGGAGCATGCGGCGAATCCTCGTCTTCCTCTGTCTCTGTGCGGCCGCGGTCTTCGTCTCGGCCGCCGGCGCCTCGCAGGTGATCTCGACCAGCACGGTCACCGGGCTCACCATGCAGCTCAACGCGAAGGGTGAGGCGCTCCTCACCTACCGCTCGAACGGTCGGACCGTCCATGTGCTCGCCTGGGGTGCGGAGAACGCCGTCGCGACGAAGCCCGGCGCCAAGCAGGTCTCCTTCCAGCTCGACTACTCGGGCGGCTACCAGAAGTACTTCCTGCACAACCCGCAGGCACAGGCCCTCTCGCGTGAGTACCACAAGATCAAGGGGACGCCCGGCTACCTGACGAGCCCGGTCGTGAAGAAGCTTCGCGCGCTTCAGTTGTACGCGGACAACTACTGGAAGACGGCCTTCCACGGTGGCTGCGGGCGCTACGCGGGCCCGAAGCTCGCCTGGGGCGCCGTCTCCTGCACGGCCGCCGACGGCAGCTACTGGGCCGTTCAGGAGTGGCAGCGGAAGCTTCCCGACTACGGCCTCGTCGGGAACAAGCTGGACGACGCCTACGAGGTGCATCTCTCCCACTGGACGGGCGCCCTACCGGTGCTGACCGTCAACACCGACTGGTCGTGGCATCAGTGGAACCACCTCTACGGCACCTTCACCTACGACGGCGTGCCGGTCTTCGGGCTTCATTCCTCCTCGGTCGGCCAGCCGCTCGACAGCTTCGGCCGCAACGTCTACCTCGACACCTACGACTCGGCCTACGGCACCGGTTGGCGGCGCGAGAACAGCTTCCTGACCCACAAGGGCGACGGCGTGTTCTGCTACAGCGTCAACCCGCACCCCGGGCATCCCGCCGGCACGGGCGCGGATTACCGGGCGACGATCATGGGCCCGGGCGTCACGCCCGATGTGATGTGGACGGGCCTCGCACCCGGGACCTACGACAAGTCCACGGACGCCGAGCGGAACCTGGCGATCGCCGGGCTGCACGACTCTCTCTGCCAACCGAACTGACGCCGGCTGGGGGCGCCCGAGGTGTTGTCTCGGTCGCCGGACGCCGCCGCGGTGTGGGCGTTTCAGCCGATACCTGACCCGGTTTTCGCCTCAGGGTAGAGATCCTGCCTTGCAGGAGTTTCGTTGTTGCCTCGCGGCCGGTTGTTCCAGCTTTGTCCCGCGGATGTCGCAGTTCTGCGGCAGTACCGACCCAGCCTCGAGCTTCGAGGTGTGAGGTCCCCCGCCTGCTGCTCCTGATAGAGCTTTCCGGGTGGCTGAGGAGGGCGAGGCGCAGAAGGACCTCTTCCGGCGGTGGCCGGAGGGGGTCAGCGTCGTCGTCGCCGAGAGCGGGGGGCGGCGGGCCGGACTGACCGTCTCGTCGCTCGTGTCGGTGTCGCTCGAACCGGCACGTGTCTCGATCTCGCTCGCCCGGTCGGCATCGCTCTTCGAGGTGCTCGACGAGGCGGGAGAGTGGGGCATCTCGATCCTCGCCGGCGATCACGGGCCCCTCGCCCAGCACTTCGCACGGAACGTGCCGCCGCTCGTCCAGTGGGACGGGATCGAGGTCAGGGACGATGACGCGAGGCTCCTCTCGGGCGCGGTCGGCTGGATCGTGGCCGAGACTGTCGATCGCTTGATCGTCGGCGATCACGTCGTCTTCGTCGGTGCGGTGCGCTCGCTCGAGCCTGGGCCGGGGCGCGGTTCGCTCGTCTACTTCGACCGGCGGTATACGGCGTTGTGACCGCAGTCGTCTTCGACCTCGACGGCATCCTCGTCGACTCAGAGCATGTCTGGGACGACGTGCGTGAAGAGCTTGCGCGCGAGCGCGGAGGGCGCTGGCACGACGGTGCGCAGCGCGCCATGATGGGCATGAGCTCGCCCGAGTGGTCGCGCTACATGCACGAGACGATCGGTCTCGCCGAGTCGCCGGCCGAGATCAACCGGATCGTGGTCGAGCGGATGCTCGAGCGCTACGCCGAAGGCCCGCCGTGGATCCCCGGCGCGCTCGACGCCGTCCACCGGATCGCGGCCGCCTTCAGGCTCGGCCTCGCCTCGTCGTCGAACCGCGAGCTGATCGACACGGTGCTCGCCGCAGGCGGGCTCACGGCGTTCTTCGAGGCGACGGTCTCCTCCGAGGAGGTCGCCCGCGGGAAGCCGGCGCCCGACGTCTATCTCGAGGCGGCACGCCGCCTCGGGATCGCTCCGGAGGACTGCGTCGCGATCGAGGACTCGCACAACGGGATCCGCTCGGCAAAGGCCGCCGGGATGGCGTGTATCGCGATCCCGAACGAGCGTTTCCCACCCGGCGAGGCGGTCGCGGAGGCCGACCTCGTTCTCGGCTCGATCGCCGAGTTGACGGCGGACGCGGTTACGTCGGCTTCCTGAGCGCGATTATCGCCGCTTGCCGGCGACGGCGAAGCGGAAGCTCGCCGTGGCGGCAGGCACGCCCACGGCGCTCACCGAGACCGTTCCTGCGACGCGCAGCCCGCCGGAGCGCTTCGGGAGGACGAACGAGCAGGTCTCGCTCCCGGCCTCGAGCGCCGCCGAGGTGTGCATGGCGATGCCTCCGACGGTGATCCGGCAGGACGGCGTCGCTCCGAGCGCGACAGGACCGCCGTCGTCCCAGCTTGCCTCGACCGACACGCGGATCCGCTCGCCCGGCAGCCGGGGCCGCGCGATCCGCAATCCCGAGAGAGCGAGCGAGTCGGCGCTCGAGCGGCCGGTGACGCTCTCGAGAGCCGCTCTGGCGTTCAGGACGCCCCAACCGGCAGTCGCCGTCCAGCCGGTTCCGTCGGGCCGCGTTGCCGTCTGCTCGAGGATTCCCGCCACCTGGACAGCGGTGAGCGACGGCTTGACCGACCACACGAGCGCCGCAACGCCCGAGACCTCGGGTGCCGCGAAGCTCGTACCGCTCGCGTAGGCGTAGCGTGCCCCGCCGCTGTGTGTGAGCGTCACCGCGCACGAGCCGCTCTCCTCGAAGTCGGTTGCGACGGCCGGGATCGCTCCGAGAATCCCCTCGGTGCAGCTCGTGTTGAACGTGCCGGGTGCGAGCAACGAGAGCTGAGCTCCCGCGTTCGAGAAGGTCGCGCGCGTTCCGTTCCTGTCCGAAGCGCCGACGGCAAGCCCCGGCGACGCCGCGCCGTTCGGCTGCTGGATCGAGGCTGCCGGGAAATCGATCGTCGAGGCCCCCTCGTTGCCCGTCGCCGCGACGACGAGGACGCCGGCGTTCGTCGCGTAGGTGAGCGCGTCCGTCACCGCCTGCGACGGGCCGTTCAGGACGATGCTCAGATTGATGATCCGGACGTGGGCATCGGTGAGCGTCCGGATGCCCTCGGCAACCTGCACGTCGGTCAGCGGCGAGGCCTTGTAGACCGCGAGCCGGCAGGCGCCGCAGAAGCCGGCGAGGCCGAAGCCGTCGTCGTTCCGGGAGGCGATCAGCGAGGAGACGAACGTCCCGTGCCCGACCACGTCCGCCGCCGACCGGTTGACCGCCTTGTCCCAGAACGTCTCGGCGACCTTCCCGGTCAGATCCGGCACCGGGGAGATGCCGCTGTCCACGACGCCGACGAGCAGGTTCGAATCGCCCTTGGCCAGGTTCAGCGCCTGATCGGCACCGATCGCGTGGAACTGCCATTCGTAGGGCACGCCCGTCGCCGGGTCGACCTGATAGGTCAGCGGGTCGTTGCGGACATGCGCCGTCTGCCCGGGGACGACCGGCTCGACGTAGCGGATGCCGGGGTCTCGATCGTGTGTGAGACCTGCAAGCCTCGCGGGCCGGCCCGACACCTCGACGAGCTGCAGGCCGGGGAGCCATTCGACGACGCGCACCCCGAGCGCCCTCGCAAGCTTGCGTCCGTCGACCGCCGCGCCGACGCCGATCACCGCTCGGCCATCTCCGAACGCCGTCACCGGTGCAGGCGGGGCGCCTGCCGTCCAGGTCATCGCCCGCCGAAGCGGAGCCGGCGGCGACACCGACGGAAGCGCCAGGAGCGCCGAGTGGCCGAGCGGGCCCGCAACTGCCCCGGGGGCGGCGGCCAGCGCGAGCGGCAAGGCCACCGCGGCGGCGATTCGACCCCAAAGAGCATGCATCCGTTGTCTATGCAAGCACGCCCGCTCGCAACCCCGGGTAAAGCGCCTTACGAGAGAACGGTCGCGCGCGAGATCGAATCGATGCGCTTGGCGCGGGCGATCACGTTCGCCTCGATCAACTGCGCGGCGATCGACACCGCGACCTCGTCGGGCGTCCGCGCCCCGATGGAGATGCCGATCGGGGCGTGCAGCCGGGCGAGATCGGCGTCGCCTATGCCCCGTTCCCGCAGTCGGGCGTTGCGATCGGCGCGGGTCTTCTCGCTGCCGATCGCCCCGATGAAGCCGGCGTTCGACCCGAGCGCCAGCTCGAGCGCCGGGACGTCGAACTTCAGGTCGTGCGTCATCATGCAGATCGCCGTGCGGGCATCGATCGGCGCCCGCTCGAGAAACCGGTCGGGCCAGTCGTCGCAGAGCTCGTCGGCATCGGGGAACCGTTCCTTCGTCAGAAACACCGTGCGCGGGTCGCAGACGGTGACGCGGTAGCCGAGCTGCTTGCCAACGGGAACGAGCGCGGCGACGTGATCGCTCGCTCCGAAGAGGTAGAGCTTGGGGCGGGGGGCGTACGACTCGACGAAGACCTTCTCACCCTCGGCGGTCGCGACGATCGCGCTCTCACCGACCTCGAGCAGCGATCCGGCTGCCGCGGACGTCGCGCCGTCGGTGCCGTTTCCGTTCATCCCGCCGTTCGGCGAGTAGATCGCCTGTTCGCCGAAGCGGTCGTCCTCGAGCCGGAGCGTCACCGCGATCGGCCGGTCGGCACGGACGGCCTCGGCAACCGGCCCCACGAGCTTCGGATCGAGCCGGTAGACGGCGACGGCGATCTTGCCGCCGCAGTTCAGTCCGACGTCGAACCCGTCATCGTCGTCGAGGCCGTAATGAACGAGCCGTCCAGGGCGAGCCGTCGAGCACCTCCATCGCCTCACGGATCACTGCGGGCTCGACGCACCCGCCGGTGACGCCGCCGGCCACCTCGTGCTTCGAGGAAACGGCGAGCGCTGCACCGGGATCGCGGGGCGCCGACCCGATTCTCTCCACGACCGATCCCAGGGCGACTGCCGTTCCCTCGCCCGTCCAACGCTCCAGGATCTCGATGATGTCTTTCATCAGGAAGGTCGTGCCGTCATCCTTGCTACGCCAAATCGTGGTGCCATGCCGGTGTTACAAGCTTGTGCCAACTTCACAATAGCGCTGGAACCGACGGGCGCGAAACGGTTTCAGCAGACGGTGTTCGGCTCGAAGGGGCGGAACGGATTGTCACTGCAACCGATTTTCGCTCGCCCCGGTCTAAATCGCGATGCATGATCAGGCCGCCACACTTCGTTTTGCCGTCTTCCCGCGTTCGGGGCTCCTCACGGACACCCTGCTCGTGCTCGGCGGCGCTGCGTTCGTCGGACTTGCCGCACAGGTCTCGTTCAAGCTCGGCTATACCCCGGTTCCGATCACCGGTCAGACCTTCGCCGTACTGCTCGTCGGCGCGGCCTACGGCCCGGCGCTCGGCGCGACGAGCCTCGGCGCGTACCTGCTGCTCGGGATCGTCGGCGTGCCGCTCTATGCCGATCACAGCCACGGCTGGTCGGTGTTCAGCGGGACGGACGGCGGCTACATCGTCGGGTTCGTGCTCGCCGCCGCCCTCACCGGCTGGCTCGCCGAGCGCGGCTGGGACAAGCGCTTCGCCACGTCGGTCACGCTGATGTTGAGCGGCAGCATCGTGATCTACCTCTGCGGGGCCGTCTGGCTGCACCACGTGATCGGCGGCAGCTGGAACACGACGCTCGTCGACGGGGTCTACGGCTTCGTGCCCTTCGACCTCGTGAAGCTGTATCTCGCCGCGCTGGCGCTTCCGGGCGCGTGGGCGCTCGTTCGCCGCCTCAGGTCGTAGGCGGGCGCAGCACGGCGAACTGATCGGTGATCTCGAGGCTCCGGGCGCGGAATCCGAAGAGCGCTGCAGGGCGTCCTCCTGCCCGGCCGGATTCGCGGCGGGTGCCGGTGGGAACGAGGAGGTGGCGGCGCAGGAGCACGCGTTGCAGGTTCGTCGCCGAGAGGTCGTGGGCGAGGGCTGCGCGGTAGAGGTCGCGTAGCTCGGAGATCGTGAACTCGGCCGGTGCGAGCGCGAAGCCGATGTTCGTGTAGGAGAGCTTCGCCCTGAGCCGCTCGCGCCCCGCGAGCACGATCGGCGCGTGGTCGAACGCGAGCTCCGGCAGGTGATCGACCGGGTGCCAGCGCGTGTCGGCCGGGAGAGCGGGGTCTACGTCGACGGGAACGAGGCCGAGGTAGGCGGTCGCGAGCTCCCAGCGCAGCGGATTGCGGTCGGGATCGCTCCGCGTCTCGAGTTGCTCGAGGTGGGCGAGCTCGCGCACGTCGACCTTCGCTGCCAGGTGGCGGCGGATCGATTGCTCGAGCGTCTCGCCGGCTGCGAGGTCGCCCGCCGGTAGCGACCAGAGGCCCGCGAACGGCTCGAGTGCCCGCTCCCAGAGCAGCACCTGAAGCCCGCCCGCGCGTACCTGGAGCACAACCGCAACGACCGTCTGCGCCGGGTTCACTGTTTTCGCTCTGTGGTCGCAAACATTGCTAAACTCCCGAACGGGGTTATCGACTATGAGGATAAAACCAGAACGACCGGCCCTCGCCGACGAGCCTAGACCGTTGCCGCCGAAGCTGGACGGCGAGGCGCTCGGGCGCGTCGTCGCCGCGGCACTCGCCGAAGACGTCGGGACCGGCGATCTCACCACCGAGGGCGTTGTCCCGGCGTCTGCCCGGGCACGCGCCGAGCTCCTGATCGAGGAGCCGGGCGTGGTCTGCGGCGTGCCTGCTGCGCTTGCGGTTTTCACCACACTCGACTCCCGCGTCAGCGTGGAAGCCCTGGTTGAGGAGGGCGCCCGGATCGATGGGCCCGCGGTCGTTGCCCGGCTCGAAGGGCCCGCGCGCGCGATCCTCACCGGCGAGCGTACCGCGCTGAACCTGCTCGGCCGGCTCTCCGGGGTCGCCACGCTCGCGTCGGGCTACGTCGAGCTCGTCGAAGGCACCGGTACGAGGATCCTCGACACCCGCAAGACCACACCCGGTCTCCGCGCGCTCGAGAAGTACGCGGTCGCCTGCGGCGGGGCCTGGAACCACCGCGCGGGCCTGTACGACGCGATCCTGCTCAAGGAGAACCATCTGCGCCTCGCCGGCGGGATCTCGGCGGCGCTCGAGACGCTCGGCAGCCGGAACGGAACGCCCGTCGAGGTGGAGGCCGAGAGCCTGGAGGACGTCGAGAAGGCTCTCGCCGGGGGTGCCGACCGGATCCTGCTCGACAACATGAGCGTGGCCGACGTCGCCCGCGCGGTCGACAGAGCCGGCGGTCGCATCCCGCTCGAGGCCTCGGGCGGCATCACCCTGGAAAACCTTCGCGAGTACGCCGAGACCGGCGTCGACTTCATCTCGGTCGGCGCCCTCACCCACGGTGCTCGCTCGCTTTCTGTCTCGCTCGACCTGGAGGTGGCATGACTGTTCTCGACATCCCGACGTTGACCGACGAGGTGCGCGCGCTCGCCCGCGAGCGCGACGCGGTGATCCTCGCGCACAACTACCAGCTCCCCGAGGTGCAGGACGTGGCCGATTACGTCGGCGACTCGCTCGGCCTCTCGCGGGAGGCCGCCGCGACGGACGCCTCGACGATCCTCTTCTGCGGCGTGCATTTCATGGCCGAGACCGCTGCGATCCTGAGCCCGGAGAAGACCGTGCTGATTCCTGACCTGCGCGCCGGCTGCTCGCTTGCATCCTCGATCGACGCAGCCGAGCTGCGGGCATGGAAGGCCCGTCACCCCGGCGCGGTCGTCGTCTCCTACGTGAACACGACCGCCGAGGTGAAGGCAGAGAGCGACTTCTGCTGCACCTCCGGCAACGCGCGGGCGGTGATCGAGGCGATCCCGGCCGATCGCGAGATCCTGTTCCTGCCCGACATGTACCTCGGCCTCTGGCTCGAGCGGGTGACCGGACGGAAGCTGAAGATCTGGCTCGGCGAGTGCCACGTTCACGCCGGCATCCGTCCCGCGGACATCGAGCGCTGGCAGGCCGACGCACCCGACGCCGAGCTGCTCGTCCATCCGGAATGCGGCTGCGCCAGCCAGGCGATGGCGTTCGGGAACGACCGCACCCACGTCCTCTCGACCGAGGCGATGGTCGACTTCGCGCGCCGTTCGCCGAAGGAGAAGTTCGTGGTCGCGACCGAGACGGGGATCATCCACCGGCTGAACCAGGAGGTGCCCGAGAAGGAGTTCGTCGCCGCGCGCGAGGCCGCCGTGTGCCGGTTCATGAAGATGATCACGCTCGAGAAGGCGCGCGACTCGCTGCGCGACATGAAGCACGTCGTCTCGGTGCCGGCGGAGGTCGCCGACCGCGCCCGCGGCGCGATCGACCGCATGGTTGCCATCGGCTGACCTCGGCTTCTGCCCAGTTGCGATGATGAGCGCGTGGGCCTTCGCGCCAGAGCGCCGGGAAGTGCCGGCTTTCACGCAGTTGCGGGCCTAGGCGCGAGCGCGGCCGCGGTAGTCGCGGTCACCATCGTGATCGAGGGACTCGACCGGTGGATCCCCGTCCTCAGCCTCGGTGTCCTCTACCTGTTCGCGGTGCTGCCGATCGCGGCTTTCTGGGGGCTCGCCTATGCGATCGGCGTGTCGGTCGCGAGCATGCTCGCGTTCAACTTCTTCTTCCTCGAGCCCGTCCACACGCTCACCCTTGCCGACTCGAGCAACTGGTTTGCGCTGCTCGTGTTCGTGGCCACGTCGGTCGTCGTCTCCGAACTTGCTGCCCGCTCCCGGAGACGGGCGCGCGAGGCTTCGCTGCTGGCCGAGATCGCGACCTCGCTCCTCGAGCACGGGACGGTCGGGGACGAGCTCGACCGGATCTCGGCCGAGGCGGCGCGGGCGCTCCATGCGGAGCGGGCCGAGATCACCCTCGGGCCGGAGGTGCGAGACGGCTACGAGCTGACCGCGAGCGGGCGACGGGTCGGGACGATCCGGCTCGAGGGCGGCGGCCGCGATGCAAGCACCCGCAGACGTGTGCTGCCCGCCCTCGCCTCTTTGCTCGGTGTGGCGATCGACCGCGAACGGCTCGAGCGTGAGGCCTACGAGGCCGAGGCCCTGCGCCGGGCAGACGCGATCAAGACCGCCCTCCTCCGGGCGGTCAGCCACGACCTGCGGACACCGCTGATGGCGATCTCGACCTCGGCAGGCGCGCTCGCGCGGTCCGATCTCGCGATCGACGACGCCGATCGCGCCGACCTGCTGGCGACGATCCTCTCGGCCTCCGACCGGCTCGACCATCTCGTCGGCAACCTGCTCGACCTCTCGCGGCTCCAGGCCGGTGCCGCCGAGCCCGAGCAGGAGCTGATCGACCTCGACGAGCTCGTCGCGGCGGCGCTGGAGGAGCTCGGGGCCGATGCGGCGCGCGTCGAGGTTTCGCTACCCGACGAGATGCCCGCGGTCTCCGTCGATCCTCACCAGATCCAGCGCGTCCTCGTGAACCTGGTCGAGAACGCCCTCAAGTACTCGCCTGCCGGCGAGCCCGTGAGGGTGCAGGTCGCGGCGACGGCGTCAGAGGCCTCGGTCCGGGTGATCGACCACGGGCCGGGCGTGCCGAGCGACGAGCGCGAGCGGATCTTCGAGCCGTTCCACCGCGGCAGCCGCAGGGACACGGCTCCGGGCGCCGGCCTCGGACTCGCAATCGCGCGCGGTTTCGCAGAGGCAAACGGCGGCCGACTGTCGGTCGAGTCTCGCTCCGACCAGGGCGCGACGTTCGTGCTCACCCTTCCGGCCGTCCGCGAGCCGGTCAAGGCATGACGGCCACCAGAGTGCTCGTGGTCGACGACGAGCAGCAGATCCTGCGGGCCTTGCGGACGAGCCTGCGCGGCGCCGGCTACGAGGTCGAGACCGCGGAGACCGCCGAGTCGGCGCTCGCGGCAGCCGCGATGCGCCCGCCCGAGGCGGTGATCCTCGACCTCGTCCTGCCCGACGGCACCGGGATCGAAGTCTGCCGCGAGCTGCGGAAGTGGAGCTCGGCACCGGTGATCGTCCTCTCGGCCGTGGGCGAGGAGCGCGAGAAGGTCGCAGCGCTCGACGCCGGAGCCGACGACTACGTGACGAAGCCCGTCGGGATCGACGAGCTCCTCGCCCGGCTCCGCGCGGTGCTTCGCCGGCGCATCCCGGACGGCGGCCCGGTGCTCGAGGTCGGCGAGCTCGTCGTCGACCTCGAGAAGCACGCCGTGACGATGGGCGGCGCGCCGGTCCACCTCACCCCGCACGAGTTCGAGTTGCTTCGCGTCCTCGCTGCGAATGAAGGGAAGCTGCTCACCCACAGAGCACTGCTCCAGGAGGTCTGGGGCCCGGGCTACGGCAACGAGTCGAACCTCCTGCACGTGAACATCTCGCAGCTTCGGCGCAAGATCGAGCCCGACCGTGCCCGTCCGCGCTACCTGCTGACCGAGCCCGGCGCCGGTTACAGACTCGTGAACCCGCTCGGCGAAGTTTGAGCAGGTCTAAGGCTTCCTTCAGGTCGCTCGCGGCGATCCTCAGACGGCCTTCAGCGTGGCCCTCCTACGGTGGGAGCCATGCACGTTTCGTCCGGGCAGGCGCCCGTCTCCGGGATCGGTTTCTGATGTACGACCTCGCCGCGATCGGCATCGGGGCAGCGTGCTTCGTCTTCGTCTACCTGTTCCTCATCCTGCTGGACCGGGTCTGATGTCGGCCGGCTCCGTCTTCGGGCTCATCGTCTCGCTGCTCGTCTTCGTGTACCTCCTCTATGCGCTTCTGCGCGGAGAGAAGCTCTAAGAGATGTCCGGGCAGGGGATCTCCCAGATCGTCGTCTACTCGCTCGTCCTGATCGCGCTCGCCTACCCGCTCGGCCTCTGGATGGCGCGGGTCTTCACGCTTCCGCGTGTGGCGGGCCGGTTCCTCGACTCGATCGAGGGGGGCTTCTACAAGGTCGTCCGCACCGACAGAGACCGCGAGCAGGACTGGAAGAGCTACGGGATGAGCGTGCTCGTCTTCAGCATTCTCTTCTGGCTCCTTCTCTATGCGATTCAGCGCGCTCAGGGCCACCTGTTCCTGAACCCGGACCACATGAAGGGCGTACCCGCGCACCTCTCGCTGAACACTGCTGCGAGCTTCATCACGAACACGAACTGGCAGTTCTACGGCGGCGAGTACACGATGTCGTACCTCACGCAGATGGCCGGGCTCGCCGTCCAGAACTTCGTCTCGGCGGCCGTCGGGATCGCGGTTCTCGTCGCGGTCGTGCGGGGAATCGCGCGCCGCTCCGCGGGCACGCTCGGAAACTTCTGGGTCGACATGTACCGCGCGACGGTCTATGTCCTGCTTCCGCTCTCGATCATCGTGGCGGTGCTCCTGATGTGGCAGGGGGTCCCGCAGACCCTGCACGGCCACGCGACCGCGACGACGCTCCAGGGGGCCCAGCAGACGATCGCCCGCGGCCCGGTCGCCTCGCAGATCGCGATCAAGCAGCTCGGGACGAACGGCGGCGGCTTCTACAACTCGAACTCCGCGGTTCCGTTCGAGAATCCGACCGGCCTCTCGAACTTCATCGAGATGATCGCGATCCTGCTGATCCCGGCCGCGGAGGTCTTCATGTTCGGGAAGCTCGTCTTCGCGAGACGGCATGCCTGGGCGGTGTTCACGGCGATGTTCGTCGTGTTCGCCCTGGGCGTCGCCGTGAACCTCCCGGCCGAGCAGCACGGCAGCGCTGTGCTGCGCAGCTCGGGCGTGAACATCACACAGGGAAGCGGCCAGAGCGGCGGCAACATGTCGGACAAGGACGTTCGGTTCGGCCAGGCGGCGACCACGAACTGGACCGTGGCGACGAGCGATGCCTCGAACGGCTCGGTCAACGCCGGCTTCGACGCGCAGACGCCGCTCGGCGGAGCTGTGCCCCTGGTCAACCTGTTCCTGGGCGAGGTGATCTTCGGCGGCGTCGGCTCAGGCCTCTACGGGATGTTCTTCTACATCGTGATCGCGGTGTTCGTCGCGGGCTTGATGGTGGGGCGAACGCCGGAGTGGTTAGGCAAGAAGCTCGAGGCGCGCGAGATCAAATACGCGGCGCTCGGGGCTCTCTTCGTGCCGACGATGGTGCTCGTGCTCGCGGCGATCTCGATCGCGACGAAGCTCGGCATGGCATCGATCTTCAATCCGGGCGCCCACGGGTTCACCGAGACGCTCTATGCCTATGACTCTCAGGGCAACAACAACGGCAGCGCCTTCGCCGGCTTCGGGCTGACGAACTTCAGCGCCGACCTGGGAACCATTGCCATGCTCTGTGGTCGCTTCGTCCCGATGTTCGCGGCGCTCGCGCTCGGCGGTGCGCTCGCGAAGAAGAAGATCGCCCCGGTCTCCGCGGGGACGTTCCGCACCGACGGGCCGACCTTCGTCGTGCTCCTCGTCGGCGTGATCGCGCTCACCGCCGGCTTGATGATCTTCCCGGCTCTCACGCTCGGCCCGATCGTCGAGGGGTTGATGCACTGATGCGCAACGTGCTCAGCTCCGTGATCGCGATCGTCGTGATCACGGCCGTCCTCGGCTTCGGCTATCCGCTCCTGATGACCGGCGTCGGCCAGGTCGCCTTCAAGAGCCAGGCAAACGGCAGCCTGCTCAGCGTCAACGGCAAGGTCGTCGGCTCGAAGCTCGCCGCCCAGGGGTTCTCCGGGCCGCGGTACTTCCACGAGCGGCCCTCGGCCACCTCTCCGGCCTACAACGCCGGCGCGACCACGTTCGCGAACCTCGGACCGACGAATCCGGACCTGGCGAAGAACGTCCAGGCTGCCGCTGCGGCGATCCTGAAGCTGGAAGGCCCCTACAACCCGGGCCTGACGATCCACGACATCCCCGTCGACGCGGTCACCACCTCCGGCTCGGGGATCGATCCCGACATCTCGCCCGCATACGCGAAGCTCCAGTCGGCGAGGATCGCCGCCGTTCGCCATCTGCCGCTCGCGACCGTCCAGCAGCTCGTCTCCAAGTACACGATCGGGCGCTCGTGGGGCTTCTTCGGCGAGCCCGGAGTGAACGTGCTCGAGCTGAACGTTGCACTTGACAAGCATGCGCTCGACAGGCAGGCGAGCACCTAGTGGCGCGCCAGTCGGGAAGCATCTTCTCCGGGGAGATCGTCGCGGGCGCGATCCGCGACTCGTTTCCGAAGCTCGACCCTCGGCTCCAGCTGAAGAACCCGGTGATGTTCATCGTCGAGCTCGGCAGCGTGATCACGACCGGGATCTTCGTGCTCGACCTCGTGCGCGGTCACACGGGCTCGCTCTGGTTCGTCGGCGTGATCACCTTCTGGCTCTGGCTCACCGTCCTGTTCGCGAACTTCGCGGAGGCGGTCGCCGAAGGCCGTGGAAAAGCCCAGGCCAGTGCGCTGCGCGCGACGCGCACCGCGACGACGGCACGCCGGCGCCTCGAGTCCGGCGCGACCGAGGACGTCCCGGCCCCCGATCTGCAGCGCGGCGACGTCGTCGTCGTCAACGCCTCCGAGGTGATTCCCGCCGACGGCGAGATCATCGAGGGTGTCGGCTCGGTCGACGAGTCGGCGATCACGGGCGAGTCCGCCCCGGTGATCCGGGAGGCCGGCGGCGACCGGTCGGCCGTCACCGGCGGAACGCGGCTGCTCTCGGATCACCTCGTGATCCGGGTCACGCAGGAGCCCGGGAAGTCGTTCCTCGACCGGATGATCGCCCTCGTCGAGGGGGCGGAGCGCCGCAAGACGCCGAACGAGATCGCGCTCAACATCCTGCTCGCGGGGCTGACGATCACCTTCCTCGCAGCCGTCGTCACGCTGAAGCCGTATGCGGCGTTTGCAGGCACGGCGACCTCGCAGACCGTCCTGATCGCGCTGCTCGTCGCGCTGATCCCGACCACGATCGGTGCGCTGCTGTCGGCGATCGGCATCGCCGGGATGGACAGGCTCGTGCAGCGCAACGTGCTCGCGATGTCCGGGCGTGCGGTCGAGGCTTCCGGCGACGTCGACGTGCTGCTCCTCGACAAGACGGGCACGATCACGCTCGGCAACCGGCAGGCGTCCGAGTTCGTTCCCGTCGACGGCGTGCCCGTCTCCGAGCTGGCCGAGGTCGCGCAGCTCTCCTCGCTCGCCGATGAGACCCCCGAGGGGCGGTCGATCGTCGTTCTCGCGAAGGAGCAATACGGTCTCCGCGGTCGCGAGCTCTCGGAGCTCGACGCCACGTTCATCCCGTTCTCTGCGACGACGCGGATGAGCGGAGTCGACTTCGACGGCAAGCAGTATCGCAAGGGCGCCGCCGACGCCGTCAAGCGGTGGGTGGAGGAGCAGGGCGGCAAGGTGCCGCCGCGCCTCGACGACGAGGTCGACAAGATCGCTCGCGTCGGTGGGACGCCGCTCGTGGTGGCGCAGGACAACTTCGTTCTCGGCGTCATCCACCTGAAGGACATCGTCAAGGGCGGGATGAACGAGCGCTTCGACGAGCTCCGCCGGATGGGCATCCGCACGGTGATGATCACCGGGGACAATCGCGTCACGGCCGCCGTGATCGCCCGGGAGGCCGGAGTGGACGACTTTCTGGCGGAGGCGACCCCGGAGGCGAAGCTCGCGCTGATCAAGGAGGAGCAGGCGAACGGCCGGATGGTCGCGATGACAGGGGACGGGACGAACGACGCCCCGGCACTCGCGCAGGCGGACGTCGGAGTCGCGATGAACACGGGAACCTCGGCTGCCAAGGAGGCCGGCAACATGGTCGACCTCGATTCGAACCCGACGAAGCTGATCGAGATCGTCGAGGTCGGCAAGCAGCTCCTGATCACCCGCGGCGCCCTCACGACCTTCTCGATCGCGAACGACGTCGCGAAGTATTTTGCGATCCTCCCGGCGATGTTCGCGTTCACCTACGCGACAAAGCCCGGCGAGCGCGGGCCGCTGAACGCGCTCAACATCATGCATCTCGGCACGCCCGAGAGCGCGATCATCTCGGCGATCATCTTCAATGCGCTGATCATCCCTACGCTCGTCCCGCTCGCGCTCAAGGGAGTCAAGTACCGCGCGATCGGTGCGACCGCGCTGCTGCGCCGGAACCTGCTCATCTACGGCCTCGGCGGCATGATCCTGCCCTTCATCGGGATCAAGCTGATCGACCTCGTGGTCCACAACGTGTTCGGGGCCTAGCAGTCAGGCGGGGGCATTGCGTGGCCGCTACCGGATCCTGCTCGGAATGGCCGCGGGCGTTGGCAAGACCTATCGGATGCTCCAGGAGGGGCGCCAGGCGGAGCTCGAAGGCGTCGACGTCGTGATCGGCTACCTCGAGCCGCACGACCGCCCCGAGACCGCAGCGCTCGCAGAGGGGTTCGAGCTCGTGCCGTATCTGGTGAGCAGAGGCGGGGCCGAGCTTGCCGAGATGGACGTCGACGCCGTGATCTTGCGGGGCCCGGAGCTCGCGCTGGTCGACGAGCTCGCCCACACGAACCTCGCGCATGCCCGAAACGTGAAGCGCTACGAGGACATCGACCAGATCCTCGAGGCCGGGATCGCCGTGACCTCCACGGTGAACATCCAGCATCTCGAGAGCCTGAACGACGAGGTGTTCGAGCTGACGGGCGTCCGCGTGCGCGAGACGTTTCCCGATCGGATCCTCGACGAGGCCGACGAGGTCGTCCTGGTCGATCTGGCCCCCGAGGCGCTCCGCGACCGGATGCGCGCCGGGAAGGTGTACCGGCCCGACCGGGTCGACACGGCGCTCGAGAACTTCTTCCGTCTCGACAACCTCGCGGCGCTCCGCGAGCTCGTGCTCAGGGAGCTCGCCGAGGACGTCGAGGCGCGCCGGACGACCGCGGTGCTCGATCCCCTGAGCCACCAGGCGGTGGCCGAGCGCATTCTCGTCCTCGTCACGCCCGAGTCGCGCTCGCAGCGGATCCTGCGGCGCGCGTTCCGTTCCGGACAGAGGCTCGGTTCGGAGATCGACGCCGTATGGGTCAGACGCCCCGGGCAACAGCTGGACGAGGCGGAGACGGTGGCGCTCGCAGCGCTCCGGCGTCTCGCGAGCATCCTCGGCGCTCACTTCATCGAGATCGAGGGCTCGAACCTTCCGGAGGCCGTGAAACAGGTCGTCGCCGAGCGCGGCTCGACCTACGTCTTCCTCGGGACCCCCGACGAGTCCCGCCGGACGGAGATCCTCCGCGGCTCGCTCGTGTCGAAGCTCGTGCGGGAGTTGCCGGGCATCGACATCCGGGTCGTCGCCGACCGCGCGCTTCGCGAGGAGCCGGAGCGATGACGATCGCGCTCGTCGCCGCACTCGTCGCTCTCGCCGCCGCGCTCGCCGTCGTCGGCCTCCGGCTGCGCCGGCCCAGGGCGGCTCGGCCGAACGTGGGACGCATCCTCGTCCCGTTCACGAACGGCGGCCTCGATCCGACCGTGCTCGCCGCCGGCATCCGGATCGCCCGCGCCGAGGAGGCGACGCTCGTTCCCGCCTACCTGATCGTCGTGCCGCTCGAACAGGCCCAGGAGGTGCCGATGGAGCAGCAGGTCACGATGGCGATGCCCCTCCTCGAGGCCGTCGAACACGCCGCGCTGCGCGCAGGCGTGCCCGTCGACGCCCGGGTCGAGAGCGGCCGTACGCCGATCCACGCGCTCAAGCGCCTCTGGGAGACGGAGCATTTCGACCGCATCGTCGTGCCGGCCGCCGCGCGCGGCCACAGCGGCTTCGCGCCGAAGGACCTCACCTGGATGCTGACCCACGCGCCGAGCGAGACCTTGATTCTGCGTCCTGATCCGGCCCAGAACGGTCACTGACAGGCCTCGCGATCGCGAGGCCGTGAGAGAATACGAGCGCGGTCGGGTGGTGAAGCGGCAAGCCGTCCGTCGTGGAGCCAGCTACCTTTCCTGTCACGCCGGCTCCGTCCGGAATTCTCATCCGTTTCACAGGAGCGCCTGCTTCTGTGGAACGAAAGCGAGGAGGTCAGGCATGGCAGAGGCGCAGGATCGTCTTACCACAGACGACAAGGAACATCTGGCGAAGCTCGAAGAGGCGCTCTTCGAGATCAGGCGCGTGATCGCCGGGCAGGAATCGATGCTCGAGCGGTTGCTGCTCTGCCTCCTCGCAGGCGGTCACCTGCTGATCGAGGGCGTGCCGGGACTTGCTAAAACCCTCGCGATCAAAACCACCGCGTCGGTCCTCGGCGGCACGTTCTCCCGGATTCAGTTCACGCCGGACCTCGTTCCGAGCGACCTCGTCGGCACGCGCGTCTTCCGTCCAGACAAGCACGAATTCGACACCGAGCTCGGGCCTGTCTTCTGCAACTTCCTGCTCGCCGACGAGATCAACCGGTCGCCGGCCAAGGTTCAGTCCGCGCTGCTCGAAGTGATGCAGGAGCGCCAGGTGACGATCGGGCACAACACCCACAAGGTCCCCGAGCCGTTCCTCGTGCTCGCGACCCAGAACCCGATCGAGTCCGAGGGCACCTACCCGCTGCCCGAGGCGCAGGTCGACCGCTTCATGCTCAAGGTGCTCGTCGACTATCCGACCCACGACGAGGAGCTGACCGTCGTCTCGCGCTCGCTCGAGCCGGCGCCGAAGCTCCAGCCGGTGCTGACGCTCGACGGGCTCATGGCGCTCCAGAAGATGGTCGGAAAGGTTTTCGTGGATCCGGCGCTCGTGAGCTGGGCCGTCGACCTCGCCACCGCGACGCGCAAGCCCGCGGAGGTCGGGCTCGAGGTGATCGCTCCGTACATCTCCTACGGCGCCAGCCCTCGCGGGCCGATCAGCGTGATCGCGGCGTCCCGGGCACTTGCGGTGCTGCGGCAGCGCGACTACGTCCTTCCCTCCGACGTCGAGGCGCTCGTTCGCGACGCGTTCCGCCACCGGCTCGTGCTCTCCTACCAGTCACTCGCGGAAGGCGTCACCGCGGATCAGGTTCTCGATCACGTGCTCGCGTCGATTCCGGCGCCACAGATCGATCTCGGGCGCACTGCCACAGTCGCGGCGTGAAGGGTCTGATCGCCGCCACCGGACGTGTCCGGACGCCGGCGCAGCCGGGGCCGGGGGCGATCACTGCCGAGAGCCTCGAGGCTCTCGAGCTGGCAATCGGCCGGCGCGTCGACGGCCTGCTCGCCGGCGACTTCCGCTCCGGCTATGCCGGCGTGGGAACGGAGCTCCACCAGGTTCGGCCCTACGAGGCGGGCGACGACGTCCGCCGGATCGACTGGAACGTGACCGCCCGAACAGGTCAGACGCACGTCCGGGTCGAGTTGGCCGAGCGCGTGCTCGTCACCTGGCTCGTCTTCGACGCCTCGGCCTCGATGGCGTTCGGAACGGCCGAGCGCCGGAAAGCCGACGTGGCCGAGGGCGTTGCGCTCGCAATCGGTCATGCCGCCACCCGGCGCGGAAACCGTCTCGGGATGATCGCGTTCGGGAGCGGTGATCCCCAGTGGCGCCGTCCGCGCCAGGGGCGACGCGGCCTTCTGCTCACGCTCGCCGCGCTGCGCGACGATCCGGCGGGCAGCGGAAGCCTCACCGAGGCGCTGACCCTTCTCGACGGCCTCGCCGGCCAGCGCTCGCTTGTGGTCATCGTCTCGGACTTTCGCGGGCCGATCGACTGGCGCAACGCGCTGCTGCGCGTGGCAGGGCGCCATCCGACCCTTGCGGTCGAGGTGCGGGACCCGCGCGAGCAGGAGCTCGCCGACGTCGGGGAGCTTCGCCTCGTGGACCCGGAGACCGGACGCCAGCTTCGTGTCGACACCGGCGACAAGAGCCTCCGCGACCGCTTCGCCGTCGCGGCCGCCGAGGAGCGCACCGGGCTCGTGCGGATGCTCGCCGCCGCAGGCGTGCGCCACGTCGCGCTCTCGACCGAGGGCGACTGGCTCCGCGAGCTTGCCGCGTTCCTGCGCAGGAGCGACTTCGCGTGAAACGGTCGGCGCCGACCTGGGTGCAGATCCTCGTCGTCCTCCTCGGCGCCGTTCTTCTTGTCGGCGCGGTGGTGTTGCTCGTGCTCGCGTTCAACGTCTCGTTCAAGTCCCCAGCGCTGCTTCTGCTCCTCCTGCTGATCCCGGTCGTGATCGGGGCCTACCTCTGGATCGACAGGGAGCGCGCGAAGAAGGCGTCGCGCTGGTCGTCCCCGCACCTGATGCCGAACATGATCTCCGGCTCCTCGGGCGGCCTGCGCTACATCCCGATCGCGATCTTCGGCGTCGCGCTCGTGCTGCTGCTGGTCGGGTTCGCGCGGCCGGAGGCGAAGTTCACCGAGGCCAAGGAGGGAGCGACGGTCGTCCTGATGGTCGACACCTCTGGCTCGATGCAGGCAAACGACGTCAAGCCGACGCGGCTACTCGCTGCCGACGCCGCGCTGACCCAGTTCATCAACAAGCTGCCGTCGAAGTACCGGGTCGCCCTGATCACGTTTGCGAGCGGGATCGCGGTGAAGGTGCCGCCGACCTACGATCATTCGGCGATCATCAAGGCGCTCCCGGTGAAGGCCCAGCTCGACGGAACGGCGATGGGCGATGCCCTCGCCGAGGCTGTCGTCGTGGCGAAGAAGGCGGTCGGGCCGAGCAAGCCGGGCGCGCCGCATCCGCCGGCGACGATCCTGCTCATCTCGGACGGAGGCAGCAACGCCGGTAAGACGACGCCGGAGCAGGCGGCGACACTCGCGAAGAAGGCCGCGATCCCGGTCTCCACCGTTTCGCTCGGCACGGCGTCAGGGTCCGTTCATCAGAACGTGCCGCTCGGCAAGGGCACGAAGACGTTCCCGTACGTCGCGCAGGTGCCGGTGGACCCGACGACGCTGAAGACGATCGCGAAGACGAGCGGCGGCACCTTCTTCGCTGCACACACCCCGACGCAGCTCGAGGCGGTCTACAAGGCCCTCGGCTCGCGGCTTGTCTATTCGAAGCAATATCGCGAGATCACCGTCGGCGTTACGCTTGCAGCCTTCGTGCTCATCCTCATCGGCGCCGGTCTTTCGGCCTTCTGGTTCCGGAGGCTCGTTTGACCCGCCGCGGCCTCGTCGCCGCGGCGTCCGTGATGCTGCTCGCGGTCGCGGCGCTCCCCGGCCCAGCCGGTGCGGCCAACGAGTGCAACGGGATCCCGCGCTGCCTTCCCGTCGAAGGCCCCTGGGTGGCGGTCCCCGCGAAGGGCGAGGTCGTCTACGGCCTCGCCTGCCCCCAGCGCAAGGGGATCATCGCCGGAACCGACGCCCTCGCGACCTCGATCGACATCCGAGCGTCGTTTGACGGCATTCTCGGGAGCCCGGTCGCCTTCGGCCGCACGACGAACACGGCGGCGCTCTTCAGGGCGGTCTCCGCTCACCACAAGGCGGGTGCGTTCAAGCCCTTCATCGGCTGTATCCCCACGCCGTCGGCCGTCCGTAACACGACCGCCGCGCAAACGACCCCGGTCGGCCCTCCGCTCGATCTCCGGTTCGCATCGCTCCCGGTCAAGCCGGGGTTCCAGCGGGTCGTGATGCTCTCCTGCCCCGCCGGCGAGACGCTCGTCGACAGTTGGAGCGCGACGGCGTTCTCGACGGCGAAGCCGCCGGCGCCCGGTCTCGCGAGTGCGATCCGGGTCCAGAGCCATACCGTCGGCGGACGGGTGCAGGTGTCGGTCAGCGTGAGTGAGGCGCTGCCCGCCGGTGCGGGTGCGCAGGTTCAGCTCGGCGTGAGGTGCGCGGTTTAGATGACTTTCGGCTCCCCGCTCTACCTGCTGCTGCTGCTCGCGATTCCGGCCGTGATTCTCCTCGCCGTCCTTGCCGATCGCCGGGGGGCCCGTTACCCGATCGCCTACACGAACCTCACCGTGCTCGCCGGCGTCGTCCCGGCCCGTCGCAGCCGCTGGCGCCGGCTCGTGCCGCTCGCGTTCCTGCTGCTCGCGCTCGTTTTCGCGGCCGGTGCAGTCGCGCACCCGCGCCTCCGGCTCTCCGAGCCCGACCAGAACGCGACGATCGTGCTGCTCGTCGACGTCTCGGGCTCGATGCGCGCGAACGATGTCGAGCCGACCCGCCTCGATGCCGCGATCGACGCGATGCGGACGTTCCTCGACCGCCTGCCGAGCCAGTTCCGGGTCGGCCTCGTTGCCTTCAGCTCCGAGCCCGAGCCGCTCGTCGCGCCCACCTCGAATCGCGATCAGATCCGCCAGGCGGTGGCGCTCCTCGAGCCAGAGGCCGGAACGGCTGTCGGCGACGGGATCGGCACCGCCGTGCACATGCTGAATACCTCGCTCCATCAGGCCGGCTACGTCCGGAAGAAGGGGCAGTACGTTCCCGGAGCGATCGTCCTGCTCTCCGACGGGGCGCAGAACCGAGGCATCCTGCAGCCGCTCCAGGCCGCACACCTCGCCAAGGCGTCCGGAATCCGGATCTACCCGGTCTCCCTCGGCACGCCGAACGGCAAGGTCACCTTCGGCTTCGGCGCGTTCACGAACTCTGTCCCCGTTCCACCCGACCCGCAGACGATGAGCGAGATCGCGGCAGCGACGGGCGGAAAGTCCTACACCGCACAGTCCGCCTCGAGCGTCGTCCAGATCTACAAGACGCTCGGCTCGAGCATCGGCCGCACCCACAAGCGCGTGCAGGTCACCTCGTGGTTCGCGGCCGCCGTCGCGCTGATGCTGCTCGCCGCGGTCGGGTCGGCGGCGTTCCTCGGCAGCCGGCTGACCTAGAGATCCATCCCGAGCTCGCGGAGCGTCAGGAAGACGGCTTCGCTGAAGGTGGGGTAGGGCTGGATCACGTCGAGCAGGACGTCGACCGGGACCTCGGCGCGGATCGCGAGCGTGAGCTGCTGCAGCCATTCGCCGGCCTCGGGGCCGACCGCGACCGCTCCCGTGACCACGCGCCGCACGGGGTCGGCTGCGATCTTCAGGAACCCCGGCCGCTTGGGGCGTTCGTAGGTCGAGAGCCGCGGGGTCGAGGTGAGCTTCCAGACGGCGATCTTCCCCTCGAGCTTGCCGACGGTCGCCACCTGGGGGTCAGTGAAGACGGTGGCCGGGATCGCGCGGTAGTCGGCCGTCGCGGTGCGGCCGGCCATGTCGTAGGCGGCGATCCGGGCCTGGTACTTGCCGACGTGCGTGAGCAGGGCGACCCCGGTGACGTCGCCGATCGCCCAGACGTTCTCGGCGGCGCGGAGGCGCTCGTCCACCTCGATCCCTTTCTTCCCGGTCGCGAGGCCAAGTGCCTCGAGCCCCGCCAGGTTTGGACGGCGGCCGACCGCGACGAGGAGTTGCTCGAACTCGATCCGCTCGCCGCCGCCGAGCACGGCCGTCTTGCCGTCGAAGGACTCCGCCTTCGCCCCGACGCGGATCTCGATCCCGTCCTCCTCGAGCGCGTCCGTCACGAGTCCGCTCGCCTCCGCATCGATGCTCGGAAGCAGGCGGCCACCGGCCTCGACGAGCGTCACCTTTGCACCCATCCGCGCGAAGAACTGCGCGAGCTCGCAGCCGACCGGCCCGCCGCCGAGCACGAGCAGCGACGGGGGCACCTCCGTCGTCTCCGTCGCCTCGACGTTCGTCCAGTAGCCCGTGTCCTCGATCCCCGGGATCGGCGGGATCGCCGGCGAGGAGCCGGTCGAGATCACGAGCCGGTCGTAGGGAAGCTCGCGTTCGCCGACCTGGACGAGTCCGGGGCGGACGACGGTGCCGTCGCCGCGGACGAGCTCGCAGCCTCGTTCGGCGAGCCACTTCACCTGACCCGAGTCGTCGCGTTCGGCGACGAGATCTCGCCACCCGAAGATGCCTTTTGCATCGAGCGTGGCGGGCCGGACCCCCGGTGCACGGCGCGACTCGGCGACTATCTCAGGGCCTCGCAGCATCGTCTTCGTCGGCATGCAGGCCCAGTAGGAGCACTCGCCGCCGACGAGCTTCCGCTCTACCAGAGTGATTTCAGCAGCACCGTCGAGCCGGCGGAGGGCTCCGACGAAATGCTCGCCGGAAGACCCTCCACCGAGAACGACGACGCGCACGTGCCCGGCCTAGCCGAGCCCGTTTGCCTTCAGGAACTTCGAAGCCACGGAAGCGGCCGACTGCTTGTCGACCTCCACGGCCTTGTTCATCGCGATGATCGCCGGAAGCGTCAGCTTCGAGGAAACGGCGTTCACCGTCTTCGCGAACGTCGAGCCCGCGGCCGTCGCGACCGAGGTCTTGACGATCGGCGCCACGTTCTGGAAGCCCGTGATGTGCTTCGGATCGGTCAGCACCGTGTACTTGGACGGCGCCGCGAGCGGCGGGTCCGTGGAGAAGACGTCGGCCGCGAGCACGGCTCCCGAGTCGAGCGCGGCGTACGGCGAGACGCTCCCGACGGAGGCGAACGTCGCCTTCGAGAGGCCGTACTGCTTCGTGTAGCCGACGAAGCACGTGTTGCGGGTCTGGCACTCCGGGAAGCCGCCGAGCTTGAACGCGCCGGCTTTCTTCAGGTCGGAGATCGTCTTCAGCCCGTACTTCTTCGCCGTCGCGTTCGTCACCGCGAGCACGTCGGTGTCGTAGAACGGTGTGGCGTTCAGGAGCGTGTAGCCCTTCGCGGCCTCGAGGCTCTTCGCGAGCTTGAAGGTCGCCGCCGCCGTCTTCGGGGAGGTCTTGTGACCGAAGACGTCCTGCACGATCACGCCGGTGTACTCGGGATAGAAGTTGATCTTCCCGCTCGTCAGCTGCGTCTGGATGATCTCCGTCGAGCCGATGTTCTCCTTGTAGCTGACGTTGAAGCCCTTTGCCTCCAACGCCTGCTTGTAGAGCTCACCGAGGATGAACTCCTCGGGGAAGTTCTTGGTGCCGATGATGATCGTCGGACCGGCATGCGTCGCCGGGCGCGCCGTCCCGGCGAATAGCCCGAGGACAATCGCGACCCCGAACGAGATGGCGAAGGCCGCCTTGGCCGCCCTCCGGTTGTGTTTCCTGATCACAATCGCTCCTTTCCGTAGTCCCCCGCCGGAGCCAGGACCCTAGCCGCCCTGACCCCTTTGGGGGTAGTGGCTTTCTGTAACGCGAGCAGCCCCACCCATACTCCCGCCGACAGCGCCATCACGCAGATCGACGCCCCGAGGACGCCCGCGAGACGGTAGGTCGGCTGGTTCGCGATGATGTCGCCGAGCCCCCCGCCGCCGGCGTAGGCGGCGATCGGCGCGGTCGCGACGACGGTGACAGCGGCAATCCGGATTCCGATGTAGATCAGCGGCAGGGCGAGCGGAAGCTCGATCCGCGAGAGGATCCCGGTGTTCGAGAGACCCATCCCGCGCGCGGCCTCCACCGCGTCTGCGTCGACACCCTCGACGCCGAGGTAGGAGTTCGTCAGGATCGGGCCGATCGCGAGCACCGCGAGCGCAACCATGTTGTTCGTGAAGCCGAGCCCGAGCACGGTCAGGAAGACGGCGATCAGGAAGATGCTCGGGAGCGCCCGGCCGAGGAGTGAGGCGCCGATCGCCGCGTTCGCCCCGCGGTGGAAGTGACCGAGCAGGATCCCGAGCGGAAGCGCGATCACGAGGGCGATCGCGAGCGCCGCGGCCGACAGTTCGATCTGCTCCCAGGCCTTGGTCAGAAGCAGCTGCGGGTTGTCGAGGATGAAGCGGACCGCCTGGACGAATGTATGGGGGTTCGCGGCGTCGAAGATCATTGCGTCGCCGCCCGGGCCCAGGGTGTCACGGCGCGGCCGACGAGGATGAGCGCCGTGTCGCAGAGGAGCGCCAATGCGACGGCGAGCACGCCGGCCGAGTAGATCTCCGTCTTGAAGGGGATCGGGAGCTGGATCGCGTAGAAGATCGGGAAGCCGAGCCCTTTCTCGGAGATCGACCCGGCGATCGTGGCGACGGCGATCGTCGACACGACGGCGATGCGCAGGCCGCCGATCATCGCCGGAAGCGCCAGTGGAAGCTCGACACGTCGAAGCACCTGGCCGGGCGTGAGCCCCATCCCGCGGGCTGCCTCGAGGACGTCGGGCGGAGCAGAGTCGAGGCCGGCGATGAAGTTCGGGAAGAGGATCACGAGGGTGTAGGAGATGAGGGCGATCTCGATCGTCGTGTCGGTGTTCGGGGTGAGCGGGATCAGGAGCTGGAAGAGGGCGATGCTCGGGAACGTGTAGATCAGCGCCGAGACGATCGAGATCGGCTGCTGGGTCTGGCGGACGCGGTGGGCGAAGAGCGCGAGCCCAAAGGCAAGTACCGCTCCGACGGCAACTGCAAACGCCGAGAGCTCGATGTGCTGCTCGAGCGCGGGCCAGAGCGTGTCGCTCCAGTGCTCTTTCACCCAGCTCGGGCAGAAGAGGTTGTCGCCCGTGACGCAGGAGCTTCCCGAGCCGAAGTTCGGGACGACGACTGGGCCGGCGGCGATCATCCGAGCAGCGCCGCTGCGCGGGCGAGCGTGAGCATCCCGAGATCCTTCCCGGAGTCGTCGATCACGACGAGCCTGTCCCCGTCGCCCCCGAGGAGCATCGAGATCGCGTTGCGCACCGTTGTCGAGCTGGAGACCTCGAGCGCGGGGCGCTCCGCAGGAACCGGTTCGAGCTCGACGTCCGAGAGCTGCCGAAGGGCGAGCCGCCGCAAGGCGCGGTCCTCGCCGATGAACTGGGCGACGAACTCGTCGGCGGGATGCGCGAGGATCTCGTCCGGCGTGTCGTACTGGGCGAGCACGCCGCCCTCGCGGAGGATCGCGATCCGGTCGCCCATCTTGATCGCCTCGTCGATGTCGTGGGTGACGAAGATGATCGTCTTCGCGACCTCGCGATGGAGGCGGCGAACCTCGTCCTGCAGCCGCGCCCGCGTGATCGGGTCGAGCGCCCCGAACGGCTCGTCCATCAGGAGCACAGGCGGGTCGGCGGCGAGCGCGCGGGCGAGCCCGACCCGCTGGCGCTGGCCGCCCGAGAGCTGGGTCGGGTAGCGCTCCGCATCGCCGGGCTCGAGCCCGACGAGCTCGAGCAGCTCCGCGCTGCGCGTCTTGATCCTGGCCTTCGGCCAGCCGAGGAGTCGCGGCACCGTGCCGATGTTCTCGCCGATAGTCATGTGCGGGAAGAGCCCCACCTGCTGGATCACGTACCCGATGCCGCGCCGGAGCTCCACCACCGGCAGATCGCGAATCGAGCGCCCGTCGATCCTGATGTCGCCCTCGTCGAAGGGGATGAGGCGGTTGATCAGCTTCAGCGCCGTCGTCTTGCCGCCTCCCGAGGGCCCGACGAGCACGCAGAACGTCCCGGCCGGAATCGTCAGCGAGAGCTCCTGCAACGCCGCGCCGTCCCGTCCGGCATACCGCTTCGTCACGCGGTCGAAGACGATCTCCGCAGCCGAGCTGTGTTGCTCCGGCGCCGGCGGAGCCGGCCCTTCCGCAATCGAGCCTCCGTCGGGCTCACCGCTCATGGCCGCTCCAACCCGGCGTCTGACACCGCTCTCGAAGCACAGAACACGCCGACAAGCAGGACTTTCGCCTCGGACCAAAGAGTGCTCAACCCGGTGTCTGGCACCGATTTCAACAGTTGCAGGCGGGTTATCGACAGGGTTTTCAACAGGCTGGATCCGCGGCTTCGGCCGAGCCTGCGCCTCATGCCGGAACTCCGGCCTTGCCGCCGGCGCGCTCGCCGCCGGTGCGCACCTTGCGGATACCCGCGAAGCCGATCGCGCCGCCCGCGAGGAAGAGCACGGCGGTGATCGCCATCGCCGTCCTGAAGCCCGCGAGGTCGAGGTTGCTCGAGGCGCCCGCGATCGCTGCACCGACGACGGCGATCCCGAGCAGGCCCGCGACGCGGGCAACCGCGTTGTTCACGCCCGAGGCGATCCCGGCGTCCCCGGCCCCGGCATCGGCGAGCACGGTCGCCGTCAGCGGCGCGACGATCAGGGAGAGCCCGGCGGCGAACAGGAGCAACGCCGGGAAGAGCTCCGTCCAGTAATCGAACGTCGGGGAGAACGTCCGGATCCAGAGCGTGGACGCGGCGCAGATCAACGGCCCCGTGCCCATGAACACCCGCGGGCCGTAACGGATCGAGAGCCGCCCGACCCGGCCCGAGGCGAAGAACATCACGATCGTGATCGGCACCGTCGCGAGCCCGCTCTTGAACGGCGAGTAACCCGCGATCTGCTGCAGGAAGAGCACGAGAAAGAAGCCCTGGGTCGAAAGGCCCGCATAGACGGTGAACGTCTCGAGATTTGCGAAGGAGAAGTTGCGGCGGCGGAAGAGCCGCAGCGGCAGCATCGGCGTCGGCGCGCGCGCCTCCCAGGCGATGAAGAGGCCGAAGACGGCGATCCCGCCGAACAGCGTGATCAGGATCAGCGGGCTCGAAAAGCCGTGGTTGGGCGCCTCGATCAGGGCATAGACCGGCCCGGCGAGACCGAGCGCGCAAAGCGCACCCCCGAGGAAGTCGACGGGTTCGCGCGTGCCGCGGTTCCCGCCGCCCGGAATCGCAACCGCGATCAGCGCGAACGTGACGATCGCGATCGGGACGTTGATCAGGAAGATCGCACGCCACGAAACGGCCGTCACGAGCCACCCGCCGATCGTCGGCCCGAGCAGGAATGCGATCCCGGTCCAGGCCGTCCACGTTCCGATCGCGGCGCCGCGCTCCTCGCCCTTGAACGACACGGTGATCGTCGCGAGGGCGGCAGGCGTGAGCAGCGCGCCGGCGACTCCCTGCAAGCCGCGCGCGACGATCAGCGAGTTCCCGTCCCAGGCAAGCGCACACAGCACCGAGGTCGCCGCGAAGGAGGCCACTCCGATCACGAACACGCGCTTCTCCCCGTAGATGTCGCCGAGCGAGCCGCCCACGAGGATCAGCGAGCCGAGCGTCAACAGGTAGGCGTCGACGACCCACTGCTGGAGTGTGAGCCCACCGCCGAAGTCGCTCTCGATCGCGGGCAGCGCGACGTTCACGACAGTCGAGTCGACGAACACGATCGTCGACCCCAGGATGCAGGCCACGAGCGTCAACCGCTTCCGCATCCCCTCGCTCAGATGTTCGATACTAGTGACCCACCCCCGTCCGGCAGCGTCCCGCTCCGGCAGCGCACCCATCCCGTGACCCCGAGAAAGGGAGGGAATATGCCCGGCTACACCGTCACGAAGCTCGAAGAGGTCGACGACGTCCTCGGCGACTATCCCGGTGAGATGCGAATGCTCACGGGTGGGCTCGGCTGCGAGCAGGTTGCGTTCACCTACCGGCGGATGCCGCAGCACACGGGCGGCAAGGGCTCCTACGGCCATCGCCACGCGGAGCAGGAGGAGGTCTACTTCGTGATCTCCGGCAAGCTCGAGTTCAAGCTCGGCGACGAGGTGATCGCGGTCGGTCCCGGCACGGCGATCCGCGTTTCGCCGGAGGTCTTCCGTTCGGTGTGGAACGCAGAGCCGGAGGAGGCCGAGATCGTGATCGTCTCGACACGCAACGACGACTCCGGTGCGGAGTACGCTCAAGACTTCTGGCCCGAGAACTGAGAGCCCAAAGCGGGGGGACGGTGAAACTCGCGCTCGGAATCCTGGCGCTCGTCGCTGTACTCGGGCATCCCGCTACCGCCGCCTCTCCGGTCTCGGAGGGAACGGCCGCGTTCGTCTCGAGCGATCCCCAGCTGAACGCGATCTGGAAGGCGTCGGTGAAGACGGCGACCGACATGATCGCCCCGGGCCCGCTCACGACGGACGCCGAGGGCAGGCGCTGCCCGGTGGCCCTCCCGACGGTGCTGCTCGACGGGCTGACCCGCGACCGCTGCCCCTACTCGGGCGATCAGGCGGTCACCGGGATCACGCTGCTCGTCTCGAGGCCGTCGGCGGCGAGCGTCCTTCGCGACATGATCGTCTGGTACGCCGATCACCAGCACGACGACGGCTCGATCCCGTCGAGTCCCGACGAGAACGGGACCGTCGTGCGGATCGACTACAACGCCTACTGGGTCGAGGACATCTACGACTACGTCCTCTACACCGGCGACCTGTCGCTCGCAAGGCACGTGTGGCCGAGCCTCGTGCGGCTCCTCGACGGCTGGTACCCGTCCCAGATCGGGCCGACGGGGCTACTACAGAACCGGCTCGGCAACGCCGACTACGCCGACATCCCGCGCGGTGGAACCACGGTTGCGTACTACAACGCCGGATACGTCCGCGCGCTCCAGTTCGCCTCGCAGCTTGCGGGCTGGCTCGGGGAGAGCGACCGTGCGACCGCATGGAAGACCCGGATCGGGCCGGTTGCAGCGGCCTTCGGGCCCGCGTTCTGGGACGCGTCCGTCGGTGCCTATCGCGACTCGACCGCGGGACCGGTCGTCCATCCCCAGGACGGCAACGTCTTCGCGGTGCTCGCCGGGCTCACCTCACCGGCGCAGGCTCGCTCGGCGCTCGATTACCTCGCCGCGCACAACTGGCAGTACTACGGGGCGACGCTTGCCGACAACGACACCTGGGACGGTTATCCGTGGGGCCACTATGCGGATCAACGTGTCTATCCGTTCATGGGCTACTTCGAGCTCGTCGCCCGGTACGAGGCGGGGCTCGACAGCTCTGCGATTGCACTGATCCGCCGCGAATGGGGCTACATGCTCGCGAACGGCCCGAGGACGACGATGTGGGAGACGATCGGGGCCTTCGGCAGCCCGCCCGTCAGCTCCAAGCCCTCGTGGGATCACGGCTGGTCGAGCGGTGCCGCGCCGGCACTCACGAACTACGCGCTGGGCGTGTCGCCCGCCTCACCCGGCTTCGCCACCTACGTTGCGGAGCCGCATCCTGGGGACCTGAAGTGGGCGAGCGGCACGGTCCCGACGCCGCGGGGGCCGATCAGCTTCCACTGGGCCTACGGACAGGGGGCGCTGACAGCGATGGTCGTAGCGCCGGTGCCCGGCACCCTGATCCTTCCCGCCGACGGTGCCGCGCGACTCGACGGCAGGCGGATCCCCGAGCAGTGGGGACTGACGTCGGTCAAGGTCGGCGCGGGCCGGCACACGCTCGTCGTCAAGACGAGCTGACAGCTACTGCTCGGCGGTGCGCAGCCCGGCGTGACCGCTTCGCGGGCCGAGCCCGTGGAACGGCTCGGGGTCGCGGCGGCCCTCGATGCAGTCGGCCACGTACTCGGCGAGCGCGGGCCCATGCTTGAAGCCGTGCCCCGAGCCGCCGCCGAGAAGCCACCAGTTCGCATGCTCGGGGTGGCGGGCGACGAGGAAATGCGTGTCGAGAGTGAGGTCGTACTGGCAGACGCGCGAGCCGATGACCGGCGCGTCGGCGAGCGAGGGAAAGCGGCGGGCGGCGTACGCGCGCGCGAGCTGCTCCATGCCTGCGTCGGGTAGGCGGTCGAGCTCGTCCGGGTCGACCTCGACGCCGCCGCCGTCCGGCGCGATCTTGACGCCGAGCCCGCCGAGCTCGCCGTGACCGTAGTAGGGGCCGTCGTAGTCGCAGAAGCCCGGCGTGGCCGACCACTCGCCGGGCGCGCCGAAGAAGAAGACGTCGCGCCGGACGATCCGCTGCTCGACGAGCTCGGGGAAGAGCTTCGGAAGCCACGATCCGCAGGCCCAGATGACGATGTCGGCTTCGGGCGGCCTCGCGGGGAACGCGTGTGCGGCCTCGATCTGGAGGCCGGCTGCAAGCGCTCTCGTGGCCGCCCGCGCGTACAGCACGCCCGCATCCGGCTCGTAGAGGGCGGAGCGGAGATCCTCGCCGCCGAGCGACGGGAAGAGGCCGGCTGCCTCTTCGGGCGTGAGCCGCTCGCAGGCGATCCCGAGGCGCCGGAGCGTCTCCTCGCTCCGTTGCGTGAAGTCGCCGCTTCCCGAGTCGAACCACATGAGGCCGACCGGCTCGAACAGCGTCTGTCCCGATTCGCGCTCGAGCTCGTGCCACAGCTCGAGCGCACGGCGCGCGGACAGCGAGTACCAGTCCTCGGCTCCGTGCGAGAAACGCAGGAGGCGGGTGTCTCCGCCCGAGCCGGAGCGCACGGTGCCCGGCGTGTACTGCTCGATCACCCTGACGTCGAAGCCGCGACGCGCCAGCTCCCGAGCCGTGGACGCGCCGAAGACGCCCGCACCGACGACGACCGCTCTGCTCACCGCTCGTTCGGGGTGACGCGCAGCCCGAGCACGTCGGGACGGTGATAGTGCCCGGCCGGATCGAAGCGCTGGCGCTCCGCCCAGAGCAGCGCCGGGTCGAGCTCGGCGTACAGGATTCCCTCTTCGTCGTAGAGCGGCCCGGCGAGATATGCACCGCCGGGCGCGAGGATCGCCGAGCCGCCGCGGCCGATGATGCCCGCGTCCTCGAGGAGCCGCGCGAGCGGAAAGTCGGCCGGGTAGGCGTCGGCGCGCTGGAAGTGGGAGGGCGCGACGACGAACGCGCGAGACTCGCGGGCGATGTGGACGAGCGTCGCCTGCCAGGCATCGCCGTCGTCGGCCGTCGAGGCGATGTAGATCTCGATCCCCGACTCGTAGAGGGCAAAGCGCGCGAGCGGCATGTAGTTCTCCCAGCAGATCAGCCCGCCGAGCCGCCCGAGCGGGGTCTGGATCGCGCGGAGCCCGCCGCCGTCGCCGGTGCCCCAGATCAGGCGCTCGTGGTTCGTGGGGACGAGCTTTCTGTGCTTGGAGGCGAGCGTGCCGTCCGGGGCGTGGGTGAGGAGCGTGTTGTAGAGGGTCGAAGGGCGCTCGGGATCCACCTCGGTGACGCCGGTGACGATCCAGACGCCGTGCTTACGGGCGGCCTCGCCGATCCGCGCTTCGGCTGGGCCCGGCACGGCGACGGCCTCGCGCGCGAAGAGCGCGAACGCCTCGGTCGCGCCCGGCTCGGCCCAGCCGGCGAGCGCCTTGCCCCAGACCGAGGACGGGTAGGCCGGGACGAACGCCTCGGGGAAGACGAGGAGCTGCGCGCCGGCGCCGGCGGCCTCGGCGGCGAGGAGCTCGAGCTTGTCGATCGTCGCCTCGCGATTCAGCACGACCGGCTCGGCCTGGATGCAGGCGACCTTGACCACGGCGTCCATTCCGCGAGCCTATCGCTTGCAGTCCTGGTTGCACTCCGCTAGCATGCCGCTAGCAATGGCGACGCTTCACGTCCGCAACGTTCCCGAGGGGATCTACGACGCGCTGCGTGATCGGGCCGGTGTCAACGGTCGCTCGATCGGAGCGGAAGCGATCATGATCCTCGGCGGCGAACTCGGTCCCCAGGCCCTTCTCGGGCGGATGAAACGGACAGGCCGGCGCGGGCGAGTCGACATGTTCGACCGCTTCAGTCCGCGCGGCAAGCAGGTGGTGCTCGACGCGCAGGACACCGCACGGGAGCTGCGCTTGACCTCGGTGGATACGGACCACCTTCTCCTCGGCCTCCTTCATCCCCCCGAGAACGTCGCCTCCGCGATCCTCGCCAATCTGGGAGTCACCCGCGACGCGGTGGTCGCCGCGATAGAGATTCCGGAGAGCGAGACGGAGGATGTCACCGGCGGCCTCCCGTTCACGCCGGCAGCGAAGCAGTCTCTTGAACTCGCGCTTCGCGCTTGCATCAATCAGCGGTCCCTCCAGATCGAGCCGCACCACATCCTGTACGGAGTCCTTCAGGCCGAAGATGGGCCCGGAGCGCGGATTCTTCGAGCGATGGGCCAGAGTCTCGCCACGGTCACCCGTGCGATGGTCGAGATGGGCGGAGGCTCGGCCCTGAGGTTCGAACCGGCCGAGTACGGGTTCCGCGTGCTCGAGTTGACAGGCGATGCCGCCGATTGGGAGCGCGAGCTGAACGCCCAAGCCGCGCGGGGCCACGAGCTGCTCGAGATCATGGACGGCCGTGCGATCTTCACCGTGAGGATGTCAGGGCCCTGAGGCATCGATCGCCGAGCGCAGGCTCCTGACGTAGTCGCGGAGCGCCGCCGGGCCGTTCTCGGCGACCTGGACGGCGCGCGAGCCCACGACGACGCCGTCGGCGAGCTTTGCGACCGCGGCGGCGTGCTCGGGCGTGGAGATCCCGAAGCCGGCATAGAGCGATTTGTCGGTGATCGCCCGCGAACGCTCCACGAGACCCGCGAGCGCAGGGGAGACCTCGGTGCGCGCGCCCGTCGTGCCGGTGACGGAGACGAGGTAGAGCCAGCCGTCGGTGGCGCCGGCGCACATCGCGATCCGGGCATCGGTCGAGGTGGGCGCGACGAGCTGGACCCGCGGAACCTCGGGATGCTCCTCGACCGGCAGGTCGACGACGATGGCGCTCGTCGCGCCGGCCTTGCGGCTGTCTTCGACGAAACGCTCGTACCCGTATGCCTCGAGGATCGCGGCGTAGGTCATCGGCACGAGCGGCACGGGCACGAGCGTGCGCGTCGTCGCGATGCATTCGAGGCACTCGGCGGTGCGCATCCCCTTCGCGAGCGCGCGCTCCGAGGCGCGCTGGATCGTCGGGCCCTCGGCGAGCGGGTCGGAGAACGGGATCCCGAGCTCGATGATGTCGGCGCCGCCCTCGACCGCGGCCGCCGCGAGCTCCGGGGTCTCGGGCTCGCAGACGAGGTAGATCACAAGCTGTGTCTTCATGCCCGGCTGAGGACCTCGGCGAGATCCTTGTCGCCGCGGCCCGAGAGGCACACGACGACGAGCTCGGCGTCGAGATCGAGCGTTCGGGCGAGCGCGTGGGAGCTCTCGAGCGCCGGGATGATCCCCTCGGTCTCGGCCAGCCGATGGAACGACGCGAGGGCTTCCTCGTCCGTGCACGGACGGTACTCGGCGCGGCCGGAGTCGCGGAGCGCCGCGTGCTCGGGACCGACGCCGGGGTAGTCGAGCCCGGCCGAGATCGAGTGGGCGTCCGCGATCTGGCCGTCGTCGTCGGCGAGCACCGACGAGCGCGCGCCGTGGAGCACGGCCGTTCGGCCGCTACCGAGGCTTGCAGCACCGGCCGCCTCGACGCCGACGAGCCGCACCTCGGCGTCGTCGAGGAAGGCCGCGAAGATGCCGATCGCGTTCGAGCCGCCGCCCACGCACGCGATCACGGCATCCGGCAGCTGCCCCTCGACGGCGAGGATCTGCTCGCGTGCCTCCTCGCCGATCACCCGCTGGAGCTCACGGACGAGCTCGGGATACGGCGCGGGGCCGACGCAGGAGCCGATCAGGTAATGGGTCGTTTCGACGTTCGTGATCCAGTCACGGATCGCCTCGCTTGTCGCCTCCTTCAGCGTCCTCGTCCCGAACTCGACCGCACGCACCTCGGCGCCGAGGAGGTGCATCCGCTCGACGTTCGGGGCCTGCCGGCGCATGTCTTCGGCGCCCATGTAGACGACGCAATCGAGTCCGAAGCGCGCGCAGACAGTCGCGGTCGCGACGCCGTGCTGGCCCGCGCCGGTCTCGGCGACGATCCGGCGCTTGCCGAGCCGCTGTGCGAGCACGGCCTGGCCGAGGGCGTTGTTCAGCTTGTGGGCGCCGGTGTGGAGGAGGTCCTCGCGCTTCAGGTAGACCCGCCGGTCCGGGTCGAAGCGCTCGGCGCGGGTGAGGGGCGTCGGGCGGCCGGCATAGTTCGTGCGCAGCTCGTGGAGCTCGGCCCAGAATGCGTCGTCGGCGCGGGCGCCGATCCAGCCTGCGGTGAGCTCGTCCAGGGCCGGGATCAGCGTTTCCGGGACGTACCGGCCCCCGTAGATGCCGAAGGTCGTCATCGTGCCGCCTGCACCCAGGAGCGTACGGCATCGTGGTCCTTGATCCCGGGGGCGCTTTCGGTCGAGCGGGCGGAGTCGACCGCCCAGGGGCCGACGGCGTCGATCGCCTCACGGACGTTCGCGGGGCCGAGGCCGCCCGCCAGCATCACGCGGCCGGTCTGGGCCCGGGCGCGCTCGAGGTGCGTCGGATCGTCGGCTTCCCACGGCAAGTCCACGACGGTACCGACCTGCTCGCCGTCCCGCCGCAGCACTGCATCGCGGGCTCGGTGGCCTTCGTCCTCGGCGTAGAACTGGACGAGGTCGGCGCCCGTCTGGTGCTCCTCGCCGACGAACACGGCGACGCGCAGGACGGTCTCGGGCGCGTCGAGCAGGTCGTCGGTTCGGCGTGGGCTCTCCCGGGCGAGGATGAACCCGACGAGATCGGCTCCCGCCTCGACCGCGGCGTCCACGTCCTCCTGGCGCGTCAGCCCGCAGACCTTGACGAGCGGCCGTGAAAGCAGCTCCTCGAGCTTGGCACCCGGATCGGCCGCGCGCATCAGAGTCGAGCCGACGAGCATCGCCTTCGCGCCGGCGAGCTCCGCGGCTGCGCCCTGGGCTCGGGTTGCGATTGCCGACTCGGCGATCACGATCCGGTCGCGCGGCGCGTGTGAGAGCAGGTCGAGCTGGCCGCGCCGGTCGATCTCGAAGGTCGAGAGGTCGCGGGCGTTCACCCCGATCACCGGCGCCCCGAGTGCCGTCGCCCGTGCGAGCTCGGCGGCGTCGTGCGCTTCGATGAGCGTGTCGAGCCCGAGTCCTTCGGCGTCGCGCATGAGCAGCGCGCACGTCTCGTCGTCGAGATCGCGCAGCAGCAGGAGCGCGGCGTCCGCGCCCGCCTCGCGGGCGAGGCGCAGGTCGTCCGCGGTCGAGAAGAAGCCCTTCGCGAGCAGCGGGATCGAGGTTGCCGTCCGGGCGGCGCGGAGATCGTCCCACGTCCCCGCGAACCGCTCGTCCACCAGCACGGACATCGCCCGCGCTCCGGCGCGCTCGTAGGCCCGCGCCACTTCGCGGACATCCCCGGCAGGCCGGAGGTCGCCGGCCGAGGGCGATCGCCGCTTGAACTCGGCAATCGCCCCGAAGCCGGGCTGAGCGAGCGACTCGACGAACCTCACGGTGTTGCCTGCGCTCTCGAATCGTGCCTGGAAGGCCGTTTTTGTTCCACTTCCGTTCCAGTACCTGACCCCGCCTTCGACCCGCGGCAGACACTGCGGATTTGCAGGGGTTCTGCGTGTTGTCTACGGGCCGGATGTTGCGGTCTGCGGTCCGGCGCCCCCGTCGTTTTCAGGCTGTACCTGACCCCGCCTGTGCCTCGGTTTTCGGCACGGCTCATGAGGCGACCTCCTTTCGGGAGAAGGCGATCAGCTCGTCGAGGCGTGCGCCGGCGGCGCCGGAGTCGATCGCGACGCGGGCGAGCGCGAGGCCCTCGGCGAGATCGGCGGCGTGGCCCGCGGCCGCGATCGCGCCCGCTGCGTTCAGGAGCACGGCGTCGCGGTGGGCTCCCTCGGTGAGCTCGCCCTCGACGACGTTCCGGAGCTCGCGCGCGTTCGTCTCCGGGTCGCCGCCCCGCAGGCCGCGCGGGTCGCAGCGGTCGATGCCGAGATCCTCGGGGTCGAGCTCGTACTCGGAGACAGTCCCGCCGGCGACCTCGCAGACCAGGTTCGGCCCGGCCGGCGAGAGCTCGTCGATCCCGCCCGCGCCATGCACGACGAACGCGCGGCGCGCATCGAGCTGCACGAGCGCCTCGGCCAGCGTGCGCGTCAGCCCGGGCGCATAGACACCGAGCACCTGAGCGCGTGCGCCGGCGGGGTTCGTCAGCGGGCCGAGGACGTTGAACACCGTTCGCGCTGCCAGCTCGCGCCTCACCGGTCCCGCGTACTTCATCGCCGGGTGATGGGCCTGGGCGAAGAGGAAGCCGAATCCGAGCTCGTCGATCGACTCCGCAATCCGTTCAGGCGGCAGTTCCAGCTCGAAGCCGAGTGCCTCGAGAACGTCGGCGGCACCCGTCGCCGACGAGGCCGCGCGGTTGCCGTGCTTCGCGACTCCCGCCCCTGCTGCGGCCGCGACCAGTGCAGCCGCGGTCGAGATGTTCCAGGTATTCGCGCCGTCGCCGCCCGTCCCCGCCGTGTCCACCAGGTCGTCGCGCTTCGGCCGCACCGGAACGACGTGCTCGCGCATCGCCTCTGCGCAGCCCGCGATCTCGTCGGCGGTCTCTCCCTTGAGCCGAAGCGCGACGAGGAACCCGCCGATCTGCGCCTGCGTCGCCTCGCCGGCCATGATCGAGCTCATCACCCCGCGGGCCTCCTCGCGCGAGAGATCGTGCCCGTCGAGGAGCCGGGAGAGCGCCGCCTGGATCACTTGCCCTCCAGGAAGTTCCGGCCAAGCTCAGGCCCGAGGGGCGTCAGCACCGACTCCGGATGAAACTGCACGCCGTCGATGCGCAGCTCGCGATGTCTGACTGCCATCACCTCGCCGTCGGCGGCCGTGGCCGACACCTCCAGGATCTCCGGCACCGAGATAGCCGCGAGCGAGTGGTAGCGCCCCGCCTCGAAGCCCTCCGGCATGCCGGTGAAGATGCCCTTTCCGTCGTGGCTCACTGCCGTCGACTTGCCGTGCACGAGCGCACGGGCCTGCCCGATCTCGCCGCCGAAGGCCCGCACGATCGCCTGATGGCCGAGGCAGACGCCGAGCACCGGCACCCGGCCGGCCAGCGCGAGCACCGCGGCCTCGGACACGCCCGCATTCTCGGGGCGACCGGGCCCCGGCGAGATCACGAGGTGCGAGGGCGAAAGACCCTCGAGCTCCTCGACCGTGATCTCGTCGTTGCGCCGAACCAGCACCTCCACCCCGAGCTCGCCGAACAGGTGCGCAAGGTTGTACGTGAACGAGTCGTAGTTGTCGATCAACACCAACATTTCTAGCCCGCCTCCGCCCGGTCGATCGCGGCCTCGAGCGCGGCGAGCTTGCGCAGGCATTCCTCGTGCTCGGCCGCCGGGTCGCTGTCGGCGACGATTCCCGCACCGGCCTGCAGATGCGCCACACCCTCGTGCAGCACGATCGTCCGGATCGCGATGCACGCATCGAGCGGGCCGCCCGGAAGCGCGTAGAGCACCGCGCCTGCGTACGGGCCGCGGCGGTAGCCCTCGAGCTCCGAGATGATCTGCATCGCGCGCACCTTCGGCGCGCCCGAGACGGTGCCGGCCGGAAAGCACGCGCGCAGGAGCTCGAACGGACTGATTCCCTCGCGCAGCTCGCCGACGACCTCGGAGACGAGATGCGTGATGTGCGAGAACCGCTCGGCCTCGAGGAACCGGGCCACCTCGACGGTGCCGGGCACGCACACGCGCGACAGGTCGTTTCGCCCCAGGTCGACGAGCATCACGTGCTCGGCGCGGTCCTTGTCCGAGGCAAGCAGCCGCGCGGCATCGCCCTCGCCGGGCTGGGTCGAGCCCGCGATCGGGTTCAGCGATGCCCGCGAGCCGTCGCACTTGACGAGCGTCTCCGGCGAGGAGCCGACGAGCGCGAGGCCGTCGAGCTCGAGCAGGAAGAGGTACGGGGAGGGGTTCACCCGCCGCAGCGAGCGATACAGGGCGAGCGCCGACACGGAGGTGGGCCGCTCCGCGCGCTGCGAGAGCACGATCTGGAAGGCATCGCCGCGCCGGATGAACTCCTTGCACGCGAGCACCCCGGCCTCGTACTCGGCCTGCGACGGATACCGGCGAGTCTCGGCAGCCGCCCCAGACTCGCGCGGGGGCGCGGGAACCACGCTTTCGAGCGCGGCGATCACCTCACCTCCGCCCCTCAGCACCTCGGCGACCCCGAGTGCGTGATCGAAGCGAACGAGCGTGTCGGCAACGACGAACCGGCTCTCCGGTAGGCCGCGTCCGGCATCCGGCATCTGCACCGTCGGCTCGAGCTTGGAGACGAAGTCGTAGCCGACGTAGCCGACTACGGCCTCCCCGCAGGTCTCGGCCTCCTCGTAGGAGACAACGCGCGACCCGCAACCGACGAGCGAGTACCGCCCGAGCCGTCCCTGCTCGACCGATTCGAGCAGGAAGCTCGCCGACCCGAGCGCGCGCAGGCGGAGATAGGCCCCGAGCGGGGTGAGGAGATCGGTGTCGATGGCGGTTCTGGTCACGGTCATGGCAACAAAAAAGACCCGCCTGGGGTCTTCTCGGTCGAGCGGGGAAGGCTGTCGTGCTTTCTCAGTCGCACGCTCCCGCCCCGCTCGCGCGCCAGGACCACCAGCTCGTGCACGGGGAGGGATTCACGCCCCCACGATAGGCGCTCCTGATTCAATCCGCAAGCCGTGGCGATTCCCGAGCTGCTCCACGATCTTCTCACCGCCGTCGGTCCCTCGGGCGCCGAGGAGCCGGCCGCGCGCGTCTGGCGTGAGGCAGCGGCCGCGTTCGCGGCCGTGCACGGCGACACACTCGGCACCTCCTTCGCCCGGGTCGGCCCGGGCTCAGGGCCCACGCTGGCGGTGATCGGCCACATCGACGAGATCGGGATCTCGATCACGCACATCGACGGTGAGGGTCTCTCAGCTTCAGCACCCTCGGCGGTGTCGACCCGGAGCAGCTCGCCGGGCAGCGGATCCTGATCGCGGGGCGGGGCGGGCCGGTCGAAGGAGTCGTCGGCGTCCGGGCGCGGTCGCGGAGCGAACGCTCGGAGCGCAGCGGTTTGCGCCGCGACGACCTGCATATCGACATCGGCGCCACGAGTGGCGAGGATGCGGGTGAGCGCGTCGCTGCCGGCGACGTCGGGGTCTGGCACGGCGAGCCGCTCGAGCTGCCGAACGGCAGGATCGTGTCGCGTGCGCTCGACGACCGCCTCGGCGCCTACGCCGCGCTCGAGGCAGCGCGCCGGTTCGCGGAGGCGGGAAACACGAACGCGAGTGTCGTCGCGGTCGCCTCGGTCCAGGAGGAGATAGGTCACGACGGCGCCCGGACGGCCGCATTCGTGCTCGAGCCGGATGTCGCGCTCGTACTCGACGTGACGTGGGCGACCGATGCCCCCGGCGAGAGCGTGAAGCGGGCGGGGAAGGTCGAGCTCGGCTCCGGTGCGGCGATCACGCGCGGCCCTGTGGCGAACCGTCTGCGTCTCCGACCTCCTCGTCCAGGCCGCCGAGGAGGACGCGATCCCGCACACGATCGAGGTTTACTCCGGAGCGACCCATACCGACGCCGACGACGTCCACCGCAGCCGCGGCGGGGTGCCGACGGGAATCGTCTCGATCCCCATCCGCTACATGCATTCGCCCTGCGAGCTCGCTGTGCTCGACGACCTCGAGGCTGTGATCGCGCTCGTCGTCGCCTTTGCCACGCGGCTCACCGCCGACACGAGCTTCGTGCGCTGAGGATGGCGCGCAGTGTCATCATCGGCGCGGTGAGGACGCCCTTCGGCCGGCTCGGCGGCGGGCTCTCCTCGCACCCGGCGACCGACCTCGGCGCGATCGCGATTCGCGCGGCGCTCGAACGTGCCGGGATCGAGCCGCAGGAGCCGGAGTACGTGATCATGGGCCAGGTACTCCAGGCAGGGGCCGGACAGGCACCTGCGCGCCAGGCGGCGATCGGGGCGGGAATCCCGATCGAGACGCCCGCCGACACGGTCAACAAGGTCTGCGCCTCCTCGGTTCGCGCGGTCGAGATCGCCGACTCGATGATCCGCGCGGGCGACGTCAGAGCTGGTCGTCACCGGCGGGATGGAGTCGATGTCGAATGCCCCGTATGCGCTTGCGAAGGCGCGCTTCGGCTACCGCCTCGGCGACGGGACGCTGATCGACCTGATGGTTCACGACGGGCTCGAGTCGAGCTTCGACGGCCTGCACATGGTCGAGCAGGCCTCGTTCGTCGCCCGCGAGCTCGGGATCTCGCGGGAGGACCAGGACGCCTGGGCGTTCCGCTCGCACCAGCGGGCGGTCGCGGCGGCAGACGCCGGCCGGTTCCGCGACGAGCTCGTCGCCGTCGGTGAGCTCGAGGCCGACGAGAGCCCGCGCCGCGACACCTCGCTCGAGAAGCTGGCCTCGCTGAAGCCCGTGTTCGACCCGGACGGGACGACCACGGCCGGGAACGCGCCCGGCGTCAACGACGGCGCGGGGTGCGTGCTCGTCGCGAGCGAGGACTGGGCCCGCCGCCGCGGGATCGAACCGCTCGCGACGATCGTCTCGCAGGGGTATGTCGCCGACGAGTTCGCCTACCTCGCACGAACTCCGGCGAAGGCTGCCGGGATCGCGCTCGCCCGCGCCGGCAAGGCGATCGGCGACGTGAAGCGCATCGAGATCAACGAGGCCTTCTCCTCGGTCGCGGCGCACTCGACGCGGCTCCTCGGAGCCGACGAGGCGCTCGTGAACGTGAACGGCGGCGCCGTCGCGCTCGGCCACCCGATCGGCGCATCGGGCGCGCGGATCCTCACCACGCTCGTCCACGAGCTCCGGCGCGAGGGCGGCGGCCTCGGGCTGGCGGCGATCTGCTCCGGCGGCGGACAGGGCGATGCCTTGCTGATCGAGGTATGATCGAGGGCCGCGGTCGTGCGGCCGCGGGCGGAGTCGTCATCCGCGACGGCTGCGTGCTGCTCGTGCACCGGCCGGCGTACGACGACTGGACGCTCCCGAAGGGCAAGCTCGACGCGGGCGAATCCTGGCAGGAGGCGGCGCGCCGCGAGGTCGAGGAGGAGACCGGGCTCCGCTGCGAGCTCGGCGACGAGGTCGGGCGGACGCACTACACCGACTCCCGCGGCCGCGACAAGGAGGTCCGGTACTACCGGATGGAGCCGGTCGGCGAGCCGTTCGCTCAGAACGAGGTCGACGAGGTGCGGTGGGTTCCGCTCGGCGAGGCGCCCGCGCTCCTCAGCTATTCGCGCGACGTCGACCTGCTCGGCGGTCTCGGTCGCTAGGCGTGGCCGACTCGAGCTTCCCGCACGTCCTCGTCGTCGGGGCGGGGCAGATGGGTAGCGGGATCGCCCAGGTCGTCGCGGCGTCGGGCCGGCGGGTCTCGCTGCACGATCCGTTTCCGGGCGCGACCGACAGGGCGCTCGGCGCGATCGAGCACAGCCTCGACCGGCTCGCGGCGAAGGGCGGCCCCGATCCAGGCCCGGTCCTCGCCCGGATCTCGGTTGTCGAGGAGCTCGCACCGGCCGACCTGATGATCGAGGCGGTCGTCGAGGACGCCGCCGCCAAGGAGGACGTGTTCCGCCGCGCCGACGACGGTGCTGCCGGCAGCGGCGATCCTCGCCTCGAACACGAGCTCGATCCCGATCGCAACCCTCGCCGCGGCCACCAACCGTCCCGACCGGGTGATCGGGATGCACTTCTTCAACCCGGTGCCGGTGCTGAAGCTCGTCGAGGTGATCCGCGCCGAGCGACACCTCCGACGAATGCGCCACGGCGATCGTCGGGCTCGCACGCGAGCTCGGCAAGGAGCCGGTCGAGGCCCGCGACGTCGCCGGGTTCGTCTCCAACCGGATCCTGATGCCGTTCATCAACGAGGCCGTCTGGGCCCTCGCGGGCGAGGTGGCCGGCGCCGAGGCGATCGACACCGTTGCAAAGCTCGGATTCGGCCATCCGATCGGCCCGCTCGCGCTTGCCGACCTGATCGGGCTCGACACCTGCATCGCGATCATGGAGGTACTCGAGGCTGGGCTCGGCGAGCCGAAGTACGCGCCGTGCCCGCTCCTGCGCGAGCACGTGGCGGCCGGACGGCTCGGACGCAAGTCGGGGCAGGGCTTCTTCACCTACGCGTGAGCCGGTCGATCTTGATGTCCATCTCCGACGCGGCACGACTGACGTTGTCGCGTAAACGCCATTTCTGTCCGATCGTGCCCTAGGATCAGAGCGAAAGTGCCTGCAATCGACGATCTCCGAGACCTGCTCGATCGGCAGCGGCGGGCGATCGAGCGTTCGGAGCCGGGTGTCCGCGACGGCGCCGACCCCGAGAACCTCCATCGCTTCCGCGTCGCGAGCCGCCGCTCGCGGGCGCTGATCCGCGCCTCGCGTCCGCTCGTCCGCGACCAGCTCGCTGCGCTCGACCGGGAGCTCCGCTGGCTCGGTGGGATCACCGGCCCCGTCCGCGACCTCGATGTGCTGATCGGCCGCCTACGCGAGCTCGTTCCCGAGCTCGACCCGGATCAGGCCGGGGCCGAGTCGATCATCGCCGCGCTGGAGCGTGACCGTCTCCGGCAGCGGGACGGCCTGCTCGCCGCGATCGACACGAGCCGCTACCGGGAGCTGCTCAAGCGCTTCGAGTCCGTGGTGCCGACCCTCCGGGTCACCGACGCCGGCGTGTCGCTCGCCCGTCTCGCGCGCAAGGAGCTCGATCGGCTCGAATCGGAGTACGACGACCTGGGCGAGACCCCGAGTGACGACGACCTCCACGCCGTTCGAATCCACGCGAAGCACGCTCGTTACTCGGCCGAGCTGGCCGCGACCGCCGAGGGCGAGCCGTTCGAGCGTCTCGCCGACTCGCTGCGCAAGGTTCAGGACGTGATCGGCGAGCACCAGGACGCCGTCGTCGCCGAGCAGCGCGTCCGCGCGCTCGCGAGCGAGGAGTCGCGGCTCGCCGCCGGCAGGATCGTCGAGCTGGAACGGTTCCGTCGGAGGAAGGCACGCGCGGAGCTGCCGGACGCGATGAAGACGGTCGAGCGCCGGGCGAGAGCTCTAGGCGGATGTTCTGAGGAGACTACGCGGCTTCGACGCGAGTCGAGAGCTCGAGCACCGCTCCCTCACGCACGCCGCCGCGAACGACCCGGAGCGGGACATGGAGCCGCTCGCGGATCGCCCCGAGGATGACGGCGCCGGCCGCGAGCGTCCGGACACGATCCGGGGGGATGTCGTAGAGCTCGGTGATCTCACGCGACGGGGTGCGGGCGAGGATCCCGGCGAGCTCGTCGAGCTCATCCGCACCGAGGACGGGCCCGACGATGTCGCGGAGGGCGCGAGCGCTGCCGCCGACGGCCAACGCGGTCTCGGGTGGGGGAGGCAGGAACCCCTCGAGCATGCGCTCGACTTCGAGTCGCGCCCGGCCTACGGCGGCGTCGCCGGGCGGGTCGTCTTCGAGCATGCGGCTCGTGAGCCGCATCGAGCCGATGTCGATCGAGCGCACCCACGCCACACCCTCGCGTCTCGTCCCGACCGCGACCTGGGCCGAGCCGCCGCCGACGTCGCACACGGCAAGCAGCCGGCGTGCCCCGCCGCGGGTTGCCGAGATCGCGCCGAGGAACGCGAGCTGCCCCTCTTCCTGGGCCGAGAGCAGGCGGACAGGCACTCCCGAGGCCGCCGCGAGCCGCGAGAGGAGCTCGGCCCCGTTGGCGGCCTGGCGGCCGGGGCTCGTCACGAGCACCTCGAGCCGCTCGACGCCGAGCCGGCGTGCATCGACGACGAACCGCTCGACGCACGCGAGCGTCTCTGCGAGCTTCGGCTCCGGGATTCCACCCGTGCGCTCGATCGCCTCGCCGAGGCGCAGCATCGCCTTCTCCCGGTGGAGCGCCTCGCCGTCGCGAGCGACATGGAGCCGCACGGTGTTCGAACCCACGTCGATGACCCCGACAGCCATTCGTCCATCATGACGGGGCCACATGTTGGCGCCGATCAAACGCCTGGTGTGGCGCGGCGGCGAGCGCGCATCCGGCCGCGCATCGCCACGAGCTGGGAGACGCGCCGCCGCTCGTTCGGCTCGGGCTGGACGCGCTGCCAGGAACCGTCGGCGGCGAGCATCCAGGCCTGCGAGTTGTCGTTCAAGAGGCGGCGGAAGATCGTCTCGATCTCGGCCTTGACGTGGGGCGCCTCGACCGGGACGATCATCTCGATCCGGTGGTCGAGGTTCCGCGGCATCAGGTCGGCGCTTCCCATCAGATAGCTCCGTGTCTCCCCCGCCTCGAAGCAGTACAAACGGCTGTGCTCCAGGAAGCGGCCGAGGATCGAGCGGACGGTGATTCCCTCGGAGAGCCCCGGAACGCCCGGCCGGAGCACGCAGACGGCCCTCACGATCAGGTCGATCTTGGCGCCGCACTGGGAGGCCTTGTAGAGCTCCTCGACGATCCCCGGGTCGGCGATGTTGTTCACCTTGATCCGGATCCGAGCGTGCTCGCCCGCTGTAGCCGCCGAGCCGACATTCGCGGATGCGCTCGACGAGCTCGCGTCGCAGGTTGAACGGCGCCACGAGGATCTTGCGGAACGCCCGTGGCCGGCCGAAGCCCGTGACGAAGTTGAACAGATCGGCGATGTCGGCCGAGATCTCCGGATCGGCCGTGAAGAGCCCGACGTCCTCGTAGATCCGCGCGGTCGTCGCGTGGTAGTTCCCCGTCCCGATGTGGACGTAACGCTGGAGTCCGTCGCCCTCGCGACGGATCACGAGCGTCGTCTTCGCGTGGATCTTCATGTCGGGGAAGCCGTAGACGACGTGGACGCCGGCCTGCTCGAGCGAGCGTGCCCACTCGATATTCCGCTGCTCGTCGAAGCGGGCCTTGAGCTCGACGACGCAGACGCTCTGCTTCCCGTTCTCGGAGGCCTCGATCAGTGCCGGCGCAAGGGCCGAGTCGTGGCTCGTGCGGTACACGGTCGTCTTCAGCGTCGCGACCGCGGGATCTTTTGCCGCCGCGGTCACAAACGCCTCGACGCTCGTCGCGAAGGAGTCGTAGGGATGCTGGACGACGATGTCTCCGGCCGCGATCTCCTCGAAGAGGTCGCCGTCGGTCGGCTTCGCGAGGCGCCGCTGGGTCTGCGGCACCCACGGCTCGTACTTCAGGTCGGGCCGGTCGATGTTGCAGAGCTGCATCACATCGCGCAGGTCGAGGAGCCCGTGGATCGGATACACGGAGTCAGGCCGCACGATGAGCCGCTCGGAGAGCCGCGCGACCATCGCACGCGAGATCGAGCTCGACACCTCGAGCCGCACGACCGCGCCGAAGCGCCGCTTGCGCAGCTCGCTCTCGACGGCCTCGAGCAGGTCGTCCGCGTCGTCGGAGATCTCCGTGTCGCCGTCGCGCGTCACCCGGAACGCGGCGCGCTCGGTCAGCTCCATTCCCGGGAACACCCAGCTCAGGTAGTGCGAGATCACGCCTTCGAGCGGGATCAGCAGGCCGCGCTCGCCGATCGAGACAAAGCGCGGCAGCGTCTCCGGAACCTTGACCCGCGCGAACCGCTCCTCGCCGGAATCGGGATCGCGAACGGTCACCCCGAGCGAGAGCGAGAGCCCCGAGATGTATGGGAACGGCTGGCCCGGACCGACCGCAAGCGGCGTCAGCACCGGGTAGATCTGGCGGGAAAAGCGCGTCTCGAGCTCTCGGAGCTCCTCGTCGGTCGCGTCCTCGACGCCGCCGATCAGCACACCTTCGGCCGCGAGCGCGGGTACGAGCTCGTCGCGCCAGAGCCGTGACTGAGCCGCGCCGAGCTCGAGTGCTCCTTCGCGCACCTCGGCGAGCGCCTGCTGCGGCGTGCGCCCGTCCGGCGAGCGGACGTTCACCCGTGCGACAAGCTGGTCGAGCAGGCCGGCAACCCGCACCATGAAGAACTCGTCGAGGTTCGAGGAGAAGATCGCGCAGAACTTCACCCGCTCGAGCAGAGGCTCGGCGGGATCGGCCGCGAGCTCGAGCACACGCCGGTTCAGCTCGAGCCACGAGAGCTCTCTGTTCAAAAGCGTCTGGCTGGGCGTCTCCGTCAGGGAGCGGGGTGTCGAGGCCAAGAGGCCGACATCATCTCCGAACGGTGGTGTACGCGGGGTATCGATGGGTGAACTGTATGTCGAAAGCGTGCGAAGCGGGGAGTTCGCGGGTTCGACCGTGGGCGGCCGGTGGCAGGTCACTATGCTCCGGCCGATGCAGAACGACAGGGTTCTCGCCGTGGCCGCTCTCGTCCTTGGCATCGTCTTCATCGCGATCGGGATCGTGTACTTCGTGGAGCCGGCAAGCTCGTTGCCGGGCTTCTTCCCGGGCCATCAGGCCGGTTCGAGCCATCACCACGCCAAGCACGGGATCGCGGCCGTGCTGCTCGGCGCTGCGTGCCTCGTGTTCGCCTGGTTCAAGTCCGGGCCCAAGCGCCCTGCCTCCGCTGCGTGATCGTCGCCTCGCTGATCACCTACACGCAGGCGATCATCCTCGGCGCAGTCCAGGGCGTCTCGGAGCTCTTTCCGATCTCGAGCCTCGGCCATGCGGTGATCCTGCCGAAGCTCCTCGGCTGGAACATCCACCAGAACGACAAGTACTTCATCTCGTTCCTCGTGGCGTTGCACCTCGCGACTGCCCTCGTGCTGCTCGGATTCTTCTGGAACGACTGGGTGCGGATCGTGAAGGGCCTCGGACGCTCGCTCCGCGACCGGGGGATCGCGAACGACGACAGCGACGCCAAGCTCGGCTGGCTGCTCGTCGTCGGGACGATCCCGGCGGGGATCCTCGGCCTGGCGCTTCAGGACAAGCTCAGCAAGGTGTTCGCCTCGGGCGCCTCCGCAGCGCTCTTCCTCACGCTGAACGGCGTGATGCTCCTGATCGCCGAGCGGCTTCGGCGCCGCGCCCCTCAGACCGACCGCGACGACGACACGCGCATCGCGCGCCAGGTCGGCTGGTCGCAGGCGGTCGGAGTCGGGGCGGCTCAGGCTCTTTCTCTGATCCCGGGGTTCTCACGTTCGGGTGCGGCGATGAGCGGCGGGCTCCGCGTGGGGCTTTCGAACGAGGATGCGGCGCGGTTCGCGTTCCTGCTCGCGACGCCGCTGATCGGTGCGGCGGCGATCCTGAAGCTGCCCGAGCTCCTCGGCAGCGAAGGCAACGGCGTTCGCGGCCCGGCCCTCGCCGGGGCGCTTGCCGCTGCCGTTACCGCCTACCTCTCGATCCGGTTCCTCATGCGCTTCTTCGAGACGCGCACGCTGCTCCCGTTCGCGATCTACAGCCTCGGCGTCGGGATCGCCACGAGCATCTATTTCGTCGTCACCTGAGCACGGCGGGTATTTCGATCTGGTGACGTTCTGGTAAAAGCCTCGCGATGGTCCGGCTCCGGCTGACGCCCCAGAAGCGCGAGTTCTTCGACCTCTTCACCCGAGCGTCGGCGAACAGCCGTGAGATCGCCCGGATGCTCGTCGAGCTACTCGAGACCTGGCCGGAGAGCCGCGAGCTGCTGCCTGCGATCCGGGAGGCCGAGCACGAGGGCGACCGCTTGACCCACGAGGTGATCAGCCTGCTCAACAGCACGTTCGTGACGCCGTTCGATCGGGACGACATGTACCGGCTCGCCTCGGTGATCGACGACATCTGCGACCACGTGGACGAAGCCGCCGACGACATCGACGCCTACGAGGTGCGCGACGTTCCGCACCTTGCGATCGAGCAGGCCCGGGTCGTCTACGGTGCCGCGTCCAAGCTGCACGAGGCAATCGAGTTGCTCGAAGGCTTTCGCGACTCCCACCCGCAACTCGTAGCCGTGCGCGAGCTCGAGGACGAGGGTGACCGGCTGTCGCGCGAGGCCGTGGCGGATCTCTTTCGCTCCGGCAAGGACCCGCTCACGATCATTCGCTGGAAGGACATCCACGAGCAGATCGAGGAGGCCGTGGATGCGTGCGAGAACGCGGCCGACGTGCTCGAGGCCATTCTCGTCAAGAACCGTTGACGCTGCTCGTCATCACGGTGTGCGTCGCGCTCGCCTTCGATTTCACGAATGGGTTCCACGACACCGCAAACGCCGTGGCGACGAGCGTCTCGACGAGGGCCCTCTCGCCGCGGGTCGCGGTCGCGGTGGCGGCCGTGGCGAACCTCGCGGGCGCCTTCGCGACGACGGCGGTCGCGACCACGGTCGGCAAGGGGATCATCGACTCGAACCTCGCGACCGAGAAGACCGTGCTTGCGGCGGTCGTCGGCGCCATCGTCTGGAACCTCTTGACCTGGTGGCTCGGCCTGCCCTCGTCTTCCTCTCACGCCCTGATCGGCGGCCTCATCGGCGCTGCGCTCGCCCAGTCGGGGCCGAGCGGCGTCGAGTGGCACGGCGTCGTGCACAAGGTGATCATCCCCGCGATCTGGGCGCCGGCGATCGCCTTCGGGGCCGCCTTCGCGCTACTTGTCGCCATCTACTGGCTGTTCAAGTGGCTCACGCCGGGGCTCGCAAACCGGTCGTTCCGGCTCGGGCAGCTCGCGACCGGCACCTGGGTGGGCTTCGCGCACGGCGCGAATGACGCCCAGAAGACGATGGGCGTGATCGCGCTCGCGCTCTATTCGGAAGGGCAGATCAGCCACTTCTACATCCCGACCTGGGTGAAGATCGCCGCCGGCGTCGCGATCGCCGCCGGCACGTACTCGGGCGGCTGGCGGATCATGCGCACCGTCGGGCAGCGGGTCTACAAGCTCGAGCCGGAGAGCGGGTTCACCTCCCAGGCAAGCGCCGGCGCCGTGATCTGGGCGTCCACGAAGTACGGCTATCCGCTCTCGACCACCCACGTCGTCACCGGGGCGGTGATGGGCTCCGGCTCGACGAAGCGCTTCTCGGCCGTGCGCTGGGGCGTCGCCGGCAACATCGTCGTCGCCTGGATCATCACGATCCCTGCGGCCGCACTCGTCGCCGCCCTCTGCTATTTCCCACTCGCGGCCGTCATCTAGTGCGCCTCGGGCTCGGATCCGGAAGCGGCGAGATGTTCGGGCTGCTCGCCGAGGCGGGCGAGAACGCCTTCGCGATCGCCCGCGCAGTCGAGGAGCGATTCCGCGACTACCCGGCAAGCGCGGTCACCCAGGCGCACGTGAAGGAGCTCGAGCACGAGGGCGACCGGATCGCCTCCGAGCTCCTGCGTTCGGTCGAGGCCCAGTTCGTGACTCCGTACGATCGTCAGGACATCGTCACGCTCGCCTTCGCGATCGACGAGGTGCCGGACAAGATCGAGAGCGCCTCCGAGCTCCTCGGCCTCTACGGCGTCGAGGGGCCGACGCGCCAGTCGCTCGAGCTCTGCCGCCTGCTCGTGGCCGCGACCCACGAGCTCGCGAAGCTGCTCGCGGGCCTCAAGGGAATGCGGGGCTCGGCCCCGGAGATCGTCGCGATCAAGGCGATCGAGGACGAGGCGGACACCGTCGCCCGCGCCGCCCGCGCCGGCCTCTTCCGTGACGACCGGATCGACCCGATGCTCGTCATCCGCTGGAAGGACATCTACGAAGCGCTCGAGGACGCCGTCGATGCCTGCGACGCCGCCGCAGCACGCGTCGGGAACATCCTGGTGAAGAACGCCTAGATGACTTGTTCCACGATCTCGCGTACCTGGATGCACGATCTGACCGGCCTGGGCCGCTCCGGCCTCATGGGCAGCCGATGAGGCCGGCTCCCGTGAGGCCTACGCTTCACCGCGGCGGCGCCACCCCAGTACGTCCGGTATTGGAGAGGCACCGCCGCGGCGCCCCAGACCGCCCAGCTCGCGCCCCAGGAGAGACGATCTCGTGGAACGAGTCATCAGCTCTGCCCGAAGATCACGAGCGCCACCGTCGCCGAGCCGATCAGCACCCCGATCGCGAGGAGCGCCGTTCCGAGTCGCTGGTCGAGCCGCGCGAACGTGCCCGCATCGACGGCGCGCTCGACAGCCCGGACGCGAAGGTGCGCGACCACCATGAACCCGATCCCGAGCAACCCGTAGGCGGCCCCGACCACCTGATAGGGCCATTCGGTCACGTTCGAGATCCCGGGGACGATCTTCCCGACACCGATCGCCACCGCAAGCGAGGTCAGCCCCGTCCGCCACCAGGCGAGATAGGTCCGTTCATTCGCGAGCCGGGTGCGCCGGCCGGCGTCCTGCACCTCTGCTTCGCTCAAACGTCCGAGACCGGATGCGAGGCATCGGTGAGCTCGCGCAGCTCGCCCGTAACGAGATAGGCGACCTGCTCGCCGATGTCCACCGCGTGGTCGCCGATTCGTTCGACGCAACGGGAGATCACGAGCATCCGCAAACCATACTCTCGCTCCTCGCTCGAGTCACCCAGGGAAAGCACATCGTCGACCGCATGCCGGTTGGCGCGGTCGATCAGGTCGTCGAGATCGTTCAGCGACCTGGCCTTTTCGGCATCGCGGTCGGCGAAGGCGTCCATCGCGACCCGGATCATCTGCTCGGCGCGCTGGCCCATGTCCTCGAGCGAGCCGAGGAGCCGGTCGTCGCTGACGTCGAGGCCGCCCATCAGCTTCGTGAGCTTCGCGACGGTGACGCAGTAGTCGGCCATCCGCTCGAGATGGAGGTTCACGCGCAGCACCGCCAGCACGAGGCGCAGATCGGAGGCGACCGGGGTCTGAAGCGCAAGCAGCGACTGGACGCCGGTCTCGATCGCGAGGTAGCGCGCGTCGACCTCGTCGTCGAAGCCGATCACCTCGTCGGCGAGCTCATCGTCGCCGCGGGCGAGGGCGTTCAGTGCAGAGCGAAGCGCGCGGAGGACGAGATCGCCCTCCTCCTGAAGCGCCGCCTCGAGCTGGCCGAGCTGCTCGTGAAACGGCTGCCTCAACCGAGTTGCCTCATCCGAACCGGCCGGTGACGTACCCCTCCGTGCGCTCGTCCGACGGCTGCTTGAAGATCTTCTCGGTCGAGTCGTACTCGACGAGGATCCCGTGGCGGCTCCCGTCCTCTTCGACCTGGAGGCTGAAGAACGCCGTCATCTCGGCGACACGAGCGGCCTGCTGCATGTTGTGGGTCACGATCACGAGCGTATATTCCTTCTTCAGCTCGTGCATGAGGTCTTCGATCGCCTGGGTCGAGATCGGGTCGAGCGCCGAGGCGGGCTCGTCGAGCAGGATCACGTCGGGCTTGACGGCGATCGCCCGCGCGATGCAGAGTCGCTGCTGCTGCCCTCCTGACAAACCGAGCGCCGAGCGCTTGAGCCGGTTCTTCACCTCGTCCCAGATCGCGGCGCCTTTCAGCGCCTCCTCCACGCGGTCGTCGAGGTTGTCCTTCATCCCGAGGATGCGCAGGCCGTAGGCGATGTTGTCGTAGATCGACTTCGGGAACGGGTTCGGGCGCTGGAACACCATCCCGATCCGCCGCCGGACCTCGATCGGGTCGACGCCATGGCCGTAGAGGTCGGTGCCGTGGAACATCAGCTTCCCGTCGATCCGCGCGCTCGGAACGAGATCGTTCATCCGGTTCAGGCAGCGCAGGAACGTCGACTTGCCGCAGCCCGAGGGGCCGATCAGCGCGGTGATCGCGTTCTGGTAGATGTCGAGCGAGACGTCGCTGACCGCGAGCGCCTTCCCGTAGTGGACCGACAGGTTCTGCACGTCGAACACCGTCGTCTTGGACGTCGGCTCGAAAGTGGGGGGCTGGTTCACGGCGAGCGGCGGGGCCATCGGCGTCGCTTCCGGCGTCCGCGCAGGTATATCGGAGTGGGGCGGCTCCACCACGTTCACCGGGTCGAGTGTCGCGGCCGGACTGGGCTTGCAGGGTGGACGGCATGTGAACGTTTCGTGTCGGAGTGGTAACAGGCCCTCGCGCCCGGGCCGAGGCGCTGGAACGCTAGGGCTCGTGGAAGCTGCCGCCGCACCTACGCCCGTGCCCGCCGGAGGTCTGCGCCGCACGCGGGGCCTGATCGACCGGATCGGCGATCGGGGCCTGAACTTCGTCACCGCGTTCGCCGCGTTCCTCGCGACGCTCCTTGTCGTCGGGATCGCCTGGCAGCTCGTCAAGCAGGCGTGGCCGGCGATCAGCAAGTGGGGCCTCTCGTTCGTCTGGGAGAAGACCTGGCGGCTCCCGACGCCGGTTCTGCCGGAGCTGTACGGCGCCCGTGAGTACCTGATCGGCACCATCCTCACCTCCTTCGGCGCCGTGCTGATCGCCGCTCCGCTCTCGATCGCGATCGGGCTCTTCCTGAGCGAGCTCGCGCCTCCTTCGATCCGCGGCCCGATCGGTTCGCTGATCGACATGCTGGCCGCAGTGCCGAGCGTCGTGATCGGCCTCTGGGGGATTCTCGTCCTCGGGCCGTTCCTGCACGGCACGATCGTGCCCTGGCTGAACGATGTCTTCGGCTTCATCCCCTTCTTCGGCCATCCGCCGCCGACGGCGCAGAGCGTCTTCACGGCGATGATCGTGCTCGCGATCATGGCGACGCCGATCATCTCCTCGATCTGCCGTGAGCTCTTCGTGAGCGTGCCGAGCGAGCTCGAGGAGGCCGCGATCGGTCTCGGCGCGACACGCTGGGAGATGGTGCGGGGCGTCGTCCTGCCTTCGGTGCGGGGCGGCGTCGTCGCGGGCACGATCCTCGGTCTCGGCCGGGCGCTCGGCGAGGCGATCGCGGTCACCCAGGTGATCGGCGGCGGCTTCCCGATCAGGATCAACCTGTTCGATCCCGGGACGACGCTCGCGAGCCAGATCGCGAACCAGTACTCGAGCAACATCTCGCCGCTGAACCGCGCCTCGCTGATCTACCTCGGGCTGATCCTGCTCGTGATCACGTTCACGACGAACTTCGTCGCGCAGCGCATCGTCCATCGCTTCGACCGCGAGCGCACCGCATGACGGACCGGGTCGACGAGCCGCCCGAGCTGGAGCGTCCGTCGCTCAAGGCGACCGGCCTCGGTCGCCGCCGGCTGCTCTTCAGCCGGATCGCCGAGGGCGGCGCGGTTGCTGCCGCGGCGCTCGCGATCGGCGTCCTCGGCGTCCTCGTGGTCTCGGTGTTCATCCGCGCCCTGCCCGCGCTGAGCCTCCACTTCTTCACGGAGGGCCCCAAGTTCGACGAGTTCGGCCGCCTCAGCGGCGGGATCGCGCCGGCGATCGTCGGCACGTTCATGCTCGTCGTGATCGCCTCTGTGATTGCGGTTCCGCTGGGTGTCCTGACGGCGCTCTGGGTCAGCGAGTTCGCGCCGAAGCGCCTCGGCGATCAGATCAAGCTCTACCTCGACATCCTGAACGGCTTCCCCTCGATCGTGATCGGGATCTTCGTCTACGGGCTCCTCGTGACCTCGAAGGTGCCGATCCTCACCTTCGGCGGCCGTCCGAGCGCGTGGGCAGGCGGTTTTGCGCTCTCGATCGTGATGCTCCCGCTGATCTCGAGGACGACGATGGAGGTGCTCTCGCTCGTCCCGAACAGCCTCCGCGAGGCCAGCTACGCGCTCGGCGTCTCCAAGTGGCGCACCGTGCTGCAGATCATCCTCCCGACGGCGATCGGCGGGATCATGACCGGCACGACGCTTGCGATTGCCCGTGCGGCCGGCGAGACGGCACCGCTGCTCTTCGTCTGCGCTGCGACGACCCAGACCATCACGTGGAACCCGTCGCAGGCCGTGAGCTCGATCCCGTTCACGATCTTCAGCGACTACGACCAGGCGGGCGGCCAGGCGGTGGCGTGGGGCGCAGCCTTCACGCTGATCGTCGTCGTGCTGATCTCGAGCCTCACCTCGCGCTACTTCCTCGACCGCTCGCGGCGCAAGCTCGGAGCGGTCAAGTAGGGCAGCGCGTGCAAAGAGCGCTTCACCAGTTCGTCACCTCTTTGTCACAGAGTCGTACCCCGCGGACAGAGGTCGTGCATGCAGGCTGGGATCGGCGCGCAAAAAGCACGCCGTGGCAAGGTCATTTCCCAGGACAAGGAGAAGTCTTTGATGAAGAGGAAGGCATATGCCCTTCTCGGCCTCGCGGCAGTGGTCGGCCTACTGTCGGCGGGCGCTGCGTCGGCCAAGCAGACCAAGCAGACCGATGTTCCGATCTCGGGCTCCGGCTCGAGCCTCGTGAACCCGCTCGTCCAGCAGTTCATTCCTGCGGTCGGATCGGCCTTCGGCTACTCGCTCTCGTACGCCTCGGTCGGCTCCGGTACCGGGTATCGCCAACATCACGGCCCGCACCTACGACTTCGGCGCCTCCGATGCCCCGCTCAACACGACCCAGGCGGCGGCTTGCGGTGGCTGCGTCGAGATCCCGTGGGCGCTCTCGGCGACCACGCTCTCGTACAACATCACGGGCGTTCCGAACCAGATCCACCTGGACGGCTCGACGATCGTCGGGATCTTCCTCGGAACGATCACGAACTGGAACGACCCGAAGATCGCGAAGCTGAACCCGAAGCTCACGATGCCGAACCTGGCGATCACGCCCGTGCATCGCTCGGACGGATCCGGTGACACCTACGCGTTCACCGACTACCTCGCGAAGATCAGCCCGAGCTTTGCGAACACGGTCGGCGTCAACACCTCGGCCAACTGGCCGGGCGGTGTCGGAACGAGCGCGAGCGGCAATGCTGGTATCGCCGGCGTCGTCTCGAGCACGCCGGGGGCGATCGGCTACATGAGTGCCGCCTACACGTTGCCGAACCACCTGAAGGTGGCTGCGATCAAGAATGCAGCCGGTGCGTTCGCCACGCCCGGTCTCCGCGGGATCGCGGCGGCCGCAGCGGCCTTCCCGACGCCCGGCTCCACGACGAACGGCGTCGAGATGCACATCGTCAGACCCGCCGAAGTCCGCGGGCAAGCTCGCGTACCCGATCTCGACCTACACCTACATCATCGTCCCGGCCTCGAGCGCCGAAGGCGACGGAGATCCGGAAGCTGATCTTCTGGGTGCTCACGGTCGGCGACAAGAAGTACGGCCCGAAGCTCATCTTCGTGCCGACGTTCCCGGTGAAGATCCTCGCCGCCTCCGAGAAGGCACTGAAGCTGATCCAGTGCCCCTCGGCCGGCTGCCAGTGAGCTGAGCCGACAGCAAGCTCCCCGTCCGGGGGTGACAGAGCGGAAGGGCGCCGACGGGCGCCCTTCCGTGTTTAACGGTTCTGTGTTAATTGGCGGTGAGCGATGCGACGCGAGCGCTGATCGAGGCCTACGACGCGACGTGGAACAGCCAGGATCTCGACGCGCTCTGTGCTTTCCACACCGACGACATCGTCTTCGAGAACCACACTGCCGGCGAGCGGGTCGTCGGCGCCGAGGCGGTGAGGGCGCACATCGGCGGGATCTTCGAGCGCTGGCCGAGCCTCCGCTTCCGGGGGCGGCGCTTCTATGCGGCCGACGACTTCGCGGTCAGCGAGTGGACGGCGACCGCCACGCGGCCGGACGGGGTGACGATCGAATGGGACGGCGTGGACGTGTTCCCGATCCGCGACGGGAAGATCGCGCGGAAGGACGTCTACTCGTCCTCGCACGCCCCGCGTGTCGTCGAGTAGATCTCAGTCCGGGAACGTGCAGCGAATCTGAAGTCCTTCGCCGCGGGCCCCGGTCGCCTCGGCGTTGCCGCCCGCTGCGGCGACGACGTGCTTCACGATCGCGAGCCCGAGGCCGGTGCCGCGGGTCGCGCGAGCCGCGTCGGCCCGCCAGAACCGCTCGAACAGGCGCGACAGGTCGGCGTCGCCGACCCCGATCCCGTCGTCTGCCGCGAGCAGAACCGTCGCGCCCGGCTCGTGCTCGATCGAGAGCGTGAAGGTGGCGCCGTGCCCGGCGTACCGGATCGCGTTCTCCGCGAGGTTCTCGGCGACGATCCGGAGCATTCGCGGGCGCAGGGGAAGGTCGAGGCTCGCGTCCCCGGTTGCCTTCAGGTCGACTCCGGCGCGGGCGCCGCTCGTCGCGAGCTCGTCGATCACCTGCTCGAGCACGGGCAGTGCGTTCGTCATCCCGAGGGACACGACCTCGATCTCGCTCTCGAGCTCGGAGAGGAACAGGATCTCGTCGATCAGCTCGCCGGCGTTCTGGACCTCCGCCCGCGCCTGGTCGAGCAGCGCCTGGATGTCGGCGCCCGGTAGGTCGGCGGAGTCGAGCAGCACGAGGATCCGCGCGAGCGGCGTTCGGAGCTCGTGCGAGACCGAGGCGGTGAAGCCGGCGCGGAGCGCGTCGTACGAAGGGTCCTCGTTCGCGGGCCGGTCGCCGATCGCTCGATTCGGGCGCAGTCATCGTCTCGCCCGGTTCGGGCTCGGGCGTCGGCACCCTTTTTCCGGAAAGGTGTCTTCACCAGATCGTCACCACTTTGAAACCTGTTCCGACCCGGGCATGGGACTATGGTAGGTGCAGATGGGAAAGATCCTGATCGTCGAGGATGACAATGTCATCGCAGACGGAATGGCACGGCACCTGGCTGCTGCCGGTCTCGACCCGATCGTGGTCGGGCGTGGAGAGCTCGGGTTGGCGCGCCTCCGCTTCGAGAACCCGGATGTCTGCGTCCTCGATCTGATGCTTCCCGAGCTCGACGGCTGGAAGCTGATCGAGACCGCGCGCTCCGAAGGGATCGGCACGCCGATCGTGGTCGTCTCCGCCCGCGGCACCGAGCACGACCGCGTCCACGCGCTCGAGATCGGCGCCGACGACTACCTCGTGAAACCGTTCTCGATGCGCGAGCTCGTCGCCCGCGTGGTCGCCGCTGCCCGCCGTGGCGTGCGGCCGGCCGAGGATCGCCGCGGCGAGGCGGTCGTGATCGAGGAGCTCCGGATCGACCCGCGCGAGGTTCAGGCCTATGTCTCGGGCGTGAGCGCGGGCCTGACGCCGACCGAGTTCAAGCTGCTCTACACGCTGGCGCTCGATCGCGGCCGCGTGATCACTCGCGATGAGCTCCTCCAGAAGGTCTGGGGCCGCCGCGAGACCCACCGCGACCGCACGGTCGACGTCTTCGTCCGGCGCCTGCGTCAGAAGATCGACCGGATCTCGCCGACGCACTCGTTCATCCACACCCGCTTCGGCGTCGGCTACAAGCTCGAGCCGGTTCTCAAGTAGCGCCTAGACTCGGGCGCGTGGTGCGCAAGCGCGACGAGCCCGTCCGGCTGACGCGGATCTACACGCGGGGCGGCGACGGCGGCGAGACCTCGCTCGGGGACGGCTCGCGGGTCTCGAAGCTCGACCCGCTCGTTCGGGCCTACGGCGAGGTCGACGAGCTGAACTCGCTGCTCGGGTGGGCGCGCGTTCGAGGTTTCGCAGCCGCAGCCTCGAGCGGATCCAGAACGAGCTCTTCGATCTCGGCGCGGATCTCTCCGTGCCGTTCGTCGCAGGTGACTCGCGGTTGCGGATCGACCAGGCGGCGATCGACCGGTTGGAGGCCGAATGCGACGAGGCGAATGCGCCGCTCGGGGAGCTGCGGAGCTTCGTGCTCCCGGGTGGCACCGAGAGCGCGGCGCGGCTTCACGTGGCGCGGGCTGTGTGCCGGCGGGCCGAGCGGGAGGTGCAGGCGGCCTCGGGCGAGCGTCCGCTGAACCCGCTCGCGGCTGTCTACCTGAACCGGCTCTCCGACCTGCTCTTCGTGCTCGCACGGGCAGCGAACGCGGGTGGCGACCGAGCCGCTGTGGAGGCCGGGAGGCGAGCGAGCCTCCTAGACTTCCCCGAATGGCCGAGGGACGAATCCTGCGGGTCGTGATCGCCAAGGTCGGGCTCGACGGCCACGACCGGGGCGCGAAGATCATCGCGCGGGCGCTTGCGGGATGCGGGGATGGAGGTGATCTACACCGGCCTTCACCAGCTTCCCGAGCAGATCGTCGAGACGGTGATCCAGGAGGATGCCGACGCCGTGGGCATCTCGATCCTCTCCGGTGCCCACATGACGCTCGTGCCGCGAGTCGTCGACGGCCTCCGCGAGCGGGGGGCCGACGACGTCCTCGTCGTCGTCGGCGGAACGATTCCGGGTGACGACATCGAGGAGTTGCTCGCAGGTGGCGTTGCCGCCGTTTTCACTCCCGGAGCCGCGACGAGCGAGATCGTGGAGTTCCTGCGTTCGAGCGTTCCCGCCTGACCTGCCCGGCTGCGTAGAGTGCGCCTCCGATGAAGATCGTCGCGTGTGTGAAGGCCGTGCCGGATGCGGTGTCGGGCCGGCGGCTCGACCCGGCAACCGGTCGCCTCGAGCGGGGCGGCGACCTCGCGCTCTCGGACTTCGACCTGCACGCGGTCGAGGAGGGGCTGCGGCTTCGCGATGCGGCCGGCGGGCGAGGTGCTCGTGATCTCGCTCGGGCCTGCCGGTGCGGGCGACGCGCTCCGCAAGACGCTCGCAATGGGCGCGGATCGCTCCGTGCTCGTGAGCGACGAGGGCTTCGTCGGCGCCGATCTCGTCACGACGGCACACGCTCTCGCCGGCGCGATCGGTCGTGAGGAGGCGGATATCGTTCTTTTCGGCCAGCAGTCGGCCGACGGCGACGGCGCGTGCCTCTGGGCCGCAGTCGCGGAGCTGCTCGGCCGCCCCTCGATCTCGCAGGTCGCCGAGCTCACCGTCGAGGCCGGGGCCGTCGTGGGCAAGCGCCAGACCGAGTTCGGCTACGAGCGCATTCGCGCTCCGCTTCCGGCGGTCGTCGGGGTCTCGGATTCGATCAACGAGCCGCGCTATCCGTCGCTGAAGGGGATCATGGGGGCGAAGTCGAAGCCGCAGGAGCTGCTCTCCGCTCCGGAGGTCGGCGGTGTCGTTACCGCCTGTACGAGCGTTCTTGCCGTCTCCCCGCCGCCTCCGCGCGGCGATCGCCGTCTCGTCGAGGATGCGGCGCGGGCGCCGGAGGAGATCGTCGGCTTCCTCGTCGAGAGGCGGCTTCTGTGAAGACGCTCGTCTTCCTCGAGCACCACGGCGAAGGGCTCGCGAAGCCGGCGCTCGGGCTGCTTGCGAAGGCAGCGGCGCTCGGCGGCGAGGTCGCCGGAGTCGTGGCGGGCGCGGGCGTCGGCGGGCTCGTTTCGGACGCGGGCCGCTTCGGCGCGACGCGGGTGTTCGTGGCCGACGACGAGCGGCTTGCCGCGCCGTTGCCTGCAGCCGCGGGTGGACGTTCTCGCCTCCCTCATCCGCGACGAGGGCTTCGACACGGTGTTGTTCGCCCAGTCGGTTCTCGCCTCGGACATCGCCGCCGCACTCGCGGTCCGGCTTGGTGCCGGGCTCAACTGGGATCTCGCCGACCTCGTCGAGGCGGGCGGGCGCGCTCGTCGGCAAGCGCCCGGCGCTCGCCGACTCCGTCCTCGTGGATGCAGGCTGGGTCTCGCCGGTTCGGCTGGCGCTCTTCCGGGCGGGCGCGTTCGACCCGGTCGAGACCGGTGGGACGGCCGAGGCCGTGGCAGTGGCGGTGAGTCTCGAGCCGCATTCGCTCCTGGCCGAGCTCGTGGAGCCGGCGGTTGACGAAGCAAGCGGGCCCTCGATCGAGGATGCGGATGTCGTCGTCGCGGGTGGGCGAGGGCTCGGCAAGCCCGAGGGCTTCGCGCTCGTCGAGGAGCTCGCGGAAGCGCTCGGCGGCGCGGTGGCGGCGACGCGGGCAGTCGTGGACGCAGGCTGGTATCCGTACTCCGCCCAGGTCGGTCAGACGGGCAAGACCGTCTCGCCGAGGCTGTACGTCGCGGTCGGGATCTCCGGCGCGATCCAGCACAAGGTCGGGATGCAGTCCTCGGGCACGATCATCGCGATCAACAAGGATCCGAACGCGCCGATCTTCGACTACGCCGATCTCGGCGTCGTCGGCGACCTCAACGAGATCGTCCCGCGCCTGACGGAGCTCGTGCGTGCGCACCGGGCCTCGTGAGGCTCGAGACGTCGTGAAGCCGGCCGACTACCCGCCGCCCTGGAGCGAGTCCGAGGCGATCGCGGAGCCTTCGGAGGGCGAGCCGATCGAGGTCGGGATCCTCGTCGTCGGGGCGGGGCCCGCGGGGCTGGCGGCTGCGATCCGGCTCGGTCAGCTCGCCGCGGCGGATCCCGAGAAGGCGGCGCAGCTCGGGGACGTTCCGATCGGCCTGCTCGAGAAGGGCAAGTCGCCCGGTTCGCACCTCCTCTCCGGTGCGGTCATCGATCCGAAGCCGCTGTATTCGCTCCTCGACGGGCTGCGCACGGCGGAGCAGGTGCCGACCTACGGCGAGGTTCGCGGCGAGTCCGTGCTCTTCCTGACCTCGTCGCGGGCCGTGCCGCTGCTTGTGCCGCCGCCGACGATGCGCAATCACGGGAACCAGGTCGTATCGCTCTCGCGGCTCGGCCGCTTCCTGGCGGAGGTTGCCGAAGAGGTCGGTGTCGCCGTGCTCCCGGAGACCGCGGCCGAGCAACTGCTCGTCGCAGACGGGAGCGTCGTCGGCGTGCGGACGGGAGACAAGGGACGCGGTCGCGACGGTCAGGAGCTTGGTCGGTTCGAGCCAGGCTCGGAGATCCGGGCGAAGGTCACGATCCTTGCCGAGGGGACGGCCGGCCACCTGACGACCGCGGCGCTCGAGCGGTTCAAGCTGTCCGGCGCGAGCCCGCAGACCTGGGCGCTCGGCGTGAAGGAGGTCTGGAAGGTGCCGCAGGCCGCTCCGCGAGGTGATCCACACGATGGGCTGGCCGCTTCGCTCGGGCGCGCGCTACCGGGAGTTCGGAGGGTCGTTCGTCTACCCGATGGGCGAGGACATGCTCACGATCGGGATGGTCGTCGGGCTCGATTACCGCGATGCCGAGCTGTCGGTTCACGATCTCCTTCAGGAGCTGAAGACGCACCCGCGGATCAGGCCGTTGCTCGAGGGCGGCGAGCGGGTCGCGTGGGGCGCGAAGACGATTCCGGAGGGCGGGTTCGTGGCGCTGCCGCGCCGGTTCTCCGCGCCGGGTCTCCTGCTGGCAGGCGACGGCGCGGGGCTCGTCAACGTCCCGGCTCTGAAGGGCGTGCACTACGCGATCGAGTCGGGTCGGCTGGCGGCGGAGGCCGCCTGGCGCTCGCTCGGATCGGGTGCGCTCGCGGGCTACGACGAGGCGCTGCGTTCGTCCTTCATCTGGAGCGACCTGCGTAGGGTGCGGAACATGCGCCAGGGATTCGCGGGTGGCTTCTGGCGCGGGGCTGCGCTTGCGGGCCTCGAGACGCTCACCGGTGGGCGCCGTCCCGTCGGCGACAGCGAGACGGAGCTCGATGCGGAGCAGCCCGTGTACACGACCGACCGGGCGGCGTCGTACCCCGTCCCGGATGGGACGCTGACCTTCGACAAGCTCTCGTCGGTCTTCCTGTCGGGCAACCGCACGCGTGACGACCAGCCCGACCACATCCGCGTGCAGACCGATGTGCCCGCGGTGCTCGGCCGGCTCTGGGAGCGGATGTGTCCCGCGGGCGTCTACGAGGTCGAGCCGGGCAAGGGCGGCAAGGTGACCGTTCGGGTCACGCCGTCGAACTGCGTCCAGTGCGGCGCGATCTCGGCGAAGGGCGGCCGCCTCACCCCGCCCGAGGGCGGCTCGGGCCCGGAATACACCCTTACGTGAGGATCCCGGCGCCGTCGTTCCAGGGTTCGAGGCAGCGCTCCCGGCCCTGGTCGACGAAGCCGCTGAAGGCATCGAAGGCGCCGACAGGCCCCTTCCCGAACGGGTCGAGCAGGGCATCCAACGCGAGCACCTTCGGTGCCTTGACGAGTCCGGCGCTCGCCGCGTAGCTCGTCCAGGTCGACTCCGCCGGGTGCGCGACGATGCCGGCGCGGGCCGGGTTCCAGAGCGTGTATCGGATGCTCGCTGAAGAGGTGCTCCTCGCTCTCGATGTACGTGCTCCAGTACCGCGCTCCGAAGCAGTGGTTGATCCGCCCGAACCGAGCGTTCGACTTGAGCGCGAAGTCCTGGTTCAGACCGCTTCATTCCCGTCGGCAAGCCCGAGGCCGCCGGATGCGGAAGACGAGGTGGAAATGGTTCGACATGAGCGCCCACGCCTGGACGACCCAGTCGAAACGAGCGGCGGCATCGTCGAGTTGAACGAGGAAGACGGGGCGGAGGTAGTCGTCGAAGATCTCCTGCCTGTTGTTGCCCCGCGCGACCACATGGTAGTAACCCGGAACCTCGACCCTCCGTCCGCGTGCCATGGGTCGACCATAGCCGACCGCTGTTGTCTGGGATGGCAAATTTACTCTTTTGGCTCACTTCCGTGACACTTTTGTTCCAGTGTCTGTCCCCGCCTGAGACGTACCGTCCCGCGATTCGCCGCCTTTGGCTCGACGAGTGGCAAAGAGCCCGGAGGCCCCGATGTTGTCTGCGGTGCCCAGCCGGCACCGGGCGACCGGCGTCTACGGCGGTGCCTGACCCTGCCTGAAGCGATTGCCATTGGGCCACGGCCGCGTGGGCCATGGGTAGATTCGTCGTGTGATCACCTCGGTGGACAACGCGCGCGTCAAGGACGTGCTCCGGTTGCGGCGGAGCAGCGAGCGGCGGCGGAGTGGGCTCTTTCTTGCCGAGGGGCCGCGTGAGGTGGGGAGGGCGCGGGAGGCCGGGCTCCGGATCGTCGAGACCTACTACGCGCCGACGCTGCTCGAGTGGGACGAGGGCGAGACGGTGAGCGAACGCGTGCTCGCGAAGATGGCCTACCGCGCCGAGCCCGAGGGCGTGATCGCCGTCGTCGAGGTGCCGCGGCGCGAACTGCCCCGGGACGCCAACCTTCTCCTCGTCGCAGTCGGTGTCGAGAAGCCGGGGAACATCGGCGCGATGGCGCGTACCGCAGAGGCCGCCGGGGCCGACGCGCTCGTCATCGCCGAAGGCCGCAGCGACGCCTGGAACCCGAACGCGATCCGCGCGTCGACCGGCGCCGTTTTCACGCTCCCCGTCGTCGAGGCGAGCCTCGACGAGCTCGGCGACCTCGGCATCGAGCTCCTCGCCGCGGCCGTAGACGCGCCGACCCGCTATACCGACGCCGACCTGACGACTCCGCTCGCCCTCCTGATCGGTGCCGAGGATGCCGGCCTCGGCGCCGGCTGGCTCGCCGCCGCCACCCGTACGGTCTCGATCCCTGTCGCCGGGGGAAGCGCGGACAGCCTGAACGCCGCCACCGCCGCGGCGATCATCCTCTTCGAGGCGGTGCGCCAGCGTGGTTAGCCGCGAGGACGTCCTCCGCGCCCGGCCGGTCGTCGAGCTCCACCTCGCGAGAACGCCGATGCTCGCCTCCCGCACGCTCGGTGCCTCCCTCAAGTGCGAGCTCTTCCAGCGCACCGGGTCGTTCAAGCCCCGCGGAGCGATCAACAAGCTGGCGAGCCTGACCGAGGAGGAGAAGCGCCGCGGGATCATCGCGATCTCCGCCGGAAACCACGCGCAGGCGGCTGCGTTCGCCGCCCGCGAATACGGCGTGACCGCGCTCGTCGTGATGTGGCAGGGGGCTTCCGAGCAGAAGATCGCCGCCACCCGCGGTTACGGCGCCGAGGTCGATCTCGAGGCGAGCGACCCCGCCGGAGCGTTCGAACGCCTGGCCGAGCTGACCGAGCAGACCGGCCGCACGCTCGTCCACCCGTTCGACGACCCGGTCGTGCTCGCGGGCGCGGGAACCGTCGGCCTCGAGATCGAGGAGGACGCGCCCGACGCCGACGTCGTCGTCGTCCCGGTCGGCGGCGGCGGTCTGATCGGGGGGATCGTGGCCGCGCTCGGCGACGGGCCCATGCGCGTGATCGCCGTCGAGCCCGAGACGAGCCAGGCGCTCCACCAGGGAATCGTCGCGAACGAGCCCGTTCCCGTGAAACCTCTCTCGATCGCCGACGGTCTCAACGCTCCCTTCGCCGGTCGTCTCGCGATCGAGTCGTGCAAGAACCTCGAGCGCGTCCTCGTCACCGAGGAAGAGATCAAGGCCGGCTTCCGCTTCCTCTACGAGCGGGCCAAGCTCGCCTGCGAGCCGGCCGGTGCGGTTGCCGCCGCCGCGATCCTCGCAGGGAAGATCGAGGCGGAGCACCCGGTCGCCATTGTCAGCGGCGGCAACGTCTCGGCCCAGACTGCCTCTGGTATCCTGGGCTCACGATGAAGAGTGAGATCCATCCGGACTACGTGTTCGCGCACGTCCACTGCTCCTGCGGGAACTCTTTCACCACCCGTTCGACCTCGCCCGAGCTGAACGTCGAGATCTGTTCGCAGTGCCACCCGTTCTACACGGGCAAGCAGAAGCTGGTCGACACCGGCGGGCGTCTCGAGCGCTTCCAGCGCAAGCTGGACAAGGCTGAGGCAGCCTCCAGGGCCAGCAGGGCCTCGAACTCTTCCTAAAAGGCATGGCACAGTCAATCGGCGGCCAGGCCGTCCTCGAGGGCGTCATGATGCGCGGCCCCCGCAACTGGGCGGTCGCAATCCGCAAGCCTGACGGACAGATCGCCAACGTCGGCTGCCCGATCGACTCGGCGATGGCGCGGCACTGGATCCTGCGGCTTCCGCTCATTCGCGGCGTCGTCGCACTCGGCGAGTCGCTCTCGATCGGCTTCCGCGCGCTCTCGATCTCGGCGAGCTACGCGGCCGCTGAAGAGCGCGCTGAAGGCGAGAGCGAGCTCGAAGAAGAGGTCCACGAGATCGGGCGCTGGGCCATGGTCGGCTCGTTCGTCGTCGCGATCGGCTTCGCGATCGGCGCCTTCAAGATCGGTCCCGGCCTCCTCGCGGATCTGCTGCCGATCTCGAACGGCGTGCTCTTCGTGCTTGCCGAAGCGGCGATCCGGATCACGATCTTCGTCGGCTACCTCGCGCTTCTCAGCCTGTACCCGCCGCTCAAGCGCGTGTTCGAATACCACGCCGCCGAGCACAAGGCGATCAACGCCTTCGAGGCCGGCGAGGAGCTGACACCCGAGATCGTCCAGCGCTATTCGCTCATCCACCCGCGGTGCGGCACCTCGTTCCTCTTCTGGGTGATCGTGCTCAGCGCTTTTGTCTATGCGCCTTTCGGCCGGCTCGAGTGGTACTGGATCATCGTGACGCGGGCAGTACTGCTCCTGCCGATCGCCGGGCTCGCCTACGAGCTGATCCGGTTCGCCGGAAAGCACGCCCACAACCGGTTCGTGATGACAGTGCTCGCCCCGGGCATGTGGCTCCAGCGGTTGACGACACGCGAGCCCTCCCTCGACCAGCTCGAGGTGTCGATTCGCGCGCTTCGCGAGGTTTTGGATCACGAGGGCCGGCTCACGCCGGCGGACGAACGAGTGGAGGTGATGGCGTAGATGCCGACCGTACGCAGAGCTGATGTCGAGTGGATCGGTGGTTTCGTCGACGGCGAAGGGAAGATCCTGAAGACCACGAGCGGCGCTCTCCCTGAGCTCGACGTGACCTGGATGTCGCGGGTCGACGACGAGCAGGGGATGACGAGCCCCGAAGAGCTTCTTGCCGCCGCGCATGCTTCGTGTTTCGCAATGCAGTTCACCTCGGGTCTCGTCGGCTCCGGTTGGGAGCCCGAGGAGATGCAGGTCTCGTGCGAGATCTCGTTCGAGGTCGGGCTCGGAGTCACGGGGTCGGCGCTGACCGCCCGCGTCACCGTTCCCGGGCTCACCGACGAGCAGATCTACGAGATCGCCCAGCGCGCGAAGATCATGTGCCCGATCTCGCGTGCGCTCGCCGCGATCGACATCACGCTCGAGCTGCCCGACCTCGTACTCGAGGAAGAAGAGGACGAAGACGCGACAGGCGAAGGCGAAAGCGAAGCCGACGGAGTCACCGCAGCGACCGAGGAATAGCCGGAGGATTGCCCGGACGGGGCCCGCAGGCTGAGAAGTAACCTGCCCGCGGGCCATGTCCAACTTCGAATCGCTGATCGAGGAGCTCGAGCGCTCCTACCAGGAGGCCCAGGATCGCCTGTCGGATCCTGCGGTCTACAACGACCACCGCGAGGCGGAGGAGGTCGGTCGGCGCCTGAAGAAGCTCGAGGGCTCCTACCGCCTGGCACAGGAATGGCGCCAGGCGCTCGCCGACCTCGACGCCGCCCGAAACGATCCTGAGCTCGCCGTGATGGTTCCCGACTACGAGGCGGAGGTCGCGCGGCTCGACGAGGCGTTGAAGCTCTCCCTCGTCGAGCCCGACCCGGCAGACGACAAGGACGTGATCGTCGAGATCAGGCAGGGCGTCGGCGGCGACGAGGCAGCGCTCTGGGCGTCCGATCTGGCGAAGATGCTCGAGCGCTATGCGGAGCGGCGGCGTTTCCGCTGGGAGCAGCTCGAGGTCAGCCCGAGCGACGGCGGCGGGATCAAGGAGGGCGTCTACGCGATCAAGGGCCGCGGTGCCTACTCGGTCTACAAGTACGAGGGCGGAACCCACCGCGTGCAGCGCGTGCCGGACACCGAGTCGCAGGGCCGGACCCACACCTCGACCGCCACCGTCGCGGTGATGCCCGAAGCCGAGGATCTCGACGTCGAGATCGACGAGAAGGATCTCGAGATCGACGTCTACCGCTCCTCAGGCCCGGGCGGCCAGTCCGTGAACACGACCGACTCGGCCGTCCGGATCACGCACAAACCGACCGGGATCGTCGTCGCGATGCAGGACGAACGCTCGCAGCTTCAGAACCGCGCGAAGGCGATGCGGGTGCTCCGCGCCCGGATCTACGAGGCCGAGCGCGAGCGCCAGCAGGCCGAGCTTGCAGCGACGCGCAAGGCTCAGGTCGGCACCGGTGAGCGGGCCGAGAAGATCCGGACCTACAACTTCCAGCAAGACCGAGTGACCGATCACCGGGTCGGTGTCAGCGCCCGGCTCCAGGACGTTCTCGCGGGCGACCTCGACGAGTTCACCGAGGCGCTCACCGCCGACGCCCAGCGCCGCGCGCTCGAGGGCGGAGCAGGTTGACGCTCGGTGAGGTGCTCGCGGCCACGACCGAGTACCTCTCGCGCAAAGGGATCGAGTCGCCCAGGCTCGACGCGGAGCTGATCCTCGCGCGGGCCCTCGGTCTCTCGCGGCTCGAGCTCTACACGAACTTCGACAGGCCGCTGAACGAGTCGGAGCGCGCCGTGGCCCGCCCGCTCGTCGAACGCCGCGGACGGCGGGAGCCACTCGCCTACGTGCTCGGAGACTGGGGTTTCAGGCGGCTCACCCTGCGAACGGACGCCCGCGCCCTCGTGCCCCGGCCCGAGACGGAGATCGTCGCCGAGCGAGCGCTGGCCGCGATCGCCGGGCTCACGGCGCCCCGAGTCCTCGACGTCGGGACCGGGACCGGCGCGATCGCGCTCGCGATCGCCGACGAGCGCCCGGACGCCCGCGTGACGGCCACCGACGTATCGCCGGACGCGCTCGCGCTCGCGCGCGACAACGCCGAGCGTCTCGAGCTCGCAGTCGAGTTCCTCGAGGCAGATCTGCTCGACGGGCTCGACGGTCCCTTCGAGCTCATCGTCTCCAACCCGCCCTACGTGGACGACGCAGAGCTCGATTCGCTCCAGCCTGAGGTGCGGGACTGGGAGCCGAGGCTCGCGCTTCTCGCCGACGGCCAGACCGAGCGGCTCGCCCGCGACGCCCGCGACGCTCTCGCGCCCGGCGGGTCGATCGTCCTCGAGTGCCACGCGGACCACGCCGCGGACGTTCACGCGCTGCTCGCCGGGCTGGGATACGCCGGAGCTACGATCTCCACGGATCTCGCCGGAAGGGAAAGGGTGGTCGAGGCGCGATGGATGCCGAAGGGGTAGCGGCGGCGGTCGGGGCGATTCGGGCCGGTAAGGCGGTGATCCTTCCCGCCGACGGGGTCTACGGGCTCTGCGCCTCCGCGTTCCGCGAAGGGCCGGTCAAGCACCTGTACGAGCTCAAGGGCAGGGGGGCGGCTCAGCCGACGGCGATGATGGCTTCGAGCGTCGACATGCTCCTCGAGTGCGTGCCCGAGTTCCGGGGCCGTTCGAGCGTGATCGCGCGCGCGCTCCTTCCCGGCCCCTACACGCTCGTGCTCGCGAATCCCGCCGGCCGGTATCCCTGGCTCACAGGCATGAGCCCGGAGACGATCGGCGTCCGCGTGGCGGAGCTTCCGCGTGAGGTTCAGTACGTGCTCGACGCGGTCGGGGCGATCGCCGCAACCAGCGCGAACAATCCGGGCGAGGAGGCCGCCTCGACCCTCGAAGCCGTCCCCGGAGACATCCGCGCGAGCTGCGCAGCCGAACTCGACGTCGGCCCCCTTTCCGGTGAGCCCTCGACCGTGATCGACTTCACGGGGCCCGAGCCGCGGGTTCTGCGTGAGGGAGCCGGGGCCGTCGAGGAGGCGTTGGAGCGGGTCGAAGACGCGCTCTCCGCAGCACGCGTAGCCTGATCCGCCCGGGCCGACTACCATCCCCTCAGGCCTCTATGCCTCGAGGAAGGGAGCGGAATGGCGATCGCGCAGGAGACATTCGAGCAGCTTCGGGCCGCCGGCCTCGCCGAGCTCGATCCGGAGATCGCGGACACGCTCCGCCAGGAGCTGGACCGCCAGCGCGGCCAGATCGAGCTGATCGCCTCCGAGAACTTCACCTGGCCGGCGGTGCTCGAGGCAGTCGGGTCGACGCCGACGAACAAATACGCCGAGGGCTATCCCGGCAAGCGCTACTACGGCGGCTGCGAGGTGGTCGACGAGATCGAGGAGCTCGCCCGGGAGCGCGCGAAGGGGCTCTTCGGGGCCGAGCATGCGAACGTCCAGCCCCACGCGGGCGCCCAGGCGAACATGGCGGTGTACTTCGCCGTGCTGTCGCCGGGGGACAAGGTACTCGGGCTCTCGCTCGATCACGGAGGCCATCTGACCCATGGCCTGAAGGTGAACTTCTCCGGAAAGCTGTACGAGTTCCACCACTACGGCGTCTCGCGCGAGACGATGATGGTGGATTACGACGAGGTGCTCGCGCAGGCCAAGGAGATCCGGCCAAAGCTGATCGTCTGCGGCGGGTCGGCCTACCCGCGCGCCGTCGAGGCCGACCGATTCCGTGAGATCGCCGACGAGGTGGGGGCGATGCTGATGACCGACATGGCGCACTTCGCCGGGCTCGTCGCGGCCGGCCTCCACCCGAGCCCGGTTCCGCATTCCGATTTCGTCACCTCGACGACGCACAAGACGCTCGCCGGCCCGCGCGCAGGCTTCGTCCTCTGCACCGAGGAGCACGCTCAGGCACTCGACCGCGCCCTGTTCCCCGGGATGCAGGGCGGGCCGCTGATGCACACGATCGCGGCGAAGGCGACCTGCTTCCGGATCGCCGGGACCGAGGCGTTTCGCGAATACCAGGGCCGCGTGCGGGCGAATGCCGACGTGCTCGCGAGCGGATTGATCGGCGGGGGGCTCGACGTCCTCACCGGAGGCACCGACACCCATCTCGTCCAACTCGACCTCCGCGACACGGAGTGGACGGGCCTCGCCGCGCAGGACAGGCTCGACGAGTGCCGCCTGACCGTGAACCGCAACACGGTGCCGTTCGACGAGCGCCCGCCGATGGTCGCCTCGGGTGTCCGCATCGGCACCCCGGCGGCGACGATGCGCGGCTTCGACGAGGACGACTTCCGCGAGGTGGCCTCGATCATCGTCGATGCGCTCTCGGACGACGCCGACGTGGAGGCGCTCGCGGGCCGCTCGAGCGCTCTCTGCGACCGCCGCCCGCTCTATCCGGGCTTCCGGGGCTACACGACCTACGTCACTTGACCGTTCACGAGGTGACCCACCCGCTCGTGCGGCACAAGCTCGGGCTGCTGCGGGACGTCAACACCGACACCGAGATGTTCCGGCGGCTCGTGAACGAGCTGACGTTGCTCCTCACCTACGAGGCGACAAAGGAGATGGGGCTCGAGGATGTTGAAGTCGAGACGCCGCTCGAGCGCACGCGGGCGCAGCGAATCCCGGGGAAGAAAGTCGCGGCCTGCCCGATCCTCCGGGCCGGGATGGGGATGCTCGACGGCGTGCTCTCGCTGATCCCCGTCGCACGCGTCGGGTTCATCGGCCTCTACCGAAACGAGGAGACCCTGGAGCCGGTCGAGTACTACGTGAAGCTTCCCGCCGACATCGCCGAGCGCGACGTGCTGCTGCTCGACCCGATGCTCGCGACCGGCAACTCGACCGCCCACGCCGTCGAGATCCTGAAGCGCGCCGGGGCGACGAACATCTCGCTCGTCGCACTGATCGCCGCCCCCGAGGGCGTCCGGCACATCGAGGACACCCATCCCGACGTCAACATCTTCGTCGCCTCGATCGACTCCCACCTGAACGAGAAGGGCTACATCGTCCCCGGTCTTGGCGATGCGGGAGATCGCCTCTACGGGACGAAGTAGGACCCGCCATGGTCTGGCACCAGCTCACCGGCCACCTCGAAGTCCTCTGGGCCTCGCTGATCGCGCTCGTGATCGTCGTGCTCCTCACCCCCGCGGTCGGCGGGATGGCCCGGCTGCTCGGAGTGGTCGACCGCCCCGAGAACGGCCGGCGGCAGACACCCACCGGCGTCCCGCGGCTCGGTGGGCTCGCACTCTTTCTCGGGATCTTCGTGCCCGCGCTCGCATTCCTGAACCTGGACGGCGAGATGCGGGGCCTCCTGCTCGGCGCCGCAGTCGCGACCACCGTCGGCGCGATCGACGACTTCCGGGGTCTCAGGCCGTGGGAGAAGCTCGCGGGTCAGATCCTCGCCGCAGCGATCGTCGTCTCGTTCGGCGTCTGGGTGCACCGGTTCACCTTCCCGCTGCTCGGGGTGCAGACACTGCCGAAGGAGGTCGGCGTGGCCCTCACGATCATCGGGATCGTCGCCGTGATGAACATGGTCAACTTCCTCGACGGCCTCGACGGCCTCGCCGCGGGCGTCTGCGCGATCTCGGCGTTCTCCTTCTGCGTGATCGACCTCGCCCGCGGCGACATCAACGCGGCGATCCTCACCGGCGCCGTCCTCGGCGGATGTATCGGCTTCCTGCGCCACAACTTCTACCCGGCGCGGATCTTCATGGGCGACTCCGGCGCGCTCCTGCTCGGATTCACCCTCGCCGCCGTCTCCGTCCAGGGCCTGTCGAAAACTGCCGCCCTGGCCGCGCTCGTCCTGCCGCTGCTCGTCCTCGCGGTCCCGCTCCTCGACACCTCGTTCGTCGTCGCGAAGCGGATCAAGTCCGGCCGGCCGATCTACGTGGCCGACAGGAGCCATCTCCATCACCGCTTCGCGAACATCGGCTTCTCGCAACGCCGGTCGGTCATCTACCTCTACCTCTGGTGCGGGACGCTCGCCCTGGCCGCACTCGCGACGAAGTTCGTGCACCCGCATCCCGGCGGCGACTGGAACCTCCCGGCCGTCGCGATCGACAGCGCGATCGGCCTCCTCGCGCTCGGCGCCTCGATCTACGTCGTCTACCTGCTCGAGATCGTGAAGCTCGCGAACCCGTTCATCAGGCGTCGTGAGGAGGCAACGCAGAAAGAGGCTCGAAAGACCGCCTAGCAAGCAAGCAACGGTTGAAACAAAGTACGCCGAAGCCGCTCAACCGCGCCGGATAGCGCTGTCACGAACTAACGCCCGTTGCCGCAGCGCTCCGCTATGCTGGCGCCCGATGGAGCCGTCCTCGCCGCGTCCTTTTCCCCCTGTCGAGGCGGGCGCAGTGCTCGCCGGGATCACGGCGTTCTGCATCGCGATCGGCACGCTCATCGGCTGGATCGCAGGGAATCTCAAGCTCGGCCTGATCGCGGGCGTCGTTGTCGGGATCCCGGCCGGGATCGGCGGCGTGTACCTCCGCTACCACGAGTACTTCGCCTGATGCCCAGCATCCTCGTCCCGCAGCCCGTTCCGCGTACCCACGCTCCGGCGATCGTCGGCTCGATCGTCGTCGTCGGCGCGCTCCCGCTCTTCCTCATCCTGGGTTGGCCGGTTGCCGGCTGGGCGATCGCGGCGGTGCTCTGGGCCGCCAGCCAGGCGTTCGGATTGGTTCTCCAGCGGATGCCGCTGGGGATGGGTAATCTCGCGAGCTCTGGAGGAGTGGCCCTCGGCAGGATGGTCCGGTCGATCACGGCGATGGTTGTGCTGCTCGCGGTGACCGTCTCGAACCAGAAGGTCGGTGTCTCCGCGGTCGCGGTCTACGCGCTCGCGTTTACGGCAGAGTTCGGGACGTCGCTGGTTGCGTACTACGGAGGGGAAGCAGGCACATGAAGATCAGAGCGCTCGTCGTCGACACTGCTCGGCCTTGCGCTGATCGCGCCTGCCTCCGCCTCGGCGGCGGACAAGAAGTTCAGCGTCGTGGACGAGTTCGAGTTGAAGGACTGGGTGCCGATCCACCTCGGACCGCTCGACCTCTCGATCAACCGTGCGGTGGTCTACCTGCTGCTCGGGGCGCTGCTTTCGATCGTGATCGGGATCGTGACGATGCGCTGGCGCCTCAAGGTCGTTGCCGGCACCCGCCAGACCTTCGGCGAGGTGATCTACGACATCGCGCAGACCCAGGTTGCAGAGACGGGGCTCCCGACGAAGGCGATGGGGCTCTGGTTCCCCTACGTGGCGACGATCATGATCTTCATCTTCGTCGTCAACCTGCTCGGCTTCATCCCGCTCCCGATCACGGGCCAGACCTACCACGGCTTCCCGGTCTGGGGGATTTATGCAGCCACCTCCACGATCTCGGTGACCCTGGCGCTCGCGCTCATGACCTTCGTGTTCCAGCACATCGAGGGCATCCGTTACAACGGGCTCTGGAAGTATCTGAAGTCATGGATCCCGGACGTGCCGAAGCTGCTCCTGCCCCTGATCGTCCCGATCGAGATCATCTCGCAGTTCATGCGCCTGATCAGCCTGTCCGTCCGTCTCTACGCGAACATGCTCGCCGGCCACATCCTGATCCTCACGATGATCGGCCTCGTCTTCATCATCCACACGCCACCCTGGCGGTTCTTCGGCCTGCCCGCGGCGTTCGTCTTCTACATCTTCGAGGTCGTGATCGTCGTGACGATCCAGGCGTTCATCTTCGCCGCGCTCTCCGCCATCTACATCGGAACGGCGATCGAGCCGGAGCACTAGTGAGTCTCTCTATCCCAAAAGGTTTCTTGCCACCAGCAACCGGGTGCCGGCTCGAGGCCGGCACCGAGTAAAAGGAGAAGTCAACGCAATGATGATGAGTCTTCTGGCCGCCGTCAATGTCTCCAATGCACCGGTGGTGCACGCGGGCAAGGCGATCGCGCTCGCGCTCGGCATCGGCCTCGGCGCCGCCGGCGCCGGCGCCGGCATCGGGATGATCTTCGGCTCGATGATCCAGTCCGTCGCCCGCCAGCCCGAGCTCCGTGGTGAGCTTCAGGGCCTGATGTGGCTCGGGTTCGCCCTCACCGAGGCCGTCGTGTTCTACGGCTTCCTCGGCAGCCTGCTCGGCTTCGTACTCGTCTAAAAGATGCTCGTCGCAACGAGTCCACTGATCAAGGTCATTCCGGGTCTGATGATCTGGACCCTGATCGCGTTCGCAATCACGTTCTTCGTGCTGAAGCGCTACGCCTTCGGCCCGATCCAGAAGCTGATCGACGAGCGTCGTGAGCGGATCCGCCAGTCGGTCGAGGAGGCCGACCGTGTCCGCGACGAGGCTCGCTCCCTGCTCGAGGAGCACAAGGCGCTCATCGGCCAGGCCCGCACCGACGCCGAAGCAATCCTCGCCGAGGCACGCAGGCTCGCCGACGCTCAGCAGGAGCGGATGCGCGCGGAGACCGAGGAAGACCGCCAGCGCCGGATCGAGGAGACCGAGCGGCAGATCGATCAGGCGAAGGTCCAGGCTCTGAACGAGCTGAAGCAGGCGGTCGGCGCCCTCTCGGTCGAGGCTGCGGAGAAGATCACCCGCAAGACCCTCACCGACGCCGACCAGCAGCGGCTGATCGACGAGGCGCTCGCCGAGATCGACTTCACGCAGCTGGAGGCGAGCCGCTCATAGCCACGCCGCAGCGCATCTATGCAAGCGCGCTCTTCGAGGCGGCGCAGGACAAGGGCCGGCTCGCCGTCGTGCGCGAGCAGCTCGAGGATCTCGCCGCGGCGATCGTTGCCGTGCCCGAGCTCGGGTCCGGTGCTCGTGAACCCCGAGACCGAGTCGCAGGTGAAAGCCGACGTGCTCGAGCAGATCCTCGGCGGCGCCGACGAGCTGATCCGCAACTTCGTCAGGCTGCTCGTCGAGAAGGGCCGCGCCGGCGAGATCGGAGCGATCGCCGCCGAGTTCGAGTCCCTCGTCGCCGCGCAGGAACGGGTGCTCGACGTCGAGCTCACGACCGCCCAGGAGCTCACCGACGCCGCGTTTGCAAGCGCATCGTCTCCGATATCGAGAAGAAGTCCGGCCGCAAGGTCCAGGCGGCGCGCAGCGTCGACCCCGACCTGATCGGCGGCATCGTCCTCCAGGCCGGGTCGATGCGCCTCGACGCGAGCGTCCGCGGCCGTCTCGACCGACTCCGTCACGAACTCGCAACCACAAGGAGCTAAGCCGAAGTGAAACTTCGCCCAGAAGAGATCACCTCCATCCTGCGCAAGCGGATCGAGGAGTTCGACCTCGACACGAATCTCGCCGAGGTCGGCGCCGTCCTCTCGCTCGGCGACGGCATCGCGCGCGTGCATGGGCTCGAGAACTGCGTGGCGCTCGAGATGCTCGAGCTCGACCACGGGGTCGTCGGGCTCGCCTTCAACCTCGAGGAGGACAACGTCGGCGTGGCGCTGTTCGGCGAGTGGGACAAGATCAAGGAGGGCGATCCCGTTCGCCGCACCGGCAAGGTCGCCTCGGTACCGGTCGGCGAGGGCCTGCTCGGCCGCGTCGTCGACCCGCTCGGGAACCCGCTCGACGGCCAGGGCCCGATTCAGTCGACCGAGTCGCGTCCCGCTCGAATGGAAGGCGCCGGGCGTGATCGAGCGCCAGCCCGTGAAGGAGCCGCTCCAGACCGGGATCAAGGCGATCGACTCGATGACGAACGTCGGCCGCGGCCAGCGCGAGCTGATCATCGGCGACCGCTCGACCGGCAAGACGGCGATCGCGGTCGACACGATCCTGAACCAGCACGACCAGAACGTGAAGTGCATCTACGTCGCGGTCGGCCAGAAGGCCTCGACCGTCGCGCAGGTGTACGAGCGCCTCCGCGAGGCCGGCGCGATGGCCTACACGACGATCGTCACCGCCCCTGCCAGCGAGGCCGCCCCGATCAAGTGGATGGCGCCGTTCGCCGGCGCCGCGATGGGCGAGTACTTCCTCTACAAGGGCGAGCACGCGCTCGTGATCTACGACGACCTGACGAAGCAGGCCGACGCCTACCGGCAGCTCTCGCTGCTGCTGCGCCGCCCGCCGGGCCGCGAGGCGTTCCCCGGCGACGTCTTCTACCTGCACTCGCGGCTGCTCGAGCGCGCGTGCAAGCTGAACGACTCGCTCGGCGGCGGCTCGCTGACGGCGCTGCCGATCATCGAGACGCAGGCCGGCGACGTCTCGGCCTACATCCCGACGAACGTGATCTCGATCACCGACGGGCAGATCTTCCTGCAGTCCGACCTGTTCTTCTCGGGCGTGCGGCCCGCGGTCAATGTCGGGATCTCGGTCTCCCGCGTCGGCTCCTCGGCCCAGACGAAGGCGATGAAGAAGGTCGCCGGCCGCCTGCGCCTCGACCTCGCGCAGTACCGCGAGCTCGAGGCCTTCGCGCAGTTCGGCTCCGAGCTCGACGCCGCGACCCAGCAGTCCCTGAACCGCGGCGCGAAGATGGTCGCAACGCTCAACCAGCCGCAGTACGCCCCGTGGCCGGTCGAGGAGCAGGTTGCCGCGTTGTACGCCGGGATCAACGGCTTCCTCGACGACATCCCGACCGACCAGGTCTCGCGCTTCCAGGAGGAGCTCCGCCAGCAGCTCCGCACCGACGGCACCGTGCTGAAGACGATCCGCGAGTCGGGTGATCTCTCCGACGAGACGGCAGCGGCGCTGACCGCCGAGATCGAGAAGTTCAAGGGCATCTTCAACGTCGAGTCGGCGGGATAACCGTTGGCATCGACGCAGGACCTGAAGCGGCGCGTCCGTTCGGTCTCGAACACGAAAAAGCTCACGCGGGCGATCGAGCTCGTCGCCTCGGCGCGGCTACGTCGGGCGCAGCTCCGGGTCGAGGCGCTGCGGCCCTACGCCGACCGGATGACCGAGCTGATGGCCGGCACCTCGCAGGCGGCCGGTGCCGTCCGGCTGCCGCTACTCGAACGACGGGACGAGGTGAAGTCCGTCGGGATCGTGGTCGTCGCCGGCGACCGCGGGCTCGCCGGCGCATTCAACGCGCAGGTGCTCCGGCGCTCGCTCGCGCTGATGCGCGAGGCCGAGGCCGAGGGGCAGACGGTGAAGTTCTTCCCGGTCGGCAGGAAGGTCGGCTCGACGATCCGTTTCCGCAGGCTCGAGATCGCCGGCGCGTGGACGGGCTTCAGCGACAAGCCGGCCTACTCGGATGCCCAGACGATCGCCTCCGCGATCGCCGAGGCCTATGTCAGCAATGAGGTCGACCGCGTGGTGCTCGTCTACAACGCGTTCGTCTCGCCGCTCGTCCAGCGGGTCACGGTCGCCGACCTGCTCCCCGTCCCGCTCGAGGCGCTGCTCGCCGAGGCAGAGGGCGGGGACGGACGAGCCGCCGCCCGCCACCGAGCTTCCGGGACAGGAGAGCCACGAGCAGCCCTACGACTTCTTCTTCGAGCCGGAGCCGCGGAACATCCTCGAGCGACTGCTCCCGGTCTATGTCGAGACGCAGCTCTACCGCGCGCTGCTCGAGTCGGCCGCCTCGTTCTTCGGCGCCCAGGCGACCGCGATGCGGAACGCGTCGAAGGCCGCCGGCGAGCTGATCGATACTCTCACCCTCGCGATGAACCGCGCCCGCCAGGCCGAGATCACCCAGGAGATCCTGGAAGTCGTGGCCGGTGCCGACGCGCTCACCCAGTAAGAAGCTCTCACACAACGAAGCCTTGAGTCGCTCGGCCACGCTGGACGGCGCGATGCTGCGTCCTCGGTCGCGAAAAGAGGCAAGCTATTCCCGCTCCCTGCGTCCTTGCCTCACACCGTCCAGCGAGCCCGATCGACGAAGCGTCATTGTGTGAGAGCTTCCAAGCCGCGATTGGCCGCCGTACTTTTTACGCATGAGCTAACCTCAACAGGTTCGTAACGTCTTATACTTGCGAGCCGTGCCCCGGACGGCCCCGAAGCGGATCAAAGAAGATGACAGCCGCAACCGAAGTGCTGGCACCCGGCGCCGCAGGCACCACGTCCACGGCGGCAAAGAGCGGTGCCCGTCTTTTCTGGGATCGCTTCAAGGAAGACAAGGCCGCGCTCGTCGCGGCCGTCGTGATCGTGATCCTGATCCTGCTCGCGATCTTCGGCGGCCCGATCGCGAAGGCGATCTCGGGCCACTCGCCGACCCATGGCTACAACGCGACGATGCTGGACGAGTTCGGCCTTCCGAAAGGGCCGAACGCGCACTTCTGGTTCGGAGCCGACGGCGAAGGCCATGATGTGTTCGTCAGGACGATGTACGGCGCCCGCACCTCGCTGACCGTCGGCATCCTCGCCTCGCTCTTCGCGGTGTTGATCGGGCTCGTCGTCGGGCTGGCTGCGGGTTTCTACCGCGGCGTGCTCGACACGACGCTCTCTCGTTTCGGCGACGTCATGCTCTCGATCCCGTCGCTTTTGATCTCGATCGGGATCGTGGCCGCGTGCAGCTCCAGCAAGGAAGGCTGCATCATCGGGCCGATCTCGATCCAGCCGGGGCAGGAGCTCGTGATCGCGATCATCGTCCTCTTCACGTGGCCCTACATTGCGCGCCTCGTCCGCGGCTACACGCTCTCGATCCGCGAGAAGGAGTTCGTCGAGGCGAGCCGCTCGCTCGGAGCGACCAACCGCCGGATCATCGTGAGGGAGATCCTTCCGAACCTCGCCGGCCCGATGATCGTCTTCACGACCCTCCTGATCCCGCAGAGCATCCTCTTCGAGGCAGCGCTCTCGTATCTCGGCCTCGGCGTCCCGGCGTCGGTCCCCTCCTGGGGCGGCTTGCTGAACGACGCTCAGCGGTTCTACGACACCGCGTGGTGGCTCATGCTCTTCCCAGGCCTGTTCCTCGTGATCACGACACTCGCATTCAATCTTCTCGGCGACGGCCTCCGTGACGCGCTCGACGTCCGGGCCGATCGCTGAGTAACTAACGGTGACCGCCGTCAATCGTCTAACTACGTGGTCACTGCGATTCCCGTGCCATGGGGGCACGGGAGAAGGAGGGAGACACCCATCGTGAGAAACCCATTTCGTAAGCTGACGTGGATCGTCGGCGTCGTGGCGGTCTTTGCCGTCGCGTCGGCGATCGGTGCGTCGGCTCACCCGGCGAAGCAGAGCACGCTGAAGTCTGGCGGAACGCTCAACGTCGGCTGGGAACAGGCATTCAACTTCACCGACAACGGCGATCCGACCGGTGAATATCTCGGCGACTGGTTCGGCATCGCCGACAACCTGCTCGTCCGCACGCTCGATCGGCTACAACCACACCGCGGGCGGGCCCGGCAACGTGCCGGTCGCCGACATCGCAACCTCGGTGCCGAAGCCGACGAACGGCGGCAAGACCTATACGTTCCACATCAAGCAGGCGTGATGTTCAGCCCGCCCGTCAGCCGCCAGGTCACCTCGGCGGACTTCGTGAACGCGATGCAGCGCCTTGCGAACCCGAAGGATGGCGGCCAGTACTCGTTCTACTACACCGTGATCAAGGGCTGGTCGGCATATGCAGCCGGCAAGGCGAAGTCGATCTCGGGGATCAAGACTCCGAACTCCTCGACGATCGTCTTCAACCTCACCGCCCCGACGGGTGACTTCCTCAAGCGGATGGGCATGCCGGCCACCGGCCCGCAGCCTGCCGAGGTCACGAAGTGCTTCTCCGGCCAGGCCGGCAAGTACGGCAACGACCTGATCTCGACCGCCGGCTACATGTACAAGGGCATCGACCAGGTCGACATCAAGTCTGGCTGCAGCGCCCTCAAGCCGGCCTCCGGCTATGACGGCCAGACGATCATGGACCTCGTCCGCAACCCGAACTACAAGCAGAGCACCGACACGACGCGGAAGAACTACGTCGACGAGGTTCGCTTCCTGATCGACTCGAGCGACGTCGACATCTACAACAAGATCGAGGCCGGGCAGTTCGACATGGCGACGTCGAGCATCCCGAACAACGTGCTCAAGAAGTACGCGACCACCCCGAGCCTGAAGTCGCATTTCTTCCAGAACTCGGGCGACCGCACCTGGTACCTCACGATGAACCTGACGCAGCCGCCGTTCGATGACGTTCACGTCCGCCGGGCGATGAACTTCATCATCGACAAGGCAGCTCTCCGCCAGGCATGGGGCGGTCCTGCGGTCGGCCAGATCGCGAACCACATCGTCCCCGACTCGATCTTCGGCGGAGCGCTTTCCGACTACGCGCCGTACAAGTCGCTCGGCGACCACGGCAGCGTGATCAAGGCGCGGCTCGCAATGAAGGGCTCGGAGTACTCGAACTCGAGCGGCATGTGCGTCGCGAAGGCCTGCAAGGGCGTCCTCCTGATCTCGGATGCCCGCGCAGTCGACCCGAGCATGGTCGCGACGATGCAGCAGGATGCGGCAAAGATCGGCATCACCTTCACGGTCCGGACGATCAACGGGGCATACCCGACGATCCAGACGGTCGCGAAGAACGTTCCGATCTCCGAGCGCCCGGGCTGGGGCAAGGACTACGCAGACGCCCTGACGTTCTTCTCGCCGCTCTTCGACGGCCGCAACATCATCGCGACCGGTAACACGAACTACTCGCTCGTCGGCATCACGCAGTCGCAGTGCAAGACGCTCAAGGTGCAGGGCGACTGCCACGCCGTACAACAAGAAGACCGGTGTCGGTGTCATCAGCGTCGACAAGCAGCTCGACCAATGCTCGAAGCTGATCGACCCGGCGCGCACCACCTGCTACGAGAACCTCGACAAGTACCTCACCACCGGGGTCGTGCCGTGGGTTCCGTGGATGTGGTCGACCGTGACGCGCATCACGAGCTCGAACGTCAAGCACTACCAGTTCGACCAGTTCAGCACCACTCCCGCGTACTCGCAGATCTCGCTCAACTAACGCGGGAACGTTCGTTTGTTCAGCTAGACAGTTCAGCTAGATCCCCGGGGCGCCCAACCGGCGCCCCGGGGCCCATTTTTCGGATGGCACGGTAGGAGAAGGCGATGACCCTCAACATCCCTCGCATATGAGCTTCTACGTCTGGGTGATGCTGTTCCTGGCGTTCTGGATCTTCCCGATCCTCGTCGCCTGGTATCTCGGTTCGCGCAGCGGACGCACCTACGGCTGGCTCTACGGCCTCGTGGGGAGCTGGATCGGCGTCATCGTCGTCGGGCTCCTCCCGGCGAAGGCCGTGACCGGCTCCGGCGGAGGCATCGGCCTCTCGACCGATCTCGTGCTCTACATCATCCGGCGCGCCCTTTGGGCGGTCCTCGTCGTGAACGTGGTCGTCTTCATCACGTTCCTCGTCTTCTTCAAGCTTCCGAACGGCAATCCGGCGCTCCGGTTCGTCGGGAAGTTCCCGACCGCCGCGAACATCGCGCTCGCCGAGCAGCGCCTGCATCTCAACAAGCCGTTCTACATCGAGTACTACTACTTCGTGAAGAACTTCTTCACCGGCGACGAGTACGGCTGGCCCGGGCTCGGCTACTCGTACGGCAACTACGTCTCGATCCGCTCGGAGATCCTCACGCGCGCCCCGCGAACGCTCTTCCTGATCATGGGCGCGGCGTTCATCTGGCTCACGCTCGGCGTCTCGATCGGCGTCCTCTCGGCGGTCAAACGAAGAACCAAGGTCGACCGCGCGGCGATGGGATTCGCGCTCTTCGGGATCTCCGCGCCGGTGTTCTGGCTCGGCCTGATCGCGCTCTACGTCTTCTGGGTCAAACACCTCTGGATACCAGGGATCAACCACATAACCGACGGCTCCGGGTACGTGCCGCTCTCGGCGGGCATCGGCACCTGGGCAGGACACCTGATCCTGCCGTGGACCGTCCTCGCGCTGCTCTACATGGCGATCTATGCGCGGCTCACGCGCAACAACCTGCTCGAGACCCTCGGCGAGGACTACATCCGCACTGCGCGCGCCAAGGGGCTCTCCGAGCGCAAGGTCATCCTGAAGCACGGCCTCCGCGCGAGCCTCACACCGATCGTGACCATCTTCGGGCTCGACATCGCGCTGCTCGTCGGCGGCGCGATCATCACCGAGTCGGTCTTCAACATCCAGGGCCTCGGCTGGCTCGCCTACTCGAGCGCGATCGGCCAGGACCTGCCGAGCGTGCTCGGCGTGGTCATCTGCACGGCCACCGCGGTGGCGCTCGCGAACCTCGTCGTGGACATCCTCTACGCGTTCCTCGACCCCCGGGTTCGGTTCACCTAGTGGTTTCATCTGCGCCCGGGTCGGGCGGCGGCAGCACGCTTCTCGAAGTCCGCAACCTCACGATCCGCTTCCGCACCCGCGACGGGGTCGTCCAGGCCGTCTCCGACCTCTCTTTCAGCGTCCGCCGCGGTGAGACGCTCGGCGTCGTCGGCGAGTCGGGATCGGGAAAGAGCGTCACGAGCCTCGCGATCATGGGCCTGCTCAACCGCGCCTACGCCGACGTGTCGGGCGAGATCCTGTTCGAGGGCCGCGACCTGCTGAAGCTGAACTCGGCCGAGCTTCGCCAGATTCGGGGCAGGGACGTGTCGATGATCTTCCAGGACCCGTTCGCCTGCCTGCACCCGATGTACCGGGTCGGCGACCAGATCGCCGAGGCAGTGCTCGCCCACCAGAAGGTCTCGAAGAAGATCGCCTGGTCGCGCTCGGTCGAGCTGCTCGACGCCGTCGGCATCCCGAACGCGTCGATCCGCGCGAAGGACTATCCGCATCAGTTCTCGGGCGGGATGCGCCAGCGCGCGATGATCGCGATGGCACTCGTCCACAATCCCGCGGTGCTGATCGCAGACGAACCGACGACCGCTCTCGACGTGACGGTTCAGGCGCAGATCCTCGAGCTGATCGATCAGGTGAAGCGAGACTTCGACGTCGGCGTGATCCTGATCACGCACGACCTCGGCGTCGTCTCCGAGACCGCCTCGCACGTGATGGTCATGTACGGCGGTCGCGCGATGGAGTACGGCACGGCCGACGAGATCTTCCGGGGCGCGCAGCATCCGTATACGTGGGGGCTCCTCGAGTCGATGCCCTCGATCGACAAGAAGCTCGATGTCCTGCTGCCGATCGAAGGCTCCCCGCCTTCGATGCTGAACCCGCCGAGCGGCTGTCCGTTCAACCCGCGCTGCCCCTACCGCTTCGAACCGTGCACGACGCGTGTGCCGCCCCTCGAGGCGATCCCGAACGGCCATCGTGACGCATGCCTGCTCGCCCCCGAGCAGAAGCGCGAGGTGTGGCAGAAGAAGGTCGCTGTCGAGATCGGGGCCGCCGTATGACCGCGACCGCCCACGAACCTTCCTCGGGCGGTGCGCCGCTCGTCGAGGTTCGCAACCTGGTCAAGCACTTTGCGGTCAAGCAGGGCGTGTTCGCAGGCGGGAAGGGGCTCGTTCACGCCGTCGAAGACGTGAGCTTCACCGTGAACAGGGGAGAGACGCTCGGGATCGTCGGCGAGTCTGGCTGCGGCAAATCGACGACGGCCCGCCTGATGGTGCGGCTTCTCGATCCGACGGCCGGCTCGATCGTGTTCGACGGCCGTGAGATCGCGAACCTGTCTCAGGGACAGCTCCGGCCGCTCCGCAAGGAGATGCAGATCATCTTCCAGGACCCGTATTCGTCCCTGAACCCGCGCAAGAGTGTCGGCCAGATCATCGGCGAGCCGTTCACGATCCACAAGACCGAACGCGACGTACGGCGCCGCGTCCAGGAGCTCCTGGCGCGCGTGGGGCTCAGCCCCGAGCACGTGAACCGCTACCCACACGAGTTCTCGGGCGGTCAGCGCCAGCGGATCGGCGTGGCCCGGGCGATCGCGCTCCAGCCGAAGCTGATCGTCTGCGACGAGCCGGTGTCGGCGCTCGACGTGTCGGTGCAGGCGCAGATCCTGAACCTGCTGAAGGACCTCCAGAAGGACTTCGACCTGACCTACGTCTTCATCTCGCACGACCTCTCGGTGATCCGGCAGGTCGCCGACCGGATCGCAGTCATGTACCTCGGCCACATCGTCGAGCTGAGCGATTCGGAGGCGCTGTTCGAGCATCCGCGGCATCCCTACACGGCCGCCCTGCTCTCCGCAGTGCCCAGGCACACCGCACGGCTGGCCGACAGCGCTCGCCAGCGGATCGTCCTGACCGGGGATGTTCCCTCGCCCGTGAATCCTCCCAGCGCCTGTGTCTTCCATCCGCGGTGCCCGCGCTTCCAGCACGGCACCTGCGATGTCGAAGCGCCGTTGCTCCGGGAGTTCGACCGTGGCCATGAGGCCGCCTGCCACTTCCCCGTCGAGCGCTGGCCGATGACCGAGGAGGAGCTTCGCAGGCCGTTCGCCGGGTCCACGTCCGCGGCGGCGGGGTAGAGCGCCGCCTGGGCATTGCCAGGGCGGGTGACGTTCTTCTCGACCCGGCCTAACTCACTCCTTGATGCAGCGTCTCACCTAGTGATATGACGCGGTGGCGCAGGACGACGGCCTGCGAGCGGGCCGCCCAGTGGGTTTCGCTCGATCTCGACGGCGAGTTGAGTCGCCTCGAGACTGCTGCGCTTGCCCGCCATCTGAGACGCTGCGAGAGCTGCCGCGCCTCGAGCGCCGAGATCGGTGCGTTCACCTCTCTTCTGCGCGAGTCCCCGCCGGTCGAGCCCGCCAGGGCGATCGTCGTTCCCGCACCGCCGTGGGCCAGGCGCAAGGCCCGAGCGACGCTCAGGGGCGGCGCGCTCGCGCTCGCCGTCGCCGCCGCAGTGTTCCTGAGCGTGTCCCGGCTCTCGCCGTCGGGGACGCCGAACGGCAGCTCGCTCGACTTCTCCGGCGCCGCCGCACAGCAGGCGTTCGCGCGGGATCACGTGCTCAGCGAGCCGACGGTCTACGTGGTTGCGAACGCACCAACGGCTCCCTCGTTCGCGGCTCGCGCGCTCCTATAAACTGGGCCACCGGCGGGCGTCGACAGGCGTTCCGGATGCTCGAGCCGCGACCCATTCAGCTTCCAGGAGACCAATGGCCGACAAAGCTAGCTTGACCGACAGTGGCAGCACGACAAACGGGGGCGCCGAGAACGTCGGCAGCCTGATCGAGATCAAGGGCGTCGTCGTCGACGCCGTCTTCCCCAACAAGCTTCCGTCCATCTACTCCGCGCTGCGGATCGCGCGTCCCGACGGCACCGAGCTGATCGCGGAGGTGCAGCAGCACCTCGGGGACGATCGGGTTCGCGCGGTCGCGATGGACACGACCGACGGGCTCGCGCGCGGAATCGATGCGATCGACACCGGGGCGCCGATCTCGGTGCCGGTCGGGGACGTCACGCTCGGCCGGGTCTGGAACGTCCTCGGCGATCCCGTGGACGGCAAGGAGGCCCCGCCCGCGGGCTCGGAGCGCTGGCCGATCCATCGCGATCCGCCGGCCTTCGACGAGCTCTCGTCGAAGATCGAGATCTTCGAGACCGGGATCAAGGTCGTCGACCTGATCGCCCCGTACGTTCGCGGCGGCAAGATCGGCCTCTTCGGCGGCGCCGGCGTCGGCAAGACGGTGCTGATCCAGGAGCTCATCCACAACATCGCGCAGCAGCACGGCGGCGTCTCGGTGTTCTCGGGCGTCGGCGAGCGCACCCGCGAGGGCAACGACCTGCTGCTCGAAATGGAGGAGTCGGGCGTTCTCGACAAGGTCGCGCTCTGCTACGGCCAGATGAACGAGCCGCCGGGAGCGCGCCTGCGCGTCGGCCTCTCGGGCCTGACGATGGCGGAGTACTTCCGCGATCAGGGCCAGGACGTACTGCTCTTCATCGACAACATCTTTCGTTTCGTGCAGGCGGGATCGGAGGTCTCCGCGCTCCTCGGCCGGATGCCGAGCGCGGTCGGATACCAGCCGACGTTGGCCACGGAAATGGGTCAGCTGCAGGAGCGGATCACCTCGACGAGCAAGGGCTCGGTCACCTCGGTGCAGGCGATCTACGTCCCCGCCGACGACCTGACCGACCCGGCGCCGGCGAACACGTTCGCCCACCTCGACTCGACGACAGTGCTCTCGCGCGCTCTCGTCGAGCAGGGGATCTACCCGGCCGTCGATCCGCTCGACTCGACCTCGCGCGCCCTCGGCCGCGGGATCGTCTCGGACGAGCACTACGACACCGCCACGCGCGTGCAGGAGATCCTCCAGCGCTACAAGGACCTCCAGGACATCATCGCGATCCTCGGGATCGAGGAGCTCTCCGACGAGGACCGCCTCACCGTTGCGCGGGCCCGCAAGGTCCAGCGCTACCTCTCCCAGCCGTTCCATGTGGCCGAGGTATTCACCGGGACGCCGGGCGAGTACGTGAAGGTCGAGGACACGATCCGCGGCTTCCAGGAGATCATCGAAGGCAAGCACGACGACCTTCCCGAGCAGGCGTTCTACATGGTCGGGACGATCGAGGCAGCCGTCGAGCGCGGCAAGCAGCTCGCGGCGGTCTAGGACGCGGTGGCAGGGAGCGGAAAGAAGTTCGACCTCTCGCTGGTGACGCCCGACGGCGCCGCCTACGAGGGCCAGGCCGAGATGATCATCGTCCCCGGGCAGATCGGCGAGATCGGGGTGCTCGCGCGGCACGCGCCGCTGATCGCGACGCTCAAGTCCGGGATGACACGCGTGCATCCCGGAGGAGAGGAGCCCGTGCTCGAGTTCGCCACCGGGCCCGGCTTCTTCCAGATGCTCCACGACCGGGCGATCGCCCTCGTCGACGATGCCGTCGAGGCCTCGCAGATCGATGCCGGCAAGGCACAGGCCCAGCTCGATGCTGCCCAGGCCGACCTTGCGGCGATCGAGCAGGGCGATTCGAACGCCGATCGCTGGCAGGTCGAGCAGCGGATCAAGCACGCAGAAAACCAGCTGACCGTGGCGGGTCGCTGAGCGCCAGAGCTGCGCTTGCAGTTGCGCTCTTCGCCGCGTTGGGGGGCGCAGTCGCTGGCCGGGCCGCCCCGTCCTCGGGCCCACCGACCCGCGCGGGGGATCGCCGGATCGTCCTCGAGATCGGCCTCAGGGCGAAGGACATGGGTGCCGGCTGGACGGAGGCGTCGTCGAGGCGGAGCCCCTACTCGATCGACACCGGGGCGGCTCTGTCCTCGGGACTGACGAGCGAGTGCGGCGGTAGCGCGACGACCAGGACGGAAACCGACCTCGTCGTGACGGCCGGTGCGATCTCCTCGTTCGCCCGTCTCGGTGGAACGGCCGTCTCGATCGTGATGATGTGGAAGACGCCGAGCCTTGCCGCTGCGCAGGTCGCCGCCGTCGGGGATGTTCGGAGCCTCAAGCCGTGCCTTGCGAGCGAGCTCAGGAAGGCCTTCGAGCCGCTCGGGCAGAAGACGACGCTCGTCGCGCTCGGCGAGCACCCGTTCGCGACTCACGATCAGGTGTCCGATTCGGTGCGCATCGCCGCCAGGCTGACCTCGCCCGGACACTCGACGACTGCGTTCCTCGACCTGGTCTTCCAGCAGGACGGCCGCGGCCTCGTCGAGACCGTGTACGTCTCGTTCGGCGCGCCCGCTGCGACCGTCCTCGAGCACAGGCTGGCGGCGATCTCCAGCAGGCGCCTGATCCAGTACGCGAACTGAGCGCGCCCGGCCGGACGGCCGGGCGCGCTCATCGCGTGTGATCTGTCGATCGTTGGCTAGACGCCGGTGAAGCGGAGCGTCCGGCTGACCGTCCGACTCGAGGCGCCGGACTTGTCGACGGCCCGCAGCGAGGAGGTGAAACGACCCGCGTGGCGGAAGCGCGGGATCAGCATCCAGCTGCGTGCGTGTGTGCCACACGGCACGGGTGCGACGGCGAAGCGCCGCGTGTAACCGAGCCGCCCGGTCAGCACGTCGTGCTCGATGACGGTGACGTTCTTCGTCGAGTCATCGCAGATGCTGAACCGTGCATAGACGCGGGCGCCCGACCGGCGGAGCGAGACGAACCTGATCGTCGGCGCGTGGTTGTGCCTGATCGTGATCGGCGTGATTCCGCCGACGAGCGAGGTCTGGCTCGAGGTGGCGTTCGTCGAGCCGGAGAGGTTCGTCGCGGTCACGACGACGCGCAGCGTGTTGCCGGAGTCGGCGCTACGCACGCCGTAGCCCTTCGCCGTTGCGTCGGTCACGGCCGAGCAGCTCGCGCCGTTCGAGTCGCAGCGCTGCCACTGGTAGCTGAACGAGTTCACGCCGCCGGTCCAGGTTCCGGTCTGCGCGGTCAGCTGCTCGCCGACCTTCGGCGTCCCGCTGATCGTCGGCGGAGCCGTGTTCACCGGCGCCTTGGCAGAAGAGACGACGTTCGTCGGCTGTGAGGTGGCCGACGCCGAGCCGTCGGAGTTCGACGCCGTCACCTGCACGCGAAGCGTCTTGTCGACGTCACCCGAGGCGGCGGTGTAGGTCTTCGAGGTCGCGCCGGAGATCGCGTTGCACCCGGCACCGGTCGAGTCGCACTGCTGCCACTGGTAGGCGAAGCTCGTCGGCGAGTTCGACCAGTTGCCGTTCGAAGCGGTCAGCCTGTGGCCCTCCTGCGCCTTGCCGGACACGGTCGGCGCCGAGTTCGACTGCGGAGTGGCGGTGCTGCGAGCCGACGCGCTTCCGTTCAGGAGCATCGCCGCGCAGAGCGCAGCGAAGATGGACAGGATCGGGACGGCTCTCGGACGTCGTCGGTGCTCTTGGTGCCTCATTGTGATCTCACCTCGTTCTTTGGTTGGGTACCCGAGGTGCTTCCCGATCGGGCAACTCCGTACTCGTCGCCGAGACGGACGACTTACCGTTCGCTCACATGAGGCTCAACGCGTTGAGCTACGAGACGTCCTTTGCCGGGCGCCCCGGCGGCGCCACAACCCACGTAGCGGTCGAGGCAGTTGCCGACGAGGCTCGCGAGCGCCGGCCCGTTCCACGCATCCATGAAGTCCGCGTGCCCCGAGTAGATGCCGCCTGAAGCGAGGAAGACGTTCGGGCCGCCCACGCGGCGGGTAGCGGAGGATGATCGAGATCGCCGGCGTCGGGATCGGGTGCGAGGCGGGGCAGCGCCCGTTCCGGGAGTACGCCATCTGGCTCTTGTGGTCCGTGCTCGTCGCCCGGCCGTTCGAGCAGTTCGGGAAGTTGACCTGGAGCTCGAGATTCGTCGGCGCCTTGCAATCGGGAAGCCCCGCGGCCGAAAGCGTCGGGGTCGCCGCCGGCGCCGAGCTCGAGCCGCGCGCGAGCGGCCCGTAGAAGGAGCTCTTCAGCACGCCGCAATACCACTGCGTGACCGCTTCTGCTCTGCCGGGTCAGCGCATGGGAGTTGCCCGCGACGATCTCGAGCCCGCGGGGGAACGGCTTGACCGCCGCCGTGGTCAGCCGCCGGTAGTAGATCGTCACGTCGAGCGGCGCGACCGGCTTGCCGGCCACATAGAGCGTGGGGGCCCAGTACGACGAGAAGTCCTTCTTGTTGCTGCACGTCGTCGCGCCGCCGGCGAGCTTCGCCGGAGTCGAGTACGCATTCGTCGAGGTGTTCCCGATGAACTCGTGGTCGTGTGAGTGCGCCGGCAGGCCCGGATAGACGATCGGATCGTCGGGCGCGCTGTGGCTGACCGTGCAGGTGAGGAAGAAGAACGCGCCGGAGGGAGTGGGCGCCGCTGCGGCCGTCAGCGTTGCGCACCGATCGCGAAGGCCGCCAGCAGCGAGACCAGCGAGCGAGAGCCGCCCCATCGAGGCAGTGTGCCACGGGCGGCCGGCCGGACGGGTCAATCGAGCGCGTCGCCGCTGTCGGAGACGCAGCGGGCCCCGCTGCACGGCTCCGGGTGGAACGCAGGTCACGGCGACGTTGAACGTGAACGGCTTGCTGCCCCCGGCGGCGGTGACCGCGCAGACGAAGTGGAGCAGGTCGTCCGAGCTCGGGTCGCAGCGGGTGCGAGATCTTGAACGTGTATCCCTGCGCGAGCTTCTCGCGGTACTCGACGTCCGTCACCTCGCGCTCGAGGCGCGGAATGCTGATCGCGCTGCCGGGCGAGGCATGGCCGCAGCCGGCGAGGGCGCTGACGGCGAAGAGCGCCGAGCAGCAGCGCTGCGCCCGTCGAGAAGCGGTGGTTCACGGATTTGGCATTATGGCGACTTGGCCGCGCCAGCAAGGGATCTCCGGCTGGCTCGGTGGAGGAGGCCGGTGCTCGTCGCCGTCGTCGTCGGTCGTCGTCTTCGATCTCCTCGTCTCGGTATCTCACGCCTGGCCGCTCGCGAAGATCGGCTACCAGGACGCCTCCGTCCCGCCTCGCCTCGTGCGGGATGCGGACGTCGATTCGTTCTCGTCCTACGGGCCCACGGCCCCGCTGGTCCTCGCGGCCCGGGTGATCCCGCGGAACGCGACCTACTCGATCGTCGTCGGTCAGGATCCACCCACCGCCGACCCCGGGGCTGACGAAGACGATCCTGCGGCTCTGGCTGCTTCCACGGACCTACGTCGCCGAAGCCTGCGCGAGGCCCAGTGGGTGATCGCCTACCACGAGTCCTCGGAGAAGCTCGGGATCCGGTATTCGGACGAGACCGGCCTCGGAGCGCCGGGAACGAACGTGGTGCGGGTCGAGCATTGACCGTCGCCGACCTCGAGCTGATCGCGAACGAGCTCGTCCTCCTCGCGTGTCGGCTTCGCCTTCCTCTACGCGCTCGGGCTCGCGCGCCGGCTCGGAGACATCCGGCTGGTCGGTCTCGCGTTCCTGGCCGGCTGGGCCGTCGAGGGCGTCGTCCTCTGCGCGCTGCTCATGCTCGGCGTCCCGGTCGAGGCTGCCCACGATCCTGATCGCCGCCGCCTGCCTCGTCGCAGCCGGCGTTCTCGTCGGCCGGCGGACGCCTGCGGTCGCCGGCCGTTCGGCGGTCGTGCATTCCCGTCACCCGCTGGCGCTCGCCGCCGCCCTCTGCGGCGCCGCGATCGTCGCCGTCGAGGCGGTCGCAGCGCTCGTCGTCTCGCTCACCGACTGGGATCCGGACTTCGATTGTCGTGAACTTCTGGGGCCCGCGGGCCGCGACGATCTACTACTACGGCGGGCTTCACCCGTCGACCTGGGGGGACTATCCGCATCAGGAGTACCCGCCGCTCGGGCCCGCGATGAACGCGGTGACCTTCCACTTCACGCACGGCTTCCATCCGTCGCTGCTGCCCGTCCAGCAGACGCTGCTCGGGATCGCCTTCCTGCTTGCGGTCGTTCGTGCTGCTCGACCGGTACGTGCCGAGGTGGATCTCCCTGCCCTCGCTCGCGCTGCTCGTGACGGCGCCGTGGTTCTGGTGGCGGATGCAGTCGATCCTTCCCGACCAGACGCTCGCCTACCTGCTCTCGCTGGCGGCGCTCGCGTGCATCTTCTGGCTGCTCGAGCGCCGTCGACGCCTGGCTCGTCCTGGCCGTTGCTGTTCCTCGCAGCCGGCGCGCTCCTGAAGCTCGAGGGCTCCCTGTTCGGCGCGCTCCTCGTCGTGGTCGTGCTGGCGGCCGGATTCCTGCGCTTCCGGCGTGAGGCGCTGCCGGCGCTCGTGCTGCTGCTCGGGCCACTCGCGGTCGTCCCGTGGCGGCTCTGGCTGGCGAGCAACGGGCTGCGTGCGTCGGCCGCCGACTACAGCCTGTCCGACCTCGCCAGTCCCGGCTATCTCGCCCATCGGCTATCGCGGGTTCACCGGACGGTGGACACGCTCGCAGAGCTCGACCGGCCGCGATTTCCACGCGGTCGCGTTCCTGTGCCTCCTCGTGGTCGCGCTCCTCGCCGCCGCGTACGCGCGTGCCGCTGATCGCCGGTGCGGTCGCGGTCTGGGTCGGCCTCATGCTTGCCGGATTCGTCGCGATCTACTGGATCGGCCGGCTGCCGATCGGCTTCTACCTCGCATCGTCGGATGTCGAGGGTCGGCGGGACGCTCCTGATCGCGTCTGCGACGCTCGCTCCGCTCCTCCTCGGGCTGGCGCTTCGGGGATGCGCCGGATCGACGGCTCCCCGCTCGCGGCCCCGCCTGCGACGGTGGCGTGACCGCGGGTCGCGCCGCTAGATTTATCCGTGCAGGGAAATACCGGAGAGCTTTGAAAGGCAGCTTGGCGACCGGTTCAACAAACGCCTAAAGAGCCGCACGCAGCCTGTTTCCGCGATTCCGGGCTCGGCGTCCTCTTTCGGCAGAAAGGTGAGATGGCGAAGCGCGACGTAGCGAGCGAGATCAGGCGGATCGCCGCAGAGCGGATCCTCGTGCTCGACGGAGCCTGGGGAACGCTCATCCACGGCTCCGACCTCGGGCCCGAGGACTACCGCGGTGACGCGCTTCGCCGACCATCCGCGCGACGTCACGCGCGATCCCGACATCCTGAACCTGACGCGGCCGGACTTCGTCGCCTGGGCGCACGAGCGCTACCTCGAGGCGGGCGCCGACATCACGACGACGAACACCTTCACCGCCACCTCGATCGGGCAGGCCGACTACGGGCTCGAGCCCTTCGTCTACGAGATGAACGTCGCCGGCGCGCGGATCGCGCGAGAGGCCGCCGGCGACCGCTTCGTCGCCGGCTCGATCGGGCCGCTCAACGTCGCGCTCTCGCTGAGCCCCAAGGTCGACAACCCGGAGTGCAGGACGCACACCTTCGACCAGATCAAGGAGTGCTACGCCGAACAGATGCTCGGGCTCGCCGAGGGCGGCGTCGACCTGCTGCTGCTCGAGACGATCTTCGACACGCTGAACGCGAAGGCCGCGATCGCCGCGGCGCGCGAGAACGTACCCGACCTGCCGCTCTGGATCTCGGCGACGATCGTCGACCGCTCCGGCCGCACGCTCTCCGGGCAGACGATCGAGGCCTTCTGGGCCTCGATCGAGCATGCCGACCCGCTGATCGTCGGGATCAACTGCTCGCTCGGCGCCCACGAGATGCGCTCCTACGTCGCGGATCTCGCGCACGCGGCCCCATGCCTCGTGAGCGCGCACCCGAACGCCGGTCTCCCGAATGCGTTCGGCGGCTACGACGAGACCGCCGAGGTGACGAGCAGCCTTCTCCGCGAGTTCGCCGAGGCGGGCCTCTTGAACGTCGCCGGAAGCTGTTGCGGCTCCGGACCCGGAGCACACCGCCGCGATCGCCGCGGCGATGCGCGGGCTCGCGCCGCGGGTTGCGCCCGACGTGCCGCGTCGCACGCGCTGGAGCGGACTCGAGCCGTTCGAGATCGGCCCCGACACCGGCTTCGTCCTGATCGGGGAGCGCACGAACGTCACCGGCTCCTCGCGCTTCCGGACGCTCGTCGAGTCGGACGACTTCGCCGGTGCGGTCGAGGTCGCTCTCGAGCAGGTTCGCGGCGGGGCGAACGCGCTCGACGTGAACATGGACGCCGACCTGCTCGAGAGCGTCGAGGCGATGCGCACGTTCCTGAACGTGATCGCGACCGAGCCGGAGGTCGCGCGCCTGCCCGTGATGGTCGACAGCTCGCGCTGGAGCGTGATCGAGGCGGGCCTCCAGTCGATCCAGGGCAAGGGGATCGTGAACTCGATCAGCCTGAAGGAGGGCGAGGCCTCGTTCCTCGAGCAGGCCCGGCGGATCCGCGACTACGGCGCGAGCGTCGTCGTGCATGGCGTTCGACGAGGATGGCCAGGCGACCGACGTCGAGCGGCGGGTCGCGATCTGCGGCCGGGCCTACGACCTGCTCACGCAGGAGGTCGGCTTCCCGCCGGAGGATCTGATCTTCGACCCGAACGTGCTCGCGGTCGCGACCGGGATCGAGGAGCACAACCCGTATGCCCGCGACTTCCTGGACTCGCTGCCCCGGATCAAGGAGCGCTGCCCGGGCTCGCTCACGAGCGGCGGGATCTCGAACCTGAGCTTCTCGTTCCGCGGCAACGACGCGATCCGCGAGGCGATGCACGCCGTGTTCCTCTACCACGCGATCCGCGCCGGCCTCGACATGGGGATCGTGAACGCGGGCCAGCTTGCCGTCTACGAGGACGTCGAGCCCGAGCTGCTCGAGCGGATCGAGGACGTCATCTTCGCCCGCCGCCCCGATGCGACCGACCGGATGGTCGAGATCGCGGGGAGGGTCGGTGGGGAGGGGGTCAAGCGCGAGCGCGACCTCGCCTGGCGGGACGCTCCGGTCGAGGAGCGGCTCTCGCACGCGCTCGTGCACGGAATCGTCGACTTCATCGAGGTCGACACCGAGGAGGCGCGCGCCGCCCGCGTGCGCCCGCTCGAGGTGATCGAGGGGCCGCTGATGGACGGGATGCGGATCGTCGGCGACCTCTTCGGCTCGGGCCGGATGTTCCTGCCGCAGGTCGTGAAGTCGGCGCGGGCGATGAAGCGCGCGGTCGCCTACCTCGAGCCCTACATGGAGGCCGAGCAGGCGGGCGGCAGCGCGCAGGGGAAGATCGTGCTCGCGACGGTCAAGGGCGACGTGCACGACATCGGCAAGAACATCGTCGGCGTCGTCCTCGGCTGCAACAACTACGAGGTGATCGACCTCGGCGTGATGGTGCCCGCCGAGCGGATCCTCGACACCGCGCTCGAGGTGGGCGCCGACGTGATCGGCCTCTCCGGGCTGATCACGCCCTCGCTCGACCAGATGGTCGACGTCGCGGCCGAGATGGAACGCCGCGAGATCGCGCTCCCGCTCCTGATCGGCGGCGCCACGACCTCGCGTCAGCACACCGCGGTGAAGATCGCGCCGTCCTACGCGCACGAGACCGTGCACGTGCTCGACGCGAGCCGCGTCGTCGACGTGGTCTCGAGCCTCCTCGACCCCGGCCGCCGCCCGGCCTTCGACGAGACGAACCGCGAGCTCCAGGAGCGCCTGCGCGAGCAGTACGCCGAGAAGGTGAAGCGCCCGCTCCTCCCGCTGGGCACAGGCACGGGAGCACCGTGACGAGGTCAGCTTCGACGACCTGCCGACAGCGCCGTTCACGGGCACCCGGCTCGTCGAGCCGACGCTCGCGGAGCTCGTCCCCTACATCGACTGGCAGTTCTTCTTCTACGCGTGGGAGCTGAAGGGCAAGTTTCCCGCGATCCTCGAGAAGCCTGCGGCGCAGGAGCTCTACGACGATGCCCTCGTCCAGCTCGAGGAGATCGTTTCGAGCGGCTCGCTCACCGCGCGAGGTGTCTACGGCTTCTGGCCGGCACACGCCGAGGGCGACGACATCGCGGTGAACGGAACCAGGTTCTGCTTCCTGCGCCAGCAGGCAGAAAACGGAGCAGGGCGGCCGAATCGCTGCCTCGCGGACTACGTCTCCCCGGCCGGCGACTCGCTCGGCGCCTTCGCAGTCGGGATCCACGGAGCCGACGAGCTCTCCGCCCGCCACGCCGAAGCGAACGACGACTACAACTCGATCATCGTCAAGGCGCTCGCCGATCGCCTCGCCGAGGCCTTCGCCGAGCAGCTCCACCAGCGAGTCCGCCGCGAGTGGTACGCGCCCGGCGAGCACCTCTCGGATGCCGACCTGCGCGCCGAGCGCTTCCGGGGGATCAGGCCTGCGTTCGGCTATCCGGCCTGCCCCGACCACAGCGAGAAGGGCAAGCTCTTCGACCTGCTCGGCGCGCGCCGAGATCGGCCTCGAGCTCACCGAGAGCTACGCGATGGTCCCGGGCGCGGCGGTCAGCGGGATCTACCTCGCGCACCCCAGCGCGAAGTACTTCTCGGTGGGCCGGATCGACGCCGAGCAGCTGGCGGACTACGCGGCTCGTAAAGGGTTATCCGTGGTACAAGTGGAGAAGTGGTTGCGGCCAAATCTCTCGTAGCCGCGGCGTTCTTCGGGCTCATGATCACGGCGACGGCGCTCGGAGACGCCCCCACCGTTCGGTTCACGAACGCCGATCAGGCAAAGGCGTCAGCGGCGCTCCTGAAGCACGTGGACCTCGGTGCCGGCTGGGCCGGCGGGCCGATTGCGGCCAGTCCGCTCACCCCGCCGAACTGCCCCGGCTTCAGCCCGAAGGAGTCGGATCTCGATCGTGACGGGTCATGCCGATGCGCGGTACAGCTTCAAGGCGGCCGGGGTCGAGCTCGACCAGGACGTCGAGGTGCTGTCGGATGCCGACTCGGTGATGAAGGACTTCGCGAGGACGGTCTCGCCCGGGCTCGGCAAGTGCATCGCCTTCCAGCTCGAAAAGACGGCGAACGTCAGCACCGTCACGGTCTCGCGTGTGTCGTTTCCGAAGACCGGAGCGGTGAGCGCGGCCTACCGCGCCGAGCTCGACGTGCGCACGCCCCACGGCGAGGGTAAGTTGCTCTCCGACTACGTCTTCTTCGGAGAGGGACGGGTGGAGTACGAGTTCACGGTGATCGCGCCCGTCGGCGCCCGCTACCAGCTTGCAGGGTTCGAGGCCCGGCTCGCCCAGATCCTGCTGCGGCGCGCGGGTGGCTCGTGATCGCCCGCGCCCTCGTCCTCACGCTCGCGGCCTGCCTCATCCTCGCGGCGATCGCGGTTGCCGACGTGAACGATCCGAAGACGAAGCTCACGAAGGCCGACCAGGCCGCCGCCGCCGCCGCCGTGCTCCGTCTGAGCGATCTCGGGCCGGCCTGGACGGGTGGCGCCGAGACGCCGAACTCCGTGAAGATCCCGATCTGCCCTGCAAACCAGCCGCACTACAGCGACCTCACGCTCACCGGCCACGCGGAATCGGGCCTGACGCTCGCGTCCCAGGGCGTCGACATCGACACGGACGTCGAGCTCTTCAAGAGCAAGGCGCAGGTTTCGAAGCTCGTCTCGCGGATCGTCACCCCGGCGCTCGGCGGCTGCCTGCGCTACGACCTCGTGAACTCGATCGGCAGGGCTGCCACGGTCGGCCTGATGACGAAGCAGAAGGTGCCCGCTGTCGGCGATCATGTCGGGCTCTTCCGGCTCGCCTTGAGCCTCAAATCGGGCGGGAAGACCGTTCACGTCCTCAGCGACTACCTGTTCCTCTCGAGCGGGCGCACCCAGTTCTTCGTGAACATCGTCGCGCCCGAGAACGTCTCGAGTGAGCTTCCCGGGCTCGAGAGCCGCATCGCGAAGATGCTTGCTCTTCGCGGCAGCAAGTAGAGCTTCTTAGGTTCGTCGGCCGCCCGCTCCGATATCCTGGGTGGGCAGGCGCCTTCGGGCGCCGGTTTTATGGAACAACACCGTCGTTAGATGAGGACCACGCTCAAACGAGGTGTCGGCCGCGGCGCCGAGCTCAACGGAACAAACGGCCACGCGGTCTTCCCGCCTGCAGCCGTCAGTTCCGTCGTCAAGTACCGGGCGCCGGGCGCGAAGCGGAGCGGGCTCGGCCTCTTCGGCCGGATCCTCTTCTTCACGTTGCTCCTGCTCGTGGCGCTCGGGCTGGCCTCGGCCGGCGCAGCGTTCCTCTGGTTCCACGAGACGGTCTCGGGGCTGAGGGCGCACTCGCCCGGCCGTGATCGCCGCCTCGCCGCAGATCAGCGTGGCGCAGCCCGGACACGCGGCGTATCGGCCTCGTGATCGGCTACGACCAGCGGGCCGGTGCCGAGTTCTCGACGCGAGTCACGCTCGGACACGGTGATGCTGTCCGCGCCGATCCGGCGACGAAGTCCGTCTCGATGCTCTCGATTCCTCGCGACCTGCAGGTGCCGCTCTACTGCCCGGCAGAGCACCCCGCATCCGCACCGACCAGATCAACTCGCGTACGCCTTGTGCGGGCCGAAGGGAACCGTCGACACGGTCAAGCATTTGACGAACCTCCCGATCAACTACCTCATCACGGTCAACTTCCGCGGATTCACGCAGCTCGTCGACAAGCTCGGCGGCATCTGGCTCGACGTCGACCGCCGCTACTACCACGTCAACGACGGCTCGGCCGCGCAGGACTACTCGAACATCAACATCCAGCCGGGTACCAGCTCCTGAGCGGCACGAATGCGCTCGCCTTTGTCCGCTACCGCCACACCGACGACGACTACCACCGCATCGCGCGCCAGCAGGAGTTCGTGCGCGCGTTCAAGGAGCAGCTCGCGAAGAACCGTCGAGCCCCTCGCAGATCCTACGTCGTTCGTGAGCATCATCAAGAAGAACGTCGAGATCCTCGGAGCACCGCCGAGCGACAAGACAGTCGCCGCGGCTGGGGCCTGTTCCTGCTCACGCTGCCGGGCGGCCATTTCTTCCAGGACAAGATCGCCGGGATCACCGGCGACAGCGCCGACCAACACGGCGCCGCAGAACATCGCGGCGGCGATCAAGCGTTCACCCACCCGAACGTGACCGTGTCGAAGGCGGCGAACGCGGCAGCGCTCGGGAAGAAGCTGAAGGTCAAGAACGCGCCGCCTGAACCCTCGAAGACGTCGGTTCTCGTGCTGAACGGCAACGGCGTCGGCGGCTCGGCGGCAAACGCGTCGTACCTCCTCCGCCAGAAGGGCTACGTGACGGTGCTCCCGCCGGGCAACGCCTCCCCGAACGCACCGAGCCAGAACTACTTCCACACGGCGATCTACTACGACCGGCACCAGGCCGGAGCGCTCGACGCTGCGAACTCGCTCGCGAAGCTCTTCGTCCCGGCGAACGTCGGGCCGCTTCCGAAGAATCGCGAAGCTGCGCGGCTCTCGATCCCGGTGCGATGGTCGTGGCGGTCGTCGGGAGCACCTTCCACAACCAGCTCGTCACCCAGCCGCCGCCACCCCCGCAGCCCAAGCACGTCCCGCCGAACGTCCGCTACGACGGGACGACCGGCCTCGACCTGATCGCGCCGTACAAGGACAAGGTGCCGTTCACGCTCGAGGTGCCGACCGTGCTCGAGAGCTCGTCGTATCCCGACGACCAGTACGGCGACAAGGCAAAGCGGCTCTACTGGATCGACAAGGCCCACCACGACAAGGCGATCCGGCTCGTGTTCGAGACGGGCGCCGGCGAGTACTGGGGGATCGAGGAGACGAACATGCCGAGCCCGCCGGTGCTCGCGGACAAGAGCTTCCAGCACAACATCAAGGGCCGGGAGTTCCAGCTGTACTACTCGGGCTCGAACCTGCACATGATCGTGCTGCGCGTGCACGATCACAGCTACTGGGTCGTGAACACGCTCCTCGACTCGCTCTCGAACGAGACGATGATCGCGATCGCGGCGGGTCTGAAGCCGCTGCCCGCCGGCAAGCACGGTTGAGCTGGAACCGGAAAAAGTAGAGTCCCGGGCCATGGCTCGGGTGGGCATCTTCGGCGCCGGTTGGGTCGGCCTCGTCACGGGGGTCTGCTTCGCCGAGCTCGGGCACGAGGTCGTCGTCCGCGACGTCGTGCCGGAGAAGATCGAGGCGCTCCGCCTCGGCGAGGTTCCGTTCCACGAGCTCGACGTGCCCGAGCTGCTGCAGCGGAACCGCGAGCGGCTCACGTTCACGCTCGACGCCGCCGAGCTTGCGGACTGCCCGTTCCTCTTCGTCTGCGTCGACACGCCGCCGACGGCTTCGGGCGATGCCGATCTCTCGCGGGTGTGGAGCGTCGTCGATCAGCTGCCTGTCGCTGTCGGGCCGGGCGATCCTCGTGATGAAGTCGACGGTTCCCGTCGGAACGGGCGAGAAGATCCGCCACGGCCTCGCCGACCGCGGCCTCGAGCTCGGCTACGTCTCGAACCCGGAGTTCCTCGCCGAGGGAAACGCCGTGCGCGACTTCCTGCATCCCGACCGGATCGCGATCGGCGCGTTCGAGGAGGCAGACGGCGACGCGGTTGCCGGGCTCTACGCCTCGCTCGAGGCGCCGATCGTGCGCTGCGACGTCAACTCGGCGGAGCTCGCGAAGCTCGCTGCGAACGCGGCGCTGATGACGCGCATCTCGTTCATCAACGAGATCGCGAACGTCTGCGACGCAACCGGCGCCGATGTGGTGAGCGTGGCCGAGGTGATCGGCTACGACCGACGGATCGGGCCGCACTTCCTGCGCGCCGGCTTGGGTTATGGTGGTTCGTGTTTCCCAAAGGACTCTCTATCGTTGAAACAACTTGCATCGAACTCGGGTTATCATTTCCAACTTCTGAGCGCCGTGATCGAGGTCAACGACCTGCAGAAGCGCCGGGTGATCGGGAAGCTCCAGAAGCACCTCGGCGCGCTGCGCGGCAAGAAAGTGGCGCTGCTCGGGCTCGCGTTCAAGCCGGGGACGGACGACATGCGCGAGGCGCCGTCGATCGTTCTCGCCGGGCGGCTGCTCGCGGAGAGCGCGGAGGTTCGCGGCTGGGACCCGGTCGCCGACGGGCGAGTTCTGCCGGCCGGGGTCGAGATCGTGCCGACGGTGGACGATGCCGTTCGCGGCGCCGACGCGGCGGTGATCGTGACCGAGTGGCCGGAGCTCGCCGGTCTCGCGAGCCCGGAGACGCATGCGCTGATGGCGAACCCGCTGATCGTCGACGGCCGGAACCTCCTCGATCCCGCCGCCGTTCGGGCCGCCGGGTTCGTCTACGAGGGAATCGGCCGGCCCTCGAACGGGTCGGAGGCCTAGGATGGAGGCGATCATGCTCTGCGGCGGCAAGGCCGAGCGCATGGGCGACGCGGCGGGCGGGCGCCCGAAGTCGCTCGTCGAGATCGCCGGTAGACCGATGGCCGCCTACCAGGTGGCCCGTCTCGCGAAAGCCGGCGTCGACCGCGTGATCATCTCGTGCGCCGACGGTCAGGGCGCCGCGTTCGAGGAGGAGCTCGCAGGGCTCGGCCCCGAGGTCGTCGCCGCCGAGGAGCCCGAGCGGCTGGGGCGGGGCGGAGGCATCGTCTTCGCCTCGAAGCTGCGCCGGGAATCGGGCGACGTCTTCGCGCTGAACGGCGACGAGCTCGTAGCGGTCGACTTTGCCGCGTTGCTGGCGCGGCACCGCGAAGCGGGTGCTGCCGGAACGGTCGCCGTCGCCCAGCCCCGTTCGCCTTTCGGCGTCGTCGACCTGGGGGAGGGCGATGTGGTCACCGGCTTCAGCGAGGCCGGCGCGATCCCCTACTGGGTCAGCTGCGGGATCTACGTCCTCTCCGAGGAAGGCCTCGCGCGCTTCCCCGAGCGTGGCGACCACGAGACGACGGCGTTCCCCGAGCTCGCAAGGGAGGGCCGCCTGTTCGCCTACCGCCACGAGGGCCTCTGGCTGACCGTGAACACCCCCAAGGAGCTCCGCACCGCCGCCGACCATGTCGCCGCCAACCCGGAGTGGCTCGCGTGACCGACGTCGGCTCCCTGGCACCGTGGGCCTTCGAGAGCCGCCGAGTCGAGAAGCCGTGGGGCCACGAGCTGATCTGGGCTCTCACCGATGTCTACTGCGGCAAGGTCCTGTTCGTGAAGGCGGGCCAGTCCCTCTCCCTCCAGTACCACGAGCACAAGGACGAGTCATGGCTGATCCAGTCGGGCCTCGCGAAGATCGAGCTCGGCGCCGTCGGCGACGACCACCTCGCCGAGGAGACGGTCGGCCCCGGCGCCACGTTCCACTACACCCCCGGCACGGTCCACCGGATCACCGCGGTCGAGGACACGACGATCCTCGAGGTCTCGACCCCGCATCTCGACGATGTCGTGCGGCTCGCGGACAGCTACGGACGGGAAGGCACCTCAGCGCCGTAGCTAGTCGTGGTTCTGGCGGAAGGACGCTGGCGCAACCGACCAGGCGACGCCCGATCAGTTGCCTACGGCCGGGTCGGTCATGATCTCGCGGACCTCTTGCGCACAGCGGCAGGCGGCGGCGATCTTGGCGGCCCACCGCAGCGCCTCCTCGCGTGAGGGCACGTCGATGATCGTGAGCCCGGCGATGTATTCCTTCTTCTCCGTGCCGTCGGTGACCGTCCCATCGGGGGCGACCACGCTCGGGCTTACCTCGTCGTGGTGAGACACACCCCCGGCGAACACCCATACCCCGGCGTTCTGTGCCTCCCGGATCACCGCGTGCGCGGCGTCGCTCACCGCCGGTCCCTCCTCATCGGCGATGTGGTCCATCGCGCCGTCATCGAACGAGATCAGATATCTCGGCATCTCACGACTCCTCTCTGGGCCGACTCCTTCGGCCGCTCACCCCGCTATGGATACGCGCCAGAAGAGACTGACAGACCGCCGAAAACTCATTGCACTGGTCCCGTCATCGTTCATCCGAGCCTTTGGGTAGATCGGTTCAGGCTCCGGGTGCTGCCGCACGTCTTCGCTGAGACTTCCGAGCGTCCCGGCGGCTCCGCGGAACCGCGGGTCGTGTGTGGTTCCGCGGAACCGCGTGGCGCAGTGAACGCCGCGGTGTCGCGTTCGAACCAACCGTGCTATCGTTGTCTTATCTGAGAACATCAACACCAAGATAGAGCTTGCGCCGGACGGAGCTCGCGCGGTCAGGGCGATACTCAGCTCGTGACCGAACCTCAAGCCGACGAGGCCTTCAGCGGCGAGCTCGAGCGCTGGCTGCGAAGCGACGGGCCGAAGACGCTCGGCTCGATGAATCACGTCTTCGGCGAGAAGAGCTTCGCGGTCACGATCCTGCTGCTGATGGCCGTGCCGGCGCTGCCTCTGCCGACGGGTGGGGTGACGCACGTGTTCGAGGCGATCACGGTGATCCTCGCCGCGGAGATGGTTCTGGGACGACGCACGATCTGGCTGCCGGCACGCCTGGCACGGCGCGACCTCGGTGCGACGGTTACCGACAAGGCGATCCCGTTCATCGGCAGGCGCATCCGGCAGGTCGAACGAATCTCGCACCCGCGCGGCGTCCGGCTCTTCGAGCATCGCTTCTCGCTGCGGATCCTCGGTCTTCTGTTGATGGCGCTCGCGATCGGCGCCGCCGTCGCCCCGCCGTTCTCGGGCCTCGACACACTGCCTGCGCTCGGAGCGGTGGCAATCGCGCTCTCGATCATTCTCGAGGACGTCGTCGTGCTCGTCGTCGGGATCGTCGTCGGAACCGGCGGGATCGTGCTGACGATCACCGTCGGGGCGGCGCTCTATCGCGGCGTGAAGTCGCTGTTCTGACAGGCCGTGGCGACGTTGAGGCGTAGGATCGGGCTCCCTACCGAAAGCGAGGCTCAGGATGGCCGTAGGAATCCGCATCAAGCTCCCCGGGATCACGCAGGAGCAGTTCGACGAGGCCCACGATCACATCAACCCCGATCGCTCGCTTCCCCAAGGCCTTATCTTCCATGCGTCCGGGCCGATCGACGGCGGCTGGGGGATCATCGACTTCTGGGAGTCCCGCGCGGACTTCGATTCCTTCTCCGTTCGGATCGCCGAGGGAATCGCGGCGGCAGGGATCGAAATGCAGGGGCCGCCCGACGTCAAGGAGTTTCCCGTCCACGAGATGCTCCCCGCCTAGATTCGCTTCACCCGACTAGCGCCGTAGGATCCGCACACGTGTGCGAGCCCTCCTCCCGGGTATTCAAGGCACGGGCTGGCGAGCGTCACCCTGGGGGTGCGCGGCGCAACCTATCCGTACTGGTCAGAGGGTTGAGGTCGAAGCCGGCGACGGAGTGGGGTCGATCGGCCGGTTGAAGGAACGCCGCGCAACTCCGAGAACAGCCAGTCGTGACCTCGACGGTCAAAGCACCGGAGGCGCACCCCGAGCTCGAACTACATCATCGGCGGCTGGAGCTGCGGGGCGCGTTCGGCAACGATTCGTTCGGGCGCCTGGCAGAGCAGGCGGCTCGGTTCTTCGGGACGCCGCAGTACATCGTCGGCCAGACCGTGGCCGTGCTTGCCTGGGTCGTGATCAACTCCTCCCAGTTGCACCTCGGCTTCGCCTGGGACGTCTACCCGTTCATCGCCCTGAACCTGCTCTTCTCGCTCCAGGCCGCCTACGCGGCGCCGCTGATCCTGCTCGCGCAGACCCGGCAGGCTGACCGCGACAAGCTCCACTCCGAGCTCATCGACAAGAGTCACGGCCGCCTCGAAAAGGCGGCGAAGGCGGAGACCGACAGGCTGCTCGAGCTGCTCGAGTCGAACACCGAGATCACGCGGCAGGACAAGGAACTGACCGAGCAGGTGGCGGAGCTGACCAAGCAGATCCACGCGGTGCTCTCGGGGACCCACCGAAACCCTGACAGTGTTGTGCTAAGGTTGGGGCGATGAACGGGCTCACCGTAGGAGCCGCCGCCGCACGATCGGGCTGGTCGGCGCGGATGCTCCGCTACCTCGAGGCGCAGGGCCTCGTCGTGCCGGGGCGCTCGCGGGCGGGTTACAGGCTCTACGGCCTCGCGCAGCTCAACCGGCTCCGCGCACTTGGAGAGCTGCGAAAGGGCCACGGGGTCGGGATCGCCGAGATCGCCTTCGCCGCCCGCCTCCGCCGCGAGCCCGACCTGCGGCGTGAAGTGGACGCCTGGCTCGCTGCCGGCGACGACGCGGGCTCCTGGATCGACTGGGAGCAGCGCAAGCACGAGCGGCTGCTCGCCGCCTGAGAACTCACAACTAGACTGCTCGACGAAGGGGAGGACGCATGGCGACCACACGAGGCTATGACGTAAAGGATCTGGCGCTCTCGGCCGAGGGAGTGCGCAGGATCATGTGGGCCGACCGGCAGATGCCGGTACTGACCGCGATCCGCGAGCGCTTCGCCGCCGAGCAGCCGCTCGCCGGGTATCGCATCTCCGCGTGCCTGCACGTCACGACCGAGACGGCGAACCTGATGCGCACGCTCAAGGCCGGCGGCGCCGACGTCGTTCTGTGCGCCTCGAACCCCCTCTCGACGCAGGACGACGCCGCGGCGGCGCTCGTCGAGGAGTACGGCATCTCCGTCTTCGCGATCAAGGGCGAGGACAACGACACCTACTACCAGCACATCGAGGCCGCGGTCGACCACAAGCCGCAGCTGACGATGGACGACGGCGCCGACGTGATCGGCGTGCTGCACACGGCCCGCCGCGAGCAGCTCGGCGACATCATCGCCGGGATGGAAGAGACGACGACCGGCGTGATCCGGCTGAAGGCGATGGAGGCCGACGGCGCGCTCGCGTTCCCGGTGATCGCGGTCAACGACGCGCGCACCAAGCACTTCTTCGACAACCGCTACGGCACGGGGCAGTCGACCCTCGACGGGATCATCCGCTCCACGAACGTGCTGCTCGCGGGCAAGCGCTTCGTGGTCGCCGGTTACGGCTGGGTCGGCCGCGGCGTCGCGATGCGCGCGAAGGGCCACGGGGCACACGTGATCGTCACCGAGGTCGATCCGATGCCCGCGCTCGAGGCGCTGATGGACGGCTTCGAGGTGATGCCGATGGAAGAGGCCGCGAAGATCGGCGACATCTTCTGCACCGCCACCGGTGACAAGCACGTGATCGACGAGCACCACATGGCCGCGATGAAGGACGGCTCGATCCTCTGCAACACCGGCCACTTCAACGTCGAGATCAACATTCCGGCACTCCGCTCTCTCGCGGTCGAGACGCGTGAGGCGAGGCAGTTCGTCGAGGAGTTCACCCTCGCCGACGGCCGCCGCCTTTACCTGCTCGCCGAAGGCCGGCTCGTGAACATCTCCGCAGCCGAAGGACATCCCGCGATCGTGATGGACATGTCGTTCGCGAACCAGGCGCTCTCGACCGAGTACGCGGTGCAGCACGCAGCCACGCTCGAGCCCCGCGTCTACCCGGTTCCGCGCGAGATCGACGAGGAGATCGCACGGCTGAAGCTCGGCACGATGGGGGTCTCGATCGACACGCTCACCGAGGAGCAGGCGAAGTACCTGGCCTCGTGGGACGAAGGCACGTGATCCGTTCGGCGGCGTCCGGCCCGTCGGTTGCTCCAGCCTGAGCGAATCGTCCGCTTCGAGGACGACACGGTCGTCTTCCTCGATCAGCGCCTGCTCCCCGGCGAGGAGGTCGACGTTTCGTGCGGGAGCGCGGCCGAGGTGGCGGCGGCGATCCGGACCATGGTCGTGCGCGGTGCGCCCGCGATCGGGATCGCCGCTGCCTACGGGATCGCGCTCGCGGCGGCGCTCGGCGAGGATCTTGCGGTGGCGGACGCGGTTCTCCGGGCCTCACGGCCGACGGCCGTGAACCTCGGGTGGGCGCTCGACGAGATGCGCTCCGACCCGTCGGCTGACCACGCCCGCGCGATCCACCGCGACGAGGTGGAACGCTGCCGCCAGATGTCAGCCCACGCCGCCGGGCTGCTCTCACCCGGGACGCGGGCCCTCACGCATTGCAACGCGGGCGGTCTTGCGACCGGCGGCTACGGCAGCGCGGTCGGGGCGCTGATCACGGCCTGGGAGCGCGAGTTGCTCGCGCACGTCTGGGTCGATGAGACGCGGCCGCTCCTGCAGGGCGCTCGGCTGACGGCCTGGGAGCTCGAGACCGCCGGGATCCCGCACGCCGTGATCGCGGACTCGGCCGCGGCCTCGCGGATGGCGGCCGGTGAGGTGGACGTCGTCCTCACCGGCGCCGATCGGATCGCCCGAAACGGTGACACCGCGAACAAGATCGGCACCTACGGGCTCGGCGTGCTCGCCCGCTACCACGGGATTCCGTTCTACATCGTGGCGCCGAGCTCGACGGTCGACCACGCGATCGGAAGCGGCGCCGAGATCCCGATCGAGGAGCGCGATCCGGCCGAGGTGACCGCGCGCTTCCCGGCCCGGAACCCGGCCTTCGACGTCACTCCGGCCGGGTTGATCACGGCGATCGTCACCGAGCACGGCGTCCATGGGCCTCCGTACCTCGAGTCGCTCGCAGGGGCCGTGGTCGCCGCGTGAAGGCGCTTCTGCTCGCGGCCGGGTACGCGATGCGGCTACGGCCGCTCACCGATAAGACGGCCAAGCCGCTCCTGCCCGTCGGTGGGAGGCCGATGATCGACTGGATCCTCGACTCGATCGAGGAGTCGGGCACGGTTGACGGCGTCCACGTCGTCACGAACGCCGTCTATGCGGAGGGGTTCGAGCGGTGGGGGCGGGAGCGGGGCGTCTCCGTCTGGAATGACGGCACCTCCACGAACGACGACCGCCTCGGCGCCCTCGGCGACATCCGCTTCGCGGTCGAGCGTGGCGGGCTCGGCGACGACGGCCTGCTCGTGATCGCGGCCGACAATCTCTTCGAGTTCTCGCTGATCGACTACGTCGACTTCTGGCTCGAGAAGGGTGGGAGCGCCCTCGCCGTGCATCGCCTCGCCGATCCCTCGCTGGCCTCGCTCTACGGGGTCGTCGAGCTCGACCGGTCGGAGCGCGTGGTCGGGATGCAGGAGAAGCCCGAGCACCCGCGCTCCGACCTCGTCTCGACCGCGACCTATCTCTTCTCCCGCGAGCACCTCGAGGTGCTCGGTCGCTACCTCGACGAGGGCAACGCACCGGATCCGCCCGGAGCGTTCCTCGCATGGCTCTGTGAGCGCGAGCCCGTTTACGGGTTCCGGTTCGGAGAGGCGTGGCTCGACATCGGCGATCCCGAGCAGCTACTCGAGGCCGACAACCGCTACCGGGCGGCGGTCGGGCTGGCGGCGCGCGAGGTGTACTCGCCGTGACCGAGGAGCAGCGAGACACGCTCGTCTTCATCCCGGCCTGGAACGAGGAGCAGAACCTGCCGGCGGTGCTGGAGGAGCTCCGGGGCGAGTTGCCGGACGTCGACGTTCTTGTCGTCGATGACGGCTCGACCGACGGGACGGCCGAGGTAGCACGCGAGAACGGCGCGCTTGTTCTCTCCTTCGGCGTCAACCGCGGGCTCCGGGCTGGGATCGCGGCCGGATACGCCTATGCGCTCGAGCACCGGTACGCCTACTGCGGCCGGGTCGATGCGGACGGCCAGCATCCGGCTGCGGAGCTGCACCGCCTGCTCGATCGCGTCCGCTCGGGTGAGTGCGACGTGGCGGTCGGGTCGCGGTTTGCAAGCGGCGAGGGCTTCGACGCGTATCGCTACACCTCGACTGGAGCGCGCCGGTTCGGCACGGCCGTTCTTCGGCGCTCGATGGCACACACGCTCCGTCGGCCGTTTCTCGATCCGACGAGCGGGATGTACGCCGCGAACGCGAAGGCGCTGCCCGTGCTCGCGCGGCCGTATACGAGCGGCGCGCCGGAGGTGCAGTCGATCTTGCGGCTGAACGACGCCGGGCTTCGCGTCGACGAGGTGCCGGTGAACATGCGCGACCGGGCAAGCGGCGAGTCGAAGCTCCACGGCAAGAAGGCCGTCGTGCTCGTGCTCACCGTGGTCGGGACGCTGATCGCGGCAAGCCGCCTGTGGAGGCGGATCTCCGGTGACTGAGCCCGTGCGAGTCGTCGCGGTACTTGGCTATTCCGCGGGCGGACGCGATGACGAGCTGCATCCGATCTGCGTGGCGCGGCTCCGGCATGCCGAAAGAGTTGCGGCGGGGGCGCGGGCGGTCGTGCTCTCTGGGTACGCCCGCCGTGGTGGCCGCGGCGAGGCCGAGCTGATGCGCGCGGCTTGGGCCGGTCCGGACGTTCCCCTCGTCTGCGACACGACGGCGCGGTCGACCGCCGGCAACGCGGCGGGTATCGCCGCGGCGGCGCGTTCGCTCGCCGCCGATCGGGTGGTGCTCGTGACCTCCAGCTGGCATCAGTTCCGGGCCCGCGCGCTTCTGCGGTCTGCCCTGCATGGGTCGGGGATCGAGGTTCTGTCCTCCTCCGCCCCGGGGCGACCTTCGGTCTGGCTCGCCGTTCGCGAGCTTGCCTGCCTCGTTGCCCTGCCCGTTGTGCTGCTCCTGGCACGGGCGTCGTCTCGGGACGACGAGCGCCGCGCCCGCGATCTTCAGGTGTAACGCACCTGGTACGAAGTTGGTACACGCGCGTTACGGTTTCGGCCGTAGCCTTGGCTGTGTGGCTTCTCGAGCTTCTCTTCCCCTCACGCTGCGTCTCCTGCGGGCAGGCTGGGCCGCCGTTCTGCGACGGCTGCTGCGGGCTCGTGGTGCCGGTCTCGGCGCCGCTTTGTGCGCGCTGCGGAGCCCCCACCGCCTGGCCGGTCGAGCGTTGCCGGGAGTGCGCCGGGCGGCGGTTGGCGTTCGCCTCGGCGCGTGCCGGAATCTTCTACGGCGGCCCGGTACGACCGTTCGTCCGCGCCTGGAAGGAGGGCGGTCTCCGCCCGCTCTCGTCCCTCGCCGCCGAGCTCGTCGTTTCCCGCGTGCCCCGGCCGGCGGTAGATGTCATCACCTATATCCCGCCTGACGGCGACCGCTCGCTCCGGCGCGGCCATCATCCGGCAGAGGGGCTCGCGCGCGAGCTCGGACGGCGGTGGGACATCGAGTCGCGAGCGCTCGTTTCCCGGCGGAGGGCCGTCGCACGCCAGACCGGGCTGCCGCGCGCCGAACGGCGAGCGAACGTCCGGGGCGCATTCGCTTGCAGCGGCCGGGTTCGCGGTAGCGTCGTACTCGTGGACGACGTCTACACGACCGGCGCGACGGTGGGCGCAGCGGCGACGGCGCTCAGGGCTGCAGGAGCGCGCGAGATACACGTGATCACCCTCGCCCGGGCGGTGCGCTAACCTCGATCCACCAGCCGGTCCTACGAACAGGAGGTGCCAAGTGCGGCTTCAGATCAAGGGACGGAATGCCGAGCTCACTCCCGACGTCCGCTCCTACGCCGAGTCGAAGTTGGCCCGGCTCGGGAGGCTGCTCGCGGACGAGACGGCGGTCGACGTGGAGCTCGTCGAGGAGACCAAGCACGGCAAGTTCACCGCCGAGGCGACCGTGTTCGCGAAGGGACAGACGCTTCGTGGCGTCGAGTCGACCACAGACCTCAAAGCCTCGATCGACAAGCTGGTCGAGACGATGGAGCGCCAGATCGTCGGCTACCGCGAGAAGCGCCGCCTCGAGCGACGGCGGCGAACAGAGCACCACCGGGTTTAGGTCCGGCATGCGGTTTCGGGCGGCAGGCGAGGCGCCATCCTCGAGAGAGCACGGAGACTGAGGCCTCCCTCGTGGGCATCTTCCGGCGGCGTGAGCCGTTGCATGTGACGCTTGCTCGGGAGGGCGGGATCGATCTGCTGGACGGGCAGCAGACCGGCAACCCGGCCGCGCCCGGCCCTGAGCCTGCGCGCGCTCCGTGGGACGTATCGGGCATCCACGGTGTCCATCGCGTCCGCGAATGGGACGCCGTCACGATGGCGAAGGCGCCCGATCTGCACGGGGAGCGGCTCGAGTTCGTCGCGATCTCCGCGGAGGAACTCATCCGCGAGGGCGCTGATGGGGACGTCGCGCCGCTCACGGCGGCCGTCGAGCGGGACGTTGCGCCCCCGTATCGCGCGGAGGCCGTGCGGCGCGAACGAGACCTGTGGGCGGTGGCGGCACGGCGGATCGAGATCGTCCGGCTCCCGGACGTCGAGGGGCACGAGCTCGAGCTCTCCTGCCACGCCGGCGAGCGCACGCTCGTGGTCGACGGCGAGCCGCAGTTCGGCTCGATTCCGGCGCTCGAGCGCGACGAGCACGTCGTCCGGGCGCGCCGGATCGCAGGCGATGCGTTCGAGGTGGACGTAGACCCACTCTGATCTGAACCGGCTCAACCGGCTCAATGTCTCCCGGGGGCCAGCCGATACCCTGTAGCCATGGCAGAGATGGGCGACAGCTTCGAGAAGTTCTTCCGTTTCGGCGAGGGACGCCGGATGAAGCGCATCCAGCAGCAGGCTGCGTACGTCGCCACCCTCGAGCCCGAGTTCCACGCGCTTTCCGACAGCGAGCTGCAGGCGAAGACCGTCGAGTTCAGGGAGCGTCTCGCAAACGGCGAGGAGCTGAGCAGCCTTTTGTTCGAGGCGTTCGCCGCCGTCCGGGAGGCCCGCCTCCGCGAGTCGAATCAGCGCATGTTCGACGTCCAGATGATGGGCGGGATCGTCCTTCACGAGGGCGACGTCGCCGAGATGAAGACCGGCGAAGGCAAGACGTTCGTCGCAAGCCTCGCGCTCTACCTGAACGCGCTTCCGACCGTCGAGACCCGCGACGGCCGGATCCTGGGACAGGGCGTCCATCTCGTCACCGTCAACGACTATCTCGCGAGCCGCGATGCCGAATGGAACCGCGGCGTCTACGAGCGGCTCGGCGTCTCCGTCGCGCATATCGAGGCCGAGCTGCAGATGGACTTTGCGAAGCGCAAGGCGGCGTACGAGGCGGACATCACCTACGGTACGAACTCCGAGTTCGGGTTCGACTATCTCCGCGACAACATGTCGGTCTCGCTCGACGGGATCGTCCAGCGCGGCCACCGGTACGCGATCGTGGACGAGGTCGACTCGATCCTGATCGACGAGGCGCGCACCCCGCTGATCATCTCCGGCGAGCCGACCGGCGCCGCGAAGGTCTATGCCGACATGGCCCGGATCGCACGCGGCCTGCGCGGCGTCGCCTCGAAGGGCTCCAAGGCCGAGGATGCCGAGCTCCAGCACGAGTACGACTACCTCTACGAGGAGAAGCACAAAACCGTTTCGGCGACCGAGTCGGGGATCGAGAAGGTCGAGCGCGCACTCAAGATCGAGAACCTCTACGCACCCGAGAACGTCCAGCTCGTGAACCACCTCCAGCAGGCGCTCAAGGCGGAGGCGCTCTTCAAGCGCGACACCGACTACGTGATCGAGGACGGCGAGGTGAAGATCGTCGACGAGTTCACCGGCCGGATCATGGAAGGTCGACGCTGGTCGGAGGGCCTCCACCAGGCCATCGAGGCGAAGGAGGGCGTCGCGATCCAGGACGAGAACCTGACCCTCGCCACGATCACCCTTCAGAACTACTTCCGCCTCTACGACAAGCTCGGCGGGATGACCGGCACCGCGAAGACCGAGGAGAAGGAGTTCGTCGAGATCTACGGCCTCGAGGTCATCCCCATCCCGACGAACGTCGATGTCGCCCGGAAGGACGAGAACGACCTGATCTTCAAGACGGTCGAGGGCAAGTTCATGGCCGTCGTCGCCGACATCAAGGAGCGCCACGCCAAGGGTCAGCCGGTGCTCGTCGGCACGATCGCCGTCGAGACCTCGGAGCTGCTCAGCGAGCTGCTCAAGCGCCAGGGTGTCCCGCACAAGGTTCTGAACGCGAAGGAGCACGCGAGCGAGGCCGAGATCATCAAGGACGCGGGCCAGGCCGGTGCCGTCACGATCGCGACGAACATGGCCGGCCGCGGCGTCGACATCAAGATCGACGACGAGGTTCGCGGGCTGGGCGGGCTCTACGTGCTCGGCACCGAGCGCCACGAGGCCCGCCGCATCGACAATCAGCTCCGCGGCCGATCGGGCCGGCAGGGCGACCCGGGCGAGACGCGCTTCTATCTCTCAGGCCAGGACGACCTCGTCCGGCTGTTCGCCGGCGACCGGCTCTACAACATCATGGACAGGTTCAAGGTGCCGGACGACCAGCCCATGGACCAGAAGATCCTCACGAACCAGATCGAGAACGCGCAGAAGAAGGTCGAGGAGCAGAACTTCGTCCAGCGCAAGAACGTCCTCAAGTACGACGACGTGATGAACGCCCAGCGCATGGTCGTCTACGCCCAGCGCCGCGCCGTGCTCGAGGGCCAGGACCTCTCCGAGGAGATCAAGGAGATCTGGCTGCCCGAGGTGATCGAGAACGTCGTCGAGACCTACACGACCGCGGAGATCGACCGCGACTGGGATCTCGGCGAGCTCGTCGCGGCGATGGAGGCGCTGTACGGCACCGGCGTGACCGCCGAAGAGCTGCGAGGGCTCGACCGCAACGCGATCGTCGCGGAGTTCGTCGACGACGCCACCGAGGCCTACCTCGAGCGAGAACGCGAGATCGAAGGGATCCACGAGGGCCTCATGCGCGATCTCGAGCGGTTCATGGTGCTCCAGGTCGTCGACGTCCGCTGGCGCGAGCACCTCGAGAACATGGACTACATGCGCGACGGGATCCACCTCCGCGGCCACGCGCAGAAAGACCCGCTCGTCGAATATCGCAACGAGGGACACACGATGTTCACCGAGCTCGGGCGGCTCATCCACGAGGAGGTCGTCGCCCTTCTCTTCCACGCGCAGATCGAAGCGGGCGACGGGTCGAACGGCAACGGGCAGCTCCCTCCCGGCCAGGCGACAAACGGTGGCCCCGCGCTCAACTACCAGCACGAAACCGTTGCAGGCGCCCAGGCGATGGCCGCAGCGGGCAACCCGAACGGGGTGGCGATGCAGGGAAACGGCGCCCCGCCGCCCGCGCCGGTTCCGGTCGTGAAGTCCGAGCACGAGCTCGTCGGCCGCAACGATCCCTGCTGGTGCGGCTCGGGCAAGAAGTTCAAGCGCTGTCACGGCGCATAACTGCGGCCTGACAGCCGCACTGGGAAAACCGTCGGACGCTTCGCGCCCGGCAGAGTTTCGGGCACCTTGCCTCCGCTGCGCAGAGGGCGAGCAGGCGGCCTTGGGTGCCGGGTTGGGCGAACAAGCGACCGCTGAAACGCAGTCGGCCGCTACTATCCACCGGCGATGGCCGACTCCGACGCACCGCTTTCCGAGCAGCTCGAAGGGATCGGGACCCAGCTTCTCTGGGTCCGTGATTACCTTTGACCCGGACAAGCTGAAGTCACGTCAGGCCGAGCTCGAAGCGGCAATGAACGCTCCGGGGTTCTGGGACGACCAGGCCTCTGCGCAGAAGATCAGCACGGAGCATGCGCGGGTCTCGGAGCGCCTCGAGACCTACGAGCGAGTCAACCGCGAGTACGCGGACGCGCGCGAGCTCTACGAGCTCGAGCCGTCGATGGCCGACGAGATCGCCGCGACGATCGGCCCGCTCACCGCAGAGCTCGAACGACTCGAGGAAGCGGCGCAGTTCAACGGTGAGTACGACGGGGACGATGCGGTGGTCACCCTTCAGTCGGGCACGGGCGGCACCGACGCGCAGGACTGGACCGAGATGATGATGCGGATGTACGAGCGCTGGGCCTCGGGCCGCGGCTTCAAGGTCGAGCTGCTCGACACGAGCCCCGGCGAAGAAGCGGGCCTGAAGAGCACGACGTTCACGATCGGCGGCGAGAACGCCTACGGCATCCTCAAGGCCGAGCGCGGCAAGCATCGGCTCGTGCGCCTCTCGCCGTTCGACTCGGCCCATCGCCGCCAGACGTCCTTCGCCACCGTGATCGTGGCGCCGCTCCTGCCGGACGACACCGATGTCGAGATCGACGAGGGCGACCTGAAGATCGACACCTACCGCGCCCAGGGCGCCGGCGGCCAGCACGTGAACAAGACCGACAGCGCCGTCCGCATCACGCACCTGCCGAGTGGGATCGTCGTGCAGTGCCAGAACGAGCGGTCCCAGTCGGCGAACAAGCAGACTGCGATGCGCGTCCTGAAGTCCCGCCTCGTCGAAAAGGCCGAGGAGGAGCGTGAGGCGATGATGGCGAAGGAACGTGGAGGTGCCGCCAACACCGGCTTCGGCGGCGAGTGGATCCGAACCTATGTTCTTCATCCCTACCAACAGGTCAAGGACGCGCGAACCGGCTACGAGACCGGGAATACGCAGGGCGTCCTCGACGGAAACCTCGATCCGTTCATCCACGAGTACCTGCTCGCGAAGGCTGCCGGGCGGGTCGGGTAGACGAATGGGTTATGCTTTCCCGACTCTTCGCCCTTGGTGCCCGGCATGAGTGAGGCACCCATTCGTAACGTGGACGATCGAGACCTCATACTCTCACCGACTGCCACGGCACTCGCCGAGCCGCCGTCGGTACCCGAGCAGAGCCCTCCGGGCGCGGGGTCGATGATCGTGTTCGACAACGTGACGAAGATCTATGAGCCCGATGTCGTTGCGCTCGACGACGTGACGTTCCACATCGACAAGGGCGAGTTCGTCTTCGTCGTCGGCGCGTCCGGCTCCGGCAAATCCACGCTCGTCCGCCTGCTCCTGAAGGAGCTCGAGGCGAGCACCGGCAAGATCGTCGTCGGCGGCCGCGACCTGACGCGGCTCAAGCGCTCGAAGGTTCCGATGCTGCGCCGCAACATCGGCTGCGTCTTCCAGGACTTCAAGCTGCTGCCGAACAGGACGGCGGCCGAGAACGTGGCCTACGCGCTCAAGGTCCAGGGCGAGAGCCGCGGCTCGATCCGGAAGAAGGTTCCCGAGGTGCTCGCGATGGTCGGCCTCTCGAACCGGATGAACTCGCTGCCGGACGAGCTCTCGGGCGGCGAGCAGCAGCGCGTCTCGATCGCCCGCGCCTTCGTGAACCATCCCCCGCTCCTCGTCTGCGATGAGCCGACCGGCAACCTCGACCCGGACACCTCCGTCGGGATCATGCAGCTCCTCTACCGGATCAACATGTCGGGGACGACCATCCTGATGGTCACCCACGACCGCGAGATGGTCGACAAGATGCGCAAGCGCGTGATCCAGCTCGAAGGCGGCCGTCTCGCTCGCGACGAGCGCCGCGGCGGTTATACGGGCGAATGAGGCTGCGGCTACTCATCTCCGAGGCCTGGCGGAGCCTCGGCGCAAATCTTTCGACGACGTTCGCGGCGATGATGACGGTGCTGATCGGGATGTTCCTGCTCGGGCTCCTGATCGCGCTCGGAACCCTGACGCTCTCCTGGTCGAACCACGTGAAGCACGAGATCAGCATGCGGGTCGAGTTCAAGATGAGCTCGGACAAGGGTGGCCCTGCGTCCAAGGCACAGGAGAATGCGGTCGCCCGGAGCCTGCAGTCGAATCCCCTTGTCGGCTCGATGAAGTTCATCTCCAAGAGCGTTGCGCTGAAGGAGATGCGCAAGTCGCAGCCGCAGCTCGTCGACGCGGTTCCCTGGAATCCCTTCCCCGACGTGCTCGTGGTCACGCCGAAACGCGGCGAGGACGTCTCGAAGCTCTACGCGAGCCTGCATCCGCTTGCGCCCGGGGTGGAGAAGGTCATGCACGACACGCGCGACTCGAACCGCATCCTTCGCTTCGCCCACTGGGTCGAGGTGATCTTCCTGATCGCGGTCGCGATCCTGCTCACCTCCGCCTCGCTCCTGATCGCGAACACGATCCGCCTCTCGATCTTCTCGCGCCGCCGTGAGATCGAGGTGATGAAGCTCGTCGGCGCGACGAACTGGTTCGTGCGCGGGCCGTTCATGATCGAGGGCCTGCTCTGCGGGCTCGGGGGTGCGGCGCTCGCGGTGCTGTTACTCCTGATCGGCAGGGAGGTCGCCGTCCCGGCAATTCTCCACAGCGCGCTCTCGACGCCCCCCGACGTGCACGCGCTCGCGTTCCCGTTCACGGCGCTCGCGCTACTCGGGATCGGGCTCGCGCTCGGCGCGATCGGCTCGGGCCTCACGGTCCGACGATTCTTGAAGGTCTAGCCACATGCGATTCGGGGGGATCGCGCCACTCGGCTCGGCCGTGATGGTTCTCGCTGTCGCGGGGCCGTCCCCTCCGTCCTGCGGGTCACGGCACTCGGCGGGGTCGGAGCGGTTTGCACGTTGTCGGCGCGCTCCTGCACGATTGCGGCGGTGCACGCGTTGGCCGGACGCGTCATTCAGTTGACAGTTGTTCCGACGAAGGTCGGATCGCGTCTTCTCGTCGCGAAGGTCGCCGCGACCGCAATCGCCGATCCAGTTGCGTCGAACAACACCGCGAAGGTCTCGATCGCCGCGACCCCCGCCGTGTCGAAGCCCGCCGCGAAGCACTCCTGAACCCGTACCCTCGCGGCATGCCCGGTGCCGCCGATGACGCGCCGTTCGTGGTCGAGGTCGGCCGCCGCGGCAAGCTCCTCTCCGGGGAGCCGTATTTCACGCCGGGCGTCCCGATCGTCCTCGACCCGAAAGGCGCCGCCGGGAGCCTCCGCAAGGGCGATCTCGCCGTCGTCCGGACGGGAAAGGGCCGCGCGCGCGTCGAGCGGGTGCTTGGCAGCGCCGACCGGATCGAGAACGTGCTCGAGGCGCTCCTCGTCGAGAACGGCATGCTGCGGGAGTTCGAGCCGTACGACGAGCCTGTCCCGACCCTCGACGGCCGCGTCGACCTCCGGGAGCTGCCGACGATCACGATCGACCCCGAGACGGCCAAGGACTTCGACGACGCGCTCTCGTTCCGCCGGGAGCCTGACGGGATCCGCGCGTGGGTGCACATCGCCGACGTCTCGTTCTTCGTCCGGGCGGGCTCGCCGCTCGACCTCGGCGCGGCCGACCGGGCGCTCTCAACCTATGTGCCTGGTCTCGTCGCGCCGATGCTGCCGCACGGGCTCTCGGACGACGTGTGCTCGTTACGGCCGAACGTCGACCGCCTCTGCGTGACCGTCGAGATGCCGCCGCACGGCGAGCCGATCTTCTACCGCTCGGTGATCAACTCGAACGGGCGGCTCAGCTACGGCCAGGCCGAGCGGCGCGAAGCGGAGCCCGAGATCCTCGAGCAGCTCGACCTGAACGCCGAGGTCGCGACCGCGTTACGCGCGGCGCGCTTTGCCCGCGGCGCGCTCGAGATCTCCTCACCCGAGATCGCCTTCTCGTTCGCCGACGGCCGCGTCGAGAGAGCCTGGCGCGAGAGTGAGCCGCACGCCCACATGCTGGTCGAAGAGTTGATGATCCGCGCGAACGAGCACGTCGCGGAGTTCCTGTCCTCGCGCGGGCGCCGGGCGCTCTACCGCGTCCACGAGCGCCCCGATCCGCAGTCGGTCATGCGGCTCCTGGGCCAACTCGCGGACCTCGAGGTTCCCACACCGCCCGTGCCGAAGCAGCTCTCGCCCCAGGAGGCAGCAGATCTCGCCGGTGCGATCTCGCGAAGCGTCACGAAGTACGTCGCGCCAGTCCGGGCGTGGGAGGGAGGCGTTTCCGACGCTCATCCTGCGCTCACTCAAGCAGGCGCGCTACGACCCCGCGAACCTCGGCCACTCGGGGCTCGCGAGCGTCGCCTACTGCCATTTCACCTCCCCGATTCGCCGCTATCCCGACCTCGTCGTCCACCGGGCGCTCCTGCGCGAGCTCGGCGATCGGGACGAGGAGGTGCCGAACGACCTGTCGGAGCTTGCCGTGGAGACCTCCGCGCGGGAGCGTGAGGCGGGGAAGCTCGAGTACCTCGCAGACGACATCTGCCTCGCCTGGTTGCTCGAGGACGCATTGCTCGAGCGCGGCTGGGAGGAGCCGTGGGAGGGCGAGATCATCGGGATGATCGGCTCGGGCCTCTTCATCCGCTTCGGCGACGTCTTCGAGGGGATGCTCCCGGCGCGGAAGCTCCCGGGCGAGTTCTTCGAGCTGAACGACACCGGGACGGCGCTCGTCGGGAGACGATCCGGAAAGAGGTATCGCCTCGGCGACCCGATCGACGTCCGCGTCGAGTCCATCGTCAAGCACGAGGGAAAGGTCGAGCTCGCTCTGGGCGGCCAGGGCACACGCCCGCCGCGCAAGCCACAGGATCGCAAGCCCCCGGCGAAGAACAAGAAGAAGCCGACCGGTGGCGGTCGCCGCGGCCGCGGTCGCCGCTAGCCGCCGCCCTACAATCGAGGCGAGATGGCCGAGAAGCTGATTGCCGACAACCGCAAGGCCCGCCACGAATACGAGCTGCTCGAGCGGGTCGAGGCCGGCCTCGTGCTCACGGGCACCGAGGTGAAGTCGCTCCGCGACGGCCGCGCCGTGCTCGGGCAGGCCTACGCCGACGTCCGCGACGGCGAGGCGTGGCTCCACGGCGCCGAGATCGCCGTCTACGACCAGGGCAACCGCGCGAACCATGACCCGACGCGCACACGCAAGCTGCTGCTCCACCGCCGCGAGATCGACCGGATCTATGGCCAGATCCGCGAGAAGGGCCTGACGCTCGTCCCGACCCGGCTCTACTTCAAGGACGGCCGGGTGAAGATCGAGCTCGCCCTGGCCCGCGGCAAGGATGTCCGCGACAAGCGCCGCACGGTCGCCGACCGTGACGCGAAGCGCGACATCGAGCGCGCCCTCAAGTCGAGGCGCTGATGGGGCCCAAGGAGCGTGAGCGCACCCTTGAACGGCTCCGCGGCATCTGCCTCGGCCTTCCCGAGGTCGAGGAGCGCCTGAGCCACGGCGCACCCACGTTCTTCGTCCGCGGCAAGAAGCCGTTCGTGATGGTGCTCACCGATCATCACGGCGACGGCCGCTTCGCGATCTGGTGCGCGGCCCCGGAGGGCGTCCAGGCCATGCTCGTGGATGCCGACCCGGGACAAGTTCTTCGTCCCTCCGTATGTCGGCCACCGCGGCTGGCTCGGGGTGAGGCTCGACAAGGGCGTCGACTGGAACGAGCTCGCCGGGAATTGCCGAGGACGCGTTCGCAGAGGTCGCGCCGGCGAAGCTCGTCGCCGCCGCGGCGCGCGCCGAGTGAGCGGTGCGCTTCGAGACCGAGATCTCGGATCTACCGCCCGCGCTCGGCTTCGACCTGCCGTTCGACCCGAAGGAGCAGTTCGGCAAGGTTCGCGCTCCGGTTCGCGTGACGATCAACGGCTACGAGTTTCGGACGACGGTCGCAGCGATGGGCGGCCGGGTCTTCATCGGAATGAACAGCGAGGTGCGGGAAGGCGCCGCCGTCTCGCCGGGCGATCGCGTCGAGGTAGAGGTCGTCCTCGACACCGAGCCGCGGACGGTCGCGGTTCCGCACGACCTCGAAGCCGCCCTTGCCCCGGCCGAGCGCGAGTTCCTGCAGTCGCTCTCCTTCACCCACCGCAAGGAGTACGTCCGCTGGATCGAGGAGGCCAAACGCGCCGAAACGAGGCAGGCCCGGATCGCGAAGGCGGTCGTGATGCTCCGCGACGGCGTCCGGCACCCCTGATCCGGCTAGCATGTGCGAACAAACACATACGGGGGCGCCATGGTTTCGACGTGGTCGGTTCTCCGGCAGAGCTGCAAGCAGAGGTCTCCGGTCGGCCTCTCAAAACAACCGGAAAAACAACGCAAGTGCGGAAAATAACCTCGCACTCGCTGCCTAGCCTAAACACCTAGTCAGCGTGTCGCCCCGAACTCGGCCCGTGGTTCGGGATTCCGGCATCAGAAAACGGGCTGGCGCCAAAGGAAAGCCAATCGCCCGCGGCGCGAGACCACAGGATGGCTAGCCCGGCAGTAGGTCGGCTGCGAACCAGCTGCCCGGGCGAAACGTCAATCGCAGCCTAAGCTTGTAGACGCTCGGTCGGTGCGTCCGCGGACGCGGGTTCGATTCCCGCCGCCTCCATTTCTGTTGTCGTTTCGACAACATGCTATGACGACGGTGTCGACTACCCCGTCATGGTGTGCGTTAGGGTCATCGCATGAGGACCGTTCCCGAGCCTTCGAGCGGGCCGAACACGCGGCCGTGAACGGCGGGCACGATCGCCGGCTGGTCGCAGTGATGTTCACGGACATGCTCGGCTACACCGCGCTCATACAGGCCGACGAGCACCTGGGGCGCGACAAGCGCGACCGCTATATGAGCGCGGTAGAGAGCCAGCACGACGCCTACGGTGGGACGATCGTGCAGCGACTAGGGGACGGCACGATGAGTATGTTCCCGAGTTCGCTCGCTGCGGTGCAGGCCGCCGTCGCGATTCAGCGAGAGCTACGGCCGCAGGAGGTTCCCGTTCGGATCGGGCTCCATGTGGGCGAGGTGATCGTCGAGCCCGAGCGGCTCACCGGGGTTGCCGTGAACATCGCCGCCCGGATCGAGTCGTTTGCCGTGCCGGGAGGCGTGATGCTCTCGGACTCGGTGTACGAGCAGATCGCGAACCGGACCGAAATCGCAGTTGTCGAGTTGGGGCGGTTCAAGCTAAAGAATGTCGGCCGCCCGTTCGAGCTCTACGCCGTGTCTGTCGACGGTCTCGTCGTTCCTGATGCGAGCGCGCTCGAGGGCAAGGGCGAGCGGATCGCCGGGCTTCCGAGCAACCTCCCTACACCGGCGACGCCCCTGCTCGGTCGAGCGTCGGATCTGGACACGCTCGTCGAGCTGATTCGGACTCAGCGCGTCGTCACGATCACCGGCCCCGGCGGGGTGGGGAAGACCCGCACTCTCGTCGAGCTCGGTGGGCTGCTCGCGCCCGAGTTTCTCGATGGTGTCGCCTTCGTTCCCCTGGCCGACATCACCGATCCGGCCGACTTCTTGCCGTCCCTCGCAGGAGCGCTCGACGTGAAGGAGGCAGAGGAGCGAACGCTCGGAGACGGGATCGTCGCTCTCATCGCCGACCGGAAGGCGCTATTCCTTCTGGACAACCTGGAGCAGGTCGTCGCCACAGCGCCGGAGATAGCCGGACTGATCGAACGCTGTCCCGAGCTCCGGATCGTCGTCACCAGCAGAACGCCGCTCAGGATCTCCCACGAGCGCGAATACCAGCTCTTGCCGCTCCCCGTCCCGACGACCTCGGTCTCGACCGAAGCCCTCATGACGTACCCCGCGGTCGCGCTGTTCGTCGAGCGGGCGCGAGTGGCGAGGCCGTCGTTCGAGCTGACTCCGGATAACGCCGAGGCGGTCTCGGCGATCTGTCGCCGTCTCGACGGTCTGCCCCTGGCACTCGAGCTCGCGGCGGCACGGCTGCGCCTCCTCGCACCGGACGCGCTGCTCGAACGGCTGGGGCGAGCCCTCGATGTGCTCACCTCCGGTCCCAGCGACACTCCTGAGCGCCATCAAGACGCTCCGCGCCACGATCGACTGGAGCCACTCGCTCCTCACCGAGTCCGAGCGGAGCGTGTTTCGGCGCATGGCCGTCTTCGTCGGAGGATCCACCCTTGCCGACCTCGAGGTCGTCTGCGCAGAACACGGGGGAACGTTGCTCGACGAGCTCGAGTCGCTCGTTGACAAGGCCCTAGTGCAGACGGATGGCCAGGGTGGTCGCCTCCGGATGCTGCAGACGATCGGCGAGTACGCTCGCGAGCAACTCGAGGCCGCGGGCGAGGCAACCCAGACGGCGATGCGGCACGCCCGCCGTTACGCGGCGGTCGGCCGCGAGATCCGAGAGGGCATCGAGGGCAATGATCAGGTCGCGGCCGTCGAGCGAGGAATCGGTGAAGAGGGAAACCTCCAGGCGGCGCTCGACATCCTCCTCTCGGCGGCGCAGGAAGGTGACGCAGCCGCCTGCGAGGTCGGCATGCAGCTGACGGGCGACCTGTGGATGTACTGGCACATCCGGGTCAAGAACCTCACCGCGCGGCAGTACGCCGCGACCTTCATCGAGGCCGACGCCTCCGCCGCGCCCACTTTGGGCCGGGCGGGAGCGCTGATCACGGCGGGGCTCGCGTCGTGGGTGCTGGGCCGCTACGAGCAGGCAAACGAGGAATGGGCCGAGGCGTACCGCATCTCGGCCGAGCTCGAAGCCGAGCGGGAGGTAAGCATCAGTGCGCTCCTCTGGGGACTCGGCCTGCTCGGCTTCGACCTCGATGCGGGGCTCAGCCGGGCGAGCGAAAGTATCGAGAGAAGTCGCATCGCCGGCCTCACCTGGGTCGAGGGCCTCGCATCGACCATCGATGGCATCCTCCACACCGTTGCCGGCGACCTCGAGACAGCTGGCACGAGGTACTCCGCCGCACTCACGATCCAACAGCGACTCGGCGACCACGAGGGAGCCGGCCTTTCGCTCGGCGGCCTCGCCCAGCTGGCCGCCCTTCGCGGGGACCTGTCGGTGGCGCTCGATCTGTACCGGCAATCCCTCGACGCCTTTGAAACGACCGGCGATCGTGCCGAAGAGGCACGGATCCTCTCTGAAACGGCCTGGGCACACCTTCAGCACGGCGATCTTTCACTTGCCCGCAGATGCTTCTTCGACTCCATTCAGGCCTACGGCGATATCGCCAGCGTCCGCGGGGTCGGGCACTCGCTGATCGGTCTCGCAGCTGCCGAGGCTGTCGAGCAGCGATTCGAGACCGCCGTCCAGATCGCCGCCGCCGCGGAGGTCTACGCCCGCGAGGAGGGCATCGTCAACGTCTACTCCGACGAGACTCCGGGCCGCGAGCTCGTCGACCAGGCTCGAACGGCTCTCTCGGCCGATGATGTGGCGCGGGCCACGGAGGCCGGTTCCAGGCTTGCAATCAAGGACGCTCTCGACCTCGCGAGAGCTTCTCAGGCCCTCGTGGGATAGACCCGGGCGAGATATCAGGTCCGGCGCGCTCCCAGGGGCTCCTGGTTCAGCAGCGCCTTCAGGTTCGCGGACGGGTTTGAAAGAACTCCCTTGAGGTCCATTCGAGAAATGCGCTTCCAATTGGCGGAGCCAGGCGGTATGCTCGGCGCAGCAAAAGCAAGGTCCGGTAAGGTAAAGTCGTTGCGCACTCGGTTTGGGGGAGAGGTGCCGTCCGGAGATCGATTCGGAGTGGTTTCACGCGTAGGGCTCGTTGCAGTAGGCGCCGCGCTGTTGCCTTGTCCGTCTCCGGTGCCACCGAAGCGGCAGCGACCGGCAAGAGCGTCCCCTTCACGAGGGTCAACACTGTCGGTGTCGGCACCTTCACCGTCTACGGGATGTCCAGAACCGCGAACGGGACGCTGCACCTGATCTACCAGACTACGACTGATCCTTGTCACCGACAGGGCTTGGGACGATCACGATCAGCCCGGCCGGGACCGTCGGAACCGAGACCGCGGCTCTCAAGGGCTGGAACACCTCGATCCCGGGGCTCCTCGGCCTTCCAACGGTGGCCTCGAGGCGGTCTTCGGTGCGACTTCCCCGCCGAATCCGGATCAGGTCAGCGGGCTCTGGGGGATTACGTCGACGGACGGCGGTAAAACCTGGTCAGCGCCTTCTCTGGTCGGCACCCAAAAACCTGACGAGCCGCACGCCTACGGGGCCAACGTGACGGGGCAGCGCAGCGGCACGACACCCGTCGTCACGCTCTCGGTTGCCGGGGGGATCATTGCGCAGAAGGGCCTAGGCCAGAGCAGCCCGACCGTCTCGCTCACGGACAGCTCGAACGGCGCCTCCGGTGATGTCGACTCCGCGCTCGACGCGGCGACCGACGAGGTCGTCGCGAGTTGGGACTCACTCGCCGGTAAGGGCAGCGACTTCATCAAAGGCGCGGTGCCAACGGTGCAGGCAGCCGCGAAGGTGCCCGGTATCTGGAAGAACGAGGCTGTCATCTCCGGCCGCGACACGGGCGCGGGGTCTTCGCCGCGTACACCACGGATAACCAGCACGTACGTCTCTACCGTTACGGCGGCGGCACCGTGGCCGTCGGAAGCCTGACCGGCGTCACCCCCAAGGCGATGGGCACCGCGACCGGTCTCGACGGCCGGATCTGGGTGATGTGGGGAGACGAGAACGGAGGCTTCGCGGTCACGCGCTCGAACAAGGCCGTCACGCAGTTCGAGCCGATCCAGCTGGTGACACCGAACCCGCGCGACTTTAGCCTCTACCGCATCGGAGGCGACGGACGCCTCGGCCCGCTCGACCTGCTCGTCGAGATGATCCCCGAAGCGAACAACAAGACGCTGCTGCCGGGGACGTTCCATGCGCGCGTGCTGCCCGAGCTCAACGCAACCACCTCAACGGTCACGCTGACCCAGAACGGCAAGACGACCGGCTACAAGCTGACCGTGCATGTGACGGACGCCGGCGATGCCGTAGGCGGAGCGACCGTCTCGGCCGGCGCCAAGACCGGCAAGACCGCAGGCAACGGCAGTGTCACCCTGGTGTTTCCGGCCTCGGCGGGGGGCACGGTGGCCGTCTCCGTGACCGCGTCCGGCTACCAGCCGCTCAGCCTGAGCGCGAAGCTCTGACCGCGGCCGCCGCTCGAGCGGCGACGTAAGCGGCGTGAGCCAGGGCGTCGGGTGAGTGGCAGGCGTTTCGCGGGTTCGATTCCCGCCGCCTCCATTTTCAGCGAGACGGAAGCGTCCTGCGCTCGCGGGTATCGGACATCGGGTGAACGGCCCCCCGCGTTAGTCGAACTTAGCCGGTGGCAGGCCCCCGCAATGTCCTATGGGTTAACGTGCCATCGATGAAGATCTCGCTCACTCCCCGGACGACGGAGTTCTTCGTGCTCTTCGCGAAGGACGGCGAGAACGCGCTCGAGGTTGCGCGGCTCGTCGAGCGCCGCTTCCGCGAGCATCCGAACTCCGGTGTTACCCAGGAGCAGGTGAAGGCCGGCGAGACCGCAGGCGACGTGATCACGCGCGACCTGATCGTCCTGCTCAACACGCAGTACCTGACGCCTTTCGACCGTGAGGACATCTACCTCCTCGCGACGGAGATCGACGACGTCGTCGACTACCTCGAGGAGGCTTCCGACCTGCTCGGCCTCTACGGCGTCGAGATGCCGGCCCGACGCGCGGTCGAGCAGTGCGCGATCATCGTCAAGGCCGTCGAGCAGCTCTCGATCGCGTGCTCGAACCTGAAGGGGATGCGCGGCGTGCAGGAGGCGCTCATCGAGCTGAAGTCACTCGAGGATCAGGGCGACCGCATCCTGCGCGAGGCGCTCGCATCGCTGTTCCGCGACGACCGCATCGACCCGCTGATCGTGATCCGCTGGAAGGACATCTACGAGGCGCTCGAGCGTGCTCTCGACGCCTGTGAGACGGCCGCCAACGTGATCGCGAACATCGTCGTCAAGAACGCGTAGACGCCTCCGATGACCGTGACCCTCGTCACCGTGATCGTGGTGGCGTTGTTCTTCGACTTCACGAACGGCTTCCACGACACCGCGAACTCGATCGCAACGAGCGTCTCGACGCGGGCGATATCGCCGCGGAACGCGGTCGCGATGGCCGCGATTCTTCAACTTCGTCGGAGCGTTCATCTCCTTCAAGGTGGCTGCCACGATCGCCAAGGGGATCGTCGACCCCGACGCGATCACGCTTGAAGATCATCCTCGCCGGGCTCGTCGGCGCGATCACCTGGAACCTCGTCACGTGGTACCTCGGGTTGCCGTCGAGCTCGAGTCACGCGCTGATCGGCGGCATCATGGGGTCGGCGATCATGGCGGACGGCTGGTCTGTCGTGCAGTGGGCGGGCCTCTGGCAGAAGGTGCTGAAGCCCTCGCTGATCGCACCCTTCGCCGGCATCGCGGTCGCCTTCGCTCTGATGACCCTGATCGTGTGGGTGATCAAGCGAAGGTCACCCGCGAAGATCAACCGCGTCTTCCGGCGCGGCCAGCTCGTCTCGGGCGGCTTCGTCGCCCTCACTCACGGCACGAACGACGCGCAGAAGACGATGGGCATCATCGCCCTGGCGCTCGTCTCCTCCGGGCACCTCAACGCCGACTTCACGCGGCCGCCCACCTGGGTGATCGTGTGCGCGGCGCTCTCGATGTCCGCGGGCACGTATGCCGGCGGATGGCGGATCATCCGCACGCTCGGAACTCGGATCGCGAAGATCGACCCGCCGCAGGGCTTCGCGGCCCAGACGGCGTGCGCCTCGATCCTCTGGACGACGGCGCACTTCGGGTACCCCGTCTCGACCACCCACGTCATCTCGGGCTCGGTGATGGGCTCGGGCGCGACGCGCGGCCTGCATGCGGTGCGCTGGGGAGTGGCCGGGAACATCGTCGTGGCCTGGATCTTCACGATCCCGATGGCCGGCCTCGTGGGCGCCGGGATGGAGCTCGTCACGCGGCTGCCGGCCGGCGACCTGATCGTGTTCGGGCTGGCGGTGCTGATCTCCTGGACGGCGTTCATGGCGCGCCGCTGGGAGACCCGGCGTCTGCTGCCGCCCGAGGCGCTCGAGAGCGCTCCGATCTAGG
>CAVREC010000004.1:0-60797 GCA_963720045.1 uncultured Actinomycetota bacterium | reverse complement strand
TCAGCGTCCCGCCGCCCGGCGCAGCCTCGGCGGTGATCGTGCCGTGGTGGCTCTCTGCGACCTGGCGGACGATCGCGAGGCCGAGCCCCGACCCCGGCATGCTGCGGGCCGAAGTCGCGCGGTAGAAGCGCTCGAAGACATGCGGAACATCCTCGGCGGCGATCCCGGGCCCGTGGTCGCGAACCGTCAGCTCGCCGCCGTGCAGGCGCCACCTCGACCGGCGACCCGGCGGGGCTCCACTTGGCGGCGTTGTCGAGCAGATTCGTGATCGCGCGCTCGAGGCTCGCCGGCCGCCCGACCATGCGCCGTCGGCTCGAGCTCGGCCTCGATCGGGACGTCGGGATGGTTGCGCGTCGCGCGCTTGATCGCCTCCTCGGTCACGAGATCGAGCCGGACGTCCTCGAGCGGCTCGGCCTGCTCCTCACCGCGCGCGAGCTGGGTCAGCTCGCCGATCAGCTCGGTCATCTCGCCGAGCTGCGCGACGACGTCCTCCAGGAGCTGCTTGCGCTCCCCGGCAGGCAGCCGGTCTCCCATCGCGAGCACCTCGATGTTCGTCCGCAGGCTCGTCAGCGGCGTCCGCAGCTCGTGCGAGGCATCCTGTACGAGCTGCCGCTGCCGCTGCGCTGCCTCGTCGAGCGACTCGAGCATCGCGTTGAAGGTCGAGGCGAGCGCGCCGATCTCGTCGGTGCCCTCGACCGAGATGCGCTCGCTCAGGTCACGCGTCGCGCGAACGCGCTCGGCGGCCTCACTCAGGTTCCGGAGCGGCCGGAGCGTCGCCTTCGCGACGAGGAAGCCCGCGATCGCGGCGATCCCGATCCCCCCGGCCGCAACGAGGATGAGCCAGAGCCTGATCCTCGCGAGCTCGTTGTCGCTGTCAGTGAGCGTCGAGGCGACCTGGAGCGCGAGCCCGGGGCCGGAAGCCGTCGGAGCGGAGATCTGCGTCGTGAAGACCCTGATGCGGGCACCATCGAGAGATGCATCGTTGAAGCCGGATCCCTGTGCTCCGGCGGCAACGCGGCGCGCTGCGGCGACTCCGGGAAGCAGCGGATTGACGTTGTTGTACTCCTGCGGCCGGTAGGTGTTCCCGGCGCTGTCGACATACTGGAACCGGCCGCCGAACGGGTCGGCGGTGACGAAGATCACGTACTGGTGCGGCGCCTGGCGGGCCTGAAGACCGTGTCCGGGCAGATGCGGGATCTGGATCGCCTGGCTCTGAAGGCTCGCGTCGATCTGGTTGCGCAGCTCGTCGCGCACCACGAAGTAGACGACGACCGAGGCGAGCACGATCGCGATCGCGACGGCTGCCGCCGACCCGAGCGCCAGCCTGGCCCGGATGGTCACTGCTCGCGCAGCGCGTAGCCGACGCCGCGCACCGTGTGGATCAGGCGGGAGCGCCCACCCGCCTCGGTCTTCTTGCGCAGGTAGCTGATGTACACGTCGAGCGAGTTCGAGCCGTAACCGAAGTCGTAGCCCCACACGCGGTCGAAGATCACCGAGCGCGTCAGCACCTGCTTCGGGTTGCGCAGGAAGAGCTCGAGCAACGCGAACTCGGTGCGGGTCAGCGTGAGGTCCTCGCCGTCGCGGATCACCTCGCGGGTGCCCGTGTTCAGCGTGAGGTCGGCGAACTCGAGGATGGCCGGCTCGTCGTCGGAGCCGAGCCGGCGGAGCAACGCTCGCACGCGCGCCACGAGCTCCTCGAGCGCGAACGGCTTCACGAGGTAGTCGTCGGCGCCCGCCTCGAGCCCCGCCACCCGGTCGGCGACCTGGTCGCGGGCCGTGAGCATCAGGATCGGAAGCTCGCTTCCGTCGGCGCGGAGCCGGCGCGTCAGCTCGAGGCCGTCGAGCCTCGGCATCAGGATGTCGACGATCGCGAGCTCGAAGGCATTCACGTTCGAGCGCAGCCGAAGGAGCGCCTCCTCGCCGTCGACGGCGAGCTCCACGTCGTATCCCTGCATGGTCAGAGCGCGGCGCAACGCGTCGCGCACGGCCCGGTCATCGTCGACAACAAGAATCGCCATCCCCGTAATGGTGGACATTCGGGGCCGAGAAGGGAAATCCTCAGTCGCGAAGCCGCCCTGAGTTGCAAAACCGCCCTGGGCGGCAGCGCTCACCGAGTGGCAGCGGTTGTCCGGGCCGTCGCCGCCGCGGCACCGTGCGGTGAGGCGAGCGGCCCGGACAGCCACTGCGTCCGACAAAGAAGGGTGCGGGCGAGCTGCGGGACGGCAGCTCGCCCGCGGGCGGGTGAGGAGAGAGCGCGGCGCCCGGTCTGCCCGATGATGCGAACAGGCCGGGCGCCGCAGGTGATGCAAGCCGCGCGTCGGAGGGTGCGTGATGGCCTGCGTCACAATGATTTGATCCTGGAGGAGCAGTCTTAGAGCAGGGTAAGACGAGCGTTAGAAGTTGCTGAAACCGATCGCGGTGTTTCGGGGCATACTGTGCAGTCGATGAGACGAGCTTCCGTCGTCGCAGTCCTCCTTGCGATCGCCGCGTTTGTCTGTGCGAACGCGCTCGGCACCACGGCTCCGAAGCCGACGACCGCCGGGAACGCGAAGAACGGCAAGAGGCTTTTCATCGCCCAGTCGTGCGGCTCGTGCCATCTGATGGCTGCGGCGAATCAGCTCGACGGCTCGGGCGCCGGTCCCGATCTCGATCGCGTGACGAAGACCTACGCGCAGATCGTCACGCAGATCACGAAGGGCGGCCACGGGATGACCGGGTACGCGAAGGTGCTCACACCGGCGCAGATCCACGATCTCGCCGCCTTCGTCTACACGACGTCCCACAAGTAGCGCGCCATTTCTTTCCGAACGGAAAGAAATAAAACTTTCCGATCGGAAAGAAATAGGCCGTTCTGCGGAAAATCGCCCGGTCCGGGGTAGCTTTCAGCCGACGGGCCAGCTAGACTCACGCCGATGGCTGCGCGCAGAATGAACGAGGTCCACGACGGCAGCTGCTGTGCCGTCGCAGCGACCTCGGATCTGATCGGGTCGAAATGGACGGCGCTGCTCGTCCACGACCTCTCCGAAGGCCCGCGCCGCTTCACCGAGCTCGAGCACGCCTGCCCGGGAATCAGCCCGCGCACCCTCTCCGAGCGCCTGCACATGCTCGAGGACCAGGGAATCGTCGTACGTCACAGCTACCCCGAGTCGCCGCCCCGCGTCGAATACCACCTCACCGACAAGGGCGATGCGCTGCTGCCGATCATCGAGGCGATGCGCGGCTTCGGCCACAGCTGGCTGATCGACGACCACGACCACGAGCACGTCGATCGTCGCGCTGTTCGCGTGTGATCCCCGTTCATGTTTGACACCGCAAACACCGACGGGCAAACTGATCCAAGCACCATGAGCTCCTCGATCGTCACCGGTAGCCTTACGTCGTCCCCGTTTTCGGGGATGTTCGTGGTGACGATCCTCATTCTCCCCCGCTAGGGGGGAGATTTTGCTCACGCGGCCCCAGACGCCGCACACGCCGACCTCAAGACAGGAGAGGTGCGTCGATGACCGGGCTGTGCGCCCTCCAAATTGCGAAGCAGCGACCCAGATGCGAGCAGCAACGCAGATGTAGGCGTCACGCCAGACCAAGCGCGAAGAAGGGTGCAACGAATGACCGTGGCAGGATCACTACCTAGACAACCGAGAAAGGGCGCGCGATGACGAAAATGCTCGGCAGCGACGCCATCCTGCGCTCGCTCGAGGCAGAAGGCGTCGACGTCATGTTCGGGATCCCCGGTGGGGCGATCCTGCCGACCTACGACGCGATTGCGCGCGGCACGACCGTGCGGCACATCCTCGCGCGGCACGAGCAGGGCGCGGGCCATATGGCCGAGGGCTACGCGCGCGCTTCCGGCAGGCCGGGAGTCGCGATCGCGACCTCGGGCCCCGGTGCGACGAACCTCGTCACGGCGATCGCCGATGCCTGGATGGACTCGACTCCACTTGTCTGCATCACCGGGCAGGTGCGCTCGAACCTGATCGGCACCGACGCGTTCCAGGAGACCGACGCAACCGGGATCACGATGCCGATCGTCAAGCATTCGTGGCTCGTTCAGGACGCCCGGGAGTTGCCGCAGGCGATCAAGAGCGCCTTCCACGTCGCAACGTCCGGCCGTCCCGGCCCGGTGCTCGTCGACATCGCCAAGGACGCCCAGGAGGCCGAGTTCGACTTCTCGTATCCGACCGAGGTCGATCTGCCCGGGTGGCGCCCGCCCACGAAGGTGCACGAGCGCCAGGTGCGCGAGGCCGCGATCGCGATCTCCGAGTCGCGCCAGCCGATCATCTACGCGGGCGGCGGCGTGCTCAACGCAGAGGCCTCGGCGGAACTGCTCGCCCTCGTGGAGGCCGCGCGGCTCCCGGCGGTCGTGACCCTGATGGGCAAGGGCTGCCTCCCCGACTCCCACCCGCTGAACTACGGCGCCCCCGGCATGCACGGCTCGAAATACGCGAACTGGGCGCTCAACAAGTCGGACCTGATCATCGCGGTCGGCACCCGCTTCGACGACCGCGTCACCGGCAAGGTCTCCGCATTCGCGCCCGGCGCGAAGGTGATCCACTTCGACATCGACGCCGCAGAGGTCGGAAAGATCCGCACGGCCGACATCCCGGTCGTCGGACCGCTCAAGCTGGCGCTCTCGCAGCTGACCCGCGACGTGAAGGGGCTCGAGGCCGAGAATCGCCCAGATCGCAGCGCCTGGCACGCGCAGCTCGAGGAATGGCGGGCCCTGTATCCCTACAAGTACCGCAAGGCCGACGGGGTGCTGAAGCCGCAGACGGTGATCGAGCGGCTCCGCGACCTGACGGCGCAACGCGAGGGCGACCACATCTGGACGACCGGCGTCGGGCAGCACCAGATGTGGGCGATGCAGTACATCCAGTGCGAGAAGCCGCGCACCTTCATCACCTCGGGCGGCCTCGGGACGATGGGCTACGGCGTTCCGGCCGCCGTCGGGGCGAAGGCCGCGAGGCCCGATGCCACGGTCATCTGCATCGACGGCGACGGCTGCTTCCAGATGACCTGCCAGGAGCTCACGACCGCCGCGCTCGAACGCCTGCCGATCGTGGTCGTGATCATCAACAACGGGTGGCTCGGCATGGTGCGCCAGTGGCAGGAGCTCTTCTACGCCGAGCGGTACGCCGAGACGCATCTCACGAAGCAGGTGCCCGATTACGCGCAGCTCGCCGAGGCCCTCGGCGGTGCCGGCTTCATGGTCGACAACGAGGACGACCTCGACGGGACCCTCGAAGCCGCGCTCGACTGTGGCCGCACGGCCGTCGTCGATGCCCGCGTCGATCCGAACGAGAACTGCTACCCGATGGTTCCCGCCGGTGCTGCCTCCGTGGACATTCTCGAGATGCCCGATGAGGAGCCGTCCGGCGAGAGGATCATGGGATGAGCGTCCAACCGGAGGTTGGCCCATGAGCAACAACATGTCTCACCACACCGTGTCGGTCGAGCTCGAGAACAAGCCGGGTGCCCTGGCGCGCGTCTCGCAGATGTTCGCGCGGCGCGGCTACAACATCCAGAGTCTTGCCGTGGGCCCGACCGAGCGGCCCGACATCTCGCGGCTGACCCTGCGCGTCGACTGCTCCGAGCACTCGCTCGAGCAGATCGAGAAGCAGATGCACAAGCTCGTGAACGTGCTTCGCGTCGTCGAGCTGCGCCCCGGCGAGTCGGTCGAGCGCGAGCTCGCGCTGATCACCGTCGGAGCGCCTGCCGACAAGCGGGCCGAGCTGATCGCGCTCGGCGAGGTCTTCGGCGCCCGGGTCGCGGACATCGGCCGCGAGGCGCTCACGTTCGAGATCGTCGGCAGGCCCGAGGAGCTCGACGCATTCGAAGAGCTCGTACGCCCCCACGGCGTCCGCGAGCTCGCCCGTACCGGCCGGATCGGCCTCCGCCGCCCCGGCCCACGTCCAGCGCGGTCGAACACCGCGGCCGTCTCGTAAGCGAAAGGGAATCCAGTGAAAGAAGTCATCAAGACGGGCGACGTCGGTCTCCTCACGGGGAAGGTCGCGGTCATCGGCTACGGCAGCCAGGGGCACGCCCACGCGCTGAACCTCGCCGACTCGGGCGTCGAGGTCGTGGTCGGGCTGAAGCCCGAGAGCACCTCGCGCCGGAACGCCGAGGAGGCCGGGCTCCCCGTCCGCGACGTCGCAGACGCGGTGAAGGGCGCCCAGGTCGTGGCGATGCTCGTTCCCGACGGGCCGCAGGCGGCGCTCTTCCGCGACGAGGTCGCCCCGAATCTCGAGCCCGGCGCCGCGGTCCTCTTCGCCCATGGCTTCTCGGTTCACTACGGCCGTATCGAGTTCCCGGAGGGGATCGACATCATCATGGTCGCGCCCAAGGGACCGGGGCACATCGTGCGCCGGCTCTACGAGGAGGGCTACGGCACGCCGGCGCTGATCGCGGTCGCGCAGGATGCGACCGGCAACGCGCGCGACATCGCCCTGGCCTACGCCACCGGCATCGGCGGCGCGCGCGCCGGGATCCTCGAGACGACCTTCGCCGAGGAGACCGAGACCGACCTCTTCGGCGAGCAGACCGTGCTCTGCGGCGGGCTCACCCAGCTGATCCAGGCCGGGTTCGAGACGCTCGTCGAGGCCGGTTATGCGCCCGAGATGGCCTACTACGAGTGCGTTCACGAGGTCAAGCTGATCGTCGACCTGATCTTCGAGGGCGGGATCGAGCGGATGCACTACTCGATCTCCGACACGGCCGAGTACGGCTCGATCGCCGTCGGCCCGCGCGTGATCACCCCCGAGGTCAAGGCGAACATGAAGAAGGCGCTGACCGCGATCCAGGACGGCTCGTTCGCCAAGGAGTGGATCGCCGAGATGGACAAGGGCAGCCCGAGCCTCGTGGAGGCGCGGAAGGCACTCGAGCAGACCGAGGTCGAGCAGGTGGGTGCGCGCCTTCGCGCACTCGGGGAACGAACCGTCCAGGGAGCGCATGGCGTCGGTTGACGTACCGGTTGCCCTTCTCGGGTACGGCACCGTCGGCGCCGCGGTCAACCGCCTGCTGAACGAGCAGGCCGACGACATCGAGCGCGCGACCGGCCACCGGCTGCGCCTCGTGAAGGCGCTCGTCCGCTCGACCGACAAGGAGCGGAGCTTCCCGGCGCCCGCAGGCGTGCTCACCACGGACGTCGGCGAGATCCTCGACGACCCGCAGATCGCGGTCGTCGGCGAGGTGATGGGCGGCGTCGAGCCGGCCGGGGAGCACGTGCTCGAGCTTCTCCGCCGCGGCAAGCACGTCGTGACCGCCAACAAGCAACTCGTTGCCCAGCGCGGGGCGGAGCTCTTCGACGCTGCCTCGGGCTCGGGCGTGCAGCTTCGCTTCGAGGCGAGCGTGTGCGCGGCGATCCCGGTGATCAAGGTGCTGCGCGAGTCGCTCGTCGTCACGAACGTCCACCGCGTGCTCGGGATCGTGAACGGCACGACCAACTTCATGCTCACCGAGATGGAGGGCGGGGCAACCTACGAGGAAGCGCTTGCCGAGGCTCAGGCGCGCGGCTTCGCAGAAGCCGACCCGACCGCGGATGTCTCCGGCGCCGACGCCGCGGCAAAGATGGCGATCCTCGCGACGGTTGCCTTCAACTCGCGCTTCGCGCTCGACGACGTCGAGGTGGTCGGGATCGACAAGATCACCCCGCTCGACGTGGCGGCGGCACGCGAGCTCGACATGGTGATTCGGCTCGTCGGCGCCGCGCGTCTCCTTGACGGCAAGGTCGACGTCCGCGTCTCGCCGGCGCTCGTCGATCGCCACCATCCGCTGGCGGCGGTCGAGGGCGCGTTCAACGCCGTGATGCTGCAGGGCGACGCGATCCGCGAGATCACGCTCGAGGGGCCGGGCGCCGGCGGCGTCGAGACAGCCTCCGCGGTGATCGCCGACATGGCGAGCGTGATCGGGACAATGGGCACCGGGTTTCTCCAGAACGACCCCGTCTGGCGCGTGTTGCCGCGGCTCGGGCGCGGCGAGAACCGCTCCCCCTTCTACTTCCACCTCTCGGTCGACGACAAGCCCGGCGTCCTCGCCCGCGTGACCACGGCGCTCGCAGAGCGCGAGGTGTCGGTCGCGCGGCTGCTCCAGCACGCAAACGGCGACGGCGCCGCGCTGCACGTCGTGACCCACGACACGAGCCAGGGCGCGCTCGACGAGGCCCTCGCCGCGATCGCGGCGATGGACGAGGTGCGGCGCGATCCGCTCCCGTTCCCGGTCGTCTCCGAACGAGGGGTGACGGAGCTCGGATGGGCGTAGGTCTCGGCATCATCGACCGCTACCGCGATCGGCTCCCGGTCGGCCCCGACACGCCGGTGATCTCGCTCGGCGAGGGCGGCACGCCGCTGATCCCCTCGCGCCGGATCGGGCCGCAGCTCGGGATCGACCTGTACTTCAAGTTCGAGGGGATGAACCCGACCGGCAGCTTCAAGGACCGCGGGATGGCCGTGGCCGTCTCGAAGGCGGTCGAGGCAGGCGCGGACGGAGTGATCTGCGCCTCGACCGGGAACACCGCTTCGTCGGCCGCAGCCTACGCTGCCCGCGCCGACCTGAAAGCCGTCGTTCTCTGCCCGGCCGGCGCGATCGCAGCCGGGAAGGTCGCGCAGACGCGCGTCGTCGGCGCGCGGCTCCTCGAGATCAGGGGAAGCTTCGACCAGGCCCTCGCGAACTGCCTCGAGATTGCCGAGCGGGGCACCTTCGCGCTCGTCAACTCGGTGAACCCGCACAGGATCGAGGGCCAGAAGACGGCCGTCTTCGAGATCGTCGAGCAGCTCGGCGGGCGTCATCCCGACGTGATCTCCCTGCCCTACGGCGGCGGCGGCAACACGGTCGCCTACGCCAAGGGGCTCGACGAGGAGCGTGCGCGTTCGCGGATCGTGTCCGCGCATGCCGTCGAGCGCGCGACGACGATGGCCTCGGCGATCCGGATCGCCGAGCCCGCACACCTCGCCGAGGTCGAGGTGCTCGTGGCCGACGGCCGCGTCGAGCCCGTCCCTGTCTCCGACGACGACATCACGCGAATGTGGCGCGACCTCGCAAGCTACGAGGGGATCTTCTGCGAGCCGTCCTCGGCCGCGGGCCTCGCCGGCCTGGAGAAGATCGAGCTCGAGCCGGGAAGCCTGGTCGTCTGCGTCCTCACCGGCCACGGCTTGAAGGACACGGCCGCCGTCGACCTGATCACGAGCGTGCCGATCCTCGTCGAGCCCACCGTCGAGGCGATCCTTGCCGAGGTGTCCCGATGATTCCTTCACGGTTTGTCGTGAAGGCTCCGGCGACGTCGGCGAACCTCGGGCCCGGGTTCGACTGCGCGGGTGCCGCGCTCGACCTCTGGAACGAGCTGCACGTTGCGCCTGCAGGTAGCGGTGAGCCGCTCGTCACCCTCGAGGGCGAGGGGAGCGACGAGATCCCTCAGGACAGGACGCACCTGGCACTCCGGGCCTTTGCGCTCGCCGCGCCGCTCGAGGGTCACAGCTTCCATTTCGTGAACCGGATCCCGCTCGAGCGGGGGCTCGGGTCATCCGCGGCCACCGTCGCCGCAGGGCTCGTGGCCGGGCTCGCGGTGGCGGGGCGCGACACCTCGCTCGAGGACGTGCTCGAGCTAGGCCTCCCGCTCGAGGGCCATGCCGACAACCTCGCCGCGGCGCTTGCAGGCGGTGTCTGCCTCATCTGGAGAAGCGGCGAGCATCACCGCGTGGAGCGGATCGCGACGGAGATGCCGCTCGCGCCGATCGTGCTCGTGCCCGAGACGCGCGTGAACACGAGGGAGTCCCGCTCTCGGCTTCCCGAGTTCGTTCGCCACGATATGGCTGCAGCCGCCTCCGCGCAGGCAGCGCTCCTCGGCGCGGCGATCGCCGCCGGGAACGCCGACCTGCTCGAAGCTGCTTTCCACGACGTCCTGCACGAGCCCTTCCGCATCCAGGATGCCCCGCTGCTCGAGGAGCTCCGTTCGCACCCGGCTGAGGGAATGGCCGGCGCCACGCTCTCGGGATCGGGCCCGTCGGTCGTCGTGTGGGCGCGCAAGGAGGCCGTCGCCTCGGTCGCCGCCGAGCTCGAAGCGCGCCTTGAAGGCGTCCGCGTGCTCCCGCTCGCGATCGCGGCCCGCGGCACCCACGCAGAAGACGAATCCCCGGAAGCCGCGATCGAGGTCACGGCTAGGTTAGGAGCAACCGCATGACAAGTGTGTACGAACAGCCCACCGATCCCGGCAAGCGTCACAGCGCCGCACTCACCGACGGCGTCGATCGTGCCCCGGCACGGGCGATGCTGAAGGCGGTCGGCTTCACCGACGAGGACCTCGCGAAGCCGCTCGTCGGCGTCGCCACGACCTGGATCGAGACGATGCCGTGCAACTTCAACCAGCGGGTGCTCGCGAAGCACGTGAAGGACGGGATCCGCGCCGCGGGCGGCACGCCGATCGAGTTCAACACGATCTCGGTCTCCGACGGCGTCTCGATGGGCACGACCGGGATGCGCGCCTCGCTGATCTCGCGCGAGGTGATCGCCGACTCGATCGAGCTCGTCGTCGCTGGACACCTGCTCGACGGCCTGGTCTGCCTCGTCGGCTGCGACAAGACGATCCCGGCCGGCGTGATGGCCCTCGCGCGGCTCGACGTGCCCGGACTCGTCTTCTACAACGGCTCGATCGCCCCGGGCCGCTACGAGGGCCGCGACGTGACGATCCAGGACGTCTTCGAAGCCGTCGGCGCCCGTGCCGCCGGCCGGATGACCGACGAGGAGGTGCACGCGCTCGAATCCGTCGCCTGCCCCGGCGCCGGCGCCTGCGGCGGCCAGTTCACCGCGAACACGATGGCGCTCGTGATCGACTTCCTCGGGATCTCACCACGCGGTCTCTCCGGAATCCCGGCGACGAACGCGTCGAAGCCCGAGGCGGCCCGCGCGGCCGGCGAGCTCGTGATGACGCTCGTCCGCGACGACATCCGCCCCTCACAGATCCTCACGCGCGATGCGTTCGAGAACGCGATCGCGGCGGTCGCCGGTTCGGGCGGCTCGACGAACGGCGTCCTCCACCTGCTCGCGATCGCCCGCGAGGTCGGGATCGAGCTCGAGCTCGAGGACTTCGACCAGATCGCCAGGAAGACTCCGATCGTCGCCGATCTGAAGCCGGGTGGCCGCTATGTCGCGACCGACATGTACGAGGCGGGCGGGATCGGGCTCGTCGCCCGCGAGCTCGTCGGCGCCGGTGTCGCCCACGGCGACGCAATGGGCATCGACGGCCACACGCTCGGCGAAGTCGGCGCGAATGTCCACGAGACGCCGGGCCAGGACGTCGTCGTCTCGTGGCGTGAGCCGCTGAAGCCGACCGGCGGCCTCGCAATCCTGCGCGGCTCGCTCTCACCCGAAGGCTCCGTTGTGAAGCTCGCCGGCCACGAGCGCCTCCACCACAGCGGGCCCGCGCGCGTGTTCGACTGCGAGGAGGACTGCTTCGCCGCGGTCAAGGCTCGCAAGATCGAGCCGGGCGACGTCGTCGTGATCCGCTACGAGGGCCCGGCCGGCGGCCCCGGGATGCGCGAGATGCTGCACGTCACGGCCGCGCTCGTCGGCGAGGGGCTCGGCGACGAGGTCGCGCTGATCACCGACGGCCGCTTCTCCGGCGCGACCCATGGACTGATGGTCGGGCACATCTCGCCGGAAGCCGCCCGCGGCGGCCCGCTCGCAGCGGTCAGGGACGGCGACACGATCGTGCTCGACGTCGAGAAGCGCCGCCTCGACCTCGAGGTTGCGGCCGGAGGAGCTCGAGCGCCGCCTCGAGGAGTGGACGCCGCCCGCCCCGAAGTACACGCCACGGCGTCTTTGCCAAGTACGCCGCCGGCGTCTCCTCGGCCTCGGAAGGAGCCGTGACGTGAAGCGGCTAACTCGCGAGGAACTTGCGGATGCTGCGCGTCGCCTGGCTGATCCGCTGCTCGTTCTCGACGAGGGCGAAACGCACGTGCTCGTCCCCGCCGGGCCCGAAGCCGATGCCGGGACTGACCGCGACGTCGGCGCCGCGCGCGAGCATCACCGCGAACTCGAGGGAGCCGAGATCCCGGTAGGCCTCGGGGATCGGCGCCCACACGAACATCGTCCCCTTCGGCGCTTCGATCGGCCAGCCGGCGCGGGCGAGCCCGGAGATCAGCGCGTCCCGCCGGCGGAGGTAGATCTCGTTCACCTCCTCCGGGTAGTCGGGAGCCTCGCGCAGAGCCACGATCGAGGCGATCTGGATCGGCTGGAAGGTGCCGTAGTCGAGGTAGGACTTGAGCTTCGCAAGCGCCGCGACGACGTCGGGGCGGCCGAGCGTGAAGCCCATGCGCCAGCCCGCCATCGAGAAGGACTTCGTGAGGCTGTAGAGCTCGACCGCGCAGTCGAGCGCTCCGTCGGCGGCGAGCACGGACGGCGGCTTGTGTCCGTCGAAGCCGATATCGGCGTAGGCGAAGTCGTGCACCAGCACGAACTCACGCTCGCGCGCCAGGTCGACGAGCCGCTGCATCGTCTCGAGCGTTGCGATCGCGGTCGTCGGGTTGTGCGGGAACGAGACGATCACCACCCGCGGCGCCGGCTGCGCAGCACGGACAGCCTCTTCGATCCCCGCCAGCATCTCGCCGCCCTCTATACGTGCGTGGATCACGGTCGCACCCGCGAGGCGCGGCGCGACGAGGTGGATCGGGTAGGCGGGGCTCGGCACGACCGCGCTGTCGCCGCCCTCGAGCAGCACCCACATCAGATGGGCAAGACCTTCCTTCGCCCCGATCGTGCTGACGATGTGCACGTCCGGGTCGAGGGCGACCCCGAAGTGGCTCGCATAGCGCTCGCAGACGGCCTCACGCAGGTTCGGCAGCCCCCGGCTCGCCGAGTAGCGGTGGTTGACGGGCTTGGCGGCGGCCTCAGCGAGCTTTTCGACCGCGATCGCGGGAGAGGGGATGTCCGGATTTCCGAAGCCGAGATCGATCACGTCGCGGCCCTCCCGTCGAAGCTCGCGCTTCAGCTGGTCGACCGTCGCGAAGACGTAAGGGGGGAGATCGTGTATTCGCCTGAACTGCATCGGAGTCACCTAGTTGAGGAGTACGACCATGCCGGTTGACGTCCTCCGCTGCCGCATCTGCGAGAGCGACTACCCGGCGCTCGCGAACGGTATCTGCGTCCGCTGCTTCGGGCCGCTCGAACCCGTGTACGACTGGGACGAGCTCGCCTCGGTCGTCACGCGCGAGCGGATCGAGGCCGGCCCGAACTCGCTGTGGCGCTACGCCGACCTGCTGCCGCACGATGCCACCGCCGGACGCCGCGAACGCTCCCGGGATGACGCCGCTCGTCCCCGCGCCGCGGCTTGCGAGCGCGCTCGGGATCGGCGAGGTGTTCCTGAAGCTCGACCTCGCGAACCCGACGCATTCGTTCAAGGACCGCGTTGTCGCGGTCGCCGCCGCGAAGGCCAAGGAGTTCGGCCTCGACACGCTCTCCGCGACCTCGACCGGCAATCTCGCGAACGCCGTCGCCGCCCGCGCCGCCGCACTCGGGATGCGCGCGATCATCTTCTGCCCGGCAGGCCTCGAGGCGGAGAAGTTCAAGGCGACGACGATCTACGGGGCGACGATCTACTCCGTTCGCGGGAGCTACGACGACTGCAGCCGCCTGGTCAGCGAGCTCGCGGGCGAGGTGGACTGGGGGATCGTGAACGTGAACCTCCGCTCGTACTACGCCGAGGGCTCGAAGACGCTCGCGTTCGAGCTGAGCGAGCAGCTCGGCTGGGAGACGCCGTCTGCGGTCGTGATGCCGATCGGCTCCGGCGCGATGTTCACGAAGGTCTGGCAGGGCTTCCAGCAGTTCGACCGGCTCGGGCTCATCTCCGGCGAGCAGCCGAAGCTCTTCGGCGGGCAGGCCGAGGGGTGCTCGCCGGTCGCCTCGGCATTCGCGGACGAACGCCGGGTCTCGCCCGTGCGGCCGGCGTCGATCGTGAGCTCGATCGCGATCGGCAACCCGGCCGACGGCGACCTCGCGATCGCTACCGCCCGGCGTTCCGGCGGTGCGATCTACGCGGTTCCCGAGGAAGAGGTCGGCGACAACATCGGCCTCCTGGCGGAGACGGCGGGTGTCTTCGGCGAGGGCGCGACGGGAGTGGCGATCGGCGCGCTGCGCGAAATGGCGGCGCGCGGCGATGTCGGCGAGCGGGACCGCGTCGTCGTGATCGTGAGCGGCACAGGCCTGAAGACGCCGCAGCTCGCGACGTCGAGCGGTACCGCGATCGAGATCGAGGCCGACGTCGATGCGCTCCTCGACCAGCTCGGGGTGACCGCATGACCGATGCGACCGTGACCGAGATCCGCGATGGGATCACCGCGGTCGACGACGAGCTGCTCGCCGCGTTCAACCGCCGGCTCGAGCTCGCGACACGGATGTTCGAGCACAAGGAGGCGAACGGGATCCCGATCCTCGACAGCGGGCGTGAGGACGCGATGATCGCTCGGCTCACCGCGGAGAACGACGGGCCGCTCTCCCCGGCTGGAGTCGGCGAGCTTTTCCGCTACCTGCTCGACCTGACGAAGCGGGAACTGGGTCGTGTCTAAGAAGATCGTCTGCCTTCCCGGCGACGGGATCGGGCCGGAGGTGATCGCCGAGGCCGTGCGGGTGCTCGAGGCGCTTCCACTCGACCTCGACCTCTCCGAGCATTCCTTCGGCGGCGCGGCGATCGACCTGAAAGGCGCGCCGCTTCCGCCCGAGACGCTCGCCGCCTGCCGCGAGGCCGATGCGATCCTGCTCGGCGCCGTCGGCGGCCCGAAATGGGACGGCGGATCCGTGCGTCCAGAGGCCGGGTTGATGAGCGTGCGCAAGGAGCTCGACGTCTACGCGAACCTCCGCCCGGCAGTCGGCGAGGGTATCGACCTGCTGATCGTCCGCGAGCTCGGCGGCGGCCTCTACTACGGCGCACGCGGCACGCGCGAGGACGGCACGGTCTTCGACACGCTCGAGTACAAGCCCGAGCAGGTCGAGCGCATCGCACGGCGAGCGTTCGAGCTCGCGCGCGGCCGCGGCGGCCGGCTGCTCTCGGTCGACAAGGCGAACGTGCTCGACACCTCGCGGATGTGGCGCAGCGTCGTCACCGAGCTCGGGCACGAGTACCCCGACGTCGAGCTCCGCCACGGCCTTGTCGACAGCGTCGCGATGCTGCTTGTGATGGATCCGTTCTCCTTCGACACGCTCGTGATGGAGAACACCTTCGGCGACATCCTCTCCGACGTCGCCGCCGGCGTCACCGGCGGGCTCGGGCTCGCCTCCTCGGCGAGTCTCGGCGACTCGGGGCCGGGGATCTTCGAGCCGGTGCACGGGTCGGCACCCGATATAGCGGGCACCGGACTCGCGAACCCGACGGCGATGCTGCGCTCGACGGCGCTGATGCTCGAGCACGGCCTCGGCGAGGTCGACCTCGCCCGCTCGCTCGAGGCCGCGGTCGCCTCCGCGCTCGAGACCACGCCGACGACCGATCTCGGCGGCACGGCGACGACGTCCGAGTTCGGGTCCGCAGTGGTCGCGTCGCTTCGCTCGGCGGTGCAGGCGTGACGCTCGTCGGCTATCCCGGCCCGCCCGGCAGCCACAGCGCGGCGGCCACGCTCCTGCTCGCGCCTCCGGGTGCCGAGACCGAGCCGCTCGCGAGCTTCATGGCGGTCGTCGAGGCGACCGTCGGCGCGGAGGTCGGCCTCGGGGTGCTCCCGATCGAGAACTCGCTTCACGGCCCGGTCGGCGAGACTCACGACCTGCTCTACGAGGCGCCGGTCTCGATCGTCTCCGAGGTGACGCTTCCGATCGTCCACTCGCTCTCGGCGAAGACGATGCTCCGGCTCGACGAACTCCACACGCTGCGCTCGCATCCGGTCGCCTTCGAGCAGTGCCGCGACCTGATCCGCTCGCTCGGCGTGAAGTGCATCCCCTCGGCCTCGACCTCGGATGCGGCCCGCGAGGTGGCAGAGTCGGAGGATCCCTACGAGGCCGCCGTCTCGAGCCACGAGGCCGCGGGCCATCACGGGCTGAGGGTGATCGCCGACGACGTCGGCGACAAGCCGAGCGCGTTCACGCGGTTCGTCGGGATCGCGCCGTACACGAGCCTCGAGCGGCATCCGCGCTCGCGGACGGCGCTTTCGTTCGTGACCGACCATCAGCCGGGCTCGCTGTACCACGCGCTCGGGCCGTTCCATCGCCACGGCCTGAACCTGGTGCAGCTCGTGTCGCGGCCGATCCCGCGTTCGACGTTCCGCTACCGCTTCGACATGGTGCTCGACGGGCACCCGCAGGACGCGGAGATCCAGAAGGCGCTCGAGGAGATGCGCGAATGGACGCGCGAGATCCGCATCTTCGGCAGCTACGTTGCGACGGGGGACCATTGAGCACGCTCTACGAGAAGATCTGGGAGTCGCACGTCGTCGACGAGCGGCCAGGCGAGCCCGCGCTGCTCTACGTCGATCTCCACGTCGTGCACGAGGTGACGACCCCGCAGGCATTCGAATCACTGCGGCTCGCCGGACGCACGGTGCGTCGGCCCGAGCTGACGATCGCGACGATGGATCACAACGTCCCGACCGAGCCGGGGCCCGTGCGCGACCTCGTCGCGAAGGCCCAACTGGACGCGCTCGCACAGAACTGCGCCGACTTCGGCGTGCCGCTGAACGCGACCGGGAGCGGGGCGGAGGGGATCGTGCACGTGATGGCGCCGGAGCTCGGGCTCGTCCAGCCTGGGATGACGATCGTCTGCGGCGACTCGCACACCTCGACACTCGGTGCCTTCGGTGCGCTCGCCTTCGGGATCGGGACCTCGGAGGTCGAGCACGTCCTCGCCACGCAGACCCTGCTTCAGGCGCGTTCGAAGACGATGCGGATCACCTTCACGGGAGAGCTTCCCTTCGGCGTGACGCCGAAGGACATGGTGCTTGGGGCGATCGGCCGGATCGGCGTAGCCGGCGGGGTCGGGTCCGTGATCGAGTTCGCGGGCCCGGCGATCGAGGCGCTCTCGATGGAAGGCCGGATGACGATCTGCAACATGACGATCGAAGGCGGGGCACGAGCCGGGATGATCGCGCCTGACGACACGACATTCGCCTACCTCGAAGGCCGTCCGGGCGCCCCGTCCGGCGCCGCGTGGGAGCAGGCGCTCGATGGTTGGCGCCGGCTCCGCACCGACGAGGGAGCCGCCTTCGACCGGGAGGTCGAGGTCGACGTCTCCGCACTGATCCCGCAGATCACCTGGGGCACGAACCCGGGAATGGTCGCGCCGATCGACGGCAGCGTCCCCGACCCGGCGTCCTACGACGACCCAGCCGACCGCGAGGCCGTCGAGCGCGCGCTGCACTACATGGGCCTCGAGCCCGGCACGCCGTTCACCGAGATTTCCATCGAGCGCGTCTTCATCGGCTCCTGCACGAACTCGCGGATCGAAGATCTTCGCGCGGCTGCCTCGGTCGCCTCGGGCCGCCGCGTCGCCGAGGGTGTCCGCGCCATGGTCGTGCCCGGCTCGGCGAAGGTAAAGCGCCAGGCAGAGGACGAGGGCCTCGACCGCGTCTTCCTCACCGCCGGCTTCGAGTGGCGCGAGGCGGGCTGCTCGATGTGCCTCGGCATGAACCCCGACATCCTCGCCGCGGGCGAGCGCTGCGCCTCGACCTCGAACCGCAACTTCGAAGGTCGCCAGGGCGCAGGCGGCCGCACGCACCTCCTGAGCCCCACGATGGCCGCCGCGGCCGCGATCGCCGGCCACTTCACGGACGTCCGAGAGCTGGGATGAACCACTCCCCCAAACCCGCCATCGTCCGCTCTGGACATGGCCAGGGACAGTCCCCGGACATGTCCGGTTCGGCCACTGTCCGGGGCCTGTCCCCAGACATGTCCGTTCGGCCACTGTCCGGGGCCTGTCCCCGGACATGTCTCGTTCGGCCACTGTCCGGGGACAGTCCCCAGACGTGTCTCGGGAGGACATGTCGTGAACGAGCTACGCCAGGTGACCGCCCGGGCGGCAGTGCTCGACCGGCCCGACATCGACACCGACCAGATCATCCCGAAGCAGTTCCTGAAGCGGATCGAGCGCTCGGGCTACGGCGAGTTCCTGTTCTACGACTGGATGAAGGACCCCGAGTTCGAGCTGCGCCGGCCCGAGTACGAGGGCGCTCAGATCCTCGTTGCCGGCCGCAACTTCGGCTGCGGCTCCTCGCGGGAGCATGCTGCGTGGGCCCTCGAGGACGCCGGCTACCGGTTCGTGCTGGCGCCGAGCTTCGGCGACATCTTCCACCAGAACTCGATCAAGTCGGGGCTCGCGCCGGTCGAGCTCAAGGCCGACCAGCTTGAGCAAGTGAAGGCTGCGGTCGCCCTACAGAACGAGCTCACGATCGATCTGGAGGCGCTCGAGATCTCTCATCCGAGCGGCCTCCACATCACGTTCGCCTTCGATCCGTTCGCCCAGCACATGCTCGTGAACGGCCTCGACGACGTGGCGCTGACGCTCGCCCGCGAGGACAGGATCGCCGCCTACGAGGCGGAGGCGCCCTCCCGCGTCGACACGCGCTCGCTCGCGTAGAGCCCGTCGAGATAGCAGCGCTCCGCCTTGGCCATCGCGGCCGTCACCGAGGCACCTTCGGCGCCGATCGCTCTGAAGACGGCGCCCGGCCCTTCGAGCGCGAGCTCACCATCCGTGCCGGTTGGAGGCAGGCCGAGGAGCGCGAGCGTGCCGTAGCTCTGCGCGCCGCCGAGCCCGATCGGCGAACGGCTCGACGTCGCGTCCACCGCGATCGAGTCGCGCAGGAGGGGCGTCCCCGCGAGATCGCACCGAAGCACGCTCCGACAGCGCCCGGCTTTCTCTCCGTAGCGGCCGAGCGCGACCACCTCGCGCATGACCGCAGCCGCGCCGGAGCCCAGCTCGAGCTCGGTCACCGCGCGGAGGTCGCAACCCTCGGCGAGCACGACCGGCGCGGGCAGCCACGCGAGGCGCGCCTCTCGCCCCAGCGCGAAGGTGAGCGACTGGCTTGCGGCCGCGTCCCCGGGGTAGACGATCGTCGCACCGAGGGTCGAGAGCTCGAGCACGGCGCCCTCACCGACCTCGACGGCAAGCTCGACCCGGTCGCCTGACACGATCGACGCCGCAGTCTGAACGAGTGCGACCCGCGCCCGCGCGTCGCCCCCGCTCAGGATCCGTGCGGCAAGCGGGACCTGGCCCGCGCAGCGCGTGACGACGCTCCGGCCGCCTCGCAGCTCCACGCGGAGCTCGAGGCGGCTAGTGGTCGTGGTCGTGGTCGTGGCTGTGCGGGTGGCTGTGGTCATGGTCGTCCTCGTGGTCGATCGCGGCCGCCACGAACGACCCGGCACGGAAGCTGTCGAGCTGCCCGCGAACCCACGACGTGACGGGCGTAGCCTCCGGATCGGCGACCAGCGACAGGAACAGGAACGGCAGCTCGCCGCGGCGCTCCTCGGAGTCGCGACGCATCCGCTCCAGATCGGAGCCGACGTACGGCTGTAGGTCGGTCTTGTTGATCACGAGCAGATCCGACCGCGAGATCCCCGGGCCGCCCTTGCGGGGAATGTCGTCGCCGCCTGCGACATCGATCACGAAGATCTGGACGTCGGCGAGCCCCGGGCTGAAGATCGCCGTCAGGTTGTCGCCCCCGCTCTCGACCAGGATCACGTCGAGCGACTCGGCGGCTTCGAGCTCCGCGACGGCCTCGAGATTCGCCGTGATGTCGTCGCGGATCGCCGTGTGCGGGCAGCAGCCGGTCTCGACGGAGGTGATCCGCCCGTCCGGCAGGACGCCCGCGCGGCGCAGGAACGCCGCGTCCTCGCTCGTGTAGATGTCGTTCGTGACGACGCCGACCCGCACCGTCTCGCCGAGCCCGCGGCAGAGCGCCGCGACGAGCGAGCTCTTCCCGGAGCCGACAGGGCCGCCGATCCCGACTCGCAATGCACGTTCAGCTGGCAAAGAGCCTCCCTTCTCGCTGCGCATGAGCGAGCGATCGCAACTCGTGGAGTGGGGCGAAAGAGCTGGGCAGCTCGCGCGGTGGCAGCCGAACCGCGACGGCTTCCTCGGCCAGGCGCGCCAGGACCGGGCCGGCGCCGGTGACGAGACGCAGCGACTCGGAGGAGTCGACCGGCAGTAGGCGGACGGCCGCCGCGGCGATCATCATCGCCTCGTCATAGAGATAGGCGCCGGCGCATTCGGCATCGTCGAGCCCGGTTGCCGCGCCGACGACCCCGAAGGCGACCGTCCGCGGCGTCCGCGTGCTCGTCTCGCGATAGGAGGCGATGATCGGCTCGTCGGGCCAGAGCGCCGAGGCCGTGCGCAGGAGCCCGGCCCCGAGCCGTCGCGCGGCCGCACGGAGCGGAGGGCTCGTGCAGCGTGCGCCGGCCTCGAGGTCGAGCAGCGCGAGGGTCGCGAGGTCGCCATCGCGAGCCGCGCGTGCGGCGGCGAGCATCAAGAGGCACTCCGAGAACGTGACGGCCGTCAGCCGGTCAGTCAGGAATCTCGGCAGCTCGCTGCGTTCGAGCCCGTCCGCGAGCGCGGGCTCGAGGCCGCCCGAGTGCGCGTACCCGCCCGCCGGGAACCGTCCGTCCGTGAGGAGCAGCAACGAGAGCCCGGCCATCAGAAGAGGAAGTACCGCTGGGCCATCGGCAGCACCGCGGCGGGCCTGGGCTCGACCGCCTCGCCGTCGATCCAGACGCGGAACGTGTCGGGCTCGACGCGGATTTCCGGCAACGCAGTGTTCTCAGGGAGATCAGCTTTGCCGAGCCGCCGCGTGTCGGCGACCGCCACGACCGGCCGGATCAGGCCCAACCGCTTGGCGAGGCCGTCCTCGATCGCCGCCCGCGAGACGAAGGCGAGGGAGCTCTCCCCTGCCACACGCCCTCGCCCCCCGAACATCGCGCGGCCGAGTACCGGCTCGGGCGTCGGGATCGAGGCGTTCGCGTCGCCGATCGGCGCCCACGCGATCGTCCCGCCCTTCAGTACGGCATGGGGCCGGACGCCGAAGAACCGCGGCTCCCAGAGCACGAGATCCGCCAGCTTCCCGACCTCGACCGAGCCGACGTGCGCGTCGATCCCGTGCGCCACGGCCGGGCAGATCGTGTACTTCGCGATGTAGCGTCGCGCCCGGGCGTTGTCGGCGGGCCCGGCGGTCGCACCGAAGCGCGCCTTCATCACGTGGGCCGTCTGCCACGTTCGCACGATCGTCTCGCCGACGCGGCCCATCGCCTGGGAGTCGGAGCCGATGATCGAGATCGCCCCGAGGTCGTGGAGGGTGTCCTCCGCCGCGATCGTAGAGGCGCGGATTCGGCTCTCCGCGAACGCGAGATCCTCGGGCACCCTCGGGTTCAGGTGGTGGCAGACGATCAGCATGTCGAGGTGCTCCGCCATCGTGTTCACCGTGTGGGGTCGCGTCGGGTTCGTGGACGACGGCAGCACGTTCGGGTAGGAGGCGATGCGGATGATGTCGGGAGCGTGGCCGCCTCCCGCGCCCTCGGTGTGGTAGGTGTGGATCGTTCGCCCGGCGATCGCCTCGATTGTCGACTCGAGGTAGCCGGTCTCGTTCAGCGTGTCGGTGTGGATCGCGACCTGGACGCCGCTCTCGTCGGCCACGCGCAGGCAGGCGTCGATCGCGGCCGGCGTCGAGCCCCAGTCCTCGTGCAGCTTGAAGCCGCCCGCGCCCGCGCGAAGCTGCTCCCACATCGACTCCGCCGAGGTCGTGTTGCCCTTCCCGAGGAGCAACACGTTCACGGGCATCTCGTCCATTGCGGCGTGCATGCGGGCGAGGGCGAACACGCTCGCAGTGACGGTCGTCGCCTTCGTGCCCTCCGCCGGGCCCGACCCGCCGCCGATCAGCGTCGTCACACCGGAGGCCAGGGCCTCGTCGACGATCTGCGGGCAGATGAGATGCACGTGGCAGTCGACGGCGCCCGCGGTGAGGATACGTCCCTCGCCGGCGAGGATCTCGGTGCCCGGCCCGATCTCAAGTCCAGGTGTGATCCCGTCGGAGATGTCGGAGTTGCCTGCCTTGCCGAGCGCGACGATCCGGCCGTCACGGATGCCGATGTCGCACTTCACGACCCCCCAGTGATCGAGCACGATCGCGTTCGTGATCACGAGGTCGGGCGCTCCCTCGGCGTGCGTCGTCGTGCTCTGTGCCATCGACTCGCGGATCGTCTTGCCGCCACCGAATACCGCTTCGTCGCCGCCGAAGCAGTCGTCCCGTTCGATCTCGATCCAGAGGTCGGTGTCCGCCAGCCGTACGGAATCGCCGGCCGTCGGACCATAGAGCGAGGCATACCGCTCGCGCGAGATCCTCACCCGAGCGGATTCTCCAGCCGCAGCCCGGGCACTCGCCGGCGGCCGGCGAGCGCGACGAGCTCCACCTCGCGCGAGACGCCCGGCTCGAACCTCACCGACGTGCCCGCCGGGACATCCAGTCGAAACCCGGTTGCCGCCGCGCGGTCGAGCTCGAGCGCCGGGTTGACCTGGGCGAAATGGACATGCGACCCAACCTGGATCGCCCGGTCTCCGGTGTTCGTCACGAGCAGGCTCCGCGTCTCACGCCCCTCGTTGAGCACGAGCTCACCCTCGGCGATCCGGAGCTCGCCCGGGATCACAGGATCGGCTCGTGGAGGGTCACGAGCTTCCGTCCGTCGGGGAAGGTCGCCTCGACCTGAACCTCGTCGACGAGCTCGGGCACGCCCTCCATCACCTGGTCGCGCCTCAGCACCTCGCGGCCCGCCTGCATCAGCTCTTCGACGGAACGCCCGTCACGTGCGGCCTCGATCACCCAGCACGACAGGAGCGCGACCGCCTCCGGGTGGTTGAGCTTCACGCCGCGCCCGAGCCGGTCGCGCGCCACGATCCCCGCGACGTAGAGGAGCAGCTTCTCCTGTTCGTTCGGCGAGAGTCTCATCCGGGGCCGGAGCTTATCCCCGAACCGCTGCTATCCCGTTTCCACAGCCTTGCACGCCGCTCTTCTGTTTCGGCCGGGCCCTGCCGATAACGAAGCGTGAGCCTCATCCCGTCCGGCCGTCGGTCCGCCGGCGGGCTCGCCGCCGCGCGATGGGCGTGGCTTGCGCTCGTCGTCTCCGGGCTCGCCTTTTTCGTCGCCCATACGCTCGGCGTGGGCGGCCGCGGCCTCGACGGATTCGCGAGCACGTGGGTCTACGACGCGCTCGAGATCCTTGCGGTGGTCGCGGTCGCGGCGCGGGCGGTACTGATCCGGACGGAGCGTCTCGCCTGGAGCCTGCTGGCCGTTGGGATCGGCTTCTGGACGCTCGGCGACCTCTCGTGGAACGTGGTCTACGGCGGTAATCCGCCGTTCCCCTCGCTTGCGGACGTCTTCTACCTGAGCTTCTACCCGCCGACCTATCTCGCGCTCGCGCTCCTCGTCCGGCACCGCGTGTCGAAGTTCAACGCGAGCATCTGGTTCGACGGTGTGACCGTCGCTCTCGTTACGGCCGCCGTGGGCGCCGCCGTCCTGCTCGAGGTCGTGATCCACGACACGAACGGGACGCGGCTGGCCGAGGCCGCCAACCTCGCCTACCCGGCCGGCGACATCGTGCTCGTCGCGCTCGTCGCGGCGGTCTACGGGCTTTCGGGAGGACGGCCTGGCCCCGGTTGGGCGGCGATCGGCGGCGCGCTCGCGCTCTCGGCCGTCGCCGACGGCATCTACCTCTACCAGACCGCGGACGGCAACTACGTCTCCGGGACATGGCTCGACGCGCTCTGGCCGGCGGCGCTGACCCTGCTTGCGATGGCCGCCTGGAGCCGGCCCGGGCGTCGCGCCCACGTGCAGCTCGAGGGACGGCCGCTTGCCGCGACGCCGCTCATCTGCGGCCTCGTCGCCGTCGCCGTCCTCGTGGACAGCTACCAGCAGCACCGAAATCCGGTCGGCGTCGCCCTCGCCGCGGCGGCGATGGTCACGGTTGCAGCACGGGCAGCGCTCACCTTCCGCGAGAACGCCGGGATGAACGCGCACATGCAGCTGCTCGCCTCGACCGATGCCCTCACGGGGCTCGGGAACCGGCGGAAGCTGATGAACGATCTCGAACGCGTCTTCACGGAGGACGACGGCACCCAGCGGTTGTTCGTGCTCTTCGACCTGAACGGGTTCAAGCGCTACAACGACACCTTCGGCCATCCGACCGGCGATGCCCTACTCGCCCGGCTCGCAGCCAAGCTCGAGCTCGCGATCGGCGCCGCGGGCACGTGTTACCGCCTCGGCGGCGACGAGTTCTGCACGCTCGCGCCGGTCCCGACCTCCGGGATCGAGCGCTTTCTCGACCTCTCAACCGCCGCGCTCGCCGAGTCGGGCGAAGCGTTCGAGATCACGACCGCGTTCGGGTGCACGATCCTGCCCGAGGAGGCCCGCAGCCCGGGCGATGCGCTCCACGTCGCAGACAAGCGCCTCTACGCGCAGAAGTATCAGTCCCTGATTTCCCGTGGCCGGCCGCACGCAGTCCTGCTCCAGGCTCTCGAGGAGCGCGAACCGGCGCTGCGCGAGCACGTCGGCGGCGTTGCCGATCTGAGCCTCCGCCTCGGGGCGTCCCTCGAGTTGAGCGAGCCCGCGATGGAAGAGCTCGGTCTCGCAGCGCAGCTCCACGACGTCGGCAAGCTCGCGATCCCGGACCTCGTGCTCGCGAAGACCGAGCCGCTCGACGAGCGCGAACTGGCCTTCATCCGCAGCCACACGCTGATCGGCCAGCGGATCCTCGACGCCTCGCCGGCGCTTTACGAGGTCGGCAAGATCGTTCGTGCCACCCATGAGCGCTGGGACGGCGGCGGCTATCCCGACGGGATCGCGGGCACCGAGATCCCGCTACCGGCGCGGATCATCGCCGTCTGCGATTCCTACTGCGCGATGATCGAGAGGCGCCCCCACGGCGAGGTCCACACGCCCGAGGAGGCGATCGCCGAGCTGCGCCGTCTTGCGGGGAGTCAGTTCGATCCGGAGCTCGTCGAGCGGTTCTGCACGATAGGCCTCGCGGCGGTGCTTGCGGGACACCCGGCGCCGACTGCGCGGGCGGCAGCACGATGAGTCCGTGCTCGAGCGCGACACGCCGGACAGCGGCGAGCACCACAGGGCCGGTCTGCGGCCCATCGCGCTCTCGTGGCACGGCGCTCCCGTTCCGCTGACCGCCATCGTGCTGCGCTTCCAAGTAGACCGGGTCTGTCCGGAGCCTTGTGGATCAGCTGGAGCCCGGCAGTGCCGGAGGCGAGGGAGCTACCGGCCGGCGGCGGAGCTGTGGGTTGCGACCCGCGGCGCCAGCGTCCGTCCGACCCCCACGACCTCACCGACGACGAGCAGGGCCGGCGACTCGAGCTCGGACGCGAGCTCCGCGATCGTCCGCAGCTCCCCGGTCACCGAGCGCCCGTCAGCGTGCGTGCCGCGCGAGACGACGGCGGCCGGCGTCCCAGGGCTCTTGCCCGCGGCGATCAGGCCGGCGGCGATGCTCGCGAGATGGGCGAGGCCCATGAACACGACGAGCGTCCCGGGTGCCTGAGCGAGCTGGGCGTAGTCGAGCTCCTCGCCGGCGGCCGAGTGGCCGGAGACGAGGGTGACCTGCGCCGACAGGCCGCGATGCGTGACCGGGATTCCTGCGGAGGCGGGGACGGCCGACAGAGCCGAGACGCCGGGCACGACCTCGAACGGGATCCCGGCGGCGGCGAGCGCTTCGGCCTCCTCGCCTCCCCGGCCGAAGATGAACGGGTCGCCGCCCTTGAGGCGAACGACCTCGAGGCCTTCCCGGCCGAGAGCGACGAGCAGTTCGTTCAGCTCGGCTTGCCGGATCCGCTCCCGCGGGATCACGAGCGCGTCCGCGGGTGCCTCGTCGACGAGCTCGGGGGCGACGAGGACGTCGTAGACGAGCGCGTCGCAGCTCCGGATCAGCTCGAGCCCGCGGACGGTGATCAGGCCCGGGTCGCCGGGACCCGCGCCCACCAACGACACGGTCACGAGAGCCTTTCGGTAACGAGCTCCTCGAAGTAGTCGCGGCGCCCCTCGTAGGTCGAGAAGCGCTCCTTCACCTCGGGGCGCAGCGAACGCAGCTCTTCGGCCAGCGCCGCGTGCTCGGGGCGCACGAGCTCGGCGATCTGCGAGCGCAGCCGCTTCGCGAGCGCCGGAGACGCGCCGCCGGTGGACACGGCCACGGCGATCGGGCCCTCGCGGTGAACCGCCGGAAGGATGAAGTTGCAGAGCTCGGGCACGTCGGCGACGTTGCAGAGCATCCCGCGGGCCTCCGCGTCGCGCGACACGCGCTCGTTCACCGAGCGATCGGACGTGGCCGCGATCACGAGGAACGCGCCGCGCAGGTCGCTCTTGCGATACAGGCCCTGGCGCCATTCGACCTCGAGCTCGGCAAACGACGGCTCGAGCTCGGGCGAGACGACCGTCACCGCGGCCCCGCAGGCGGCTAACCCAACGGCCTTCTCGTAGCCGACCGAACCGCCGCCGACCACGACGCAGCGCCGCCCCGAGAGGTCGAGGCAGGCCATATAGAATTGCTCTGGCATTTGGCCTCAGTCTCTTGCGGGCTGGGTTTCAGTGTCCGGCAAGTACTAGCCCTCGGCCGCCGCGTCGGGGACGATCCCCTTCTCGTCCGCGTAGGCCTGGACGAGCTCGTTGATCTCGGGCTTGCCCTGGTCGGCCTTCTCGAGGCTGAAGGCGTAGTTGATCTTCACGAACGGCTCCCACTCATCCGGGATCGCGTCCTCGGGGAGGATCGCCTCGACCGGGCACTCGGGCTCGCAGGCGCCGCAGTCGATGCACTCCTCCGCGTCGATCACGAGCATCCGGTCGACCTCGTGGATGCAGTCGACAGGGCACACGCTCTGGCACGAGATGTCTTTCAGATCGATGCAGGCTTCACCGATGATGTACGTCATCGTTTCTTCAGGCTCCTATGGTCGCTAGACGGGCTCCGGCTCGTCCGAGCCGAAGCACGACCTCGTAGTCATCTGTCGAGATCGTCACTCCATATTCTCCAGGTCCGACCGCTGTGACCGAGATTCGATCGATCGTGCGGCCCTCGAGCGCACCGAGCGCCTCGTTCAGATCCCGTGCCGAAGCGCTCAGTTCCTTGCCCAGCGGCAGCCGGCGGAAGAGCGCGAGCGCGGCCTGCTCGCCCTCCGGGCCGTAGACCGCGCGGACACGGCCGGTCGCAAGGCCCAGCTCGAGCAGCTCGGCGAGCGCGTCGGCGTCGTCGCCCTCGACCTCGCCGCCGTCAACCGCAGCGACGACGTCGGCCAGGCGGCCGCGGCGCGTCTCGTCCTGCACCATCGAGAGCACGGCCTGAGCTTCGGCGCGGGCGACCTCGGCCGCCTCGCCGCTGACCCGGACAGCGGTCGTCAATGCGAGTCCTTGAGGATGGCGTGCAGCTCGTGCTCGAGCCCGCCGCTCTCGATCGAGCAGTGGATCCCGCACTCCTTCGGCGCGTTCGTCTCCCACCACCAGCGGCCCGCACGGCTCGGCTCGTCGGGCGCAGTCGCCCGCGTGCACGGGGCGCAGCCGATCGACTTGTAGCCCTTGTCGTAGAGCGAGTGGTAGGGCACCTCGCGCTCGCGGATGTAGTCCCAGACCTCGTCTTCCGTCCACTCGGCGAGCGGGTTCAGCTTCACGATCGCACCGTGGTCGTGGTCGATCTCGACCTTGCGGATGTTCGTGCGGCTCGCCCACTGGTCACGGCGAAGGCCCGTGACCCACGCATCGAGCGAGTGCAGATGCTTCGTGAGCGGGCGCACCTTGCGGAGGTTGCAGCAGAGAAGGCGAAGGTCGACCGAGGTCTTGAAGAGGTCCACGCCGTGCCTGCCCGTCATTCCGGCGATCTCCTCGGCGTCGGGCTGGATCAGTTCGAGCTTGAGGCCGGGATAGCGGGCGCGGAGCCGGTCGGCCAGCTCGAGGGTCTCGGCCGGGAGGCGGCCGGTGTCGACGCTGAAGACCGGGATCTCCGGATCGATCTCGTAGGCCATGTCGATCAGGACGATGCTGTCGTTCTGGAACGAGGTCGAGATCGCGAGGCCCGGCGCGAACCGGTCGATCGCCCATTCGAGCAGCGCCTGCGGCTCCTCGCCCTCGAACTCGATCGAGAGCTCACCCGCCTCGAGTTCGTCGATCAGTTCAAATGTGCTCATTAATTGTCAACCTTCGGTTGAACGCTCATTCCTCGGTCTCCTCCCGTTGTCGCATCTTGGCCGGCTCGAGGCCGGCCAGCTCGCCGAGCTCGTCGTCGCTTGCGCGACGCGTAAACGATGTGAACGTCTCGCCGTCCTCGCGGCGCTCGAGCCACCCCGCGATCAAGCCCTGAACCGCGCTGTCGAGCTCGTCGGTCGGGACACGGCGGAAGAGCGAGCGGCCGATCTCGGGCTCGGGCCCGAGGCTGCCGCGAACGAAGATGTCGTAGGCCTGGCGCCGCACGCCGCCGTCGTCGCGGGCGGTCGTGCCCTGGAAGCCGAGGTCGCCGACCCAATGCTGGGCGCAGGCGTGCGGGCAGCCGTCGAGATGCAGGCGCAGGTCGGCGATCTGCATCCCGAAGCGCTCGTCGAGGGCGTCGATCAGCGCGCCGAGGCGCGTCTTCGTCTCGGCGACCGAGAAGTTGCAGTGCGGCTCGCCCGTGCACGCGATCGAGTTGCCGCGAACCGGGTTGATCTCGAGCGGGAAGCCGATCGTCTCGAGCTCTCCCTTGACCTCGTCGATCCGCTCGTTCGGGACGCCGGTGACGATGAAGTTCTGCTGGCGCGTCAGCCTGATGTCGCCGCCGAAGCGGTCGGCGAGATCGGCGATCGCGATCATCTGGTCGCCCGAGATCAGGCCGAGGTGCACGGGGACGCCGATGTAGGAGAGGCCTTCCTGCTTCTGGGCGTGCACGCCGAGATGGTGCGAGGGCTCGACGTCGATCGCGGGGAGCGTGTAGTCCTCGAGCTTGCGGCCGAGGCGCGCTTCGACGCGTTCGCGCATCCCCTCGGGGCCGATGTCGTCGATCATGAACTTGAGGCGCGCCTTCACCCGCGAGACGCGGTATTTGAGGTCTTCCGACCAGACCGAGGTGATCGCGCCGAGGATCTCGTTCGACTCCTCCTTCGGGATGAAGACGTTCATCGTCTTCGCGATCCTGGGCACCGACGAGAGGCCGCCACCGACGAGCACGGCGAAGCCTTCCCGGCCGTCCTTGAGCGTCCCGATCAGCGAGATGCAGTTGATCTCGGGTGCGTTGCAGCGGTCCGGGCAGGCCGAGATCGAGTACTTGTGCTTCCGCGGCAGGTTCGCCCAGTCGGGGTTGCCGTAGAAGAGGTCGGCGGCCGAGGTGACGATCGGGCTCGCGTCGAAAAGCTCGTCTGCGGCGATCCCCTGCACCGGGCAGCCTGTGATGTTGCGCACGGTGTCGCCACAGCCGCCGGCGGTCGTGATCCCCGAGCGGTCGAGGTGCGCGAAGACGTCCGGCAGCTTCCCGAGCTCGAGGTAGTGGAGCTGGATGTTCTGGCGCGTCGAGAGCTCGCCGTCGCCCTTGCCGTAGAGGTTCGAGACCTCGCCGATCGTGCGCAGCTCTGCGGCCGAAAGCTGGCCCGCGGGCACCTTCACGCGCAGCATGAACGTGCCGATCTTCGGCTTGTCGTGGTAGAGGCCCCACCACTGGAGGCGGACGATGTCCTCCTCGGCCACGCTCTCGTAGCCCTGCGCAATCAGCGCGGGCAACTCGTCGCGGATCCCGAGCGGCGCCTTCTCGCGCTTCAGGCGCTCGACCGGATTGCGCTTGAGGACGAGATCCCAGTCGGCAGGCGGCTTGGGCGCAGCGACGCGGACGGCTCTCGGCCGGGCGCTCAACGCCGCGCCCCCGCAGAAAAAGCGTGGACGAGCGTCCGGGAAGCCTCGAGGGCTCCCCGGGCGCCCGCCACTGGTCCTACGCGAAGGAGGGTGATTTCCACCATCGCGAGCCACTGTAGCGAGACCGGTACAAAAAGTAAAGTAATGAGCGTCGATGCGGGATCGAATCACTTCAATTGTTACAGATTTGATTCTTCACTCTTTGCAGTAATGCACTTGGCTGCCGTTCGGGGCAGACCAGGCCTCACCTGGCTCACGACGCGCTAGGAGGGGGTCTGTCCCGCCTCACCGCAGCATGATCGACCCGGCCGGCGCCGGGGCTGCGCTTGCTCGAGTCGCTACGGTTGGCCCCGTGAGCGAACGTCCCAGAGTGCTTGTCCGCGAGGAGATCGCCGAGGCCGGCGTCGAGTTGCTCCGCGCGAAGTTCGACGTGGACGTCGACTCGGGCAGCGAGCTCGCCGAGATCATCGGCCTCTACGACGGGATCGTGATCCGCTCCGCGACGAAGCTCACCGCCGACCTGATCGAGAAGGGGACGAAGCTCAAGGTGATCGGGCGCGCCGGAGTCGGCGTCGACAACGTCGACGTCGAGGCGGCCACGCGGCGTGGGATCGTCGTCGCGAACGCGCCCGAGTCGAACATCGTCTCCGCCGCCGAGCACACCGTCGGCCTGCTCTTCGCGCTCGCGCGCAATATCCCGCAGGCTCACGCGGCGCTGATCGACGGCCGCTGGGAACGCTCGAAGTGGGGTGGGATCGAGCTCGCCGAGAAGACGCTCGGCGTGCTCGGCTTCGGCCGGATCGGCCAGCAGGTCGCGCGGCGCGCGCTCGGGCTCCAGATGCATGTCGTCGCCTACGACCCGTTCGTGTCGGCCGACCGCTTCCGCGAGGCGGGCGTCGAGAGCGACACGCTCGAAGGCGTGCTCGGCCGCGCCGACTTCGTCACGATCCACCTGCCGCTGAACGACGAGACGCGCGGCGTGATCGGCACGAAGGCGATCGGCGAGATGAAGGAGGGCGCGCGCCTGATCAACGCCGCGCGCGGAGAGCTCGTCGACGAGACCGCGCTGCTCCAGGCGCTCGAGTCGGGCAGGCTCGCCGGCGCGGCGATCGACGTCTTCCCGCAGGAGCCGTACTCGGGACCGCTGCTTCAGGCGCCGAATCTCGTGGTCACCCCGCACCTGGCGGCATCCACCGACGAGGCGCAGGATCGAGCGGGGATCATCGTCGCCGAGCAGGTCGCAGCCGCCCTCGACGGTGGGCTCGTCACGAACGCCGTCAACATCCCGACCGTCGGCGCGGAGGACCTCGAGGTGCTCGGCCCGTTCCTGCCGCTCGCGGCGAGCCTCGGCCGCTTCGCACTCGACCTCGCACGCGGTGAGCCGAACCGGATCACGCTCGAGTACTACGGCGAGCTCGCCGAGCACGACACGCGCCTCCTCACGGTCGCCGCGCTGAACGGCGCCTTCCGCGGCCGCGTCGACCAGCCCGTGAACTACGTGAACGCGCCGCTCGTCGCGGCGGAGCGAGGGATCGAGGTGGTCGAGCAGCGCAACCGCTCCTCGCGCGACTTCACGAACCTGATCGCGGTCTCGGCGGGCGACCAGCGCGTCGCCGGCACGACGATCGGACGCGAGAACCGCCAGTGGCTCGTCTCGGTGCTCGGGTTCGAGGTCGAGATCGAGCTCGCGCCGCGGATGATCGTCCTCCGCTACGACGACGTGCCCGGAGTGATCGGGCGGGTCGGGACGCTGCTCGGCGAGGCCGGCGTGAACATCGCGAACATGGCCGTCTCCCGCAACCGCGAGGCCGGGAAGGCGCTGATGGTGCTCTCGCTCGATACTCCGGCCACGGCCGAGGTGATCGAACGGCTCGGCGTCGGGGTCGACGACGCCTACATCGTCACCGCTCCGACCGCCTGACGGTTCTCACTTGACGCCGTCCTGAACGGGCCGTATGGTTGGCGCACGCATTCGGCAAGGTTGCCGAGGCGGAGGCATTGGGGCCTCAGGACTCTTTCGGGAGTCCTGGGGCCCTTTTTCTGTTGGAACAACAGAGTTTGCTGGAAACACGGGATTTGTTTCAGACAACGAGGCGGCGAGCGGCGGAAGCGCGCTCGGAAAGGAGAGTCAATGCTGTTCGACCTAGCGCTTAACACAGCCGACAATTCGTGGCAGTTGACCGCGGCCACCCTGGTCGGCCTGATGAGCGTTCCAGGCCTCGTCGTTCTGTACGGGGGGGTGATGCAGAAGCGGTGGTCGGTGAACAGCATGATGCTGGCCTTCATCGCCTTTGCACTCGTACTGCTCGTATGGGTCCTCTGGGGGTTCAAGATGGCCTTCGGCAATCCCGTGCACGAACTGACGGACTCCGGGTTCTTCGGCAACTTCATCGGTCAGCCGGGGGCCGTTCTCGGACACGCATCCGAGCAGGGCGTCGGGAGCATCCCACTCCTGAATCCGTCGCATTTCGACCCGACGAACAAGGCGCCGCTCGTCGACTTCCCGCAGTCCTCGCTGGTCTATTTCCAGTTCGTCTTCGCTGCGATCACGCCGCTGCTGATGCTCGGATCGATCCTGGGCCGCGTGAACTTCAAGGCGTGGATCCCCTTCGTCGTTCTCTGGACGACCTGCGTCTACACCGTCAATGCGTTCCTGATCTGGGGCGGCGGCTGGTTCGCCCAGAAAGGCGCGATCGACTTCTCGGGCGGTTACGTGATCCATCTCTCCGCGGGGGTGTCAGGATTCGTCGCCGCGTGGGTGATAGGCCCGCGACTTGCCCGAGATCGAGAGATCGACGCGCCGAACAACCTGCTCATGGTCGCCGTCGGCGCGGGCCTCCTGTGGCTCGGCTGGAACGGCTTCAACGGCGGCGATCCCTACAACGTCGGCCCGGACGCCTCGTCGGCCGTCCTCAACACGAACCTCGCGACGGCCGTCGCGTTCCTCGTGTGGGTCGGCTGTGACTATGCGACGAAGCGCAAGCCGTCGCTGCTCGGGAGCGTCAACGGCATGATCGTCGGCCTCGTCGCGATCACTCCGGCAGCCGGGTTCGTGAGCGGCTGGGGGGCGATGGCAATCGGAGCGATCGCCTCGGTCATCGTCTACATCGCCTACAACTACCTCGCGCTGCTGCGTCCGTTCCGAAACGTCGACGACACGCTCGGCGTCGTCTACACCCACGGGTTCGCCGGGCTCGCAGGCGGGCTGCTCACAGGCGTGCTCGCCGACAAGGCGTTCGTCTCCTCGGATGCCCTCTCGACGGTTGGCGGATGGCACCTGCTGAAATGGCAGGCGCTCGCGGGTCTCTGGGTGATCCTGTTCTCGGGGATCGCGACGTTCATCCTCCTGAAGCTCGTAGGGCTCGTGATCCCGCTGCGGATGAGCGACGCCGACATGGAGATCGGCGACCTCGCGGTACACGGACACGAGGTGTACCCATCCGACATCCCGTCGCTCGGCTTCCCCGGGGGGATGTCCTCACCGGCGCCGGCCGGAGGCGGGCCCGCACCGGCTACGACCTAGTATCGCGAAAGGCTGGACCCCGGATCGCGGGCCCCAGGGGCCTGCGATCCGGGATCCAGAGACCCGAAACGACGACGCGGACCCGAGAGGAACCCATGGCAACGAAGATCATCGTCTCCTACGACGGCACCGATAACGACCGCGACGCGCTCGCGCTCGGCGGGCTCCTCAAACGAGCCGGAGCCTCGCTCGAGCTCGCCTACGTGCGCCACATCCGGGAAGAGAGGGAGTCGGACGAGCGGCTGGCCGAGAGCGACGCGGAGGCCCTGCTCGCGGCCGGAGCACAGGAGCTCGGCGACCCGGACATCCCGCAGCACGTCGTCCTGAGCGGTTCCACGCCTGCCGGGCTCCGCGACCTGGCCGTGGAGGTGGAAGCAGACATCCTCGCCTTCGGCTCCGCCTACCGCACCGCCCGCGGCCACGTCGATCCCCAGCCGTCGGCCCGCCAGCTGCTCGACGGCGGCCCGGTTGCGCTCGCGTTCGCTCCCGCCGGATTCGCCCAGGTCGGCGAGTACGCGGTCAACTCGATCGCCGCGGTCGCCGAGGACGGCGATCCGTGTCCGGAGGAGACCGCGGAAGCGCTCGCGTCCAAGCTCGGTGCGACGATTGCAGCTCGAGGAAGCGGCGGTGCCGATCTGATCATCGTCGGCTCCAAGACGGGAACCGTCACGGGCCGCGTGACGATCAGCGCGGCGGCGGAGTACATGATCGAGCTCGCCCGCTCGCCGGTGATCGTCCTTCCCCGCGGCGTTGCCTTGGCGTTCAGCTAGACCTACCTCCGTGCCGGCTGAAAGCGCCCGACTGACGCGGCGGCTGCGCCCGAGGGACTGGTGGTTCATCGGGATCATCTCGCTCGCACTTGCGGCGGGAGCCGTCTATGCGGCAGTCGATCTGGCGACCGAGAGCAACAAGGTGCGGCCCGGGTGCATCTCGACGATCAGGGCGGGAGTGATGGGCGGTGAGACCTACTCGGTCTGCGGATTCCGGGCGCTCGCGTTCTGCAAGCTGCACGCCGGAGACAGCGCGGCGCTGACCGAGGAATGCGACAGGGTCGTGGCGCTCTTCGGCCCCCGCAGGTCGTAGCTCAGCCGCCCGCGACGGCGGGAAGCAGGATCACCGTGGCGTTCTCGCCGAGCTCGGTGTCGAGCCCGCCGAGCAGGCGCACGTCGGAGCCGTCGATGAAGACGTTCAGGAACTGCGGGAGCTCGCTCCCGTCGAAGATCCTGTCCTTGAGCGCCGGGTAGGTCGCGACGAGGTTCTCGAGCGCCTCGCGCACGGTGGCGCCGGTCGCGTCGACCTCGCGGTTTCCGCCGGCTTCCGGCCGAAGGATCGGGGGGATCCGGATCGTGCTCATCGGCAGGAACGTTACAGGGCGGCCTCGGGAGTCATCGTGGGATCCGGCCGTAACTCCTCGAGCTCGTCGATTCTCGCCAGGTCGGGGAAAACCCAGCTCCAGACGCCCGCCAGGGCGATCGTGATCACGCCCCCGATCACGACCGCGGGGACGGCCCCGAGCAAGGCCGCCGCCACGCCGGACTCGAACGCTCCGAGCTCGTTCGAGGCGCTGATGAACACCGATTCGACCGCCGTCACCCGGCCGCGCAGCTCGTTCGGCGCCGCCACGATCGCGATCGTCGAGCGGATGTTCACGCTGATCATGTCGACGAAGCCGGCGACGGCGAGTGCGGCGAGGGAGAGCGGGAACGACTTCGAAAGGCCGAAGACCACGGTCGCGACGCCGAACGCAGCGACGACGAGAAGAAGCGTCCTGCCTGTCTTGTGGACGATGGGCCGGCGGGTCAGCATCACGCCCGCCGCGAGCGCGCCGACCGCGGGAGCGCTGCGCAGGATCCCGAGCCCGAGCGGGCCGGTGTGGAGGATGTCCCTGGCGAAGAGGGGCAGGAGCGCGACCGCCCCGCCGAAGAGCACGGCGAACAGGTCGAGCGTGATCGCGCCGAGCATCACCGGCGTATGCCGGATGAAGCTGATCCCCGCGAAGAAGGTCTTCAGCGTCGGTGCCTCGCTCGAGGCGGCGTTCGTTCCCTCGGCGGACTCGTGGATCATCAGCACCGCGACGACCCCGAGCAGGAGCATCACGGTCGCTACGGCGTAGACGAGCTCTGCGTCGATCGCGAAGAGGAGCCCGCCGAGCGCCGGGCCGGCGACGGTGCCGCTCTGGAAGGCGATCGAGCGCAGCGCGAGCGAGCTTGGGAGCAGCTCCCGGGAGACGAGCGACGGGCCGAGAGCACGCGCGGAGGGGTTCGCAACGGCCGCCGCGATCCCGTTTCCGGCAGCGAGCGCGAGGAACGGCCAGAGCTCGGTCGCCCCGCCGATCGTGACGGCCAGCAACGCGATCGCGACGAGCGCGTTCAGCGCCAGCGCGGCCGCGAACATCAGCCGCCGTGAGATGCGATCGGCGAGCTGCCCGGCCGGCAGCGCCAGCAGAAGCAGGGGGACGAACTCGAAGAGCCCGACGAGGCCGAGGTCGAAGGCCGAGCGGTTGATCGCGAACACCTGCCACCCGATCGCGACCGCGACCATCTGGATCCCGAAGCTCTCGACGACGAGCGACACCCAGAGCAGGAAGTAGTTCCGGCCCTGGAGAGCGGCGGGAAGCCGGCCGCGAAACCGTCTGAAAAGCCAGCTCGCGCCCATCGGTCAGTATCGCGAAGGCCGGAGCGGCCGGGATTTCCGACCGTCCCAGCCTCCGTGACCGCTATTCGGCGGGCTCGTCTTCCGCGAGGACGCGGTAGAGCGCCTTGCGCGCGCTGTCGAGAACCTTGGCAGCCGCTGCCCGCTGGGCCTCGTTGCCGTGGTGGATCACCTGGCGCGTGGCGATTCCGACCTGCATCGCGAGCTGGCCGAGCTCGCGCACGCCCTCGGGCATGCCCTCGCCGGCCTGCTGCCACGGACTTCCGAACTGCTCGCGATTCTCCTCGAGATAGGCCTTGCCCGCGTCGGTGAGCTCGAAGACGTTGCCGCCGTCGCGCGCCTCCGAACGGACGAGCCCCTCGTCGGCGAGGAGCTGGAATGCCGGATAGACCGAGCCGGGGCTCGGGCGCCAGGCGCCCTCCGACCGCTGCTCGATCTCCTGCATCACCTGGTAGCCGTTGCGCGGCTCCTCTTCGAGCAGAAGCAGGATCGCGGCGCGGACGTTGCCGCGCCGCATCCGCCGGCCACGCGGACCACCCGGGCCGCCGAAGCCGCCGAAGCCGCGGAACTTGAAGAACTGTGGGTTTTCGAACCCTGGGCCGCCGGGGCCAAAGCCGCCGGGGCCGGACATGAACAGGACGTCATGCCCGTGTCTACTACTGTGTCTATGCATATCACGATAGTACACCGATATATCGGTATATGTCAAGTGTGCCGAGAGATCGGGGTTTCGAACGGGCTCCAGCCCGTATCCTTGCTGGATGAAGGTCGTTCTCCCCGACGGCAAGGAGCTCGAGCTCCCAGACGGCGCAACCGGCCTCGACGCCGCGCGCGCGATCGGCCCAAAGCTCGCCGAGCAGGCCGTGCTCGTGCGCTCGAACGGCTCGACACAGGACGTCCGTGCGCCGCTGCGAGAAGGCCAGCCGATCCAGTTCCTCACAACCCGTGACACCAACGACGCCGATGCGCTCTACGTCCTGCGCCATTCGAGCGCGCACCTGCTGGCCGAGGCCGTCCGGCGGCTCTACCCCGGCGTGAAGATCGCGATCGGGCCGCCGATCGAGCAGGGCTTCTACTACGACTTCGACTTCCCGGAGCCGATCGTCGAGGCAGACCTCGAGCGGATCGAGGCAGAGGTCGAACGCATCATCGCCGAGGGGCGGACCTGGTCGATCGAGCAGATCGACCGCGAAGAGGCCAAACGGCGGTTCGCGGCAGACAGCGAGCCCTACAAGGTCGAGCTCGTCGACACCGCCGAAGGCGAGCTCTCGCTCTACACGCAGTCCCACGACGGCACGGACGAGTTCACCGACCTCTGCCGGGGCCCACACCTCCAGGATACGAGCCCGATCAAGGCGTTCAAGTTGACGGGCCTCGCCGGGGCCTACTGGCGCGGCGACGAGAAAAACAAGCAGCTCACGCGGATCTACGGCACCGCGTTCTTCCGCCAGGGTGACCTCGCCGCGCACCTCGAGCGGCTCGAGGAGGCCCGCAAGCGCGACCACCGCCGGCTCGGGACGCAGCTCGACCTGTTCCACTTCTCCGACATCTCGCCGGGCTCGCCGTTCTGGCATCCGAAGGGAATGGCGATCTGGAACGTGCTCGAGGACCTGCGCCGGCGCGAGAACCGGGAGCGCGGCTACGTCGAGGTGCGTACCCCGCAGATCTACGACAAGGAGCTCTGGGTCACCTCCGGTCACTGGGAGAAGTACCGGGAGCACATGTTCACCTTCGAGAGCGAGCACAAGGAGTTCAGCCTCAAGCCGATGAACTGCCCCGGCCACTGCGTGGTCTACGCCGACGGCCAGTACAGCTACCGCGAGCTGCCGCTACGGATGGCAGAAGCGGGCGTGCTGCATCGCGACGAGTTGACCGGTGCGTTGCATGGGTTGCTGCGGGTGCGGATGTTCTCCCAGGACGACGCGCATCTCTTCTGCACGCCGGAGCAGGTTGCCGACGAGGTGCTCGGCTGTCTCGACTTCGGCTACGCGATCTACGAGAAGCTCGGCCTCGAGATCAAGGTCGAGCTGTCCACCCGTCCGGAGAACAAGCTCGGCACCGACGAGGAGTGGGATGCGGCCGAGGCGGCGCTCGCCGAGGCGCTCGAGCGCCGCGGGCTCGAGTACACGGTGAACGCGGGCGACGGAGCCTTCTACGGCCCGAAGATCGACCTGCACATGCTCGACTCGCTCGACCGCGCCTGGCAGATCGGCACCGTGCAGCTCGACTTCCAGATGCCACAGCGCTTCGGTCTGCGCTACCAGGGCGCGGACAACGCAGAGCACACCCCCGTGATGATCCATCGAGCGCTGATCGGCTCGTTCGAGCGCTTCATCGGGATCCTGATCGAGCACTTCGCCGGTGCGTTCCCCTTCTGGCTCGCCCCGGTCCAGGTTCGTGTGCTCCCGGTGGGCCTCGCTCATGCCGACGCCGCGCACGCGCTCGCGGCGCGGCTCTCGGAATATCGCGTCGAGGTCGACGACTCCAGTGAGACCGTCGGCAAGAGGATCCGCAACGCCGAGGTCGACAAGATCCCCTTCACGATCGTCTACGGGGACGCCGAAAGCGACGAGTCGCTCGCGATCCGCGAGCACGGCGGGGAGCAGTCCAAGAAGTCGTTTGCGGAACTGCAGGCGTTGCTTGCTACTCTGTCGGCCTGACAAGCAGGGGCGAAACTGTCTCTCACCTCCTGGACGACACTCGCGTGCACCTCGGTGCACGCGGGCAAGCGGCCTTGGAGGTTCAACCGAGTTGGTTGAGAACGGCGAACGCCGTTGCCTGTCAGTGTGATTTGACTGTTCAGCCACATTCGGAGGTAATGACGAGCTTGGTAGTACACATTTGAGGCCGAGGCGGGGTTCATGGGAGCTGCCGCGCCGGCCGGAGCCGCAGGCGCGTGTCAACGAAACGATTCGCTCGCCACGGGTGCGGCTGATCGGTGAAGAGGGGCAGCAGCTCGGGATCAAGCAGATCGGCGAGGCGCGTGCCTACGCCGACAGCAAGGGACTCGACCTGGTCGAGGTGGCGGCGCAGGCCGATCCACCCGTGGCCAAGGTCATGGATTACGGCAAGTACCGCTACGAGCTCGAGCAGAAGGCCAAGGCGGCCCGCAAGAACCAGACCCAGATCCACGTCAAGGAGATCAAGCTCAGGCCCAAGATCGGAATCCACGATTACGAGACCAAGAAGGGCCATGTCGTCCGCTTCCTGAATCAGCGGGCGAAGGTGAAGGTCACGATCATGTTCCGGGGCCGCGAGCGCGAGCATCCGGATCGCGGGCGTGACCTGCTCATGCGGCTCGCAGAGGACGTGAAGGAGATCGGCCTGATCGAGACCCAGCCGCTCCTCGAAGGCCGCAACATGACGATGGTGATGGCACCGACGAAGAACGCGGGAGTGAAGAAAGAAGATGCCGAAACAGAAGACGAACTCGGGAGCCAAGAAGAAGTTCAAGGTGACCGGAACGGGCAAGCTCCTGCGCCGGAAAGCGGGCCAGAGCCACAACCTGGAGCACAAGTCGCCGAAGCGGAAGCGGGCGTTCAGTAAGGACCAGCCGGTCGCCGAGGCGAACGACAGGACCGTGCGCCGGATGCTCGGGCTCGGAAAGCGCAGTCGCTGATGGCGGGTGATTATTAATGGCAAGGGTCAAGAGATCGGTCCACGCCCGGAAGAAGCGGCGCAAGGTTCTCGAGCAGGCGAAGGGCTACTGGGGCCTCAAGAGCACCAACTACACCTACGCCAAGGAGCAGGTCGAGCACTCGCTCGTCTACGCCTACCGCGACCGCAAGAACCGCAAGCGGATGTTCCGCCGGCTCTGGATCACGCGGATCAACGCCGGCGCGCGGCTGCACGGGCTCTCCTACAACCAGTTCATCTCCGGCCTCAAGGCTGCCGAGGTCGAGCTCGACCGCAAGGTGCTGGCCGACCTCGCCGTACACGATCCCGAGCAGTTCGGCAAGCTCGCCGAGCAGGCGAAGGCCGCGCTCCCGGGCTGATCCGCTCACGCGACAACGAGAAGCTGAAGCTCGTGCGCAAGCTGCACGAGCGGCGTTGGCGCGAGAAGCTCGGGCTCTTCCTCTGCGAAGGAGAGGATCTCGTGGCCGCCGCCACGGCCGAGCCGGTGGAGTTGCTCGTCGCCGGTGAGAACGTCGAGCCGGGGCTGCTCGCTGAGGTCTCGACAGCGGCCCACCCACCTCGCGTGATCGGCATCTACAGGCGAGACGACCTGCCGGCGGCGGAGCCGCGTTCGGTGACGCTGGCGCTCTGGCGGGTCGCCGACCCGGGAAACGTCGGCACCTTGATCCGCACCGCAGATGCCTTCGGCGCCGCCGTCGCGCTCTCGGAAGGCTGTGCCGACCCGACCGGGCCCAAAGCGCTGCGGGCCTCGGCCGGCGCGATCTGGCGCGTCCCACGGCTCGAATTCGACGAGCCGGTGGGAAAGCGCATCGCGCTTGTCGCCCATGGTGGGGTGCCGCTCGAAGCGTGCGATCTCTCAGGTCAAGTCGTGCTCTTGCTCGGTGCAGAGAGGGAGGGGCTGCCGAGCGAGGTGAGCCGCGAGCTCGAAGCGCGGATTCCGATCTCGGCGGAATCGCTGAACGTCGCCGCAGCAGGAGCGATCGCGCTCTACGAGTGGCGCCGACAGAACGGCTCGGCTACTGAGCCTGCTCCTTTGCCTTGATCTTCGCCTCGTAGTAGTCGATTCGCTCTTGCAGCATGCTCGAAAGGCGTTCATGCTCCGCCTTCCACTCGGCGCGCTCCTCAGGCGTCCTCGTCTTCCTCTTCTTCGCCATCGTCCTCCAATAGGTCGAGGATCCGTTCCACATCCCTGCTGACGCGAAACAACGTCTGAAACAAAGTTTGCCCGTCGCGCTCGTCGATGTCCACGAGCTGAGGCTGCCCGAGGCGACCGCCGGCCGCAATCCGCTCTTTCAGACAGCTTTGCGGCAGACGAAGATCGCGTCCTCGTGCTCGTTCCACGCCTTGCCGTCGAACCAGCCGTAGAGCCCCTCGACGACGAAGCCCTCTGCACCGAGCAACTCGCGCCACTCCGTGACCGAGATCCACGCGAGCGAGAGCTCCGACTCGACTCCGTGGCCTCGCACGCGAAGGATCAGCGTGCGTCGGCGATCGTCCCAGTCGGCGCGCTCGAAGATCCCGGGCTCGCGCTCGAGCCAGCGTCCGTGCGTCTCGGAGATGTCGTCGCGCCCCGGGCAGAAGACGTCGAAGATGAAGGTTCCGCCCGGTTCGAGCATTCGCCGGACCGCCCGTAGCACCGAGCGGCGATCCTCGTCGGTCTGCATGTGGAGGAGCGAGCGGAACGGGATGATCACGAGCGGCACCTGCTCCTCGACCGGTGGATCCCGGAAGTCGCCGTAGCGGAGGTCGAGCTCGACTCCCACCAGCGCTGCCTGCTCCCGTGCCACCTCGAGCATCCCCTCCGAGAGATCGACCCCGATCACACGGATCCCCTCTGCGGCGATCGGGACGGCGATCCGGCCCGTGCCCACCCCGAGCTCGACCACCGGCCCCCCCGAACGCCGCGCCCGTTCGACATAGAACGAGACGTCCTCGGTCACGCTCAGAGACCACGGGTCGTAGAGCCGGGCGATCCTGTCGTAGGCGGACATCCCGCTATGCTGCCTGGGATGACGGCAACGCTTGCATTTACCTCGCCCCGGTCCGTGACCGGGGTCGCGGCAACGGTGCGCCCGCCCGTAAGTCATGGCACGTTCCCGGCGGCGTCTCGTCGCCCGTGGCTGCGTCCTCAGTCGCCCCAATAGAAAAGACTATTGGGGCTCCCTGCGTCCTTCCCACGGGCGACGATCCATCCGCCGGATAACGCACCGAACTTACGGGCGGGCGCACCACGCCGTCTGACCTCGCGTTCTCTGACCGGGGCGCCTCCAACCGCCGCCCGCACGAAACTGGAGAACGAATGACGGACGAGATCAACTGGGAGAGCTACAGGGACGAGGCCGAGAGGGCCTTCGCCGCCGCGGGCCTCGACACGATCGAGGACGCCCGGATCGAGTACCTCGGCCGGAAAAGCCCGCTTGCCCTCGGCCTGCGCGGCGTGCGCGACCGCGAGACCGGCATGCGGCTGAACACGATCAGGACGCGCCTCGAGGAGGCCGTCGCCGCCCGCGAGCAGGCGCTCGCGGGCGAGGAGCTCGACCGGCGCCTGCGCGAAGAGGTGATCGACGTCACGCTTCCCGGCGAAGAGCTTCCGCTCGGGCACCTGCATCCGATCACCCAGGTGCGCCGCGCCGTCGAGGACGCATTCCTCGGCCTCGGCTACGAGGTGCGCGACGACCGAGAGGTCGAGACCGTCGAGTACAACTTCGACAAGCTCAACTTCCTGCCGACGCACTCGGCCCGCTCACCGCGCGACACGTTCTTCTTCGACGAGACCCACGTCCTCCGGACAGAGACGAGCCCGTCGCAGATCCACATCCTCGAGGAGAAACCGCCGCCGATCTACATGGTCTCGATCGGCCGGGTCTACCGGCGCGATGCGATCACGGCCACGCGCTACCCGATCTTCCATCAGTTCGAAGGGCTCGCCGTCGACAAGGGGCTGACGCTCGCCGACCTCCAGGGCACGCTGCTCCACGTGATGCGTGCGCTCTACGGGCCGACGCGCCGCGTGCGTTTCCGCACGCACTTCTTCCCGTTCACGGAGCCGTCGATCGAGCCCGACGTGTCGTGCGGGCTCTGCGACGGTGCCGGCTGCCGCACGTGCAAGTTCTCGGGCTGGATCGAGATGGGCGGTGCCGGGATGGTCGATCCGGAGGTGTTCCGGAACGTCGGTCTCGACCCGGAGGAGTGGGGCGGTTTCGCGTTCGGCTGCGGCCTCGAGCGGACGGCCCAGCTGCGCCACGACATCCCCGACATCCGCGCCCTCTGGGAGGGCGACTTGCGCGTGATGAGGCAGTTCTGATGCGGGTTCCCGTCTCCTGGCTGCGCGACTACGTCCCGATCGAGATGCCGCTCGCGGAGCTCGCTGCCCGGCTTTCGGTCTCGACCGCCGAGGTCGAGGGGATCGAGCGGCGCGGCGTCGCCGACGAGGGCGGGAATCTCGGCCTGTTCAGGGTCGGTCGCGTGCTCGAGGCAGAGAAGCACCCGAACGCCGACCGGCTCCAACTCACGAAGGTCGACCTCGGCGAGCACGAGCCGCGGTCGATCGTCTGCGGCGCCTGGAACTTCGGCGTCGGCGCGACGGTCGGCGTGGCGCTACCGGGCGCAACCCTTCCGAACGGGCTCACCCTCGACCGGCGCGAGGTGCGCGGCGAGGTCTCCGACGGGATGATCCTCGCCGAGGACGAGATCGGCCTCGGCGGGGACCACGCCGGGATCATGCTGCTCCCCGAGACCGAGCCGGGAACCCCGCTCGGCGACCTGCTGCCGCTCGCCGACGACGTCCTGCTCGTCGAGGCCACCGGCAACCGGCCGGATCTCCAGTCCATCTACGGCATCGCCAGAGAGGTCGCGACCCTTTACGACCTGTCGCTTTCCGAGATCGCCAGGGGACGGCCTCCTGGACAGGGCCCGGAGAGACAGGTGCCGATCCAGATCGAGGACTTCGAGGGCTGCCCTCGCTACGTCGGGCGGCTCTTCGAGAACGTCGCGATCGCCGCCTCGCCGCAGTGGCTGCGCTCACGGCTCTTCCTGGCGGGGCAGCGGCCGATCTCGAACGTCGTCGACATCACGAACTACGTGATGCTAGCGCTCGGAAACCCGCTCCACGCCTTCGACTTCACGACGCTTCACGGTTCCCGGATCATCGTCCGCCGCGCCGAGGCGGGCGAGAAGCTGACGACGCTCGACAGCACCGAGCGCACGCTTACCGCCGAGGATCTCGTGATCGCCGACTCGGACCGCGCGGTCGCGCTGGCGGGGATCATGGGCGGCGAGGAGACAGAGATCGCCGAGGGGACGACCACGGTCATGCTCGAGGCGGCCAACTTCGAACCGTATGGCATCTATCGCACCTCCGAGCGCCAGCACCTGCGCACCGAAGGGTCGAACCGCTGGGAGAAGGGCGTCGACCCCTACCTCGCCGGTCAGGCGGCCGACGTCGCGACCGCGCTCATGCTCGAGCTGACCGGCGCCGAGTGGGCCGCGCAGTCGGACGTCCAGGGCGACCTGCCGACACGGCCGGAGATCGCTTTCCGCCCGGAGCGCGCCGACGCCCTGATCGGAGTCGAGACTCAGCCGGAGCGCCAGTACGCGATCCTCGACCACCTCGGGTTCAACCGGCGAGACAGCGGCGAGGTTGTCGTTCCGACCTGGAGGGCGCGCGACATCACACGCGAGGTGGACGTGATCGAGGAGATTGCCCGCTTCCGTCTCGAGGACGTCCCGTTCACCCTGCCCGCACGACGCGAGATGCACGGCCTGCTCACCCGCGAGCAGTCGCTTCGCCGCCGTGTCGAGGACGCACTGGCGGGCCTGGGCTTCGCCGAGATCTACACGCCAAGCCTGCGTCCGGACGACGAGACCGCCTGGAAGCTTCCCGAGCCGATCTCGGTCGAGTTGACCGCCCTCCGCACGAGCCTCATCCCGAGCCTCGTGGAGGCGGCGCGACGTAACGTCGACGCCGGCGCGAAGCAGATCGCGCTCTTCGAGATCGCCCGTGTGTATCTGCCCGGCGGCGAGCTTCCGAACGAGCGCCTGCGGGTCGCCGGGATCGCCGAGGGCGGCTTCCTTCACATCAAGGGCGTGGTCGAGACGCTGTACGCCGCGCTGAAGGCGGAGCCGTTCTTCGAGCGCGCCACGCTCCCGCAGCTTCATCCCGGCAAGGCCGCGCAGACCGCCGCCGGTGTCCTCGGCGAGCTCCATCCCCGCGAGCTCGAAGGCCAATGGGGCGCGTTCGAGCTCGACCTCGGCGACCTCTTCTCTGCCTCGCGCGAGCCCGTGACCTACCGCGACGTGATCACCTACCCCGCAATCCGCCAGGACATCGCGGTCGCCGTGGCCGAGGACGTTCTGGCCGGCGACCTCGTTGCCGCGGCGCGTGAGGCGGCCGGCGAGGAGCTCCGCGAGATCCGTGTCTTCGACGTTTACCGCGGCGAACAGGTCGGTGAGGGACGCAAGTCGGTCGCGTTCTCGGTCGCCTACCAGTCGGCCGAGCGCACGCTCACCGAGGAAGATGCCACGCGTCTGCGCAAGAAGATCGTCAAACGGCTCGCCGAGCGCTTCAGCGCCGAGCAGCGTTAGCGAGCCCTCTCCGTAGGCGAAGCGGCCCGGGATGCCTGCTTTCAGTGCGAGGGCGGCGTGGCGACGAAGCGGATCGTCGCCGCCGAGGCCTTGAACGTCGACTCGTATTTCGCCTTGTCGCTCGCAAGCGCCGTGTAGGTGAAGAGATAGACCCGCCGGCCGCGCCCGAACGCGTATTCGATCGTGAGCAGGTTGTGGCCGGGGATCGTCTCGATCGTCGAGGACTCGTACTTCAGGGATGGGACGCCGTGGATCGTGAGCGGCCCGAGGGTGCCGTACTGCAGGTACTTGGCTTCGGCCGAGCCGACCAGCCAGTGCTGGAGCGTCTCGTTCGGACCGAGCTTGCCGATCAGCAGATTGATGTTCGCGCTGAAGCCGTCGTGCGTGACCGGCGAGCGGAAGATCGCGCCGAGATGCGTGGGCGCCGTCGAGGCCGGAACCGTGCCGGGAGCCCAGCCGTTCGGCACGTCGAGCACGACCCCGTACTGCTCGATGTTCTCCGGCATCAGCGCAGGCCCGGCAGCGAACGCGGCCGCGCTCAGGAGGAGCGAGCCCAGCGAGAGGACGACGACGGCCAGCCTGCCCATCGGCGTACTACACCATCCGGCCGTCGATCTGCCAAACCGGCCCCTGCGTGCCGACCGGATGGGTGTCCGAAAGCACGCGCAGAACGGTGACGCGGCCGGTCATCCCGGCCGCATCGCAACGCTCGAGGCAGCGCCGGACCATGCCCGGCGAGGCGCCGTACCCGAAGTGGCTCGCGCTCCTGAACTGAAGACGGAGGGTGCCACCGATCCGCCGCGGATTGATCGGAGCCATGTTCAGCGCTCCCGGTTCCAGGTAGTCGGAGGAGTCGAGCTCGACCTCGCCGAGCAGGTCGCTCCAGTCGGAGGGCACGGACGCGAGGGCTGCATCCCACGAGGCGGGCAGGGTCGGCACGACCGGTGCCTCGGGCTCTGCCGGCCGCTCCTCGACCTCCCCGACCCAGAGCGCGCCGTGGAGCCGCTCCGCGTCGAGTCGGGCCAGGCCGCGCCGCAGCGACTCTGCACCGGGCCCGGTGCCCGCACGGACGATGCGGAGCGAGATCGCGTTCGGGCCGGAGCGAACCGGCTGAAGCGGGGCGAGCAGCGAGACCGCGCGGTCGGCGTGTGCCGTGTCCTCGAGCGTGACGCTGACCATCGCGTCGACCCAGCCCTCCGGGAGCGCGGCCTCCAGGTCCTGCCAGTCCTTAGCGAGTGCCATCCGCGCAGAACGTACACTCAGAGCCATGGCGAAGGTCGAAAAGAAGCGCGCCCTGTCCGAGGATCGGCTCCGCGACTTCCTGCGGGAGATGCTCCTGATCAGGCGGTTCGAGGAGAAGGTCGAGGAGCGTTTCCGCGCCGGCGATCTCGCCGGATTCCTTCATGTCGCGATCGGCCAGGAGGCCGCCGAGGTCGGCGTGTGCGCGGCGATGGAGGACGGCGACGTCTTCGGCTCGACCCACCGCGCGCACGGCCACACGCTTGCGCGTGGGACTCACCCGAACGCGCTCATGGCAGAGCTCTACGGGAAGATGGAGGGCTGCTCGCACGGCTACGGCGGCTCGATGCACCTGTACGACGTCGAGCGCGGCAACCTCGGCGCGAACGCTGTCGTGGGCGGCGGGATCCCGTCGCTCGTCGGTGCGGGCCTCGCGTTCAAGCTGCGGGACGAGCCCCGGGTCGCGGTCGCGTTCTTCGGTGACGGTGCCACGAACACCGGCACCTTTCACGAGTCGCTGAACCTTGCGCAGCTCTGGAACACCCGCACGCTCTTTGTCTGCGAGAACAACGAATGGGCCGAGTCGACCCCGGGCTGGCAGCACTCGCCGGTCTGGAACGACATGTCCAAGCGCGCTCTCGCCTTCGACATGCACTCGATCAAGGTCGACGGCCAGGACGTCGAGAAGGTCTACGAGAAGGCAAGCGAAGCGCTCGACTATGTCCGCTCGGGCGCCGGCCCCGTCTTCCTCGACGTCGAGACCTACCGCATGCACGGCCACTACATCGGCGACGCGCAGGTCTACCGTTCGAAGGAAGACCGCGACGAGGCCGCCGAACGCGACCCGATCGTGCGGCTCCGCGCGAGGCTCGAGGTCTCAGCGGAGGACTGGCAGACGCTCGAAGCCGAGGTGGCGGAGATCGTCGAGGCCGCCGTCGAGTTCGCGAAGAACGGCACCGATCCTCAGCCCGAAGACGCCTTGAAGAACATCTACGCCTGAGCCATGGCGACGATGTCCTACAGGGAGGCGGTGAACGACGCGCTTGGAAGGGCGATGCGCGCCGACGAGGACGTCTTCCTGATGGGCGAGGACATCGCCGAGATGGGCGGCTCGATGGGCGTGACGCAGGGGCTCTACGAGGAGTTCGGCGCCGAGCGGGTGCGGAACACGCCGATCTCCGAGATGGCGATCGTCGGCGCCGGGATCGGCGCGGCGATGCAGGGAATGCGTCCCGTCGTCGAGATCATGTACGAGGACTTCCTCACGCTCTCGCTCGAGCAGATCGTGAACCAGGCGGCGAAGCACCGCTACATGTCGGGCGGGCAGCTCAAGGTGCCGCTGACGATCCGCACGCAGGGCGGTGCCGGCTGGTCGCCGGGCGCCCAGCACGCCCAGCAGCTCGAGGCGTGGCTCGTGCACGTCCCGGGGCTCAAGGTCGCCTACCCCTCGACCCCGGCCGATGCGCGCGGGCTTCTCTGGTCCGCGATCTACGACGACAACCCGGTGATCTTCTTCGAGCACCGCCTGCTGTATCCGGTCAAGGGAGAGGTGCCGGAGACGCTCGAGCCCGTGCCGCTCGGCAAGGCGCGGGTGATCCGTGAGGGCACCGACGTCACCGTGATCGCACTCGGGCCGCTCGTGCACCGGGCGCTCGAGGCGGCCGAGCAGGCCGAGGCCGAGGGCATCTCGGTCGAGATCGTCGATCCGCTCACCCTGCAGCCGCTCGACGAGGACACGCTCGTCGCCTCGGTGAAGAAGACGAACCGCGCCGTCGTCGCGCACGAGGCGGTCACCCGGATGGGCTTCGGGGCCGAGGTCGCCGCGATGCTCCAGGAGAAGGCCTTCGACTGGCTCGACGCGCCGATCGAGCGCGTCGGCGCGCCGTTCACTCCGATTCCGTTTGCTCCGGCGATGGAGCGCTTCGTCGTGCCCGGGCCGCCTGAGGTGCTCGCCGCGATCCGCAAGACGGTCGCGCGCGGCTGATGGCGACCGACGTCAAGCTGCCGCGGCTCGGGCAGGGAATGGAATCCGGCACGATCGTCAAGTGGCTGAAGGCCGAGGGCGATGCGGTCGAAAAGGGCGAGCCGCTCTTCGAGGTCGATACCGACAAGGCAACCCAGGAGGTCGAGGCAGAGGCGAGTGGTGTCCTGCTCCGGATCTCGGTCGCATCCGGAGAGGTGCCCGTCGGGCAGACGATCGCCCTGATCGGGGAGCCGGGCGAGGTGCCGCGCCGCGCCCGGCCGAGTCCGCCGGGTCGCCAGAGCCCGGCACGGCCACGGAAGAGGCGCCCGAGCCGGTCGCCCCCGACACGTCGACGACCGTCTTCCGCACGGTGATCAACGGGGCCAGGGAGGAGGCGGGAGGCCGCGTCAAGGCCTCGCCGCTGGCGCGCCGGATCGCGCGTGAGCGCGGAATCGATCTGGCCCTGCTGACCGGGACCGGCCCCGACGGGCGGATCCTCGCCGAGGATGTCGAACGCGGCCCGGCGGAGATCGCTCCCGCAGCATCAGCCACAAGACCGGTTTCGCACCCGCCCGAGGAGGTCGAGTCGGTGCCGCTCACGGGCATCCGCCGCACGATCGCGCGCCGCCTCACCGAGGCCTCGCAGGTCCCGGTGTTCCAGCTCACCGTCTCGATCGAGATGACGCAGGCGGGCAGGCTCGTCGAGCGCTCGCGCGAGCTGAGCCCGGACGTCCGGGTGACCGTCACCGACCTGCTCGCCCGGGTCTGCGCCAGCGCGCTCCAGCGTCATCCCGACGTGAACGTCCAGTTCAGCGACGAGGCGCTTCTCCGCTTCCCGTCTGCGAACATCGGGATCGCTGTCGCCGCTCCGCACGGCCTCGTCGTACCGGTTATCCGCTCCGTCGAGCGGCTCTCGCTCGCGGAGGTCGCCGAGCGTCGCGCCGGGCTCGTCGAGCGCGCACGCGCCGGGTCGCTGCAGCTGGCAGACCTCGAGGGCGGAACCTTCACGATCTCGAACCTCGGGATGTTCGGCGTGGAGCAGTTCACCGCGATCCTGAACCCGCCGCAGGCCGCGATCCTTGCCGTTGGTGCGACCGCCGACCGGCCGGTTGCCCTCGGCGGCGAGCTCGTCGTGCGTCCGATGATGACGGTCACCGCGACCTTCGACCATCGCGCGGTCGACGGCGCGCCCGCGGCAGACTTCCTGCGTACCGTGAAGAACTTCCTCGAAGATCCGGCGCTCGCTCTGTAGAGGCAAACACATTCGCGTCAGACGTCGTCATAGGCAGTGTGGGACTTGCGAGAGCCGAAAACCTCGGTAGCTCCATGACCTCGGAGGTCGTCGTCCGGAGGGGAGACAAGCTCGACGTCCCGTTCCTGCGGTCGCTCCTCGGTTTCGCCTACAACTGGCATGTCGCGGCGTTCGACACCGACATCTCGATCTCGCGCTACGTCGATGCCTGGGGGCGCAAGGGCGACACCGCGCTGATCGCGATGGCCGGCGGACATTCTGTCGGAGCAGGCTGGTTCCGACTCTTCCCGGACACGTTGCGCGGCTACGGCTACATCGACGAGGAGACTCCCGAGATCACGGTCGTCGTCGTCCCGACCCGCCAGGACCAGGGGATCGGCGCGCAGCTCGTGACGGCCCTCCTCGAACGGGCCAAGTCCGACGGCTACGCAGCGGTGTCGGTTTCGGTCGAGCGCGGCGATCCCGACGAGGCGCGGTTCATGGCCCGGGGGTTCGAGCAGTTTCGTGCCGACGGGAAAACGCTCACGCTGCGCCGGGCCCTCTGACCGCCGCGTCGATCCACGGCACGAGCGCCGCGACGAACGCCGGGTCGATCGCATGGTCGATCGGCGACTCGCGGTAGAGCACCTCGGCGCCCGCCGCCTCGAGCTGCGCCACCGAACGGTGCGCGAACTCGATCGGGATCACCGGATCGTAGGTTCCGTGCCCCACTGCGATCGGCGGGAACGCGCGGCTCCCGTCGAGCTGCCAGCCCTCCACGGTCGGGACGAAGCCCGAGAACCCGATCACGGCGACCGGACGGGGGCGTCCCTCGCCGAGCCCGACGGCGAAGCTCATCACGGCGCCCTGTGAGAAGCCGCCGATCAGCTTGCGCTCGTACGGGAGCGAGTCCACGAAGCCCGCGAGTGCCGTGTAGCCCTCGGCGAACGTCGCGGGATCGGGGTAGCCGACCCGCGGCACCGCGTACCAGTGCGCCCCGCCCGGCGGCAGCGAGAGCGGACCGCGCGGGCAGTAGCCGTGCAGCCGGCGCTCCGGGTCGAGCGCATCGAAGAGGCCGAGGAGGTCGTGCTCGCTCGCCCCGCGCCCGTGGACGAGCACGAACGCACCCTCGGCTTCGCCCGACGCGGGCCGCTCGGCGAAGATCACGTGCGGCTCGGGCGTGGATCGGGGAGCGGCGTCAGCCGGCCTTCGAGCTGGCTCCTCAGGCGCTCGTAGTTCGGCGGCAGCGAGAGATGCTCGCCGAGCGACTCGAGCGGCTCGTCCGAGGTGAAGCCGGGCCCGAGCGTCGCGATCTCGAACAGCACGCCGCTCGGCTCGCGGAAGTAGATCGACCGGAAGTAGAAGCGATCGATCACCGGCGTCGGCTGCCCGCCGATCGAGGCGACCTTCGCGCGCCAGGCCTCGTGCTCCTCGATCGTCGACGACCACGCGACATGGTGGACCGTGCCGGCGCCGGGGATGCCGCGTGCCTCGGGTGCGTCGTCGTAGACGTAGAAGCTGCCGCGCTTCTCGCCCCGGCATTCCCAGCCAGGCGTGAACCCGAGCCCCCAGAGGAACATCGCGCTCTGCCCGTAGTCGGAGGAGTACGCGCGCACCCCTGCGAAACCACGCAGCGCGAGCTCACGCGGGATCTCCGGGTGGTCCGCGATCAGCGGCTCGTCGCCGGAGGTGTCGACGACGAGCTCGAGCTCGAGCCCCTCGGGGTCGTGGATCAGCGTGGAGCCGTACAGTCGCTCGCCACCCGCCCGCTCGGCCCAGAAGTCGAGTGCCTCCTCGGAGGCGACGCGGAAGACGACACGGTGCACCATCCCGTCGCCCGCGCGTCCGCGCGGCGTGCCGGGGTACTCGAAGAAGGTGATGTCGGCGCCCGCGTTGCCCTTCTCGTCGGCGTAGAACAGGTGGTAGACGGTCGGGTCGTCCTGGTTCACCGTCTTCTTCACGAGTCGCAGACCGAGCGTGCCGGCATAGAACTCGACGTTCGCCGGGGCGTCGCCGGTGATGCACGTCACGTGATGGATGCCTTCGAGCTTCACGTCTGGCGCCTATTGTGCCCGCGATACGATCGTGGCGATGAAGTGCGATGTCGCAGTCCTCGGTGCGGGCCCCGGCGGGTACACGGCGGCGATCCGCGCTGCCCAACTCGGCGCGAAGGTCGTCTGTGTCGAGGCGGAGCCCGAGCTCGGCGGCACGTGCCTGCGGGTCGGCTGCATCCCCACCAAGGCGTGGGTGCAGACGGCGCACTACCTGAACATGGCCCGTGACTCGTTCGGGAAGCTCGGTGTCGTCGTCGAGGACCCCGAGCTCGACTTCGCGGCGGCGGGCAAATGGAAGGACGGCGTCGTCGCGCAGATGACCGGCGGGATCGCCTCGCTCTTCAAGGCGAACGGCGTCGAGTGGGTGCGCGGCAAGGGCTCGTTTACGGGCCCGAATACGATCGCGGTCGAGGGTGGCGAGGACGTCGAGTTCGACTCGGCGATCGTCGCGACCGGCTCGTTCCCGGTCCGCCCGCCGATCCCCGGCCTCGACTCGGAGCTCTGCGTCGACTCGACCGGCCTGCTCGCGCACCCGGAGGTGCCGAAGCGCCTCGTGATCCTCGGCGGCGGGATCATCGGCTGCGAGTTCGCGTCGATCTTCAAGACGTTCGGCAGCGAGGTCACCGTGATCGAGATGCTCGACCGGCTGATCCCGACCGAGGACGAGGACGCCTCGAAGGAGCTCGCGAAGGCCTACAAGAAGAAAGGAATCGCGCTCGAGCTCGGCAAGCAGTGCACGGCAGTCGAGGAGAACGGCGGGGCCCTGAACGTCCATTACGGCGAGGGCGAATCGGTCGATGCCGACCTGATGCTCGTCGCCGTCGGACGCGCGCCGCTCGTCTCGGGGATTGGCCTCGAGGCCGCGGGTGTCTCCTTCGACACGCGCAAGGGCGTCGGCGCCGACGACGCGCGCCGGACCTCGGTGCCGCACATCTATGCGGTCGGCGACTGCGCCGGCTACTGGCAGCTCGCCCACACCGCCTTCCGCGAGGGCGAGGTCGCCGCCGAGAATGCCTGCGGTCACGATGCTGCGATCGGCGAGCCGGCCGTGCCGCGGCCGATCTACACCGACCCCGAGGTGGCGGGTGTCGGGCTGACCGAGGCGCAGGCGCGCGAGGCCTACGGCGACGCTGTCGCGGTCGGGCGGTTCCCCTGGATCGCGAACGCGCGCGCGGTGATGCAGGACGAGACGGTCGGGTTCGTCAAGTCGATCCACGAGACCCGCTACGGCGAGTTGCTCGGGATCGTGATCGTCGGCCCGCATGCCACGGACCTGATCGAGGCGGGTGTGGTCGCCCTCGACGCCGAATCGACCGTCGAGACCGTCGCCGACGGAATGGCGCCTCACCCGACGCTGTCGGAAGGGATCAAGGAGGCGGGGCTCGTCGCGCTCGGTCGCGCGATCCACCTCCCGAACCGCAAGCCGCGCTCGTAGCGGACGCGGCGGCCCGAAGGCCGCGCCGCGTCCACCACGGCAAGACTCAGGCGGCGATCTGCGACTCTGCTTCGCTCCCGGGAGACAGTTCGCGCTCGGCGCGAAGCCAGTCCTCGAGAGGCCCATCCCCTTCGCCTGATTCGTGAATCTCGTACGCACGGAGAGCGATCTCGTCGTACGCGGGAGCAGACATCTCAGCCTGCTCGGCTGCTTTCTTCTTGCTCACCCTGGGGGCCATGCTCACCTCCACTCCAGTCGGAAGCGGAGGCGGCACCGCTGGAACGAGGGCGACTCCGCCTCGTTGCGGTCGCGGCACCTCGTAGCGCCACCCCTCACGGTAGACGAAACCGCAGACGGATGCGTCTTACCGGTCGGAGATCCAGAGCGAGGCGTGAGCCGGCGCGCCCGTCTGCTCGACGGTCGGGAGCAGCTCGCCGCTGATCGCTTCGAGGTCGAGGTCGAGGGTGCTGCGCTCTGCTCACCGATTCCGCCATCGATCCCATTGTCACCTCGAACCCTGAGGTCACGGCGTCCGGGGATCGGTACGGCTTAACACGCAGGCGACGCGCAGCCTGCGAATATCTCGGCGTGAGTCGTCTTCCGGTCGGGCTGGGTCTCGCCGTTCTGGTGGCAGCGAGCGCGTGCGCGACGGCGTTCGCGGCGGCCCCCGACATCCATTCGGTCGCGTGGAAGTCGGTGACTCTGCCCGGCTCGGCGTGCGACGCGAAGGAGCCGATCCACCTGCACGACGGCCGGGCGATCGTGTCGTCGCCGAAATGGGGCAAGGTCAGCGTGGCAACGGAGCCGCCCGTCTACGGCTCGCTCAGCGGGAGCGGCCAGTACGCTGCGCTCGGCGTGATCTGCTCGAACGGCGGGGGCACAGCGGCCTCGCAGCTCGCGTTCGCGCGGGTCGTCTACGGCCTCTTCGGCTCGAAGCTGAACGTGATCGGCGTCGTCATGCCGCGGCATCGGGCAGGCAAGGACGAGCACGTATCGCTCATCACCGCCAAGATCGTCCTCGGAGCGGTGATCGCGACCGAGTACTTCTACGGTTCGCACGACGCCGACTGCTGCCCGTCGGGCCGCGCGACGACGTACTGGCTCTATATCCACGGTGGGCTGACGCCACAGGTGCCGAAGGTCACGAAGCAGGCTTCGGGTTAGGCGGCGGCTCGCGGGGAGGCGACCGCGAGATCGAGCCGCCTAGACTGAGGTCGTGGGTTTGCTACGCAGAGCGAGCCGATCGGGGGCCGGTTCCCGGCCCATCCGGCGGCCGATCTTCTACACCGACATCGTCGTCTCCGATGGCACCGAGCTCCGGCAGGCGTTGCGCGAGCAGGGCTTCTCCCCCGAGGACGTGATGCTCAAGTACTGCTGGCCGCGCTTCGCGCCTCCCCCCGACTCGGGGATCCGCTCGCTTCTGAAGTCCGAGCACCTCGGCCTGCAGTTCGAGCGGTTGATGGCGATGCATCGCGTAGTTCCGGCGCACATCCCGATGCCCGCGGCCCGGGTGAGCAGCCCCGACGGGGAGTTTGCGGGCTACATCCTCGAGTTCGCGAGCGGTGAGACTCTGAGCTCGCTCATCTCCTTCGGGATGATCGACGAGGCGAGACGGCAGCTTGCACTCGTCGAGACGACCCTCGGGAAGCTCCATGCGAAGTCGCTCCCTCACGGCGACGTGAACGGCTCCAACGTGATCGCCGCCGACGACGGCCGGACGCTTCTGATCGACCCGGTCCCGAATCCCGGGAGCGGCGCGAAGCTGCAGGACGAGCTCTGCCTGGAACAGCTCAGGGCCGAGATCGAGGCCGGCGCGGCGCAGCGATCCGAGCAAGACGCCGCCGGCTGACCGCGCCCCGCCCGCGGCTCCGGAGCTCGAGCGCTGCCGAGGCTCGCACGGCGGGGTCAGGCACTGCCTCGGAAGTGAGACAACGCTGGAACGAAACTGCAACGCTCGGCCCGCAGGCAACACGAAAGTCCCTGCAACTCGGGGTGTGACCGCGGTTCGAGAGGCGGGGTCAGACACTGGAACGAAAGTGTGACGGCTCGCCACGTTCTCGTGCCGCTTCGGACTAGGCCCTTTCGGGACTGGCCGTTTCGGGATTTGGCGCGTCCGGCGGCAGCCCGAAGGTGGGTCGGATCCGCACGGGTACCGTTCGTCGCGTGGAGGACAAGGTCAATCTCGCGGCGGCGCTCGCGACTTTCGACGAGCCGTTCCGGCCCCGCATCGTCGCGGCGCTGAACGATTACAAGGTCATGGTCGTGAAGGCGAAGGGCGAGTTCGTCTGGCACTCTCACGCCGAGACCGACGACTTCTTCCTCGTCCTGAAGGGCCGGCTCACGATCCAGCTCCGCGACCGCGATGTGGTGCTCGAGCCGGGTGAGCTCTTCGTCGTCCCGCGCGGGGTCGAGCACTGCCCCCGCGCCGACGAGGAGGTCGAGCTCCTGCTGATCGAGCCTGCGGGGACGCTCAACACCGGCGACGGCGAGCCCGGCGCGCAGACCGCGCCGGAACTCTCGCTCTGAGCTGACCCGAATGAGCGTTTCCGCCAGAGAGCGAGTCGCCGGCCTGACCCTCGACCTGCCACGCGACAACCTGAGAGGCCGCTTCGTCCAGCTCTACGCGGGCCTCGTCATCTACGGCCTGAGCTCGTCGCTGATGGTGCTCGGCCGCCACGGGCTCGTGCCATGGGACGTCCTGCATCAGGGTCTCGCGAATCAGACCGGAATCGCGATCGGGACATGGGCGATCCTCGTCGGGCTGGCGGTGCTCGTCTTCTGGATCCCGCTCGGCGAGCGGCCGGGGTGGGGGACGATCAGCAACGCGATCGTGATCGGCGGCTCGATCGACGTCGTGCTCTGGCTCGTGCCGGAGATCCACGGTGAGGCGTTTCGCTGGGCGTGCTGCCTGCTGGGCGTGTTGCTGAGCGGCATCGCCACCGGCCTCTACATCGGCGCCGGCCTCGGCCCCGGCCCGCGCGACGGCCTGATGACCGGCATCTCGCGGCGGACGGGCTGGTCGATCCGCCTCGTCCGGACGGCGATCGAGGCGACGGTGCTCGTGCTCGGCTGGCTGCTCGGCGGGACGGTCGGCGTCGTCACGGTGCTCTATCTCGTGTCGATCGGGCCGCTCGCGCACTTCTTCGTGCCGCTCTTCGCCCGACGTTAGCTTCCTCCGGCTCGCGCTCAGGCGATCGTCTGGATGTACGCGCCGACGAGCGTTGCCTTCTGCTGATCGACGGGGCCCTCTCGCCGGTCGGCGTGCCCGTCCTGGAAGTGCGCGAACGCCGCCGTGGAGGCGATCGGGTTGACCTCGTCGTCGGCGTGGTCGTGGAACGACACGTGGACGAACGAGTCGTCCGCGAGCCGAAGGACGATGTAGCTCACGGTCTCGGGCTTCGTCTCCTCGAGCTCGGCGAACACGCCTTTGACGCGCCGCTCGTTCTCGTCCGCCGCCTCGGCGGACTGCATCGCGTAGCGCGTGACCAGTCTCTTCTCCATCGTGTGGCTCCTTTCGCCGAGCCTCACGGCTCGAACGGTCGGGTTCAGCCCGACCGGCGGAAGAGCCCGACGAACACGGAGATCGTCTTCCCCGCGATCGGCAGCAGGCCGATCACGACGATAGTCCACGTGATGGCCGGGGTCGGATCCATGCGGGAAGGCTAGATGCCGGAGGCCCGCGGCGCCAGATGAGGCTTGCCGAACGCGGCGGGATCGTGCTCGGGCTCGCGGATCCCAGGGATCGCGAAGGGAAAGAGCAACGTCACGAGCCCGCCGACGAGGCCGCCCACGACGAGGGTTGCACGCACGCCGACGCTGTCGGCGACGAAGCCAATCACGACGAACCACATCGGCATCAGGCTCGTCGCGAAGAGCCAGTCGAGGCTCGTGACGCGGCCGAGCACCTCGCGCGGCACGAGCCTGTGCATCATCGTCCCCCAGGTCGCCTGGCCGTAGGCGAGCCCGAAGCCGCCGACGAGGCCGAGCGCAAGAAGCTGCGCCACGCTTCCGGCTATTCCGTAGCCCGCGATCACGAGGAGGCCGACCGCCCAGCTCGCGTACATGAGCAGCACGTATCGCTTCGTCAGCCCGATCTGCCCGTAGGCGACGGCACCGACGATCGATCCGACCGCGGCCGCCCCGTAGACGAAGCCGAGCGCACTCGCCGACGCGTGCAGGTCGTTCTTCACGAGGTCGGGCAGCAGCACGTACCGCGCCGCCGGCCCGACCATGATGATCGCCGAGATGAGGAGCGTCGCCCAGAGCCATTTCCGCGCGAGCACGAACGCGAATCCCTCGCGTAGCTCGCGCTTCGCCGAGCGCTCCTCGACATGGTGGAAGGGTCGTGGCGTGAGCGCGAACGCGGTCACCGTCGAGACGACGAACGTGGCGGCGTCTGCGACGAACGCCGTTCCCACGCCGGCGCCCGCGATCAGGATCCCGGCGATTGCCGGCCCGATCACGTTCGAGACCGGCCGTACGAACTGATCGAGCGAGTTCGCCTCCACGAGCAGCTCGTTCGGAACGATCTCGGGCACGATCGAGCCGAACGCGGGCGCGAAGAGCGCATCCCCGACTCCGGTCAGCGCCGCGAGCGCCCCGAGCCGCCAGAGCCCGAGGTGGTGCGAGACGGCGAGCGCGCCCATCGCCCCGACGGACACCACGCGGATCAGATCGGCGATGATCATCAGCTTCCGCCGCTCGAAGCGATCGGTCAGCACCCCGCCGCCGAGCAGCACGACCACCATCGGCAACGTGTAGGCGGCCGCGATCCAGCCGAGTGTCGAGGGCGACCCGGACAGCTCGTAGGTCTGCCACGCGAGCGCGACGAGCAGGATCCCGTCGCCGACGAGCGACACGGTCATCCCCGTCCAGAGCAGCGCGAAGTCGCGGATCTTCAGGGGCTCGAGCATCCGGGGCGCGCGCATCGCTCGATTATTCCGGCGCGCGGTGGGTCGGCCGCCCGGCTGTCAGGGGACGAGCGCGCCGATCGCGAAGGGTGCGTGGCGGGCCATCGCATCGAACTCCGAGTCGCGGTGCAGGAGCTACGCCTGAGCCCTCGTCGCGACGGTTGCGATCAAGCGCCGTCCGGACCGCGACGTAGTCTCATCTTCTGTTGACAGCGAAGAAAACGGGAGAGCTAAAACGAGATTTGTCCGGAAGCTCGATCATGGTTCGCCGGAACCGCGGTTCCGCGGAACCGTGGAGCTACGGCACCCAACCCGGTAGTTCCGCTGCTTGCCGAATCCAGCTCGCCATGAGCTCCTCGTCCAGCGGGTCGTTCTCGTGGATGTCGAGGTAGCGCGCCTCCTTGCTCTTCGACTCGCCCGGGGGAGGCGGATCCAGCGACGCGCCGCGGAAGAACGCGACTTTGACGTACTTCGTGAAGCAGTGGAAGCTGAGGAACCAGCCCTGGCCCTCGATCCCGTAGAACGGCGAGTTCCATCTCACGGCCTTGCTCACCTTCGGCACGGTTCGCTCGATGAGCGCGTCGAGGTCGCGCCCGACGGCGCGTTTCCACCCCGGCATCGCGGCGATGTAAGCCTGCACGGGAGCGTCGCCGTCGGCCTTCGCGATCTGCGGGTTGCCGCCTGCGAGGAGGGACGGCGTCTCGGGACTCACCGTCGGCCGCTGCGCTCGAAGTAGACGAAGCCGAGCCGTCCGAGCGTGCACGGAGCTTCAGGAAGCACCGAGACGGGTGGAAGCCGGCGGAGCCAAAGACCCGCGGTGATTACGGCGCCGATCGCATTCGATGCCCCGCCGATCGTTCCTCGATGCCGGCTCAGGCAGTTGAGGAGAGCCCAGACCGCCGCAGAGGACGCGACGGGGAGCGACCACCGATACCCTCGACCCATGCTCCGATCGTATTTCAGGAGTCGCAGTTCGTCCACAGAACACATCGAGGAGGAGTTCGCCAATGCCGCACATTGATCTGCCCGTGGGTGTGCCGGGGATCCGAAGCGCGATGCAGTATCGGCCCGAGACGGCAGTGCATCTCAACGCTCTGGCCGAGCAGTTGTTGCGGGCCGACAACACGTTGTCGCGAGGTGACCGGGAGCTGATCGCGGCCTACGTCTCGAGCCGCAACAAGACCGTCTTCTGCGAGCACTCGCACAGCGCCTTCGCCGCCCTGCAGCTCGACGGCGGATTCGAGCTCGTCGAGCAAGTGAAGCACGACCCCGACCTCGCGCCGATCGAGCCCAAGCTTCGCGCACTCCTGAACATCGCCGGCAAGGTTGCGGTCGACGGCAAGAGCGTCACCAGCTCGGACATCGAAGCAGCGCGGGCCGAAGGCGCGACCGATCTCGAGCTCCACGACACCGTCCTCATCGCAGCAGCGTTCTGCATGTACAACCGCTACGTCGACGGCCTCGACACCTGGCAGCCGTCGGACCCGGAGGTGTATCGAGAACGAGCACACCTGCTCATCGAAAACGGGTACGGCGCTCCCGCGCCTGTGTCCGGCTAGCGACGGGAGAGCGTCTCCGGTCCCAGGCGAGATCGTGCGTGAGGGTGCCAAGCACGCGCGCAACGCGACGCGTGACTTCCGCGCTCCGATGCCGCGTCACGCCGAGTACCGGTTGGTACCGCCCGGGTGATCTGTCGGCAGCTCCGGATCTTCGCGCCAATCGGACCGCGTAGAGGGTCAGGCGCCAGGGCGGCCGGCTGGGCCAGCGTTCGCCGGTGCACTCCGAAAAAACGGGGGTGCCGGTGTCTTCGCGCCGCTCGTTTAGAGCCAGCGGATGACGAGGATGATCCCGAAGACAACGCACCAACACGCGAAAGTTCGCCAGAACAACTCGCGCCGGCTGAGGTTGCGAACGCCGATCCTTGTCATGCCTCCCATATCGGCCTCGGCGATCCCGAACTCAAGGCCAAGCGGTACGACGGTCGAATGCGCGAGCGTTACGGAAGTACGCCTGAGGCGCTGACCCGCCCGCTAGTTGGTCGCGTACCAGGCGTACTGCACGGACACGGTGGCGCGTGCTGTGAAGTGCGGCGTTGGGCCGCTACTTTCTTGGACGGACGAGAATCCCCAGACGGGAGTTGCGCGGTTGGGGTAGTTGAGGAGTCGCACGCCGGACGGGCAGAAGTATTCGACGAGCTTGCCTTCGACCTCCGCTGGGATGAACGGTGTGGCGACGCACCGCTGTCCGCCGCGCAGTTGGACGGCTAGCGGGATCGCGAGCGCCGGTTTGATGGGAGCGCTGTTAGGCGGAAGCGGCTCGCTGCTCCGGATCTCGACGACTCTTTTCGACCACCGCGGCGAGGGACACATGGCGGTTCGCCTCGAACCTGAGAGCGTCAATGACCAGCATGGGTCGTAGTCCTGGTTCGGCGTTCCGCGTGCGAGGCGGGCATGATGCAATACAGGAGCCCGGGCACGAGTCGGGATGGAACGCAGAATCCGTGCTTCACGGATGACACCGTGTTCGGCGCGGCTAGGTGGCCGCTGCCGTTGAGTGGGTTGATGTACCTGATGGCCGTGCGTTGCGGCGCAACTGCGGAACTGGCGGCTGCCTGCGATGACGGCGCAACAAACGACACGCATAGGAGCGAGATCGCACATAGCCAGCGCTTGGGCATGGCTCAACTCTAGGTCAGGTCGGTTCAGGCATGGTTCCGATGGCTGCGCGACGGTTCTTACGTCTGAGCCGAACCGAGCTCAGGCAGGCGTCTTCGCGAACGAGC
>CAVREC010000003.1:82500-124474 GCA_963720045.1 uncultured Actinomycetota bacterium | reverse complement strand
CGCCATGACTGCGAGCAGCGTGGACTTGCCGGCACCGTTCGCCCCGACCAGCCCGAGGCGGGAGCCTTCCGGAATGTCGAGGTCGATCCCGCTAAGTGCGTCAATGGTCACCGGAGGAACGGCCTTTCGGCGAAACGTGTCTACCACGCGACGCTTCAGGTTGTAGTCGAGGACCGAGAGAAGCTCGTACCGGGCACGAACCTTGTTGAGGCTGATGTGCGCCATCACGCCACCCAGTATGGGAGCCGGGACCGGGCGCGCGTGAATACCGCCAGGCCGAGGGCGATATTGATCATGGTCACGACGACCGTTCCGATGTAGTAGGACGGCCGCAGCGGCGCACCGATCAGCGGTGCCCTGAACGCCTCGATCAGGTACGTGAACGGGTTCCACGCGAGCAAGACGATCTGGATCCTCGAGCTCAGGTTGTTCAGGTGGTAGAAGACCGGCGTGAAGAAGATGATGATCCCGAGGATCGAGTTGATCAAGGGCTGCACGTCTCGGAAACGCGCTACGGCGATTCCGAGCCACAGACCGACGAACAGCCCGTTCACGGCGATCAGCCCGGCGACCGGCAGTGCGATCAGAATCTTCGGGGTGAGAGGCACGAGCCCCGCTACGAGGAAGACCAGATAGAGCAGCATGTTGTGGCCGAAGTTGATGAACTCGACCCCGACGTCGCGCAGCACCAGGTTGCTCAGCGGCTGACGGACGCTCTTCAAGGTGGTCGAGCCGTTGACGAACACACCGGCTGCCGCGTTCGTCAGGCCGACGAGAAGAATGAAGACGATGTATCCGACTGCGACGTACGGCAGGAACTCCCTGGTCCCGGTGTGTAACAGAGCCCCGAAGATGATGCTGATCCCGGCGACGAAGACCCCCATTTGTAGGGTCAGCCACCACGGCCCGAGCACGGTTCTCCGATAGCGGTTCTTGACGTTCTCGACCGAGAGGTAGGTCCAGTTCCGCCAGCGACGCAGGCCCTCCTGCATGTCGGCGACGGCCGCCTCGAACTGCGCGCGCGGGCCGGCATCGAGCGGTGCGTAGCCCGTCCAGCGGCTCCGCGGCGTGCCGGACCTCGCCGCCATCAGCGCGCTCCCACTCTCGGCCGCGGGCTGCGGAACGCAAGGCCCACCCGAGCGGGCCTCGTCAGGAGCTCACGCGCCGACGCCTCCGCCTGGTCGGCGGCCCTCCACGCTGCCATTACCTCGGCAGCCCCGAACGCCGTTCCGTTTGCGAACGCAGCGCTCGTGGTCGAGGCTGCGAGCGCCTGAAGCGGCACGCGTACGCCGGCCGGGAGGTCGGTTGCTGCTCTGCCCGCGGCGAGCAGATCGGGCGATGCCGCCGCGGGCAACGGGAGCCGGCACGCTTCGAGCCGTATCCGCATCCATGCCCACGCTCCGATGATCTGCTGCGCAGGCGCCCCGACCGAGAGTCGCCGACGGAGCCGGAACCAGGCGTAGCGCACGGCGAGGAGGCGAACCTGGAGCGCGAGGGCAGCGAGCAGGATCGCGATGAGCACGTACGGCCAGAGCCGGAAGGGCGACGCATGTTTCGCGGCAGCTGCCGAGCTCGTCTTCGTCACGGGCGCTGAGGCCTTCTTCGCCGTTCGCTCGTGCGTCGCGGGGCGCGGGTTCAGCAAATCGGAGCCCTGCCGTTGCGCTCTCGCTCGTGCCGTAGGCGGGCTCGTCGACTTCCTCGTCATGCCCAAGGGGTCGGTCCACGGCGGCTTGATCCCGGGGTAGGCAAGACCTGAGCCTAGCGCTCGCGGTTGCCCCGGATGTTGCTGCTCCTGAAGCAGCACGACTCCCGCCGCGACTGCACCGACGAGCAACGGCAGCAGAACGAGCGCAAAACCGCGCCGCGGCCGCGCGGTCCAGTTGCGCCGCGACTGCTCGATCGAGGCGAGCGTCAACGCGGCCGCGACAGCCGCCGCAACCGCAACGATCCGCACCTCGCCGCCCGCGCCGAGCAGCAGCGCGGCGCACACCGATCCGGCCACCGCGACAAGGAAGAATGCGGGCGAGCGCGTCTGCGCAACCACAACCGCCACGAGCGTGAAGCCGGTCGCGAGAAACGTCGCCCGGGCAGCGGGCCCGTCGGCAGTACCGCTCCAGACGTTCACGAGCTCGGACCACCCGAGTGCCAGGAGCCCTCCGAGGATGATTGCCGCGCCGAACATGTGCCGCTCCGCGAAGAACGACCCGACGGCTGCCCCAATCACGACGCCGGGCAGCACGAACACGGCCAGCGCGAATCCCGTCACCGCGCCCGCGTTCGACATCGCCGCGAGAAGACACGTTGCAACGACGGCGAACTGCTGCGGGCGGGTCGTCATGCCGCCACCAGGTCCTCCGCCCGGTCGACGTCGAGGACGCGAAGTCCTGGTAGCGCTTCTCGACGCTGCGAGCCGACACGTACAACGGTCAGAGATGAGGTAGCCGACGCGGTGGCGCGCATCGCCGCGACGACGTGAAACCCCGGCGTGCCTGTGACGAGCATCACGAGCCGACACCGCGTTCGGCGGACGAGCGGAACGATCTCTTCCGGGGCCGTCTCGACGGGTTGTACCGCGATCGCGGCGGCAAAGAAGTCGAGAAAGCCATCAGTCGTCCCGGCAGCCGCGGACGTCAACGAGGCTCCGCGAGTCGTCGTCATCACGTGCACCTGCTCGACCCGATCCGCCTGCGCGATTGCGAGCGATGCGGCCACCTCGACGGCGGTTTCGAATCGCTCCTCGATCCAGCCGCCGGTGAACTGGTCGTCCGAACCGTAGGCGCTCGCGTCCGTGTCGAGCACGATCATCGTGTTGTTCGGTGCCGGAGCCACTTGCTGTTTCACGACGAGCTTTCCCGCGCGCGCCGACGAGCGCCAGTGCACCGTGCGCGGCTCGTCGCCGAGAACGTAGTCGCGGAGCGCGTGGAAGTGCTCGTCGCCGGCTCGGCGACTCGCGAACTCCGAGTCGCCTCCCTGAAGCCCAGGCAGGGACGACCGGCGAACCGCGACCGTTCGCGGAATCACTGTGAGCATGCCGCCCTCCGGCCGAGAGACCACTCGCCGCACGATCGACCACGGGTCGCCGTGAACGACCGTGTATGGGCCGGTCGGGCGGTCGCCACGGGTCGACGTGTCAACCGGTAGCCGCATCCTTATCTCCCCCGTCGCCCCGGGCGTCTCGAGCGGCGAGGTCGCGACCGGCGCAGACGGCGACCCCTCGACGATCCGAAGCCAGCGCCAACGTCGTGGGACGTGGAGTGTCAGTGGGACCGAAGCCTGCCGTCCTCGCACGACGCGCATCGCCGTTCGATCGAGCGCCACCTCGATCTGCGGAGCGCGGCCGGCGACCACGATCACCAAGCAGACGAGAGCGATCGCCGCCCCGCCCAACGCCGTGAGCTCGGGCCAACCCTCATTCCATCCGAACGCGACGAGTGCGGCTCCGCCGAGGACGAGGCCTGCGGCGCGCGGGGTCATTCGGGCCCGTCGGTTGGCGGCGCGGGTACGGAGGCGATCGCCTGGGCGACGACGTCGGCCGCCCTCCCGCCGGATGCCTCGAACGATGGCGAAAGGAGAATGCGATGCCCGAGCACCGGTTCGGCCAGCAGCTGCACGTCCCCCGGCACGACGTAGGTGCGCCCTCGTAGTGCGGCATAGGCACGGCTCGTGCGTACGAGCCCGAGCGCGCCGCGCGGGCTCGCACCGAGTCGCAGCTCCGGCATCTGCCGGGTGTGGCTCACCAGGCGCACGATGTAGTCGAAGACGGTGGGCGCGACATGCACGGTTCTGGCGGCGCGCACCAGCCGCTCGACTTCCTCCGGGGTGCTGACTCGCTGGACGTCGTCGACGCCCGCGCCCGAGTGCTCGCCGGTGAGGATTCGCACTTCGGCCTCGTGGTCCGGATAGCCCACCTTCGACTTGACGAGAAACCGGTCGAGCTGCGCCTCCGGCAACGGGTAGGTCCCGTCCATCTCGATCGGGTTTTGCGTCGCGATCACGAGGAACGGTCTCGGCACGCGATGGGGCCGACCGTCGACCGTGACCTGCCGCTCCTCCATCACCTCGAGCAGCGCCGACTGCGTGCGCGGCGACGCACGATTGATCTCGTCGGCAAGCACGACGTTGGCGAACACCGGGCCGGGATGGAAGACGAATGCGTTCTCGTCCTGGTGGAAGACCGAGACACCGGTCACGTCGCTTGGAAGCAGGTCGGGTGTGAACTGGATGCGCTGCCAGGGCGTCCCGAGCGCGCCGGCGAGGCTGCGGGCAATTGAGGTCTTACCCACGCCGGGAACGTCCTCGAGCAGCAGGTGCCCCTCGGCGAGCAGGCAGATGAGCGCGAGGCCGACGACGTCGCGCTTCCCCTGAATGAAGTCATTGACCGAGTTTGCGATTCGGGTGGCCGCCTGCCGGAACTCCACGAGACCGTCCTCCGACATCGGGGCGGCGCTCTCCGAAATCGGTTCGACGATTCGCAAGGGGCTCCGTCATCGCGCCATACTCTCGGCTCGCCACGTGCGGCAGCGGATCGACGTCCCCCGGCATGCTCCTGTCTGCCACCGACCGCGTCGCTCACTGCCTCGAGGAATGCGCGTCCGTACCGCGCGTCCGGCTCGAGATGTGCGCCCTCCGCCCACTCGTTCCAGGCGTTCACGAACAGGAGCGGCGGCCCGCCGCCGGCGACGGCCGCGGCGCTTGCCTGCGCGACCCAGCGCCGGAACGACAGGGGATTCGCACCGTGGAAGACGTAGCCGGAGTCTCGGCGTCTCGGCGTGTTGTCCCAGCCCGGCATGACGCCGGGATGGATGCGGAGCCGACTCGTGCTCATCGTCGTCAGATCGACGCTGTTGACCGCTGCGTCATAGGAGTAGACGTCACCCTTGTTGTTCACGAGAGCCCCCGGAGGCGAGGCCCCTGACCGACTGGAGGCCGATCCCCGTGAGCGGCGGGAACTGGACGAGGCCGTCGATGACGTCCTCCATGCCGCGCGGCAGTCCTTCGAAATGCCGGCCGTGATTGACCGCGAGCACGTGGAGGCCTCCAAGTCCGTCACCCTGCGCGCGCTCCTTCCATCGTTCGATCGCTTCTCGAGCACGCTTGATCTGACCGATGCGGTAGAGGACGAGCAAGGGCCGCCCTTCGACTGTGATGTAACGGGGGTCGCTGAGCGCCGGGCGAGGTCGTCGTAGAACCGGTCGGCCCAACCCTCGCTCGTAGCTCTGACGGACGAGAACGTCGGAGTCGAGGCCGTCCCAGCGCCGCGTCCAGTTCTCGTTCGCCCAGCAGAGCGCGAACGGGAAGTCGATCGTCGGATCGTCGAGGAGGTTTCGCACCGGCGTGTCGAGGAGCTTCTGCCCGTCGAACCAGTAGTGGTACATCGACGAATCCGTCGACGCCGTATTCCCGGGCAAGTGAGGACTGGCGGCGCATCACCTCGGTATTGGACAGGTCGTACCGCCCGAGCTCGCCAGGCTCGACCGGATGCGGATGTCCCTCATAGACGGGCTGAGCCCGGTCGATGTTGACCCAGTCGGTGAACCCGGTTCCCCACCACGCGTCGTTCTCAGGGATCTGGTGGAACTGCGGCAGGTAGAAGGCGAGCACCTTGCGGTCTCCGGGCCGGCGCTCTGCGACATCGTTTGAGCCGGGCGGAGACGTCGGCGGCATCGACGACCTCGAGGCCGGATGCCTGGGCGGAGACTCCGACGAACCGCTCGAGCGCGTGCGCGGTCGAGCCGTCCACATGACTCGCCTCGGGCTCGAAATGCTCGCGCCCGAGCTGAAGATCGGCGAGCCGGCGGAGAACCCATGGCCGTGCCCAGTACATCGAGCCCGCCGGGTAGCGCAGCGTATCGGGATCGAAGGCGAACGGGATCCGCGCCGCCAGCGCCTCGACCAGCACTTGGTTTGAGCCCCACGTCTCCGCGCCGTGAAGGCTCCCGCTCGGAACGACGAGCCCTACGGCAGGGTCAGCCGCAGCAGCTCGACGATCCGGCGGATCGCCGTCCGGCGAAGGCATGAGCCTGTCGATGAGCGCGACCCGCCAGGCGTCCCCGTCGATCCGGTGCGGACTACGCTTTGTGTGCACCTTGAGGATCGCGTCGTACCCGTCGAAGATGCCTGCGCCGGCGAGCTCGACCAGCGACCCGAGATCGCGGCCGAGGTTCGGGACGCGGTGGATCATCGCGTGCGGCAGCCGGGCGGCAATCTCCGGCTCGATCACCTGCGGTCCTGCCCTCGACCAGCGAGATCACGAGGTCGTACGGCTCCGGGATGCGGACGAGCCGATCCTCGATGTCGAACCACACCTCGGGGTAGTAGACGTGCGCCACGACGAGAATGCGGGCATCGGACGGCGAGCCCTCGAGCCGTCGGCTGCCGACGTGCGGTTGCAAGCTCCGGGTGCACGAGCAGCGGGCTGTCGGCCGTTACGAGCCCCCCGGGCGGCGGCGGCTCCGGCGGAAAGAGCCCGGTCGTGGAGAAGGCCGCGAGGGCGGCGGCTCGGAGAACCGCCCGGGCAGCTGCCGCACCTTGCGGTTACGCCCGCCGCGCGCCGGCGGCGAAGGCCCGCAGCGGCGAGGTGGCGCGCCACGAAGAAGAAGTGAGAAGGCCCTCCATCTGGCGCCGATACTCGTCTCTCGTCGCTTCCAGGTGCGCGAGACGAGCGCGAAGGGCCTCATTCTCCTCGCGCAGCTCTTCGAGCTGGTCGCCTGGCTCCAAAGCCCCCACTTGAGCGCAGTCTACCCAGGCATCTCGAGCAGGTATCGCGTGCTACCGAACTGCACAGGAAACAGTATTTCCGACTCAAAGGCGCCGCACAAAACGCGAGCCGAAAAGCTACCGGGGGTGACGCCGCGCGAGCAGCACGCCGGCCCCGCTGTAACGGCGACCAGGACAACCGCCAGGGCCAGGAAGTTGTTCGCGCCGACTGTCGACGCCGCTGCCGATAGCTGCGCCGGGGACATGAGCCGGAGGCGCGGGGCCGACAGCTGAGGTTGAGGCGCTGGATGGGCGGGGTGTCGCTCGGGTCTTGGATTGTGCCTTGGTTCGCCGTGGATGCGCCCTGTGCTTGTTGGACGCTCGCTGGAGCACCCGCGCGCGTCGTCTGGCGGGCCCGCCGGCACGTGGCCGGCCCGAGTCTCGCCGGAGCGCCGGCCTGCGATCGACTGCGATCTTTTGCAGCGTGGAGGCGTCGCTGCCTCCGCTCTTCGACAGCGCTTTCTTGGCAGCCGGGGAGAGTCGGGCGGCGGCGCGCCGGACCCCTTGCCCGAGTGGCACCGGCACCGGCAGCGGAGGGCACCTGCTCGATGTACTGGGCGATGCTTGACGTCGAAGGCGCCGCGCTGCGGACCTTTTCCCGCGGTCGCGCTCGGCACCAACGCCGCCGCAAGCATCAGGACAACGACGGTCGCCGGATGCTTCATGGCAACGATTATCCTACCGGGCCTCCGTGACCCAGCAGGTCGCCACTGCCGCGGCTCCGCGGGCGTTCCCGTCCAAGTCGCTCTTGACAGCCGCCGTCGGTGCGGTCGTCGCGTGGGTCGCATTCGACAACGGCGGGTTCTCGCTCACGACCTGGACTACGAGCGCGGTCGTCGTCTGGTGGGGACTGGCGCTCGTGATCGGCCTCGGCGCGTTCCCGCTGACGCGACTACGGTTTCCTGCCTGTCTCGTCGCGGATCGCGCTCGGGATCCTGTCCTTGTTCTCACTGCTCTCGACGACGTGGGCGGCCGATGCCGAACGCGCATACGACGTTGCGGCACAGGCCGCGTTCTACCTCGGCGTCTTCCTTCTGGTCTCGCTGTGCGCGCGCCGGAGCCGAACCGGGGCGTGGCTGGACGGGCTCGAGCTCGGCGTGCTCGGAATCGCGCTGCTCGCCCTCGCGAGCCGTCTCCTTCCGTCGCTCGGCCTCGGACAGGGAGGCAGCTCGGTGCTTCCCGCCCTCGCGACGAGGCTCAGCTACCCGCTCGGGTACTGGAACGGGCTTGCGATCTTCGTCGCGCTCGCAGTTCCTCTGCTGCTCCGGACTGCCCTGACGGGCCGCACGGAGGTGCTTCGGAGCCGGCGCCGTGGCTCTGGTGCCGTTCATCGCCGGCGACGTCTATCTGGCCTCGTCGCGTGGGGGTGCCCTGGTGGCGGGCGTTGGCGCAGTGGCGTTCATCCTGACGGCCGGCAGACCCTGGGCTGCGAGCGCAGCCGCGCTTTCGGCGCTTGTCGGGAGCGCCCTCGCGGTCGCCTCCCTCCACTCCAGACCTACGCTCCTCAACGGCCCGGTGACCTCTCACGCGGCTTCCGTCGAAGGCCGTTCGGCCCTGGCCTTCATGCTGGCGGCAGGTCTCGTGGCGGCCTTGCTCTGGATGGGGCTGCGGCGCGTCGGAAGACGCATGAAGCCCTCGCGTTCGGTCGCGTCGGCCGTGATCGCCGCGGTCGGGGCTCTCCTCGTCGTCGCGGTCGTCCTCGCCCATCCGGTCGCCCGCTTTCATGCGTTTCAGCGACCGCCTCCGACCTCATCTGCGTCGCTCTCCACGACCGCGCATCTCCTGAACAGCAGCGGCAGCGGCCGTTGGCAGCTGTGGTCGGCCGCCGTCGACGAATGGAGAACCGCAAAGCTCGCCGGCAAAGGCGCGGGATCCTTCCAGGCGTGGTGGGATCAGAACGGGTCGCTCGCGTTGCCGTCACGTGACGCCCATTCGGCGTTCTTGCAGGCCCTGGCCGAGTTGGGGCTGATCGGGTTCGCCTGTGTCGCCATCGTCTGGATCGTCGGCCCTGCACTCGGTTTGACGCTCGCTCGCCGGCTCGCGGGATCGGAGCGAATCGCAGCCGCGGCTGCCGCGTCGGTCGCTGTCGCATTCGCCGTCGGAGCGGCAGTCGATTGGATGTGGCAGCTCCCGGCGGTCGCTCTCGTCGGCATCGTCGCGCTCGCGCTGGCGCTCGGCTCGGCCTCGCCCGAGCAGCGGCTGACTCTTCGGCGAGGCCGACCCGTTCTCGTCGGGTTTTGCCTGCTCGTAGTGCTTTTCGAGCTGCTTCCGCTGACCTCGGGGATCGCGCTCGGCGAGAGCAGGCGCGCAGCAGGCCGAGCCGATCCGCAGGCAGCCGCGTCGGCCGCCCTACGCGCTCGAGCGCTCGAACCTTGGGCCGTCTCACCCGTCGAGCAACTCGCCCTCATCGACGAGTCCGTCAACCGGCTCGACGCCGCTCAGACCTGGATCGACCGCGCGCGCCGACATCGACAGCACGGACTGGCAGGTCCGGCTGATCGCGGCTCGCATCGAGACGAAACGCGGCAAGATCGACGCGGCAAGACGCGATCTCGCGGCGTTGAAGACGCTGTATCCGAAGCTACCGCTCAGCTCGGGAGGATGAACGCCCCGGACCTTTGGGGGGGCACGTCCAGTACTCTTGGTGAGTGTTTCGATAGCCTGACCGTTAGGGTCATGGCTCTCGGGGAAACACTAGGCGTCTCGATCGATTCTGGAGAGAGACACACAGTTGGCGGCCCGATTGCCAATAGTCCAGCGACGACCGCCGTGCGGTTCCGGCGCGACTGGCTGCGCCGCCGCCTGCTCGCGATCGGCGACCTCTTCGCCATCGGGCTCGCGACTCTGCTGCTGTTGATCGCGCTGCAGTCGGAATCGGTCGCCGTCAAGGTGCTGGCCTTTGCGCCCGGATGGCTGCTGATGGCCAAGGTCTGGGGGCTTTACGATCGCGACCATCGGACGTTGCGTCCGTTGACCGTAGACGAGCTTCCCCAGATCATCGCGATGACGCTTTCGGGGGCCGCGTTGCTCGGAGTCACCCTTTCCGTCATGGGTCTCAGCGGGTTCACGACCCAGGAGGAGGTCGAGCTCTGGACGGCCGTTGCGGCCTGCGTGCTCGTCACGCGGGCGGGGGTGCGCGCGCTGTATCGGGCGATCCTGCCGCGCGAACGGACGCTTGTCATCGGGCAGTCCACGCTCGTGCACGCCATTCGACGCAAGTTGGAGCTCCTCCCCGATCTGAACCTGGAGATCGTCAGCGAGCTCTCCGGCCACGACGTCGACCAACTCGGTGAGGATTCAGCCGTTCTCACCGGGATCGACCGGATCATCGTCGCCCAGGTCTCGGTCGACGAGGACCTGCTTGTACGCCTCCTTCGCATCGGACGCGCGAACCAGATCAAGATCAGCGTCGTTCCGCCGATCGAGCCGAAGCTCGGGACGGCGGCCCGGCTGACACACGTCGGCGATCTGGCGGTGATCGAATACCACACCTGGGACCCATCCCGGACGACGATCCTGGCGAAGCGACTGATGGACATCGCCGTCTCGCTCACGCTCCTCGTGCTTCTGTCGCCGCTCATCCTCGCGGTCGCCCTGCTGGTCTGCATCTGGGACAGGCCGCCGGTCTTCTTCGTCCAGGAACGTGCCGGTTTCCACGGCGAGCCGTTCCGGATGATCAAGTTCCGAACGATGGTCGCGGACGGCGATGAAACCCACTCGGAGAACGGGAGCAACGGCTCGGCCGTGCCGAAGCCGCGCGACGATCCGAGGGTGACGCGGCTGGGACGGATCCTTCGCCGCATGAGCCTCGACGAGCTGCCGCAGCTGATCAACGTGCTTTTCGGGAAGATGAGCCTCGTCGGCCCGCGTCCCGAGCAGGTCGAGGTCACCGCCCGGTACAGCGCCGACCAGCGGTTCAGGCTCGATATCAAGCCGGGTCTGACGGGGCCGATGCAGGTATACGGCCGCGGCGCACTTGATCTCGGGGAACGGCTGGCGCTGGAGCGCGACTACATCGAGAACATGTCGCTCACGCGCGATATCCGGATCCTCGGCCTGACGCTGGGCTCCGTGGTCCGTGGCAACGGCGCGTTCTGATGCCGTCCGCCGGAGGGACGGAGTGCCTTGCCTGCGGGGCCGGCGAGCTTCGCCCCTGGCTGTCGGTCCCGTCATTCGACCGTCGCTCGAGCAGACCGAGATACGGTCTCGCTCGCTGCCAGAGCTGCGGCTCGGCGATCACCGAGGGGCACCGAGCGGCTGACGTCGGCCCTCTGTATCGAGGAGGTCAGTACGGACGTCCGCGCCCGGCCGTCGACCGGCTGCTCGAGCCGTTGCGCCGCCTTGGAGATCGTGGCATTCTCGCGGCACTCGGGGAGATCCCGGCCGGGTCGACCGTGCTCGACTTCGGCGCAGGCGACGGACGTCTTCTTGCGCTCTTGCAGGCCCGGGGCTGTGAGGTGCGGGGCATCGAACCGTTTGCGCAGTCGTACCCGGCAGGGCTCGGGATCGAGTGCGTGCGAATCGACGAGGCAGAGATCCCGCCGTCGAGCGCTGACGTCGTCATTCTCTGGCACACCCTCGAGCACCTCGAGGACCCGGCCAAGGCGTTGCTGCTCGCGGCGCGGGCGCTGCGGCCGAACGGCCGTCTGGTCGTCTCGGTGCCGGCTCTCGACAGCCTGCAGGCCCGGATCGGCGGCGACCGGTGGTTCCACCTCGACGTACCGCGGCACGCCGTCCACTTCACACACGCCGGAATCTCACGTCTTGTCGAGCGTTGCGGAATGCGGGTCGTGCGCCGTCAGAACGGCACCGCCGACCAGAACCTGCTCGGAATGGCACAGACGCTGCTGAACCGGCTGACGACCCATCCGAACGTCGCCTTCCGCGCACTCAAGGGCGACCGCGCCGGCGTCCTGCGCCGAGAGCTCGTCACGAGCGCGCTCGCCGGCGTACCTGCCGTGCTCGTCGGCTCGATGATCGAGGCGACGGCGATGGCGACGAGGCGGGGCGGGGTCATGGTCGTGCATGCCGTGCCGCGCGACGCGTGAGCGCGTCGGTCGTGATCCCTTCTTGGAACGGAGCTCATCGACTCGCCCGGCTCCTCCCGTCTCTCGGGGAGTCGGCGCAGGTGATCGTCGTCGACAACGGCTCCACCGATGGGACCAGTGAGTTCCTTTCCCGCCGTTTCCCGGACGCCGACGTGCTTTCCCTGCCCACCAACGAAGGCTTCTCGCGGGCAGTCAACCGAGCAGCCCGCGTCGCTCGCGGCGATGTCCTCGTGCTCGTGAACGACGACTGTGTCTGCGAGCCCGGATTCGTCGAGCATCTGCAGCGTGCGATCGACCCACAACGATCCGTCGTCATGGCCGCCGGCGCGCTTCTCGAGTCAGGGGATCCACATCGGGTTGATTCCGCGGGGCTGGAGGTCGATGACACGCTGCTCGTTTTCGACTATCTGAACGGGCAGCCGACTGCCGCCCTCGACTCGGCGCAGGCTCCCTTTGGACCGTCAGGCGCGGCGGCTGCGTTCGACCGCTCGGCCTTTCTCGAAGCCGGGGGGTTCGACGAGGAGCTGTTCGCGTACTGGGAGGACGTGGACCTCGCGCTGCGGCTCCGTCTCGACGGTGCGCTCTGCGCGACGGCGTACGGCGCTCGGGCAGTCCACAGCCATTCGGCCACGCTGGGATCGGGATCGGCAAGCAAGAACTACTTGACCGGATACGGCCGCGGTTACCTGCTCCGGAAGTGGGGCGTCCTCCGTGGTGCGCCGATCTCCAGGGTGCTTCTGCATGAGCTGGCGATTTGCGCTGCGCAGCTTGTGGTGGACCGCACTCTCACCGGCATCTCGGGCCGCCGCGAGGGCTGGCGGGCCGCAAAACACCGTGAAAGAACCTACCCTGCGGGGCTCGTCGCGCACGGGCGTCGCTCTGTCTACGCCGAGTTGCGGCGGCGAGGAGGGCGCCGGAGGAGGCTAGGCGCGGCGCGGGGACCGCGCTAGCACTTGATCGGCCCACCACAGCCGAACGGACTCGTCCGGCGACCGGGCGGCACGGTGAGAGAGAAGGCGATGGAGGCTTCTCCGGACGAGGAGACTTGCGCCCGTAGCGGGCCCGTGTTGCCCGCCGGGATCGGCAGCTGCCCTGAGAAAATCCCGTATCGATTCGTCTGCATGCGACGGGCACCCATCCAAGTTCCGCCGACCTGCTGCTCGACCTTCACCGTGGCGCTCGTACCCTCGGGTGCGCGACCCCAGATCATCACGCCCGTATCGGTGCGGAAAGCGACGAACGGGAACCGAAATGCCTCGAGCGAGAACTTTGCACCGCCGGCGACGGTGTAGAAGCCGGACTGATACGGGCTCGTCCGCAGTGGTTCGTCCTGCAGGTGGAACCAGACCACTTCGCTGACCCCTGCGCTCCACATCCGGTAGAGGGCTTCAGAGACCCATCGGGCATCGAGGGCCATCGGTATCCCCATCGGGTCGGGTGGGTTCGTATCCCAACTGAACTCGGTGACCCAGAAGTCGGGGACACGAGGCGCTTGGATGGTGCCGTGTTGCCAGGCCGCGACGAGCAGGTCGTGCATCTCCGGAAGGTCGCCGATCGAGACGTCGTTCGGGCTGTACGCGTGCCAGTCGGGCCCGCCGTTCGAGTAGGGGTTGTGCGCCCAGACGTCGAATCGCGTGGTCTGTGAGCACGTCTTGCGATAGGGCGTTTGTGGCGAGACACAGAGGAGGTCGGCCATGAACGTCTTGGGCGCTATGACCTGGATGTCCTTGGAGTTGTGGCCGAACGGCCCGAGAGTCCCTGCGACGACGAGGTTCTGGGATGAGACGCTCCTCACCCCGCTCGTAAAGGCGTTCACCATCTGGCGGTACTCCGCGGGCGAGACGGCTTTTCCGTTTACACGTTGCGGTGTGAGATCGGTGTCTGCGTTCGGCTCGTTCCATACCTCCCAGTAACGGACGCGGGGAAGCGGCGTGCTGCTGCCGGCGGGCTTGAAGGTGCCGCTGTAGCGCTTTGCGGCTGCCTGAGCGAACTGTCCAAACATGCCCGGCGACGGCCAGTTCCCGGGAAGGTCGACTGCCGCGCCGTGAGCCCACGAAGGGGAGTTGGTGATGTCGACGATCGGCTCGAGGCCGCCTTTGGCCGCCGCGATCACCTGCCGATCGAAATCGCTCCACTGATATGCGAGATCGCCCGGATCGGTTGGAGCGGTAGGTTGATGTGGGGCCACGTTGCTCCAGAATAGGAGGAGTCGCTCGGTCGAGGCTCCCGCGCCACGCGCACGCGCGACAGCCTTGCTCGCGTCGGACCCGCCGAACGCTCCGGGATCGAGGAAGCCGGTGCGAAGAGGATGGGCGGGAACGGCCGTGGTGCCCGGGGGCCCTGCAGCGGCACTTGCCGCCAGCGCCAGACTGAGCAAAGCTATCGACAGCCAACGCATCTGGGTCAACTGTAGACAGTCCGCCCGATGGCGCGTCCTCCGAACCGTCCCGTGGTGTACGGCGGAGTCTCCTTGACAAGACGCCCTAGTTGAGCATGGATTGGCACAAGGCTCTTCACGATGTGTCCGCGAGACAGAGTGATGGACTTCTCTGAACCGCTCCGGGTTTCATGCAGGCCATGGCGTCTGAGCTCTGTGCGCTGCTGCCCGATACCCCTAGCCGTGGGAGCGGACATCGCCGGACCGGGCTAGCACCGCTCTGATCGTTGAGGGCCACCATTGCCGGCCGCCTTGTGCAGTCGGGATGCCGTCGGCGTTGAGCTCGCGTGCGATCTCGCCCAGGGGCTCGCCGGCGGTGTGCGCCGCCTCGATCCGTGCCACGACGAGTTCGGGGAGTCGCGCTTTGCAGGGTGGTTCGAGTCCAACCCGGGGAGCTTTCAAGGGGGCAAGAGAGCCAAAAACAGGCCGCCCCGTTTCCGGGGCGGCCAACGTGCGACCAGACTTGCTACCAGAACCTACCTCGTGACGACCCCGATGAGCCGCGGCGCGTTGGGGCCGTGCTCGCAGCCGAGAAGCTGAGCGCTGCACACGGGACATAGCTCGACGTCCAAACCTGAACGGCGCAGGCAGCCTCCAGCCCCGGTGGATAGACGCGGTGTTCTAGCTAGGCCGCCGGGACGCCGTGGTCGATGACCTGTGTTGCGGTCAGGCCCGTCCAGGTCGTGTTGCTCTTAGCTGCGCGGAACTTGACGATGCCGGTGTCGCCGGTGGGAGAGATGTTCTTCCCGTCGTGCAGGACGATCTTCGTGCCCGTGGTCACCGTGAAGACCAGCGGCGACGCCATGCCCTTCAGGGTCTTCGAGTCGTGATTCGAGCTCTTGACCATGATCGAGATCGTTCCGGGAGTCGTGGTGGTCGCAGGCGTGTAGGCGCTGAGCGAACCATGCAACACGAACTGCACCTTTGCCGCAGCCGACTTGCCCTGAGCGGTGTTCGCGTTCGTGCTCGCAGGCGTGACCGGGTGGGACGGCTTCGCAGCGAACGCCACTGCCGGAACCGACGCCAAGGCCAACCCAATGATCAAAGCAATCTTGTAAGACCGCATCTTCTACCTCCGGAGCTTGACAATGAATGAAAGAAACCCGCCGAATCGCTGTGCTCTATGTATCGGCCTTCATCGTCACCGATCGATACCCGGGTGATGTTCGGATTGTAAAAACCCGCCGCAAGCTCACTCCAACAAGGGACAGATCAAGACACCCACCGGGGCGGGGCCTCGAAGCGAACCACGCCACGCCCGCGCCTCAACCCGGATGCCTGCCGGAAAATGTACGGCTATCGGAAAATCGTGGTCGGCTCACCGGCCCGTTGGCGTGAGCGCTTGCCGGTGAGCCGAACGTGATCGGGATTCCGGCGCGCGTCAGCTGATCGTTTGTACTGGGACTTCGTAGAACTGGACGGAGGTGCGCTGTCCATCTCCGTCAGGGGTCATTGCGTTGAGCGCCTCGTCGCCGCGCTTCATCGCTTCTTCGCTCTCGTACAGCGTGATGCCGAGACCGGTGCCGGTTTCGCGGTTGACGAGCATCATCATTTTCGCGTCTTCGAGCCCAGCAGGTGCGTTGCCTGATTCGACGCTGGCGCGAACACTGCTGACCGCAGCGTCGATGCTGGCGGCGTCGCCCTCGAACGTCGCTATGCGTGCGTACATATTGGCGCCCCTTCCGAGATGTCGGTCGTTCTTGAGTTGGTCAATGCTGCCAAATCTCGACCGCGTCGCCGGTACTTCCGGCTTTAGCACGCCGAGGCGACAGGAGGGCACCCGATGTGAGAGACTGCCGATTCGGTGTGAGCGACGATCTGGTCTACGCGAACGGGATCGACGCCGCGACTGGCGCCTACTTGGTGGCGCCGATGCCGCCGGCCGAGATCGCCGCGCTGGCGCGCGGCCAGGAGACTGACGACGACCTGCTGGCGGCGCTCACGAAGGCGACCGGCGCGATGGGCAATCATCTCGGCCTTCCGTTCGACGTCGACCCGGCGAACCTGGCGCAGGCGGGCTGGGGTGTCGTGTCCTCGAGTGAGGAGGATCCGCGAGTCAAGGCCGCGCTCGCACCACTGCTCGAACTGCGGGGCCGCCAGGTGACCGACGCCGCCCGACTGAAGGAGCTCGACTACATCGAGGGCGAGTCGCGTCGGCGCTGGCTCGCCCGCCACGGCGTCGCCGCCGGGAACGTCGATCCGACGTGCGTGCCGTTCTATCTTCTCGTCGTCGGCTGTCCGGCGAGGATCCCGTTTGGCTTCTGCCGCGAGTTGTCGGTGGAGTACGCGGTCGGGCTCCTGTCGTTCGACACGCCGGCGGAGTATGCGGCCTACGCCGCGAGCGTGGTCGCTGCCGAAGCGAACGAGGTCAGGCCGCGCTCGCGGCAGGTGACCTTCTTCGCCACCAGGCACGCGTTCGATCCGGCGACACAGCTGAGCGCTGACCAGCTGGTGAAGCCGCTCGTGGAGGGCAACCTCGCCGGCCGCGTCGGTTGCCAGTTCGAGACCATCTTGGAAGATGCGGCGACGCACGAGGCGCTCGCCGGAGTCTTCGCACGTAGGGATGCGACGGCGCCCGCGTTCCTGTTCTCGGCGAGCCATGGGATGGGATTCGCGGCAGGCAGTCCCGACCAGCGCGCACAGCAAGGCGCGCTCGTCTGCCAGGACTGGGCCGGTCCGAGGACGGGGTCGATCGAGCGCGCCCAGTACTTCACCGGCGCGGACGTTCCGGACGACGCCGACGTTGCAGGTCTGTTCGCGTTTTTTTTCGCCTGCTTCGGCGGCGGCACGCCTGAGCGCGACCGCTTTGCGCACACCCCGGGCGAGGAGCCGGCGAAGCTCGCCGAGGCCGCGTTCGCCGCTGCGCTCCCCCAGCGGCTGCTCGCGCATCCGGGGGGCAGCGCGCTCGGTTGCATCGGGCACGTCGAGCGCGCGTGGGGCGACTCGATCGTGGAGGCGGGCGCGGGGCCACAGCTGATCCCGTTCGAGAACGCCATTGGCAAGATCCTCGCCGGCCAGCCGATCGGGCTCGCCTTGAAGGACTTCAACGAGCGGTTCGCAGCGCTCTCGGTGGCGCTCGCGAACCTGCTCGAGCAGATCGGGGACGGGCTCATCGTCCCCGACCGCCAGCTCGCCAAGGCGTGGATCCAGCGCAACGACGCCGAGGGCTACGCCCTATTCGGCGATCCCGCCGCCCGGCTGCAGCTGGTGGCAGCGGCATGACGGGATGAGCTACGCCGAGCTGGAGATCGGACTCAGCAGCCTCGACCTCGCGGGGCAGTACCAGGTCGAGCTGCGCTTCGACAACCCCAGCGACGATGCTCAGAAGACGCCCGTCCGCGGCGTGGCCGCGATCGACCCGCAGGCGCTCCTCGCGCTCGCAGACAGCCCGGGCAACGAGTACGGCCTCGCTCTCGCGAGAAGCGTGTTCGCGGAGGACGAGGTCCGTGGGAAGTACGGCGAGTTCAAGGCCGCCGTCGAGGGCGCCGACGCGCTGCTGCGGGTGAAGCTGTTCGTCGATCGCAGCGCTCCCGAGCTGCACCGCCTGCGGTGGGAGCTGCTGGCCGACCCCGCAACCGGTCTGGCGCTCGCGACCTCCGAGAAGATCCTCTTCTCCCGCTTCGGTTCCTCCAGCGACTGGCGTCCCGTCCGTCTGCGCGCCAAGAGCGAGCTACGGGCACTGGTCGCCGTCGCCAACCCGAGCGACCTCGACCGGTACGGGCTCGTACCCGTCGACGTCGATGGAGAGGTCGCGCGGGCGCGCGAGCATCTGAAGGGCATTCAGGTCGCGGTCGCGGGGCAGGACGCCAAGTCGCCGCTGACCCTCGGCCGGCTGATCGACGGACTCCGTGGCGACGTCGACATCCTCTATCTCGTCTGCCACGGCGGGCTGCACCCCCAGAAGGGACCGCTGCTGTACCTGCAGGACGACGAAGGCAACGTCAAGGTGGCGGGCGGCGACGAGCTCGCCCGGCGGATCGGCGAGCTGGTCGAGCGTCCGCGGCTGGTGGTGCTTGCTTCCTGCGAGAGCGCCGGCTCGGAGCAGGCCTCGACCCAGGGGCTCGTCGCCGCCGAACAGCTCGTCCCGCTCGCTCCGGCGCTGGCGGAGGCGGGCGTGCACGCCGTCGTCGCGATGCAGGGAAAGATCAGCATGGAGACCGTGAAGGGGGCGATGCCGGTGTTCTTCTCCGAGCTGCTCAAGGACGGCCAGATCGACCGGGCGATGGCGGTCGCCCGCGGCAGCGTGCGGCAGCAGCCCGACAGCTGGATGCCGGCGCTCTTCCTACGGCTCAAGGGTGGCAAGCTCTGGTACGAGCCGGGCTTCGGAGACGGCGAAGGAGACTTCGACAAGTGGAAGGCGCTCGTCGGCGCCGTCCGTCGCGGAAGCATCACGCCCGTCGTCGGCCCCGGCCTGGGCGAACGGGTCTACGGGCCTCTCCGCGATGCCACCCGCGAGCTCGCCGAGACCGCGGGATTCCCGCTCGCCCAGCACCAGCGCTCCGAGCTGCAGCAGGTCTCCCAGTTTCTCCAGTTCAACCAGGACGTCGCGACCGCGCGCGAGATGTTCAAGGCGGAGCTGCGTCGGCAGATCCTGCAGCGACACGACTCCCTGCCGCCGGAGGCGAGGGAGCTCCCTCTCTCCAGGCTCATGGCGCTGGTAGGACAGAGAAACCGCGACGAGGACCCCGACGATCCGTACCGGCTCCTGGCACAGCTCGACGCGAAGCTCTTCGTCACCGCCAACCCGGACAATCTGCTCCAGGAGGCGTTGAAGGCCGAAGGCAAGGACCCCGAGACGTTCTTCTTCAACTGGCGAGACAAGACCCAGGTTGGAGAGTCGGCGGCCGCCGGAGAGCAGGATCCCGAACCCGAACGCCCGCTCGTCTTCCATATCTTCGGCTTCTTCAGAGACGACGACTCGCTCGTCCTCACCGAGGACGACTACTTCGACTACCTGATCAGCCTGATCCAGTACAAGCCGCGGATTCCTGCGGTCGTCGGCCACCAGACGACGAGTACGTCCCTGCTCTTCCTGGGCTTCCAGCTCACGGACTGGAACTTTCGCGTGCTGTACCGGCTGATCATGAGCCAGGAAGGGAGCTCGAGGCTCAAACAACTCACCCACGTCGCGGTGCAGGTCGACCCGGAGGAGGAGGCACTGATCAACCCGCGTGCGGCCCGCAAGTACCTCGAGGACTACTTCGGCTCGTCCGGCCCAGTCAACATCTTCTGGGGAAGCGCCGCGGAGTTCCTGAAGGAGTTGAGCAGGCAGCTCGCGAGCGTCGAGGACACGATCCCGGTCGGGACCCCAGCATCCGCCGACGACTGGTGACGGGGTGACCGATCCGCCGACGACGAATCCCTACCCCGGCCCCCGCCCTTTCCGAGCCGGCGAGAAGCTCTATGGGCGCACCCGGGAGATCACGAAGCTCTTCTACCTGCTGAGCGCCGAGCGGATCGTAGTGCTCCACTCGCCCTCTGGTGCAGGCAAGAGCTCGCTGCTCAACGCGGGCCTCGTCCCGAGGCTGCAAGCGGAGGGGTTCGACGTGTGGCCGAGCATCCGCGTGAGCGGGACCGCAGCCGGCGACGGCAATCGGTTTGTCGCGAGCGCCGTCTCCAGCCTCGAAGAGGGGCTGCCGGCGGGACGGCGACGGCCCGCAGAAAGCATTGCGGGCGAGACCCTGGCGCAGTACGTCGAGGGGCGACCACGGCGGCCCGGCGCGCCGCCGTCGGTCGTGCTCCTCTTCGATCAGTTCGAGGAGATCCTGACCATCGACCCGCTCGGGATCGACGCGAGGCACGAGTTCTTCCGGCAGCTCGGGGAAGCGCTCGAGAACCCCGAGGTCTGGGCCCTGTTCGCGCTCCGCGAGGACTACCTGGGGGCGTTCGACCCGTACCGGAACGACGTTCCCACCCGTCTGGCCAACACCTTTCGCATCGACCTACTCACGGTCGAGGCCGCCGAGGAGGCGATCGTCCAGCCCGCCAACGACGCTGGCCGCGAGTTCGCACCCGACGCCGCGGCGCAGCTGGCGAAGGACCTGGCCACTGTCTCGGTCCAGCAGCCCGACGGCAGCTTCGGGAACGAGATGGGCATCTACGTCGAGCCCCTGCAGCTGCAGGTGGTCTGCCGACGGCTCTGGGACGAGCTCCCTCCCGGCACGCAGACGATCGGCGTGGCCCACCTGCAGGAGTCCGGCGATGTCGACGCGGCGCTGACCGCGTACTACGACGCCTGTCTCGCCGAGCTCGCCCACGCCGACGTTCTCACCGAGCGTGGTCTCCGCGAGTGGTTCAGCGACCGGCTCATCACCGCCGCCGGGATTCGCGGCCAGGTTCTGCGGGAGCAGACCGCGAGCGGGGGTCTCGACGACGACTCGATCGACCGCCTCGTCGCAACGCACCTCGTGCGCGCCGAGGAACGGGACGGAAAGACCTGGTACGAGCTCGCCCACGACCGCCTCGTCGCCCCCGTGCGGTCCTCGAACGCCGTCTGGTTCGAGCAACACCTCGAACCCATGCAGCGGCAGGCGGCCCTGTGGGAGCGAGAAGGACGGCCTGAAGGCCTGCTCCTGCGCGGTGAGGAACTCAACGACGCCGAGACGTGGGCGCAGGCCAACCCCACATCCCTGCGCACCATCGAGAGTGACCTGCTCCACCGCTCCGTCCTGCGACGACAGGCAGAACGGAGGAAACGCAGGACTGTGATCGCGGTCGGTGCAACGCTTCTCGTACTCGCCGCCCTCTTTGCGGCGCTCGGCGCGTGGGCGCTCGTGCAGCGGAGCGATGCCAGGCAGGCAACCGCGTCGGCTACCTCGCTCGCCCTCGCGTCTGCCGCAAACGAGCAGCTCCACACCCGTCCCGATGTCGCGCTGCTTCTGGGTCTCGAGGCGTATCGAGCGAACCCGAGCGTACAAGCGCGAAACAGCGTCATCTCCGCACTGGAGAGCACGCGCCGGCCCGGGACGATTGCGGTCCTCCGCGGCCACACCGGCGCCGTCGAGAGCGTTGCCTTCAGCCCGGACCGCCGCACCCTCGCCTCCGCCGGCGTCGATGGGACGATTCGCCTCTGGGACGTCACCACCCACCGGCAACTCGGCCAACCCCTCCCCGGCCATGGGGTCTCCGTCCAGAGCATCGTCTTCAGCCCGGACCGGCACACCCTCGCCTCCGCCAACGCGAACGGGACGATTCGGCTCTGGGACGTCACCACCCACCGGGAACTCGGCCAGCCCCTTCCCGGCAGCACCGAGTGCGAGTGCTCCCAACCCGAACGTGAGCACCCGCGCGAGCATCGCATTCAGCGCGGATGGGCACATCCTGGCCTCCGCCACCCCAGCCGGCCTCCAGCTTTGGGATGTCACTACCCACCAGAGACTCGGCGGAGCCTTCGGCCCCTATGTCAACCTCACCGAGTCGAAGTACCTTGGCGGCGTCCCCCTCCAGAGCGTCGCCTTCAGCCCGCATGGGCACATCCTCGCCTCCGCAACTCCCGACGGCACGGTCCAGCTCTGGAACGCCGACACCCGCCAGAAACTCGGCCACCGCCTTCCCGGCCAGGGCTCTGACATCTCGAGCGTTGCGTTCAGCCCGGACGGGCACACGCTTGCCTGGGCCAGCGGCGACGGCGTCCAGCTCTGGAACATCACCAAGCACCAGCCGCTTGGCAAACCGCTCCCCGGGGGCGGCGAGGCCATCGCCTTCAGCAGCAAGGGAAGCATCCTCGCCACCGCCGGCGACGACGGCGCGGTCCGGCTCTGGAACGTCGCCACCCGCCGGCCACTCGGGGAATTTCTCAGTGGCCAGAGCGGCGTCGTCTCGAGCATCGCCTTCAGCCCGGACGGCCACACCCTCGCCTCCGCCGACGCCGACGGCACGGTGCGGCTGTGGAACGTCATCAACCACAGTCAGGGCGCCCAACCCCTCCGCGGGCGCGGCGGCGACCTCTCGGGCGTCGCCTTCAGCCCGGACCGGCCCATCCTCGCCACGGCCAGCTGGGACGGCATCCGGCTTTGGGACCTCACCACCCGCCGGCCCATCGGCCAACGTCTCCCGGTCCGCACCGGCTCCGACTCGATCGTCGCCTTCAGCCCGGACGGCCGAACCCTCGCCTCCACGAACGACCACGGCATCCAGCTCTGGAACGTCACCACCCACCACCGGACCGCCCAATGCTTCGGTGGCCACCCCGGCGATTTCGAGAGTGTCGCCTTCAGTCCCGACGGGCACACCCTCGCCTCCGCCAGCTTGTACGGCAAGATCCGGCTCTGGAACCTCAGCACCCACCAGCAATGCGGCCAACCGTTCCCCGGCAAAGCCGGCGAGTCTCCGAAGCTCGCGTTCAGCCCGAACGGGCACATCCTCGCCGCCGCGAGCGACGCCGGTGTTCAGCTCTGGGACCTCACCACCCACAAGCAACTGGTCCAACCCAAGTTCCCGGCCTCATCGAGCGTCGCTTTCAGCCCGGACGGGCACATCCTCGCCGCCGGCAGCTCCCCGAGCTTCGCCGGCGCAGGGACGGTTCTGCTCTGGAACTTCATCACCCACCAGCGAGCCGGCCAACTCCTCCCCGCCGCTACGGGCTCCGGCGCGGGCCTCGCTTTCAGCCCGGACGGGCACACCCTCGCCACCTTCAGCGACGGCGGCGCGATCCAGCTCTGGGATGTCACCACCCACCAGCAACTGGGCCAACCCCTCGTCAGCATCCCCGCGGGCGTCATTCCCGAGGGCGCCGTCGCCTTCACCCCCGACGGGCGTACCCTCGCGTTCGCCAACGAGGACAGGACCGTGGGGTTCTGGAAAGGAATCCTCTGGAACGGCTTCGACGACTTGCGGACCCAGGTCTGCGATCTGGTGTCGGGCAACCTCACGCCGCGCGAGTGGGAGCTGTACGCCCCGGGCCTGCCCTACCGCACCACGTGCCCGAGCTGAGACGGTTTACTGGGCTCGACGGCGCCGCAGCTCTCAGCCCGGATCAGTGGGACCGCTTGGCGCCGCCGACCTTCGTGTACCGGGCGACTTGCCTGCGGTAGCCGCGTCCGGCTGAGCCGCCCCATCCGGGGACGCCGGTGGCTGTGGCGGGCTCGCGATCTCCGCGATGTATGCCTGGGTCTCTCGCCTGAGCACGTCGTTCACCCGCTTCACGAACGTCGGAAACGCGGTCGCGTAGGTTGGGCCGTGCACCAGGTACGGGCCGCTGAGCTCGTAGAAGTCCCAGCCTTCCGACTTGAGCTCCTCGACGAGGCTCCGGTAGTGCCGCCACCTGTCGCCGAAGCGAAAGAAACCGTCGATCGCCGCGCTCACCGCGACGACGAGGCTGACCGCGAACGTCAGCCACGTGACCGCCGCCCTCGTCCCGCCGAGCGCGTTGATGCTGACGAGCGCCGGAACGATCACGGCGCCGACGACCGTGACCAGCCGGAGGACGTAGTAGCGCGTCCGCGTCCGCTGGGCCGCAGATTCCATCCAGAGCACGTTCTCGAGCCAGCGCGAGCGGAGGAAGTGATCCTGCTCGTGGGGGAGGTTGAGCGAATCGGCGAGGGCCTCGAGGTCGGCCCGGAGCCAGGCCTGATTGAACGGCCCGTGCCTCGGCAGCGGGGCTGTCAGCTGCTGGTTCACGATCGCCGGATCATGTCACGCGGGCGCATGCCCTAGGCTTAGCACCTCGATGCCGGTCAGGACGATTCCCGGGGTCGGCCTGCAGTACTTCCTGGTGTGTGTGGACGGCTCCGGCGCGGAACGCACCGACGACCCTGACGGTGTCGACGGCCGCCTGATCCAGCGCGTCAACGAGGAGCTCGCCGAGCGGCAGTACACCGACGTCTTCCTCATGTGCCACGGATGGATGGGCGACGTCCCCGCGGCCGTCAGGCAGTACGACCGCTGGATCGGTGCGATGGCGGCGTGCACGGACGACCTCGCGCGGGCGTCTGTGAGTCGCCCGGGCTTCAGCCCGCTGCTCGTCGGCCTCCACTGGCCGAGCTTGCCGTTCGGCGACGAGGAGCTCGGCGCGGCAGGGGACGTCTCGTTCGCGGCTCCGGGCATCGGCGTCCCGCTCCCCGACACCGCGGCGCTCGTCGACGCCTACGCCGAGCGGATCGCCGACACGCCGGCCGCCCGCGACGCCCTCGAGACGATCTTCGCCGCGCGCCGCGGTGGACACGGCGCCCGTCGAGCTCTCGCCCGAGGTCGTGGAGGCCTACCGGGTGCTCGATCGTGAAGCCGCGCTCGGCTCCGGCGGCCCCGCGAAGGCTCCCGGGGAGGATCGCGAGCCGTTCGATCCGGAGGCAGCGTATGAGGCCGCCGTCGACGACGAGGAAGTGAGCTTCGGCATCGGCCGCCCGCTGCTCGGCCCGGTGGTCGGCATCCTGCGGAACCTGTCGTTTTTCAAGATGAAGGACCGGGCGCGGACGATCGGCGAGACGACCTTCCACATGCTGCTCTCCGACCTTCAGGAGGTGGCGAACGGGAGCGGACGCGACGTGCGATTCCACCTGATGGGCCACAGCTTCGGCTGCGTCGTCGTCTCGGCGACCCTCTCCGGGCCGGCCGGAGCACCGGCCGCGGACCCGGTCCACTCGGCGTTTCTGGCCCAGGGCGCAGTTTCGTTCTGGTCGTACTGCAGCGAGATACCGCATGCGAACGGGAGCCCCGGCTACTTCCGGTCGGTCATCGACGGCAAGCGAGTCTCGGGAGCGCTCGTGACGACTCAGTCGGAGCACGACACCGCAGTCTGCAAGCTGTATCCGGCGGCGTCGTTCGCGGGGCGCGACGTCGCGTTCGCGGCGGGTGAGCTCCCGAAGTACGGCGCGCTCGGCGCGTTCGGTGCGCAGGGGAAGGGCGTCGACGCGGTCGCTTTCGCGATGCGGGAGACGGGGCAGGCGTACGAGTTCGAGCGCGGGAAGGTCTACAACCTCGATGGCAGCCGGTACATCGCGCACATGGAGAGCCTCGGCGCCGGCGCGCACAACGACATCGCGCACCCGGAGGTCGCGCACGCGATGTGGTCGGCGGTCCTGGTCGAGGCCAAGCCGGCGCGCTAGGGCCCCGCGCCGCCCACAGGGAACGAGATATCGCCGTCTTCGTCCTCACTGTCGGGGCTCACGTTCGCCGTCTGCGACTTGAGCTGAGCCTGGATGGCGGAGACCTGCTCCTCCAGCGCTCTCACACGGGCTTCCAGGTCGGCTGTTTCATCACTCATCGCTCGTCCTCCACTTGGGGGCATCGATGCTCTCAGGAATCGCGACTTGAGTCAAGCGGTCCCGTTGTCAAGCTCGTCAAGGACCGCGCGTGCTTCCTCGGCATGGACGACGTTCCCTTTGGCCTCGTAGATCGCGAGTGCCTGCCGCGTCGCGTCGGCCGCTTCGGCGTTCCGCTCGGCAAGCCGCAACACCTCGGCGAGCGCGAGCAGCGACTCGCCCTGCAGGTCGACGAACTCTGCAGCTGCGGCGAGCGCGACGCACTCGCGTGCCGCGGCCGCGGCCTCGTCGAGGTCCCCTCGACGAGCGGAGAGCTTCGCCCGGACCGCGCGCACATGCACCTGCGTGACGACATCGTCCGGGGCTCCGAGCTCCACGGCCTCGTCCAGCAGTTCGTCGGCTTCGTCGTAACGGCCCTGACGGTAGAGGCATTCCGCGAGGATGGACGCGATGGTCGAGACCATGCCGCGCTTGCCCGCCTCGGCGAGCACGTGGTAGGTGTCGCGGAGCCTGACCTCCGCGACGGCCGGGTCATCCGTCACCGCCCAGATCCAGCAACCGAGCTCCTGGTAGGCCCAGATCCGGGCTCCGAGCTCCGAGCAGGCGGACATCCCACGGGCGAAGAGCTCGTTGCCATCCACCCGATCCCCGCGTAAGGCTCGTGTCACGCCGAGCCTCACGGTCGCGCAAGCCTCGACCCCGACGCTTCCCGTCCGCCGCGCCCAGGCGATGTCCCCCTCGAGCAGATCGTCGATCCGATCGAGCGGCGTAGCGCCCCACTGATCGGCCACCTCCCGGCCCAGCCGATGCTTTCCCTGCAGCTTCACGTGCTGGGTACGCACGGCATGGTCGTAGCCGCGTCTCGAGGCTGCGGCTACCTCGGACAGGCGTCCGCGGTACAGGTGGGCCATCGTGACGACCTCGAGCGCGCGCGCCACGGCGGCGTCTTCGTCGAATCGCTCGAAGACCGCGATCGCCTCGTCGATCCCCGACAACAGGGCGTCGTCCGACCACTGCTCGGCTGTGGTGTGAATGACGACCCAGGCCGTCTCCACTTTCACGCGCGCGATCAGGCGCTCGTCGCCGAGGAGCTCCGCGGCCCGCCTCGTCTGCTCGAGGAGCGTCTCGATCTCGGCCACCCTCATGAGGGCGGCGAGGGGCTCGACGAGCGCGAGGACGACCTCGATCCGCTCGCGGCTCTCGGCGGGCAGAAGCGCGGCCGCCCGGCCGAGGAGGCTGGCCGCTCCGCCGAGATCGCCTCGAGCGTTGGCGCGGAATCCTGCCGCGGCGAGCCAACGGGCAGCGCTCTCCCCCAGCGCCTGGGTCTGGTCGTCGACACGGCCGAGCTCGGTGCGGTAGCGATGGGCCTGCGCGAGGTGGTAGCCGAGGAGCTGGTCGAGCTCGACGAGCTCGCTCCCGTGGTGCTCGAGCCAGCCCGCGAACTCCTCATGCAACTCGGCACGCGTCCTTTTCGAGAGCGAGTCGTACGCCGCATCGCGGATCAGAAGGTGGCAGAAGCGAAACGCGTCCTCGCGCGGCAGCATGGGCCGGTCCGGGCGGATCAGCTCCTTGCGGGCCAGCGCGGCGAGTCGAGACGTCACGTGAGCCTCGTCGCGCGCGAGCACCTCCAGGGCACCGCGATGGAAGACCTCGCCCTCGACCGCACCACCTCCGAGGACATTGCGCTCCCCCGGGTCGAGCTGGTCGAGGCGCGCGGCCAGGAGCGCCTTCAGCGTCGGCGGGACGATCACCGCGCCCTCGGCCTCGTCTGCGAACGCGAGCATCTCCTGGACGAAGAGTGGGTTGCCGCCGGCTGCCCGAGCGATCTTCTCCCGCAGCCCCGGGTCCGTATCGCGGATCAGCGCCTCCACTTCGGCGTCGCCGAGGCGCCCGAGCTGAAGGGTCACATCCCAGGAAGGGCGCCTCTCGAGCAGCTCCGGACGTGCCAGGCAGAGCAGGAGGATCGGGAAGCGTGACGAGAGCAGAACGGTCTGCTCGAGAAGCTCGAGAAAAGTCTCCTCGCCCCACTGGATGTCGTCGAAGACGACGACGAGCGGGCGTGCGACTGCGGCCTGCTCGAGAGTCTTGCGGAAGGCCCAGGCGATCTCGTCGGACGAGCTCATGGTCTCCGTCTCGCCGAGCAGCGACCGGATCGCCGTGGCGGCTGCGCCGTCGGCCGGGAGCACCGCGAGCTGTTTCACGACCTCCACCACGGGCCAGTAGGTGATTCCCTCGCCGTACGAGAGGCAGCGGCCGCTCGCGACCTGGGCATCGACCGACGCGAGCGCCTCCACGGCAAGGCGGGACTTTCCGACACCGGCGTCGCCAACGATGGTCACGAGCTCGCAGCGCTGCTCGCTCGGCCACGCGCTCCCAGGCTTCCCGGAGGAGCCCGAGCTCACGGACGCGTCCGACGAACGGCATCCCATGGATCCGCTGCTGCTGCACCCGCACCGAGACGAGCCTGAACGCCGGCACGGGCTTCGCCTTCCCTTTCAACCGCAGCGGCTCCACGTGCTCCGTCACGACCGCGCCGCGCACGAGCACTCGTGTGGCCTCGCCGATCAGCACCTCGCCCGGAGCTGCGGCCTGCTCGAACCGCGCCGCCACGTTCAGCGCATCGCCCGTGGCCAGCCGCTCCAAAGTGCCCGTCACGACCTCACCGGTGTTCACGCCGATCCGGCCGCGAATGCCGAGCTCCGGAAGCGCATCGCGCATCTCCACCGCGGCCCGACACGCCCGCAGCGCGTCGTCTTCGTGCGCCGCGGGAACGCCAAAAACAGCTACCACCGCATCCCCGATGAACTTCTCCACCGTGCCGCCGTGCGACTCGACAATCGCCTTCATTCGCTCGAAGTAGCGCGCCAGCACCATCCGCACCGCCTCGGGGTCGGTCGACTCCCCGAGCTCCGTGGAGCCGGCCACGTCGCAGAACAGCGCGGTCACCGTCTTGCGGACCTCGCGCCTCGCCGCCACCGGCGCGAGCACGGAGGCACAACCGTTGCAGAAACGGGCGTCAGGAGGGTTATCCCGACCGCAGTTCTCGCAGATGAGCACGCGCTGAGGCTAAGTCATGGCCACGCGATCCGAAAGTCCTGGCTTCATTCGCGCGGGCCCGGCCCACGTTTGAGCGTCACAGTTCGCGGATGGAGCCTGAGCGTCGGCGCCCGTGAGGCGTCCTACTTGGTCCACGCGAGCACGCGCGGTGCGTCGGTCGGAACATGATTGGCGATGTTCGACGAGAGGTCGTTGAGAGGGAGCGGCGTTGGCCGCCCCCTCTCAACTCATCTAGGTGACGTTGATCGTCCCGTGCATCCACGGGTGCACGACGCAGAAGAAGGAGAGCTTGCTGCCTGCGGGCGCCGTCACCTTGATCGAGATCGACCGGTGCTTCGCACCTTCGATCGCGATGCTGTCCCCGGGACCGCTGAGGCCGGGGCTTCCTTTGTCGACCGTCCAGTGGACGATGTCGTTCGATGGTCCGGGCGGCGCGTGGGGGTTGCGGATCAGGCCGCCGATGATCGCGTTGCAGACCTTGTTCCCGCCGTTTTGGCAGGCGTTGATCTGTGCGTCGGTCGTCGGAAGGCTCTTTCGAGGGACGACCGAGATCGTGTGGGGCTCCGAGGTCGGCTTCCCTTCGTAGGTGAATGTCAGCGTCGAACCGCGCTTGACCGAGATCGTGCCCGGCGAGAAGAACATCCTGTCGGTCGTGCTCCGGTTGATGACGTAGGTCTGGCCCTTGTCGGCGGCCTTGATCGTGACTCCGGCCTGACGGTTGGACCCGAACGCGGTGCTCGTTGCGAGAAACGCAACGAGAACGACCGCGGTGCTGCCCGTCACTAGGTGCCTCTTGCTCATTCGCCCTTCCTTTCAGTCTGGTCGTCGGTGCGAGGGTCGTGCGCTGATGTCCGACGCCGTGGCGCGCGACACCCGTTCTGCGCTCGGAAGCATGCGAAGGCGCGCTTAATTCGCGCTTAAGGCCGCATGACGAGGCTCGAGCGATCGCTCAACGAGTCGCCCCGGCGTACAGATTCGACATCGTCAGGCGACGATCTCGATCCAGCCGCCGATCTGCTCCTCGCTCACTTTGTCGAGAAGCTCGGGATGGTCGGTGCGGATGTGGTCTCGGATCGCGGCGACCACCTCCTCGTCGCTCTCGGCGCGGGCGACATAGCCGCATTCGCAGGTGACCTGTCGAGCCATATGACTCCTTTCGTCGAGGAATCGATGATTATCGTGGCTCGCATGGCGGGAACGACGATTCAGCTCTGTGGGCGCTACGTGGTCGAGCTCGAGGGCGAGCGGGTCGAGACGCGGATCCCGGGCCGGCAGGGGCGGCTGCTCGTCGCGTATCTGGCGCTGAACCGCGACCGCCCGGTTGCGCGGGGCGAGCTCCTCGACGCTGTCTGGACCGAGGCACTGCCGCACAATCCGGCGGATGCGCTCGCGGCGCTGCTCTCCAAGACGAGGGCGGCCCTCGGCGGGAGCTCCATCGAGGGCCGCGACGAGCTCAGGCTCGTGTTGCCCGCGGACGGGAGCATCGATGTCGAGAAAGCGTTTGCGGCCCTCCACGAGGCGGAATCGGCCTGCTCGCTTCGCGACTGGCCGCGGGCCTGGAGCGCGGGCCTCGCGGCGCAGATCATTGCGAGGCGCAGGCTACTCGGCGGCCTGGAGGCGGAATGGATCGACGAATGGAGGCGGAGGCTCGACGAGCTGCTCCTGCGATCACGAGAGTGCTACGCGACGGCTTGCCTCGGGCTGGGCGGCACCGAGCTCGCCGGCGCCGAGCGGGCGGCGCGGCTCGCCGTCCAGTCGGCGCCGCTGCGCGAAACCGCTGCGGAGCTGCTGATGCAGGCGCTCGAACGGCAAGGCAACGCGGCCGAGGCGCTCGTCGTCTACGAATCGCTCCGCCACCGGCTCCGCGAGGAGCTCGGCGTGGCGCCGGCCGAGCCGCTCCAGGCCGCGTACCGGCGCCTTCTCGGCGGCCCCGAAAACGGGTGAGCAGAGCCCCACGGCAGGGTTTCGCCAAGGTTTCCACCGGGCCGGCGAAACCGCGGTCGGCAAGGCTCTCGGTCGGCAAGCACCACGACCCCAAGGAGTGGAAGATGAACGCAACTGCCTCGGCCCTCGTCGACGCCAACTGGATCGCCGGTCACCGCTCCGACGACGCCGTGCGTCTGATCGAGGTCGACGTCAACGCAGCGGCCTACGGGGAGGGTCACATCCCGGGGGCGCTCCTGTGGAACATCTACGCGGACCTCCGCCACACCGACTACAGCCTCGCCACCCCGGAGGAGCTCGCGGATCTCCTCGGGCGGTCGGGAATCGGCCGGGAAACCACCGTCGTCTTCTACGGGTACGGCGCCCATCTCGGCTTCTGGCTGCTGCGCTGCCTCGGCCACGACCAGGTCCACCTGATGGACGGACCCCGAGACCAGTGGCTGCAGGCAGGAGGCCGCTGGAGCCTCGACCGCCTCTCCCCCACACCCGCGTCGTATCCGCCCGCCTCCCCCGATCCGGCGTTCGAAGCTTCGTTCGAGGACGTGCAGGCGATGCTCGGCCGGCCCGGACAGATCGTCCTCGACGTGCGCACCAACGCTGAATACGCCGGCGAGCGCTTCTGGCCGTCAGGCGCAACCGAAGGCGCCGGCCGTGCCGGACATGTCCCGGGCAGCGTCCATCTCCCGATCGACGAGCTTCGCACCGAGGGCGGCTTCTTCAGGGACGCCGACGAGTTGCGCAGCGTGCTCCTCGAACGAGGCGTCGGGCCCGACGATCGGGTGGTGCCCTACTGCACGATCGGGAACCGCGCGAGCCAGGCCTGGTTCGCCCTCAGCGAGCTCCTCGACCATGCAGACACCGCGGTCTACTACGGCTCCTGGGCCGAATGGGGCACGCGGCCCGACACGCCGATCGAAGCCAACGGCTCCTGACTGCGGGCGAGCTCACGCCGGTGGTCCCGGCGTGTCTGGAGGTGGTTCACCCAGCAAAAGAGGTGCGACATTGTTTACTCCCTTCTTGAATCCACACACTCCAGTGGTACCCGCAGAAGCCTTGACCCAACCGTGGCCGCCTCGCTTCCACGAGGGCTAGCTTTCGGAGATGGTCGACCTCGACGCCTACCTGGAGCGGATCGGCCTGAGTGGGAGGCCGAGCATCGCGGAGGTGCATCGGGCGCACCTCACGACGATTCCGTTCGAGGCACTCGATCCCTATCGGGGGATCCCGGTCTCGCTCGCGACGGAAGACATCGAACGGAAGCTCGTGCTCGACCGGCGCGGCGGCTATTGCTTCGAGCAGAACCTCCTCCTGAAGGCGGGCCTCGAGGCGCTCGGAGCCGACGTGGAGCCACTGCTCGCGCGGCCGCTCGTCCGTGCCGCTCCAGGTCAGACGAGGCCCCGAACACATCTGCTGCTGCGGGTGCAGGCGGAGGGCTCCGAGTGGCTCGCCGACGTCGGGTTCGGCCTCGGGAGCCCGCTCGAGCCGCTGCCGTTTCGCGTCGGTGAGGTTCACGCCCGGGCCGGCTGGCAATACCGGATCGTCGAGGCCGCCGCCGAGCTCGTGCTCCAGAACGCCGGTGACGACTGCAAGTGGGCCGACCTCTACAGCTTCGTTCCGACGCCTGCGCCGTTCGTCGATCTCGAGACGAGCAACTGGTTCACCTCGACGCACCCGCGCTCGCCCTTCGTCACGAGTGTCGTCGTCGGCATACAGTCGGCCGACGGTCGCCGGGAGATGCTGCGCGACTGGGACGGGCTCGCGATCCGCGAGGAGACGCCGAAAGCCTCGAGGCTCACCGCTGTCGAATGGGCGAGCCTTCCGGAGCTCCTCGCAAGCCGCTTCGGACTACCCGGCTTTTCGGTGGGCCCGAACGGAGAGCTAGCACTAACTCGGGTCAGTCTCCGTGGATGGCGGCGGTCGGCGGCGCCGGCTCGAGCGCCGGCTCGTTGGCGCTCGCGATTGCCCCGGCGACGCCGTCCGAGCCGGTGATCGTGCTCTTGAACTCGCGGATCCCTATCCCGAGCGAGCGGCCCATGTCGGGCAGGCGCTTGGGGCCGAAGAGGAGCAGGCCGAGGAGGGCGAGGAACAGTACGTGCATCGGGGTGAGCAGATCGAAACCCATGGGATCCTTTCGTCGAGGTCACGAAAGATTCGCCGGAGGTCCGCTCCCGGTTCGATGGACGGAGTTGGTGCCGCTAGCCGAGCTTCGTCCAGGACGTGCTGGCGAAGACCAGGGGACGGCCGCTGCAGGTGTCCTTGATCCGCGTGAACTTCAGCGTCTTGCCGGTGAGCTTCCACGAGTAGGTGCCGTTCGCGCTCGCCCCGGTGCAGCGAAGCGGCCCGACCTTGTCCACCAGCGTGACCTTGTTCCCCGAAACGGTCGAGGAGCCACCGATGAGGAGCGACTTCGACTTCGGCTCCTTCACGACGACGTAGGTTCCGTCGGCGACGAAGTTGATCAGCCAGGTCCCGCCCAATCCGGGATTGCTCGATTTGATCACCGTCCCGTAGATCCCTTTGAGCGGCGTCGCCTTCGCGGCCGAGGCAGCGCCGACGCCCGTGAGCGCAACGCTTGCAAGCGCACCGATAGAGACGAGAAGCGTTAGCCAGCGCCGCACGCCGGGAGTCTCGCACAAGCGACGGACGGGTGACGCTTTACGTTCGCCTTACGCGCGTCGAATGTCCGTTTGACGGAGCCTGTCGATCCTGCAACCGTCGATTCTTCCAAGGAGCCCGATGAAGACGAAGTCCATGCTCGCCGCAGTGCTCGTCGCCCTCGTTGCAGCGGTCGTGCCGACTCTCGCCTCGGCCGATGCCGGCTCCGCCGTTCAGGCGGACGTCACGCAGTTGACGAGCGATCTTTCGGCCGCCCACCCGGTGCTCCTTGCAGACGCTGCGAGCGTGACCTCGGATGCGACTGCGGGCAACAAGGCCGCCGTTCGCGCCGACGTGAAGAAGTTCCGTGCTGACGTCGCGACCTACCTCCCTGCGATCCGCGCCGACCTCGGCCAGCTGAAGACCGACGTCAAGGCCGCCCGCGCGGCGAAGGTCACCGGTCTCGGTGCGAACCTCCGCGCGTCGATTCTCGCCGACCGCGCAGCCACGAAGGAGATCCGGCAGGCCGTCGCGCAGGCACGCCGGGCCGTGAAGGCCCTGAGGGCCGCCAACCATCACTGACACTCGCATCGCCCGCAGCGGGGGTGAACGGCGCCGGCTAGTCCGGCGCCGTTTCTTTTTCCAGGCCGGAAACGGCCTGCTGGATCCGTTCCAGCTTGTCCCGAAGCTCCTTCGTCCGCTCCGACGGAGCCTGCCGGAGCTCTGCCCAGACCTCGCGCTCGCGGAGCCTCAGAAGGTATTCCTCGGCGTTCGCCTTGGTGATGATCCCCTCCTCGGGGCCCCAGGCGTCGAGCTCGGCGAGCAGCTCGATCACCTCCTGACCGGCCGGTGTGCCGTCGACGAGGTGCGCGCGGAGGGCGCGGTTCCGCTCGTCGCGGAAGTGCTCGGGGCTCATCTCGGCGAGGATCGGCACGAGGCTCCGGTGGGCGATCACGCCGGCGAGCGCACCGCGCTCGAGCCGGTCGACCGCGGTCGTCAGCCGCGGCGAGGGCGCGGCGGCGGCGGCCGCTGTTCCCCCTCCGCGAATCTGGATCGGCATCCCGAAGTAGTCCATCGCCCACGTCCAGGCCGCCTTGCGGTGCAGCGAATCCGGGCGGCTGTCGAGGAACGCCGCGACGGCGCGCCGCGCGGCCTCGCGGTCGTCGTTGCCGCGCGCCTCCACCTGGGTTCGGTGCACCTCGTACGGGAGCGCGTCCGCCAGGCGCGCGACGAATCCGTTCGGATCGTCGGCCGGGTCGATGCCGGCGGGAAGCGCGACGACCTTCACGTCGAAGCCCTGCCGGTCGGCGAGCTCCATTCCCCGGAGCGTTGCCGCCTGGCCGGCGGCGTCGCCGTCGAAGGCGAGCGAGAGCTTCTTCGGTGAGCCGGCCGAGCTCGCGGAGCTGCTGCTCGGTGAGCGCCGTGCCCATGCAGGCGACGACCGGCTCGAACCCGGCCTGGCGAAGGGCGATCACGTCGGTGTTTCCTTCGACGACGACCGCACGGTCCTCGCGGGCGATCTTCGCGCGCGCCTTGTCGAGCCCGTAGACGACGGCGCCCTTCGTGAACAGCTCCGACTCCGGCGTGTTGACGTACTTGGCCTTCAGCGGGTCGTTCTCGTGGAGCCGGCGTGCCTGGAAGCCGAGCACCGCCCCGCGGGCGTCGCTCAGCGGGAAGACGAGCCGCTGCTCGAAGTAGTCGTTTCCGTTCTGGCGGGCGAGGCCGGCGGCGCGGATCTCCTCGGCCGTGAAGCCCTTCTCGCGGGCGCCGCGCGCGAGGCGGCTGCCGCCGATCGCGAGCCCGAGGCGGAACTCGCGGCTCACCGGCTCGCCGAGCCCGCGCCCGGCCAGATAGTCGCGGGCGAAGGAGCCGGCCGGCGAGTCCCAGAGGTAGCGCTCGTAGAAGACGGTGGCGTCCTCGAGCAGCGCGAGGAGCCGCTTGCGGCGGTTGCGCCGGGCGTCGTCGGCGGGCGACGCGTCCTCGTACTCGGGGACGATCCCGGCGCGCCCGGCCAGCCATTCGATCGCGCCGACGAAGTCGAGCGCCTGCGTGTCGCGGACGAAGCCGATCATGTCGCCGCCCTTGTGGCAGCCGTGGCAGTGGTAGAGCTTGTCGATCGCGTTCACCGAGAAGCTCGGTGTCCGCTCCTCGTGGAACGGGCAGCGGCCGACGAACCGCGCGCCGGACTTCCGCAGCGGCGTGCGCTCCTCGACGATCGCAACGAAGTCCACGCGCTGGCGCACGGCCTCGACGGTGCTGTCCTTGATCCGCGCCACGGCTAGAGACTAGCTCCACGGGCTCACCGCTTCCATGAGAAACCAGCGGCCCACGCCAATGATTGGTGGCCTCCGGACGGGCGAACGTGCAGCCGGACACGCTGATCGGGGAACTCGTCATCTAAAGCCCGGCAGCGTAGTCGAGCGCGAAGCGGTCGGTCATCCCCGAGATGAACTCGGTGATCTCCTCCGGCGAGTCGCCGCGCGCGGCAAGCGACTCGAAGATCGCGTGGATCGTCGCGCGCGCCCGTTCGTGCTCGGCGCGCGTGTCGGGGCCGAGGTAGACGTGGTCGAACATGAAGGCTCTGAGCGCGAGCATCGCGCTGCCGATCTCCTCGCTCTGGAGGATGTCGCCCTCACGGGCGGAGCTCTCGATCAGATCGTGGACGAGGCGGTCGATTCGCTGGGAGCCCGTCGGGCCGAGGATCGCGATCTCCTCGCGCGGGAGGTCTGCCTCCTCGAGGATCCCGTACCGGATCGCATCGTCGATGTCGTGGTTGATGTAGGCGACCCGGTCGACGATGCGCACGATCTTGCCCTCGAGCGTCTCGGGCTCCTGCTCCCCGGTGTGCGTGAGGATTCCGTTCCGAACCTCATGCGTGAGGTTCAAGCGTTCGGCGATCCTCAGTGACTGCTCGTTGTGGCGGAAATGACCGCCGTGGTGCCCGGCGAGCTCCGCGTCGAGCGCCGACTCTCCCGCGTGCCCGAACGGTGTGTGGCCCGTGTCGTGCCCGAGCCCGATCGCCTCGACGAGATCCTCGTTGAGTCGCAGGGCGCGCGCAACGACCCGGGCGATCCCGGTTGTCTCGAGGGTGTGCGTCATCCGCGTCCGGTAGTGGTCGCCGGCCGGGTCGATGAAGACCTGCGTCTTGCCCTTCAGGCGCCGGAACGGCTTGGAATGGACGATCCGGTCGCGATCGCGCTGGAACGGGGTGCGGACGTCCGACTCCGGCTCGGGGCGGAGCCGCCCGCGCGTCTCGTACGAGTGGATCGCAAGCGGCGACAGCCACTCGAGCTCGGTCTGGCGCATCCGTTCCTCGAACGAGGGCGTCCGAATTTCGCTCTGCTGGGCCATCTGCCCAGCGTATCCACGCGGCCGGTCTACCCTGCGCAGCCGGATGAAAGGAAAGCGCGGTCTAAGCGATGGCGTTGACAGCAAGGAAGCTGTCGGCGGCCCCTCCCCCACGCGGTGCGCCCGCCCGGAACGGTCAACACCGTTCGGTGGATTTCGGTCAGCCGTAACGTTCGCGCGACACTTCCGGCCGCTCGACGGGAGTAGCATCGCCCCTCGAGGGCGGAGGGACGCGGCCCCACCCTTTATGGGCGGGGGTGCGGGCTTCGAGCGGCAGGGTGCGCGAGTGGGCTGCAGGTGATCGTGGCTGCGGCCTCGTAGAGATCGGCGGCGATCCGCTTTGCCGGCTCGTTCTGCGTCCGGACGAGCACGGCTCGGATTCCGACCGCCTCGGCACCGGCAACATCGGCATGAGGGTTGTCGCCGACCATCCAGACCTCCTCCGGGTTCCCGCAGAGCTCGAGTGCGAGGCGGAAGGCCTCCGGGTGGGGCTTCTCGTATCCGGTCGCGGCCGAGCTCACGATGTGGTCGACGAGCGGCGTGAGGCCGAGCCCCTCGGCGATCGCAGGTAGCTCGGGGACGTGATTCGAGAGCACGACGTGACGCCAGCCGTCCGCACGGAGCCGTTCGAGTACCGGCCGCGAGTCCGGGAAGAGCTCCCACACGCGGGTCGGGTCGACGTAGCGCGCCCGGACGCGGCCGGCAAGCTCGGCGGCGTGGCCCGGCTCGATCCCGGCGCCCTCGTAGGCGACGGTGAGCAGCACCTCGACGTGGGCCCACCACGCATCGGGGTCGCAGAGCTCGGGGTGCGGGACGCCCGGACTGTCCCACGGAAAGCCGTTGCGCAGGAACGGCCGGAGCTCCTCGGGGTCGATCCCATGGCCGGGGGCGTGCTCGTCGAGGGTCTCGACGAGGCAGCCGCGCCACATCCCGGGTCGGTGGGCCAGCGTGCCGTCGAAGTCCCAGAGGATCGCGCGGTTCACGACAGCACGACGCCGATCAGATGATGATCGGGACAGTGCCGCCGTCGACGCTCCAGGCGGCGCCCGTGACGTAGCTCGCGCGGTCGGAGCAGAGGAAGACGATCACGTTCGCGATCTCCTCGGGTGTCGCGAGGCGGCCGAGAGGCCGGCCGGCGCCGACCTTCGCGAGGATCTCCTCGCGGGCGCCCTGTTGATCTGCGAGACCGCCCTCGCCGAGCCAGGCCGGCGTTGCGGTCGGCCCGGGCGTCACGGCGTTGCAGCGGATCCCGTCCTTCGCGTGGAGGTCGGCGACGAGGCGGGAGAACGAGAGCATCGCGGCCTTCATCACGGAGTACTCCGGCATGCCGGCGGACGGGCGCTTGGCGGCTGTCGAGGAGACGTTCACGATCGCTCCTGCGCCGTTTTCGCGCATGTTCGGGAGCGCAGCCTCGGTCGCACGCACCGCGCTCATCAGGTTGATCTGGAACGAGCGCTCCCAGAGCTCCTCGGTGAGCTCGTCGAAGCGGTGAATCTCCGCCCAGCCGACGTTGTTGACGAGGCAGTCGATGCGGCCGAAGGCCTCGAGCGCGCCGTGCGATCACGCGCTGCGGCTCGCCCGGCTCCGCCAGGTCGGCCGCGATATGGAGGTCGCCGGCGCCCTCGGCGCGCCGACTCGAGCCGACGACGCGCGCGCCCTCTGCCTGAAGCAGTCTCACGACCTCGAGCCCGATCCCTTCGGTCGAGCCGGTGACGACGCATACCTTGTCCTCGAGGCCCAGATCCATCGGCGGCTACGTTAGCGGCGGCGATGACGACGATCTTCCTTGCCCGGCACGGGCAGACCGACTGGAACGCCGAGCGGCGCTGGCAGGGACATGCGGACCCGCCGCTGAACGACCGGGGGCGGGCCGAGGCGCGCGCCCTCGCCGAGTCGCTGGCGGAGATCGGAATCGAGGCGATCTACAGCTCCGATCTCGTTCGCGCCCGCGAGACCGCAGAGATCGTCGGGCTGTGTCTCGGAGTGGCGATCGCCGTCGATCCTCGCTTGCGAGAGGTCGATGTCGGCGAGTGGTCGGGGCTGACGACGCCTGAGATCGAGCGGACGTACCCGGGGGCGATGGCGCGCCGGCGGGAGGGAATGACGGGCTGGACGACCGGAGAGGAGATGGAGGCGATGGGCCGGCGAGTGGTCGAAGCGCTGGTTGCAATCGAGGATGCGAGCGCCCTCGTGATCACGCACGGCGGGCCCTTGCGTTTTGTGTGGGCGGCTGCCGGGGGTGGTGAGAACTGGGTGAATGCCGGAAACTGCGATGTCGACCGGTATGCGGTGGAGGCGGGTCGTATCCGGTGGCTAGACTCGACTCGTGGAGGATTACACGAACAAATACAAGGGTGAGCAGGTCGAGGTCGCTCTCTTCGGCGGCGAGTATCAGGACGGCGTGCTGACCGCGTATTGCTACGTCGACGACGTCGCGCACATCGAGCTGAACGGGCACATTCTGATCCCGCTCCAGAACATCGCTTCCCTCCACTGCTCGAGCCGGTGTGATGCGCCCGAGCCCGACTGGCCGCCCCGGGGGCTGGCCGAAGACGAGCCGGACGAGCGCGACGAAGACGCCTGAGCCGTGAGCACCCGCGTCGCGGCCGCGCGCAACCTGCTCAAGGTCTGGCTGGTGTTCGCGGTTCCCGCGGCGGCGCTCGGCTTCGTGGGGTGGCGCCTCGGCGACTACCGGCTCGCGCTTCTCTTCGCCGGGTCGTTCTTCCTGCTCGGCGCCGTGCTGTACTGGTACGCCGAGCGGATCGGGATGGGGATGGTCGGTGCTCGCGAGCTCGTGCTAGCCGAGGCGCCGGCGCTCCACGCAACGGTCGCTTCGCTCTCGATCCGCGCCCGCGTCGTCCCGCCGCGGCTCTATGTGATCACCGACGGATATCCGCGGGCGTTGTCGGCCGGGCGAGGTGCCCGGGGCGGCTCTGCGCTGGCGCTCTCGTCGGGACTGCTCGGCGTCGCGACGCCGGCGGAGCTCGAGGGAATCATCGCGCACGAGCTCGCGCACCTGCGGAACCGCGACGTGCTGACGCAGACGATCGCCGCGGTGATCGCGGCGGCGATCGTCGAGTCGTCGCGGATCGGCGGGTACTTCCAGCGCGCTTTCCTGTTCGTCCTGGGCCCGCTCGCAGCGTCGTTCGTGCACCTGCTGCTCTCGCCCAATCGCGAGTACGCCGCCGATCTGTACGCCTCGAAGCTCTGCGAGTCGCCGCACGGTCTCGCCGCGGCCTTGCTTCGGCTCGAGGTGGCGATGGGGCTCGTCGCGTTCCAGGCAAGCCCGGCGACCGAGCCGCTCTACACCGTCAATCCGTTCGCTCAAGAGGACCTCGCTGCGCTCTTTGTCACCCACCCGCCGATCGGCGAGCGTGTCCGGCGGCTTCGCGATCTCGATCCCGAGTGGCGCGAGAAGCTGCGGGCGGCCTAGGTGGAACTCAGGACCACGCGAAAGCCGGGCCCGAGCTCAAAGGCTCGACCCCGGCAAATGCGAAAAGGAAAATGGGCGGCGTCCTACTCTCCCGGGGGATTGCTCCCCGAGTACCATCGGCGCTAGCAGGCTTAACTTCTCTGTTCGGAATGGGAAGAGGTGTTTCCCCGCCGCTATGACCGCCCAACTTGTGAGACGAGCGTCGTCACGCCCAGCTCCGCATGCGGTTCGCGGAGCGAGCGATTGAACCGCGCTCACCCTCAAAACTCCACAGCAGTCGTTTGCGAGTTCTAAATCAAGACCTCGAGCAATTAGTACGGGTCCGCTGAACACATTGCTGTGCTTGCACGTCCCGCCTATCGACGTGGTGGTCTTCCACGGCTCTTACTCTCTCTAGGAGATGGGAGGCCTCATCTCGAGGTGGGCTTCCCGCTTAGATGCTTTCAGCGGTTATCCCGTCCAGACGTGGCTAATCAGCAGTGCCGTTGGCACGACAACTGATACACCAGAGGTCCGTTCGTCTCGGTCCTCTCGTACTAGAGACGACTCCTCTCAAGCCTCCAACGCCCATGGTGGATAGGGACCGAACTGTCTCGCGACGTTCTGAACCCAGCTCGCGTACCGCTTTAATGGGCGAACAGCCCAACCCTTGGGAGCGGCTTCACCCCCAGGATGCGACGAGCCGACATCGAGGTGCCAAACACTTCCGTCGCTATGGACGCTTGGGAAGTATAAGCCTGTTATCCCCGGAGTACCTTTTATCCGTTGAGCGACGGCACGTCCACTAGTTACCGCCGGATCACTAAGGCCGACTTTCGTCCCTGCTCGACATGTCTGTCTCGCAGTCAAGCTCCCTTATGCCTTTGCGCTCTGCGCACGATTTCCAACCGTGCTGAGGGAACCTTTGCGCGCCTCCGTTACATTTTAGGAGGCGACCGCCCCAGTCAAACTACCCACCAGATACTGTTCCCGCCCCGGATCACGGCAGCGGGTTAGAAGCCCAGAACACGAAGGGTGGTATCCCAAGGTTGGCTCCACGAAAGCTGACGCCTCCGCTTCATAGCCTCCCACCTATCCTGGACAGCGAATCCCAGACTCCAATATCTAGCTGTAGTAAAGGTTCACGGGGTCTTTCCGTCCAACCACGGGTACTCGGCATCTTCACCGAGACTACAATTTCACCGGATCCCTCGAAGAGACAGCGCCCAAGTCGTTACGCCATTCGTGCAGGTCGGAACTTACCCGACAAGGAATTTCGCTGGTTTCTTACCACCGGTAATAACAAATAGTTTACCGAGGCGGAATCACACTTCCTTTAGATGTGACTCCCTGCATGTCGCCATGCAGACGGGACTATCTCATGGCCCTATGTCTAGGGCCTCTGGCGTATAGTCTCTGAGGATTCTGATTAGCTCATGTCTGGGTTTACGCCGATTCATCGTCTGCATGATCTCGATGATCTCGATAAGACCCTCATGAGTCTTATGTCGACCGCCGGCCATCAGCTCGACGCAAGAAGCGAACTTCTCGAAGTCGTGCTGCTTGGCTGTCCGAAGCGGATGCTCCCTGAAGAACGGGATAATCCGATCGAGCAGGTCCTGCCTTCGATGAACGGAGTAGCGGTGGAGGTGCTCCCGGTGATTGTCATGCCGCCGGTTGATGTACACCTTTCCCACTCCGAAGAACTCACGTAACTCCTCGAGACAGTGGGCGCTACTCGCGCTCTGCGTCACGACGAAGTCATGCGAGACCTGGTATCCGGTCGTGTAGCCGCGTCGACCCGGTCGGCTTGGTTGCCGCACGAGACCGACAGAGAAGCAGCCTTCTCCGTCTACAAAACCGATCACCCATCCATGGAACTCAATCAGTCTTTCCTGCTGGTTTTCCGCACCCGTCACGTTGTCACTGTAGACATCACATCGGACGTCGCCAGTAGTGCGGGATACTCGGGTTTTCCAGCATATGGCCAGATGCGCACCGCATCGTTACCGATGCGGGGGGCAACGAATTCGCCTGAGACACTGCACATGTCTTTTCCAGGCATGTCACCTTAGGACGGTTATAGTTACCGCCGCCGTTTACCGGGGCTTGGATTCAAAGCTTCGTCCGAAGACTAACCTCTCCTCGTGACCTTCCGGCACCGGGCAGGCGTCAGCCC